>JADJCH010000016.1 GCA_016703325.1 Burkholderiales bacterium | reverse complement strand
CGGGCGCCACGCTGTCCGCCCGGTTGCAGGAGGCGCGCTGGTTCGTCAAGAACATCCTGCAGCGCTTCGACACCATCCAGCGGGTTTCTCAGGCCATCGTGGAGCGCCAGAAGGGCTTTTTCACCCATGGTGAGATCGCGATGAAGCCGCTGGTGCTGCGCGAGATCGCCGACGAGCTGGGCCTGCACGAATCCACCATTTCGCGCGTGACCACCGCGAAGTACATGAACACGCCCTTCGGCACCTTCGAGCTGAAGTACTTCTTCGGCTCGTCGCTCAACACCGAGGCCGGCGGCAACGCCAGCTCCACCGCGGTGCGCGCATTGATCAAGCAGTTCGTTTCGGCGGAAGACCCCAAGAAGCCACTGTCGGACAGCCAGCTCAGTTTGATGCTGGAGGAGCAGGGTATCCAGGTGGCGCGCCGCACGGTGGCCAAGTACCGCGAGGCGCTCAAGATCGCGCCGGCCAACCTGCGCAAGGCGATTTGAGCAAATCCTGCCGCGACAGCGCGCACAACCGAAACAGTTCGCTGCACTTCCCGGTGTTTCCCTGGGTGGCGCGGCACGTTGTCTGCATGGACCATGGCATCGGGAGACGCCATGGACAGCAACGACAACCTTCGACACCACCGGGTTCGCATCGCCCACCGGATCCACGACCTGCTCCTTTTGGAGTTGGGGGAGGACATGGACGTGTCGTTGATGCTGGGCCCGCCGGAATACGCCCGTGCGGTGCTGAGCCTGTGCCGGTCCTGCGGCAGTGCTGAACTCACCCGGCTGGTCGAGCAATTCCTGCTGGCCAGTGATCAGGCCACGCGCCTGCAGCGACCCCTGACGCCGCCGGACTTCGGGTCGCCCTCCGACTGGGCTCCCCATTTGCCGCCGCTGTCGGAGTCGCTGGGCGAAGGAGCTGCAGGCACGCCGCGTTGAGCCCGCGGGGGCGCTGCAGCTTCAGGGTCGCTTCCTGGCCCGTGGATGGGCGGCGTCGTAGACCTTGGCCAGGTGCTGGAAGTCCAACCGCGTGTAGACCTGCGTGCTGCTGATCTGCGCGTGGCCGAGCAGCTCCTGCACCGCCCGCAGATCGCCGCTGGACTGCAGCAGGTGGGAGGCAAAGCTGTGCCTGAGCATGTGCGGGTGCACGTGCACCGGCAGCCCGGCCAGCCGGGCGCGCAGGGCGAGCCGGCGACGCAGCTGGCTGTCACTCAGGCGTTGACCCCGCCGGCTGACAAACAGCGCGGCTTCACCGTCCTGCGCCAGCGTCGGGCGCCAGCGCAGCCAGCTGTGCAGCGCCTGCAGGGCGGCTGAGCCGATCGGCACCACGCGGCGTTTGCTGCCCTTGCCCAGCACATGGGCATCGGCGCTGTCCAGGTCCAGCCAGCCGCGGGCGCTGGGTGAGGCCTGGCGATCCAGCCCGATCAGCTCCGCCACCCGCAGGCCACAGCCGTAGAGCAGCTCGACGATGGCCTGGTCACGGGCATCGAGTGCCGGATCGCTGGCCTCGTCGGTCTGCTCGGCCAGGGCCACCGCCTGATCCACCGGCAGGGCCTTGGGCAGGGGGCGGGCCGCCTTGGGTGGGCGCAGACCGTCCACCGGGTTGTGGCTGACCTGACCTTCACGGCCCAGCCAGCGGTACAGCCCGCGCCAGGCGGCCAGGTGGATGGCGATGCTGCGCGAGCCCAGCCCCTGGGCATGCAGCTCGGCCGCCCAGCGCCGCAAGTGGTGGCTGCGCACGTCCGGGAGGGCCACGGCAGCGCTGAGGGCGGAGCGTTCCAGCCGCACCAGGGCGTCGTGGTACATCGACAAGGTTCTCTGCGCCAGACGGCGCTGCACCCGGGCCTGGTCCAGAAAGGCCTGAGCGGTGAGACCGAGGCCGGCCTGGGCCAGGCTCTGCGCCGGTGTGCCCATCGCTGGGTCCGCCGGGGCCGCCGGGCTGTCGGTGGCCGTCACCGCGGCCTCACTCGGTGGGCGGCAGCAGGCGGCTGGCGGCCGCGCTGGCCAGCTCTCCCACGCGGACCAGGAACTCGGTGCCCATGTCGGCGGTGTAGCGGGTGGGGTCTGGGGAACCCAGTACCAGCATGCCGAAGGCGGGGGCCGACAGGCTGCGGCGCAGCGGAATCAACGCCAGCGACATCACGCTCTGGGGGGAATCCAGCCACTGCACCGCCTCGAAGGTGGCATTGGCGCCGCAGTAGGGCTGGGTGAGGCTGGAGGCGAAATTGCAGACCTCGTCGCTGACCGGTGCGGCCACCGGCAGGTTCTCGAACTGGTGGGCCACGTCCCACAGCCGCAGCGCAGCCTGGGGGATCAGGAACTGCTCCTGCAGGTCCAGCACCAGCACCTCGGGCAGCAGCGCGACATCCTCCACCAGCATCAGGGCGCAGGTCCACTGGTGCAGTCGGTCGGTCAGGCCGGCGTTCTCCTGTCCATGGCGGATCATGTCCATGATGCGCCGCTCCAGCCCGCGGATGCGCTCGCGCAGCATCTCCATCTGACGCTGCTGCAGCGAGACCGCCCGCGGGCCGTGCGGGTTGGCCAGCTCAACACTGGCCAACAGCTGGGCATGCCGCTCGAAGAACCCGGGCGTGTTGGCCAGGTAGTTGGCGATGTCGTCTTCGGTGATGCCCTGGATGCTGCTGGTCATGGAAGGATCCTCGCGCGGTGTGTCCGCGGGACCGTGGGTTCGGGGGTGGGGCGATGTCGCAAGCTTAGCGGCACCGCGCGACCCCATCGCTGCGAATTGCGGGGTGGAAGCTGACGAGGCCCGTCGAGGATGAACATTTCAAACAGCGGGGCCCTGATGGGAGGACGCTTCGGTCAGGTCGATTTCGCCTTCAAAGACCCGTTCGGCCGGCCCGGTCATCCAGACGTTCTGCCCAGGGCCATTCCATGTGATGGTCAAGCGGCCGCCGCGGGTTTGCACCTCCACCGTGGGATCCAGCCAGCCCAGCCGGATGCCGGCCACCACGGCGGCACAGGCGCCGGTGCCGCAGGCCAGGGTCTCGCCGGCATCGCGCTCGTAGACGCGCAGCCGCACTTCCTGGCGGGACAGCACCTGCAGGAAGCCGGCATTCACCCGGCGCGGGAACCGTCGGTGGCCCTCGATCAGCGGCCCCCAGGTGGCCACCGGTGCGCGGTCCACGTCGTCCACCCGCAGCACCGCGTGGGGATTGCCCATCGAGACCGTGGTCACCTCGACGGTGGTGGGGGCGGGGGCGGTCGCCAGATCCAGCGCCCACAGCTCGACGCCGTTCAGCCAGCGCGGCTGCAGCCCGGTGGCGTCGAAAGGCAGGCTGGCGGGCGCGAACTGCGGCTGGTTCATGTCCACCGTCACCCGTCCATCGGGCTGAAGCCGCAGCTCCAGCTGGTTGTTGACGGTTTCGACCCGGATCGTGTCCCGGTCGGTCAACCCCTGGTCGCGCACGAAGCGCACAAAACAGCGCGCACCGTTGCCGCAGTGCTCGACTTCCTCACCGCTGGCACCGTTGAAGATGCGGTAGCGGAAGTCCATGCCCGGCGTGCGGGCCGCTTCGACCACCAGGATCTGGTCCGCACCGACCCCGAAGCGCCGGTCGCCCAGGTGGCGCATCTGCGCCGGTGTCAGGGCGAGATCCTGGCCGATGGCATCCAGCACGACGAAGTCGTTGCCCGCGCCCTGCATCTTGGTGAAACGCAATCGCATGGCCCGATTATCCCCGCGGCACCGGTCTGTTTCAGATTTCTGCCGAGATGCGGCCAGCCCGGACGCAGGGGGCTGCGGGCATCGGGGTCAATACAGCCCTGTCTCGCCCGGCGGTCGCGTCTTGAAGCGCTTGTGCACCCAGAGGTACTGGCTCGGATGGCTGCGGATCTCCGATTCGATCCAGGCGTTCATGCGCTGCGTGTCGGCCAGCGGGTCGTCGGTGGGGAAGTCGGTCCAGGGTTCCAGGAAGCGCACCCGCCAGCCCTGGCCGCCGGGCAGCATCTGTGCCACCACCGGCTGTACCACCATGTCGAGCATGCGCGCCATGCGCGAAGGCGCCAGCAGCGTGGCGGCCGGCACACCGAAGAAGGGCACGAAGGCGGAGTCCTTGCGCCCGAAGTCCATGTCCGGCAGGTTGAAGAAGGCATCGCCGCGGCGGATGGCGCGGATCAGGGGTTTGGAGCCGTCACGGCGCGAAAAAATCTCCGCATTGCCAAAGCGTAGCCGCCCGCGCCGCATGGCGCGGTCAAACACCGGGTTGGACTGCTGCTGATAGATCGAGCCGGCCCTGCGTGTCTGATTGAGCAGAATGCCGGCACCGGCCACGTCCAGTGCGAGGAAATGCGGCACCAGCCACATCACCGGGCGGTCGCTGCGCTCGGCCAGCTTGACGTCGCCTTCGATGTGGATCAGCCCGCGCAGCCGATCTGCGGGGGCATACCAGAGCAGCCCCCGCTCCAGGAAAGACCGGCCCAGCCAGCCAAAGTGCTCCCGGGCGATCTGCTCGCGCTGCTTGGCAGGGGCCTGCGGATAACACAGCTCCAGATTGCGCAGCGCAATGCGGCGTCGCGACCCGGCCAGCCGCCAGAGCAGGGCACCCAGGCCCCGGCCCAGAGCATCGATCGCGCCCAGCGGCAGCAGATGCAGCAGCCACAGGGCGGCAAGCGCCAGGCGGGCTCCGATGTGGCCGATTGCCGTCTGTCCGCGGCCTGGGCGCGAGTTGGGGTGCTTCTTCGGAGGGGTGCCGCTCATCGCTGGCCTTGCTGCCTGGGAATCCGTTGGGCCACAGGGGCTTGCGGGTGAAATCGTGGATTGTCGCCCGTCCCGTGTCACGCGTCGGGTGGGCCTTCGGGCCGGTTCTTGCGCGGGCCCTTGTAGCGGTGGTAGCCCCAGAGGTACTGCTGCGGGCAGCGCAGGATCAGCCGCTCCATCTCCCGGTTCACACGCGTGGCCGCGGCCCGCGCCACCGCTACCGCAGCCTCCCCCTGTGCAGCAGGGGGCAGCGACTCCGACGGCGCCGTCACACGGATCACGTAACCCTGTCCACGCGGCAGGCGCTCGCAGGCGGCCAGCACCCAGGCCGCTCCGGTCTGCTGCAGCAGCCGCGCTGCCAGGGTCATGGTGTAGGCCTCGCGGCCGAAAAAGGGGGCCCACACCCCCATGCCGTCGGGCGGCACCTGGTCGGGCAGCAACCCCACCGTACCGCCCTGGCGCAGCACGCGGATCAGCTGCCGCACCCCCGCCAGCGTGGCGGGCACGGTGAGCAGGCCGGGGCGGTTGCGCGAGTGGGCCACCAACTCGCGCAGCCAGGGCTTGCGCGCCGGGCGGAACATCGCGGTGATGGGTTGCCGGGCCCCCCAACGTTCGGCGTAGGCCTGGCCGATCACCTCGAAACTGCCCAGGTGGGGCGTCAGGATCACCAGCCCGCGGCCCGCTTCCAGGGCCTGTTCCACGAGTTCGGTGCCGTCCCAGCGCACCAGGGCGCCCAACGGCCGGTCGATGGGGCGGCTCCAGAGCAGGGGCAACTCGGCCAGCATTCGTCCGGCCTCGGCCACCGCGGCGCGGGCCACGGACGCATCCAGACCGGCCTGGGCCACGTTGGCGCGCAGGCGGCGGCGGTAGCTGGGTGAGCTCCAATAGACGACCCACCCAAGCCCGCGGCCCAAAGCGTGCAAAAAGGGCAGGGAAAGGGCGGCTGCCCAACGGAACAAGGTAGAGATCACAGCACTAGAATTTGGCCATCGCCGAGTTAAGGAACAACTTGCGGGGCGACGGGCCAGCGATCCATGGATCAACGGCACGCATCCACCCTCCCGGGAGGATGAAGCAAATACCGCTAAAGCGTTCGCCACAGTCTCCGAACCGAACCCCGAAGACCCAGGCGAATTGCCGAAGTCCTTGTGTTCAACCTCAGGAGTGTATTTAAGTGGCGAACGACTTCCTCTTCACCTCGGAATCCGTGTCCGAAGGCCATCCCGACAAGGTGGCCGACCAGATCTCCGACGCGATCCTTGACGCGATCTTCCAGCAGGACCCGCGCAGCCGCGTGGCCGCCGAAACGCTGTGCAACACCGGCCTGGTGGTGCTGGCCGGTGAGATCACCACCAACGCGCATGTGGACTACATCCAGGTCGCGCGCGACACCATCAAGCGCATCGGCTACGACAACACCGAGTACGGCATCGACTACAAGGGCTGTGCGGTGCTGGTGGCCTACGACAAGCAGTCCAACGACATCGCCCAGGGCGTGGACCATGCCAGCGACGATCACCTGAACACCGGTGCCGGCGACCAGGGCCTGATGTTCGGCTACGCCTGCAACGAGACGCCCGAGCTGATGCCAGCGCCGATCTACTACGCCCACCGGTTGGTGGAGCGCCAGGCGCAGCTGCGCAAGGACGGCCGCATGCCCTTCCTGCGCCCGGACGCCAAGAGCCAGGTAACGATGCGGTATGTGGACGGCAAGCCGCACTCGATCGACACCGTGGTGCTGTCCACCCAGCACGCGCCGGAGTGGAGCCTGGGCGACAAGATGAAGCCGGAGTTCAACGAGGCCATCATCGAGGACATCATCAAGCCGGTGCTGCCCGCCGAATGGCTCAAGGACACCCGCTACCTGATCAACCCGACCGGCCGTTTTGTCATCGGTGGCCCGCAGGGCGACTGCGGCCTGACCGGCCGCAAGATCATCGTCGACACCTACGGCGGTGCCTGCCCGCACGGTGGCGGTGCCTTCTCCGGCAAGGACCCGTCCAAGGTGGACCGCTCGGCCGCCTACGCCGCCCGTTACGTGGCCAAGAACGTGGTGGCTGCCGGCCTGGCCCGGCAGTGCCAGGTGCAGGTGGCCTACGCCATCGGTGTGGCCAGGCCGATGAACATCACGGTCTACACCGAAGGCACCGGCGTCATCCCCGACGACCAGATTGCCAAGCTGGTGGAAGCGCACTTCGACCTGCGCCCCAAGGGCATCATCCAGATGCTCGACCTGCTGCGCCCGATCTACTCCAAGACGGCTGCCTACGGTCACTTCGGCCGCGAAGAGCCGGAATTCACCTGGGAAAGAACGGATAAGGCAGCAGCACTGCGTGCGGCTGCGGGGCTGTAAGCCCCCCGCGCGAGAGCGCGGCATCGGTTCTTCGGCGCAGGCTCATATCGCATTGCGATGTGAGCCGTAGCCAACGCGCCCGCATGCCTGCAGCGGGCCCTCAGCTCAACCCGCAGATCTTGCGGAACGAGCCCAGCACCAGCTCACCCTTGAAGGGCTTGACGATCCAGCCGTTCACGCCGACGGCCTTGCCGCGTTCGCGCAGTTTCGGGTTGCTTTCGGTGGTGAGCATGACGATGCGCACGTCCTGGTTGCCCAGTTCACAGCGCACCTTCTCGGCCATCGTCAGGCCGTCCATCACCGGCATGTTCATGTCGCTGACCACCAGGCGGATGCCCGGGTCCTCGCGCAGGCGCTTCAGTCCGTCGCGCCCATCGGTGGCGGTGGCGACCTCGAAGCCGTTGCGCGTCAGGTACTGCGCCACCACATCGCGTGACACGCCCGAGTCGTCCACCAAGAGGATGTGGGCCATGGTCGGGAGTCCCTTTCAAAGAGGTTCAGCAGGTTCAGAAGAGTTCGAGCTCACCGGTGGCTCCCGGCGGGCTGGCATCGGCCGCGAACCGGGCATAACCCTCCGGTGACCACAGCAGGTTGAAGATCAGCCGCTGCACGATGATCAACGGCTGCAGCTGCGGGCGGCGCGGATCTGCCAGCCGCCAGCGCAGGCACAGCTGCGGGTCACCCGAGCCGAAGGAGATGTACTTCTGCTCGTGGTTGATGACGATGGGCACCTGCGTCTGATCGGTGGTGAAGGCCTGAGGCGGGATGTAGTGGTTCTTGAACGCGCCCCAGATCAGGTTGGTGGTCTCTGCCAGCAGGTTGTTCATCGCGCGGAAGGTCAGGTCGCCACCGGCGCCTTCCATTCCCAGGCCCTGAATCACGCTCTGCCGCAGCGCGGCCTCCTCGGTCTGCAGCATCATGTAGCCGCGGCACCAGGTGCTTTCGATCGGGATCAGCGTGGACACCTGGCCGAAGATCAGCCGGTCGTGCACCACGCTGGGGTGGTCGTGGGTGATCTCCGCCCCCGGAAAAAAGGCCTGCAGCGCGTCCTGGGACAAGGTCAGCAGCCCCTCCACCAGATCGGGCGGGTAGTACAGGCTGAACAGGCTGGATTCGACATGCTGGCGCAGCTCCTCGAGTTCACCGGTCATCCAGGGGAATCGGATCACTGCCTCGTCGTCCGGGTTGAGCGGGGGGTGGCGCCGGTCGCGGCGCAGGAAGATCGGCAGCTCCGGCCGCAGGCGGTGAATGGTGCGCGCCAGCGGCAGGCTGTCGGGCGCATCGGTCGGCAGGTCCTCGGCCAGCAGCACGCCGCCCAGATCCTTGTGCTGTGCCAGGGTGGGCAGTGCATCGGCGGCCGTGCAGGGCAACGGGACCAGGCCGATCCGGTCACACAGGTCGAGCAGGGCCTGGTATTGCGCTGGGTCGTGCTCCAGCAGCAGCACCTTGGCGGACGGCGTGGCGGTGTTCGGCATGGTGGTGTGTGGCAGGAGGGGGTCGGTGGGCGGGACGGACATCGGGTGCGAGTCAGGCGGAGCCGTTTCTCTCTGCTGCCTGGCTCAGTTTTATCGTCCGCTGCCCGCCGCTCTATAGGGTGCCTATGGGGTGCCCCCCTCCCGGATCTGCGGGGTCTGCACGCCTCACGGGCCGACAATGGCAGGATGAACGCCGCCCCCCGCTCCTTCGGTGTCGAGGACATCGCCGACTTCGACACCCTGATCGACGCCCGCTCACCGGCCGAGTACGCGCTGGACCACATTCCCGGCGCGATCAACTGCCCCGTGCTGGACGACGAGGAGCGCCGCTTCGTTGGCACCATCTACAAGCAACGGGGTGCCTTCGAGGCCAAACGGGTGGGTGGTGCGATGGTGGCCGCGCACCTGGCCGAACATTTGCGCACGCGTTTCGCCGACATGCCGCGTGGCTGGCGCCCGCTGGTGTACTGCTGGCGCGGCGGGCTGCGCAGCGGCAGCTTCGTGCAATGGCTGCGCCTGGTGGGCTGGGATGCCCAGCAGCTCAACGGCGGCTACAAGCGTTGGCGCGGCCATGTCATCGAGTGCATTGACCAGCTCGCGCCCCAGCTGCCGCTGCGGGTGCTCTGCGGCGCCACCGGCAGCGCCAAGACGCGGGTGCTGCAGGCGCTGGCGATCGCCGGTGAGCAGGTGCTGGACCTGGAGGACCTGGCGGCCCATAAGGGCTCCGTGCTGGGTGGCTGGCCCGGGCGCCCGCAGCCCAGCCAGAAGGCCTTCGAGACCCAACTGGCCGCGCAATTGAAGGCCTTCGACCTGACCCGGCCGGTGTATGTGGAGGCGGAGAGCCGGCGCATCGGCCGCATCACCCTGCCCACGGCGCTGCTGGAGCGGCTGCGCGCCAGCCCCTGCATCGAAATCGCCGCCACCGCATCGGCCCGCCTGGCCCATCTGCTGCACGACTACGCCTACCTGGGCGACGATGGTGAGGCGCTGGCCGCTCAGATCGGCCTGCTGCACGGCCTGCAGGCCAATGAAACCCTGGAGCGCTGGCAGGCCTGGGCGCGCCAGCACCAGTTGCCGCTGCTGTTCGAGGAGCTGATGAGACTGCACTACGACCCCCTGTACGGCCGCTCCCAACACAGCAACTTCCTGCGCCTGACCGACGCGCAGCGCGTAGAAACCGACACCCTGGACGAGGCCGCGCTGCCCGAACTGGCCCGGCAGGTCGCCCGGTTGGGGGGGGCGTCGGCATGAAGGCGCAGCTGCGACGGGGCTTGCAGGAACTGGCGCTGGTCAGCGGCTGGTCGTCCCAGCGCGCTGCCGCAGTCGGCCGGCCGCGCATCCTGATGTACTACCGGCCGATCGCGGAGGGGGCCTTGCCGCCGGCGGTGTTCGAGGCCCAGCTGACCTGGCTGAAGCGCCACACCGAGCTGCTGCCGCTGCGCGAGCTGCTGGATCGTCTCGAGGTCGGTCGTTGCAATGGTCGTGAGGTGGCGCTCACTTTCGACGATGGGCTGGAGAATCATGCCGAAGTGGTCTGGCCCCTGCTGAGGCGGGAGCGGGTGCCGGCGACGATCTTCGTCTGCCCCGGCCTGGCGGAGGTGCAGGGCAACGTCTGGAACCTGGAGCTGCGCCTGCGCTGGAACAGCCTGCCGGCGTCGCAACAGCTGGTCCTGGCCGGCCGGCTCGGCCTGCCCTCGGCGGGTGACGAGGCGCTGATCGTCCACGCCAAGCGCCTGGGCCTGGCGCCGCGCCGGGCGCTCGAAGCCGAGGTGCAGGCGGCCACCCCCGGCTGGCAGCCCGGCGAGCGCGACCGGCCGCGCATCCGGGCGATGGGCTGGGCGGCGCTGCGCGCGATGGACCCGGCGCTGATCGACTTCGGCTGCCAGAGCATGACGCACCCCATCCTCACCCACCTTGACGAGGCCGAGGCGCAGGTGGAGATCGTCGACAGCCGCCGCCGGCTGGAAGAGCGCCTGCAGCGGCCGGTGGACACCTTCGTCTACCCCAACGGGGATGCCGATGCGGCGGTGTTCGAGCGGGTGGCGGCGCACTACCGCGCCGGCTTCAGCTCCTCCCCCGGCTTCGCGGACGCGGCGGCGCAGCGCACCTGGATCGACCGCGTTCCTGCCGCAGAGGACATGGCGCGATTCCTCTGGCGCATGCATCGGCCGGGCTGGTGATTCGGCCCGGGCGTGCCTGGCGGGCGTGACAGGCTGTCCCGCCTGACCGGGTGTGCGTTGAACAGCTTGGGCTGTGGGCGGGACGACCGCCGATCTGCGGCACCTGAAGGGGGTCATTTGACTTGATTTTTATCAATTCATGACCCGGCCCCCGGCTTGCTATTCCTGGAGACCGGCCCCGGTTCAGCGGTGTGCCGTCCACCTCGAGGAGATGAGTCATGTCCAGAAGAATGAACCGGGGCCCAGCCGTGCTGGCCCTGGCCGCTGCGTTGGCCACCTGGGTCGGGTCGGCGCGCGCGCAGGATCTTGACGTCGGCAGCGAGACCGCCCGCCGCGCCATCCATGTCTGCGCCTCCTGCCACGGCGATGGCGGGCGCAGCAAGTCACCTGCCTACCCATCGCTGGCAGGCCAGCCTGCGGCCTACACCGCGCGTCAACTGATGGACTTCCGCGCCCAGCAGCGTGCCGAGGCCGACAGCAAGGCCTACATGTGGGGTGTGTCCGCCCTGCTGGACGACGGCAGCATCCAGGCCCTGGCCGCCTACTACGAGAAGCAGACCCCGCCGGCCGGCCGCAGCAAGGCCCCTGCAGCACTGCTGCGCACCGGTCAAAAGCTGTTCCAGGAGGGCTCGGCCAGCCAGGGCATCCGCGCCTGCGCCGCCTGCCATGGCGACCACGCCGAGGGGGCCGCCGGTTTCCCCCGCCTGGCCGGCCAGCATGCGGACTACCTGGTCTCGCAGCTGAAGATCTTCTCCACCCGGCTGCGCCCGCACGGCGTGCTGATGAAGGCGGAGACCGCGTCGATGACCCCGGCGCAGATGAAGGCGGTGGCCGCCTACCTGCAGTCGTTGTGAGTCCACGCCATGCGGGTCGCTGATGCCGGGCTGCCGTCTCGGGGTCAGTTCGTTCCGTTGTCGCTGGCGGGGCTGTCAGCGTCGGCCAGGTGCCCCAGCAGGCGATCCAGCGTGTCGTAGACCTGCTGCATCACCTCGACGCCGATGGCGGTCTCGAGCGCGCTGTAGCGCGCCTCCGCCTGCGGGGCGATGCGTGTGGCGATGGCCCGGCTTGCCGCCGTCAGGCTGACCCGCACCCGGCGCTGGTCGCTGTCCATGCGCTCGCGGCGGACCAGTCCCACCTCCTCCATGCGGGCCAGCACCCCCGCGATGCTGGGGCTGGAGATGCTGCACAGCTCGCACAGCTGCCGGGGCTCCAGTGGGCCGAAGCCGGCATCCTCCGCCTCCCCGAGTGAGCGGATGATGCGCCACTGCTGCTCGGTCACCCCCTCTGCGTTGAGCAGCGGGCGGAACTGCGCCATCAGCGCCTCGCGGGCCTGGAGCAGCAGCAGCGGCAGGTTGCGGTGGCGCAAGGCGGCGGGGGACATGCAGCAGTTCTCCGGGTAAACCTGGGTGGACCCGCGGCCGGCGGGCATTGACATCACTAAGATGTGAGTGATTAAATTGCTCACATCTTAGTGAGTGATCTTAACCATGCTGCTCCGCTTTGACGAGACGTGGATGGTCCCGCCCGGTGCGCCGGTGGCCCGGGACCTGCCGCTGAACCAGGCACAGGCCTTCGCTGCGACGGCCGAAGCTGCCGGCGTGGCCCTGCCGGTGCCGGTGCGCGGTACGGTGTACGGCGCGCTGATGAACGATCCGGCGAGCCTCGTTGCCCTGGGTGACGCCGTGGCCGCCGCGCCCTACAAAGCGGCGCCCCAGGCCCCGGTGCTGCAGGTCAAGCCGCGCAACACCTGGGTCGGGCATGGCGGCGTCGTGACGCTGCCGCCCGGTGCCGAGGCGCTGCGTTTGGGCGCCACGCTGGGGGTGCTGATCGGCCGCGTCGCCTGCCGGCTGGACGAGGTCACCGCGCTGCAGGCGGTGGCCGGCTACACCGTGGTCAATGACCTGGAGGTGCCCAGCGATCCGGTCGACCGGACCGACCGGCACTACCGCCCGGCCCTGCGCCGCAAGGTGGCCGACGGCCTCTGCCCCATCGGCCCCTGGGTGCGCGCCGCGGCTGCGGTGGCCGACCCGGATGCCCTGGCTGTGTCCACCTGGGTGGATGGCGAACGGGTCCAGCAGGGCTCCACCGCCGGCCGCCTGCGCGGCGTGGCCCGGCTGCTGGCCGAAGTCACCGAATTCATGACCCTGCAGCCTGGCGACCTGCTGCTGCTGGGCCCGGCCGAGGGCGGGCCGCTGGTGCGCGCCGGCCAGCGGGTGGACATCGAGATCGAGTCGGTCGGCCGCCTGAGCCACCGGGTTGCTTCCGCTGATGAAGGGAGCCACGCATGACGACGACACAACGCTGCGCCCGCGTCGCCTGCGCCGGGGCGATCCACACCGCCTTTCCGGAGCGCGAGGGTTTCCTGCGCCTGGCCGATGGCCGTGTGGTGGACGAGGAGGCGGTGATCTGGCTGCCGCCGATCGAGGTCGGCACGATCCTGGCACTGGGGCTCAACTACGCCGACCACGTCAAGGAACTGGCCAAGGAGCTGACGGTCACGTCCAAGGACGAGCCGCTGGTCTTCCTGAAGGGCCCGGGAGCGTTGCTGGGCCACCGCGGCCAGACCCGCCGCCCGCGCGGCGTCGCCTTCATGCACTACGAGTGCGAGCTGGCGGTGGTGATCGGCCGCACGGCCGAGCGGGTCAAACGTGAGCACGCCATGCGCCATGTGGCCGGCTACATGGTCGCCAACGACTACGCCATCCGCGACCACCTGGAGAACTGGTACCGCCCGAACCTGCGCGTCAAGAACCGCGATGGCGCCACCGTGCTGGGCCCCTGGTTCGTGCCCGCCGAGGAGGTGGCCGACCCGCACGCGCTCGCCCTGCGCACGCTCGTGAACGGCCAGGTCACCCAGCAGGGCACGACCGCCAACATGGTCAACGACATCCCGGCGCTGATCGAGTACCTCAGTGCCTTCATGACCCTGCAGGCCGGCGACGTGATCCTCACCGGCACCCCGGAGGGGGTCGTGAATGTCGACGAAGGCGACGAGGTGATCACCGAGATCGACGGCATCGGCCGGCTGGTCAACACCATCGTCGGCGATGAACTCTTCGGACGCTGACGCCCGACGACTATCCCGCTCAGGCACACCCTCCGTCATTCCCGCGCAGGCGGGAATCCAGTCCTTTGACAACCTTTCTGCCCTCCCTGGATTCCCGCCTCCGCGGGAATGACGGGGTTCACCGGACCCACACCATGCGCATCGACCACCTGATCGACGGCCAGGCCGTCAGCGGCACCGAGTACTTCGAGACCGTCAACCCCGCCACGCAGGAGGTGCTGGCCGAGGTCGCCCGTGGCGGCAGGCCGAGGTGAACGCCGCCGTCGCCGCCGCCAAGGCCGCCTTCCCGGCCTGGGCCGCCCGCCCCGCCACCGAGCGCGCCGCGCTGATGCGCAAGCTGGGCGAGCTGATCACGAAGCACGTGCCCGAGCTGGCGCAGACCGAGACCCAGGACACCGGCCAGACCATCAGCCAGACCGGCAAGCAGCTGGTGCCGCGCGCTGCGGACAACTTCCACTACTTCGCCGAGATGTGCACGCGGGTGGACGGCCACACCTACCCCACGCCCACGCACCTGAACTACACGCTCTTCCACCCGGTGGGTGTGTGCGCGCTGATCTCGCCGTGGAACGTGCCGTTCATGACGGCGACCTGGAAGACCGCACCCTGCCTGGCCTTTGGCAACACCGCGGTGCTGAAGATGAGCGAGCTGAGCCCGATGACCGCCGCGCGCCTGGGCGAGCTGGCGCTGGAGGCGGGCATCCCGGCTGGTGTGTTGAACGTGGTGCACGGCTACGGCGCCGAGACCGGCGAGCCGCTGGTCAGCCACCCGGACGTGCGCGCCATCAGCTTCACCGGGTCGACGGCCACCGGCAATCGCATCGTCAAGAGCGCCGGCCTGAAGAAGTTCAGCATGGAGCTGGGCGGCAAGAGCCCCTTCGTGATCTTTGCCGACGCCGACCTGGACCGGGCGCTGGACGCCGCGGTCTTCATGATCTTTTCCAACAACGGCGAGCGCTGCACCGCCGGCAGCCGCATCCTGGTGCAGAAGTCGATCTACGCCGACTTCGCCGCCCGGTTCGCCGAGCGCGCCCGGCGCATCACCGTGGGCGACCCGCTGGCCGAGGGCACCCTCGTCGGCCCGATGATCAGCCCCGGCCACCTCGCCAAGGTGCGCAGCTACATCGAGCTGGGCCCCAAGGAAGGCGCCGCGCTGCTGTGCGGCGGCATCGACCGCCCGAGCTACGCCGCCGAGCTGCCTGCCGGCATGGAGCGCGGCAACTTCGTCTGGCCGACCGTGTTCGCCGACGTGGACAACCGCATGCGCATTGCGCAGGAGGAGATCTTCGGCCCGGTGGCCTGCCTGATCCCGTTTGACGACGAGGCGGATGCGGTGCGCATCGCCAACGACATCGCCTACGGCCTCTCCAGCTACGTCTGGACCGAGAACATCGGCCGTGCCCACCGCGTGGCCGCGGGCATCGAGGCAGGGATGTGCTTCGTCAACAGCCAGAACGTGCGCGACCTGCGCCAGCCCTTCGGCGGCACCAAGGCCAGCGGCACCGGCCGCGAAGGCGGCACCTGGAGCTACGAGGTGTTCCTGGAGCCGAAGAACGTGGCGGTGAGCCTGGGCAGCCACCACATCCCGCACTGGGGCGTTTGACGCCTGCACTGTTCGAGAACCAACACCCCAGGCGCAGATGTGGGGGGCTCCGTGGAGCGAAGTAAAGGAGGAGGTCCGGGCGCCCGCCCGGACCGGGGGACATGAGCGGAAGGGAGCCCCCCGCGTCTGTGCCTGCGAGCGTCACGATTCAACTGGAGACAACACCATGGGCAAACTTGCTCTCGTCGGAAAGATCACCCACGTCCCGTCCATGTACCTGAGCGAATTGCCTGGCGAACGCCAGGGCTCGCGCCAGGACGCCATCGACGGCCACATCGAGATCGGCCGGCGCTGCCGCGAGCTGGGCGTGGACACCATCGTCGTGTTCGACACCCACTGGCTGGTCAACGCGAACTATCACATCAACTGCGCGCCGCACTTCAAGGGGCTGTACACCAGCAACGAGCTGCCGCACTTCATCTCGAACATGCCCTTCGAGTGCCCGGGCAACCCGGCGCTGGGCAAGCTGCTCGGCCAAGTCTGCAGCGAGTACGGCGTCGAGACCCTGGCGCACGACGCCACCACGCTGGACCCGGAGTACGGCACCCTGGTGCCGATGCGCTACATGAACGCCGACCAGCACTTCAAGGCCATCTCGGTGTCCGCGCTGTGCACGGTGCACTACCTCAATGACAGCGCGCGGCTGGGCTGGGCGATGCGCCGTGCCGTGGAAGAGCACTACGACGGCACCGTGGCCTTTCTGGCCAGCGGCTCGCTGAGCCACCGGTTCGCCCAGAACGGCCTGGCGCCGGAGTACGCGTTTCGGATCTGGAGCCCCTTCCTGGAGCAGCTCGACCGCCGCGTGCTCGAGATGTGGGAGGCCGGCCAGTGGAAGGACTTCTGCGAGATGCTGCCCGAGTACGCCGTCAAGGGCCACGGCGAAGGGATGATGCACGACACCGCGATGATGCTGGGCGCCCTCGGCTGGTCCGAGTACGAAGGCAAGGCAGAGGTCATCACGCCCTATTTCGGCGCCTCGGGCACCGGCCAGCTCAACGCGGTCTTCCCGGTCACGCCGGTGAGTGGGAAGGCGATTCCGGCGGCCCAGGCTTCCGCGGCCGAGCAGTACCGCGCCTTCCCCCGGCTGTGACATTGCCCACCCCCGTTGCGGCTGACGCCGCTCCCCCTCAAGGGGGCGCAACCAGCGGCCCGGCGAAGCCGGTTCCGCGGTGCTGCGCAGCGAAGGCGTTCTGAGGCAGCATGTTGGCTGCTTCAAGGCCTGAACGACGGACCCGACCATGCCCCACCTCGTCATCCTCTACACCGCCAACCTCGATGCCCCCGCCGACCAGGGCGGCACGGACCTGTCCGCGCTGTGCCGCAGCCTGGCCGGCGAGATGCTCGCTCAGCGCGACGAGGCGGGAGGCCACGTCTTCCCGCCCGGCGGAGTGCGCGTGCTGGCCTACCCGGCTGCGCACTTCGCGGTGGCCGACGGTGGGGCGGCGGGGCGTGCGGCGGGAGTGCCGGGCGAGTACGCCTTCGTCTACCTGAACCTGCGCATGGCGCGGGGCCGCTCCGCGGCGGTGCAGCAGGGCGTGGGCCGGGCGCTGGAGGCGGTTTGCCAGGCGCACTTCGCCAGCCAGCTCGCCAGCCGCCCGATCGGCGTGACGCTGCAGATCGACGAAGGCCCGGAGGTCTTCGACGCCAAGAACAGCTCGCTGCATCCGCTGTTCCGAAAGAACTGATCCACCCGCCTCGGCTCCCCAGCGGGATCGAGGCAAAAGACAAGACCTGACCCCATGCTGGAACCTGCCCTGATCCAACAGCTCGCCCGCCAGCTCTACGAGGCGCGCAAGTCCCGCACGCAGCTGCGCCACTTCTCGAAGCTGCACCCCGGCATGACCATCGAGGACGGCTACGCCATCCAGCGCGAGTGGGTGAAGCTGGAGCAGGCCGACGGTCGCGTCATCAAAGGCCGCAAGATCGGCCTGACCTCGCGGGCGATGCAGATCTCCAGCCAGATCACCGAGCCGGACTACGCCCCGCTGATGGACGACATGTTCTTCGAGACGGGGTCGGACCTGCCGTTTGACCGCTTCATCGCCCCGCGCGTGGAGGTGGAGCTGGCCTTCATCCTCGGCCGTCCGCTGAAGGGCCCGGGCCTGACGATGTTCGACGTGCTGGCCGCCACCGAGTACGTGACCCCGGCGGTGGAGATCATCGACTCGCGCATCGAGCAGTTCGACCGCGACACCAAGGTGATGCGCAAGGTGTTCGACACCATCAGCGACTTCGCCGCCAACGCCGGCATCGTGCTGGGCGGGCGGCCGGTGAAGCCCGACGCGCTGGACCTGCGCTGGGTCGGCGCGATGCTGTTCAAGAACGGCGTGATCGAGGAAACCGGCCTGGCCGCCGCGGTGCTCAACCACCCCGCCACCGGCGTGGCCTGGCTGGGCAACAAGATCGCGCCCTACGGCGAGCAGCTCCACGCGGGCGACGTGGTGCTGGCCGGCTCCTTCACCCGGCCCACGCCGGCCGCGCGCGGTGACACCTTCCATGTCGACTACGGCCCGCTGGGCGCAATCGCCTTCCGCTTCGCCTGATCGGAGACGCGCCATGCAGATCCCCCGCAACACCTTCCGCGATGCGCTGCGCGCCGGCCAGGCCCAGATCGGGTTCTGGCTCGGGTTCACCGACCCGAACGTGGCCGAGTCGCTGGCGCTGGTCGGCTACGACTGGCTGCTGATCGACGGCGAGCACGCCCCCAACGACCTGCGCCAGGTGCTGCAGCAGCTGCGCGCGGTGGCGCCCTACCCGGTGCACCCGGTGGTGCGGCCGGTGCAGGCCGATGTGGCGCTGGTCAAGCAGCTCACCGACATCGGCGCGATGACCCTGCTGGTGCCGGTGATCGACAGCGCCGAGCAGGCCGAGCAGATGGTGCAGGCCATGCGCTACCCGCCCGAGGGCATCCGCGGCGTGGGTGCGGCGCTGGCGCGGGCCTCGCGCTGGAACCAGGTGGACGGCTACCTGAAGGCCGCCAACGAGCAGATGTGCCTGCTGGTGCAGGCCGAGACGACGACGGCGATGACCAATCTCGCCGCCATCGCGGCAGTGGAGGGTGTGGACGGCGTGTTCTTCGGCCCGGCCGACCTGTCCGCCTCGATGGGGCTGATCGGCCAGCCCGGCCACCCGGAGGTGCAGCGCGCCATCCTGGAGGGCATCGCCACCGTGCGCGCCGCCGGCAAGGCGCCGGGCGTGCTGGCGGTGGACCCGGCGCTGGCGCAGCGTTACCTGGACGCCGGTGCACTCTTCGTCGCCGTGGGGGTGGACACCAGCATGCTGGTGCAGAACGCCCGCGAGCGGCTGGCGCTGTTCAAGAAGACCTGAGACCGGCCCGAACCGGACGTCAAGAACCGACCGAGGAGACACCCCGATGACCGCTGCCTTCATCCGCCCCGAACGTTTCAGCCCAGAGGAGTGGGACGCGCGCGTGCAGCTCGCCGCCTGTTACCGCATCTTTGCCCACCTGGGCTGGACGGAGCTGATCTACAACCACATCTCGCTGCGCGTGCCCGGCCCGGAGGGCGACGCGGGCTGCTACCTGATCAACCCCTTCGGCCTGCACTACCGAGAGGTGCGCGCCTCCAACCTGGTCAAGGTGGACCGAGAGGGCCGCATCGTTGGCCCCTCCGACTGGCCGATCAACCCGGCCGGCGTGACCTTCCACGGCCAGATCCACGCGCAGGTGCCGAACGCGCACTGCGTCATGCACGTGCACACCACGCCGACGCTGGCGGTGTGCTGCCTGGAAGAGGGCCTGTCGTACACCAACTTCTACTCCGCGCAGCTCTGGGGCCAGGTGGCGTACCACGACTTCGAGGGCATCACCGTGCGCGCCGACGAGGGCAGCCGCATCCTCGACAGCGCCGGTGACAAGCGTGTGCTGCTGCTGCGCAACCACGGCCCGGTGGTGATCGGCCAGACCCTGCCGCACGCCCTGTCGCTGATGTGGCTGGTGCAGCGCGCCTGCGAGGTGCAGCTGGCCGCGCAATCGATGGGCGGCGCCCTGCGGCCGATCCCCGTACCGGTGCTGGAGCGCTGCGTGGCCGACTCGCTGAACTTCAACCCCAAGTTTGGCGCCGGAGCGGACAGCTTTGCCGCGCTGCAGCGCATCGTGGACGGGATCGATCCGGGTTATCGGAGTTGAAGAGATCCCCTCACCCCCGGCCCCTCTCCCAAGGTGGGAGAGGGGAGCAAGGCACAGCTTGCCGGGAGCCCCTCCCCCCTCGTGGGGGAGGGGTTGGGGTGGGGGCCAGCAGGCATGATCCGGCGCAGGAGACCCTGACATGACCCATTCCCCCCAGAAGATCTGCATCGTCGGCGCCGGCGCCATCGGCGGCCTGATCGCCGGCTGGATCGCCCAGCGCATCCCCGCCACCGAGGCCGAGGTCAGCGTCCTGGCGCGCGGCGAGACGCTCGCCGCCCTGCGTGAGCGCGGCCTGCGCATCGACGAGGCTTCCGCGCCTGAAGCGGCACCGATCGTCGTGCACCCCCGAGCCGAGTCCGACCCCGCTGCGCTGGGTGTGCAGGACGTGGTGATCGTCGCCGTCAAGGCGCCCGCTCTGGCCGCCGTCGCGCCAGCAGTCTCCAGGCTGATCGGTCCGCGCACCCAGGTGGTGGTGGCAATGAACGGCGTGCCCTGGTGGTTCTTCGACGGTCAACCCGGCCCCTGCCAGGGCCTGCGCCTGGCGAGCGTGGACCCTGGCGACGGGGTCCGAGCGGCGATTCCGACCCGCCACGTCATCGGCTGCGTGGTGCACCTGGGCTGCAGCAACCTGGGCCCGGCGCACTTGCGCCACGGCATGGGCAACGGCCTGATTCTGGGCGATCCCTTCGGGCCTGCTCGGGTGGCAGGCGATGCCGCGGCCCCGGCCTTGTCCGGCGCGGACGATCCGCAGTCGCCCGAGCGCCTGGCCGCCCTGGCCGACCTGCTGCAGCGCGCCGGTTTTGCCGCCAGCGTGTCACCGCAGATCCAGCGCGAGGTCTGGTACAAGCTCTGGGGCAACATGAGCATGAACCCGATCTCCGTGCTCACCCGTGCGACGCTGGACCGCATCCTCGACGAGCCGCTCACCCGCGCCTGGGCCAGCACCCTGATGCGCGAGGCCCAGGCCCTGGGCAAGACCTTCGGCTGCCCGATCGACCAGGACCCGGAGGAGCGCCATCAGATGACCCGCAAGATCGGCGCCTTCAAGACTTCGATGCTGCAGGACTACGAAGCCGGGCGGCCGATGGAGATCGACGCCCTGGTGGGCGCGGTCAGTGAGATCGGCCGCCACCTGGGCCTGCCGACGCCGAACATCGATGCGCTGCTCGGGCTGGTGCGGCTGGCCGCCGCCGGGGTGCGGTAAAGGAGGCAGCGCCCCAGACCCGCTGCTGAGCGTCAGGCCAGCTCGACCAGGTGCCGCAGGTCCCAGTCGCGCCGCGGATCGGCCAAAGCCGCGCGCTCCTGCAGCTCGTGGCGTTTCTGCGCCACGTACAGAGCCACCAGCGGCTCACCCAGCAGGCCGCGCAGATCGCTGCTTCCCTCCAGCGCCGTGAGCGCCTGCGGCAGGTCGGTCGGCAACTGCTGCGCGGGGTCCAGCCGGGGCAGGCCGGCTTCCATGCCAAGCAGGCCGCTGCCCAGCAGCACCGCCAGGGTCAGGTACGGGCTGGCGTCGCCGCCGGGCAGGCGGTGCTCGATGCGGCGGTTCGCGGCACTGGCCGCCGGCAGGCGGAAGGCCACGCCGCGGTCGTCCTCACCCCAGCTCGCGTCGGTGGGAGACGCATCGGCGCGGCGCAGCCGCTCGAAAGAATGCGCCCAGGGCGCCAGCAGCGCCAGCGAGGCGGGCGCATGGGCCTGCAGCCCGCCGATGAAATGGGCCAACCGGGGGGTGTCCTCACCCGATTCGTCGGCGAAGGCATTGGCGCCGTCGCGCGGCCCGCCCAGGTGCTGCAGGCTGGCATGCCAGTGCAGGCCGGTGCCGGGCTGCTCCGGAAAGGGCTTGGCGATGAAGCTGGCCAGGAAGCCCTGCTGCACCGCCGTCTGCCGTGCCAGGCGTTTGAAGCGCCACACCGCGTCGGCCTGGGCGAGCGGATCGCCGGGCGCGAAGTTGACCTCGTACTGGCCGGTGGCGGACTCGTGCCCGAAGCCGGTCACCGGGATGCGCTGCAGCGCGCAGGCCTCGAACAGGGCGTCGAAATAGGCGGCGAAATGGGACGCCCGCTCCAGCGACGCGATCTCCAGCGCGTGTTCGCGTGCGCCGCTGCCACCGGGCACGCCAGCCGGTCGCAGCCCACCCTGAGGTGTGCGCTCCAGCAGGAAGAACTCCAGCTCCGGCGCCACGGTGGCGCGCAAGCCGGCTTCGGCCAGGCGGGTCAGCACCCGGCCCAGCGCCGCACGGGGCGACAGGTGGCTGGCGTCCAACGGCTCCCGGCCCAGGCGGGGCAGTTCACCGGCAGGCTCGCAGATCACGCTCAGGCGGTCGCTGCGGCCGGGCACCGGCACGGCGGTGGCCAGGTCCGGCAGCAGGTGGACGTCCCGGTAGTCGGTGGGCAGCAGCGGGCCGAACACCGCCTCCGGTTCCCCGCCGGTCAGCGTGACGCCCAACACCACCGACGGCAGCCGGCAGCCGCCCTGGGCCTCGAAGTCGGCACGCGCCACCACCTTGCCCCGCGCCACCGATGAGAAGTCGGCCACCGCGCATTCGACGCTGTGGCAGGCGGAGGCCAGGCGGCCGGGCAGGATGGACAGGTCGAGCGGCATGGTGAAACGCGGGAGGTGGATTTGCCATTTTGGCGCCTGGCGCAGGCCGGCAGCGCCAGCGACCGACGCAAGGGCTCAGCTGCTGCCGCGCAACACCAGCTCGAAGCCCAGGTCCAGGCTGGCCGGCACCGGTGCCTCGCCGCGCATCAGGTCCAGCAGCATCTGGGCGGCGGCACGCCCCAGCTCGGCGCGCGGGGTGCGCACCGTGGTCAACGGCGGCACCATCTGGTCACTGCCCGTCAGGTCGTTGAAGCCGGCGATGGCGATCTGCTGCGGCACGGCCACGCCGCTGCGCAGGGCGGCCAACAGGGCGCCTTGAGCCAGGTCGTCGTTGCAGAAGAAGATCGCGTCCACCGGCGGCTTGTCCATCGGGCGATGCGCAGCGATCTGCTCGAACAGGCGCGCGCCTTCGGCCAGCGACGAGGGCGCCGGGTTCAGCCACTCCAGCGAGGGATCGTGCAACCCGGTGGCGACCATCTCGCGGACGCCAGCCGGCCAGGCGCTGCAGCGTGCGCGGGTCCAGCTGCGCGGCAGCGAAGGCGATGCGCCGGCGCCCGCGTGCCAGCAGGTGGCGCGTCATCGCCGCCCCGGCGTCCTCCTGCGACAGGCCGACCGAGTAAACGCCCGGCGCGTCGCTGGTTTCCATCATGTGCACACAGGGCACGCCGCTGGCAGCGATCAGCGCGCGGGTGGCCTCGCTGTGGTCCAGCCCGGTGACGAGCAGGCCGGCCGGGCGGTGCTGCAGTTGCTCGCGCAGCAGTTGCTCCTCCTCGACCGGGTCGTAGTGGGTGATGCCGATCAGCGTCTGGTAGCCCGCGGGGCGCAGGCAGCGCTGCACGGCTTCCAGGAGATCGACGAACAGTGCGTTCGACAGCGCGGGAATCAGCACCGCCACGTGCGTGCTGCGCCGGGAGGCCAGGGCGCGCGCGGCCGGATCCGGCACGTAGCCCAGCCGGTCGGCGGCGGCCTTGACCCGCTCGATCAGCGCCGGGTCCACCGCACGTTCACCACGAAGGGCGCGCGACACGGTGATCGGGCTGACCTCGGCCAGCCGCGCGACGTCCGCCAGCGTGACGCGGCCGGTGGCCCGACCGGCGGAGCGGGCCGTGGAGCGGGAGCGGGGTGGGCTGGGGGCGGTCATGGGTCAAGGGTTTGTACGGATCGGCAGAGGAGTTGCACAGCGTAGGATAGCGCTATCCAAATCCATTCGTCCAGCGGGACGGTCGGTTCGGGATGGCGGTGTCCAAAGCGGGATCTTCCCACGGCGGCGGGACCATTCACCGGGCGTGCCGCGAGGGCGTTTTCTTTGACTGTTTCGGATAGCGCTGTCCAAGCGATGAATGATTTCCTGGTGATCATGGGTGTGTCCGGCTGCGGCAAGTCCAGCCTGGCCGCGGCGGTGGCCGCGGCCGAGGGGCTGCCGCTGGTCGAGGGCGATGCCCACCACAGCGAGGCCAGCCGCGAGAAGATGCGCCAAGGCATCGCGCTGACCGATGCCGACCGCGCCGGCTGGCTGGAGCGCCTGGCCGACCAGCTGCTCGCCCACCCGCAGGGCTGCGTGCTGACTTGCTCGGCACTGCGGCGCGCCTACCGCGAGCGGCTGCGCACGGCAGTCCCTGCGCTGCGCTTCGCCTTCCTGGAGATTGCACCGGCCGAGGCGCAGGCGCGGGTCGCCGCACGGTCCGCGCATTTCTTCTCCCCCAGCCTGGTGGACAACCAGTTCGCCACCCTGGAGCCGCCGATCGGCGAGCCGCGCGTGCTGCGCCTGGATGCGACGGCACCTTTGATCCAACTGCAGGCCGAGGTGTCGACCTGGCTGCATTCGAAGGAGGCTGCATGAGCGGCGATTCCAGTTCCCCCGCCCCCGCCCCTGCTTCCAAGCTGCAGCGCGGCTTCGAGGCGGCGATGGCCGCCTGCCTGGGCGTGATGGCGCTGGCGGTGTTCGTCAACGTGGTGCTGCGCTACGGCTTCGGCAGCGGCATTGCGGCCAGCGAGGAGCTGTCGCGTCTGCTGTTCGTCTGGATGGTCTTCATCGGCGCCACCGCCGCATACCCGGCCGGTGAGCACATGGCCTTCACCAGCCTGGTGGGGCTGCTGCGTGAGAAGCCGGCGCTGTTCGGTGTCGCCACCGCCGTGATCCGCGTGCTGGTGGTGCTGGGCTGCGCGCTGCTGGCCTGGGGCGCGTGGCAGCAGGTGGTGGTGGGGCTGGACAGCCGCTCGGTGGTGCTGGGCTACCCGGTGGCACTGCTGCCGCTGCCGGCGCTCCTCTGTGCCACGGCGATCGGCGTGATGGCGCTGATCGAGCTGATTCAACGCCGGCCGCTGGACCTCGGCCACGGCGCGGAAGTGGAGTGACCGCGATGTCTGCCGAAGGTCTTGCTTTCGTCGTCTTTTCCGCCGGCATGCTGATCCTGATGGGCATCGGCATGAACATGGCGCTGGCGCTCGTGCTCACCGCTGCGGGCATGGCCTGGGTGCTGGGCTTCTGGGACACCCAGCTGCTGGCGCAGAACCTGGTGGCCGGCATCGACAGCTTCCCGCTGCTGGCGGTGCCCTTCTTCATCCTGGCCGGCGAGCTGATGAACGCCGGCGGCATCAGCCGGCGCATCATCGACATGGCGCAGGCCTGGGTGGGTCACATCCGCGGCGGGCTGGGCTATGTGGCCATTGGCGCCGCGGTGCTGATGGCCAGCATGAGCGGCTCGGCGCTGGCGGACACCGCGGCGCTGGCCACCATCCTGCTGCCGATGATGCGCCAGCAGGGCTACCCGATGGCCACCTCGGCGGGGCTGCTGGCCTCGGGCGGAATCATCGCGCCGATCATCCCGCCGTCGATGCCCTTCGTGATCTATGGCGTCACCACCAACACCTCGATCTCGGCGCTGTTCGTCTCGGGCATCGTGCCCGGGCTGATCATGGGCGTGGGCCTGATCCTGGCGTGGAAGTGGGTGCTGCGCCGCATCGAGCTGCCGGCCGGCGAGCCGCTGCCGATGGCCGCGCGGCTGCGCGCCACCGCCAAGGCCTTCTGGGCGATGCTGATGCCGGTGATCATCATCGGGGGCATGAAGAGCGGCGTGTTCACGCCCACCGAGGCCGCGGTGGTGGCCGCCTTCTACGCGCTGGTCGTGGCGCTGTACGTGCACCGCGAAATGAAGTTGCGCGAGGTCCACGGCGTGCTGGTGCGTGCCGCTCGCACCACCGCCATCGTGATGTTCCTCTGCGCCGGTGCCCAGGTGGCCAGCTACATGATCACGCTGGCGGACCTGCCGGGTGTGCTCACCGGCTGGCTGGGCCCGCTGATCGAGCAGCCGCGCCTGCTGATGGTGGTGATGATGCTGGCGCTGGTGCTCATCGGCACCGCGCTGGACCTGACGCCCACCATCCTGATCTTCGCGCCGGTGATGCTGCCGATTGCGGTCAAGGCCGGCATCGACCCGGTGTACTTCGGCCTGATGTTCGTGCTCAACGGCGCCATCGGCCTGATCACCCCGCCGGTGGGCACGGTGCTCAACGTGGTGGCCGGCGTCGGCCGGCTGTCGCTGCCGCAGGTGATCCGGGGCGTGAACCCCTTCCTCGTCACCTACGTCGCCATCCTGGCGCTGTTCGTCGCCTTCCCGCAGATCGTCACCGCGCCGGTGGCGTGGATGCGCTGATCCGCTGGTTCGCTGGTTCGTTTCCTGTCCCCCTGTCCAACCCGAGAGTCCCACCATGAAGTTCTTCCGCCGCGCCCTGCTGGCCGCCGCCGTCACTGCAGCCGTTGCCACCCCTTTCGCCGCCCTGGCGCAGGACATCAAGCCGCGCCTGATCCGCTTCGGCTACGGCCTGAACGAGAACAGCAACCAGGGCCGTGCCGTCAAGCTCTTCGCCGAGCAGGTCGAGAAGGCTTCCGGCGGCAAGATGAAGATCCGCGCCATCGGTGCCGCCGCGCTCGGCCCGGACACCCAGATGCAGCAGGCGCTGATCGGCGGTGCGCAGGAGATGATGGTGGGCTCCACCGCCACGCTGGTGGGCATCACCAAGGAAATGGCACTCTGGGACACGCCCTTCCTGTTCAACAGCGCCAAGGAGGCCGACGTCATCCTCGACGGCCCGATCGGCCAGAAGGTGATGGACAAGCTGCAGGAGAAGGGCCTGGTCGGCCTGGTCTACTGGGAGAACGGCTTTCGCAACCTCACCAACAGCAAGCGCGCGGTCACCAAGGTGGAGGACCTGGACGGCATCAAGCTGCGCGTGATGCAGAACAACGTCTTCCTGGAGAGCTTCAAGACCCTGGGCGCCAACGCGGTGCCGCTGCCCTTCTCCGAACTGTTCAGCGCGCTGGAGACCAAGACGGTGGACGGCCAGGAGAACCCGTACAACACCATCCTGAGCAGCAAGTTCTACGAGGTGCAGAAGTACCTCAGCGTGACCAACCACGTCTACAGCCCGTGGATCGTCACCGTCAGCAAGAAGTGGTGGGACGGCCTGAGCAAGGACGAGCAGAAGGTGCTGATGGACGCCGCCAAGGCCAGCCGCGACTTCGAGCGCCAGGACACCCGTGCCGAAGCGGCCAGGGCCCTGGGCGACCTGAAGGCCAAGGGCATGCAGATCAACGAGCTGACCCCGGCCGAGACCGCCCGCATGCGCGACAAGCTGACCCGGGTGAACGCGACCATCGCCGCCAACGTGGGCATGGACCTGTGGACAGACACGCAAGCGGCGCTGGGCAAGCTGCGCGGCGGCAAGTGAGGTTCAGGCAGACAAGACTGCGGCAGCGTGGCTGAGGCCGGCTGCTGGCCGCGGCTACAGTGAGGGCAGGAGAACTCCCGGCCTGCCCCGATGACCTCTCGCCGCCCGTCCAGTGCCCCTTCCGCCCTTCAGTCCACGGCCCGGCTCCTGCGGTCGGGCCTGAACCTTCTTCTGGCCTTCGGACTGGCCTGGGCTCTGGCGGCCTGCAGCAGCCCGCCCCAGCCGCCCGCGTCGTTGGCGCGCAACGACTTCGAGTCGGTGCGCCGGCATGTCGAGGCCCTGATCCGTCACGAGATGCGCGAGCACGGCGTCACCGGGCTGAGCATCGCGCTGGTGGACGATCAGCGCATCGCCTGGGCCTTCGGCACCGGCTGGGCAGACCAGGCGGCCCGGCGGCCGGCCGATGCGCACACCGTCTACCGCATGGGGTCGGTGTCCAAGCTGTTCACCGACCTGGCGGCGCTGCAGCTGGTTGAGCAGGGTCGGCTGCGGCTGGACATGCCCCTGGCCGAGGCCCTGCCCGGGTTCAGGCTGCAGTTGCGCGACGGCAGCGCAGCGCCCACCCTGCGCCAGCTGATGACCCACCACGCCGGCCTGCCGCGCGACCATGCGGCCGGCATGTGGTTCGATGCCCGTCAACCGGCGCCGACGCTGGCCGAGCGAGTCCAGGCGTTGAGCGGCAGCGAGGCGGCCTACCCGCCCGGCCGGATCTTCAGCTACTCCAACATCGGCCTGACCCTGCTTGGCGCGGTGGTGGAGCGTGCCGCCGGCCAGGCCTTCGAGCAGCAGTTGCAGCAGCGGGTGCTGGGACCTCTGGGCATGGGCAGCGCCAGCTTCAGCGCCGCGCCACCTCCGGACGCGGCGATGTCAAAGGCTTACCGCCAGGGCCGCGCGATCGACGAGCCGGCCCTGGCGGACGTGCCGGCCGGCGGTCTGAACGCCAGCGTCACCGACCTGGCCCAGTTCATGAAGGCGGTGTTTGCCGACGGCCGGCCGGTGCTGCAGTCACCGGCCACCCTGCGCGAGATGCTGCGGGTGCAGAACGGTGAGGTGCCGCTGGACCAGGACTTCCGCGTCGGCCTGGGCTGGATGCTCAGCACCCTGGGCGGCGAGCCGCTGGAGGGCGTAGACGGCGTGGGCCCGGTGGCTCACCACGGCGGTGCGACGGTGGCCTTTCGCAGCCAGCTGGTGCTGGCGCCGGCGCAGCGCCTCGGCGTCATCGTCGCGGCCAACAGCAGCACGGCCGCTCCGGTGGTGAACCGGGTGGCCCAGCGCGCCCTGGCCCTGGCGATTCAGGCCAGGACCGGCATCGCGGCGCCCGCCGAATCGTCCCCGGCCCCCCCGCCCCCGGTGGTGGATTGGCCGCCCGCGATGAGGGCGGCGCTGGAGGGCGAATACACCAGCCTGGCCGGCCGGGTGCGGGTGCTGCGCCATGGGGAGGGCCTCAGGGCTGAAGCGCTGGGCCAGACCTTCGACCTGCTGCCGCTGGCCGATGGCTCTGTGCGCATCCGCCTGCGGCTGTTCGGACTGCTGCCCTGGTCGCTGGGCGAGCTGGACCGGCTGACGCTGAAGCTCGTCCCGGTGGATGGGCGCGAGCTGCTGGTGGGCCGCATCGGCCGGCAGACGATGCGCGTCGGCCAGCGCCTGCCGCCGCCGCGCCCGCTGCCGGCGGCGCTCGCCGCCCTGGACGGTCGCTACGAACCAGAGCTGCAACCGGGCGAATACGCCTTCGTGGAACACACCACGGTGGCGGTGGAGCGGGGCCGGCTGGTGGCGCGCTGGCGCCTGCGGGGGGAGGATGAAACCGAGGTGGGCTTTGTGATCGACCCCATCGACGACCGACACGGCCGCATCCTGCAGACCCTGGCCGATGGCGGCGAGGTGGTGCGGCTGGACACCCGCCCCGACGGGGCAGTCACCTTCCGCGCGGCCGGCTACCGCTGGCGGCGGGTGGCTCCGTGAGGCGATGAGGCGATGAGGCGACAGGGACGAGGACGCCTCGCTCTGAATTTCACCCGGATGATTTGACGTTCTATTTAAACCAGGGTAAATTCCATCCATCGTATTTTTACCCGGATTCAAATTCATGACCCCCGACACCCTGGTGGCCTTCGTGAACCACCGCTGCTTCGCCAGCGGCGCACAGGTGGAGGTGCTGGCGCGCCTGAAGCAGCAGCACGATGCCGATCCCGGCGCGATGCCGCTGGTGTTCGAGCGCCTCAGCGGCCGGCAGGTGGACTTCGACCTGCGCGGCAGCCTGGACGAGGTGCTGGCCCGCGCCGCGGCCCCGCAGACTCCGGCGCCGCCGCGTGGCCGTGGACGCCCGAAGCTGGGCGTGGCCAGCCGCGAGGTGACCCTGCTGCCGCGTCACTGGGAATGGCTGGAAGCGCAGCCCAGCGGTGCCTCCGCCGCACTGCGCCGGCTGGTGGAGGCCGCCCTGCGCAGCGAACCCGGTGAGGCCGAGGCCCACCGAGCCCGCGAGGCGGCCTCCCGCCTGCTCGGTGCGCTGGCTGGCGACCTGCCCGGCTTCGAGGAGGCCATGCGCACCCTGTACGCCGGCCAGACCGACGCTTTTGAGCAGCAGGTGGCCGGCTGGCCGCCGGATGTGCGCACGCTGGCGGTGGAGATGGCCCGGGAGGCGGCCTGGGCCGCATCGACAGCGGGTGCTCCGGTGAAGCCCTGATCCTGTCACCGGGGCGTCGCGACCGCAGGCGCCGGCATCGCATCATCAGCCGCCCACCGACGGTCCACCGACCGTCCACCGACTGGAGAGCCGCGATGACCCCCGCACCGCACCTGAGCACCCACAGCGTCAACGGCATCCACCTGCGTGTGGCCGAACAGGGTCCCACAGACGGCCCGCTGGTGCTGTTCTGCCACGGCTGGCCGGAGTCCTGGTACTCCTGGCGCCAGCAGATGGCGGCGCTGGCCGCGGCGGGCTTTCGCGCCGTGGCGCCGGACATGCGCGGCTACGGCGGCTCCGACGCCCCGGCCGAGGTGGAGCGCTACAGCCTGCTGCACCTGGTGGGCGACATGGTGGGGCTGGTGCAGTCGCTGGACGAGACCCGGGCGGTGATCGTCGGCCACGACTGGGGCGCCCCGGTGGCCTGGCATGCCGCGCTGCTGCGGCCGGACCTGTTTCGCGCAGTCGTCGGCATGAGTGTGCCCTACACCCCGCCGGGGCCACTGGACCTGCTGACGGCGCTGGAGCGCCGCGGCATCACCACCTTCTACATGCAGTACTTCCAGACGCCGGGGGTGGCGGAGGCGGAGTTCGAGGAGGACATTGCCGGCGCGCTGCGCCGCACCTACTTCAGCGGCAGCGGCGACGCGCCGCCGGGCCTGACCTTCGGGCTGATGGAGCCCGGCCGCGGATTTCTCCACCACACCGTCGATCCCGCCGAACTGCCCGCCTGGCTGAGCGAGGCCGACCTGGCCCACTACACCGCAGAGTTCACCCGCGCGGGTTTTCGAGGTGGGCTGAACTGGTACCGCAACCTGCGCCGCAACCCCGAGCTGCTGGCCGCCTGGCATGGCCTGCCGCTGCGCCAGCCGTCGCTGTTCATCGCCGGAGAACGCGATGCGGTGCTGCGCTTCCCGGCCTCCAAGGCGCAGATCGCCGCCTTCCCGCAGACCCTGCCGGGCCTGCGCGGCGCGCACTTCCTGCCCGGCGCCGGCCACTGGATCCAGCGCGAGCGCGCCAAGGAGGTCAACCGGTTGCTGTTGGAGTTTCTGCAGGGACTGTGAGCCCCCTTGCGGCCTCCCCGAACGTGCGGGCCACGCTTACCATCGGGCATTGCGTCGACGCCCGTTCTGCCATGTTTGATCGCCCGACCCTCGCTCACGCGCTGATCCCCGCGCTGCCGTTGCTGTTGTCACTGACTGCAGCCCTGCCCGCCGCTGCCACGCCGGCCGAAAACGACGCCGCCATGCTCAAGCTGGCCACCGACCGGGGCTGCATGAGTTGCCACAGCATCGAGCCCCGGCCCAAGCGCGCCGACGGCCTGCCACCCATCGCCCCTGCCTGGCGTGAGGTGGCGCAGAAGTACCGCGATGACCCCCAGGCCTACAAGAAGCTCACCGACACCGTGATCACCGGTGCCGACCCGCAGGCCCGCCACTGGAGCGGCAAGGTCGGCGTGGTGACGATGCCGCCGAACGCCACCGCCATCAGCCCCGCCGATGCGCGCATGCTGGTCAACTGGATCCTGGTGCTGGTGCCCTGATCCCGCCTCAACGTCCGCTCCCACTGCCCACCGAGGAGATCGCCATGAGCTTGCCGCCCCTGTGCTTCGTGTTGATGCCCTTCGGCCGCAAGCCCATCCCCAGCGGCCTCACGGTGGACTTTGATGCGGTGTACCGCGACCTGATTGAGCCAGGCATCCGCGCCGCCGGCCTGGAGCCGCTGCGCGCCGATGAGGAGCTGGCCGGCGGCGTGATCCACAAGCCGATGTACGAGCGGCTGATCCTGTGCGACTACGCGGTGGCCGACCTCACCGGTGCCAACGCCAACGTCTTCTACGAGCTGGGGCTGCGCCACGGCATCCGGCCGGCCACCACGGTGCTGCTGTCTGGCCAGACCGACCGCCTGCCCTTCGACGTCGGCCCGCTGCGCACCCTGCCGTACACCCTCGGGACGGACGGCCGGCCGGCGGATGCTGTCGCCACGGTGCAGGGCCTGACCCGTCTGCTGCAGGAGGCGCAGCGTGCCGCGGGTGAGCCGATGCGCGACAGCCCGGTGTTCCAGCTGGTGGAAGGCTACGCCCCACCGGACATCTCCCGGTTGAAGACAGACGTGTTCCGCGAGCGGGCCCAGTACGCTGTCGACGCCCGCGAGAGGCTCGCCCAGGCCCGCCGTGCCGGAGCGGATGCGAAAGCGGCGGTGGAGGCGGTGGCCGCCCAGCTGGGCGACCTGGCCGCGCTGGAGGCCGGGGTGGTGATCGACCTGTACCTGTCGCACCGCGCCACTTCCAACTGGGCCGCGATGCTGGCCCTGGCCGAGGCCATGCCCGCACCGCTGGCGCGCAGCCGCATGGTGCGCGAGCAGCTGGGCTTCGCGCTCAACCGCCTGGGCCGGCGCGACGAGGCGGAACAGGTGCTGAAAGACCTGATCACCCAGTTCGGCGCCAGCAGCGAGACCAACGGCCTGCTCGGCCGGGTCTACAAGGACCGCTGGGAGATCGAGCGCAAGGCGGGCCATGTTTTCGAGGCCCTGGGCTGGCTGGACAAGGCGGTGGAGACCTACCTGGCCGGCTTCGAAGCCGACTGGCGCGATGCCTACCCGGGTGTGAATGCCGTGACGCTGATGGAGTTGAAGGATGAGCCGGACCCGCGCCAGGCGGAGCTGCTGCCGGTGGTGACCTATGCGGTCGGACGGCGCATCGCCAAGGGCACACCGGACTACTGGGACCATGCAACCCTGCTCGAGCTGGCGGTGCTGTCCCGCCAGCAGGCGGCGGCCGTCAAAGCCACCTCTGCAGCGTTGGCGGCGGTGCGGGAAATCTGGGAGCCGCAGACCACCGCCAACAACCTGCGGCTGATCCGCGAGCGGCGCCACCTGCGAGGTGAATCGCTGGCCTGGGCCGACGACATCGAGGCTGCACTGCTGCGGCGTGCCGGTACGCCGGGCTGAGGTGACCCCATGGCCGAGCCCGCCCGCCAACCGCTGCGCCAGCGCCCCTGGGACACCTTCCTCAGCCATGCCCATGCGGACAAGGCGGTGGTGGACAGCCTGCACGCTTGGCTGGAACGGGCGGGACTGCAGATCTGGTACGACGCAGTGCACCTGCCGGCCGGCTCCAAGATCGCCTCGGAGCTGGGGCGGGCGATCGCGCAGTGCCGCAGCGCGTTGATCGTGTTGTCGCAGGCCTCGGTGGCCTCTGGCTGGGTGGAGGATGAGTGGAATCTGGCCTGCACCGAACGCAACCGCGCCGACGCGCGCGATTTCCGGGTCATTCCGGTGCGCATCGAGGACTGCGAGCTGCCGGACTTCCTGCAAAGCACCAAGTGGGTGGACCTGGCAGGTGAACGTCGCGGCGAGCTTTCAGCCTGGGCCGAGCTGCTGGAGGCCCTGTCCGGCGAGGCCGGTGAGCTGGACGTGGCCGAGCCGCCGTTGGACCTCTACGTCAGCCTGAGCTGGAAGGTTGGGCACGAGCAGGCGCTGGCGCGGCGGGTGCTCCAGCAACTGGAGCGGCCGGGGCTGCGCCTGATCGGCGACTCACCGGACTGGCCCAGTTTCAGCGGCGACCGGGTGCGCGCCATCATGCGCAGCTGCGCGGGGGTGCTCAGCATCATCCCCAACCGCCCACGCAGCCCCGACGACGACCGACTCAAGCACTTCATCCGCGAGGCGCGCACGGCCCAGCAACTGCGCCTGCCCCTGTTGGTGGTGGCCGAGCAGGGGGCCGACCTGCCGTCTGACCTGCCGGTGGGCTGCCGTGCCGACGGCAACGAAGGGCAGCCCCTGCCCGCCGACCTGGAGGAGCTGGCACAGGATTTCATCGAGCGCTGCCGATCCCGCCCGCGGGCCGGTCACCTCTTTCTGGCGGTGGACTTCGATGCCGAACACCGCTCACGCAACCTGACCTTGCGTCGCCTGATCCAGCGTGCAGCCGGCCTGCGTTGTGTCCTGGGTGAGCAGGTGCAGGGCGATGCGGTGCACAGCACGCTGATCCAGCTGATCCGCGACGCGGTCTGGGTGCTGGCGGACATCAGCGGCAACAACCTGAACACCTGCATCGAAGCCGGAGTGGCCCGGGGCGCGGGGGTGGACTGCACCCTGGTGGCCGCAGGCCCCTACCGCCAGCAGCCCTTCATGCTGCGCGGCATGGAGCTGCAGGTCTACGACAGTGACAGCGAACTGCTGGCACTGGCCTACCGCGCTGCGCGGGCCTATCGGCGCCGACGTCTGTCGGCCGCCGTGGATTGATGCGGCAGCCGGCGTCGGTGTTCCGCGAGGGAGGGGCCGACTGGCCTTTTGGCCCGATCGGCCCGTTCAGCCCGATCGGCCCAACCAGCCGGTTCAGCTCCCAGCCGCTTCAACCCTCCCCTTGCGTTCCCCCTGTCCGGGCCCGGCGAGGGCTTCGGCTTCTGCGCGGTTTTTCGGCCGGAAGCTCGTCAGGCTCGTCCCCTCGCTCTTCGTAGCCCGGCTCCGCAGCGGGCTCTGAAGCCTGTGCACGCCGAGCGGACCGGCTGGCTGCGGTCGGCTTCAGCGCCAGCGCCTGCTCCCGGGTCAGCCCCAGGTAGCTGGTGCGCTGGCCGGGTTTGAACACCGCGTTGAGGATCTGGCTGCGGTTGCCGTCGGCGTTGTAGGAGATGTGCACCCACTGGGAGGTGGCGCTGGGGGCCTCGTAGATCAGCTGATCGAAGGGCAGGCCCTGCTGGAGGATGTGCTGGAACAGCGCCAGCACCGTCATGCCGCCCACCTTGATGTCGGCCGCCTGTCCGCTGACGTGCTGGCTGTTGGCCGCGCCACCCACGGCGGCATTGAGTTCCGGGCCGCGGTAGCAGGAGTTGATGGTGATCGGCTTGCCCAGCGCCGTGCGCAGCGGCTCCAGCACCTGCTCGCACAGGGCCTTCATGCGCCGGAGTTCGGCCGGGCCGGGCTGGTTGGCAATGCCCCTGGCCCGGGCGGTGTCGGAGGCGGTGAGCTCCTGCAGACTGAAGTGGGCGCTGACCTGGCCGGCGGTCAACGCTGCAGCGCCCTCCAGGCCCCGTGCGGATGACTTCGGCCACGGTCGGGTCGCCGCTTTGGCCGCTGTCTTGGCTGACGGCTTGCGTGGGGTCTTGCCCGCGCCCGTGGCAGACGCTGCGGAGGGGGCTGCACGCGACGCCTCGGTTGCGGCACCTCCACCTCCACCTTCATCTCCCTCGGCCCGCGGCGACCAGCGCGCCGCCAACTGCCCCAGGGCGTCGGCCCGCTCCGGCGGGCCCAGGCGCCGGGCAAAGCGGGCCAGCAGCTCGAGGTTGCTGCGCACCGAGTCCATCGAGCGACCACTTTCCGGCAGGCTGCGGCGCGCGGCTTCGTACTGCTGGAACAGGGACTCCACCTCCCCGGCGCTGCGCGCCGGGTCGTCCAGCCGGCCGCTGACCAGGGCTTTGGCGACGGCCGCGTCGGCGGGCATCAGAGCGTCGAAGTAGTCCCGGCTGGTGATGAAGTTCGCCGCAGCCTGGCGGGCGATGTCGTCGGCTTCTTCACCGATCCGGCGCGCATGGCCGGGCTCGACGGACTCCAGCACCAGTGCGTCCAGCGTCATGCGATTCAGTCGGGGGTAGAGGGCTGCACTGGTCCGCTCGCCGCGGCGGTACCACTCGGCCGAGGCTGCGAGCAGCGTTCGCAGCGCGGCGGGGTCGGTGTCGTCTGAGGCTGCCTTCAATGCGGCGTGGCGCTTCAGTGCGCTGCCCAGCAGGCTGCAGCGCTCCGGGGTGGCGGTGGTGGGGTGGTCGCTGGCGTCACCGGCCGCGCTGATCAGCCCCTTCAGCCGCGCCTGCGCCCGCTCCACCGCTGCGGCGTCGCGTTGGCGCTCCCCATGGCGGGATTCCAGGTTGGCCAGGGTTTCCAGGGCCTTGAGCGGCACACGTTGTGCCTCGTTTTCATCCTGTGCAGCGCGGGCCAGATGGGCGATGGCTTCGGTGTAGCCGGCCGGGCCGAAGGCGGCGTACAGCGTGCCGATCGCACAGGCCACGTCGCCCCGCTCGGCCCAGTTCGCGCCGGGTGGCGCGCGGCGCAGCAGGCCGTCCACCTGCCGCTTCAGGGCGGCAAAGTCGGTCGGACTGCGCTCGCCGGCGGAGCTGGCGATGCGTGCCTTCTGTCGCTCTTCCAGCTGCTCCAGCGCATCGACCAGTTCCTGCGGCGCCACAAAGGGCGGTTCCTGGCGGACGCCTGGGGGTTGAGGTGCAGCGGCTGCTGCGCTGCCACTGTCCTGGCCCATCGTCGGGTCGATCAGGAAACCCGGGTCGCCGTAGGCCTGGTAGGCCCCCCAGGTGTTGGTGCGCGGATGGGTCTTGAGCACGGCACGTCGGGCTTCGGCCACCGCCATGCCGAAGGGCAGGCGCTGCTGCAGCAGGCCCTGGTAGAAGGTCTCGGCAAAGAGTTTGGCGGCAGCGTCGTCCACCGCCCAGCCGGCCACCACCACCGCGCGCACGCCCATGTCGATCAACTGCCGCGCCAGGCTGGCCGCGAGGCGGTGGTAGGGCACCTGCCGACGTGTGCGGCCGTCGTCCACCACGCCGAGATGGCAGCAGTTCAGGAACACCAGGTCCGGCACCACCTCCATCTGGTCGATCTCGGCGGCCGTCAGCAGCAGCCCGTCCGACAGCAGCACGCCGCTGCGCAGTGACCCGTCCGCGGCCATGAGCTCGAACTCGCCATGTGCGGCGATGTGAACGATGCGGTAGGGGCGCTGGAACAGGCGGTTGATCACCTCCAGCGCACTTTCGCGTGGGCCGATCGATTCGGTGGGCTGGTAGCCGCCGTTGCGCAGCAGGGTGCTGACGACCCGGGCCTCGGCCTCGGCGCCCGGCAGGTCGACCGGATCGTCGTCGATCGGCCGGCCCGGGGCGGAGAAGGCCTCCTTGAAACCCTTCGTGGAGGGGTTGCCCACCACATAGGCGAGGCGGTCCACGGTGGAGCGTGGGCGGCGGCGCCATTGGCTGGTCTCGAACTGGCGGACCATGGCGGTGCGGGCCACCATCGGCTCGACACCGTCGCTGCTCAGCAGCTCCCAGGGCATGTTGGCGGTGCGGTCGTCCACCAGCAGCGCCAGCCTGTCGGTCTGGCGCGCGGCCTCCTTGAAGTCCAGCGGCACCATCAGCTGGAACAGGGTGCGCGACAGGTCGGCCGTCCGCCCGGGCTGGTGGATGGACATCTGCACCAGCTTCTCGATCAGTCCGGGCTGGCGTTGCAGCACCTCCGTCTCGGCACGGGCCCGCTGGGCCAGGTAGACATAACGCAGCCGGTCGGCGATGCCGGCGCGGCGGGAGGGGGTGCGCTGGCCCGGCGGCGCAACGGCTGCCGGGTCTGCCCCGGCGGAGGGCCCGCTGTCGTTGGCGACCTCGTCCGGGCAGTTTGGCTGGGCTTCGGTGACGATCAGCCGGGGCCAGTAGTTGTCCCCGCCTGCGGCGGCCAGGCGGGGCCGCCAGCCCTCACCCTGCTGCAGTTCAGCGGCGGCATGGATGCGGCTGCCGTCCAGGCCGGCGTCGGCATTGAGTTCCTCGGCCACGCTCTGCAGAGCCCGGGTCGCGGTGATGGCCACGTCCAGGTAGCGCTCGATGATCTCCAGCCGGGTGATGCGCACCTTGCGACCGCTGCGGCGCACCTGGTCGAACTGCCGGTTGGCCTCCAGCACGCCGCTGAGCAGGGCGCGCACCGAGTCGGCGATCTCGATGTTGGCGGTGGAGTTGTGGCCCAGCAGCAGCGTGGCCAGGCCGATCTCCAGCGGCGGCTGCCGCTGGGCCTGCCCGTCACCCTCGAAGCCGCCAGCGCGTTCCACCGTACTGAGCAGGTATCGCAGCGCCGCGGACCGAACCGCCTCGGTCAGCGAGCCGGCGCTGAGCTGGCCCATCTCGCCCAGCCCGGTGACGACCGCGCCGCGCTGGCTGCCGCGGCGGCGTTCGGCCTCGTTGGCGTCGAGCAGCACCACGGTGGCCGTTCCGATGGCACCGGGGTAGAGCCCCAGGTGGTGTCGTGTGCTCAATTCGCCACGCACCAGCTGTCGGTCGATCACCGCTTCTGCACCGGAGATCGGGTCCTGCTGGTAATGGCCCACCAGCACCGGGTCGGTGGCGTGGATCAGGTCCATCGCCCGGCAGGTCACCTGCAGCGGGCTGGAGCCCGCCTTGCGGGCCCCCCGGACCCCACCGCCGCGCCGCCGCGTGGGCCCCAGCAGACCGGCGAGCAGGGCCTCGTCGGTGGGGTGCGGGGTGGGGCCGGCGTCGTAGGAGGAGAGGGTTTCGCGTTCCGCCTCGACGCCCCGCTGCGTTTCCACCGGCCAGCCCTCCCGCAGCCGCCGGGTGCGACCGGCGGTGAGCAGGTCGGTCAGCGCGGGGAAGTGCTCGGCGGTGGCCGCCAGGTCGCCGTGCGGCACCTCCATCTGGTAAACCGCCCCGATGCCCTCGATGCGGCCGGACTGCCACAGCACCGAGCCATCGCCCCGGGCGCTGCCCAGCATCTTCAGCCGTCCGCCGGCCAGCGCCACGCCGCAGGCGGTGCGTTCGGCCTGGCCGGCCACGTAGATCACCCGCTCCTGCTGCGCTGACGTCACCGGCAGCCGGCATTCCTTCAGGCCGCCCAGGGCCCAGAGCTCAGCCGCACCGTCCTGGGCAGCGTCGGTCGGTACACCGACGCGGCGGTCACCGAACCAGAAATCGAAGACCTGGGGCTTCCAGTCGATCCAGAGCTGCGGGTTCAGGTAGTTGTCCACCGCCAGACTGCCCGGCACCTGCAGCGAGGGATGCGGCAGCAGCGACACCGCACCCGGGAAGCCGGCCACGATGTCCAGCACCCCCTGGAGCTTCAGCTTCAGGTCCAGCATGGCGAGCTGGCGCACGGTGTCGCCCTTGCCGAGCAGCATTTCCACCATCAGGTGCGAGCCGCGGTTGGGGGTGCCCAGCATGACAAAACGCGCGCCTTCGCGGCCGATGAAGCGCTGCCAGAGCTGCGGGTGCCGGGCCGCCATGGCCCGCACCACCAGCCCGCCCATGCTGTGCGCCAGGATGCGCACCGGCAGCTCGGCGCTGTCGCCGGGTTGCCGCCCCGGTTCGGCCTCATTGAGGGTCTGGTTCAGCAGCGTGGCCAGCTGGTCGGCCGTGGCCGGCAGCGGCCGGCGCCAGTCGTAGGGGAAGGTCAGCACCCGGTGGCCCTGGTCCTTCAGGTGCTGGCAGAGGTCGCCGTAGGCGCTGTCGAAGAGCTGGTCCGGCTCGGCGGCATCGGCCGCCCGGCCGTCCCGCTCGCCCTGGTAGCGGATCTTCTCCAGGCCCTTGTTCACCAGCTTCAGCGGGTTGAACCAGATGCGCTGCCCACCCACCGCCAGGTGGGTGCCCATGATGCCGGGCAGCACGATCACCACCGGCCGGCGGTCGGCGCTGGCACGCTGGCCACGCTCACTGCGGTCACTGCCGTCCGCCGCTGCGCTGCGGTCGGTGGCTGCGCTGCCATAGGCCAGGAAACTCGACCCGATGGGTTCGAACTCGGCCACCTCCTGCGCCTGTGCGGCGGCGGTGAGCCAGCCGGCCAGAGCGCGGCGCGATTCGGCATCGGCAAAGTAGTTGAAGTGACTGACCTGCGCACCTTCGACGAACTTGCGTGCCGCCTGGCCGCTGCGGGCCACGCCGGTGGCCATGGAATCGGTGTCCACCACCAGGTCGTTGCCTTCGCGGCCGAAGGCCACCCAGTCGGTCAGCAGCTCGGCCAGCCGCCAGAAGCGCGGTGCACCCTTCACGTCACCGGCGATCACGCCCAGCCGCAGGCTGGCCTGCGGCGTCGCGCCGTACAGCAGCCGGGCCATCGGCGAGCCGGGCAGCATGGCTTCCAGCCCCGGCACGCGGTGGGGGTCGGTGCGGCTGCGTGCCACCTCCAGCGTGATGCGCTTGAGGGCATGGAACAGCGGGCTGACCTGCAGCGCCGGAATCAGCCCGATCAGCGACAGCAGGCAGGACAGGAACAGGTCGATGTTGCCCGCGGCCAGCCGGGTGCCGCCCACCGGTGCGGCCACCCGCACATAGCGGCCCACCTGCCAGCGGCGGCTGCGCCATTCCGTGGCCAGGGCATGGAGGCCGGCGCGGTCGCGCCGGTCGGCGTCCTTCAGGTCGTCGGCGTCGAGCGCCAGGTCGCGGTTCAGGAAGCGTTCATAGGACTCGATCCACTCCTGGTTGCGCTCGGCGTCCGACCAGTCCAGCGTCATCAGGTCGCCGACGATGCCACCGCGCGAGTGGGTCACCAGGTCGATCTGGGCGCCGGGCGGGAGCATGCGCGCCAGCGCCAGGGCGTTTTCGATCGGGCTTTCGGAGAAGGTGCGGTGCTCCAGCGCCAGGATGCGCGTGCCGTAGCGGGCCTGCAGGCCCGCCCAGTCCAGCCGGGCTGCCTCCGCTGCGCTGCGCAGGTCGGCAAAGCTGCCCTGGGTGCTGGACGCCGTGCCGTGGATGAACACCAGCAGCGGGCCCTGGGACGCATCGGCGGCCAGCTCGGCCGGGGTCAGCGGCAGCAGGGTGGCGGCCGAATCGCTGCTGCCCACCCAGCGGTGCAGGCCGGGGGGGCTGTCGAGCTGTCGCTCGATGGCCCACATCAGCGCGCGCGTGGCCAGGTAACTGGCGCCCCAGGCGGCGCCGTCCCTGAGCTTGTCGGCCAGCGCTTCCTCACCCCGTTCCCGCAGGTGCTGCAGGGCGGCGTCGACGATGCCGTCCGAGCCGCGGGTGCCCAGCAGGAAGATCCGGGACACCAGGCCCCCCAGGCTTTCCAGCAACCCACGGGAGGCGTCGGCCGACGTGCCGCGCAACTGGTCCAGGTTGAGGCTGCGATGGGTGCCGGTGTTGCCGTCCTGCGGGGCCGACAGTGCCTTCGACCCCATCTGCTCCAGTGCCTGCTGCAGCCGCTCGCCGCTGGTGTAGAGCGTCGAGCCGTCCGGCAGCTCCAGCATCAGCAACTGGCCGGGCGCCACGGCCACCGACTGCTCGCCGCCACCGGCTGCATCGCGCGCGCTGCGGCTCAGGTCCCAGGCGCCCAGCACCTCCAGGTAGTCCGGCGGCAGGAAACGCTGCGCCGCAGCGTTCGATGTTCCTGCGGCCGCGCTGCGCGTGGCGCCGCCCAGCTGTGCCGGCCACTCGTTGGTATCGATGGCCTTGCCGCCAAAGGTCAGGGTGAGCGTGGATGCCTGCTGCGCTGCGGGGGCCTGTGCCATGTCTTCCTCCTGTTCGGGTCGGGAAAACTCCCGACCGCAGCGGGCTGTGGCGTGCCCTCACGCCGGCTCAACTGCGTTGCCAGACTAGGTGGACCTGCCGCGCCGCGGTAGACGCCGCACCAGGCCCGATCCGGAAGAATAGGAAGAAATGCACAAGATGGGTATCGGGCTGTGACGCTTTTGCGTGTCCTTTGGCAACCGCGGGAATCGCAGGGCCGCGTCAGCGGCCGGATCGCAGAGGGCAGATCGCCCGGGTCAGTGCGTGTCGGTCGCACGCACGCCCGGAGCCTGCGAGTAGCGGCGCGGGTTCAGCTCATTGAGCTTGCGGCCGGTTTCGGCGTCGAGCATGTCGCCGGCACGGATGGCCTGAAGGGTCTCGCTGCGCACCTCGCGACGCGACTTGGTGATCACCGCCGGCGCTGCAGCGTAATGGGCCGGGTCGGCTTGGCGGGCGGTCTGACCGGTTTCTGCATTCACGACGAAGTCGCCGCTGCGTTGGGCGGCCTGCCACTCGGCGCGCACCTGGTCGCGGCTGGCGGTGGAGTGGGCCACCGGGCCGGCATCCAGCTCACCGGCCTGGGCCAGCGGCGCCAGCGTGGCAGCGCCCAAGGCCAGGGCGCCCAGCAGCAGGTTCAGGGTGGAGGTGCGACGGAAGGCGGCTTGTTGTTGGCGGTGGCTCATGGCATTTCCTTTCAGTGTGGAGGTTTCGTGAGTCGGGTCTGCGGTCGTCTGTGGCTGCAGGGGGCTCATCGATGGGATGGACTGTATTGACGTCTCATGGATCAATAAATCACAGGAATGGCAATCCGACATTCCTAAAACAGAATGAATCAGTCGGCTCCAATCATGGAATCCGCCAGAGTCGGCAAGCGGTGCGGCGCTATGCTGACCCTGTGGTGCGGCGATGCCGCTGGGAATGGAGGGCGCGACGATGGAAGAGATCCTGCGCTGGGGCCTGATCGGCTGTGGCGATGTCACCGAGGTCAAGAGCGGCCCGGCGCTGCAGCGGGCAGTGGGTTCGCAACTGCTCCGGGTGGCCTCGCGCAGGCCCGAACAGGCGGCCGCCTGGGCGCGTCGCCATGCGGTGCCGCACTGGCATGCCGACATCGGCGAGCTGCTGGCCGCGCCGGACATCGATGCGGTCTACATCGCCACCCGTCCGGACAGCCATTGCGAGCTGACGCTGCGGGTCGCCGCGGCGGGCAAGGCGGTGCTGGTCGAGAAGCCGATGGCCCTGGATCCGGCCGAGTGTGAAGCGATGATCGCCGCCTGCCGGTCGGCGGGTGTGCCGCTGTGGGTGGCGTACTACCGGCGCGCGCTGCCGCGTTTCCTGGCGATCCGCGAACTGCTGGCGGGTGAGGCGATCGGCGCGCTGCGCGCCGTGCACTGGCGCCAGCTGCGTCCACTGCCCGCGCCGGACCGGCAGTCGACTGCTGGGCACCAATGGCGGGTTGATCCGGTACGCAGCGGGGGCGGCCTGTTCTTCGAGGCCGCCTGCCATGCGCTGGACGCGCTGGACTTCCTGCTCGGCCCGCTGGAACAGGTGCAGGGCCTGGCCGCCAACCAGGCGGGGGCCTGGGCGCCGGAGGACATCGTCAGCGCCACCTGGCGGCATGGGGGTGACGGCCCGGGCCGCGGGGTGTTGGGCAGCCTGCTGTGGTGCCACAGTGCCGGGGTGGAGGAGGAGTCCACCGAGATCATCGGCAGCCGCGGCCGCATCGCCTGGTCCTCGGTGCGAGGTGGTTCGGTGCAGATCACCCGTGACGGCCTTACCGAAGAGCTGCAGATTCCCGACCCGCCCCACGTGCACCAGCCGCTGGCGCAGACCATCGTGGGGGAGTGGTTCGGACGAGGCTGCTGCCCGAGCCGCGGCGAGTCGGCACTGCGCACCGCCAGGGTGATGGCCGGGTTGCTGCGGAGCTGAGGCGCAAAGAGGCACAGGCCTGCGGGATTCGCTGGCCGCTGCAGTGGGTCATTGCGAACCCGGGGCAAGGCTGGCGGGTGCTCGTGGGCGGGTCATCCTGACCCCAGTCGCCGACACGTCCAAGCATGAATCCCTGCGCGGACTGCCACTTGCATGCGTCAAGCGAGTTGGCACGCGTCTCGCGTAGAGAAGCACAAGTTCCCGCCCGTCGCCGGCCAGGTTTTCAGCCCGGCGGCGTCCGTTTGCGGGTCAGCCTGTACTCGCCTGGAAGCAGGAGGCCCCCGGATGGAAGGTGACAACTCCCTGGTGGAACAGGCCGCTCGCGGCGTGCTGTCCTACCTGGCAGCGCATCCGGAGGCGGGTGACAGTGCAGTGGGCATTGCTCAATGGTGGTTGCCGATGATGCAGATGGACTTCTCGCTCGAGGTGGTGCAACAGGCGCTGGACCAGCTGGTCGAGCGCGGCATGCTGCAGCGACGTCAGCTGGCCGACGGGGGGTACATCTACCTGGCCCAGCCGGCGGTGATGGTCGGCATTGGCGGCTCGATCGTGCCGTCCTGAAGTGCCCGACGGCAGCCCTCGACCATGGCGAACATTCGTGCCCTGCATTCCGTCGGGGAGTCGATCGTGACTTTCCTGAACAACACTTATCCGGGCGGTGCCGGCATGCCGGCCTGCCGCTTTCAGTTGGTGTCCTCCGGCTACCTGGATGCCCAGACGGAGGGGGAGAACGGAGTTGTGTCGCTGTTTCTCTACCGCGCCACGGTCAATGAGCACCTGCGTCAGCAGCGCCCCGACCGCATGAGTCCGGAGCAGGCCGCGCCGTTGGGCCTGGACCTGCATTTCCTGTTGAGTGCCTGGTTCGACAACGCGGTGGACGAGTTGGTGTCGATGGCCTGGGCCATGCGCCAGCTGCATCAACATCCCATCCTGGACGCATCTTCGCTGTCGCCCGACGGCGGCTGGTCTCCCGAGGAGGTCATCCAGCTGATCCCCTCCGAGCTGTCCACCGAAGACATGATGCGCATCTGGGATGCACTCAAGCCCTCCTATCGCCTCAGCGTGTCGTACATCGCCAGGCGGGTGCGTGTGGACCCGGACGTCATCGACGCCGGCCGGCCGGTGGTGGCCCGGCGGTTGATCTGGGGTGAGCCCAGCGGGAGTGCACCATGACGGTGGCACTGAAGGAGCTGGAGCGCCTGGACGCACGGGTGATTGCTGCGCTGCGCTGCATAGATGCCGCCACCGGCGCTCAAGTCGGTCAGGCACTGCGAGTGGGCGCTGACGGCGTGAAGGTGCTGCGCAACCGATCAGGGCTGTATGTGCTGACCACCGTGCCGGGACTCTCAAACGCCGAGTCCAGCTTCCAGACTCAGCCGGCGCCCGACCAGGCGGAGCCGCTGCCAAATCTGGCTCTGCAGGTGGTCGATCCCACCGACCATTACCTGCCTCGCCAAGTCCTGTTGCCTCTGCCTCGCCAGGCGGATCCATCGAGATCGACCGCCACGAACTGGCTGTTCCGCCCGCACGACGTCGCGATGTATCCATCGCCTGTGGCCGAGATGCAGCACAACTGGTCGGTGCTGCGTCTGACCGTCAGCGACCGCATCAGCAAGGATCTGCTGGGCGGTGCGCTGGTGCTGGCCCGGCGGGGTTCCACCGTGTTGGCGCGCACGCTCAGCGACGGCCGCGGCGAGGCCCTGCTGGTGGTGCCCGGCGTGCCTGTCACCACCTGGTCCTCCGAGCCTGGGGCTGTGGTGGTTGACCACATCACCGCCCAGCTTCAGTTGGTGTTCAACCCGACCGTGGGGACACGGCTGCCCACTGCAGACCTGCTGGCTGCGAGCCGCCGCATCCCGCGGCCCTTCGTGAATCCGGATGAGCTGGAGCGGCAGCGCAGTTCCCTGCCGCGCAGCGTCACCACCGTTCAGCTTGCAGCGGGCCAGACGCAGTCGCTGTCCCTCTCTCTGAATCTCCCTTGATGGCCCTTCCACCCCGCAACCGATCCTGCCCCGCATGACCAAGGAGCTCTGCCATGCCTGAATACCTGGCCCCCGGCGTCTACGTCGAAGAGACCAGCTTCCGCGCCAAGTCGATCGAGGGGGTGGGCACCAGCACCTCAGCGTTCGTCGGACCGGCCCGACGAGGCCCCATCGGCGAACGGTCCGAACTGCTGACCAGTCTGGCTGACTTCGAGCGCGTCTACGGGAGTGCCGAGAACCTGGCCTTTGCCGACGGCGCCGGCCAGAACCCCAGCGTCAACTACCTGGCCCACGCGGTGCGGTCCTATTTCGAGAACGGCGGCTCACGCCTGTATGCGGTGCGCTGTGCTGGTGGCACGACCACCGCATCCGCGGTTCTGCGCGACGGTGCGGGCACCGCCAGTGAGGACGTCCGACTGAGAGCCCGTTACGCGGGCAGCAGCGGCAACGGCAGGGTGCTGTTTGGAACGGCGGCTCAGCCGGCCTCGCAGCGCAGCCTCGACAGCGCCCCCCTGGGCAGTCTCGCCCGGCTGTCCGTGGCCGCCGCAACGGCCGGCGACCCGCCCACGGTGACTCTGTTCCACAAGACTGCCGCCGGGTGGCAGGACAACACTTCACCCACCCCAAGCAATCTGGCTCCAGGCGCTGCGGACTTGGTGGAGTTGCTCAGCCTGGCACTGGAGTATGTCGACGCCGACGGCGGCTCGCAGTCCTGGGAGGACCTGGGATGGGGCCCCGGACACCCACGATTCGTCGCCAGCGTACTGGCCGTCAAGACCAGCAGTCGGGCCGACGAATTGACGCAGCAGCTGTGCTGCGAGGTGGGCAACACCGTGTCGGCCCTGGAGCTTCAGAGCGCCATCGCAGCCTTGCCGGTACAGCCCGGTGACGCGGCCGGCCGCCGCGTGCTCAATATGTCCGGCGGCTCGGACGGAACGGCCCCGGTGATCGGCAGCGCGACCACCGCCGGCAGCTACAGCCATGCCCTAGGCCAGCTGACCGGGCTGGAGGACGTCTCGATCGTCGCGGCCCCCGGCAGCAGCGCCTATGCCGATGCTCAGGCCGTGCAGAACGCGCTCATCACGCATGCGGAATCTCGCCGCGCATACCGCATCGCAGTGCTGGACACGCCGGCGGCGCAGTCACCCGATCAGGTGCGCACCGCCCGCAGCAGGATCGATACCAAGTATGGCGCGCTGTACTACCCCTGGGTGGTCGCACCCAACCCGTTGGCGCGTCCAGGCAGGCCCGACATCCCGAAGGAAATCAAGCTGCCCCCCTCCGGTTTCGTGGCAGGCATTTATGCCCGCAACGACATCGAGCGCGGCGTGCACAAGGCGCCGGCCAACGAGGTGGTGCGCGGTGCGTTGCGTTTCGAACAGGACATCAATTTCGGCCAGCAGGAAATGCTCAACCCGATCGGGGTGAACTGCCTGCGCTACCTCAGCGGCCGGGGTTACCGCGTCTGGGGTGCCCGGCTGGCCAGCAGCGACCCGGAGTGGAAGTACGTCAGCGACCGGCGCTACTTCAACTACCTGGAGTCCTCCATCGACCGCGGCACCCAATGGGCTGTGTTCGAGCCCAACGGCGAGCGGCTCTGGGCCAATGTGCGCCAGACCATCTCCGACTTCCTCTACAACGAGTGGCGCAACGGCGCGCTGCTGGGCAGCACGGCCGAGCAGGCCTTCTTCGTGCGCTGCGATCGCAGCACCATGACCCAGAACGACCTGGACAACGGCCGCCTGATCTGCCTGATCGGTGTGGCCGTGATCAAGCCGGCCGAGTTCGTGATCTTCCGCATCGGCCAGAAGACCGCCGAAGCCCAGTCCTGATCCCTCGAGGAGCACCCCATGGCGAACCGCACCACGCCCTACGGCGCCTTCAACTTCACCGTGTCCTTCGATGGCGGCGAGGTCTTCGGCGGCTTCTCGGACGTCTCCGGCATCGGCACCGAGCTGACCGTGGCCGAGTACCGCAACGGCAACGACAAGGAGAACCACGTGCGCAAGGTGGCCGGCGTGCACAAAGTCAGTGACATCACGCTCAAGCGCGGCATCCTGGACTCCAAGACCCTTTTCGAGTGGATCGGCAGCGCCCGCAAGGATGGGCCACAGGCGCAGAAGAGCGTCACCATCACCCTGCTGGACGAGACCCAGAAGCCGGTGCAGTCCTGGCAGCTGCGCGGCGTGATCCCGATGAAATACACCGGCCCCACCTTTGCCGGCAAGGGCGGAGGGGACGTGGCGATGGAAGAGATCGTGCTGTCGGCCGAAGCGCTGGAACTGGGTGCCTGACCTCCATGGGCCTGGTCTTCGACCCCGTGGCTTCACGGCCGGCACCCGCGCCACAGCGCTGCGACGTGGCCTGCTTCATCGGCTTTGTCGGGCGTCGCCGGCACCGTGCGCTCATGCCCGCGCTGCGTGAGCAGTTGGCTGCCGCGGGTTGGATCGGTGGGCTCTGGGCGAAGGGCGAGGCCGACATCGAAGCCCTTCTGGGCGTGCCGCTGGTGGTGGACAGCTGGCATGTGTTCGACCGCTGGTACGCCTGGGACGATAGGCCCTTGTACCCCGGCGGCTCGGGCCGATGCGCCAGCTACCTGGGCGCGGCCGTGCGCAGCTTTTTTGCCCGCGGCGGGCGCCGGGCGGTGATCCTGCGTGTGGGGGATCCTGCCCCGTTGCTGGAGGGCGATTCGGCCCGCGCAGTTTCCCGGGTGGAGCGTCTGCGGGCGCTGCTGCCGGCGGACCTGCAAACCCCCTCGCCGAATCCCGCACCCTGGCGAGGTATTCAGCACCTGCTCGGATTGCCTGAAGTGAGCATGGTCCTTTTGCCGGACCTGCCCGACCTCTGTGGCAACTCTCCCTCGGTTCCCCTCACCGACCTGCCGGTGGCTGCAGTGGCGAAGGAAAGTTTCGTCGAATGCACCGGCGACAGAACCGCGGCGGCCGCAACGGCACCTGAGCGGGCCCTGCGGCGCATCGCACCGCCGCGCCTGGACGCGCCTGGCTGGGCCCTCTGGGCCGAGGCGTTGCGTTCAGCCCAGACGTTCGTGGCACGCCGGCGTCCGGACTGTGGCCTGCTGGCCTCCGTTCCCCTGGCATTGCAGGGGCAGACGGAAGCTGTGACGGACAGGCTCCGGCAGATCGGAGTCCTGCTGGGGCCGGACGCACCGGAGCTGGCGGATGCGAAGCCCGGTGTGCGTGACCCGGGAGCCTTTTGCCAGCTGGCCTGGCCCTGGCTGCAGAGCCCCGCCCATGCGGATTTGCCGGGGGCCCTGGCGCCCGCCGAAGGCAGTCTCGCTGGATTGGTGGCGGGTACCGCGCTGCGGCTGGGGGCGTTTCGCAGTGCCGCAGGGGATGCTGCGCAGCCCTGGCTGCGCGATGTGGCGGGCAGCGAGCCGGAGGTGGGTTGGGGCACTGGGGGCCAGACCCCTGCCGAACAGCTGTCTCGGCAAGTCTGTGTTCTGGCCCCGTCGCCTGATGGGTGGGCCTTGCAGTCGGATGTCACCACCTCGCCGCAAGAGGCTTGGCGATCTGCAGGTGCTTCCCGCCTGATGGCGGCCCTGTCGCGTGAGGTTCGGCATCTGAGCGAAGCGGTGGCCTTCGAGCCGAACGGCCCGGCGCTGTGGGCGCTGGTCACCCGGCAGCTCGACGACCTGCTCCAGCGTTGGTGGCGGGTCGGTGCCTTCAGTGGGCGCAGCACGGCCGAGGCCTGGTCGCTGCGATGCGATCGCAGCACGATGACCCAGAACGATCTGGACCAGGGCCGGTTGGTGGTGCAACTGCAACTGCGGCCCGCAGTGTCGATCGAGACCCTCACCGTGGTCTTCAACCTGGCCACCGCGCCCACCGCCGCGGCGCTGCGGGAGGCGGCCTGATCATGGCACTGCTGTCTGCTTCCGCCAGCCTGCGGATCGGCTTCGGCGATGAGTCGACACCAGAGCGGATTGAGTCCCCGCTGCACACGTTCCGGTTCGACCTGACGATGCGGCGCGTCAGCGGTGTGGCTTCTGCCGCGGTCGACATTTGTCGTGGCGGCTTTTCCGAATGCACCGGCCTGGAGGCCACCATGGAGCCGAAGGTCATCAAGGCAGGTGGACACAACTATGGCGCCGCGCAACGCGTCGGGCGAGTGAGCTTTGCCACCGTGGTGCTCAAGCGCGGCTTCACCCGCAGCCACGACCTGTTCAGCTGGTTCCAGCTGGTCAGTGGCGGTGCCTATGCCTGGCGGCTGTCCGCAACGATTGTGGTGCGGGATGCGGATGAACGCCCCGTGCTGGTCTGGGAGCTTGACAGCTGCCTGCCGGTCAAGTTCAAGGCAGCCGACCTCAATGCCAAGGGCAGCGAGATCGGTATTGAGGAGTTGCACCTGGCCCACGAGGGCCTGCGACTGGTCGCACCGTGAAGGTTGAGCCATGACTGCGCTTCCGGCGAAGCCTCAACTGCTGCCTGCCACCTTTGCTGCATGCAACGGCTCTGCAGCGATCGGAACACCGTTTCCGGTTCAGTTCAATCCGGAGTCGCTGGAGTACACGCTCACCAATGAGCCGGACACACAGAGTGCCTCCGCAGGAGGGCGGCAGATCGTCAAGAAGAGTGTTGCCAAGCTCACGCTGACGCTGCAGTTCGACACGACACTGGATGGCCACGATGTGCGGGACCATACCGCGCAGATCTCCACATTGATGCGCCCCACGGGACGAGGTCAGCAACGCACGCCTACGCTGGTGATCTTTGGTTGGGGCAACTTCAGCTTCATTGGGGTGATCGAGCAGTACAAGGAAACCCTCGACTTCTTCTCCCCCGACGGTGTCCCGCTGCGTGCCGGCATCAACCTCACCCTGTCGAATCAGCAGGCAACGTTCGAGAGCCGAACCAGACCCTCGTCCTCTGCCGACAAGAAACCCGCCGAGGAACCGGTAGCGGCCTCCGGCTCGGCCAAGCAGGCCGCAGACGCCTTGGGCGATCCGCGCGCGGCGCGGCTCATCGCCAGTTTGAACGGTTCGGCCAGCCTGAGGTTCAGCGCGGGTTTGGGCACACCACTGGAGGTGGGTGGGCAGGCCAGTCTGAAAGGACCTGTCGCACCACCGCCAGCCAACCGTGGTGCGATGAGCATGCAAGCCACGGCAGGCGCTTCGTTCACCGGGCTGCGCCAACACGCTGCGACCGCCGCCCAAGCTGGAGCCCGCATCGACAGCCCGACGGCTCGCGCACGACTGCTGCCTCCTGCAGCCACCCGCGCCGGAAAGCAGATCGGGCCGGGTGGGCAGGCCGCTGAGCGGCGCAATCATGTTGCCGACGTCCAGGCCGACGCCGAGCTGCCCCGCATCCGTTTCGAAAGCTGAACCATGCCGATTGTTTTCGAGGAAGTGTCCGCAGACATCCGGCCCGAACGGCCGGAGGGAAGCGATGCGCCGACCCGCGCCGAGCCGACCCCGCCGTCCCCGCTGCTGCAGGCGCATGCCCAGGCACAGCAGTGGGAGCACATCGACGAACGCCGGCAGCGTCTCGCGGACGACTGAAGCGCTCCCGGATCACCGCCATGGCCGAAACCTCCCTCAGCAGCACCCCGGTCTTCAGCGCCCGGCCGACGCTGCGCGTGGCCGGTCAGGCCGACGAGCGGATGACCGAACTGCTCACCGCCATGCGCATGGAGGAGTCCGAAGGAGGGCAGAGCGCCCTGGAGCTGCACCTGAGCAACTGGGTGAGCACCCGCCAGGGGCAGGGCGAGCTCGGCTTCGGTGCCGACTCCAGCCTGCGGCTGGGCGCGCAACTGGCGGTCTATGCGGGCGAGGAGGCCGACCCCACCGAGATCTTCCAGGGTCAGGTGAGCGCGCTGGAGCTGGTCTGGCGTCACGGCGCCACACCGACCCTGGTGGTGTTGGCCGAAGACGCACTGGCCAAGGCGCGCAGTGCGCGCCGCAGCCGCGTGTTCAGCGACTGCAGTCCGGCCGAGGTGCTGCGCCAGGTGGCCGCGGCGCTGGGACTGAGCGTGCAACTGCAGGGACTGGACAGCCCGTTGGGCACCTGGGTTCAGCTCGACGAGACCGACCTGGGTTTCCTGCGGCGCCTGTTTGCACGCTTCGATGCAGACCTGCAGGTGGTCGGGCAGACCCTGCATGCCGGCCCGCGCGCGGACATGCAGCGCGGCAGCGTGGAGCTGCAGATGCACGGTCAGCTCAGCCAGATCCGCATCGGTGCGGATCTGTCCGGTCAGGTCACCTCCGTGAGTATTGCGGGTTGGGATGCCGGGTTGGGCGATGCGGTTCAGGGCCAAGCCGATACCCTGCGCCATGCCGGCCCGGGACAGGGCCGCAGCGGACCGGCCTGGGCCGCTGACGTGCTGGGCGATCGGCCGGAGCACTTGGCCACTCCAGCGGTTGCCACAGCCGTGGAGGCCCTTGCCGTGGCCCAGGCCGCCTTCGATCGGCGTGCCCGGCGCTTCGTCCGCGCGCATGGCATCGCCGAGGGAAATCCCCGCCTGCGCGTGGGCTGCTCGGTGCGGCTGATGGGCATCTCGGAGCAGTTCGACAACACCTACCAGGTGGTGCAGGCCTTCCACCTGTTCGATCAGCAGGCCGGCTACCGCACCGAGTTCAAGGCGGAATGCGCCTTCCTCGGCCCCTGAGAACGCAGGCAGCCATGCTCCGCGACCCTGTCTTCACCCCTGCTGCAGGCTGGCCGATGGCCTGCTTCCTGGCGCGCGTCACCACGCTGGACGACCCGGAAGGGCGCAGCCGGGTGGCGGTGCGGCTGTACGGCTTCGATGGCACGGCCGGCCAGGATGCCGAGCTCTGGGCACGGGTGGTGGCGCCCTTTGCCGGCGATGACCGGGGTGCCTTTTTCCTGCCGGACGTGGGCGACGAGGTGTTGGTCACCTTTGTGCAGGGCGACGCCCGCCACCCGCTGATCCTGGGTGGGCTGTGGAGCGGTGCGGCCGCGCCGCCGGCCGAGATGGAGCCTGGCGGGCGCAACCGCTTCAAGCGCATCCGGTCGCGCAATGGCGTGGTGGTGACGCTGGACGACCAGGAGGGCCAGGAGGCGCTGCAACTGGAGACCCCCGGTGGGCAGCGCCTGACGCTGCAGGACGGCCCCGGCAGCGTCACGCTGGAGGATGCCAACGGCAACCGCATCACCCTGGATGCGCAGGGCATCCACATCGAGGCTGCTGCCAAGGTGACGGTGCAGGCTGCGCAGGTCGAGGTCAGCGCCGGCATGGTCAAGGTGGACAGTGCGATGGCGCAGTTCAGCGGCGTCGTCAAGTGCGAAGTGCTGCAGACCCATTCGGTGATCTCCAGCAGCTACACCCCCGGTGCGGGCAATGTCTGGTGAGGTGAAGAAGATGGCCCTGCCTGCCTCCCCGACCCAGCCGATCGGCAGCCAACGTGCCCAGCGGCGCAAGGTCGCCGCTGCCAACGGGCACAGCGTCGAACATGGCCACCCGGTGCGGCTGTGTGCCCCCAGGGAGTTCGAGCGCCACACCGGCCCTTTGCTGCTGCAGCGCAGCGACGAGCACTTTCTGGAGTCCACGCTGGAGGCCTTGCGCAGCGAAGCCGGCCGTCGGAGCCTGCAGGGTCACCAGGCCCGCAGCCGCAATCGGGACGGTGTGCTCAAGCTGTACCAGCCCATCCAGCGGCAGTTCCATGTGGCAGTGGTCGAGCTGTACTGCGAGACCCCCGGCCAACCGCGCTTCGACCCAGCGCGCATCGAAGCGGTGGGACTGGTGCTTCGCCGCCTGGGGGCCGGCCGGCAGCCGCAGGGGTGGATGAGCCGGGAAGGGCGCCTGCTGGGCTGGCTGCCGCTGTCTCGCATCGGTGGCGCGGATGCCGACCCGCTGGCCTCCGCTCGCCTGCTGCATGGACGCACCGGGGTGGCCGATCTGGACCGCCACCTCGATGCCTGGCGTCGCCAACAGGACGAAGGCAGGCTGAACGAGCAGGTGATCCCGCTGTATGTTGCGCCGCCGGACATCTGCCGCGAGGCGGGCCGCACGCTGTACTACGGCATCGTGCCGACGGTGAGCAGCGAGCAGCCGGAGCTCCAGCCCGAAGACGCCGCTCCATTCGGCGCCGACTTCGGCCCCCGGACAAGTGAGTTCCTGGCGCACCTGCCGATCGCCTTGCGCGGCCATGCCGCGGCCCTGCCGAGACCCGGCCAGCTGCTGGGCGCCGATTGGTTGAAGCAGTCGTTCACGCCCGGGGAACAGGCACATTCCGACGCCCTGCTGGAGCTGCTGCGTCTGCTGACCCAGCTGTCCGGGGAGTTCGACGCCTTCGGCAGCAGCGAGCCGGCCCGCCAACTGCAGCAGGTGTTGGCGGGCATCGAGCTGACCTTGCCATTGCGCAGCGGGCAGAGTCAGCCCGAGAGGACCGACGCCTTCCGCTTCCTCAAGGCGGCCAGGCGCTGCCTGCTGCTGGGCGAGTCTGGCACCGGGCCCCGGGTGCCTGAGGTCTGGCCGGCGCTGGAGGTGTCGGTGCGCCATGCCCTGCTGGATGCGCTGCACGCTGCCCTGGCGGCGCGCGCTGCGGCGCAGCCTCATCCGGCAGGTCGCTTCGATGACCTGTCGGCACGCTACCAATTGCGCCCCTTTGTGCGCCTGAAGCCGCAAGGCCGCTGTCCCGGCCGGCTGGTCTGGGGTTCTGCCAGCGAGGACTTCGTCATTGCAGCCTGGTACGAAGGTGCGCAGGGGCCGGTGGCCCGCATCGTCCTGCCTGACCCCGGCGACAAGGGGCTGCTGGCCTCTCTGAAGCCCAACGTCAGCTTCGTCGTGCCGCCTTCGCTGCAGAGCCTGCTGTCGGCCGATTCAAAGTCCTTGCTGGAGGGCAAAGGTCAGTCCTCCGGCGCAGGTCTGACCTGGATCTGCAGCTTCAGCCTGCCGGTGATCACGATCTGCGCCTTCATCGTGCTGAACCTGTTCCTGTCGCTTTTCAACCTGGTCTTCGGTTGGCTGGCCAGCTTGAAGATCTGCCTGCCCTTCCCGAAGCCGCCGCCGAGGAACTGACGCCATGGCCCCCTTGCCTCGCCCCCTGCTGGGCTGGCCGCTGTTGCCGCTGCCGGACGAGCACGGCCAGCTGGCCTGGCCGGATCCGGCCAAGAGCGTGCGCGATGCCCTGCGCGCCATCCTCAGCACCCGGCCGGGTGAGCAACTGATGCGTCCGGACTTCGGCGCCGGGCTGGAGCGCTGGCTGCACCAGCCCAACAACGTGGCCACACGCCGGGAGATCCGCGACGCGGTGCAGGACGCGCTGGCCCGTTGGGAGCCGCGCCTGTTGCTGGACGCGGTGGACGTGCTGGAGGTGGCCGACCAACCGGCACAGCTGAGGGTGGAGATCGCCTACCGGCTGGCCCGCAACGGGGCACCCGCCGAAATGACCGTGACCCTGGACCTGGAAGGCTGAGCCATGCCCATCGTGCCCCCCTCGCTGGACGATCGCCGCTTCGACGACCTGGTCGAGGACCTGATCGCCCGGGTGCCGGCGCACACGCCGGAATGGACCCATGTGCGCCTGGGCGATCCGGGGCGCACCCTCATCGAGCTGTTTGCCTGGTTGGGCGATGCACTGCTGTACCGCGCCAACCTGGTGCCGGAGCGTCAGCGCCTGGTGTTCTTGAAACTGCTGGGCATGGGGTTGAAGCCGGCGCAACCGGCGCGCGGCCTGGTGGCGCTGTCCTTTGCCCAGCCCACACAGCTGACCGCACAGACCCTGCCGGCCCGCTCGACCGTAAAGGCCGCACTGCCCATCGAGACCCTGGAAGAAACCACGGTGCTGCCGATCACCAGCGAGGCCTACATCAAACGGGCCTTGACCGAGGTGGAGCAGGTCCGGCAGAGCAGTCTGCTGCAAGGCCTGGCTCGCCTGCACCAGCTGGGCAGAGACGGCTTGGCCCCGTACGAAACCACGCCGGTGTTCGCCGACGGCCGGGCCGACCCGGCGGGGGTGGATGTGTTCGGCCGCAGCGCCGATCGAGCCCTGTGGGTTGCCTTGCTGGCCCCGGTGGCACAGGCCCCGCGCACCCAGGAGGAGGTGAACGACCTGGCCCGGCTGGCGCTGGGTGGTGGTACCGGCGCACCGCCGCTGCTGAGTGTGGGCGTGGTGCCTGCACAGAAACCGGCCGCTGCACTGGTGGAAGCGGCCGCTCCGGTGGCATTGCCGCTGCTGTGGGAAATCACCACCCGGGGCCGCAACGGCTTCGAGACCGACTACCTGACACTGCGGCCCGAGGCGCACAGCGACCGCAGCGCAGGCCTGTCACGTGCCGGCACCCTGCGTTTGCCTTTGGTGCACCAGGATCTGATCTGGGCGCCGCCCAACGACATCGGCGAGAACCCGGCTGCCGGGGTGGGGGATGCGCCACCGCGCCTGGACGATGCCGAACGTGCGGCCCGGTTGATCGGCTGGCTGCGGTTGCGGCCCGGCCCACAATCCGGTGTGGAGCACCTGCATCTGTCCTGGCTGGGGCTCAATGCGGTGGAGGTGGAACAGCGCCGCACCCTCTCCGGTGTGTTGTTGGGCATGTCGGAGGGGCGCGCGGACCAGCGCTTCGACCTGCCCCTGCGGTCGGTGGAGGCGGTCAGCCTGCGCATCGAGGTCGAGGAGCCCGGTCGGGGCTACCAGCCTTGGAGCCGGGTGGACGATCTGGCGGCCATCTCGGCCCAGCCCCAGGTGGCGCGCGACGCGACGGCCTACGAGTTGGATGCCGAGGCCGGTCAGCTGCGCCTGGGCGACGGCCTGCGCGGCCGCCTGCCCGATGCGGGCATGCGCATCCGCCTGGCCGAGGGTCGCTTTGGCGGTGGACGCGCCGGCAACCTGCCGGCAGGCACTTTGACCCGGCTGGACGGGGCGCTGCAGGTGGGGGGGCAGCCGGCTGCGGCGATCACGGTGTTGCAGCCCCTGCCGCTGGCAGAAGGTGAAGAGGCCGAGACGCTGGAGGCCGCCGAGAAGCGGATCCCGGCACTGCTGCGCCACCGTGACCGCGCGGTCACGCAGGAGGACTACCGGCGACTGGCACTGGACACACCGGGGGTGGACCTGGGCCGCATCGAGGTGCTGCCGCGCTTCAAGCCCAAGGACCGCCGCGAAGGCGTGCCCGGCGTGGTCAGCGTGATGGCGCTGCCGGCAGCGGCGGTTGCAGCGGCCCCCAACCCGCGGGCCGACCGGCCGTTGATCGAAAGGGTGCATGCCCACCTGGCCGCGCGGGTGCCGCTGGCCACAGAGCTGTATGTGATCGGCTGCGAGTACCTGCCGGTGGGGCTGAGCGTGGCCGTGTCGATCCGCGCCGGCTTCGGCCGCGAGCAGGTGCTGCTGGAGGTGCGCGAGGCGCTGCGCCGCCTGCTCTGGCCGCTCGCGCCGGGAGGCTTCGACGGCACGGGCTGGAGCCTGGGGCGGGCCTTGCGCAGCCGGGAACTGGCGGTGGAGGTGGCCCGCGTGGCCGGGGTGGATGAGCTGGGCGGCCTGCTGATGTTCGGGCGGCAGGGTGAACGCTGGCAGCCGGCATCGCGCTCCCCGCTGGCGGTGGACCCGGCCGACCAGCAGATCGATCTGCGGCGCTGGCAGCTGCCCGAGCTGCTGTCGGTGGTGGTGGTGGAAGGCAGCCAGCCACCCAGTGACCTGCGCAGCCTGCCCAACCCCTTTGCCCAGGCCAACGCGGTGGCGGTGCCTGTGGTGCCGGAGCTGTGCTGATGGACGCCAACGGGCAGCACTTCCGGCTGCTGGGGGACGCCACCCATTGGCCACGGCGGCAGGGCCTGAGCTGGGATGCCGAACATCGCCTGTTGCGCCTGGCCTCCCAGCGCCGGCTGCAGCCCCCGCTCTCGCCGGCCGAAGCGCTGGCGCAGGCCAACCTGGCCCTGCAGGAGGTGCCCCGCGCCATCGACGCGGCCGGATCGGTGGCCTGCTGGGTGGCCTCGGCTCAGGAGGTGCGTGTGAGCGGCCCGACCCTGCCCACCCCCGCGTTGCGGCTGCGGCTGGACAGCGCGCCCACCGACCTCTGCCTGTCGCCTGACGGGGTGCTGTACGTTGCGCTGGGCGGTGCCATCCACCTGCACGACCTGCGCCGACGCTTTGACGATGTGCGACTGCCGACGCCGGACTTCGTGGCCTGGCGGCTGGCCCCGGCCGCAGAGGGGGGCGTGTGGGCGCTGGAGCGCCCCAGCGGCAGGCTGGCCCGGCTGCACGGGCGACCCCTGCGCCGACAGACACCCCTGCCGGAGGACTACGCCCCCGGCGTGTTCCGACCGGTGCCGGAAAACGGCAATCCGCCCGCGCTGGACCTCGTTGCACCGGCCTTGAGCGGGATTGCCCCTGGCGAAGCTCCTGTGGCCCTGGCCGCTTCGCCCCAGGGTGCGCTGGCCTTGTTGTCCTGGCGGACCGACAACGGTGCCGCGCGGCTGCGCCGCTGGGACGGCCCGCGCCGGCGTTGGGGCCCACCCCTGCGGCTCGCCGGAGTCGATGGGGCCTACGCCCTCACCTGGGTCGAGGCGGATCGGGTGGCCCTGCGGGTACCGGGTCGCCGGGAGGCTCCGGCCTTCGAACTCGGGCTGGACACCCTGGAGCCCGCTGCCGGTCTCGAGCCTCCCGAGCCCCCAGAGGGCCGTTGGCCCCTGGGCGACGTCTACCCCCTGGCCGCCAACGCTGTGGCCGCTCCCTTTGCCAATGGCTGTGCCTGGCCTGCGCACTACCCGGTCGATGCGCCGCTGACCGAGAGCGAACTGCCGCCCGAAGCCGCAGCCGACGAGCGTGTGCTGCGCCTGGCCGAACCGCTGCACCGCCTGTCCTGGCGACAGTTGTCCCGTCATGGTGAGGCCCTGACCTTTGGCGGCGGGGCACAGGGCCGGTCACAGCACCTCATCGACAGCGGCAGCGGCAGCACGGTCTGGCACCGCCTCTACGCCGAAGCCGCCCTGCCGATGCGCACCGCGATGGTGGTCTGGCTGGCGGCCACCGCGGAGCCGGTTGCGCCGGAGCTTGCCTGGCAGCACTGGACACCCCACCTGTTCGGGTTGGATGCACGCCAGCTGGCCCCCCACGCTGCGCTGCCTCAGGCACCTGCAGCGGCGTGGGACCCCGCCGCCAGCGAGCTGCCGGGCCACCCAGGGCTGCTGTGCGGTGAACGGCAACGCGACCAGCGCGGGCTGTTTTCCGTGCTGGTGCAGGACTGCCGGACCCAGTCCCGCCGGTTGGTGGGGCGCTACCTCTGGGTGCGTGTGGAGTTCTTCGGGGACGGGCGCGCCACGCCGGAGCTGGCGGCGCTGCGCATCTGGTCCAGCCGCTTCGCGTACGCCGAACACTACCTGCCGCGCCTGTACCGCGAAACCGTCTTCGGCCCCCCCGCGCGGCAACCGGGCCCGCGGCTGGGCAGCGTGCTGCGGGAACCTTCGCCCGCGGTGCTGGCTGCGTTGGATGCGGGGCAATTGCCGGCCGACCCTGCGCTGGCCTACCCCTGGGCGTCAGAGGGCGCCATGCTGCAGACCGAGGCACCCGGTCAACTCTGGCTGCTGCGCGACGCTGGGCAGGCCTGGCGGCTGCGGTTGGAACCCGATCCCGCGGGTTCCGCCGCCACGGTGCTTGGCCTGTACCGCGTACAGGCCACGCCGGCCGACTTCCTGGAGCGCACCCTGGCCAACTTCGAAGGTTGGTTGACGGTGCTGGAGGACCGCGTTGCCGCCGCTCACCTGCACACCGACCCGGCGGTTTGTGGCGAAGGCCATCTGGACTGGCTGGCCAGCTGGGTGGGCGTGGCCTTCGACCCCGTCTTGCCGGACGGGCGCAGACGCAACTGGCTGCGTGCGGCCCCGCAGCTGGCGCAGTGGCACGGCAGCGCCCGCGGCCTGCGCCTGGCGCTGGACATTGCCAGCGGCGGCGGCGTGCGCAGCGGCGAGATCCTGGTGGTGGAGGCCTTCCGGCTGCGCCGGGTGATGGCCACCCTGCTCGGCGCCCAGCTGCGCGATGAGGCGGACCCTCTGCTGCCCGGCCTGAACGTCAACAGCCACTCGGTGGTGGGCGATGCCCTCATTCTCGGCGACGCCGCCCGCAGCGAACTGCTGGCGCTGTTCGACGCCTCGGTCGGCAACGACGGCGAGGACGCTGCCGTGCTGGCCTTCGACGATAAGCTCGCCCACCGTGTGCTGGTGCTGGTGCACCAGGAGGTGCAGCCGCAGGACTTCGGGCTGCTGCGCCGCATGGTCGAGCTGGAGGCCCCTGCCCATGTGGATGTCCAGGTCACCCGGGCCACCTGGCCCCTGATGGTGGGCATCAGCAGCCTGGTCGGCGTGGACACCTACCTGGGGCCACCCAACCCAGTCGAGCCCGTGCGGGTGGACCAGTCGATCCTGGGCCGAGGCGGCCAGGTCCAGTCCGCCCCGCTGCTGGACCCGCGCCTGAGCGGCGCACTGCTCGACACCGCTGACGCCGGCAGCGCCTCGCCCTGGCGCTGGCTGCCCGACGACACCTGAAGTCACCGACCTCCCACGGAGACCGTTCCATGAGCATCCTGGCCCTTGAATCCGATCCGCTGATGCAGCTGCTGCCGGCCGAACGCCCGGCCTATGCCACCGGCATGTTGCTGGATGCCCAGGACTTCGCCGACGAGCAGGCCTACCACCGTGGCCGTCTGGCGCGGGCGCTGCTGTTCCTGGCCGGCAGCGGCACATTGGCCGGCCTGGCGGTGTCGCACCAGCCGACCACCGCCACCCGGCCGGATGAGGAGATCGAGGTGGCCCCCGGCCTGGCACTGGACCGCCTGGGCCGGTTGGTGGAACAGCCGCGCAAGGCCTGTCTGAGGCTGGCGCGCTGGTGGGCCCAGATGGCCGCCCAGGACGGCGGCGACGTGCTGCGCCAGGCCCGCTACGACAACCTGAGCCGTTTTGCCTCACCGCGCTTCGTTGCGGCCCATTCGGTCGAGCTGCCGGCGCAAGCCGTGGTGGCGGACCTCTACATCCGCTTTGCCGCCAGCGAAGTGGGCTACTCCCCGAGCTTCGCCAGCGGACCTTACGACGCATTGAACGCGGTGGCTGCCTCCCGTGTGCGTGATGCCTACGAGCTGCAGCTGTTGCCGCGCATTGCGCTGGACGATGGCCACCTGGGCCTGCCCGGGATGCCCGCTGCGGCCGGCTTGGCCGACGCCGATGCCACCGTCCGACGCGACGCCTTGCAGGACACCGTCCTGGCCGCCTGGACGCCGCCCGCGGCCCCGTCGGGCAACCGACCCGGTGTGGCGACCGGGCCGGAGCACGAGGGCGAGATGGACGGCAGCGCCGTCTGGCTGGCGCGGGTCTTCCTGCCTGTCATTGCCGATGCCGTGCCCACGCGAGCGCTCGAGGCGCCCGTGCTGATCGACAACTTTGCCCGCCGCTTCCTGCCCACCCTGGCCCTGCTGGGCCGCAGCGCCGGCCTCTGAGATCGAGCCGCCACTTCATTCCGCATTTCACCGCTTCCGGAGCCCACCATGTCCGTCTCGCTCACCCGCGGCAGCTCGCGCGAAACCCTGAGTCCGGAGGAAGTCCTGCAGCTGCGCCAGCAGGGCAGCCTGGTCGTCGATGCCCGGCGCATGCGGCCGCGCTACTTCGACGGCCGCTTCCTCTCTGCGCGGGATCTGATCCGCGACCAGCAGTACATGCTCATCCGCGAGGCCGACCTGGCCCGCACGGTGGGCAGCGGCGTGGCCGAAGGGCTGCAGGTGGGCGATGGCGACAACCTGCACAGCCTGCGCATCCGCGCAGGGCAGGGCGTTACGCCGGCGGGCGAGCTGGTGCGGCTGCCGGCGGACTTGGCGGTGAACCTGGCCGACATCGCCATGTCCGAGCAGCTCTCCGCCCGCTTCGGCCTGACTCGGGTGCCCGCCACCCCACCGCGCAGCCGCACCGGCCTGTTCGTGCTGGCGCTGCGGCCGGTGGAGTACACCGACAACCCGGTGGGCGCCTACCCGACCAGCCTCACCGGCCCCCGCACGGTGGAGGACGGCGACGTCATCGAAGCCACCGCCGTGGTGCTCATCCCCTGGCAGGAGGACGGCGCGGCCGACCAGCCCGCAGCGCGCCGCGCCCGCGCCGCACGGACGATCTTCACCCAGCCGCAGGACCGCGGCATCTCCGCCAACGTGCTGCCGCTGGCGATGCTGGCGCTGCAGTCCAACACCCTGGTGTGGATCGACGAGGCCATGGTGCGCCGCGAGCTGGGCTCCGACCGCGGCGACCTGCCCGGCCTGGGCTTCTCGCCCCGCGGCCTAAGGCTGGCCCACCTGATGCAGTACCAGAACCACCTGGCCGATGTGGTGGTGCAGCTCAGCGGCCGCACCTTCGCCGCCGCCAGCCAGTTCGAGGCCCTGCCCCCAGCCGGCCCTTTGCCGCCCGGGATCATCAACCCGGCTGACTTCACGCAGCGCTTCTTCCCCTCGATGGTGGACGTGGACTTCAGCATCATCCCGGAGGACGAACTGCCCGCCCTGGTCGAGGAGACCCTGGCCCTGCCGCCGATCGACCTGCGCGCCAGCGATGCGGCGCTGGACATGACCGCGGTGCTGGTGCTGGCGCCGGTGCCGCGCGACGAGTTCCGCGCGGTGGCCGGCCGCCTGAGCCCGCGCACCCGCCTGCTGCGCCCGGCGGCGCCCAACCTGGTCGCGCGGCGCAAGCCTCTCGAAGTCCTGCAGGGCCTGCGCCTGCCCTCAGCCATCTCGGCACCCGCCATTCCAACCCCGGCTGACGCCGAGTGGGCACGACTGGCTCAGTTGCCCAGCCTGTGGTACGTGCGGCGGCGCAATCTGGCGTACAGGGATGACCTGGTGGGGGTGCCTCTGGCACTGGCTGGATTCAACGAACTGGCCGTCGAAACCTCCGTGCGCAATCGACTGGAGCCGATGGGTCTTGTACCTGTCCTGGATCGGGTGCTGAGCCAGTCCAGCCCTCGGGCTGCTGCCAGCATCCTGTCATTGCTGGCCACTCCACGGCTGGTGGCTTCGCCCGTTCTGACCGCCGCCACCTTGGGCGCACTGCAGCAACAGATCGACGCCAATGCCGCGCCCGTCGCTGTCACGGCACCCGCGACCCCCTCTGCTTCCCCCGCAGCGTCTACCGCCCCGGCGCCAGTCCCGTCTCCCGCAACTACGGCGCCCCCGGCACCGACCCCCAACACCGGAACCGGGGCCACGAACACTCCACCCCCCATCAGTGCGCCGCCGTCCTCCACCGTGCCCTCGCCTACCAACACACCCCCGTCCACAGGTACGGGCGGGATTGTTCCCCCACCTGTGGTTCTCCCTCCCCCCATCGTTACCTTGCCACCGGTGGTGGTCAGGCCGCCCATCGGAACGGTGGTGCTGGACCAGACCGCTGTCCTGGCAGTGGCCAGCGATATCAACAAGCCGGCCCTCAGCAGCAACCTCAACGCGATTCAACAGGCCAGCGGAGGGCAGGTCTCGAACGCCACTCTGGCCACGCTGGCCAGTGGGAACGCAACCAAGATCAACCAATTGACAACCCAGTTGACGCAATCTCAGGTCAGCGCTGCCGCAACCCCCACGGTGAGGCCTGCAATCGTGGCCCCGAAGCCAACCTTGCCCGGCTGATGCCGGAGGTTCTTCCAGACAACGATCGCCCGTCCGCACAGTCTGCCTGTCGCTTCCAAGCCTGTCGCGACGTTCAAGGGGAATTCCGTGAGCCAGTCGTCCAACGTCGTCGATCCGTCCTCTGCCCTGCAGGGCGAACGCATGCTTTCCGTATCACCCGGCACGGCGCAAGAGGCGGCCCGTACCTGGTTGCGCCATCCGCATTTCTTTGCCGGCCGCGCGCTCACCACAGCGAGTCTGGAGGTTCGGCAACGTTGGCAGGAGGGCAGGGTTGTCAGCCGAGGACAGGGATTGCTCGCAGGGGTTGATGAGGGACTCGAGGTCACGATAGAGCAACACGTCGTTCGGCGCCCCATGGAGGAGGCTCCGCAGATCGAAGAATGGGTGCGAGTCGATCCTGGCCGGGCGCTCTGCGCAGACGGTGACGACGTGGTGCTCACGCAGGCCATCTCCTGCCCAATGGAAATGCTGCCGGTTCTTGATTCCGGCAGCGCCCAGCAGACTGCGTTGCTTCCGCTGGGGGATTGGCTGAGTTCACGTGAATCCAGCACCACAGCAGTGGGCATCCTGGTGCTGCAACCGATTCGCATCGACATTGGGGAGTTTGACCCGGTCGATCCTTCCGATCGAACCGTCTGGCGTGAAGCAGGTGAGCTGGAGCCGAGTTCGATCGAAGACTGGCACAGCCTTGATGCGGCCCGACTTGTCTGGTGCGTCTGGCCTTCGAGCCAGCTTGAGCTGCCCGCAGTGGATCGGTCCCTTCTTCGCAATGCGCTGGCCTGGACCATCTTCCGCGCAGAAGCTCAGATGGCTTCCGCCCAGCAATTTGCATGGGAAGGCCTGGGTGTGCCGCTGGCGCTGGTGTGTCTGGCCGAGGACCGTCGCGTGACGTGGGTCGATCGAGCCAGTGTGGTGCGTCGGGGTGCGAGGGTGCGTGACAGTCATCTGCAGCGGCACGTCGGACCACATGCCAAATCGATTGGACTTCTCGCGCTGAATGCACATTGCCGTGAAGCCGTCCGATGGCAGGCTCAGATTGAGCAGTTTGCCGAGCAGCTGGCGGCAGAGGCCCCGCGGCCCGCATCGGAGCTGGCCCTGCCTTTTGGGGAGCGTTTGCCACCCTTCGGATTCCTCCCTGCGTCTGCCCTGCAAAGAGACGCGGCTTATCCCGAGGTTTTTCGCTGTGAGTTCTTTCCGCCGCGGTTTGACGTCGACGCAGTACCAGTGCCGATCGAACAACTGGACCAGGCCCTGCGATCAAGTGCCGGATTGGCAGGGCTGAACCCGGCGCTGGATGAATGCGTGCGGCTGCTGGTGCCTGTGCCGATATCTGCCTGGGAGCCCCGTCTGCTGCTTACGGACGAGGTGGCACCCGAGTTCCTCTCAGCCCTTTCGGATCTGCTCCTGACGCGCGCTCGCACGCTGGCTCTGCGACAAGGCTGGCGCAATCGGGCCATGCTGATCGGCAGGGCCATCGATGGACAGGTCCGCGACGTTCCAGCTCCCGACCACGACGCGCAGGCATTGGAAACAGAGTCCCTGAATCCCTGGATTGAGGCACCGGCCACCGAACCACCGGCAGGCGGTGGGCATCGCAGCAGCATTGCTGCTGGTGTACACCGCCATGCATTCAGCGATGCGCCCTTTCCGATGGCGCCTTCGGCCACCGATGTGTTGTACACATGGGTGTGTCTCAATCCGGATCATCCGCCGCGCAGTCTGGCCCTGCATTGGCGCAGCGTGACGCCTGCCGATGGCGATGTACAGGAGCCGATCATTTCCTGGCAACACGGAGTGCACTGGGGCGAGGACCTCCTGCTTGGACAGGGTCCGGACGGCTCCAGTTCCGGCGCCTTTGGTGATTCACCCAACCTGCCGCCAGCCGGCCAGTGGGTACGACTGACGGTTTCCGTACCCGATGCGGGACTGCATGGCCGCGTGGTTGACGGCATGGCCTTCACCCTGTTTGACGGCCAGGCCGCGTTTGGCAGCAGCGGGCTCCTCCACAGCGATGGGGGCATCAGCGACTGGTTTGGGATGGCTCCACCGGATGGAGCTGCGGTTTTTGGTGATGAGCCCTGGGAAGTCCTGACCGACAACGACCTGTGGGTGCCCTTCGATGCCGACGGAGGCGTGGTCCCCAGTCTGCCTGATCCGCAACAGCAGCGAGCGCTGCAGGAAGCCTTGGGTGGCGACTCGGCGGCGGCAGCCCCCTTGCCGACCAGCGGGCACAGTGTGCTGCACGCCCTGGGCAACAATTGGCGCGGCCACTCGCTCGTGTTCCGCAGCGTGTACCGCTTCCCGGTCTCCATCGGGGGGGCTGCAGCTGCGCAGACCGGTCCGCAGTTGCACTTGGACTTGGACGAGTCCAAAGCCGATCGACTGCAGATTTGGGTCTATCTCGATGAGCTGACGCCACCCAGATCGCTTTGGGTGGCCGTCACGGGAACCGTGCCCAATCCACCGGTCCCCGCCCCGACTCCTGCCCCGGTGGTGCTCTCCAATGCACCGGCGCCGGTTGCATCGTTGGCCGCCCCCGTCCTTGCAGTACCCATATTGCCCCGCATTTCCGTCATCTTCCCCCGGATCTGGACTTGCTCAGTTCATCGCTCTTGGGGAGAGGAGCACAACAAAGAACTCGAACAGGCGCTTCCGGGCACGACTCAGGGCTCCGCCGATCTTTATCGCGCCATGGGTCCCTTGCCGTCGACCGGCCGCTGGCAGCGCCTGGAAGTTTTCCTGCCCAAGCCCTCAGCGGTGAACAACAACGCTCTCTTCGAGGTCACCAGCATTCAGCTCCTGGCCTTCGGCGGCACGGTTGCGTTCTCCGATATCAGCGTCGTATCAGGCGGCTCAGCGGGTTCGTCCACGCGCATCTGGCCGAGCCAAATTTCCGCCGACGGCGCACCCAGCCCGACACCTGTCGCGCTTCTCTCGGCACTGCCTGTGCTGCAGCGAGGCAGTGAAGTGCTGCGTCCCACCCCCGCCTCCCGCATTGGCACCGTGCTGGCTTTCAACGAATTGACGTCGGACCCCGTGATCCGCAGCCTGTCGGGCCACGAGCAGTCGCAACTGGTGCTGCGCGGACTTTCCGGCTTTGCGGAGTACCTGAAGCGTCGAATCGATCGTGCCGACGACATCACCGACTTCGGCTTTGCCCACATGCAGGTGGACATGCACCGCATCCGGCAGATGATGCTCAGTGCCAGTGATGCCACCCGCCTGGCGGTGTCTCCGACCCTGGCCGCGATTGCGCAGGGAGACAACGCGGCGGAGGTTCAGCTCCGCATCAAGGACTACCTCGCCAGCGTCAAGGCGACTGCAGCGGCCAAGACCCCGCCTCCCCCAGCCCCCAGTGCTGGTACACGCGCTGCAGCAATGACGACGGCGGGGACTTTTACCGACTTTAGTGTGTTCGCGAAGCCGATCCAGACCATGGCAGGCGCCTCCATGTCCTCGGTGACAACACGGCTGCTGGCCTCGCCCAATGCGTCGCCCGGCATCGTCTTCGCCAATCCCGTGATCGGTCTGTCGGAGGTGCGCACCACCACCATTGCCGCTCGGCTCAAGACGCCACCCTCCACCGAGGCGCGAGACTACGCTCTGGCGAACCGGCACCGCACGGTCTCTTCCTTGGTAGTTCTGTACCAAGAGTTCAGTGCGGAGGACAACCACACGGAACCGGCGTTGTTCGTCGATTTCCGCATCCAGGGCATCAAGGACGACCCGTTTCTGCCCTCAGCCGACAAGCCCTCGCGCAGCTTGAAGGAGTTCAGCGACTCCCCAGTCCTGCTCGAGCAGCTCCTGCAGCCTCCAGCGACGACCAATACGGGAAGTACCACGGAGGACGTGGCTGCGATGTTCACGCAGGCAGTGGCGCTGTCGGACCACACGGTCGCGATCCTGCGTCAGCTTGAGGCCCGCATTGCCGTCTACCGCAACGCTCTGGCCGTCTGCGAGGTTGCGCTCGGTCGCTTGCAGGTGGCAGCCTCCGGCGCAGCCGCGCGGATCCGGACCATCGAGGAAGACCTCGCCGAATCCCGCCACGACGTCAGCGTCGCCCGCGCCTTGCTGCAGGAGGAGGAGGACCGGGTCGCCGCCGTCAACGCGCGCCGCCGGAAGGTGCTCGATGAGGAGGTGAAGTTCCTCGCCTACATGCGCCCGCGCGAGGTGGACAACCTGCTGGCCACGCCCACCCATGCGGTGGACCCGGGCCTGATGGAAGCGCCGGTGCCGGCCTGCCTGCGCGAGCACCCGGATGTACCGGAGGAGCTGCTGGACATGCTGCGGGTGGTGCGGGAGGCCCCGGCACGCTGGTTTGTGAAGATGCCTGCCCTGGTGCAGAAGCTGGACCGGCACGAACCCTTGATCCGCGCCCTGCACAGCGCCCAGCAGCGAGCCCTGGCCGGGTTGGCGATGCCCCTCCTCACCGCAGCGCGCGACAACAGCAAACTGGCCACAGCCGTGCTGAAGGTGTCCGGCCGCCAGGCAGAAACGCTGGGAACGAAGCTGAGTCGACTGCAGTCCCTCAGTCTGAATCAGTTGAAGCCCCTGAGCTGGCAGGCCATCCGCCAGGAGGCCGAGGAGGTGCTGTCCTTCGCGGACCTGGCCGACGGCGGACACGGCCGGGCCGATGTGGCCAAGGCCGCGGCCACCGAACTGGACCAGATCCGCAGCATCGTGGCCTGCCTGCATGCGGAGTTCTGCGCGGTGCCCGCCATCGTCCGGCTGGGCTGGGCACAGCTGCTGTCGGAGTTCGACGAGGCGCCCAACCTGCGCAACCTGGCGAGCCTGCCGCGCTGGCCGGAGATCGGTTTCATTGACCGCCGCCAGATGCAGAGCTATGTGGACTGGCTGTTCGACCAGATCGAACCCGGCCAGCCCCAGGCTGTGGCCCTCATCAACGACGTGGTGCGCATGTGCCTGCTGCTGGCCAGCCACGCGCCGGTGGACCGCATCGTCGCCGGCCGCATGGCCCGTCCGGTCACCGGCGTCAGCCTGGGCCAGCGCATCCCGTTGACGGTGCTGGACCCGGCCCAGCTGCGCATCGGCATGCAGGCGGTGATCTACCGCGGCGGCCAGGTGGTGGCGCGGGCGCAGGTGGAGGACCTGGGCCAGGGCGAGGTGGCCGCCAGAGTGATCCACAAGGCCACTGAACGGCTGGACTTGGGCGATGACTGCAAAGTGCACTTTGACCGGGAAGCTGCCGTCAGTCTGTCCTCCGCCAGCGCCAGGCGCAGCCTGTTCGGGCGCTGAGCCAATGATCCGCTGAGCCGGCAACCGCAGCAGCATGTCCGCCTCCCTGCGCACCATCCAGCACCTGCGCGTGACCGCTGCGCAGGAATCGGCCCTGCGCCGGTGGCTGCCGCAGTTGGAAGACGCGCTGCGCTGCGCCAGCCTGCCGGACCCGGGGGCGCGGCTGCTGCTGGTGCGCCACCTGAACCTGGGTCGCCTGCCGCAGGGGGTGGACAGCACCGCACTGTCGCGCCGACTCGAACAGCGCTTTGCCGAAACCGCTGCGCGCTGGGTGGACGGTGCAGGCAGCGACGCCTTGCAGGCCGAGCAGGTGCACTTCGCCAGCGCACTGGATGCACGCATCGAACTGGCCCGCCGGTTGCTGAGGGGGCAGCGCTGCGACGCCTGGTACTGGCGCGCAGCGGTGTCGGAGTGGCGCCCGGGCCAGCCCCGGATCCACGCCCTGCAGGCCATGCTGTCCACCTTGCGTGCTTGGCCGGAAGCGCGGATCGCCGTGCCCGCCTGGGCCGCCGCCGTGGATGAGGCGGACACGCAGGCCCTCCTGCGTGCCTTGCTCACCGAGGCCGAGCAACAGGCTGCGGCGTTGCCGGCCCCGGATGCCGGCCGACCGGGCACAAGGCGCCAGGCGGCTCTACACCCCGACCCGGCCAGCCAGGGTCACTCGACGGGACCGAGTCCTGCGAATGTCGGACAGGACGGCTCCGGTGCACCTGTGCCGCCCGGTCAGGTGGGCGCACCTTCACCATCGGCGGCGGCAAACCAGGACCACCGTCCGCTGGAGCACCCCGGAATCGACGCAGGTCACAGGCGAGCCCTCTCGTCCGTCGCCGCTCAGGGCTCTGTGGCGAATGCACCGGCAGCACCCGTTGATGGGTGTCTTCCACGCCCATCCGTGGCACCGACCGGCGCGCCGACCGACCGCGATGCTTCACTGAACCTCCAACTGCTTCCATCCGGCACTCTGGAACGCGCACCCGTCGCGACCGAAGCCCGGCCCGAGCCCGATCAGCGCCAGGTTCGCCCCGACGGAGCCCAGGTGGCCGAACCGATCGAGCCCTTCACCCGCGAACTGGCGGCCCGTCCAGCCGCCGCGGCTGCTCCGGGCGAGCTGCCCTTGGGCGCCATCAGCCGGGCCGCCGGCCTGATGTTCCTGCTGCCGGTCTTGGCTCGACTGGGACTCCCTTCCGCCTGTGAAGCGGCGGGAACGGCGCCACGCGAGCTGAGCTGCGCTGTGCTGCGGGGCGCCTTGCGGCGCTTGCGAGTCCCGCCTGACGACCCGGCCTGGGCGCTGTGCCCACCGACCGCCTCTCCCGTGGTCTCCATGGAGCCGTCGGACATGGAATCCGAGGCCCGGCTGTGGCTCACCCGCAGCCGTCACTGGCTGCGCCGCCACGCCCGCATCGGCCTGGCCAGCCTGGTGCTGCGGCCCGGTCGCATCGCCTGCACCCCCACCCACATCGACCTGTTCTTCCACCTGGACGATGTCGACCTGCGCTTGCGACGCCTGGGGCTGGACTGTGATCTCGGCTGGTTGCCCTGGTTGGGGCGGGTGGTGCAGTTTCACTTTGATCGGGAGGCATTGTGAACATGCGCCTGCCCTCAACGGCGCCACTCCAGACACGACTCTGGCCCCTCTGCAGCATTGCTCTGGCACTGCTGCCGAAACCCAGCGGCGATGCGCCCGAGGCTGTGTGGTTGCAAGCGCAGCAAGCTGCAGTGCCTGTCGATGCTCTGCAACAGTGGCGTGCGCTGCCTCCGCCAGAGGATCTGGGGCTGCACACGTTGCAGCAGCAGTTGGCGCTGCATCCTGCTGAAACCTTGGCAGTTGCCCTTGCTGTGTCCGTCGAGTTGGATCCGATGCTCGCACGTGTGCTGGCTTGGTTGCAGTCTCCGGTGGGTGGTGCTCGACCGACATTGGGCCTTCTCTATCAGTTGCCCCTCCCCGGAGCACTGTTGGCGCTGCTGCAGGGAAATGCGCACCGATTCGGGATTCTTCAATGGGAAGAAGATCCGACTCGCCCCTTGTCGGAACGAAGCTTTTGGGTTCCTGAACCATTGGTGTTGGCTTTGCGAGGGCTGGAGACCGACTGGCCCGGTACCCGCCCACTGAAAGTCGATCTGCTGGTTCCACCGTCGGTCGTGGAGGGTGCCAACGCGCACGCCGCAGCACTTCGCCATACGCACACAGGTCTGATCGTGCGCAGTGGTCATCCGGAGGAGGCCTTGCTTGGTGCTGCCTTGGTCGCACGAGAGCTGGGTCTGCGTGCCTTCAAGATCGATGGAGAAGCACCGCGTGGAATCGGGCCCTGGTTGTCGCTGAGGAAGGCGCTTCCGGTTGTCCATGCAGCCCCGGCACCGGGGGAAACCTGCGTTGTGAATCGTGTCCCTGGCTTTGATGGGCCGTTCTTGGTGGTCTGTGGATTGGACGGCACGGTCACCACCGAGGGCGAAGGAGCGCTTCCCACCTGGAGAGTGCCTCTACTAAATCCGGTGGAGCGCGACACCCTGTGGACTCAACTGCTCCCCGATGGGCCCCGGCCAAGCTCGTTGGGTCGCCAAGGCATGCTGCAAATCAGGGAGCTGGCGCGGGCAACTGAACATCAAGCAAGACTGGCAGGGCGGCTCCAGCCGAATCAAGCCGACCTCCATTTCGCAAGAAGACAAGGCCCGGGCTCGCAGTTGGGGGCTCTGGCCCAGCGTCTGGACGACGAGGTGAGCGACGCTGCGCTGGTTGCGCCCAAGGAGTTGCGTGACTCACTGGAGGCCCTGGTTGTACGTTGCCGCAGCCGAGAACTGATTGCAGCTGTGCTGGGGCCGTCGGTAAGCGCCCGCTACAAACCGGGAGTGCGAGCGTTGTTTGCGGGCCCGTCGGGCACCGGTAAGACGCTGGCCGCCGGCTGGCTGGCAACGCAGCTTGGCTTGCCTCTCTATCGAGTTGACTTGGCAGCAGTCAGCAGCAAGTACATCGGCGAAACCGAAAAGAATCTGGCCCAGTTGTTTGCGCGTGCTGAACATGCCGAAGTCGTGCTGCTTTTCGATGAAGCGGACTCGCTGTTTGCGCGACGTACCGACGTGAACGACTCCAACGATCGATTCGCGAATCAGCAGACCAACTACCTCCTGCAGCGAATCGAAGCCTTCGATGGCATCGCAATTCTGACCAGCAACAGCCGAGGACGTTTGGATACGGCCTTCGCACGTCGTCTTGACGTCGTCATTGATTTTTCATTGCCGCAAGCGGAAGCGAGGCGAGCATTGTGGCTGGCGCACCTTGGGCCCAACCACCTCTTGAGCGATGCACAACTCAATCGCATCGCCGGCTGTTGTGACCTCGCCGGTGGCCACATCTTGAGTGCTTCTCTTGCTGCGGCCAGCGGTCAGGAAGGTCCGGCAGCTCCCGTGTTCTCTACCTTGCAGGCTGCCATTCAGTCCGAGTATCGGAAGGCCGGCAGGCAACCACCGCCGGGCCTCTGAACATGGCAACCGGCATTACGTCCGCCGCCTCGCGACGCAGCATAACGCCCGCGCGATCACAGGCACGCCCGAGAAGCTCAATGCGTTCGCCCTCGGTGGGGGTTCCTGGCTATCTGTCGGCCGGCACGGAGAGCAGAGTCCAAGCGCGCATCGTCTCGCTCCAAGGTCAGCAGCAAACAGAAGATCGCGGAGAGGCTGAGTGCCTGGCCACAGAAATTGGTCAACACGAGGTGCGGTCCGTGATGGAGGCTCAGGACGCGCGAACGCCGGAAAGTGGAGGGAACTCCCCCAGCAGCTCTGCAGTTGGTGCTGACGGGGAGCAGCAGGAAGCGCGGGCGAGTGACGGTGCACCGGCCAGCCCATCCGGGTTTTCGCAGGCGTCGGATTTCGAGGGCATCGAAAGCCCTCAAGTAGGGCCTGATGCGCGCGCGCAGAGTCAAGAAGGTGTTGAAGAAGATGGCGCCGGCGTGGCCAGTGAACCGACTCTGGCCGCCGGTGAAGAGGAGGGGGCTGGTGGCGCGGGACGCGACGAAGGAGAAGGGGCAGAAGGGGCGACCGCAAGCGCAGAGGAACTGTCGGGCGATGTCGGCGGCGATGTAGTTCCGGAGGCCCCGCAGACAGGCGCGGGTGATCTGGAAACCGGCGACCTCGTGCTCATCGACATCGAGCTGGCCGAGCATCAACGCTGGGCAGCGGCGGATGCACATGTCGGCGCCGCAGGGTCGGATCTGCGGGCGCAGTTCGTCGCAGAGCAGGTCGGCAGCGGGTTTGTATCAGGTGTCGCCTCTGGTGCGGCGATGGGACTGGGCATCGGTCTCGTCACGCGTGCAGTGCCGGTATTGGGGCCGGTCATCGGTGGCGGCATGGCCTTGCACGGCCTCCTGACTCAAGACTGGGATGCCACGGCGGCGACGATCGGTGCGTTCGGTGAAGGGAACGGCACCTACGACACCTTGGCCAATACGCTCGCCTCTGTGAGCGCGGTCATCGATATTGCGACTCAGGTGCTGGATGTCATCACCGGAATCGTGGGTGTGGTGGAGGCGGTGGCCATCGGTGTCGCAGCTGGCGCAGGTGTGCTCGCCTTCTTCACTTTTGGTGCAACCGCTGGTGTGGCCATTGCAGCGGGCGAATTGGCAGTCACATGCGAGGAGATCAGGGAGGGCGTTGGTGTCGTCAGTTTGGCGTTGACCAACATCAACAATGAACTGCTCAACCCCTGCATCCTGCTGTTCCGAGCATTGCACAGCTTCACCTCACAGGCGGACCCGCGGGAGATCGAGGACGGCGGGCAGGAGCTCTCGGCGGCCGGCGGAGCGGTTGGTGGCGCCTTGGGTGGCTGGCTGGGCGGTCATGCCGCGCAGCTGGGCGGCCGAGCTCGACCACCTGCCGACGATGGTGCGCCAACAACTCAGCGTCGTCTGCGCGAACTTCCTCCGCCCGCTACTGACGCGCCGGATGTGCACTTCACGCGGCCGGCGGGTCAGGTGGATGTGCCTACGGTTGGTGGCGGCCCACCGCACTCGACCGCGGACCAGCCGCATTCACCGGCCATCACGCCGGAGCACGTCGCGCCACCAGCGGCATCGACGGCGCCAGCGCCTCCCTCGCTTCTGACGGTCCCGACACCAGCTGGGACCGGCGCTGGTGGAGGCGGAGGCGGCGGGGCCGGCGGACCCGGTACCCCGGGTGGTGGTGGCCCGGCGGCCATTCCGGTACTGACGGGCCGCCGGCCCGAGCCTGGAGGAATGGTCATCCACGAATTCGGCCGGCCGGGCGTCGACTCGCTCAAGGACCTGGACGTCGACGCCACGGTCGCCGCGCTTGACCCGCACGTGCCAGGTGGCCCTGCTGCGACGTCTGATTCTTTCTTCGAACTGCCGGCTGGCAGAGACGTGCTGCCACCAGCGGGCGCCGCGGGTGCCGCACCCACCTTGCCCCCGCACGGCCTGCAAGACGTGGAGATCAGAATGAATCCGGACCCGACCCGGATCCAATACCACGAGAACATGGAATTCGCAGGGGTTTGGCACGCCCGCATCGCGGAGCACGGGGGCATAGCCGTGGACGGTCCGCGCGGGGCGACTCTGGGGGCGCCTGGTACGCCGCACACCGCCGGCAGTGTGCTGCCGGACGACCCAGCGGTCGTCACGACCTCGCCGGTCCCAGTGCGAAACCCTCCTTCGCCCCGTGCCGGGGAGCCCTGGCCCGTCGAAGTGCGCCTGCACTCGCCCAATCCGAGCCCCGCGCTGGCTGCCAATGCGCCCGACGCTCACTCCCGATTCAACCCGACAGTGCAGGTCAACACAGAAAATGGCAGGTATTTGTTGCCGGACAACCGATGGGTGCCCCAGAACAGCCCTGACATCGGCGCTGGGCACTACCCGGCCGGCGGGCGCGACCGTGGGCCGGCGGGTACCGGTGAGGTCCCGAGCCTGACTCCTGGTGGTGGGGGAGGACCTGGACCAGCCGGCGGTGGCCCGGCGTCCGGCGGCGGCCCACCGCCCGGCGCTAATGGGCCGAGCGCGGCCACTACCCGTGGCGCCGAGCCCTCGGTGATCGTCGACCATGCCGCGCTCGGGCTGTCCCCGACCGACACACCGACCACCGACACCGTGCGTGCGGCGCCCGCGGCACCCGAGACCGACGTCGACTGGCGCCGGCTAGGAGGCAGCCATGAGGAGATCATGGCGAACCTGCGGCGGCTCGAGGAGCATCCCGAACAGGGTGCCTACGATCCAGCGAACCCCAGCACGACCGGGCCTTACCGCGGCGAGCTGGGTATGACGATCAAGGATCCGCGCACCGGGTTGCCTGTCTACAAGCCCGAAGCCGTCTTCAGCCTCACGCCGGATCGGCCGACCTTCGGCGTCCGTGCCGGGCCGGGCGGCGCCTGGATCGACCACGTGTTTACGAGCCGTGCCGAAGCCGAGGCCTACGCCGCGCAGCAGGCCACCCTTGGCGAGGAGAGCATCCGATCGACCTCTGCGCTGCCGCGCGGCTGGCCGGCCGATACATCGGGAAAGGTCTGGCCGGGCAACCCGGTCGACCAGTTCCGCGTGTTCGAGGTGCCGCCCAACACACCCAACATCCGGTCCGTGGTCGGACCGCAACCGGAGGGTTCACCGGCTCCGGGCAGGCCCGATGTCTATCCGGGCGGCGGACCGCAGACCCAGCTTCCGGGCGGGCTGATCAACCGGGGCTCGGTGCCCCTGTCAGAGTTTCCCATTCCGCCGGCTGGTGGCTCGGGTGGGCCGTCGAACACGCTACTCGCCACGCCCGGCTCGCCGGGCGCAGCGGCTTCGGCGGGTGTATCGAGCGCTGCGAGCGCGTCCAGCCCGGTCGCATTGCCAGCCGTGCTCAGAGGCCGCGACCCCGGCGGCTGGGCCGCGCGCGCCGGCCAGCTCGGCGCGCTCTTCCTGCCTCAGCTCTTCGGCAGCGGCGGTGAGGCGCCCACCTACGCCCAGCAGCGCGCCGCGCACCGAGACCGTTTCACCGAGGACAATCAGCCTGCCGAAGGCGTCGAGCGTGCAAACCCGCACTACTCCGCCCCGCCGGCGACGCCCGAGCAGATCGTCGCGATGCAGAACCAGATCCTCAACTTGCTTGCCGTGCGTTCGCGCGCAGAAGTAGAGGCCGGGCACGAGGGTGAACGCCTAGAGGCCTGTCGCGCCAACCGCGGTCCGATCCGCGCAAGCGTTGCCGACACGCAGGGCGGCCTGTCAGCGATCGCCGCGCACGAACAGGCGATTGCTCGGCGCACTGCGGCCAACCAGGAACAGCAGCGTCGTCAGCAGGACGCAGCGGGCCTGACCTCCGGATACGCCGACCGCGCCGCCGGCTTTGCGGCGCTGACGATTCCGCTGGCCGCCTGGGAGGGGTTCACTAACCTGGCCTCGCATCTGCCCGGCAGCGCTGGCGACCGCATGGGCGAGATGAATGCCCAGGCCAGGCAGATGCAGGAGTCTTTCGAGCACATGGGCAGCGACATGGGCGATGCCGACGGCCAGCAGCCGATCTGCGAAGCGGGTCTCGTCGATGATGCCCAGCGCATTGCCGATACCAGCGAACAGGCCACCAACACCTACGCCGACCTGCGGACTGCGGCCGACGGAGCTGTGGCAATGAGAGAAGCCAACGAAGCGACTGCCCAGGCGGCCCAATCCCGCCAAAACGAGGCCCTGCAACGCCGTGATAGTCTTGAAGCAGCCGCACAGGAGCGCGAGCATGCCGTCGCCAGCCTTGCCGCCCAACTTGCCGAGTGGGCGCAGCAGCATCAGTCGGAGCGCGCCGCTGCGGTGGTTGAGGTGGTCCAGCGTCGTGAGCGCGCCGGCTACACGATTACGGCCCAACCTGCACCGTGAGCATCAATCAGATGCCCTTCAATTCCCAGATCGCACGAGCTGAGGCTCTGATGGGCCAGGCAGACACGCTTGCCCGTACGCTGCGTCTGCGGGAAGCGCTGGAGGCGCTCGAACAGGCGGCCCAACTGTGGCGGACGTCCGGTGCAGCTGCAGAGCATCGGCGGTGCAGCTTGTTGGCGGCAGAGACAGCGCGCCTTGCGGGCCAGCCAGAGCGCTCGCGTAGGCATGCGATCGCTGCCCTTGAGGGGGCGGATGCAGGCACCGAGGCGCAGGTGCATGCCTTGTTGGCCGCGGCTGATATGGCGCAGGGCGATGCGGCAGGGGCTGAGGAGCAGTTCAGCTTTGCGATCAGCTTGCTGCCTGGCGCAGCGGCTCCTGCCTGGTGGCAGGCTCGTGCGCAGGCACGGATGTCGTTGGGCCGGTTCGGCGACGCTGCGCTTGATCTCGAAGAAGCTTCACGCCGATGCATCGAGGTCGGCGACCCAGCATCCGGACGCAGCGCTGCAGTCCATGCCGCCTGCGCCTGGCATGCCGCCGGTCGGCGCGACGAGGCGGGACGCATACTGGCCGAGATCGAAGCCAGCGCTCAAGCGGCGCGCGACGACCATGCTCTCGGCGCTGCGGAAGTGCTGCGAGCCACGCTTTCTATCGAAGCGGGCGACCCTTGCGAGGCTCGTACCCATCTGCTCTCCGCCCGCAAGCATGCTCTGGCTTCGCGGTCCGTGGACACCTATATCGCTGCTGCGTCGGCACTTGCACTGCTTGCTGATCGACTAGGCGAACACGCTCAAGCCTATGCAGCTTTGGCTACAGGGTGGGCAACGCTCGCGGACTTGACTGGGCCCGACTTGGCACGAAGTACCTTTGAGCCGCAATTGAAGGCATTGCTTCAGCAATGGGGAACACTGCGCTTCGCAGCGATCAAGCAGCAATACGAACGTCAGCCTCGCAATGGCTGAAACTTGACGTGCCCGTGCTCACACGCCTTTACAAAGTGAGTACTTTTGCACTTGCACCAGTGCCGGTGCCCGCCTAAATTCACACAAACACAAGCTTCTTCACTTCAGGGCTCGTGACGGATCGCACTGCTGGGTCTTCGCCCCATTGGCGTGCCCAACGCTTGGTCATCACACCCCCTGACGTCGGTTCTCCCTGACCATCGGCCGCCCATGAAGGCCCCCTGCGAAGGGCAAGGCGGTTCGGGCCACCACTCATTCAAGGGGGTATGCGGTGGGTGTTTCCAGTCCTCCATTGATGTTGGGTCAGTCGCCCATCTTCCTGCGCACGATTCGGCTCATTGAGCGCATCGCCCGGGCGGAAGCGCCTGTGCTGATCGAAGGCGAAACCGGTACCGGCAAGGAGCTTGCGGCCCGTGCCATCCATTACCACTCACCGCGTCGGGAAGGGCCGTTTGTGCCGCTGAATTGCGGTGCGGTGCCGGAGGCGCTGGTTGAAAGCGAGTTGTTCGGTTGCGAGCGCGGCGCTTACACCGACGCGCGGCAGGCGCGCAATGGGCTGGTGAAGTCCGCCGAGGGCGGAACGCTGTTTCTCGACGAGCTGGATTCGCTGCCCGGTCGCGCGCAGGTGGCGTTGCTGCGTTTCCTGCAGGACTACCGCTATCGGCCTGTGGGTGGGCAGCGTGAGTGCCTGGGGGATGTGCGCATCGTCGCGGCCGCCAGCCCGCGGCTGCGGCAGATGTTGCGGCAGGGGCAGTTCCGGGACGATCTGGCTTTCCGGCTGGGGGTGTTTCCGGTGGAGATGCCGCCGTTGCGTCAGCGTGAGGGTGATGCGCAGTTGCTGGCGGAGCATTTCATCACCCGGCATGCGAAGCGCCATGGCGTTGCGCCGCGCAGGCTGGATGAGGGCAGCGTGCGCTGGATGCTTCAGCACGATTGGCCGGGCAATGTGCGCGAGCTGGACAACCGGATTCAGCAGGGGCTGCTGCTGGCCGATGCGGATGGGCGGCGCGATGGTGCGATGTCGCTGGGGGATGAAGGCAGCAGCGCCTGCGGCAGCGGTTGGGCGCCTTGGCTCGACGACAGCATGTCCGCCCCGGTCTGTGACGCCGTGGGATCGACTGAGGCCGGACCCAAGACCCCGCTGCGCAGCGATGGGCCGCTGCGCTCCTTCGGCGATGCACGGGACGAGGCGTTGCTGCACTTCGAACGCACCTACCTGGAAAGGCTGATGCAGCTCACCGCGGGCAATGTGACCCGTGCGGCGCGCCTGGCAGGCAAGGAGCGGCGCTGTCTGGGCAAGCTGCTGAAGAAGCACGGCCTGGGGCACGGCGGCAGCCCCGGACCGATGGATATCAGCGCGTCAGCAGCTTCCAGAACCCCCGGGCCGTGAACAGGTGGCCCGGATTGAACCGCTCTTCGAGCATGTCGCTCATGCGTCGGCGCAGGTGGGCGCTGCGGCGGGCACGCCAGACCACCAGATCGGCCAGCCAGGGATGGCGGTTGACGGCGTTGGCTCGGGCGTACAGCTCGAAGCGCGGGCGCAGTTCGGCGAGTCGGGCCGCGTAGTCGACCCGCACGTCGGCCTCGCCGCTGCCGTGCTCACGTCCGCGCAGGATGGCTTCGGCCGCCAGGATACCGGTCTCCATCGCCTTGCCGATGCCCTCGCCGGTGAAGTCGTAGGTGGAGCCGATGGCCTCTCCGGTGGCCATCACGCCCGGTCGACCGGACTGCGCGCCGGTGAGGGTGCACCGCAGCGGCGCTCCGCGCAGTTCCAGCATCTCGCCGTGCTTCAGGAGGTGTCCTGCGGGCGCGTAGCAGCGCCCGAAGGCGTCCAGCAGCTGGCGCAGGTTGCCGGAGCTGGCGCTGCCCTCGGCGTCACGGCCTCCGTCGCTGTCGCGGTGCCGATCGAACACGCCCACCCCCACGTTGTACAGACCCTTCCCGCAGGGAAAGACCCAGCCATACCCGGGGCGCAACCGGGCATGCCAGACGAAGTCAAGGCTGTCGGTGGGCAGGCCGGGTGCATCTGCACAGCGCAGGTAGGCACGCAGCGCCACCGCGCTGGGGCGCCGCTGGGTGACGAGGCCGGCCTTGAGCATGGCGGGAATTCGCCCCCCGGTGGCCAGCACCACCCGGTCGGCCAGTACTTCCCGGACCTGTCCGGCCTGGCTCACCCGGGCGCCGATGGCCCGCCCTGACGGGTCGTCGATCGGTTCCTCCAGTTTCCAGGGGGCCTGGAACTGGGCACCGCGGGCCACCGCATGGTCGAGCAGGATCTGGTCGAGCCGTTCACGAGGCAGCACCGCCAGTTGGCCCGGCACCTCGAGCGTGCCTGCCCGTTGCGACACGCAGCGCACGGCCCGCACCGGATGCGCCTGAGCCAGCACCGCCTCCAGCACACCCAGGCGCTGCAAGGCCAGATGCGTATCCGGCACCAGGCCGTCGCCACAGACCTTGACGCGTGGGAAGGGCTGCTGGTCCACCAAGAGCACGTCCACCCCGGCTTGCGCCAGCACGGTGGCACAGGCACTGCCGGCCGGCCCGGCGCCGACGATGAGCACCTCGCAGCGGTGGGGCAGCGTACCGCTGACAACAGGGGCGGGCGATGGTGTGTGGGTGGGTGGGTCAACATTCACAGCGCAATTCTAGGAAGGGCCGGGCCCAACCGGGACGGCGGCTTCCTCCGGATGGGCGTTGACACCTGTCAAGGCACGGGCACCGCGCTGGTGCGACGATGAAACCGTCCGGTCGGTTGAAGCCGCCCGGATCCCGAACCGATTGCTCTCTAGGAGACCTGGATGAACCCGCCCCTGGACAAGATGGCACGTGATGCGCTGCGCAGCGAGCTGCTCCTGCGCCGCGAGGCCTTGCTGGCCACGCTGGCGCTGCACCAGGGTGGCGAGTCCCGGGTGCAGCACGCCCGCGAGCTGCTGCTGCAGGACGGGGACGACGCGCCGCAGCGCGACGCCGACCGGGAGGTGGACCTGGCCTTCACCGACCATGAGCGCCATGAGCTGGCCGACATCGGCGCGGCCTTGCAGCGGCTGGACAACGAGGACTACGGGGTGTGCACCGACTGTGGTGCCGACATCCCGCTGGCTCGGCTGAAGGTCCAGCCGCAGGCGTTGCGTTGTGTGGGCTGTGAAAGCAGCCAGGAGGCCCGCAAGGGGGGCGTGACCCACGTCGGCATGTGAGGAGGCCCGGCGTCGCCGCGACAATCGGCCGCCATGAGCGGTCCTGCCGGCTGGTTTCGATCTGTGTCGCTGTGCGGCCTGTGCTGCTGTGCCCTGTGGTGCGGGGCCGGTCAGGTCGCAGCGGCGCCTTTGCCTGACGACGGAGCGGCCAGGGGGCTTTCCGAGGGGCCGCAGTGGGCGGCTTCGGCGGAACGGCGCTCGCGCATCGGTCTGGTGCTGTCCGGCGGCGGAGCCCGAGGCTTGGCGCATGTGGGCGTGCTCAAGGTGCTGGAGCGCGAGCGCATCCCGGTGGATGTGATCGCCGGCACTTCCATGGGCGCCATCATCGGCGGCCTGTACGCCAGCGGCATGACCGCGGCCGAGCTGGAGCGCGAACTGCTGGCCCTGGACTGGGAGGCGTTGTTCGCCAACCGCATTCCGCGCGAGAACCTCAGCCAGCGCCGCAAGGAGGAGGATTTCGAGATCTCGCCAGCGGTGGAGATCGGGCTGAATCGCCACAACGGGGCCCCGATGCTGCCGCTGGGTTCGGTCTCGAGCCGGGGGCTGGAGCTGCTGCTCAGGCGCTTCACCTTGCCAGTGCGGCAGGTGCGCAGTTTCGATGCGCTGCCGATCCCCTTCCGCGCCGTGGCCACCGACATGGAGTCCGGCCAGGCGGTGGTATTCCGCGAGGGCGATCTGGCCCAGGCCCTGCGCGCCAGCATGTCGGTGCCGGGGGTGTTCCCGCCCAGCGAGGTGGGCGGCCGCATTCTGGGCGATGGCGGGCTGGTGGACAACCTGCCGGTGGAGGTGGTGCGGCAACTGGGCGCAGAGCGGGTGATTGCGGTCAACATCGGCACGCCGCTGGCCAAGCGGGAGGCCCTGGGCAGCGTGGTGGGGTTGACCGCGCAGATGATCAACATTCTCACCGAGCAGAACGTGCAGCGCTCCATCGCCGGCCTGCGCGAGGGGCGCGACCTGCTGGTGGCGCCGGACCTGGGGGCCCTCAGCTCCGGTGACTTCAGCCGCGCGGTGCAGCTGATCGAACTGGGCGAGCGGCATGCGCAGCAACTGGTCGAGCGGCTGCGCCCCCTCGCGCTGGATGCCGCTGCCTGGGAGCGGTGGCTGCAGTGGCGCAGCGGGCCGGCGGGGAGGGCTGGACAGGCTGGAGAGCCGCTCCCGATCGTCTCGCTGCGCTTCGAAGGCAGCGACATCACCCACCCGGAGCACTTTGCCGGCATGCTGACCAGCCAGCCGGGGCGGCCTTTTCGGGTCGAGGCGGCCGAGCGCGACAGCCGCGCGCTGGCGGCCACCGGGGACTACCTGCATGCCGAGTACCGGGTGGAGGACCTGCCGGCCGGCACCGGTCTGGTGTTTGCGCTGAGGGAGAAGCCCTGGGGGCCGAATTACTTCAACCTGGGGTTGGACCTGCAGAGCGACTTTGCCGGGCGCGGCGAATTCAACGTCAAGCTCAACCATAACCGCCACTGGCTCAACGCCCAGGGGGGCGAATGGCGCAATCGGCTGCAGATCGGCTCGGTGCCGCGCTGGGCCAGCGAGTGGTATCAGCCCCTGGGGGCGCAGCGCAGCCTGGCCAACGACTGGTTCCTGGCGCTGGCCGGGGATCTGGAGCGACGTCGCATGACCGCCTACGAGGCCCTGGGCCCCCGGGAGAGTGCCCGCGATGCGCACATGACCGGGCGCGCCGTGCGGGGCCGGGCCGCCTTCAGCGCCGACCTGGGCCAGCCGCTGGGCGATTGGGGCGAGTGGCGCACCGGAATGGTGTACGAGGCGCTGCGCATCGACCCGGAGATCGTCAGCGCTTCGGTCTCCGACGATGGCAGCCTGCAGACCCTGCACAGCCGCGAGTGGGCCGCCCGCGTGGCGCTGGTGGTGGATCAACTGGACCATGCCAGCTTTCCGCGGCGCGGCTGGCGGCTCAAGGCCCAGGCCAGCGTCGGCCGGCGCTGGTCCACCGACACGCTGCTGCCGGGCGAGACGGAGCGTTTTCACCGCCTCGAGCTGGACGGGCACCGCGTGATCAGTTTCGGCCCCCACACGCTCGATGCCAGCCTGCGCCTGCAGCAGGCCCACCAGCAGCCGGTGCTGGGGCTGGGCCATTACAGCCTGGGCGGGTTCCACAACCTGTCGGGCTACAAGGCCGACCAGTTGAGCGGCAACCAGCTGCTGCTGGGGCGTCTGGTCTATCTGCGCCGATTGAACCAGCAGCCGGTGCTCACGCGCGGCTTTTTTGCCGGTGCCAGCCTGGAGGCCGGCAACACATGGACCGATCCCGGCCCGGTGCATGGCGGTGCGCTGCGCTGGGGCGGCAGCCTCTTCCTGGGGGCAGACACCGGGCTGGGGCCGTTGTACTTCGGCTTGACCTGGGCGCCGCTGGGTGCGCCCGGGGTCTACCTGCTGCTGGGCCGGCCCTGAGGGGCTGAAGCCACCCTCAAGCGGGATCGGCCGTCGCCTGGCCGCTCGCTGCGGCGTCTGCTTCGCCCTCGGAGGGGGATGGCGCCGTGGCTGGCACGTCGGCCTCAGGCGCGCAGCACCAGTCCTGCAGCACCTGGGCCACGTCCTCGACGCCCTGGCGTTTCAGGGCGGAGAACAGCGTCAGGCCGATGTCGGAGTGGTCGGTGGTGAGTTCGGCCAGCACCTCCTGCGCCCCCCGCAGGGAAGCTGCGGCCTCCTTGCGGTTGAGCTTGTCGGCCTTGGTGAGGATCACCAGCAGTTTGACCTCCCCGTTGGCCACCCGCGGCGCCAGCCACTGCAGCAGCTGGCGGTCGAGTTCGGTGAAGCCGTGGCGGGAGTCCACCATCTGCACCACCCCGGCGAGGTTGCGGCGCAGGGCCAGGTAGTCGGCCATCACCTTCTGCCAGCGCAGCTTGGCGGCGCGTTCGACCGCCGCGTAGCCATACCCCGGCAGGTCGGCCCAGAGTGCGTCCGGTGCCTCGCGCGGGCCCACCGCGAACAGGTTGATGTGCTGGGTGCGCCCGGGCGTTTTGGAGGCGAAGGCGAGCTGTCGCTGCTGGGCGACGGTGTTGATCGCGGTGGACTTGCCCGCGTTGGACCGGCCGACGAAGGCGATCTCCGGCAGGTCGTGTCCGGGCAGCTGGTCCAGCTGCGCAGCGGTGGTGAAAAAGCGGGCCGTGTGGGCCCAGGCGAGGGCGGTGCGCGTCGCGTGCGCGCCACCCTGCGGTGCCGGTGCAGTGGAGGTCATGGGTTGGCATTGTAAAATCCACAGGTTTTGGGTCTTGCCGGGCACTCCGGTTGACCTTCTCGCGCTTACTCCGCGCCAGCCACCCAGCGCAGCTGCTGCGCCGCTCTGCCATGAAATCGCCCGTCAAGTCGCTCTTCGCCCTGCTTGCAGCCGCCGTTCTGGCGAGCCCCGTTCTGGCCGCCGATGCCAAGCCGGCCGCCAAGGCGGACCTGGCCAAGGGCCAGGCCGTGTCCGCCCAGGTCTGCGCTGCCTGCCACACCGCCGACGGCAGCCGGGGCATCCCGGCCAACCCGATCCTGCAGGGGCAGCATGCCGATTACCTGGTCAAGCAGCTCACCGAGTTCAAGTCCGGCAAGCGCGACAACGCCATCATGAAGGGCATGGCGGCACCGCTGAGCGACGAGGACATCAAGAACGTGGCCGCCTTCTACGCCGGCAAGGCCGCTCCCCAGGGCGCAGCCAAGACCAAGGACCTGGTCGTGCTGGGCGAGAAGATCTACCGCGGCGGCATCGCCGACCGCGCCATTCCGGCCTGCGCCGGCTGCCACAGCCCGAGCGGCGCCGGCATCCCGGCCCAGTACCCCCGTCTGGCAGGTCAGCACGCCGACTACACCGAGCTGCAGCTCAAGGGCTTCCGCGACGGTGTGCGCAAGAACAACGCGGTCATGACCGGTGTGGCTGCCAAGCTGAACGACCGCGAGATCAAGGCGGTGGCCGACTACATGGCCGGCCTGCACTGATCCTTTAAATTGATCCGCATCAAAAGGCCGGTCTCAGACCGGCCTTTTTTGTGACGCCTGTCGCGCCTATGCTCGCGGCCTGAGAATTTCAGCTCGCCATGTCCTCGCCCCTTTCGCCCACCCCGCCTCCTCCCTCGACCGCCGGTGTCCAGCTGCGCGCCGGTTCCCGCCGGGCGCAGGAGGCCGTCGAGCTGCTGTCGTCGATGCGATTTGCGATCGCGCTGCTGACGCTGATCTGCATCGCCTCGGTGATCGGCACGGTGGTGCAGCAGCAGCAGCCCCCGGTCAACTACGTCAACCAGTTCGGGCCGTTCTGGGCGGACGTGTTCGCTCGCATCGGGCTGTACGCGGTCTACAGCGCGGGCTGGTTCCTGCTGATCCTGGCCTTCCTGGTGATCTCCACGTCGCTGTGCATCGCCCGCAACACACCCAAGATCCTGCGCGACCTGAAGAGCTGGAAGGAGGACCTGCGCGAATCGTCCCTCAAGTCCTTCCATCACCGCGCCACGGGAGATCTGGCGCTGGGCCGGGAGGCGGCCATTGCGCGGGTGTCGGACCTGCTGTCCAAGGGCGGCTGGAAGGCGCGTGCCCAGGTGCGAGAGCACGGTGTGATGGTGGCCGCCCGGCAGGGCCAGGCCAACAAGATCGGCTACCTGGCCGCGCACTCGGCCATCGTGCTGGTGTGCATCGGTGGCCTGTTCGATGGCGACCTGATCCTGCGCGCGCAGATGGCGCTGCAGGGCAAGACCACCTTCAGCGGCAGCGGCATGATCAAGGACGTGCCGGCTCAGCACCGGCTCGGCAGCAGCAACCCCACCTTCCGCGCCAACCTCTTCGTTCCCGAAGGGGCTCGCAGCGGTTCGGCCGTGATCAACCTCACCGAAGGTGCGGTGGTGCAGGAACTGCCCTTCGACATCGAACTGAAGAAGTTCATCGTCGAGTACTACGACACCGGCATGCCCAAGCTGTTCGCCAGCGAGGTGCTGGTGCATGACCGCGACGGCAAGTCCACCGCGGCCACCATCAAGGTCAACGAGCCCTTCATCCACAACGGCATTGCGATCTACCAGTCGAGCTTCGACGACGGCGGCTCCAGGCTGACGCTCACCGCCCATCCCTTCGGGCGCGAGGGCCGCCCCTTCGAGGTGCAGGGCGAGGTGGGCAGTTCCACCACACTGACCCAGGCCGCCGACGCGGTGGCGGCGGGCGCAGCCCGGCAGAGCCTGCAGCTGGAGTTTGCCGGGCTGCGGGTGATCAACGTCGAGAACCTGAATCCGGAAGGCGAGGGCACCGACGCCCGCAAGGTGGATCTGGTGGCGTCGCTGGGCCAGCACCTGGGCTCCGGTGCCAAGGCCGCGGGCGACAAGGCGCTGCGCAACGTCGGCCCCTCGGTGACCTACCGCCTGCGCGACGCCGCCGGCCAGGCCCGCGAGTACCACAACTACATGCTGCCGATGGAGCTGGACGGCGTTTCCGTTTTCCTCGCCGGCCTGCGCGAATCGCCCGACCAGCCGATGCGTTACCTGCGCATCCCCGCCGACACCCAGGGCACGATGGACGACTGGCTGCGCCTGAAGACCGCCCTGGCCGACCCGGCGGCGCGCAGCCAGGCGGCGCAGCGCTACGGCAAGGCGGCCGCGCCGGACGACAAGAAGGACATGGCCGAGCAGCTGCAGGCCTCGGCCCTGCGGGCACTGTCGCTGTTTGCCGGCGCGGAGCACAGCCAGGGACGTGAGGCCAGCAGCGGTCTGCAGGCCTTGCACGACTTCATCGAGGCCAATGTGCCGGAGGCCGACCGGCTGCGCACCTCCGAGGTGCTGCTGCGCATCCTCAACGGGGCGATGTACGAGCTGATGGGCGTGGCGCGCGAGCGGGCCGGCCTGCCGGTGCTGGTCCCGGACGAGAAGCTGCAGCGCTTCATGGGCCAGGCGGTGTTTGCGCTGGCCGACTCCTTTTCCTACCCGGCACCGCTGATCTTCACCTTGAAGGACTTCCAGCAGGTGCAGGCCAGCGTCTTCCAGGTCACCCGGGCGCCGGGCAAGAACCTGGTCTATCTGGGCTGTGTGCTGCTGATCATCGGCGTGATTGCCATGCTGTACGTGCGCGAACGCCGCCTGTGGATCTGGCTGGCGGGCGCGGCCGATGCCCACGCCACCACGGTGAGCATGGCTTTGTCCTCCACCCGGCAGACCCTGGATACTGACAAGGAATTCGAGGCCCTGCGGCAAGACCTGCTGGGCTCCGGCCTTCCCGCCGCAGCGGGCGCTCCCACCGACATGCGCACCCCATGAGCAGTACCCCCCCCATCATCGCCACCACCACCACCACCCTGCAGCTCGGCCGGCCATCCTTCTGGAGCCAGCGCAGTGTCCTCGACTGGATCTTTGCGGCCCTGATCCTGCTGGGGGCCGGTTACGCCTGGCAGCACTACGGTGCGGCGATGAACGGCTACGAGAAGGGCATCCTGGTCGGGGCGGTGCCGTCGCTGATCTGGCTGGGCTGGGCCTGGGGGCCGCTGCGGGGTCTGAGCCTGGGGGTGGGCGCGCTGTCGCTGCTGGCCATTGCGTTGTACCAGCGCCAGACCGATGCCTTCGGCGCCGACCTGGCCGCTGCCGAGCAGGTGTTCTGGCTCAAATACCTGCTCTCCAGCCAGAGCGCCATCCTGTGGATGTGCACGCTCACCTACATGAGCACGCTGTTCTACTGGCTCGGCTACTTCACCGGCCGCGGCAATGCCACGGCCCAGCGCATCGGCTCCGGCCTGGCCTGGGGTGCCGTGTTCATGGCCCTGCTGGGCACGATGGTGCGCTGGTTCGAGAGCCACCAGATCGGCCCGGACATCGGCCACATCCCGGTGAGCAACCTCTACGAGGTGTTCGTCATGTTCGCCTGGATGACGACGCTGTTCCACCTCTACTACGAGCAGCAGTACCGCACACGTTCGCTGGGGGCTTTCGTGATGCTGATCGTCAGTGCGGCGGTGAGCTTCCTGCTCTGGTACACGGTGGCGCGCGGTGCCCATGAGATCCAGCCGCTGGTGCCGGCCCTGCAGAGCTGGTGGATGAAGGTGCATGTGCCGGCCAACTTTGTCGGCTACGGCACCTTTGCGCTGGCGGCGATGGTGGCGCTGATGTACCTCACCAAGACCGCCCCGGCGCGCACGCTCTGGACCGGCCTGGTGGCGGTGCCGGGGGCCATCCTGCTGCTGCTGGGTGGCTTCTGGGCTTTGGGCAACCTGGGGCCGGAAACCGCTTCGGCGGTGCTCAAGGCGGCCCGCATGCTGGGCGGCTGCGTGGCGCTGTTCGCCTTCACCATCGTCGCGCGCGGCGCCATCCACCGCCACACCCCGCCGCTGGAGGTGCTGGACGATGTGATGTACAAGGCCATCGCGGTGGGCTTCGCCTTCTTCACCATCGCCACCATCCTGGGTGCCTTCTGGGCAGCCGAGGCCTGGGGCGGCTACTGGAGCTGGGACCCGAAGGAAACCTGGGCGCTGATCGTCTGGCTCAACTACGCTGCCTGGCTGCACATGCGGCTGATGAAGGGCCTGCGCGGCTCGATGGCCGCCTGGTGGGCCCTGGTCGGTCTGGTGGTGACCACCTTCGCCTTCCTGGGCGTGAACATGTTCCTGAGCGGACTGCACTCCTACGGCACGCTCTGATCGGGCGGCCAGGGCAGGGCGGCGGTCGCAGCGGCGGCCGGCTCCAGTGGAGGGCCCGGACTGCCGATAAGCGGGACATCACGAGGTGTCCCCCATGCCCCATGTTTTGCGCGGCCCCAGCGGCCAGATCGAAAGTGTCCACCGCGAAGCGGTGCCCGGCAGCCAGTGGCTGCCCCCTGAGCATCCGGATCTGCTGGAGGTGGTCGGAGAGGCGGTGGTGCCGGCCGATTTCGCCAGCCTGGACGCCGGGCTGATCCGGGTGCTGGAGGATCTGGTGGATGTGCTGGTGGCGCGCAACGTCATCAACATCACCGACCTGCCCAGCGAAGCGCAGCACAAGCTGTTTGCGCGCAAGAACTTCCGCGAGCGTTTCCAGCGCAACGCCTTGCAGCTCTTCGCGGCCCCGGAGGAGTTGCTGATCGGCCGGTCCCGGCCGGCCGAGGCGGGTTGGGTGGCGGCCCTGGCAGCCTCCGGGCTGCTGGCGGATCCGGCCGGTACGGGCGCCGCCCCAGCCGCACCCCCCTCGGGGCGGCCCGTCCAAGACCCCGTCCGGCGAACAACCTCCGGTTCGGTGTAACCATTCGGCTCCCTGCACCGATTGAAGGGGGAGGCCGGTCGACCGGCCGGCCCGTCACCCTTCCGGGCGACACGTCTGCGGAGCCTGCCATGTCCCTGTTGATCCGCCGTTCGAGTGTTTCCGACGGTTTTGTCCACCCCATTTCCAGCGAGATCACTCCCGAGTCGGTCTATGCCGAGCGCCGGCACTGGCTTCGCCAGGTCGCTTGGGGTACCGCAGCGGCGGCCGGCGGCTGGTTCGGGGCCCTTGAGTCTGCCCGTGCAGCGACCCCTGCCGCGGCCGCTGGCCTGGCCCCGCTGCCGGGAAGGCGCTCCAGCATCGCCGGTGCAGCGGTGATGGATCGGCCCACCGACTACAAGGACGTCACCGGCTACAACAACTTCTACGAATTCGGCACCGACAAGGCCGACCCGGCCCGCAACGCCGGCAAGCTGCCCACGCGACCCTGGACGGTGGTGGTGGAGGGTGAGGTCAAACGCCCCGGCACCTGGGACCTCGACCGCCTGCTGCAGCTGGCGCCGATGGAGGAGCGCATCTACCGCCTGCGCTGCGTGGAAGGCTGGTCGATGGTGATCCCCTGGGTCGGCTGGTCGCTGTCGGAGCTGCTGAAGAAGGTGGAGCCCACCGGCAACGCCAGGTTCGTTGAATTCCACACCCTGGCCGATCCGAAGGTGATGCCGATGGTCGGCTCCCGGGTGCTGGAATGGCCCTATGTCGAAGGCCTGCGGCTGGACGAGGCGATGCACCCGCTGACGTTGATGGCCTTCGGCCTGTACGGCCAAGTGCTGCCCAACCAGAACGGCGCACCGCTGCGCCTGGTGCTGCCCTGGAAGTACGGTTTCAAGAGTGCCAAGTCCATCGTGCGCATCCGTCTGGTGGAAAAGCCCCCGGCCACCGCCTGGATGAAGGCCGCGCCGCAGGAATACGGCTTCTACTCGAACGTGAACCCGAACGTGGACCACCCGCGCTGGAGCCAGGCCACCGAGCGCCGCATCGGTGAGGACGGTCTGTTCGCCCGCAAGCGGCCGACGTTGATGTTCAATGGCTACGAAGCCCAGGTTGGCCAGCTCTATGCCGGCATGGACCTGCGCCGCCAGTTCTGATGGCCGTCGCAGCGCAGTCCGGGATGGTCACGAACTGGCGCGGGCAGCTGGCCGGCTGGGCCAACCATGGGGCCGCCAAGCCGCTGATCTTCCTGCTCGGTCTGGGGCCGTTGGCGCACTGGATCTGGGCCGGCGCCCAGGATGCACTGGGCACCAACCCGGCCGAAACCCTGCTGCGCGGCAGTGGCCTGTGGACGCTGCGCCTGCTCTGCCTGGTGCTGGTCGTCACACCGCTGTGCCGTTGGACCGGGGTGGCGGCGCTGGGGCGGTTTCGCCGCATGATCGGGCTGTTCGCCTTCTTCTACGCCACGCTGCACTTTCTGGCCTACGCCTGGCTGGACCAGGGGCTGGGGCTGCAGGCCATCCTCCGCGACCTGGCCAAGCGGCCGTTTGCCCTGCTGGGTTTCACCGCCTGGGTGCTGATGCTGCCGCTGGCGGCCACCTCCTTCGACCGGGCCATCCGGGCATTGGGCCGCGCCCGTTGGAAGACCCTGCACCTGCTGGTGCACCCGGCGGCGCTGGCCGGGCTGCTGCATTTCGTGTGGATGCGTGCCTCGAAGAACCGCGCCGACGAGACGCTGGTCTATGCCGCCATCCTGGCTCTGCTGTTTGTGGCCCGGTGGCTGCATTGGCATCGCAGGAAATCACGTCCCGCCGTGTCCGTGGCCTGACCTCCCCCGAAGTGCGGGGATCTGCCCGCCGACGGTCTCCTTAGCATGCCCTCCACGGCCACCGATAAGAGCCGGGAGCAGGATCAGAAAGGACAGGGCATGACTTCTTCAGGCAGCAGCGCAGGCCCCCGCAATGCGGCGCTGAACCTCCATGTGCAAATGCTTCAGCGCCGACGCGGCTGGCTGGCACGCATCGGTGAGGCGCAGGACCGCGACGACTACCTGACCATGACCACCCTGGGCCTGCGCGCGGGCCGAGCCTGCCGGGAGGCTGGGGAACATGCCGAAGCCGAGTGGCACCTGCAGCTCACTGCGCGCACCCTGCTGCGCCTGGGCGAGGGCATGCAGCGCCTGCTGTTGGAGGCCGAGCAGGTGGCCGAAACCATCGCGCTGGCCGAGGCCTGGTCGGACACGACCGACCCGGATGACCTGGCGCAGCCGCGTCGCCTGCGCGATCGTGCCCGCGATCTGTGCTTCACCATGGTGCAGTCCTCCCGCCGGCTCGACAGCGCCGTACAACGGGTGGCCTGTCAGCTGCGCATCGCCACGTTGCTGAGCCGGCTGGGCGACGAGTCGGATGCCCAGCACCTGCGCCAGCAGGCCGCCGGGCAGGCCCGTCCCACCCACGCCTGAGCCACCCGGGCGGTTCAGCCCTGCGACGCATCGCCCCGACCACCTGACGGTGCCGCCGATGCAGGCATCATGCCGGTTTCGGCGCGGCGCGTGTTGCCGCGTCGGTGAACCCTGAACCGCCCGATGCCTGCCGCCCACGCCGCCCCCTCTCCGGCTCTGCCCCGCCAGCCCCTGCTGCGCCGCCTGGGCCGGGTGCCCTACGAGCCCACCTACGCGGCGATGCGCAGCTTCACCGAGGCGCGCACCGCCGAAACGCCCGACGAACTCTGGGTCTGCGAACACGACCCGGTGTTCACCCAGGGCCTGGCCGGCAAGGCCGAGCACGTGCTGGCCGCCGGGAACATCCCGGTGGTGGCCACCAACCGCGGTGGGCAGGTGACTTACCACGGGCCCGGCCAGGTGGTGGCCTACCCGCTGATCGACCTGCAGCGCCTGGGCATCTACGTCAAGGAGCATGTCTTCCGCATCGAGCAGGCGGTGATCCGCACGCTCGACGGCCTGGGCGTCACCGGTCACCGCGTCACCGGCGCCCCGGGCATCTATGTCCGGCTGGACGATCCCTTCTCGCACGCCGCGCTCACGGGCCCGGCGGACCCGCGCGATCCCTTCCGAGGTCTGGGCAAGGTGGCGGCACTGGGTGTCAAGGTCAGCCGCGGCTGCAGCTACCACGGTGTGGCGCTGAACGTGGCGATGGATCTGTCGCCTTACCAGCGCATCAACCCCTGCGGCTATGCAGGATTGCACACGGTCGACTTGGCTACACTGGGTGTTTCCGTCTCCTGGGACGAGGCCGCCGAGCGCCTGAGCCGCCACCTGCTGGCGCTGTACAGCCGCTGATCCGACCGTCTGCTGCACTGCGGCGACGTTCCGATCCCGCGCAACAGACCCGCCCCAACGCGCCCCGCCCCGCTTCTCGCCCGCCCCGCCATGTCGTCTACCGAGTCCTCCGCCCCCGCTCTCCCCGCCGTGCCGGCCTACGATCCCACCGCCAAGCAGAAGGCCGAGGCCAAGACCTCGCGCATTCCGATCAAGATCGTGCCGGCCGAGACGCTCAAGAAGCCGGACTGGATCCGCGTCAAGGCCGGCAGCCCGACCACGCGCTTCTACGAGATCAAGCAGATCCTGCGCGAGCACAAGCTGCACACGGTCTGCGAAGAGGCGAGCTGCCCCAACATCGGCGAATGCTTCGGCCATGGCACCGCCACCTTCATGATCATGGGTGACAAGTGCACCCGCCGCTGCCCCTTCTGCGACGTGGGCCACGGCCGCCCCGATCCCCTGGATGTCAACGAGCCGGCCAACCTGGCCAAGACCATCGCCGCACTCAAGCTGAAGTACGTCGTCATCACCAGCGTGGACCGTGACGACCTGCGCGACGGCGGTGCCGGCCACTACGTCGACTGCATCCGCGAGACGCGCGCCGCCTCTCCGGCCACCCGCATCGAGGTGCTGGTGCCGGACTTCCGCGGCCGCCTGGAGAAGGCGCTGGCCCTCCTGAAGGAAGCGCCGCCGGACGTGATGAACCACAACCTGGAGACGGTGCCGCGCCTGTACAAGGAGGCCCGCCCCGGTGCCGACTACGCCTTCAGCCTGAACCTGCTCCAACGCTTCAAGGAAGAGGTACCGGGCGTGCCGACCAAGAGCGGCCTGATGGTCGGCCTGGGTGAAACCGACGAGGAGATCCTCGAGGTCATGCGCGACATGCGCGCGCACCACATCGACATGCTCACCATCGGCCAGTACCTCGCGCCCAGCGGCCACCACCTGCCGGTGCGCCGCTACGTGCACCCGGACACCTTCAAGATGTTCGAGCGCGAAGCGGCCGCGATGGGCTTCACCCATGCCGCCGTCGGCGCGCTGGTGCGAAGCAGCTACCACGCCGACCAGCAGGCCCACCAGGCCGGGGTCGCCGACGCGGTCTGACCCCGTCGACCGTTCGACCGATTGCGCAACAGCCGGGCAGCAACGCTCCCCGTTCCACACCGACTTCAGGAGGTTCCGATGCCCCATCCGATTCCGACCCACGACCTGGATGCAGCCCTGACGGATGCCGCGCGTCGACGCTGTCTGCGCGTGCTGGTCTCGCTGGCCGGCGGTGGTGCCCTGGCGGGGGTGTCGCTGCCCGCAGCCGCGCTCAGCCTCAGCGATGCCGATGCCAATGCCGGACTGAAGGCGGCGCTGGAGCGAGGGGCCAAGGCCGCGGTGGCGCTGCTGGGCAAGGAGGACGGCTTCCTGAAGAACCCCCTGGTGCGCATTCCATTGCCGGGTCCGGTGGAGTCGGCCGCCAAGATGCTGCGCCGCATCGGCCAGGGCAAGCGCCTGGATGAACTGGAAACCGCGTTGAACCGGGCGGCCGAACAGGCGGTGCCGGAATCCGGTCCGATCCTGGCGGATGCCGTCAAGTCGATGACGGTGGACGACGCCAAGAAGATCCTTACCGGCGGCGACACGTCAGTGACCGATTTCTTCGCCGGCAAGACGCGCGAGCCGCTGGGGAGCAAGTTCCTGCCCATCGTCACCACCGCCACCGAAAAGGTCTCGCTGGTGCCCAAGTACAACGCGGTGGCCAAGAAGGCCTCCGGCTTCGGGCTGGTGTCGGCGGACAACGCCAATCTGCAGCAGTACGTCACCGGCAAGGCGCTGGACGGGCTCTACAAGGTGATCGGCGAGGAAGAAAAGAAGATCCGGCAGGACCCGGTCGGTACGGGCAGCGCCATTCTCAAGCAGGTGTTCGGCGCGTTGAAATGAACCACCCCCTGCGCGTTTTGCGCGCCCCCTCAAGGGGGCAACGCCAACGGACCGGTTGAGCCGGATCCGCGGAGTTCGCTGGCCGAAGTCCGTTGTGAAGCCGACAGACTTTCAGCTTTCGGCCAGCAGCTTCTCGACCAGCGCATGCAGCTGCTGGAAATCGGGTTCGCCGACGTAGCGTTTGACGATCTCGCCGCGCTTGTTGAGTACGAAGGTGGTGGGCGTGATCTGCACCTTGCCGAACTGGCGGGCGATGTCGCCGCTGGCGTCGTGCGTGACGCGGAAGGGCAGCTGGCGCGACTGGGCGAAGTTGTTGACGTAGGCCACCGGGTCGTAGCTCATCGCCACCGACAGGGTCTCGTAGCCACGGGTCTGGTATTTCTGGTGGGTGGCCACCAGCTCCGGCATTTCCTTGACGCAGGTGGTGCAGCTGGTGGCCCAGAAGTTGACCAGCACCACCTTGCCGCGCAGCGCATCGCTGCGGTGCTGGCTGCCGTCCAGCAGGGTGTAGGCCACCGTGGGGGCCACCTCGGGCTGGCCGGCCGTCAGCACAGCCGCTCCTGCGGCCACGGCGATGGCAGCGGCGGCAACGGCGAGGTGAACGATCTTCATGGCGGGCTCCTGGCAGGGCGGGACAACACAACAGCACGAAAGTTTAGGCCAGTCCGTGCCAGTCGGCCCCGACGCGCGCAATGGCTTAGCATTCCGGGTCGGCCCCGGCGCTGTCCGGCGGCTCCCCGTCCTCTCCGTCCTTCCGTCGGTGTCTGCACACCGACCTGACTCGCATGACCGCCCTGTCCCCGACCGTTGCCCCCCTGCCTGTGCCGCTGGTGCGCGGCTACGAAGTCGTGATCGGTTTCGAGACGCACGCCCAGCTCTCCACCCGCTCCAAGATCTTCTCCGGCGCCTCCACCGAGTTCGGTGCCGAGCCCAACACCCAGGCCTGCGCGGTGGACCTGGCGTTGCCGGGCAGCCTGCCGGTGATCAACCGCGGCGCGGTGGAGCGTGCCATCCGCTTCGGCCTGGCGGTGGGCGCCACGATCGCGCCGATGTCCATCTTCGCGCGCAAGAACTACTTCTACCCCGACCTGCCCAAGGGCTACCAGATCAGCCAGTACGAGATCCCGGTGGTGCAGGGCGGCGGGGTCGAGTTCTATGTCGACGGGGTCAAACACCGCATCAACCTGACGCGTGCACACCTGGAGGAGGACGCCGGCAAGTCCCTTCACGAGGGACTGGGCTCGCACGATGTGCTCGGCCACGCCATGTCCGGCATCGACCTGAACCGTGCCGGCACACCGCTGCTGGAGATCGTCACCGAACCCGAGCTGCGATCCTCGAAGCAGGCGGTGGAGTACGCCCGCGCACTGCACACCCTGGTGGTGTGGCTGGGCATCTGCGACGGCAACATGCAGGAGGGCAGCTTCCGCTGCGATGCCAACGTGTCGGTGCGGCGCCCCGGCGCGCCCTTCGGCACCCGCCGCGAGATCAAGAACCTCAACAGCTTCCGCTTCCTGCAACAGGCCATCGACTACGAGGTCAACTGGCAGATCGACCAGATCGAGGACGGCCTGGCGATCCAGCAGGCCACCGTGCTGTTCGACCCGGACAGCGGCGAGACGCGCATGATGCGCACCAAGGAAGACGCGCACGACTACCGCTACTTCCCCGATCCGGACCTGCCGCCGCTGGTGATTGCGCCGGCCTGGGTCAGCGAGGTGAAGGCGGCCATGCCGGAGCTGCCGGGCGCGCTGGCCGATCGCTTCCAGGCCGAGCACGGCCTGCCCGCCTACGACGCGTCGATGATGACCGCCAGCCGCGCCACGGCCCAATACTTCCAGTCTGCAGCCACCGCCTCCGGCCAACCCAAGCTGGTGGCCAACTGGGTGATGGGTGAGATCAGCAAGCGGCTGAACGCCGAGGGGGGCGACATCGCAACCGCCCCGGTGGCGCCGGCCACGCTGGCCGCGCTGATCGGCCGCATCCAGGACGGCACCATCTCCAACAACGCGGCCCGCCAGGTCTTCGAGGCACTGTGGACCGGGGAGGGGCTGGAGGTCGATGCCCTCATCGAGGCCAAGGGCCTGCGGCAGATGAACGACAGCGGGGCGCTGGAGGCGATCGTCGAGCAGGTGATCGCCGCCAACGCCAAGTCGGTGGAGGAGTTCCGTGCCGGCAAGGACAAGGCCTTCAATGCGCTGGTGGGCCAGATCATGAAAGCCAGCAAGGGCAAGGCCAACCCCGCCCAGGCCAATGCGCTGCTCCGGCAGAAGCTGGGCGGCTGATCGGAAGGCGCGCCCCGACCCCGGGGCTCAGCGCGCGGCGGCCGGGGCTGGAACGGGATCGGTCGTGGCGGTGGACGCCGCCAGGCTGCCCGGTGCCGCGCCGGCCCAGAGCCGGCGCAGGTGGGCCAGCTCCTCGTCGTAGCGCGCGTTGATGCGCTGCCTCTCGGCCACCTGGTGGCTGGCGGAGATCTTCTGTGCCTCGATCGCGGCCTTGTTGTTCTCGATGCGGGACTTCAAGGCACGGGGCAGTTCCCGGTTCGGGTAGAACTCGGCCTCGTCCGACAGGGCCTTCTGTTCCCTTTCGAGTTGCGCGAGCCGCTTGGTGTTGTTGCTGCTGGCGGTTTCAACCGATTCCAGCGCGGTCTGCCGGGCGCGGTCGTGGGTGGCCGGGTCCGGAAATCGCGCCAGCAGGTTGCGATCGTGGCGGATGCGGTCCTTCTGGGCCGCCTCGGCCAGCTCCCGTCGGCGCCGCTGCTCGTCCAGCCGGGCGCGTTCCTCGGGCGAATAACTGGGCGGCAGCACCTTGCGCACCGCGCCGTCCTGGCTGCGCACCTGCTGCTCCCGGTCCAGGCACTCCGGGATCGGCCGGTCGGAGGTGAGGCGCCGGCCCCTGGCGTCGATGCAGCTGTAGATGCCGCCGGCAGACGCCGCCTGGGCCAGCGCCGCCTGAGCCAGGCACAGCAGAGCCCATCCCGCCGCAGCGCTGCGCCAGGCCCTCCTCGGGCCTGTTGTGCTGCATTCGGGCTGCCTCTTGGGTGCAGCCATCGCAGCCCCCCACGGGCCGCGTGCCTGAAAGTTCATCCAGCCACTCCGTATCGGTCCCGGTAGGCCTGCACGGCCGGCAGGTACTGCCCGAGGTTGGCATCCCCACTGGCGCGCAGGTAGTGCAGCAGGTCGGTCAGCGTGGCGATGGCCACCACCGGCAGGCCCAGCTCGCGCTGCACGAACTGGACGGCCGAATGCGGGGCATCCACGCCGTTCTCGCTGGCCTTCTCCTGGCGATCCAGCGCAATCGTCACACCGCAGGGCTGGGCGCCGGCCGCGCGGATCATCGCAATCGACTCGCGCACCGAGGTGCCTGCCGAAATCACGTCGTCGATGATGAGGATCCGGCCCTGCACCGGGGCGCCCACCAGGCTGCCGCCTTCGCCATGGTCCTTGGCTTCCTTGCGGTTGTAGGCATAGGGCACGTTGTGGCCCATCCGTGCCAATTCCACCGACACCGCGGCAGCCAGGGTGATGCCCTTGTAAGCTGGGCCGAACAGCAGGTCGAACGGCAGACCGGAGGCCACCAGCCGGCGCGCGTAGAACTCCGCCAGCCGGCCGAGTTTGGCGCCGTCGTCGAACAGGCCGGCATTGAAGAAGTAGGGCGAGAGCCGACCGGCCTTGGTCTTGAATTCGCCGAACCGCAGCACCCCGGCCTGCACCGCAAAGGCCACGAAGTCCTGGGCCACGGCATCGGTGGTGGGGGCGGTGATCGGCGGAATCGAAGAGGTCATCGGCTCGTTCTCAGGCGAATGTTCAATCCGGGCAAATTCTAGGTGGCGCTCGCCCTGTGGCCGACTTGTTTGAGCGGCAAACGACTCGGCGCTGTGCCGAATCCCCGAAGCCGCTCTGTGCCGTCGTGAACTACCACACGCACCGGTGCTCCGTTGCACGGGGCCGCGCGGAGATTCGGCCAAACGGATGAATTCGCCCACCAGCTGCACCGATACGCTGGTCTGATCACCGAATGTCCCGATCCCCGGTGTGGCCGCGTCGTCGGCCCGCCTTCGACTTCACAGGAGCTTCCCCGATGCTGTCCTCATCTCGCCTCTCCCGTTCCCTCGCGCTGGCCACCCTGGGCCTCGGCGCCCTGACCGCCCAGGCCGGCGAGATCTACGCCAATGCCGGCTTCCCCGGGGTCGGCCTCGGGTACGCCCATCCGCTCAACAGCCACTTCGCCCTGCGCGGCGACTTCATGACCCTGGGCACCCACAAGAAGGACATGAACGAGGAGGGCATCGACTACAAGGGCACGCTCAGCACCAGCCGCGTGGCCCTGTTCGCCGACTACTTCCCCTTTGGCGGCGTGTTCCGCCTGACCGCCGGCATCACGGCCAACAACTACAAGCTGGAGCTCGATGCCTCCGGTGCCGGCCAGACCATCAACGTCGGCGGCACCGACTACGTGCTCAGCGCCAACGACGGCCTGAACGTGCAGGTCAAGTTCCCCAAGACCACGCCCTACCTGGGCATCGGCTGGGGGCACCAGCAGGAATCGGGCTTCCGCTTCGCTTTCGACATCGGGGCCATGCTCGGCAAGGCCAAGGTCGAAGCCACCGCCCGGGGCCAGTACGCCAACGATCCCGATTTCCAGGCCAGCCTGGACCAGGAAGTGGCGGAGCTGCGTGACGGTGTCGGCAAGATCAAGGCGCTGCCGCAGATCACCTTCAGCCTCGGCTACAGCTTCTGACGCCATCGCCGGCTGTCAGTGCGCCGGCACGGGGACTGTCTTAGCATGCGCACATGCTGCGCTACCACACCGTCCCCGTCACCGCCTTCCAGCAGAACTGCTCGATCGTCTGGTGCGATGAAACCAACGCCGCTGCCGTGGTCGACCCCGGCGGTGACCTGCCCCGCATCCAGGCTGAAGTGGCCCGCCGCGGCCTGAAGCTCCAGCAGATCTGGCTCACCCACGCTCACATCGACCATGCCGGCGGCACCGGCACCCTGGCGCGCGAGCTGGGCCTGCCGATCATCGGCCCCCACCCGGGCGACCAGTTCTGGATCGACGGACTGGCCCAGCAGAGCCTGCACTTCGGCTTTCCGCCCGCCGAGCCCTTCACCCCGACGCGCTGGCTGCACGACGGCGACACGGTTGAACTCGGCCACTGCACCGTCCGCGTGCGTCACGTTCCCGGCCACACCCCGGGCCATGTGGTCTTCCACAGCCCCGAGATCCAGCGCTGCTTCGTCGGCGACGTGCTTTTCGCCGGCAGCATCGGCCGCACCGATTTCCCCGGCGGTGACCACGACACCCTGATCGACAGCATCACCCAGCGGCTCTGGCCGATGGGCGACGACACCGTCTTCATTCCCGGCCACGGGCCGGAGAGCAGCTTCGGCCGGGAGCGCCGCAGCAATCCGTATGTGGGTGGGACCTGAGGCTGCGATCTCAAGCCGCACGTCTGGCGGTGGCCGGCCAGGAGAGATCCATCACGGTCACTGCCAACTGGGGCCGATCCGACTCCCGCAGACGCGCGTTGATCCGTGTTTCCAGGTCGGCTGCGGAATGCGGCCTCCGACCTTCTGGTGACGGTCTGGAATCCACCCCGAACCAGAACACCAGGTACAGGCCCCGGCCTGCTGCACTGGGGTCGATGGTGTAGAGCGCCTGCAACTGCGTCCGCCAGGCGGTCCAGACCTCGCGGTGGTTGTCTTTTTTCGCCTCGATCGGCAGGCTGAAGCGACGTCCTGCGGGCGAGATGGCGCTGGCGCGCAGGTCCATGCGTTTGGCCGCTGCGGCCCGGGACTCCGCCTGCAGGTCCACCTGCTGCCGTTCCAGGCGGGGGCGCAGCAGGGCCAGCAGAATGTCCCGGCAGTCTTCTTCGTCGCGGGGCCTGCCGTCGTCCTGCCAGAAGCGCCGGAGTTGAAACGCCGGATCACCGCGCAACTCGCTTTCGATGCAGCGCAGGTGATCCACCACCAGTGCCTGGAGGTCTGCGATGTGGGCCGGGCGGCCTTGGCACAGCACACGGGCCACCTCCACCGGGCGGGCGGCCGTGAACGACGCTTCGCGCAGCAGCCGTCGCTGGGCCTGCTGCTGGTACTCCGCCTCGGTGCGCCAGCTGCCAAGAGAGTTGCCGGAGAGCAGGTCTGCCAATGCCGCCGCCGCGTCGGGCGTCGGATTGCTGCCCAGGTTGGCCAGCAAGGCACGCACCATGTCCTCCCGGCGTCGTGCGTCGGTCACCCAGCCGCCGGACCTGTCCGGGTCATGAGGTGTCAAGGGGGCCAGCAGTTCGATGAGCTGCTGAACGCCGCGGGCAGGCATGGGGCTGATGGGTTGGCCCAGCAGGGCTTGTGCGGACAAGGCCTGGCCGAGCATCTCGACCCGGCGAGGTTGTCTGCCCACTTCCTGGACCAGGCGTGTCACCGCCTCGGGTTCGTAGGGCAGCAGTGCGACCAGCCAGGCCATGCGCTGGCCCCTGTCCAGGCTGCTCAGCGCAAGCCGGCGGTGGACGATGTTCAGCGCCTGTTCCCGCGGCAGAAGGTGCAGCCCGGGGAGCAGACTGCGATTGAGCTCACCACGTGCGGCTTCGTGGGCCCGCAAAGGAAAGGCTTCGAGCAACTCCGGCAGAACGCGCTGCGCCAGGATGCGGCGGTCGTGGTCGTGGGTCAAGGACCGCAGGCCGGTGATGGCCTGCGGACCCTTGCGCCGCAGGTTACCGTTCGCGTACCTGACCAGGATGGGCGCGACCAGATCGGGCAACTCGGCCGCCAAGGCCTTGAACCATGTCGGCTCCTCGTCTGCACCCCAGGTCAGCCAGAACGCCACCAGCCGACGCTGCAACTCCGGGCACCATGCCCGCCAGGCCTGCTCACTCGCGGCACAGGCCCGCCTGGCCGCCAGGAGCGCAGGGGCGCGGAGGAAGTGTTCCTTCTGTCTGGCTTCGAGTTCCAGGATCGCCTCGACGGTCGGCAGATCGTCGCGGTTCAGTGTGTCGTCAATGGCCTGCAGTGCCTTCTCCACCTCGGCGGGTTCAGCGCCAAGAAGGTCTGCGATCCTGTGCTCCGGGGTTTGGCCTTGGATGCCGTGGTAGAGGTCCTCGTGCGCCAACGCCATGTGGTGGAGCATCTGGGCCGGTATTGGTTGGGCGGGCCAGGCGGCCAACAGGGGCGCATACTGTTTCCGGCGCAATTCGCGCTCGTGATCGCGTTCGGCAAGATGGCGGGCCTGACGTTGCCGCTGTTTCGTCCGCCAGTCTTCCAGGGGCACCGTCCAGGCCTCCTGCAGCCATTGTTGGGCCTGCGCAAACCTGGGAGGCAGGGTGTCCACCCAATCGCAGACCTCATCCATCGTTGGGGCATCCAACCCTTGCGGCGGCTCTATCGCGGCCGCGGCGGCCCGCCCCACCACCCATCGGACGAAGTCGCCATCGTCTGCGTCGCTGGCCAGCGCCATGTTCCAGCGGATCCAGTCGCGCGGCTTTGCAGCATGGTGCAGCCGAGCTTCAGCCCGCCAGAATCCCCAGTACACATGTGGGTCGGGCTCGGCGTGGAGGTAACCGACAGCCGCGATGGCCTTCATCGTCCCGGGTCGCGCTTGCAGCCACAGGGTGATCGGTGTATCCGCCTCGCCTCTTCGTTCGGCCAAGCCGCTTTCGTCGAGTCCGATTCCTAGCCAGCGGTAAAGTGCTTCGGCGCGAGCGGAATCTCCATGCGATTCCAGCAGTGCCGTCAGCAATGCTTTCGATGTCCGGGTGCTGTCCAGCCACAGCGCGTCTGAGGATCTGGCGGGGAACTTGGCAAGCCACGCCTCAGCCAGGGCCGGCAGCAGTGGAGGCGGTGTCTGCCTGATGAAGGCATCGCTCCAGAACTGCGAGAACTCCCCAATCATCCCGCTGGTCTTCTTCGGCCTGAAGAACCGCAACACCTCGGTCTGAATCACCTGCGGGTAGGCGTCGCACAGAACACGTCCGAGCAGGCGATCGGCCGGATCGTCGATCGTGCCTTCCTCCAATGCGCACAGCCAGGCCCGCAGTTGATCGCCGCGCTGCTCGACAGGGCAGTGCCGCAACCAGGCTTCGTAGGCCGTGACCCGCAGGGCGTCGAAAGCCTGTCCATCTTCCACCCAACGCGCCAGGGCAGGGCAGAGCTCCGGCATCGCCTGCGGGGCATGTTTCAGCGCGTCCAGCAGGCAGTCGACGAAGGCCTGGTGGGCGCTGGAGCGGTCCGGATCGCTGAGCTTTAGCGCATAGATCGCAGCCATGTCCGGCGTCGCCAGAGGGCCGAAAGGGTGGTCGACCCAGGCTGCCGAGCGGAACCAGCGGTTCTGCGCCGCCGAGGCCGACAAGGCTTCGAGCATCAACAGGCGTTGTGCATGCGTGAGCGCCGCCGCATCCCCGTTGACGATGAAGCCGACCGGATCCAGGCGGAGCAGCTGTTCCCGGCTGGCGCCCTGCAGGTGCACGGCCAGCCAGGCGCACAGGCCACGCATCGCTTCAACCGGCACACCGTCATGCCCCTGCGCCAGGGCCAGCACCCGGGACAGCGGCAGCCCGGCGTCGATGCGTCGGGCGATGGCGCGGGCCGCCAGGTACTCCGCCAGGGTGCGGTGCCGGGGCTGCGCCAGATCCCCTTCGACGGTGAAGACCTTGCTGCGGATCACCCTTTCGGGATCGTGCAGCCCCAGTTCGGTGGGCAGTGCGTTCAGGTCCACCACCTGGGTCCCGGCGCCGCCGGCGCGGCCGATGGCGCTGCAGCCGCTGAGCAGGAGAATGGCGCAGAGGCTGCCGGCATCGGCCAGGATCGTTTCGATGAGTCCCGGCTGCAGGGCCGATCGGCGCCGATGCGCGTCGGACCGTTCCTCGGCCAGGCGCTGGCAGGCCGCCTCGTACACGGCCGCCCGCGTCTCGGGCCATCGGCCGCCTGCGGCAACGGCATCCACCATGAGGTCGAGCAGCAGCGGATTGCGCAGCAGCTCGTAGACACCCTGCCTGCGGGCTTCCTGCACAAACGAGAGCGCGTCCGGCACCCGGTCGGCGGATGCCTGCAACACGTCGCGAATGTCGTCGTCACTCAGCGGCAGCAGGTGCAGCACTTCCAGGTCGCCCTTCGGCACCACGCTGGCGATCAGTTGGCGATCGGCCTCGCCATGCCAGTCGGCCTCACGGCAGGCCAGGCGAAAGCGCGGGGATCCGTTCGCGCGCAGGTAGCGCCCGATGGCGCCCAGGACGTCCCCTGCGTGGCTGCCGCCGCGGACTTCGTCAACCGCATCGATGAACAAGATGTCATCGGACTGCACCTCGGGGGCGAGACCTTCCTGGATCCAGGTCGCAGGGATCCACCTCCCCCCCACTGCAGCGCGCTCGGCCTTCATGCATTCCGTCTTGCCGGAACCGGGATCACCCAGCAGGACGTAGGCAGAGGCATCGCGCCAGTCCGCCAACCACCGCGTTTGCTCCGACGCATCTCGAGGCGATGATTTGGCCCGACGGGGGACGATCAAGGGCATCCCAGTCTCCGAGTTTCCGTTCAAAGCCCGGTTCACTCCACCCAGGCGGATGCAGGCCGCAGCAGGAACTCGCCGACCGGCAGGGCTTCGCTGCCCACCACCCAGCGGCGCGCCTGCGGATGTCGGCGGCAGAACTCGTCCAGGCCCGTGAGGCGTCCCTTGACGCCCCGTGACTTGACTTCGATGGCCGCCAGCCGGCCGCGGTGCTCGATGACGAAGTCGACTTCCAGACTGGCTTCCCGCCAGTAGTGGATGCGGGTGTCCTGGTCTGCGCTGTTGAGCAGGTGCACACCCACCGCACTTTCCACCAGGTGCCCCCATCGACTGCGGTCGGCGAGGGCCTCGGCGAAGCCGTGCGTGCCCTGGGCACTGAACAAGGCATTGTTCAGCACCTGGAACTTGGGCGGTGACTGGCGCTGGCGAATCGTCTGATTCGCGTACTTGTGCAGTCCCGCCAGCAGGCCGGCCTGGTCGAGCAGGGTCAGGTAGTGCGCCAAGGTGAGGACGTGCCCGGCCCCCAGCGTCTGGCTGACGCGGTTCAATGCCAGCACCTGCGCGGAGTACTCGCAGCCGAGCTCGAACAGGCGGCGCAGTGTGGCCGGTGCGTCGACGCGGGTCATCGCCAGCACATCGCGCTCGATGCTGGGTTCAATCAGCGAACCGCGCACGTAGCTGCGCCACCGTTCCTCATCGACCATCAAGGGGGCGCTGCCCGGATAGCCGCCGAAATAGATGTACTGGTCCAGGGAGATGCCGAAACACTCGGTCATCTCCGGAAACGACCAGTGCGGCAGGCGCAGGAGTTCATAGCGCCCCGTCAGGCTTTCGTTCAAACCCTGCTGGACCAGAAGGGGGGCCGAACCGAGCAGCACCAGGTGGGCACCGGTACCCCGTGCCTTTCCCGCATCCCACACGCCTTTGACTGCGGTGGACCACTGCTCGACATGCTGGATCTCGTCGAGGACCAGGACGTAGGGCAGCTGTTGGGCCAGCGGATGGCCGGAATCCCGCCATGCTGCGGCGGCCGATTCCGCCAGCGCCCATTGATCAGCGATCCAGGTTCCTCCGGCTGCGGCCTGCCGAGGTGCCAGTGCTTCCACATCCAGCAGGCGATAGGAGCCGACGGGGCGTCTGTGGAGGACCTGCTGAACCAGGGTGGACTTACCGACCTGACGCGGCCCTGCCAGGATGTGGATCAGGCGGGGTGGCTCCGACAGCCGCTGAGTCAGGATAAGAGCCTGAGGCCTTGTGTAGGTCATGTCGCATTGTAGTTGAGTGAATAAATTTACTCACCCATGGCAATGCGATGCGACTGGAAGCAGCACCCCGCATCGACGGGACCTGAAAACAGCGAGGGCCGACGCAATGCGTCGGCCCTCGGCAGGACGTTGGGCCCGCAGCCCGTCAGTTCTTGACCACCAGCACCGGCACCGGGGCCTTCTCCACCGTTTCGCTGGCCACGGAGCCCATGATCGCTGCGGCTGCGGCGCCCTGGCCGCGGGTGCCGATGACAATCTGGTCCACCGCCAGTTCGCGTGCCAGGTCACAGATCTCCGCGGCGGCCTGGCCGACGCGGGTGTGCACCCGGTAGGTCAGACCGGCGGCATCGAGCAGATGGCGTGCGCCGGTCAGGTCCTCGGCGCTGCGTTCACCGTGGTACTCCTGCAGGGTCTTGCCGGCCACGAAGCTGGACACGTCACGCGACAGGGCCGGCTGCACATTGACCAGGTCCACCGAGAAGGCGGCGGGCTGTGGGTGCGCCTGCGCCAGGGCGATCACCTGGCGCACGGCGGCCAGGGCGCCGTCGGAGCCGTCCACCGGCAGCAGCACGCGGTCCACCCGGGCGGACGGGGCCAGCGGGGCGGCTGCTTCGGCCGCTGCCGGGCGGGCACGGGCGGCGATCCACTTGCCCACCGCCAGCACCAGCAGGGCGCCCGCGGCCGGCGCACCGTACTGCAGCCAGGAGGCGTACGGCGCCAGCATGTCCTTGACGGCAGGGTCGCTGATCATCATGCCGCCAGCGATCCAGCCCAGCAGCATGCCGCCCAGGGTGATGATGAGCGGGAAGCGGTCCATCAACTTGATCACCAGCTGGCTGCCCCAGACGATGATGGGGATGCTCACCAGCAGGCCGAAGATCACCAGCGGCATCTGGTGGCCGCCACCCGCGCCTTCGGCTGCTCCGGCGATCGCGATGACGTTGTCCAGGCTCATCACGAAGTCGGCCACGATCACCGTTTTCACCGCGGCCCAGAGCTTGTCGCTGGCCTGGATGTCGTGATCGCCCTCGTCTTCGGGCAGCAGCAGCTTGATGCCGATCCACAGCAGCAGCAGCGCACCCACGATCTTCAGGAAGGGCAGCTTCAGCAGCGTCAGCGCAAAGAAGATCAGCACCACCCGCAGCACGATGGCACCGGCGGTGCCCCACAGGATGCCGGCCTTGCGCTGCGCCGGCGGCAGCTTGCGGCAGGCCAGGGCGATGACAACCGCGTTGTCTCCCCCCAGCAGGATGTCGATCATGATGATCTGGCCGACGGCGAGCCAGAACTCGGCGGTCATGAACTGTTCCATGCAATTCCTTTGGCGGGCGGTCGGGCGTGGATCAAACGAGGTGAACAGGTCGAACGGATCGAACGGTTCAGGAGGGTGGCCCTGGTTGGGGGCCGGGGCGACCGCCGAAAGCCCGGGCAGTTTAGGCGCCTGCGGACCGGCCGCGCGTTCGCGGCACTACGTACGCGGTGCTGGCGACGGCTGTGGCCGTTCGATGTCGAAACGGTCCACCACCCGCCAGTTCAGTGGCGGCTGGCCGGGTGCCGGTTCCCATTGCGGCCGACGATCGCCGCCGGCGGGTGAGGCCCGCAACCAGTCCTGCGGCAGTTCGTCCAGCCCGAGCATCCACACCTCCAGCCGGTCCGCCCGGGCACAGAAGCGCAGGAAGCCCTTGTGCCCCTGGTGCGACAGGGCGCTGGAGCTGTTGGTCACCGCCCGGTGACCCAGCGAGGCCAGGGCCCACAGGCTGGCACCGGCCACCAGCGCGGCGGCGATGACGGTGGCCGGTGCAGCCACCGCCCAGGGCCAGAGCTGCGCCAGCGGGCCCGCACCCGGCCAGGCCAGCGCTGGTGCCAGTGCCGGAGCCAATGCCAGCAGCCCGCCGACGAGGCCCTGCCCCCAGGCCAGCGCGGCGCCGATCCACAGCAACCCCAGCCCCAGCCCCCAGGCCCAATCGCCCCGGTCGGCGCGCAGCGGGTCGTTGTCGCAGGCCAGCATCAGGGCGCAAAAGCCCAGGCCTGCGCCCGCCGCCAGCGCGGTGGGGCTGGTCAACAGGCGCTGCAGGTGCTCGGCCGCACCGGACTCTGCGCCGGCCGTGGCCAGCGGCGCGCCCAGCAGCAGCCACAGCGCCCCCAGCAACAGCGCAAAGGTGAGGTTGGAATGCCACCAGGGCTCCCCGCGCGGGCGCAGCAGGGCCAGCAGGTTGCCGCGGGCCAGCCGCCGGCTGGCCGCCTCGTCCGGGTAACGCACCTGGGGTTCGGACCGGGTGGAGAAGTCCAACCCCTGCACCGCCGCCGCGGCGGCATCCGCCACCCGGCCGAGCAGCACCCGGCCGCACAGTTCCTCCGGCACGGCATCGGGTTCGCTCGCCCACTGCATCAGCTTGGGCTCGCGCACCTCGCGGCTGTGGGTGAGGTGGCCGAAGGCGCCGCCGCTGCCGCAGGTGACCAGGTCGCAGCTGCCGCCGGTCGGGGTGGCGGCGGGCAGCCGGTCGCGCACGTAGTGGTGCAGGTCACCGGCCAGCCGCAGGCGGATCTCCAGCCCGTGCTGCGCGCACAGGTGCTCCAGCCGCTGGAAGCGCAGCGGGTAGGCGTCGCGGCGCAGGTCGGCCAGGCGGCGCGTCCAGGTCGGCTCCGGGTAGATCAGCAGCAGCTGCGCCCCGCGCGGGATCGCGCCGGCCTCGATCAGCCGGGCAAAGGCCTCGTACTGGCTGCGGTCCAGGTCGCCGGTGAGGGCGAAATCCAGGCCCAGCACGTACCAGTCGTGCGGCAGCGCCAACGCAAAGTAGCTGCGCGGCTGCGGCGAGCGCGCTCCGATCAGCCCGGCCTTTTCGTCGTTGACGAAGTAGCGGCAGAAGGTGGAGGCGGAGTCGAACCAGTCGTGGTTCTGCGGGATGGCGGCCAGCAGCTTGTGGTCGGGCTGCCAGGGCGTGTCTTCCTTCAAGTCCGGTGGTGCGTCGACAAAGCGGCTGCGGCCGTCGCGCGCCAGCTCGAACAGCTCCACCAGCCGGGCCTGGTAGAGCTCCGGGCTGGCGGCCGGATAGGCCAGATCGCCGCCGAGCAGCAGCAGCTGGCCTTCGGGCAGCGGGTGAGCTTCGCCCTGCACCTCCAATTGCGGCGCCAGCAGCCCCCTCGCCACCGCGTAGGTGGCGCTGCCGCCATCGCCGGTGTCGGCCACGAAGTCGAACCAGAAGCCCTCCGGATCCCCCGGCTGCGTGCCCTGCAGCGAGCTCAGGTCGATCAGCCGGAACGGGGCGCTGCGTTCGGTGAAGGTCTCGCGCCGGTCCAGGTTGTGCAGCAGCCGGGTGGACCAGAGCTGCTGCTGCGCGATCTGGCGCAGGCCGATCGGGGCGTACCAGGGCACCGGGCGGCGCGCCTGGGGCGGGACCGAGCGGCCGAAGCGTTCTGGAGTCATCGCCGGCAGCATAACTTGCACACATCGTCGCTGCGGGCTCTGAGCGATGATGCAGGCCCGGGACGGAGACCGTGGCGGCCGTCCTCGGGTGTTCACGACACGCCACCCACAGACTTTCAGGAAGAAACCCCATGAACCAACGGCTTCTCACCCTTGTCCTGCCCGCCCTGCTGCTCAGCCTGGCCGCCTGCGAAACCCGCCCGCCCCTGCCCGATGGCCCGCGCCAGAACAGCAGCGCCCGCCAGCAGGAAAACGCCCGCCAGGCACAGCGCGAAATGTCCAACGACGTGCAGCGGCTGAAGGACTGAGTTTTCACCTCGCTGCAGGCCGAGGGTTGGACCGGTCTGACACCGCTCTTCACCCTTCTCCACACCATCGGTCTGCAGCCCGGCGGCAGCCACCCTTCCGACCCCTGCGGCGGGCCCACAACGGCAGACGCACCCGGACCTCAGGAGGCAGCACCTTGGCCACCCCCCACACCTGCTCCGCCCCCGCCCTGCATCGCCGCACACCGGGTGGTCTGCCGCCCGGTCGCCTGGCCACTGCCGCGCTGCTGGCCGGCCTGAGTCTCGGCTTCCATGCCGCGGCGCAGCCCAACATCGACAAGCTCAAGCAGTTCAAGGTCCCCACCACCGACCTGAACCTGCCGACGGTGGCCCAGCAGGGCCGCAACGCCAACGCCCTGCGCGAGAACCTCAAGCGCATCAAGCTGCCGCCGGGCTTCCGCATCGAACTCTTCGCCGTGGTGCCGGACGCCCGCCACATGGCGGTGGCGCCCAGCACCCACATGCTCTTCGTCGGCACCCGAAAGACCACGGTGTGGGCCGTCACCGACCGCAACAGCGACGGCGTGGCCGACGAGGTCAGGTCCTTCGCGCCGAGCCTGAAGTTCTCCAACCCCAACGGCGTGTGCTGGACCCAGGACGGTTTCCTGATCGTGGTGGAGCACAACCGGGTGCTCAACTTCCCGGCCGCCGAGTTCTTTTCCGAAGGCCCGGAGGTGGCGGTGATCCCGGTGGTGGAGCAGGGCAAACTCATCCCGCCGGAGGAGGAGAGCTTCAACCACGGCGCACGCACCTGCCGCGTCAGCGCCGACGGCAGGCTCCACATCACGCTGGGCCAGCCCTTCAATGTGCAGCCCAAGAACAAGATCGCGCTGTACGAGCGGCTGGGCATCGGCGGCATGGTGCGCATGAACGCCTTCGACGGCTCCGGCCGGGAGGTGGTGGCCCGCGGCGTGCGCAACTCGGTGGGCATGGACATCAACCCGAAGGACAAGACCGTCTGGTTCACTGACAACCAGACCGACGGCATGGGCGACGAGATTCCGCCGGGTGAGCTCAACCGCATCACCCAGGCCGGCGGCGAGCACTTCGGCTACCCCTACATCCACGGCCACAACGTGCAGATCGCCGGCAGTGGCGCCGCACCGGACCTGAAGGGCATGAGCCCCCCGGCCCGGTGGACCCGCCCGCAGGTGGAGTTCCCCGCCCACCAGGCGCAGCTGGGCATGACCTTCTACACCGGCAGGCAGTTCCCTGCGGCCTACCAGGGTGGCGTGTTCGTGGCCGCCCACGGCTCCTGGAACCGCAGCAAGGCCACCGGCGCACTGATCAACTACGTGCCGATCCAGGCCGACGGCACCGCTGGCCCCTCCACCGTCTTCGCCGAAGGTTGGCTGGATCCGGACACCGGCAGATTCCGCGGCCGCCCGGTGGACGTGGCGGTGTGGAAGGACGGCTCGCTGCTGGTCTCCGACGACTACGCCGGCGCCATCTACCGCATCAGCTACCAGCCCTGATGCGCACCGCAGGCCTGAGCCGGTTCCTCGCGCTCACCTTCGCCTGAAGATCAGCTTCGAGTTGGAACGAACGCCCTGATTCAGTGCCGGCTGCGCTGCAGCTCAGCCTCCACCGCCAGCGCGGCGGCGGCCAGCCGGGCGTCCTGGCCGCCGGGTGCCGTCAGCATCAGGCCCACCGGGGGTTCGCCGGGCGCGTGGCAGGGCAGGCTGAAGGCGCAGCCGTCCAGGTAGTTGGCCACAAAGGTGTTGCGCAGCAGCAGGCCGTTGGCACGGAAGAAGGCCTCATCGCTGGCGCGCAGCTCTTCGATGCGCGAAGGCAGGATCGGCACGGTCGGGCTGATCAGGGCATCGAAGCCGGCCAGGGCCTGCCGGCAGCGGCCGATCCAGCCGCGCCGGCGGTCGTGCAGGTTGATGTACTGCGCTGCGCTCACCGGCTCGCCCAGTGCGATGCGCGCCGCCACGCGGGGGTCGAAGCGAGCGCGCTCGGCCGCAAAGTGCGCCTGGTGCACCGCGTAGGCCTCCACCGCGGAAAAACCGCCCGGGGCGTTGAGCTGGGCGATTTCGGCCAGCTCGGGCAGGGGGGCTTCGACGATGTGCGCACCGCCGGCCGACAGCCGGGTCAGCGCACGCTGGAAGGCGGCGGCCACCTCGGGCTCCAGGGCGTCCAGCATCAGCGTGCCGGGCAGGGCCAGGCGCAGGCCCTGCAGCGGCCGCGGGCGAACCTGCAGCGGCTGGTCGGCCAGCACCGCGTCCACCGCGATGCAGTCGGCCACGCTGCGGGTCATCGCGCAGACCGTGTCCAGCGTGCGGGACAGTTCGAAGGCGCCGTCGCGTGGAGTGCGTGCCTGCGTGCTCTTGAAGCCCACCAGTCCGCAGAGCGCGGCGGGAATGCGGATGGAGCCGCCGGTGTCCGACCCCAGCCCCGCCACCGCCAGCCCCAGCGCCACCGACACCGCGGCGCCGGAGGAGGACCCGCCGGGGATGCGCGGCTGGCCTTCCGCCCCGCGCCAGGCCGGGTTGGCGGGGGTGCCGTGGTGGGGGTTGATGCCCACGCCGGAGAAGGCGAACTCGGTCATCGCCGTCTTGCCGACCAGGGCCGCGCCCGCGCTGCGCAGGCGCTGCACCGCCACCGCGTCTGCCTGCGCCACCGGAGCGCCCTGGCGGATCACCGAGCCGGCCAGGGTGGTTTCACCGGTGACGTCGTACAGGTCCTTCACCGTCACCGGCCAACCCGCCAGTGGGCCGAGGGGAACGCCGGCACCGCGCGATGCGTCGGCCCAGCGTGCGGCGGCGCGTGCGGCCTCCGGATAGAGCCGGGTGAAGGTGTGGGCCGCCTCGGGTCGGGCCGCGCGCTCCAGCACCCGGTCCAGCAGGGCCTCGTGGGTGGTTTCGCCTCGGGCGACTTGCTGGTTCAGGGTGTGGAGGTCGGGCAGCGGCATGGCGTGAGGGTGGGGTGGAAGGCCGACGGAGCCCCGCATCATAGGCAGCGCCGGGCCTGGACCGGCCCCTGGAAACCGTGGGTGGGCCCACCGGCTGGGCTAGCATCGCTTCCGGGCGATTGCGCCCCATCCCGTGACCTCTGTCACACACCAGGAGCAACGATGAGCGACTACCTGCCGGACATCCAGAAGTACAGCGCCAACGTGAACGAGGCCGCCGTCAAGGCCATCGTCAACTACTGCGGCATTGCCCTGCGCAATGCCGACTCGTCTCTGGTGTCGTCCACCGACAAGTCGGAACTCGACCGGGTGCGCGACGGCTTTGCGGCCAAGAAGCTGGGCTTGAGCCCCGAAGCCGCAGACGCCGCGATCGCCAAGGTGGTCGAGAAGATGAAGGGCGTGCCGCGCAAGCACCGCGTGACCTTCTACTACCTGCTGGCCGAGGCCAGCGGCACGATGGCCAAGCTGGGCTGATCACCGTCCGTTGCGGCGGGCGCGGGTTTGCGACCGGCGAGGCCGCGCCCGCCCTGCCGCTGCAGCCATGACCCCGCTGCCGCCGCACCTCCAGCCTGACGCAGCGCTGCGCCAGCACCTGGCGATGTGCGATGCCCTGTCGCAGTCCCTGCACCGGCAGTCGTCGGGCCTGCCGGTGCAGCGCATCGACACCCACATCTCCAGCCTGCTGCTGGCCGGCGACACGGTGTGGAAACTCAAGAAGCCGCTGTCGCTGGGTTTCCTGGACTTCCGCTCGCTGGCCGACCGGCGGCACTTCTGCGAAGAGGAGCTGCGGCTGAACTGCCGCACCGCGCCGCAGCTCTACCTGGGGGTGCAGCCGGTGCTCGCGCCGCCGCCCGCGTGGCGTTTCGGGCCGGACGCTGCGCCCGGTGAAGCGCCGCCGCCGGGTACGGTGGACTGGGCGCTGCGGCTGCGCCGCTTCGGCGACGACCAGTTGCTGGCCCACCGGCTGGAGCGGGGCGAACTGACCCCCGCCGACGTGGAGGCCATGGCCGATGGCCTGCTGGCCTTCCACGCCGGCCTGCCGGCGGCCACCGGCGACCTGGGCCTGCCGGAGGTGACGCTGCGCTGGGTGGCGGACAACCTCGAAGCGCTGTTGCGGCTGGCCCCCAGCGCCGCACTGCGCCAGCGGGTGTTGGCCCTGGCCGACTGGAGCAGCGAGCAGGCCGCCCGGCTGCGGCCCGGCCTGCAGCGCCGCCACGCCGAGGGCCGGGTGCGGGAGTGCCATGGCGATGCCCACCTGGGCAACTGGGTGCTGCAGGACGGTGTGCCCACTCTCTTCGACGCGCTGGAGTTCAACGCCGAACTGCGCTGGATCGACCTGGCCGCCGAACTGGCCTTTCCCTGGATGGACCTGCAGTTTCACCACCGGCCGGACCTGGCCGCGCGGCTGTTGAACCGCTGGCTGGAGCAGGGCGGTGACTTCGATGCCCTGGCGCAGCTGCGCTGGCAGGCGGTCTACCGTGCGCTGGTGCGGGTGAAGGTGGACTGGCTGCACGCCACCGAAGCAGGGGTTGCGCTGGACGTGCAGACCGCCGAGCAGGCGGCCGCCTGCCGTGGCCTGGACCTGGCAGAGGCGCTGGCCCACCCGGCGCCGGCCCGGCTGGTGGTGACCTGGGGCCTGTCCGGCTCCGGCAAGAGCCGGCTGGCGCAGGGGCTGGCCGAGCGGCTGGGCGCGGTGTGGCTGCGCTCCGATGTGGAGCGCAAACGCCTGTTCGGACTGGCGCCCACGGACCGACCGGGGGACGGCGCTGTCGTGGACGGCGTTGGCACGGGAACGGGCCCCCGGACCCGCGACCTCTACAGCGCCGACGCCACCCGCCGCACCTACACCCGGCTGGAGGCGCTGGCCGCCCAACTCCTGGCCCAGGGCTGGCCGGTGATCGTGGATGCCGCCTGCCTGCGTGCGGCCGAGCGCCGTGCCCTGCTGGCGGTGGCGGATCAGGCGCTTGGAAACCAGGCCGGGGTGCGCGCCGACCTGCTGTACTGCGACGCCCCGCTGCCGCGGCTGCAACAGCGCATCACCCAGCGCCAGGCGGCCGGCCGGGATGCCTCCGACGCCAGCGTGGCGGTGCTGCAGGCGCAGCTCGGTTTCCTGGAGCCGCCCGCGCCGGACGAGGCCGACCCCGGGCGGGGCCAGGCCAGCCACCGCATCGACAGCGACGCCCCACCGGAAGAGGTGCTGCGCCGCGCGCTGCGTGCACTGGGCCTGGCGCCGGAAGTTCCCGCGCCGGCTTGATCCAGGGCCCGGCGGCCGCCTTGCCGGCTGCCTATACTGAGTCGAAGCCGCTGTCTTCCGCACCCCAGCCATCGAATGGAGCGAACACGATGTCACACTCCCCCATCCATCCCCGGTTTCTACCGCTCTCGCGACGCGTCGCGCTGACGCTGGCCGCCGCGAGCCTGGCGGGCCTGGTCGGCTGTGCGGCGACGGAAACCTCCCGCACCGTCGAAACCACCCAGGTGGCCACCGCCGGCCAGCCCTACAGCGGCCCGCGCGAGCCGATCGCGGTGGGCAAGTTCGACAACCGCTCCAGCTTCCAGCGCGGCCTGTTCTCCGACGGCGTGGACCGCCTGGGCGGCCAGGCCAAGACCCTCCTGATCACCCACCTGCAGCAGAGCAACCGCTTCAACGTGCTGGACCGCGACAACCTGGCCGAAGCCCGGCAGGAGGCGGGCTTCAAGGGCGGCACCGTGGCGGTCAAGGGCGCCAGCTACCTGATCACCGGCGACGTCTCCGAGTTCGGCCGCAAGGAGGTGGGCGACCAGCAGCTGTTCGGCATCCTCGGGCGCGGCAAGCAGCAGATCGCCTACGCCAAGGTCAGCCTCAACATCGTGCGGGTGGCCAGCTCGGAGGTGGTGCATTCGGTGCAGGGCGCCGGTGAATACACCCTGTCCAACCGCGAGGTGCTGGGCTTTGGCGGCACCGCCAGCTACGACGCCACCCTCAACGGCAAGGTGCTGGACCTGGCCATCCGCGATGCGGTCAACAAGCTGGCCGCCTCCATCGACGCCGGCACCTGGAACCCCGCCCAATGATGCGATCCACCGCCACACCGCAGGGATTCGCGGCGGTGGTCGCCGGCGCCCTGCTGATGTCGCTGCTCACCGGCTGCGTGCAGGCCCCCAAACCGCTGTACCACTGGGGCAGCTTCACCCCGCAGGTCTACGAGTACCTCCGGTCCGACAGCGTCAGCCCGCAGGCCCAGATCACCGTGCTGGAGGCCGATCTGCAGCGCGCCCGTGCCCAGGGTGCCCTGCCGCCGCCGGGCCTGCACGCCCACCTCGGCCTGCTGTACAGCCGCCTGGGCAACGACGCCGCCGCAGCCGAGCAGCTGCGCACCGAGAAGAGCCTCTTCCCCGAGTCCGCCGCGTACATGGACTTCCTGCTCAAGCCCAAGATCGATCCCGGGAAGGAGCGCCAATGAACGCCCTTTTCAGGTGGCTGCGCCGGGCCGCTGCGGCGCTGCCGCTGGCGGGCCTGTGGGGCTGCGCCATCCAGCCGGTGGAGCCCTTCGACTACGCACCCTTCCGCGCCGCCCGGCCGGCCTCCGTGCTGGTGCTGCCGCCCATCAACCGCAGCAGCGACATCGCCGCCCCGGCTGCCGTCTGGGCCCAGGCGGCCTGGCCGCTGGCCGAAGCCGGCTATTACGTGCTGCCCGCCACCCTGGTGGCCGAGACCTTCCGCAACAACGGCCTCACCGTGGCGGAGGATGTGCACCAGGTGGCCCCGGCCAAGCTGCGCGAAATTTTCGGTGCCGATGCCGCACTGAGCCTCACCATCACCCGCTACGGCGTCGTCTACACCCTGTTCGACAGCCAGGTGGTGGTGTCGGTGCAGGCCCGCCTGCTCGACCTGCGCAGCGGCCAGGAGCTCTGGACCGGCCAGGCCACCGCCTCCGATGCGGGGCAGAACAACCAGGGCGGCGGCGGGCTGTTGGCTGCGGTCATTGCCGCAGCGGTCAAGCAGGTGGTCAACAACCTCTCGGATCGCAGCTTCCCCGTGGCCGGCCTGGCCACCCGCCAGCTTTTCCAGCCCGGTCCGCCGCGGGGTGTGCTTTATGGACCGCGTTCACCGCTGTATGGGCGGGAGGGCGAGAAGCCCGGCAAGTGATCCCGCGCGGGGCCCCCGGCCGCGCCGCCCCGCCCGGCCCCCCCCCCCGCGGCCCCCCCGGGGCCGCGGGGGGGGCCCCCCCCCCCCCCCCCCCCCCCCCCGGCCCCCCCCGCCCCCCCCCGGCCCCCCCCCCGGCCGGCCGCCCCCCCGGCGCCCCCCCCCCCCCCCCCCGGGGCCCCGCGCCGCGGGGGGGCGGGGGGGCGGCGGGGGGGGGGGGGGCGGGGGGTCCCGCCCCGCGCCCGCGCGCGTCGCGTCGCGGCAAGGCCCCGCCGGTCTTCCACCGGGGGGGTATCACAGCGGCAGGGCCGGGTGTGGTGGTGCGCGCTCGGCGGCGGGCCCACCTCGCAAGTACTCATCGTCAACCTACTCCTACCCGTGGCTCCCTGACGAGGTTGCCCCTCTTGCTGCTGTCCCCCGCGCCTCCGCCTCCCTCGCCGTCCTGCGCGACGGCCCGGCCGGCCTGGAGGTGCTGCTGCTGCGCCGCGCCGACCAGGGCGACCAGAACAGCAACGCCTGGGTCTTTCCCGGTGGGTTGGTGGAGGCGGGGGATCGGGCGTGGCCCGTCCCGCCGTCGGGCCCGCCGGACCTTCTGCCAGGTGGCGAGGGCGCAGGCGACGACCTGGCGCACCGCATCGCCGCGCTGCGGGAGAGCTTCGAGGAGGCTGGCCTGCTCTGGGCGCTGGATGCCGGCGGTGCACCCCTCGGCTTTGATGCCGGCGACTCCCTCTGGCTCGACCGGCGCAGCGCCCTGCACCGTGGCGAGCTGCGACTGGATCAACTCTGCCGCGCACAGGGCTGGCGCCTGCAGCCGGAGCAACTGCACCCGGTAGCCCACTGGCTCACCCCGCCGGGCATGCCCAAACGCTTCGACACCCGGTTCTACCTCGCCGCACTGCCGCCCGGCCAGCAGGCCCGGCTGGACGGGGTGGAGCTGGTCGAGCAGCGCTGGGTGACCCCCGCAGCAGCCCTGGCTGCCGAAACCGGCCTGGCCCTGCCCAACCCGGCCCGCTGCCTGCTGGAGGAGCTGGCTCCCGTTGTGGATGTGGCCGCGGCGCTGGCCTGGGCGCAGCGCCTGGGCCCGATCACCCGCACCGAGCCCCGCCTGGCCCGCAACCACCGCGGCCAGCTCGGCCCGGTCAACCCCCGCCACCCCGCCTGGGCGGAAATCGGCCTGATCGACCCCGCCGGCCGCGGCATCGCCCACGCACAGATCCGCCCCGGCGAGCCTGTGCCGTTGGGCCCCGGCCTGCTGCGCATCACCGCCCGCAACGGCAGCGTCATGACCGGCCCTGGCACCAACAGCTACCTGCTGTGCAGCGGCGACCCGGCCGACCCGGCCAGCGGCTGGGCCCTGATCGACCCCGGTCCCGACGACGCCGTACACGCCCAGGCCCTGCTGGCCGCCGCACCCGGGCCGATCCGCTGGATCCTGGTCAGCCACACCCACATCGACCACTCCCCGGCCACTCAGGCCCTCCATGCCGCCACCGGCGCCCAGCGCCTGGGCCGCCTGCCGGACCACCCCGAGTGGCAGGACGACACCTTCCAGCCCGACCGCATCCTGGCCGACGGCGACCGCCTGACGCTCGGCCCGGCGCTCACCCTGCAGGTGCTGCACACCCCCGGCCACGCCAGCAACCACCTGTGTTTCCACTGGCTGGAGCAGGCGCTGCTCTTCACCGGCGACCATGTGATGCAGGGCTCCACCGTGGTCATCAACCCGCCCGACGGCCACATGGCCGCCTACCTGGCCTCCCTGCGGCGGCTGCAGGCGCTCGCCGAGCCCCGGCCCGCCGGGTTGGACGCAGAGCCTGCGCACGGACCGCTGCAATGGCTGGCCCCGGGCCACGGCTTCCTGATCCCCGGACCCCGGGCGCGCGCTGCGCGTGCTGATCCGCCACCGCCTCAACCGCGAGGCCCGTGTCCTCAGCGCCCTGGCCGACCTCGGCCCCTGCAGCGCCGAGGCCCTGCTGCCCAGGGTCTACGACGACGTTCCCCCTGCTCGCCACCCGGTGGCGCTGCGCTCGCTGCGGGCGCATTTGCTGCATTTGCGGGAGCAGGGGCGGGTGGGACGGGTTGACGGGGCCTGGTGCTCATTGCCAGCAGGTTGATCCTGCCGGAAATCCATCGGTTCTCAGCGCTCGCGTGCCGCGCGGCGCAGCACCTGGGTGATCGGCTCCAGCAGGTACTGCAACGGCGTGCGCTCCTCGCCGTGCAGGTAGACCTCGGCCGGCATGCCGGCGTGCAGGCGGGCGTGTTCGCCCTTGACGGCCTTTTCCACGTCGGACTGGGCCACGTCGATGTTGACGGTGTAGTAGGCCATGCCGGTTTCGCGTTCCACCTGGCGGTCGGCGCCGACGTAGCTCACCTTGCCGTGCACCATGTGGGTGGTGCGGTACTTGAAGGCGGTGAAGCGCAGGTCGGCCAGCTGGTCGCGGTGCACGCGGCTGATGTCTTCGGTGCGGATGCGCGCCTCGACGATCAGCTTGGGGTTGCTGGGCACGATCTCCGCCACCGCCTCGCGCGGCGGGATGACACTGCCGGAAGAGGTGTAGCGCAGGCCGATCACCTCACCGTCCACCGGGGCAGTGACCACCTGGCGGCGCGAGGCGTCGCTGGCCTTGAGCAGCTCCTGTTCGATTTCCTGGGCGCGCACATTGGCCACCTTGAGCTGGTCGCTGGCCTGCTGGCGGTAGTCGTTCTGGAGCTGGCTGACCTTGAGTTCGATGTCGCCGGTGCGCTGGCGCGCGCGGGCCAGTTCTGCGTTGCGCTCCGAGATCTTGCCGCGGTAGTCGGCCACCGAGGCTTCCAGCTGCATCACCTGGGTGGCGGAGACGAAGCCGTCCTTGGCAAGCTGGCTGTTGAGCTCCAGCTCGCGGGACTGGGACTTGATCGAGTCCTGGGTGTTGGCGATCTGCTGCTGCAGAGCTTCGATTTCCTGCTCGATCTTGAGCTTCTGCTCGCGCAGCAGGCCGATCTGGCTGTCGATGGCCTGCCGGCGGGCGGTGAACAGGGACAGCTCCTTGTCCATCTGGGCCCGGAGGTTGGGGTCCGATGCCGATGCGGTCACCAGGTCGGGCGGGAAGGTGAGGCTGCTGCGTCGGGCCTGCTCGGCCTCGAGTCGGGCCAGGCCGGCGCGTTCGGACATCAGCCGCTGCGCCAGGCGGGTGCGTTCGGCGGACACGGACACGTCACCCAGCTCGATCAGGGGCTGACCCGCCTTGACCTGCTGGCCGTCGCGCACATGCACGGTGCGCACCGTGCCGCCCTCCATGTGGGCCACCACGCTGCGGTTGAGGTCCACCTTGACGAAGCCGGAGGCCAGCACCGAGGAGGCCAGGGGGGCAAAGGCCATCCAGCCGACGGCGGGCACGATGCCCACCCAGATCATCAGACGGCCCTTGCGCACGAGCTGGCGCGCCTTCTCGACATGGCCTGAGACGAGATCGACCTCGGCGGCCTGGGGGGTAGGGGCGAGTGCGGGCAGGTACATGGTGTCGGGGAGCAAAGGTGGCGGTCGGTGCGGTGCTGCGCGGGCTGCAGGGGGGGCGGCGACCGGGGTCAGGCGCCGGGCTGTGCGCTGCGCGCGGCGATCGGCACCACCTGGGCACCGGCTGCGCCGCCAGCGGTGGTGGGGGTGCCCCGCAGGGCGGCCAGCACCTCCTGAGTGGAGCCGTAGTGCACGGCGCGCCCGCCGTCGATCACCAGCATCTTGTTGACATGCTGGGTGAGGTTCTGGCGGTGCGTCACCACCACCACGGTGGTGCTGCCCTGCAGCTTGCGCAGGGTGTCGGCCAGGGCCATCTCCCCGGCGCCGTCCAGGTTGGCGTTGGGCTCGTCGAGGATCACCACCTTGGGGTTGCCATAAAGCGCCCGGGCCAGGGCGATGCGCTGGCGCTGGCCGGGCGACAGCAGCGCGGCGTTCGGGTCCACCACGGTGTCGTAGCCTTCCGGCAGACCGAGGATGAGCTCGTGCACGTTGGCCAGCTTGGCGGCGTCAACGACACGGCCGGAGTCCACCGGGCCGAGGCGGGCGATGTTCTCGGCGATCGTGCCGGTGAACAGCTCCACGTCCTGCGGCATGTAGCCCAGGTGGGGGCCGATCTGCTCGCGGCTCCACTTGGCCAGGTCGGCACCGTCGAGCCGCACGTTGCCGGAGGTGGGCGTCCAGATGCCGATCAGCAGGCGGATCAGCGTGCTCTTGCCCGCCCCGCTGGGGCCCAGCACCGCCAGCGACTCTCCCGGCTCCAGCCGCAGCGACACGCCCATCAGCAGGGTGCGGTCGCTGCCCTGGGGGCGGAAGACGACGTTGTGGGCCGCCAGCTGGCCGGCCGGCGCCGGCAGCGGCATCTGCGGCTGGCGCAGTGCAGCCTGAGCCATCAGGGGGTTGAGCCGACTCCAGGCCAGGCGGCCTTCGGCCAGCACACGCCAGCTGCCGACGATCTGCTCGATCGGCTGCAGCGCGCGGCCCAACAGCATCGACGAGGCGATCAGGATGCCGGGGGTGGCCTGGCCGATGATGACCAGGTAGGCGCCCAGGGCGGTCATGGCCACCTGCACCAGCTGGCGGGCAATGCGGGTGACCGAGGCCATCGCCACCGATTTCTGGGCCACCGGCTCCTGCACCTCGGCCACCTTGGCGCTCTGGGCGTTCCAGCGGCCGATCAGTGCATCGGCCATGCCCATGGCCTGGGCCACTTCGGCGTTGGTCATGGCCTGTTCCAGGTAACGTTGAGCGCCGCCGGCCTCGCGCTGCACCTTCTCGATGGCCTGGCGGGTCATGCGGTCGTTGGCATAGGCCAGGCCCAGCATCAGCAGCCCGCTGATCAGGGCCGCCAGCCCGAGCCAGAGGTTGGCCACGGCGATGACGATCAGGAAGATCAGTGCCCAGGGCGCATCCATCAGCGCCACGATGCCCTGGGACGAGAACAGGTTGCGCAGGCGCCCCACATCGCGCAGCGCTTCGCCGTTGGAGTTGCCCTGGCGCCTGGAGGCCACCGCCAGGGTGAGGCGGGCGATCTCCGGCGCCATGGCGTCGTTGACGATGTTGCCCAGCACGCCCTGCAGCCGGCCGCGCAGATAGTCCAGCGCGCCCACCAGGACCAGCGCCACGGCCAGGCCGAGCATCAGTACCAGCAGGGTTTCGGTGCTCTGGCTGGTGAGCACCCGGTCAAACACCTGGAGGCTGAACAGGGCCGGTGCGAGCCAGAGCAGGTTGATCACGGCGGAGAAGCCGGCGACGGTGCGAAGCAGGGATTTCATGAGGATCTGGGGCTCGTTGGGCGTACCGCAGACGCAGGAGGTGAGCCAAGTCGGCAAGTGTCCTCGGTGCGCCGGCTGCGACTTCAAGCGGCTCGCAGGTGAAGTGCAGATATACGCCCCTTCGCGGCGGTATTTCGCAGACGGCATGCGGGAGGTGTCGCCGGTGCAGTGTCGACAGACGCAAAAAAGCCCGGCCAGGCCGGGCGTTGCTGCAGGGTTGCGGGGAGTGGGTGCTGCGGGTCAGAAGCAGTCGCGCTCTGCCCGGTTGCCCGGGGTGCCGAAGTTGACGACGATGCTGTCTGCACCGGGTGCGCTGCCGCTGGCCGGCGGGCTGACCACCAGGGTGCCTTCGATCAGGCTGCCACGCACCACCACCCACTGGCCGTCGCTGACACTGCCGGCGGTGACTTCGGGTGTGGAGTCTCCTTCGCTGTCGTTGCCGTGCTGGTGGGTACGCCGCGCCACGATGGCGCTGGTGTCCGCCTGCACCGCCACACCATGCACCGTGAACTGCACCGGGTTGCCGGTGTTGTCGCTGCCGGAGGCTGTGCCGGCCACGCCGGACACCGCTGTGTCGGCCACCAGGGTCAGCGACAGGGCGCGCAGGTTGCCGCTGCCGTCGTCCAGGGCGGCGATGCGCAGCTGCTTCGTGGTGGCCGCCGCCAGGTAGCTCTCGAAGGTGCCGATGTTGAAGGGGTTGCTGCTGCGGTGGGCGCGGGAGGCGCGGGCACTGCTGCGATCGGCCAGGCGGGTCTCGGCATCGACGGTGATGCGCTGGCCCAGCAGGGTGACCACATAGGTCTGCGCCGTGCTGCCGGCAGCGAGGCTGCTGTGGTCTCCTTCCAGGCCGACCGCACGGGCGGCGGCCGGGCGCAGCAGCGTCACGCTGCCGGCGGTGATCTGCGTGCCGCCGCTGGCCACCACGCCCAGCACCCGCACCACATCGCCGGCCACCGGCAGGCTGCCACTGCTCAGGCTGGCGGCGTCGATGACCATGCCGCGCAGCACGAACTGGCTGCCGTTCACGCTGGCGACCTTGCCTTCCAGCTCCACCGTGGCGCCTTCGGTCTCCACCACCGTCTTGCTGCGCACGCGCAGCACGTCGGCCGTCAGCTGGCTGACCGGCAGGGCCGGCATGCTGGCGGAGTAGGCGGACACCACCTGGCCCACGCTGAAGGCGCTGGCGCAGTCGGCGTTGCGGCGGGCTTTGTAGCAGGCCGCCTGGGTGTAGTCGACCGTCAGCCCACCGACGGTGAGCGTCCGGGCGGTGGTGTTCACCTCGCTGACCACCCCTTCGGCCTTGTAGGTGGCGCCGGTTTCGCTGCTGCTGTCGCGCAGGGAGACCAGGGTCGCGACGATCTGCGCCGAGCTGCTGTCCGCGGTCGGGGCGTACAGGTAGCCGTGCACCACCACATAGTCGCCGGCCACGGCGCCGGTGCCGCTGCCGGTGGTGGCGGTGAGTTCCGCCTGGCTGCTGACGGCGGTGCAGGGGTCGGTGGTGGCCTCGACGCAGCTGCGCCGGTCGCTGAACACGGTGGCGGCGGTGAGCTGCACCGTCTGGCCCATCACCTTCAGGGTGCCGGAGCTGCCGTCGGAGGCGTCCACCACCCCGCGGGCCAGCGGGTGCACCCGCAGCTCGGCGGCCACCGGCCGGTCCGGGTGGCTGTGGCTGGCGGCGCGCACATCCACCACCATGCCCACCTCCAGCACGTCGCTGCCGGTGCTGACCGCGCCGGTGTCATCGTCCACCACGCGGGCGCTGTCGGTGTTGAACTTGTGGCCGTTGACATACACGCTGCCGAAGGCGGTGATGGTGCCGGAGGAGGTGGCGTCCGCACCCGCGCCGGACAGCGCGCTGTCGTCGCTGCCGCTCCCGCCTCCGCCACAGGCGCCCAGCGCTATGACCAGCGCCAGCAGGCTGCCGGCCTGGCTGAAACGACCGAGCCGAGCCCAGCGGCCCCGGCGAGTGGGGCCCATGGCCGCGGTGCGGTTCGGGACGGGCTGCGCGGCATGGCGCGGCAGCGGGTTTCGGGTGGGATTCATCGGCAACCTCGGGTCCGGAGGGGACGGTTCACGTGACCTGTTCGTCCGGGCGAGGCCGCCCGGGCAGGTCCGTGGGTTTCTTCACAGTTCAGGGGATTCTGCGGGGTCAACTCCCGCAGGAGGTATCTGAACCGTTACCGAGGGTGTGGATGTGAAAGTTTCCCATGAGTTCCCGGGCGGCCCGCGGTGGTCGCTCGGTACTGGCGCTCAAACGCGACCTCCAGGACGCCGGGAGCGCGCCACTGCGTCCTTGGCGGAGATGTGAGCAAACACCAACCCCGGGCCGATGGTGATGCCCGGCGCGGGGTAGGCGCCGCCCATCGCGGATTGCATGTCGTTGCCGACGGCGTAAAGGCCCGGGATGACCCGGCCCGCCCGATCCAGGCTGCGGGCGCTGGCATCGGTCTTCAGGCCGCGGGCGGCGCCGATGTCGCCGGGGTAGAGCTTGACGGCATAGAACGGCGGTTTGGCCACCGGCCCCAGGCTGGGGTTGGGGCCCGACCAGGTGGCATCGCCGTTGGCCCGTTGGTAGGCGGTGGTCCCGCGGCCGAAGTCCGGGTCGATGCCGTTCGGCCAGTGCTGGTTGAAGCGCTGGACGGTGGCCTCCAGGTTCTGCGCCGGCAGGCCGAGCTTGCCGGCCAGCTCGGCGATCGATCCCGCTGAAGTCAGGTAACCGTCCGCCAGCGCGGAGGCCAGCCCCATGCCCTTGGGCCGCACCATGCCCAGGCCGTACTTGCGCAGACCCTCGGCATCGGTGATCAGGTAGGACGGGATGCCCGGCTGGCCCGCGTTGAACTGGTGGGCCTGCATCGCCAGGCCGTAGAGGTGGTACGAGGTGGACTCGTTCAGGTAGCGCCGGCCGCTGCCGTCCACCGTGATCGTGCCGGGTTTGGCGCGGTCGAAGACGAAGTGCGGAAAGGCCGCGGTGCTGCCGTCCGGTCGCGGGCGCAGCGACACCGGGGCCCAGAAGGCCGGGCTCATCCCGCCCTCGCCATAGACCGCCTCCACCGCCTCGGCCAGGTCGTGCGCCGTCCCGGTGTGGCCCGGTGCGCCCGGGCACCAGGTGGGGGAAAGCTCAGGGCCCAGCTGCTCGGCACGGCGCTTTGGGTGGCGATTGAATCCGCCGGTGCCCAGGATCACGCCGCCCTTCACCGCGATGCGCTTCGTCTGGCCGTCCTGAGTCAGCGTCAGCCCGGTGATCGCCCCGCCGGCCGGCTCGCGGTGCAGCGCCGTGGCGTGTGTGCGCATCAGCAGCGTCACACCGCGCTCCTTCAGTGACAGCAGCAGCCGGCCGACCAGCGCATTGCCCATCAACAGGCGGGTGCCGCGCGGGTGGCGCAGCCGGTCCAGCAGCTGGCGGGCCATCAGCCGTGTCACGTACCAGGCCGACTTCACCGACTTGTTCCAGCCCAGCATGTGCGGGATGTCGTCGCGGTCCACCATCATCCCGCCCAGCACCAGGAACTCGGGGATCGGCGCTCGCACCAGCGCAAAGTGTTCGCCCAGCAGCCGGCCGTCGAAGGGCAGCGGTTCCAGCGCCCGGCCGCAGAGCGTCGAGCCCTCCAGCTCCGACAGGTAGTCGGGGTGGAAGGGGCGGATGCGGTACTTCAGGTGCGAGTGCTGCTCGATGGTGGCCACCGCCTCCGGGCCGTGCAGCAGCAGCGCCTCGCGCAGCGCGGGGTCGGAGCGCTCGCCCACCGCGGCGTCCAGGAAGCGGCGCGCCTCGGCCAGGTTGTCCTGCGCATTGACCTGCGGCGCCAGGTGTGTGCCCGGCACCCAGGTGGTGCCGGCCGAGTAGGCCGTGGTGCCGCCGACGTATTCGGTGGACTCGACCAGCAGGACTTTGGCACCTGCGATGGCGGCAAACACCGCGGCGGACATCCCCGCACCGCCGGCACCCAGCACGACGACGTCGAAGGATGCACCGTCCGGCAGGGAGTCCAGGCGGGTGGGGAAGGGGGGAGGGGCAGCGGACATGGTCGATCTCTTCAGGCTCGAACGAGCCGAGATCGACATCATATGGAATACTGTTCCAAAATGGTAGATCGTCCCGAAATGCGCCTGGCCAGTCAACCGCTCACCCGCTCACCGCCGTCAGCGGCTCACCCGGTCACCAGGCCGATGTCGTCGGGCGACAGCCGCTCGATCGCCGCGGCACGGAACTCCGTCGGGGTGCGTCCCGTGTGCTTCTTGAAGAAGCGGCCGAAGTAGGCCTCGTCGGCAAAACCCAGCAGCCCGGCGATCTGCTTGACGCCGAGGATGGAGTAGACGAGTTCGCGTTCGGCCTCGTGCAGCACCCGGGCGTTGACCACGTCCAGCGCGGACTGGCCGAGCTGGTCGCGGCAGAGCCGGCTGAGCTGGCCGGCGGAGATGCCCAGCTCCTCGGCATAACGCTCCACCGGCCAGCGCTCGCGGAAATGCTCGTCCAGCAAGGCGCGGAAGCGCTCCAGCTGGGCGGCCTTGCGCGGCCGGTCGCCGCGGGCCGCGGGGTCGGCCGGGTCGGCCATCAGCAGGTGGGCGAGCCGGGCGATCTGCACGAACAGCGCCATCAGCAGGGCGGAACCGGCGGCCACCTCGCCGGGGGTGTGCAGGTGGGTCTCGCGGGCGATGGCCTCGAACAGCGGCGTCAGCGCCTGGCCATGGCGCTGGCGCGGCGGCACATGCAGCACCAGCGGCCGGCGCAGGAAGGGCAGCAGGCTGGGGGCCCCCACCGCACAGAGCGACTCCAGTGGCTGCTGGGCCGCGGTGACCACCGGGCCGTCGATGCTGGGGCGGAAGTGGAAGCCGTGGACATGCCGCGAGGGGATGACGATCAGCGTCGGCGGCTCGATCTCCCAGTGCACACCGTCGATGAAGACCTCGCCGCCACCCTCGGTGACATGCAGCACCTGGATCAGGCCGTCGTGGATGTGCGGGGCGATGTCGTACTGGTACAGCGACGAGCGCTCCGGGATGCGCTCCACCTGAACCATGTCCATCCAGCCTGGCGGCTGCTGGTCGCCATAGAGCACATAGGCCGGAATCGAGCTGGTGCGGGCGCTGGAGGGGTGGGTGGGGTGGGTTTGTCCGGGTTGGGTCATGCAGGAAATGTCCGGGTGATGGCCGCGTTTGTGGATTGTGGAAGTGTGTTCCGATTTCCAGAATGCCGTTCTATCAAGAGGCTGCTGCCTCACCCAACCCCGGACAAACCCGATGTCACCCTCTCCACAGGTCTCAGCCGCCAGGCCGGAATTGTCTGACCCCGCGGTTTCGGCCGCGCAGCGCCGCAGCTGGCTGGGCCTGGCTGGCCGCACCGTGGTGGTCACCGGCGCGGCCAGCGGCATCGGCCTGGCGATCGCCACCGAGCTGGCTGCCGCCGGTACCCGTGTTGCCCTGCTGGACCGCCAGGCCGAGGCGGTGGCCGCGGTGGCCGAAGGCCTCGCCGCCACCGGCGCCCAGGTGCTGGCGCAGGCCTGCGACATCGCCGACGAGGCCGCAGTGCTGGCCGCGGCCGAGGCGGTGCGCCGCCAGCTCGGCCCGGTCTGGGGCCTGGTCAACAACGCCGGCCTGCTGCGCCCGGGTGCGCTGCAGGACGTCAGCCTGGCCGAGTGGAACCAGGTGCTGGCCATCAACCTCACCGGTGCGCTGCTCTGCGCCCGGGCCTTCGGGGCGGACATGCTGGCCGCGGGCAGCGGGGCGATCGTGCACATCGCCTCCATCTCCGCCCTGCACCCGCAGACCCGCAGCGGCGCCTACAGCCCGAGCAAGGCGGGTGTGCTCCTGCTCAACCGCCAGCTCGCGGCCGAGTGGGGCCCGCGGGGTGTGCGCAGCAACGCCATCTGCCCCGGAATGATCCGCACCGCGCTGTCGGCCAGGTTCTACGAGCAGCCCGGCTTCGAGGCCGCGCGCGCCGCCGTCACCGCCAGCCGCCGCATCGGCGAGCCGATCGACATCGCCGAGCCGGCGCTGTTCCTGCTCAGCGACCGCGCCGCCTACGTCAACGGTAGCGAGCTGGTGGTCGATGGCGGGCTGGACTGCATGTGGATGGACATGCTGCCGCGCCCCGGCTTCAACCAGACCGCCTCGGCGTCCGCAGGCGCTGCCGCCACCCAGGATTGATCAGGAGTCAGAAAGATGGAACGCATCGAAACCGACCTGCTGGTCATCGGCTCCGGCTGCGGTGGCCTGTCCACCGCGGTCACGGCCCGCAAGGCCGGGCTGGAGGTGATCGTGGCCGAGAAGGAGCCGGTCTTCGGCGGCACCACCGCCTTCTCGGGTGGGGTGCTCTGGATTCCCGGCAACCGCCACGGCCGCGCCCACAACCCGGGCGACACCCGGGAGGCCGCCCGGCAGTACCTGCGCAACGAGACCGGCGAGGGCTTCGACGCGGCGGCGGTGGACGCCTTCCTGGACGCCGCGCCGGCCGCGGTGGAGTGGTTCGAGCGCGAGACCGAGGTCAGGTTCGTCCCCACGCTCTACCCCGACTACCACCCCACCGTACCGGGCGGCGTGGACATCGGCCGCTCGATCCTGGCCGCGCCCTACGACATCCGCGGCCTGGGCGCCGACATGGCGCGGCTGCGTCCGCCGCTGCAGACCATCACCTTCATCGGGATGATGTTCAACTCGTCCAACGCGGACCTGAAGCACTTCTTCAACGCCACGAAGTCGCTGACCTCCTTCGTCTACGTCGCCAGGCGGCTGGCCACGCACGTCCAGGAGCTGGTCCGCTACGGCAAGGGCATCCAGGTCACCAGCGGCAACGCACTGGCCGCCCGGCTGGCCAGGTCGGCGCTGGCCGCCGGTGTGCCGATCTGGACCGAGGCGCCGGCGTTGAAGCTGGTGCAGCAGGCCGGCAGTCCGTCGGGCCCAGTCGTGGGCGCAGTGATCCGCCGCAACGGCCAGGAGGTGGAGGTGCGCACCCGCCGCGGCGTGGTGCTGGCCTGCGGCGGCTTCCCGCACGACGCCCGGCGCATCGCCCAGGCCTACCCGCACCTGCGCAGCGGCGGCGAGCACCTCTCGCCGGTGCCGACCGGCAACACCGGCGACGGCATCGCGCTGGCCGAGAGTGTGGGCGGGCAGTTCGACCTGCGTTTCCCCAGCGCCTCGGCCTGGATGCCGGTGTCGCGGGTGGAGAACAGCGACGGCAGCGTGGGCGTCTTCCCCCACCTGCTGGACCGCTACAAACCCGGCGTGATCGGCGTGCTGCGCAACGGCCGGCGCTTCTGCAACGAGTCGGAGTCCTACCACGACGTCGGCGCGGCGATGGTGGAGGCCTGCCGCGGCCAGCCGGAGACCGCCGCCTGGCTGGTCTGCGACGCCACCGCGCTGGCCAAGTACGGCCTGGGCTACGTCAAGCCCGCGCCGGTGCCGCATGGCCGCTTCCTGCGCAACGGCTACCTGAAGCAGGGCGCCACGCTGGCCGAGCTCGCCGCGGCCTGCGGCATCGACGCCGCGGGCCTGGAGCGCACGGTGCGCGAGTACAACGTTCACGCCGCGAAGGGCGAGGACCCGGCCTTCGGCCGCGGGCGCACCGCCTTCAACCGCTACCTGGCCGACCCGACGAACCAGCCCAACCCCTGCGTGGCACCGCTGGCCCAGGGGCCCTACTACGCGGTCAAGCTGCTGATGGGCGACCTGGGCACCTTCGACGGCCTGCGCACCAGCCCGGTGGGCGAAGTGCTGACCGCTGCGGGCACCGCCATCCCCGGCCTCTACGCGGTGGGCAACGACCGCGCCAGCCTGATGGGCGGCAACTACCCCGCCGCCGGCATCACGCTGGGGCCCAACCTGGTGTTCGGCTGGCTGCTGGGCCGGCATGTGGCCGGCGTGGGCCAAGCTGGCAACCAGGCCGGCTCTGCCCCGCAGGAGCAGCGCCATGCCGCTTGATCTCGATCCAGCAGCCGGCAGCCGGCCGATCCACCCGCTGGCGATGAACAGCAAGGCGCTGGTGGACCACCGCATCTACACCATCGCGCTGCGCAGGATGCCGGAGTTCCTGGAGGTGTTCGACCGCCTGGCCATGCCCATCCTGCTGCGCACGCTGGGTGCGCCGCTGGGCTTCTGGGTCAGCCAGGTGGGGCCGCAGAACCAGTTCGTGCACCTCTGGGGCTACGACAGCCTGGCCGACTACGAGCGTCGCTGCCAGGCCCGCGACACGCACCCGGACTTCCCGGCCTACCTGGCCGCCTCCGGCCACCTGATCACCGCACAGGAGACGCGGCTGATCCGCCGCGTTGAGCTGCCGAGTGTGGCGCCAGCCCAGGAGACCTCCCGATGAGCCCGACCCCACGCACCGTGCTGATCACCGGCGCGGCCGACGGCATCGGCTGGGCCACTGCGCAGCGTTTTGCGGCGGGCGGCGACCGCGTCGTGATCCTGGACCTGCGCGACGAGCTGGCGCTGCAGCGCGCCGCCGAGCTCGGTGAGGCGCATCTGGGCCTGGGCTGCGACGTCACCCACGAGGGAGCGGTGCAGGCCGCCGTGGCGCAGGCGCTGGCGCACACCGGCCGCCTCGACGTGCTGGTCAACAACGCCGGCATCGGCGACCAGCCGGGCGGCACGGTGGACCAGTCCGTCGACGCCTTCGACCGCGTGCTGAACGTGCACCTGCGCGGCAGCTTCCTGATGAGCCGCGAGTGCGGCCGGGTGATGCTGAATCAGGAGCAGGGCGGCGCCATCGTCAACCTGGCCTCCATCGTCGCCAGCGCCGGCATCCCGGGCCGCAACGCCTACGGCGCGGCCAAGGCCGGCATCGTCGGCATGACCAAGGCGATGGCCGTCGAGTGGGGCCAACGCGGCATCCGCGTCAATGCGGTGGCGCCCGGCTACGTGCGCACCGCGCTGGTGGAAAAGCTGCAGGCCCAGGGCTCGCTCAACACCGACGCCATCCACGCCCGCACGCCGATGGGCCGCATGGGCACACCGGCCGAAATCGCCGAGGCGATCGCCTTCCTGGCCTCTGCCGCAGGCCAGCTTCATCACCGGCGCGGTGCTGGCGGTGGACGGCGGCTGGATCGCCCACGGCGGCGCCATCCCCTCCGTGCCGCCCGTCGTGGCGTCGTGAATTCCCGCCCGAGCAAGGACCTTCCATGCTGATCCATCTCTTCAACGGCCTGGTCTACGGCGCGCTGCTGATCGTCATGTGCTCCGGCCTGGCGCTGATCTACGGCCTGCGCCGGGTCGTCAACTTCGCCCACGGCTCGCTGTACATGCTGGGCGCCTACATCGGCTACTCGGTGGCCGCGCAGAGCAACTTCTGGGTCGCGCTGGTCGTCGCCCCGGCGGTGATGGCGCTGCTGGGCGTGGTGATCGACCGCTGGGGCTTTCGCCTGCTGCAGGACCGCGACCCGCTGAGTGTGGTGCTGGTCACCTTCGGCGGCCTGCTGGTGATCGAGGACTTCGTGCAGACCGTCTGGGGCAAGAACAACCTGTCGGTGGCCACACCGCAGGCGCTGGCCTTCTCGGTGGACCTGCTCGGCACCCCCGTGCCGGCCTACCGCATCGGCGTGATCGTGGTGGGCGCCGCGGTGGCGCTGGGGCTCACGCTCTGGCTGCGCCACTCGCGCATGGGCCTGTTCGTGCGCGCCGCCTCCACCGACCCGGTCACCACCGCGATGCAGGGTGTGCACACCGATGCGCTGTCGGCCCTCGTCGTCGGCCTGGGCACCGCGCTGGCGGGGCTGGCCGGGGTGGTGGCCGCGCCCTTCCTGTCGCTGTCGCCCTCGATGAGTTCGGACGTGATCATCGACAGCTTTGTCGTCGTCGTGGTCGGCGGCCTGGGCAGCCTGGCCGGCGCCTTCATCGCCGCCCTCGTGCTGGGCATGGTGCAGGCGCTGGGGGCGGTGTGGCTGCCCGACACCTCCGCGCTGCTGCCCTTCGTGCTGATGGTGGCCATCCTGATCTGGAAGCCGTCGGGCTTCGCAGGGAGCCGCACATGAGCGGGAAGTCGGACTTGAACTCGCGGCACGCAGAACGGAACGCCCCATGACCCCACCTCCGCGCTCCTCCTCACCACCGCCGCCGCGCTGGCGCTGGGCATTGCCGCGGCGCTGCTGATCGGCTCCAGCACCGTGCTGTCGCTGCTCAACCAGGCGGTGATCTACGCCCTGTTCGCCCTGGGCGTGGGCCTGCTGCTCAAGCAGAACGGCATGGTCAGCTTCGGCCACGCGCTGTACTTCGGCTCGGCGGGTTACATCGTCGCCATCCTGCTGCAGGCCAAGGCGGTGCCGGCCGAGGCTGCGGTGCTGATCGCCGTGCTGGGCCTCACCGCCTTCGCCTTCCTGATCGGGCTGGTGATGGTGCGCGTGCCCGGGGTGGCCTTCGGCATGCTGACGCTGGCCGTCGGGCAGATGGCCTTTCTCACCGCATCGCGCTCTCGCGGCGTCACCGGCGGTGCGGACGGCATGACCATCGAGTGGCCGTCGACGCTGTTCGGCCTGTCGGTCAACACGTTCACCCAGCCCTCGGGCATGCTGATCCTGGCCTGGTCGGTGCTGGTGCTGGGCACAGCGGCGTTGACGCTGCTGCTGCGCAGCCGCTTCGGCGGCATCACCGAGGCGGTGCGCGACAACGAGGAGCGCGCCCGCTTCATCGGCATCCGCACCGTCGTGCCGCGGGCTGCGGTGTATGCGCTGTCCGCTGCCATCACCGCCTCGGCCGGCGTGCTGGCGGCGCTGAACACCGGCTTCATCTCGCCGGAGGCGCTGCACTGGAGCCTGTCCGGCGTGGCGCTGATGATGGTGGTGGTCGGCGGCACCCAGGTGCTCTGGGGCCCGGCGCTGGGCGCGGCGGTGTACTTCCTGGCCAAGGACGTGCTGGGCGACCACGCGCAGCACTGGATGGCCATCTTCGGCATCGCGCTGATCGTGGTGATCGTCTACGCCCCCCATGGCCTGTCCGGCCTGCTGCGGCGGCTGGTCGTGCCGCGTCGGCCCAAACCCTCGGCCCTGGTGTCGGGCATCTACGGCGGGCGCGTGCGCCGTTCACATTGAGCCTGGAACCCGGCGCCCTGCTGCCCCTTCCCTTCGGAGCCCCCATGCCTGACTACGTGTTGCAGACCACCGACGTGGCCATCCACTACGGCGGCGTCAAGGCGCTCGACGGTGTCGACCTGACGCTCGAGCGCGGCCAGATCCGCGGCCTGATCGGCCCCAACGGCGCCGGCAAGTCCACCGTCATCGACGCCATCACCGGCCGGCGCCGCCTCACCCGCGGCAGGGTGGAGATCCTGGGCCGGGACGTGAGTGCGCTGGGCGTGGTCGAGCGGCGTGCGCGCGGCCTGTCGCGCTCCTTCCAGCGCACCTCCATCTTCGGCCAGATGCCGGTGCGCAAGCAGGTGGAGCTGGCCGCCTACAAGATGGGCGCGCCCGACCCCGGCGCCGATGCCGACGACGTGCTGCGCGAGCTGGACCTGGACGAGCTGGCCGACGTCACCGCCGCCGACCTGGGCTACGGCCAGCAGCGCCGGCTGGACCTGGCGCTGGCCCTGGTGGGCCAGCCCACCGTGCTGCTGCTGGACGAGCCGATGGCCGGCCTGTCCGTCCAGGAGTCGCTGGACCTGGCCGACCACCTCAAGGCGCTGACGCAGCGCCGGCACGTCTCGGTGCTGCTGGTGGAGCACGACATGGACGTGGTGTTCGGCATCTCCGACGTCGTCACCGTCTTCGAACTGGGCCGGGTCATCGCCGACGGCTCACCCGCCGAGGTGCGCGCCAACCCGCGTGTGCGCGAGGCCTACCTGGGGAGTGCCGCATGAAACACCCGATTCCCACGAACGCAGGGCGGGCCGAGCGCCGGGCCGCTCCCAAGCCGGCCCGCATCCCCTCGGGGGATCGGCCGATGTACCCATCGGACGAGGGGCAGGCATGAGTTCCGGCAAGTCTTTGCTTCGCATGGATGGCGTGCACGCCTACTACGGCGCCGCCCACATCCTGCACGGCCTGAACCTGGAGGTGAAGGAGGGCGAACGCGTCGCGCTGATCGGCCGCAACGGCGTGGGCAAGACCACGGTGGTCAACACCATCCTGGGCCTGGCCACCCTCAAGGCCGGCACGATCCACCTGGGCGACTTTGCGCTGACCCAGCCCCGCACCTACCTGGCCGCGCAGCACGGCATCGCGCTGGTGCCGCAGGGCCGGCGCATCGTCGCCAACCTGACGGTGGAGGAGAACCTGCTGCTCGGCGCCGCAACCATGGGCTCAGGCCGCAAGGGCCACTGGACGGTGCCGGAGATCTACAAACTTTTCCCCATCCTGCAGGAGCGCGCCCACACCCCCGGCACCGCCCTGTCGGGCGGCCAGCAGCAGATGCTGGCGGTGGGCCGTGCGCTGATGGCCAACCCGGCGCTGATCCTGCTGGACGAACCCACCGAGGGCCTGGCGCCGGTGATCGTCGACCAGCTCGGCGTCATCTTCAACCAGGTGGCCGCCCAGGGCACCGCGCTGCTGCTGATCGAACAGAACATGACGCTGGTGATGCGTGTGGCCGAGCGCTACTGCGCCATGGCCAAGGGCGCCATCGTCGCCAGGGGCCGGGTGCACGAGGAAAGCCTCGACGAGCTGCACAAACACGTGATGGTCTGACCCGCCCCTCACGCCCCTGCACCCCCTTCATCCCATTTCCCGAGTTTCCCGAGTTTCCCGAGAACCGGCGCCGGCCGGATGGCAACGAGCACACCTGAAGGAGACATGCTCATGACGACGAAGACCACCCCGATGACCCGCCGCAGCATCGCCCTGGCCGCGGCAGCCGCAGCCGTCACATTCGGCCTCACCGGCAGCGCCTGGGCCCAGGCCAAGGACCCGGTCAAGGTCGGCCTGCTCAGCTCCAAGTCGGGCGTGTTCGCCCAGCAGGGCGAGGAGGTGATCCGCGCCATCAAGTTCGCCATCGAGGAGGCCAACGCCAAGGGCGGAGTGGACGGCCGCAAGGTGGAGGTGGCCGAGGCCGACGACGAGGGCACCCCCGACGCCGGCCGCCGTGTGGGCGAAAAGCTGGCCCGCGACGGCTACAACCTGCTGATCGGCGCCATCCCGTCGAGCATCTCGCTGGCCCTGGGCCCCAACCTGGAGCGCTGGGACGCCGCCTACTTCGTGGTGGCCAGCAAGAGCGACAAGATCACCGGCGACTCCTGCAAGCCGCGCATGTTCCGCACCAACCACTCGGATGCGATGGACATCGCGATGATTTCCGAGTGGGCCAAGGGCTTCAAGGAGAAGACCTTCGCCTCCATGGCGGCCGACTACGTCTGGGGCCGCGACTCGGCCGAGTCCTTCGCCAAGGCCGTCAAGGCGCAGGGCAAGGAGGTCAAGCTGCAGCTCTACGCCCCGTTGGGCACCAAGGACTTCTCGCCCTTCATCGCCCAGCTCAAGGAGGCCAAGGTCGATGCCATCTGGGTGGCCGAAACCGGCCGCGACGCCATCGCCTTCGTCAAGCAGGCGGCCGAGTTCGGCCTGATCCCGCAGACCAAACTCATCGGCCACTCGCTGATCCTGAACTTCATGATCAACGGCACCGACAAGCTGCTCGAAGGCACCCCCGGCACCACCGGCTACACCCCGGACATCGACAACCCGCGCAACAAGGCCTTTGTCGCCGCCTGGAAGGCCAAGTTCAACCGCCTGCCCACCGACAACGAAGGCCAGGCCTACAACGGCGCCCAGGTCATGTTCGAAGGCGTGCGCCTGGCCAAGAGCGTCAAACCCGGCGACGTGTCCAAGGCCCTGTCCGGCGCCAAACTCGACACCATCTACGGCCCCGGCCTGACGATGCGCGCCGCCGACAACCAGCTGGTCCTGCCCAACTTCGTCGGCCGCGCCAAAGTGGCCGACGGCGTGCTGCGCCCGGTCATCGAGCAGAGCTACCCGGCCTCGCTGGCGCCGGCGGCTTCGGCGTTGTGCAAGATGTGAGCAACGCCTCGGCCTGAGGGCCCAGTCCGTCATGCCCGCGCAGGCGGGCATCCAGTGTGTTGGCTGACTGGATCCCCGCCTTCGCGGGGATGACGGAGTGGCGGAGATGACCGACGTGGCGGGATGACCGACGTGGCGGGATGACGGAGTGGCGGGGATGACCGACGTGGCGGGATGACAGGGAGGCAGGGTGGCGGGGATGGGGCGAAGACCTCAGTTGGCTTCACCCTTCCCCGCGCCCGCCCCACCCTCGTCCACTGCCGGCAGCGTCTGCACGTCAAACCCGGCGACGTGTCCAAGGCCCTGTCCGGCGCCAGACTCGACACCATCTACGGCCCCGGCCTGACGATGCGCGCCGCCGACAACCAGCTGGTCCTGCCTTCATCCCACGGCCGCGTCAGGGTCAGACGGCGTGCTGCGCCCGGTCATCGAGCAGACCCCCGGCCTCGCTGGCGCCGGCGGCTTCGGCGTTGTGCAAGATGTGAGCAACGCCTCGGCCTGAGGGCCCAGTCCGTCATGCCCGCGCAGGCGGGCATCCAGTGTGTTGGCTGACTGGATCCCCGCCTTCGCGGGGATGACGGAGTGGCGGAGATGACCGACGTGGCGGGATGACCGACGTGGCGGGATGACCGACGTGGCGGGATGACGGAGTGGCGGGGATGACCGACGTGGCGGGATGACAGGGAGGCAGGGTGGCGGGGATGGGGCGAAGACCTCAGTTGGCTTCACCCTTCCCCGCGCCCGCCCCACCCTCGTCGCGTCTGCACGTCAAACCCGGCGACGTGTCCAAGGCCCTGTCCGGCGCCAGACTCGACACCATCTACGGCCCCGGCCTGACGATGCGCGCCGCCGACAACCAGCTGGTCCTGCCCAACTTCGTCGGCCGCGTCAATGCGTCCGAGGCAGCCAGTAGCCGGGCTGCTGCCGGTCCGGCGCGACGGCAAAGACGATGATCTCGTCCCGCCCTTCCCGATAGATCACTGTGAACGGGAAACCCTTCACCTTGGTCTTCCGTGTTCCGGCTGGTCCGGGTGCTCCTGAATGAGGAAAGCGCCGGATGAGCAGGAACGCTGCGGTCACTGCCTGCCTGAAGCGCTTGCCGGTTCCTTCGCGCTTCGACTCGTAATACGCAATCTCGCACAGGAACTCGTCACGCGCCTCCTTCCGAAGGCTCAGGCGGATCACGGTGCGATCTTCTGCGCTTCTGCCAGCACCTCGTCCAGGGTGTAGAGCTCACCTTCACCCCGATCGTGCGCCGCCACACGCCGTTCGATCTCGCGCGCCCAGGCCGCCTCAATGTCATTCGCAGGTTGAGCTTCCA
>JADJCH010000015.1 GCA_016703325.1 Burkholderiales bacterium | reverse complement strand
GCGCACCGGCGAAAGTATGGTGCAGCCTCAGCGGAGCAGGACGTCCCGCCAAAGCGTCGAGACGATCGACCGCATCGACCAAGCACGGTCGTCAGCACCGGCTGTCAGTCCTGCTATATGTTCAGCCGCCTTCCCAGTCGGGTTGATTCGTACCATTGAAGCCTGCGCGCCTCAACAGAGCCAGACCATCAACCACATTGTCTGCGGCCACATTTTCGGCAGGCAAACCACTCAAGTCGCGCTTGTTCGCGACTAACGGAGCCACGTTGCGAAGCAGCGCGATTTGCGCCGGAGCAGCCACCGACAGCAGGCGCTCGATGCGGTATCCAAGCAGTGCACCTAGAGGCTGACCGGACCTAAGCCCCTCTAGCAGCTTCAGGGCCTCCCGAACCCTGGCAGAAGACAGATCAATCGCAAACGCACTTCCGTGTCCCTGTTGAAGATGCGCCTTGTGCGCAGAGAGCAGCACGGCAGCGGTCGCACCGTGTTGCGCGCTGGGGGGGCATGCACGTAGCCCGCCACTCGTGACTGTCCCCGGTGGGAAACGCGTCGAGCCAGCTGAATGCGCTGACGGCAATGCCCTGCTTAACGTTCGGTGCGCCTCCCAACGACGGGCCGGCGATTCGCATTTCATGGAGCCTCGACGTCGCCAAGCCTGTGTACCAGGCATCGAGCCGGTAGCTCAGCAATCCGAGCACAGCGCCAAGAACTAACTTGAGTCGGTCGGGCGAAACGCGGGCCAGGATGCCCAGATCGCCGCGAGATCCCAGAAGTCAAGTGCGGCGAATTGACCAGACAGCTGACTTGGGTTGCCCCGTCTCGACATAGTCAGGACCGTAGTCCAGCACAGTCGCGATCAAGACGTTCTTGTCCGGTGCCGGCGCACGCAATCGACTCTCGATCGATCCATACGCTGCTGAGGAACTCCCAAAGTCTGGCGCTGGCAGACCGCTATCAAGGGCATGCTGTTTCAACCACTCTTGCGCGGCTTGATCAGCGGCATGGAGCACAGCCAGGCGTGCCAGCTCGTACAGCAACGTGTACGGCCGTTGCGGGCCTCCCGTGCCGTCGAGCAATTCCGTGACCCAGAGCCAAGCCGGATGTTCTGAGTTCGACTTGGTGGGCTCGGGGCCTGCGAAGAGAACTGAGCTGTTGAACGGCCGCGGCATCCCCGACCATCTGCAGAGCAACTGGAGCGACTTGATCGAACAGTCCTGCGCTTGCTATCGCTGTCGACCCCGGCGAGCTGTCTCCCAGTGCTGCCAGGAGCAGGCGGACCGTCTGTCGAGACGCCTCGATCGCTGTGCGGTCGGCGAAGTCCAGACCCGGGAGCACGGCAGACAGCAGCTTGGGATCGAGCATCGACCGAACCCCAACTGCTCCCGCAACAGGAGCCAAGCGAAGAATTTCGAGCAGTCGCCTGCCCGGATCCACCATGCCCCCTGTTCCGCGCTTGGAAACCCTGAGGACTTCATCGACCGCCGGCTCGAAAGCCAGGCTGCGGAGCCGGCCCATCAAGTCGAACAGGCCAACAGAGAGCAGACGATCGCGATCTGGCAGCCGCACTGGCAGAACGCCGTAGGGCTGAGGCCCATTCGAATCGTAGCGAGCGGCCCTCCCGCGCTCATCCTCCGAAAGTGCTTCAAGGCACTGCCAATCGCCTCGGAAGAGACGGAAGGCGCCAGCATGTACTCGATCCCGGAGGTGACAACGTTCGCCAACAGACTCCGGAGAACCCGCTCTTGTGCTGCCCACTCGTCGTCTGAGCCTGCCAAGCGCCCTAACGTTCCAGGCACAAGTCCGAGAGCTCGGTCTAGTCGGAAGCCGGCTGACTCTTCGCCCTCAAATCGTTGCCCAGGTGCACCAATCTGCTCCCACGACGCGGGACGCTCGCCGGGGCCGTTTCCCCAGTAAGCGAGCTCGTCGCGATAGACTTGATCCACGTCCGGTTGTACGCGGTACGCGGTGCGGGTCTCACCCAGCGCGTTGGTCGGCTCACCGGGCGCAAGCAGCGACAAGCCGCTTGTGCAGCGATGCGCGTCGAGCAAGCGCGCCAGTTCTATGGCTTGGGCGGCTGGGTCGGCGCTTGCCCTGACTCCGATAACAACTAGACGCTTGATACGTTCCGCGGGATTGACAGAGACCTCTAACGCCATTCCTGCGGCTAACGCGGCGCTGAAGTCATGCAGCCACAGGGCATCAGCACCAAGGGGTCGTGTTGCATCCGCGTCGTCACGCATTGGATCAGCGCCAAGCGCCAAACGCTCTCGCACCGGGTGAGATACGTGCGCAACCAGAAAATCACTGACAAAGTCGGTCCATGCAAATGCCACAAACCGATCAGGCAATAGGCGAGCGATTGCGCCCCGAGTCCATCCGGCCGGTCGATTCACTGACGAGCGACTAGTTGCAAGCCAAAGCGCCCGCAACGGGCCGACAGCATGGGCGAGAGCCCGCCAAGCCTTTTGCCATTCAACTTCGTCTTGCTCCGAAGCCAGAGTCTTGAAGAACTTCTGCTGAAGACTAATCTCCCCCAAACTGAGGGCCGGATCGTGGCTGTCGACGTGGATATCGTCAGGGTAGATGCGAACCAACAGACGGCTGTGGTTGTCTACGTAGCGAGTCTCCAGGCGTACCGGAAGCAGCAGCAGGGGGTAGGTAGGGTCAAGCAACCCAGGCCTGGGTCTGTCGCGAATACCTGCACCTCGAGTCATGGAGGGCGACGAGCAATGTCGACTGCTTTGCGCTGCACCAATGTCGCCACCGACCGCGGTAGCATTCGACAGCGCTTCCTCGGCCGCCAACAGTGCGGCGCGAGCATCTGCAATTCCTTGATCGGATCGGTTGGCATCAGGCCATCACCTGGTCAATGTGAATCGACAGACGGAAGGGTCTACGCAACGCGATCGCCGCCAGGGCATCACTGGATGGGGCCCAAAGCGGATCGAAGCTGTAGCTGGAGGGACGTGCCTGAGCGTTGCCACCGAAGCCAGACGACTCCAGCGCACCGAGGTCAATATGCCCGGTGGGTGTTGGCAGCAACGATTCCCAAACGATGTCGTTCCAGCTGCCCCACCGCGTGGCGTCTCTGCCTCAGGCCTCCCGTCGGACGTCGCAAAGCCGAAGCTGAGTTCGCGCGGCTGCTCTTGAATTACCAGAAAGTACCCGTTAGGCGCTGATGTCGTGCTTCCTTTGCCTCGGCAGGCGAAACACGGAACCCAAGATAAACCAGATCGTCTCCGAGTTCGCCACGGAAGACGGGGAACTCGCTCGAAGGCCCACCGATCATTGCGTTGGGCGTGCGAGTGCCGCTGCCCGCCCGCGCCTTCTGCAAGAAGATGGTCGCCTTGGGAGCGTCGGATGATCTCGCCGCGAATCAGCACGACGAGCTGCGATGAGGCCCCAATGTCAGCGTGGGCGCCGAGCAAGCTGCCATCTGCCCAAGTGTGAATTGGCGTGATGTCGCGAGCGGGGGCATGACACGGCCCGCCGTTGCGGTCGTATCCCAGAACCTTGCGAAGACAATTCCGCGCTGATCAGTCGGGAAGCCTCGCCACAACAATTCTCGCGCCATTTCGTGATTGAGGCCGACCATGTATGACTCGATGAAGGCCCGATTGGCTCCAACGGCGATGACGCTTTCCTTCGGTACCTTGTCGACGCCGGGCAGAAGCCACTGAGTGCCAAGCTCAATCAGAGGCCGTACCATGGGTGTATCGATGCGCGGAGCGGCCAGGACTGGGTCGATTCGATCCGTCGGATCCCAAAGTCCAACGGGGATGGCTATTTGCCCGCGGATGCGCTTGGGTATCGTGCGACGGGGATCAAGCGACGTTGCAAGCCGGCCCGCGAGGGTGTTTCGGGTCGACGGGAATGCACTCAAAGGGCGCGCTACGCCGCGCGAGCCTGGCTGCAATGCTTGTGGCCGCCTGGATTCGGCTGCGGTTCTGGCGGGCAAGCTTGGCAACGGGGTCGGGGGTGTTGCCTGTTGTCCACGCGTAGCGGGCAAGCGGACGCCACGGGGTGGCGGCCTGGGCAATGCGCGCGGTTCCTTACATTAGGCCCGCGGATGCTCGGATGCTTGGCGACATCGTTGGCGCGAATCGAACGACGGCCGACAGGGCCAGTTGGGCGCATCGCTTTTTGCGGAATGCTCCGGTCAGCGCGCCCAGCGGCAAACACGAGTTACGCGCAAGACCACGCAGCGTGAACGCCGGATGTACCCGTACGCGCGCCGATGCTGGACCGACAAGCGCAAACGCGGAACCGTCCAGCCAGCAGCGGCGTCACATGCCGGGTGTAGACGCGAGTCGATGCCCACACCGCCAGTTCACCTTGACGAAGAATCTGGATTTGCTCCGAAGGGCTCACCGACTTGTTCCCAACACGCTGCCATCAGCTCTTCTTGATGGCGCTGGACAACCTGTGTGCCGAGGGCGGCCGAGACCCGGCGCACCGGATCGCGATTGAGTTCTTCGAGCCACGCCGGGCCAACTGCAGCGCGTTGGGCGCCAGCCAGCCAGCGGCCGTATCTGGGCGGACCGACACGGTCCAGACGATCAAGTAGCTTCGTGATCTCTTGGGCCAGTGTCTGTGGCACGACTGGCGGCGGCTGAGTCTGGCGCTCCGTGAGAGAGAGGGCATGCACGATAGCGCATGCGGGGGTTCAGGCGCCTGGGACATAGGAGGCGCGCGGGCGCGCGTGTAGCCTCTTGCGAGATCAGTGCCGCCACATCAGCGCTGCCGTCGACGCCCGTGACCTGAACAGGTGCCCAGGCATGGGTCTCGTCGGGCCGAGGCAATTGCGCACCATCTACGCCAAGACGGGGAAGCATGCCGGCAACTGACGTAAGGCTACTGCTGTCGACAGGCACTACCACTAAGGCAATCCAGGGACGAAGCGTGTCTGTCGCAGTCGATGGTGCGAAGGGTGTCATCAGCCACGGCAACCCGGCGTGCCGAAACTCAATAGAGCAGAGCATGTCGGGGTCGGCCTCTGGCGAGTCAGGGGCTGGTGTGACGCGAAGCACCTGACGCTTGTCAATAGCGACAACGTCGCCCGGCCCGTAGATCACAAGCGCCGGGCCTGAAAGCGTCTGCCCGGAAGGCGGTGACATGGTTGCAGGATCAGCCCAACTGACCAGATTGATGCTTGCCGAGACCGTCACGGGCGGCCTCGTCACAAAGCTCGCATCCCCTCGCGCTGTGTGATCAGCGTGCCCGCTCGGAGCCGGAGGTAACGCAGAAACCGGTAACTCATCGCTCAGGCCACCTCGTGGAAGGCGATCACGGTCGTCTGATCAGCCGGCCGGTGACTCAGCGCGCGACGGTCGTGCGCTTCTGCGGCGCTACTCGCCGTTGCACCAGGCAACGCTCCAAGGTGATCGGCATCGGACTCCCTCCATCGCTCACCGGGCACCTCAATCGCGCGATCTCCCGGGCCGGTGAACTCCAGCTCTTCCGCAACACCGTCGTCAGCCATCGCCGCGACAAGCCCGATCGCCATCACGGGCTTCTTCCGGCGTCGGTTCCTCGCGACGGGCGAGTAATCCGATCAACAACGACTTCTTCGTAGTCAATCGACGCTTGCGTACCCGGGGTTGTTCGTCCAGCCCCAGCGGCTGGAAGCCGCATGTACAGACGCAGTACCTGCGCCTCCCGCTTGCATGCGCTCGAACGTCGGCCTGGAGAGTTTCTCGTCCTCGGTAAGTTCTTCGTACTGTCCAGGGGCGAAGTCATCGAGCAGGGGTGAGACCGCATCCACGCGCCCTCCTACCAGGATCTCGTGAAGGTCGAACTTGAGTGCACCTCCTTCAGGAACGGCAGAACCGAAACGGGCAATGCGCTTACCGAAAGGAATCAACCTCTGGCGCAGCGCTACTGTACCCATGGGGTGGAGAAGGCCAGATGCACCGGCTGAGGAGTCTCTGAGCACCACCACATCTGCTGCATCGACGGGCGGGACAGTCGACCACGACTCCGGCCGGGCGATCTCCTTCGTGAGTTCGACCAACAGGTTGAGCGTCGGCAGGGCAACTGGCTCCTCGTCGCCCACCCGCACCTCAAAGGGAATTCGATGGCGGCCAAGGAACATCACCTCTGCAAACCCCACCGCATGCCATGGCTTGGTGCCGCTGAGGGTCGCCATCAGCTGCGCTTGAATCAACGGTCTGCCTGACAGCGTGACCTCGACCAGCGCGCCCAGGTCGACGATGAACCCGAAAGGGTCGAGTTCGATCAGTGCATCAAAGAAGATCATCGCCGCGGCACCAAACTCACCGATGGCTGTCTGCACCTTTGCGGACACTTCCGCACGCGCACCGAACTGAATCGTGTTCGACGTAAGCGCCAGGTAGCACTCGAGCCGGAGACGCGGGTTTTCACTGCTTCCGAGTGAGAGAGCCAAACGGCGCATGGCAGGGAAGCTGGGCGGTGGCGTGTATCGTGGATTGAACCCGCCGGCGGCCAAGGCAAAAGCTTTTGTTGCACCCCAGCCAAGTCGCAGCGCCATATCGCCAGTCAGCGTGAAGCCTGCGAGGCGTGAGTCAATAAAAAGACGCATCGATCGACGCCTCCCCGCGGTCGAAGTCGAGCACCCCCACGACGTCCAGCCGCAGGTCGACTACTGGTGCGACCTTGTCTGGCAGCACCGCACGCATGCGCCCAAGCAACACCAGACGCAGAGGTGACGGGAGTTCCAGAATCAGCGCAGCCTCGATCGTGATGAGCTGGGTCGGCCCCCAGCCGACCTTGACCATGGGCCCGAACACGTAGCGGCCTTCTGCCGGCGGAAAGATGCGCTGCAGTGAAGCGACCAGGCTGGATGCGTTGGCAAGAGGGTTCTGCGGAAAGAGGATGCCTTCGATCGATCGGTCGCGAACGCTGTTGCGCAGCGGCTCCAGCATCATCGTGCGATTGATGCCGATCAGGCCGCCTATGCCGTTGAGCGTGAAGCCAAAGCCAAGGGGCAGCGGCGGGAACTCGGCGGTGATGATCAGCAGTAACGAGAAGCCCTTTTGCCCCGGCGGCAGGCTTGGCAGGCGGGTTGTGATCAAGGCAATGGCACTGAGGGCGATCTTCTTCTTGATGGAGAGCTGAACGATTCCGCCGTACTGCTCCTCCGTCTGGTTGAAGAACAGGTCACCACCTCCAGACACCGGACCAGCATCAATCTGGATTCCGACTCCCGATGGCGGCTTGATCCCTGCACTCAGCGCAGCGAAACCCGCAGCCCCGGCTCGGATCGAGGCTCAACTGCAGGCCCAGCCCCACAACAGTGCACCGCAGGCGGGCCAAGCTCAAGCAAACGATGCCATCCATCGACATCGCCAAACCACTGGCCGAGGCGTCGCCAGTCAAGCCCAGTTCCCGCACTTCCAGCGGGCCCAGCGCAACGTTGCGCAACAACGTCAAACGCGGTGCACGGGCGGCTGCGGCCAAGCGCAGACCTGTCTGCGGACTCCAACGCAAGTCGATGTCCACCGGCGGCAGGCTCAGGTTCGGGAGCACCTGGCAAGGAAACCGTCACCTCCAGCGGCGCCCAGTTGCACAGCCAGGCCGGTCACTGCGCAAGACAACTCCAGATTCCACGGCTGAGCGTCTTGCAGCGTGCTGGAAAGACCGATCTCGACCGCACCAACCTGCACTGCGGGACCGCCAGTCGGTCCGAACTGCAAGCCCGGTGTTGATCGCGTTGAAAGGCTTGCCCTGAGGTTCGCCCCCGCTTGCACGCGCACGCCCCGGCCCGCAAACGTCACAGCGCCCGTGGAGGAGGCGCTCAACTGCGCCGCCATAGCTGCGACGACCGATCGAGCTGCCAACGCCCACCGGGCACCACGTGAAGCTCCAGGGACGACCCCACGGCCTCCAGCGCAAGAACGACCAGGCGTTGGCGGTGTCGGCAGTGGTGGCAGGCGCCGCACTGCCCGTCGCGCCCAGCGCACCGAGCCGCTCTGGGTCAGTGAACACCCACAGGCTGCCGGGAACTCCTCGTGCCGCATCCGCAGGTAGCCACATGGAACCGAGGCGGGCAGCCTGAAGTGCATCGAGCAACTGCGGGCCGAAAGCGTTCCATGCCTCTTCAGCCAGACGTACCCCAGTCGATCCCGTTCCCGCGTGACGCTGCCCTAGCGCGCGCAACGCCGCGGCCGGATCTGTCAACCAGCGGCCGATCTGCGCGAAGTCTGGCTGCTCGCGCTCGCCAGCCTCGCGGACCACAGTTCCACCGACCGACAAAGCAGGTAGCGAACGGCGCTCCAGTATGCCGAGCGCTACGAGGACGAGTCGGGGAGCGGCCGACGCCAGCGCAGCCAAAGTGGATGACAGCGACGCAGTGACATCCAGGGCAAGCTCAGCCGCGAGAGACGCTGCCAAATCAGGTGTCGCCGTGGGAAAGCGTACCCCTTCCAACGCCCTGGCCGACGCCGCTAACTCTGCCCCCAGCTTCAAAAGGCCAGCGAGAGTAGCCAGGGAGTCGACTGGCCGCTGCTGCGCGTTCGTCGATAGCGCCTTAAGCGCAGTGACACAGCGGGCAAGGGGTGTCAGGGCGTCGTCGAGGCCTTGGATGGCGTTGGCCTGCCAACCCAGACTTGCAAGTAAGTGCGCAGAGCTTGAGGACTTGCTGCCGCGCTGACTCGCGGCGCCAAGATCTCACTGGCGGCACGGGCGAGCTGCGCTTCGGTCGGGCTGGGGTCGCTCATGGGGACTTTGTCACTAAACCCAGGCCACAGGGACCGGTGCCGCATACGAGCCCGGAGCTGAACTGAACGGCGGCTCGCCGGCCGGGGCATGTCTAACGGCTACTGCTGCAGCGACCGTGCTGTGACGGCCTGCTAACCTGAAGCGCGTGGTTCCGTCGGGAACTATGGTCCAGGGCGTACTAACTGAAATAGTGTTTGCAGTGTTACTCACCACGGTTCGAATCCTGTCCGCGTCAGCAACGCCTGCAGCGCCCGTACCGCCGACGAGGGTGACTCGGCCGTTGGTCTAGGTGTCGACAACCCAGTTCCCTGGTTGTCGGTAAGCGTGCTGGCGCCTCCTGCCTCGGCTACACCTTCATAGTTATCTGTTTGAAGTTGCAGTTCCCGTGCAAGGGTGAGCTGAAACTGAATGGCAGCGGCAGAGGTTGAATCTCAAAGGCTAACCGAAGGAATTGCATCTCCCGCAAGCAGGCCCGCAGTCGTTCGGTATTGTGCGGATGTTGCCTGTACCGCAGTGGCGAACCTGGCCGCCAGTAAGCCGGGCTTGTTTGTGTGCCAGCGCATTACCGCGATAGCGGATTGCTGGCTGCATGCGATTGCGCCCCAACTGACCGCTGCGTCGAATCCACCGCCGCCCCAAGGTACGGCCATCACCTCAGCAATACGTCGCAAGGCGAACTCGCGATTCGCGCGCCGCATGTTAGGCGACAGTCGCAGAGCCTGTTGCACGCGATAAATCATCCGCCACGACCTCATCCAGGTGGTTTCACGTATCGCTGGCTGTCGTGCGGTATCTGAGGCTGGAAGGCGATCAGTTGGCTTGCCGGATCGCCAGCGCCAAACATCATCACGCGGGATACGAATTTTCCAGGGCCTGCGGGACTTACGGCGCCACCCACCGTTGGTGCTGTCGCAGGGACGTACAAGCCATAGCGTCCCAAGTCACGATGAAATCCGGCTGGATCGCGGTAGCGGTACCACGCCAACATGGCGCCCAGTTCGCCGGCGCGATAACCAGTAATCACACCAGTGGCAGGCGCTTGCGTCGTGTCCAACAGTGTCCAGTGACACCAACCCAGAGACAGAAAGGCCTTGTCCCATCCGTTCACCACGTTCGAAGCCGCCCCAGGTCTCTGGCCGTGATGCCAAAGAGCACGAGCCAGTCCTGTCGACGCTCTGCCGCGCCAACAACGGAGGGCAACTCCTGAAAGCGGGCCAAAGTCTGAAGGGTGGAGCGCCAATGATCGCTATTCAACATCGCTGGGCCGCCAAGGTCGTAGTTCTCGCCTCCTTTGCGTTGATAGCGACCGAGCGGTGTGGCGTCGACATCAGCCGCAGGCACCGGGGGACCGAAGGAAGCAAGTACAGGCGCTTCGGCGGCCACGGGCTCGCCCCAACGCTTCAGCCAGTCAATAGTCCAGTGGCGGCGGCCTTCGGTTTGAAAGTCGAAGCTGTCCACGCCGCTAGGCAATGGGATTGCCAGCGGGCCCCAGATGTCGTCAGAAACGACGGACGCGGCGACCGGTTGATTCGGAGCAGTCGATTCGCACGCGACCACCAGCAAGGCGTTGTGGGCCTGCGTGCCTGGGGGCCCTAGCGGCCCCAGATCTCCTTCGACGTTGGGCAAATTCAACCAAAGCTGAAGGAGGCGCCGGGTTTCGCCGTCCACGATCCCATGCACGCGTCCAAAGTAGCGCCTAGGCGACCGGACTCGCTGCGCATGCTGCACGCCAGCCGCGTCGAGGGATAGGCGCTCCTCGGCGGCCTCTATCTGGAACTCGCGTACCGCCATCGCCACGCGCGCATCGAAGCGAGTGGTACCGGCAGCAGGTGCAGTAAATCCGAGAGCCCGCAAATCGTTCACCAGTGCTTCCACGTGGCCTTTCCCGCCGCCTGCTCGCACGCTGCCCGCGTACTTGGCGGTCGCGTCGTCGTCGTCGAATTGCAGATCCCACGCGCCATACATGAACTCTGGAACGTGCGTGGCGGCATTGAAGCGGCGAACTCCCAATCCGGCGCCAGGCCAGGCGCCGAAGTGCCGGCTGGGCTGGACCGACAACAGGTCGGCCAGTTCGTCGGAAAGCACGTCCAGCGCCGCGCCACCCCAGGGAGTGTTGAGCTCCGCAATTTGCCACCACGGCTCGACCAAACTGAGCAGGCGCAAGGTCCAGTGCAACAGCGGCAACAACCGTTGCCGAAGGTCGCCCGCGAACTCCGGGGCCCCGAAAGCCATGCCACCCAGCGCACTGCCGCTGGGCGCGGTCTCAAAAAGCGCCTGCATGCGGGTCTGGTAGCTGCGGTCGCCAGGCGGCAGGCCGACCGTGCCGTAGTAATCCGACAGAAGTCGACTCGGCAAGGTGCTCGCGGCAAGACGCCCAATCACAAGCGCGTCGATACAGCCATGCAAATCTTCCAGCGGTGCAGTGCGCGCAACGGCGATGCGCAGGGTCTGAAGATCCAACGGACCTTGTCTCCAGAACAGCCCAAGTCGAGACCGGCTGACCGCCCGGGCCACGCGGCGCACTCGGTTCCATTCGATCCGCGCGACCCACAGACGCAAGTAACGTAACACGCAGGTTCTCGTCGGGAATGACTGCGGGCTGAGGCATTTCGGTTGTCGAGTGTCCTCCAGACCCATAGTTTCCCAGCAACGGATCTCGGAAGTCGAACTTCGGCTTCCCCAGCACGAGCCACAAAGGCCAAAAAGCGCAACGCACGCTGATGGGTCAGTGCCGTTGGGGATGTCGACGGATCTCCGTGGTCGCCACCGCATCCCAGGCGATGCTCGGTTCTATGTTGGCAAGAACCGTTTCATTCCAATACCAGTCCGGGGCCCTGGCCCGTCCGGGTTTCACGCGGGAAGCCACCGACCCGTTACGTAGTTCCAGAAATGTGAATCCCACAGGAATGGGCGCGCGGTCAGGCGAAGGCGATGCGCCAACTTTCGCGCGGGAATTTGGACCGACAATCCTGATTTGGGCGACCAAGTCATTGAGTGAGCGGATTCTAGCCCGCGCCCCGGCCATGCAATTGGCCCCAGCGTTTGGCGGTCGCGCCCATCAGCGCCGCCGCGACCTGGCGCGGACAAGTTTGATCACTTCTAAGCAACGCATCAAGTGACACAGGGCCGCTCCGTCCGCGTGAAGGTTGGAAAACGTCTCGGACTGCCAAACCGAACTTGTCGTCAGGACTGCCGCATCATCTGCTCCGGAGCTTCGATCCTACGGATTACGTCGGACTGATAAACCGTGCCTGGCAACTCGCTTTCAGCGATGTCAACGAGCGACGACTCGACTCCATTTCATCGGAGCTCGCGGTCAAGATCTTCCTCAAGTCCGCTCACCATCAGCGGGCACTACCGGTTCATTGGCCGACGACAGGAGGAGCCAACCGTCTGGAGCCGCGACTTCGCGCACGAACAGTCGAATGTTGTCGTAGACAGCAACCCCACCCCGAACCTGACAAGCTACGAGCGCACGGCTCTGTCCGAACACACTCACCTCGGCCAAGGGCAGTCCAACCTGTTCGCCGCCTGATTTCAGTCATCCAAATAGCGCGCTCGATCAACGACTGCACCATTGCCGTTCGCATGGAGAACGAAGGTGCGAGCTGCAAGTCGAAGTAGACGCGATCCCCGACGTTCTCCCGATGTGGCATTTCTAGGTTCATGGAAACTGCCAAGGAACTCAGGTCCACAAATAGTCCTCACCATGGTTCGAGATGGACGACCGAGTCCGGGGCCCGTTCACACTACCGCAAGGGGTCGCGAAGGCCCGCCGCCACGGGCCAATCGAGGCGCAGTGCGTGCCCGCACTGGACGTGCGGGCAAGCGCTGCAACGACGAGTGGCCCGTGGCGACGGGCCTTCCCGAAGGGTTGTGGCCAGAAATTCCGCATGCGGCGTTGCAAATCCTCGCCGGGTGTCCAACCCGGCTGCGGTTTGCGCCTTGCCTGCGGCATTTCTGATCCACAACGCGACCCCTTGCGGTAGTGTGAACAGGCCCTAGTCCGTCCAGCACGGCCCCATACGCACTTTAAGCGCCGTACGGATCCTTTAGCGGTGTTCTTCGCATGATTGACGGCCCCTGGATGCCCGTCAAGTCCTGAAGCACCACTTCCCCTGCCTTGGAGTCCGCAGTTCTAGGGAAGGTCTGAACAACGTGAAAACGCGAGCGCGCTCCGGGCACCGAACCGCGGTGATCGAGCGATCGGGTTCGCGCGGCGGCGTTGCGAGCGGCTTTGGCTGCGTTCTTTGCGGCTCATGCTCTGTTCGGACGGACTACGGCCATCGCCATCAACTGCCGTCGCGCCATCCACAGGTTCGACAGCGCGAACAGCGTGACCACGTGCGCCGTGTTCTTCGCCAGCCCGCGGAAGCGCACCTTCATCAGCCCGAACTGGCGCTTGATGACACGGAACGGGTGCTCGACCTTGGCGCGCACGCTGGCCTTGCGGTGCTCTCGCTTCTGCGCCGCCGCCTTGCGGCGCCCCTCGGGCAGCTTGGCGATGTCGCTGGGCCGCGCGGCGATGTGCCACTGCAGATCTTCGCGCTCGACGCGGGCTTGCGCGCCGCGGTAGCCCGAGTCGGCCCAGACGGCTTGTTCCTTGCCGTGCAGTAGGTCGGCGACCTGCTCGACGTCCGATTCATTGGCCGCCGTGGTGATGACCGTGTGCACCAGGCCGCTGTCGGCGTCGACGCCGATGTGCGCCTTCATGCCGAAGTGCCACTGGTTGCCCTTCTTGGTCTGGTGCATCTCGGGGTCGCGCTCGCCGCTCGTTCTTGGTCGAACTGGGCGCGGCGATGATTAGGCGCGCAGCGAGGCGATCTCGTACAGCGCCTCTTCCATCGCCGGGTCGCTCAGCGCGAACCAGTTCTGCATCAGGTGTACGCGCAGCATCGACGCCAGCGGGTACGGTCGGCGGCCGCGGCCCGCCGTCGGGTAGTGCGGCTCGATCAGGCCCAGCAGCGCCTTCCACGGCACGACAGCTTCCATCTCGGCGAGGAACACCTCGCGTCGGGTCTTCTTGCGCTTGCCGGCGTACTCGGCGTCCGAGAAACTGATCTGGCTCATCGCTTTGTGCCCCGTCATCCGCATGCACTGCTCATGCAAGATGCGTGCACTTGTTCAGACCTTCCCTAGGGGATAGGCCTCCTTGCATCGACATGTCCAGCATGAGACATTGGTTGTTGCGTGCGGGCATCCGCCGACATCCAGGCCGTACGGCTACCAGGAGCGCCTGGCTACTAGGTGAAGCCGCCGTTTGCTGAAGGCTGCTGATGGCCGGGACTGCCCCTTCGCGGCGGCGCCAAGAAGCTGACGCCAACCGATTGCAGGCGTCCCTGTCAAGGTCAGGTTACGGTGACTTCAACGTAGAGCCGGACCCGGCCAGGGGACTAGGGCCTGTTAACACAAACGCAAGCCATCGGCGATCAGCGCGAAGCTGATGAAGGCGATGAACATGACGTCGAGTTTCTCGAATCGGGAGAAGATGCGGCGATAGCCCTTGAGCCTGCGGAACAGGCGCTCGACCTCATTGCGACGCCTGTACATCGCTCGGTCGTACTCCCAGGGTTCGATGCGCGTGCTCAGCGGAGGTACGACCGGGACAAAACCAAGGTCGAGCGCGAGTTGCCGGGTCTCATTGCCCTCGTAGGCTCGGTCCATGATGAGGTGCAGCGGGCGGCTCGGTGGCCCCAGCCGCTTCAACAACTCCCGGCCTTCGGGCGCGTCGTGTGCCTGGCCCGGTGACAGCGAAAACGCTATGGCCGTGCGCGCGTCCGCGGCGACGAGGTGGATCTTGGTGTTCCAGCCACCACGGGACTTGCCGATAGCCTGCGGACCGTTTTTTTTCGAGCGCCCGTGCCGTCGGGATGCACTTTGACGCTGGTGCTGTCCAACGAGACCGCTTCGATCTTGATCTGCACGACCTGAGCGCGCTGCAACTGCTCGAAGGCCTTGTCGAGCACGCCAGACTTGGCCCAACGGCTCATGCGCGTGTAGATCGTGTGCCAGTTGCCGAACCGCTTGGGCAGACCACGCCACTTGCAGCCGTGCTCCGCCACGTACAGGATCGCGTTGAGCACCTGCAGGTTCGACAGGCTGACGTTGCCTCGCTGTCGAGGCAGGCAGTGTTCAATCTGGGCGAATTGGGCGGCGGTGATCTCCATTGACGCAGTGTCAATGCATATCACCGTCTCGCAATTAGTGTTAACAGGCCCTAGTCGCACGCGAGGCTCGTACCCGTCCGGGCGCCGAAATACGACGGCGTTCGGCGAGCTCGGCGTGCGGTCCGGAGCGACGTTCAGCTGCCCGATCAATGCTGCCCAGCCGCCATCCAGCACCCGCGCATCAGCGCCATGCCACTGGAGGATGAACCAGGCTCGTGCGGCTTCTGTCATGCGGCCATCGTCGTGCACGACGACAGGCCGACTGCCGTCGATGCCCAGCGCGCCGATCTGCACTGCCCAGAACTCAAGCAAAGGTGCAGGCCGCCTTCGGCCGTGCGCGCGAGGCCTTCCCAACGCTTGATGTCGAGATGGAAGGCGCCAGCCAGTGGCCCGCGTCGTAGGCGTTGCGATCCCGTGTCCAGCACGATGGCGGAGGAGGCGCTGGCCAGTTCCGCGGTAGAAAGCAGAGGATGGGATGTCATGAAGAGGCCTCGTTGAACGTAAGTGACGAGCGGGTGCGTGAGTCGATGCTGCAGGGCCGGGGCCAGTGCGCCATAGACGCCTTCACGCCAGCAGCCAGCCTGCAAGGGCACTGAGCGCGACCACGATCAGCGGCGAGACCTTGGCGTAGACCAGCAGCCCGAAGGCGGCCAGCGCCAGGCCGAAGTCCGCGCGCGAGTGGATCGCACTCGTCCATACCGGGTCGTACAGAGCCGCCCCCAGGACGCCCACGACGGCTGCATTGATGCCGCCCATCGCGCGTTGCACGCCATCACGTTGACGCATCGCCTCCCAGAACGGAAGAGCGCCCGCTACGAGGAGAAAGGCTGGAATGAAGATGACCACCAGCAGCGCGAGCCCGCCTACCCAGCCACCCAACGGTGCGGGCATGGTCGCACCCAGGTAGGCCGCAAAGGTGAACAGCGGGCCCGGTACCGCCTGCGCGGCGCCGTATCCGGCCAGGAAGGCGTCGTTGCTGACCCACCCGGGGGGCACCACGCCCGCCTGCAGCAGCGGCAATACGACGCCCGCCGCCGACGATCAGCGATCCCGCGTTGTAGAACACCGCCGTGGCACTCAGCCACAGCGAAGGCTGGGCTGCCGCCAGAATCGGGAGCAAGACCAGCAAGGGCGCGAACGTGGCGAGCAGCACGGCGCCCGTTCGGCGACCAACCCCATAGTCCTGGTGCGTAGCCGGCGGCAGGTGCTGGAGCTTCAGCGTCCAGCGACCCGCCAGCCTGCCGAGCACAATGGCGCCGATCTGCCCGGCCGCAGTGGGCACGGCCAGCACCACCAGTGCCCGCGCCGATCGCGATGCCGGCGCGCAGCCGGTCCGGGCACAAGGACTTCGACATTCCCCAGACCGCCTGCGCCACCACGGCCACGGCCACGACCTTGAGCCCATGCACGGCACCGGACGAGGCCAGGCCGGACCACTCGGCCCCGCCAAAGGCGAAGAGGATCAGCACGATGGCCGACGGCAGCGTGAAACCCAGCCACGCGGCCAAGGCACCCGCCCAGCCCGCGCCGCAGGCCAAGTGCCATGCCGACCTGACTGCTCGCCGGGCCAGGCAGGAACTGGCACAGGGCTACAAGGTCGCCGTAGCTCTGATCGTCGAGCCAACGCCGCCGCTCGACGAATTCGGTGCGGAAGTAGCCAAGGTGGGCCACCGGGCCGCCGAAGGACGTGAGGCCCAGCTTGAGGAAGACGAGCAGGACCTCCAGCACGGAGCCGCGGCCCATCGGTTCAGCGGGGGATGCGTGGTTTGCGGGTTCTGGCTGGGGCATGGGCCTTGTCCTCGGGTAGCGCCTCCCCGACCAGTTCCGCCAGTCGGGGCTTCAACTCGATGAGCGCTGACCGCCCCAGCTCGGTGGCGACGTAGTACCTGCGCACCTTGCCCGCCACGACCTCGGACTCGCTCACCAGCAGGCCGTCCTGCTCCAGGCGGTGCAGTAACGGATAGAGCGTGCCGGGGCTGAGTTGGTAGCCATGGCGAGCCAGTTCCTCGGCCATGCCGGCGCCATAGACCCGCTCCGAGACCGCGTGATGGAGCACGTGGACCCTGACGAAGGCCAGAAGGATGTCGCGAACTGTATTGGTCATCGTTATCGAAGTCCGATACTAACAATTGGAGGCGATCGCGGGGTCGAGGTCCGCATCCCGATGCGCACAAGTGGCAGCAACGGGTCGGGACAAGAACGACGCCGTGCCGAAGGCACCGCCGCAATCCAGCCATTGAAGGTGGGGCGCCGTGGAAGCAGCCCGTCGTAACCGGGTGCAATTGTTTAGGGTTGTCGGACACCTGCCCGAGCGGGCAGCCGAGCGTCGACTTGCACATACTGAGGGCAGGTGTCGGACAAGCCTCGGGGGAGGAAACCGCGGCGCACGCCACGGCGGGTATTGAAGCCTGGATCGCTATGGCGATAGTCGTCGTGCCAGTCCGGCGACGAGCTGCGTCCACGACGTCCGCTGTGCGGAAGCGTCCCTCTGATGCGGACGTTTGGCCCCGGGACGACGATCGGTCGTACAGGATCGCTGGCCGAGCATGTGAGAGTGCGACCTCAGGCACGAGACAACCCAGCCCGCCGGTGGGCGGATGTCGTCGGGCGGGTGAAGTGATCGTCATGGGGTGGCGCGAGGCGGCGCACGAATCGAACAGTCAGGCGCCAGCCACAGCAGGACCGTCAGCGTTTGGCCGCAGTGGCGGCAGACGAAGGTGGGCGGCTTCAAGCCCGGCTCATCGTGGGCCGCCGCGTCGCCGGCCGAGGCTGGCACTTCGGCCTGCACCCCGAGCAACTGCCGCGCCGCCGCCAGGCTGGCCTTGCGCGTGCCGTTGGCCAACAGCCCGTAGTGCCGGATACGGTGGAAGCCGCCCGGCAGGACGTGCAACAGGAACCGGCGCATGAACTCCTCCGGCGCGAGCGTCATCGTCTTGTGACGGGTGCGTCCCTTGGCCCGGTAGTCCTTCCAGCGGAAGGTCACGCCACGCCCGTCCAGCGCCAGCAGGCGGCTGTTGGAGATCGCTACACGATGGGTGTAGCGCGACAGGTAGGCCAGCACGGCCTCGGGTCCGGCGAACGGCCGCTTGGCATAGACCACCCACTCGCACCGGCGCATCGGTGCCAGCCAATGGCTGAAGGCATGCGCATCGGACAGGCACTCGTGCTCGCCGAAGAAGCGCAGCTTGCCGGTCTCATGCAACCGTTGAAGCTCCTCGATGAAGCGTCGCCGGAACAGCCTGGACAGCACCCGCACCGGCAGGAAGAACCCCGGTCGGCAGGCCACCCAGGTCTTGCCGTTCGGCGACAGCCCACCGCCAGGCACGATACCGTGCACGTGCGGGTGATGCGTCAGTGCCGAACCCCAGGTGTGCAGCACCAGCGTTGCACCGATGCGCGCTCCCAGATGCCTGGGGTCTGCCGCGATGGTCTGCAGCACCGAAGCGGCCACATCGAACAGCAGCCCGTAGATGGCGGCCTTGTTCGTGTAGGCGATGTCGGCGATGGGCGCCGGCAGTGTGAACACCACGTGGTAGTACTCCACTGGCAGCAGGTCGGCCTGCCGGGCGGCGAGCCAGCGCTGGGCGGCCACGCTCTGGCACTTCGGGCAGTGCCGGTTGCGGCAGGAGTTGTAGGCGATCTGGTCGGTGCCGCAGCCCTCGCAGCGCAGCACATGGCCGCCCAGCGCCGCCGTGCGGCACTGGGTGATGGCCGACATCACCTTGAGCTGCGCCAGGCTCAGGTGGCCGCGCTGCGCTTCGCGCCACGCTGGCCCGTGTTCACGGAAGATGTCGGCGACCTCCAGGGCAGGCCGCCCCACGGCGGCCTCACGACTTCGCCGGCATCTCCTCCAGCGGGCCGATCACCTCGCGCAGCAGATCGGTGGCCACGTGGGCGTAGATCGATGTCGTCTCCAGCTTCTTGTGGCCCAGCAGCACCTGGATCACGCGGATGTCGACCTTGCGCTCCAGCAGATGGGTGGCGAAGGAGTGACGCAGCGTGTGCGTGGTCACGCGCTTGGCGATGCTGGCGGCGGCGGCCGCGTCGTGGACGGCCCGGTTGAGCTGCCGTGCGCTCAGCGGCCCATCGGGTCCATTCCCGGGAACAGCCAGCCGCCGGGCAGGATCTTGCCTGGGCATGGCCGATGCGCCACCAGGCGCGCAGTCGCGCCAGCACCACGGGGCTGAGCATGGCGTAGCGGTCCTTGGCGCCCTTGCCCTGTTCGGACCCGGAAGGGCCATGCGCTCGCTGTCGACGTCGCCGACCTTGAGCCGGCAGACCTCGCTGGCGCGCAGACCCGAGCCGTAGGCCACCGACAGGGCCGCTTGGTGCTTGATGTTGCGTGCCGCGGCTATCAGCGCGGCGGCCTCCTGCATGCTCAGCACGACGGGCACGGTGCGCGGCAGCTTGACCGGCTGCATGCGCGCCATCAGCTCACCGCGGCCCAGGGTGATGTCGAAGAAGAACTTCAGCCCGGTCAGCGTCGCGTTGAGCGTGATGGGCGAAGTGCCACTGTCGACCAGGTGCAGCTGGAAGTTGCGCAGGTCCTCGACGGTGGCGGTGTCGGGCGAGCGCTTGAGGAACTCGGTCAGCTTGCGAACGGCGCGGATGTAGGCTTCCTGGGTCTTCGGCTCCAGCTTGCGCATCCGCATGTCTTCGATCATGCGTTGACGCAGCGGCGTACCCGCGCGGGTGGTCGTGTCCATGGTTGCAGCTCCGTTGGTGAACGAGGCGGATTGCCTCGCTCGCCAACTTCGCAGAACCGCGCCCGCAACGAACCACCCCAGCGTTACCGAGGCGCCTACCGCGCGAGCGGTTTAGTCCTGCGACCCAGAGCGGGCACACAGGTTGTGTGATTCGGTGCCACAAAGGCGTCCTTCGATAGCTCGCATCGACTTCAAGAGCGCCGGGCCAGACTCCTGGCGCGGGTCCCGGCGCGGCCTGAAGCTTCCGTCGAGGCCCTGATGACAATCTCGGTGTTCGACGATGTCGCGACTGGCTCCGGTCAATCTGGACGCGCAAGACCATCGCAGAGAGTGATCATGTGTAGCGCTCAATGCTGGGCGGCGGCCCGGGGTGCCGGCGGTAAGTTGGGGTCGCAATCGGCGGCCCTGGGATGGTCCTTGCGGCCCACAGGTGCCGCCATGGTGGCGTCGACCAACTGCTGCGTGACGATGTACGAGGTGCAGGTTCCGGAGATGGCACGGCCCAGCCGGGTTGAATTCAGTACGCGAGATGCCACTGCAGACAAGAAGATGCCGGCATCGAGGCTCGCTGCATCCCCGGGTGCCAGCTACGATGGCGTGCGAGCCTTCGCGGCTGCAGGAACGCGACCCCGCCGTGCCGAACCCAGACACCACCCTACCAGCGCCCAAGGTGAACCCGGGTCCACATTCGTCGAATGCGGAACTGCAGGTCTTCGAACGACTGCTCGCAGAATTGTCGGCCGGCTTCATCGGCCTGGCTGCCGGACACATCGACGCGGCGATCGAAGACGCGCTGCGCCGCATCGTGCTGGCGCTGGACATCGACCGCTCCTCGCTGATCTCGGTCGCCGCAGTCACCGGACGCATCGAGACCGCGCATTCCTGGGCCTTGGAAGGCATCGATCGAACGCCGCCGACGGACATCGTGCAGAGCAACCCCTGGGGTTTGAGCCGCGCGCGCGCCGGCCACCCGGTGGTCTTTGCCCGCCTCGATGAGTTGCCGGCGGAAGCGGCGGTAGACAAGGCCACCTTTGCGCACATGGGACTGAAGTCTCATGTCGGCATGCCGATGTGGGTGGGCGGGCGCCTGCGCGGCAGCCTGACCTTCGGGTCGTTGCGCCGCGAACGCGAATGGCCGGACGAGTTGCTGGGCCGCATGCGGCTGCTCGCCGATGTTTTCGCCAGCGTACTGGCGCGCCAGCACGCCGAACAGCAGCGCGAGCGCGTGCTCGACTTCGAGCGTCTGGCCTCGCGCACGCTGAGCGCTCTGCTGATCGCTATGCCCCAGGACGAAGCGCGCATCATCGAAGCCGGCCTGCACGACATTGCGGCCTTCCTAGGCGCGGACCGGGCGACGCTGTGGGAAATCGGCGACGACCAGCGCTTCCGTCGCGCGCACCACTGGTTCGCCGACGGCGTGCCCGGCATCGAGGAATGGTCGGCGCAGGCTCTGCCGTGGATCCATGCCCGCCTGAACACAGACGCCCTGGTGCGCTTCGCACGGCTGAGCGAACTGCCGGCCGATGCCGACGCCGACCTGCAGGCGATGCGGGACCTGGGCGTGCGTTCGCTGCTGGCGGTGCCGGTGGCGGTCGCCGGCCAGCTGCTGGGGGTGTTCTCGGTCGCCGCGGTGCGGGTCGAATGCGACTGGCCCGACGAGCTCGTGCCGAGCGTGCGCCTGCTGGCGGAAGTCTTTGCCACGCTGCATGTGCGGCGCCATGCCGAGCGCCGCGAACGTGCCGCCGAATCGGAAGCCGCGCTGTGGCGCGAGCAGTTCGCGCATGTCGTGCGGGTGCACACCGTCGGCGAGATGTCGGCGGCGCTAGCGCATGAGATCACCCAGCCGCTGGGGGCGATCGAGAACTACGCACACGCCGCACGGCGCCGCCTGTCCGGGCCTGCGCCCGATCTGCCGAAGGTGGTCGACCTGCTGGAGCGCATCGTCGCGCAGTCGGCACGTGCGGGCGACGTGGTCACGCGGCTGCGCGGCATGGTCAAGCGCCACGAGCTGCAGCTCGGCGAGATCGACCTGGAGCGCCTCGCCACGGCCTGCATCGATCTGCTGCGCGGTGAATGCGAGCAGCACGACCTGCGCATCGAGCTGCGGCGGCCGGGCCTGCTGCCGCGCCTGGTGGCCGACGAGGTGCATGTGCAGCAGGTGCTGCTGAACCTGCTGCGCAATGCCATCGAGGCGATGGAGGCGGCGGCTCCCGCTGCGCCGCGCCGCATCGAGGTGAACATCGCCTGCGTCGCCCCGGAATGGGTGTCGGTGCAGGTGGCCGACCATGGCCCCGGCATTGCCGAGGGCGAGCTGGAACAGGTGTTTGAAGCCTTCCACTCCACCAAGCCGCTGGGTCTGGGCGTCGGCCTGGCGATCTGCCGGCGGCTGATCGAGGCGCAGGGCGGCACGCTGCGCGCGGCGCAGAATCCGGCGGGCGGCGCGTTGTTCGAGTTCACGCTGCCCGTCGCCCCTGCGGAGAGCGCATGACCGAGCCCACCATCTTCATCGTCGACGACGACGAGGCCTATCGCGACTCACTGGTCGAGTTGGTCGCATCGGTCGGCCTGCACTGCGAGTGTTTTGCGTCGGCGCTGGATTTCCTGGCCGCCTTCGACCCGGCCCGCGCTGGCTGCTTGGTGCTCGACGTGCGCATGGCCCGAATGAGCGGCCTGGCGCTGCAGGCTCGGTTGAAGACGATGGGCGCCACGCTGCCCATCGTCTTCATCAGCGGCCATGGCGACCTGGAGATGGCGGTCAAGGCGATCAAGGACGGCGCGGTCGACTTCGTGCAGAAGCCTTACCGCGAGCAGCAGCTGCTCGATGCCATCAACGAGGCCTTGCAGCGCGACGCGCAGCGGCGCCGCACGCCGCCGCCGGCCGATGGGGTGGCGCCCGGCGTGGCGCTGGCGCTGCTCAGCGCACGCGAGCGCGAGGTCATGCAGCTGGCGCTGCAGGGCCTGCCGAGCAAACTGATCGCCAAGCAGTTGAGCCTGAGCCACCGCACCGTCGAGCATCACCGCAGCCGGCTGCTGGAAAAGCTGGGCGTGGCCTCGATGGCCGAGCTGATGCGGCTGAACTACAAGCAGGCGCTGGACGGTAGCGCAGCGCCACCTAGGTAGGCTTGGGGTGGGCGCACGGATGGTGCGCCCGGCACCGGCGCAGCACCATCGCGGTGCTGCGAGGGAGGCGATGTTCAACACCGTGTATGTGCTCGAACGCGACCCGGCCGAATGCCGCTGGATCGAGTCCGCGCTGGCGGGCCAGGTGCGCAAGCTGATCTTCTTGGAAGACGGCGCCACGCTGCTCGACTGGCTGGCGACGCAGGGGGGCGATTGCCTTCTTTGCGGCTCCGAGCCCGATGCGTCGGTGGCCCTCGAACTGGTGCGCAGGCTGCGCCGGGACGGGCAGGCCTTGCCGGTGGTGGTGATCGGGCCGCACAGCGCCTTCCGCACGGCGGTGGACGTCGCGCGCCTGAACGGCACCGACTTCCTGGAGCGACCGGTCAGCGCACAGCGCCTGCGCGCCGCGCTGCGCAAGTTGACGGCGGTGACCGAAGAAGGCGCAAAGCGCTGAACGAGGAGACGAACATGAACGACAGCACACGCCAAGCACAACTGGCGCTGGAGGCGGTGGAACGGGTGCAACGGGTCTACGCCGCGCAGCGCGCCGCCTGTCTGGCGCAGCCCTACCCGAGCGCCGACGAGCGGCTCGAGCGGCTGCGCGCGCTGAAGCGCCAGACGCAGCGCTACCAGGACCTGCTGGCCGAAGCGATGAGCGCCGACTTCGGCTTCCGCCCGGCGGCCGAATCGAAGATGCTGGACCTGCTGGGTTCGGTACTCGAAGCTAACCACGCGGTCTCGCACCTGAAACGCTGGATGAAACCCAGCAAGCGCTCGACCGAGTTGCTGTTCCTCGGCAACAGCGTGAAGGTCCTGTACCAGCCCAAGGGCGTGGTCGGCGTGATCGTGCCGTGGAACTTTCCGATCTACCTAGCGATGGGCCCATTGGTCACCGCGCTCGCCGCAGGCAACCGCGTGATGATCAAGATGTCGGAGGTGACGCCGGCGACCAACGCGGTGTTCAAGACGCTGCTCGGCGAGGTCTTTGGCGAAGACCTGGTGGCGGTGGTCGGCGAGGAACTGGTCGACCCGAACGTCTTCACCTCGCTGCCCTTCGACCACATCGTCTTCACCGGCTCGCCGGCGGTCGGCAGGACCGTCATGCGCACCGCGGCGCAGAACCTGACCCCGGTGACGCTGGAGCTCGGCGGCAAGTCGCCTGCGGTGGTCACGCGCCACTATCCGGTGGCCGATGCGGCGCTGCGCATCACGCACGGCAAGTCGGTCAACTGCGGGCAGATCTGCATCGCGCCGGACTACGCGCTGGTGCCGCGCGAGAGCGTCGATGCGTTCGTAGCGTCGGTCAAGAGCAGCTTCGAGCAGTTCTACGGCGGCCACACCGAGGGCAACCCCAACTTCACCAGCGTCGTCAGCGACCGGCAGCTCCAGCGCATCGAGGCGGTACTGGCCGACGCGCGCGCCAAGGGCGCCACCGTCACCGCCTGCGCGCCGCAACCGTCGGCCGGCAACCGGCAACTGCCGCTGCACATAGTCACCGGGGCGACGCCGGACATGGCGGTGCTGAAGGAGGAGCTGTTCGGCCCGGTGCTGCCGGTGGTGCCCTATGACAGCACCGACGACGCCATTGCCTTCATCAACGAGCGTCCGCGCCCCTTGGCGCTGTACTGCTTCAGCCACGACAATGCCGAGCGCGACGATCTGCTGCGGCGCACGCATTCGGGCGGCGTCTCGGTCAACGACTGGGGCTGGCACGCGATCAACCACGACGCGCCCTTCGGCGGCATCGGCAACTCGGGCATCGGCAACTACCACGGCGAAGAGGGCTTTCGCGAGATGTCGCACGCGCGCACAGTGTTCCAGCGCCGCCGCTGGTTCCCGACGCAGCTGTTCCATCCGCCCTACGGCAGCTTCGTGCAGCGACTGTAGATGAAGTTCTTCCTCGGCGAAGCCGACCCGTCGCTCGGCGCCAGGTCCAGGCACTGACATCCCTAGCTGCAGGAGAGCGAGATGCCCGCACTTTCGGCCATCGATCTGGCGATGTTCATGCTCGAGACGCGCGAGCGGCCCTTCAACATCGGCCCGCTGGTGCTGCTGCACCCGCCCGCGGGCTTCAAGGGCAGTTTCGCCGACAAGCTGCACGCCAGGCTGCTGAAGCGCCCGCCCGGCCCGCCGTTCAATTACCGGCTGGTGCTGTCGCTGACCCACGCGCCGTCGGTCGAGCCGATGGCCGACCCGGACATCCGCGGCCACGTGCACCGGCTGACGCTGCAGGACGCGTCGATGGCGCAGCTGCTCGAGAAGGTCTGCGAGCTGCACGAGGCGCAACTCGACCGCACGGGGCTGCTGTGGCATTTCTACGTGATCGACGGCCTGGCCGACGGCAGCGTGGCGCTGTACGGCAAGGTGCACCACGGCATCATCGACGGGCGCACCTTTGTCAAGGCGGTGACACAGTGGATGTCCGAGGACCCGAAGGACAAAGAGGTGCGCGCGATGTGGGACGGCGTGGCACGCTCGGCCAAGGGCGCAGGCCAGCGTGCCGGCATCGTGCAGCGGCTGGTCGCGGCCGGCTCGCAGGCGGTGAGCCTGGTGCGTTCCGCCGCCGGCGTGTATGGGCTGCTCGCCGAGCAGGGGCTGCGCTCGGCCGGCCTCGGCAAGGGCCTGCCGCTGCCTTTCCTGAACGTGCCCGGCGCCTTCGACGGCAAGCTCTCGGCCCGGCGCAGTTATGCCTACTGCACCTTGCCGCTGGCCGAGCTGAAGGCCGTCGGCAAGGCCCATGGCGCGACCGTCAACGACATGCTGCTGACTGTGCTCGACATTGCCATGCAGCGCTACCTGGCCAAGCAGAAGAAGATCGCCAGGGAGCCACTGGTGGCCGACATGCCCGTGGCGCTGGCCGAGGGCGCGAAGGGCGGCAACCAGATTGCGGTGCTGCAGTTTCCGCTCGGCCAGGCCGCAGCCTCGGTGAGCGACCGCCTGAGCGCGATCCGTGCCGAGACTGGCCGCCTGAAGAACGCGCTCGGGAAACGCGACAGTGACACGGTGATGCTCTACACCACGCTGGTGCACGCGCTGCCGCTGCTGGTGGAGCGGGTGGCCGAGAATGCCGCGCCCAGGCTGTCCAACCTGCTGATCTCCAATCCTTTCGGCTTTGCCGGCGAGGCCTACCTGATGGGTGCGAAGGTCGAACTGACGTTGCCGATCTCGGTGGTTGCGGCCGGGCACAAGCTCAACGTCACCGCGGTCACGCTCGGGCCGCGACTGCAGATCGGCTTTCTGGCGATGCCCGAGGCGGTGCCGCACATCGACCAGCTGGCGCGCCTGACCGAGCAGGCCTTCGACGAGGTCAAGGCCGCGCTGCTGCCCGTGGCCAAGTCCGTGCTGCCCAAGGCTGCCACACGCAAGGCGCCGGCCAAAGCGCGGGGTCCGGCTGCTGCCAAGCGCAAGGCCGGCGCGGCGCGCGCCCACTGATCCACCCAACCTTAATCCAAGAAGGAGGACATCGATGAGACAAGCCCAACGTACTGCCACTTCGCTGCTCGGTGCGGCACTGCTCGCTGCCTGCTGCGCGTCCGCGCCCGGTTCGGCCGACCTGACGCCCAAACCGGCCACGCCCGCCACCGTCAACGCCAACCAGGCCATGCGCCCTGTGGTGGCCGCCTTCGACAAACGCGACTTCGACGACGCCACGCGCGGCAAGCTGGCCGAGCTGAACGACCCGCTGGTCAAGGCGGCCGACGGCCGTATCGTCTGGGACACGCGCAAGTTCGATTTCCTGAAGGGCGAGACGCCGGTCACTGCCAACCCCAGTCTGTGGCGCCAGCAGCAGCTGAACCATGCGCAGGGCCTGTTCAAGGTGGCCGACGGCATCTACCAGATCCGCGGCTACGACATCGCCGGCATGACGCTGGTCGAAGGCCAGACCGGCTGGATCGTGATCGACACCATGCTCACCGCGCCGATGGCTCGCGCCGGCTTCAAGTTGGCGATGGACACGTTGAAGAGCGCCAAGCCGGTGGTGGCAGTGATCTACACCCACAGCCATGCCGACCACTTCGGCGGCGTGCGCGGCGTGGTCGACGAGGCCGACGTGCGCTCGGGCAAGGTCCAGCTCATCGCGCCCGAAGCCTTCATGGAGCATGCGATCGCCGAGAACGTTCTCGCTGGCAACGCGATGACGCGCCGGGCGCAGTACATGTACGGCACGGCCTTGCCGACCAGCGGCCAGGGCACGCTGGGCACCGGGCTCGGGCTGGCCTTGAGCAACGACTCGCCGACGCTGATCCCGCCCACGCAGTACATCAAGAAGACCGGCGAGGAGCTGACGATCGACGGCGTGCGCATCGTCTTCCAGATGGCCAAGGGTTCCGAGGCACCGTCGGAGTTCATGTTCTACTTCCCCGACAAGAAGGCACTTTGCCTGTCGGAGGTGGCCACGAAGTTGATGCACAACGTCTACACCATTCGCGGCGCGCAGGTGCGCGACGCGCTGCAGTGGAGCAAGTACATCAACGAGACAATGGACCTGTTCCCTGACGCCGAGGTGGCCTTCGCCAGCCACCACTGGCCCACCTGGGGCAAGGACAACATCCGCGCGTTCCTGACCAACCAGCGTGACACCTACCGCTTCCTGCACGATCGCGCGCTGAACCTGGCCAACCAGGGACTGGTGATGGACGAGATAGGCAGCGAGCCCTTTTTCCCCAAGGGCCTGGCGGTGGACGCCGCCTCGCGCGGCTACTACGGCACGCTCAGCCACAACCTGCGCGCGGTCTACAACTTCTACCTCGGCTACTACGACGCCAACCCGGCCACGCTGCAGCCGCTGCCGCCGGCCGAATCGGCGAAGCGCTACGTGGCGGCGATGGGCGGCGAGGCGGCGGCGCTGGCGGCCGGGCGCAAGGCCTTCGCCGACGGCGACTACCGCTGGGTGGCCGAGATCGTCAACCACGTGGTTTTCGCCAACCCCGGCAATGCCGAGGCTCGCGCGCTGCAGGCCGATGCGCTGGAGCAGCTGGGCTACCAGGCCGAATCCGCCACCTGGCGCAACGCCTACCTGATGGGTGCGCAGGAGCTGCGCGCCGGGCCCAAGCCCTTCGGCGGCAGCTCGGCCAACCCGGACACGGTGCGCGGCATGGACAACGAGCTGCTGTTCGACTTCATCGCGCTGCGCCTGGACCACACCAAGACCGACGGCATGAAGGCGGCGGTGCAGATGGTCTTCACCGATGTCAACGAGACCTGGGCGCTGGAGCTGTCGAACTCTGTGCTGAACAACACCAAGGGCCGCGTGCTGAAGAACCCAGACGTGAAGATCACACTGACGCGGCCGGCCTTCCTGGCGATGCTGCTGCAGGGAAAGAAGCTGCCCGAGCTGGTGCAGGCCGGCATGGTGAAGATCGACGGCAACCCGCAGGGCTTCGGCGCGGTGGTGGCGAACATCGTCGAGTTCCCGCCGCTGTTCAACATCGTCACACCCTGAGGAGAACACCATGCTTCAACCCGGTCTGATGATGGACCAGCCGCTGCTGCTGTCCAACGTGATCGAACACGCCGCCGCGCAGTACGGTGACGTCGAGATTGTCTCGCGCGAAACCCACGGACCGCTGTTCCGCTACACCTATGCCGACTGCGCCAAGCGCGCGCGCAAGCTGGCGCATGCGCTCGGCCAGCTCGGCCTTTCGGCCGGCAGCGCGGTCGGCTCGATCGCCTGGAACAACCACCGCCACCTGGAGGCCTACTACGCGGTTTCGGGCAGCGGCATGGTGATGCACACGGTCAACCCGCGGCTGCACCCGCAGCAACTGATCTACGTGATCAACCACGCCGAAGACCAGGTGATACTGTTCGATGCGACCTTCGCGCCGCTCATCAAGGGCATCGCCGCGCATTGCCCCAAGGTCAAGGCCTGGGTCTGTTTCGCCGACAAGGCGAACACGCCGGCCATCGAGGGCGTGGCCAACGTGCTGAGCTACGAGGAGCTGATCGCGCCGCACAGCGAGCACTTCGAATGGCCGCAGTTCGACGAGCGCAGCGGCGCGGCACTTTGCTACACCTCGGGCACCACGGGCAACCCGAAGGGCGCGCTGTACTCGCACCGCGCGATCGTGCTCAACGCGCTGGTCGGCAGCACGCCGGGCGTGCTGTCGCTGTCGGCGCGCGAGACGATCCTGCCGGTGGTGCCGATGTTCCACATCAACGCCTGGTGCATCCCTTACGGCGCGCCGATGTTCGGCGCCCGGCTGGTGCTGCCGGGGCCGAAGCTCGATGGCGCGAGCCTGTACGAGCTGATGGAAAGCGAACGTGTCACCGTCAGCGCCGGCGTGCCGACGATCTGGCTGGCGCTGCTGCAGTATGTGGAAGCGAACAAGCTGCGCTTTACGACGATGCGGCGTACGGCGGTCGGCGGCTCGGCGATGCCGCTGGCGCTGATCGCCAAGTTCGCTGACGAGTACGGCGTCGAGGTGCGCCACGGCTGGGGCATGACCGAGACCACCGCAGTGGCGACGATGAGCGCGCTGATGAGCAAGCACGATCCGCTGTCCGCCGCCGACAAGCATGCGGTCGTCGCCAAGCAGGGCAAGTCGGTGTTCGGCGTTGAGATCAAGGTCGTCGACGAGAGCGGCGCGACGCTGCCGCGCGACGGCAGTTCGCAGGGCGAGCTGATGGTGCGCGGGCAGTGGATCGTCTCCGGCTACTTCAAGGGCGAAAGCTCGCCGCTGCAGGACGGCTGGTTCCCGACCGGCGACGTGGCGACGATCGACGCCGATGGCGTGATGCAGATCCGCGACCGCGCCAAGGACGTGATCAAGACCGGCGGCGAGTGGATCAGTTCGATCGACCTGGAAAACGCCGCGATGGGCCACCCCGGCGTGGCGATGGCGGCGGTGATCGGCGTCAAGCATCCGAAGTGGGACGAGCGCCCGCTGCTGTTCATCGTGCGCAAGCCGGGCCAGGCGCTCGAGAAGGACGAGATCCTCGCCTTCCTGGCCGAGCGCGTGGCCAAGTGGTGGGTGCCGGACGACGTGGTCTTCGTCGACTCGCTGCCGGTGGGTGGCACCGGCAAGGTGCAGAAGGCCGACCTGCGCAAGCAGTACGGCGGCGTGTTCAGTTGACGAGAGACGGTCATGCCTATCGAAGCTGCTGAAGACCGCGGCCTGCCGCGGCGCGACTTTCTCAAGGTGGGCCTCGGCTTCTCGCTGGCGCTCACGGTGGGCACGGCCGTCGTCGGCTGCAGCGACGCGGCCAAGACCCCATCGGCCGGCTATCTCTTTCTGCGCCCCGGCGACGTGGAACTGTTCAGCGCGCTGGCACCAGCGGTGGTCACCGAACTCGGCGCCTTCGACGCTGCCCAGCGCAGCAAGCTGGTCGAGCGCACGCTGCACAACATTGACGGTACCTGTGCCGGGCTCGACCTGGGCAGCCGGCAGGAACTGCGCAAGCTGCTCGACCTGTTGGCCATCGGCCCACTGCGCTACGCACTGACCGGCGTCGGCGCGTGGAACGAGGCCGGTATCGACAAGATGCGGGCCTTCTTGGCCCGCTGGCGCGGCAGCCGCTTCGCCACGCTGAATGCCGGCGGCAACGTGCTGGTCAAGCTCACCTCGTCGAGCTTCTACGTGTTGCCCGAGAGTTGGCCCTCGACCGGCTACCCGGGGCCGCTGGAATACGTGTTCAACGCCATCAACTCCTGAAAGCCTGCCATGGCCCTACCCGACATCTACACCGAAGGCATCGCCTCGGGCTGGAAGGTCATCGACGCGGCCAAGCTGACGGCGCCGCAGACGATGGAGGCCGACGTGGCCATCATCGGCAGCGGCGCCGGCGGCGGCGTGGCCGCCGAGATCCTGACTCTCTCCGGACTGAAGGTGCTGCTGCTGGAAGAGGGCGCATTGCGCACCTCGGACAGCTTCAAGGACATGGACGAGGGCCGCGCCCTGCGCGAGCTGTACCAGGAAGGCGCCGCACGTGCCACGTCCGACGGCGCCATCGCCGTGCTGCAGGGGCGCTCGGTCGGCGGTTCGACCACCGTCAACTGGACCTCGAGCTTCCGCACGCCGGAGCCGACGCTGAAGTTCTGGGCCGCCGAACGCGAGGTGGTGGGCCACGGCGTCGAGGACATGAAGCCCTGGTTCGAGCAGATGGAGAAGCGACTGGACGTGATGCTGTGGGAGGCGCAGAACGCCAACAACAGCGTGCTCAAGCGCGGCTGCGACAAGCTCGGCTGGGAGGCGCATGCGATACCGCGCAACGTGCGCGGCTGCTGGAACTCGGGCTACTGCGGCTTCGGCTGTCCGGTCAATGCCAAGCAGTCGATGCTGGTGTCCACCATCCCCGAAGCGCTGCGCCACGGCGCGACGCTGGTGCACCGGCTGCGCGTGCGCCAGCTGCAGCATGCCAGCGACAAGATCACCGGCGCGGTCGGCGAGGCGCTGCGCGACGATGGCCGCACGCCCAGCGGCACGCTGGTGACGATCAAGGCGCGGCACTTCATCGCCGCCGGCGGCGCCATCAACACCCCCGCGCTGCTGCTGCGATCGCAATTGCCCGACCCGCACAAGCAGCTGGGCCAGCACACGCTGATCCACCCGGTGGTGCTTTCGCTGGCGCAGATGCCCGAGCGCATCGACCCCTTCTATGGCGCGCCGCAGTCCACGGCCTCCGACCACTTCCAGTGGAAGGACGGCGCCACCGGGCCGATGGGCTACAAGCTCGAGGTGCCGCCGATCTTCCCCGGCATCTGTGCGGGCGTGCTCAACGCCTACGGCGACGACCTGCGCAAGGAGATGGCTGCGTTGCCGCACACCAACGCCGTGCTGGCGCTGCTGCGCGACGGCTTCGTCGAACAAAGCCCCGGCGGCAGCATCCGCCTGGCCGACGATGGCAGCCCGATGCGCGACTACGAGCTCAGCGACTACGTGTGGGAAGGTGTGAGGCGCGCCTACCTGAGCATGGCCGAGCTGCAGTTCGCGGCCGGCGCCCAGCGGGTGCGCCAGGCGCACATCGACGCGAGCTACCAGACGAGCTGGACCGATGCGAAGAAGGCGATTGCCGAGCTGCCGCTGAAGAAGTTCCGCGCCACGCTGTTCACCGCACACCTGATGGGCGGCTGCGCGATGAGCCAGAACCCGAAGCGCGGCGTCGTCGACAGCGGCGGCCGGCATCATCAATTGGCCAACCTGTCGGTGATGGACGGCTCGGTATTCCCGACTAGCATCGGCGCCAACCCGCAGTTGTCGATCTATGGGCTGGTGGCGCAGAACGCCACGGCGCTGGCCAAACAACTGAAGACCTGAAGTGAGCGAAGCTGCACCGCCCCTGGCGGCCGTGCCGCGCGCGGCAGCCGTGGCCGGCGTGGCCTTTGCGCTGTTGTTCGGCGCAGCGCTGCTGTTGGTGCGGCTGTCGATTCCGGGCTCGATCGTCGAGCGCGGCGGCTGGCTGGCCGACCCGGCCGGCAATTTGCGCCTGGCAACCGACCTGCTGGCCTGGGGCGGCATCGCCTTCCTGTGGTTCATCGGCGTGGTGCGCACGCACATTGGCGTACGCGTGGACCGCTTCCTGGCCTCGGTGTACTTTGGCAGCGGCGTGCTGTTCCTCGGCATGAGCTTCATGGCCGGCGCCGCGACGCAGGCGCTGCTGGCGGCGCACGCACAGTACGGCGAGCGCTTCTTCGACAGCGGCACCTTCGCCTTCGGCGGTCGGCTGGCCTACGAGATGACCAACACTTATTCGCTGCGCATGGCCGCTGTGTTCATGTTTTCGCTGGCCACGCTGTGCCATCGCACCGGCGCCATGCCGCGCCTGTTCGTCTGGGCCACCCGGGCCCCTGGCCGCGCTGCTGGTGCTAGGCCTGACGCAAACGCTGTGGGCGGCGTTGCTGTTCCCGTTGTGGGCGCTGGGCCTCAGCCTGTACCTGCTGCTGCGGCCGCGCCCGGCGCAGGCGTGACCTTTGTCTTGCGCGACGTTGATCGGTGTGCGATGCCGTAGTGGCGACGGGAAAGTCTCGTGCTTGTGCCGCTCGTGCACCACGTTCGGCGCAGGCAGGCCGTCCTGGTCGGGAAATACCACTGCATACGCGATGTACATACGGTACAGAGCATGGCTGGGCGGGCGGACGGCATGAAGCGTTCCTCCTGTCCCGCCAACGAGACGGTCCCATCGGTCAGCTGTTCAGCGGCAAGTGTTCAAAACCCTGAGCTGTTACATAAGCCGATTGGCGGTCGATTTCTGAACCGCCAGAGAGCAACAAAGCGGTCTACCGCCAGTACCCGCTCATGGCCGAGTGGAGCCGACCGGTTTTCGCCGGCGAACGGCCGGTGTACATCAGGTTGCCGACCTTCGGGTTCGGACCGCGGCGCCGTCAGACCGCGGTGACGTTGAACCGATCGCAGAGGTCATCCACCTGCCGCGCCTTGAGCTTCTCGGCGCGCAGCTTGCGCAGTCCACTGCGCTCGAAGATGGCGTAGGCGAACCCCTTGTTCATCTGCCGCGACACGTACCGGATTCCATCCCAGCGCGGACTCGCACCGTGGATCGCTCGCGCCCAGGCCTGGCTCGCCGTGTAGTCGGCGGATGCACTGATGTCGTTGTTCAGTCCCAGGGCCTTGAGCGCTGCACCGGTCAGGTCAGCCAGTACCAGCGTCTTGCGCCGTTCACAGGCAAACCGCACGACCGAGCGCTCGGTCAGTTCTGCGGCCGGCACCTCGTAGCTGCCTCCGACGAACCGCCCGCACTCATGGATGACGCTCTCCGCGAAGGCAACCTCGATGGTGTTGGCGGTGTAGCAGGTACCGAACGGGCCGGCACCGCCAGGATCTGGATCATCAAAGCGGTAGACCCCAGCAGACCAGTACGGCTCGGTGGCCGGATGCCGGCTCAAGCGCACGAGCGACGCGACTTCGATCCTGGTCGGTCGAAGCAGATCCTCGAAGGAGCCGGGATCAGGCAGCCGCAGCGACACGCGAGGCGCCTCGCTCGCGCGCCCATGCCGCGGCCAGGCGCTCCACCTTGGCCAAGGCAGTCCCCGCCTCCAACGCGGCGGCGACGCTCTTTCCTGCGAGGGCGCCGTGCTCGCGCAGCCAGAACATCAGCTTCTCGCTGGCGCCGAGGTCACCGAGCGCGCGGCAGATGGCTGCCACGGCCTCGCGGTCCATCCCCAGGAATGCCTGCGGGTAGTACAGCCGATTGCCGACTTTCACCGCGAGGATTTCACCCCGGTCTGCGGCCGGCGCTAAAGCCTGGCGGGTGAGCCCCCAGGCTTGCGCGAGTTGCTCACCGGGCACGACGAGGCCATCCTTGACCCACTGGACACGCGCTGCCTCGCCGCGCGCGGTGGCGCCCGCCAGGCCGCCGGTGGCCTGAGCATGCTGGTTGTCCGCGGCGGGGGACCGGGCGTGCGCCACTCGGGCTCGAACGCCTCGTGACCTTGGCAGTTGCAGCCCTTGCTTGCTGACCGCTGAGCGGAGTGTGCCTAGGTCCTCGCTGAGGCGCCCAACGGTGGCCTCGAGCTGCGCGATGCGGCGCAGCAGGACGGGAGTGCTGAGATCGGTGCTCATAGGCGGATTCTAAGCAAATCCGGACAACCAAGCAAATGTGGCAAATGGAGTTAGGCGCCGCCGCTGACAGGTGACCGCCGCGGCAGTTCGCTGCTGGTGCTGACAACGGGCGAGCCAAGCCCGAACCCGGCGGTGCAAGTCTGAAACGCGAGGCCTCTTGTCGCTCCTAGGCCGATAACTAACCTTAGCGGCATAGCACTGCCAGATGCGTAAACTGTCTCGCGTGGAAACCGGCTTGTCTGTAACCGCAAAGCTGCTGTCGCTGCCTGAAGCGGCGGAGCTGGCGGCACTTCGGGCCTGGCACGAGGGGCTGTCGTCGAGGGATGCGGTGGCGCGGTACCTCGGTCAAGCGCGGTCGGCGGGACAGTCGTCGCGCGGCGTCATCGGGGCGATCCGCCGTGACATCGCGGCCTTCGCTAGGTCGCGCCATCGGGACGACCTGGCCAAGCTTTTCACCGGACCTGCCCGCAAAGGCCCCGCAGCCGCACGCGCCGTGGCCACCGCCATTGAGCAACTCCGCAGCGCGCCAGTTCCCGTACCTCTGATCGGCGACGGGGTCGACCACTGGCTTGAGCCACGCGTAGCCGCTGCGTTGCGCAAGGCTGGCATCAAGACCTTGGCCGACCTCACGCTTCGAGTACCCCGCCGCAGACGTTGGTGGGTCGACATCGACGGCATCGGCAAGGCCGGTGCGCGCCGGATCGAGGCGTTCTTTGCCGCGCATGAAGACCTGACCGACCGTGCTCGCGCGCTGCTGGTCACCCAGGCGCCATCGGATGTAGTTCCCTGGGAGAAGCTCGTCGTGCCACATGAGGTCGACGGCACCGTGGGCCTGCATCGTGCGCCGCGCGCGTCGTGCGCCCTGCGGGCCAACAACGACTACGAGGCGGTCCAGGCTTGGCTGTCGCTGCACGAAGCGCCCGCCACGCAGCGGGCCTACCGCAAGGAAGCTGAGCGGCTGATCCTGTGGGCGATCGTCGAGCGCGGCGTGGCCCTGTCCTCGCTGGCCACCGAGGACGCCGTGACGTACCGGGCTTTCTTGCGGCAACCGACGCCGAGGCAGCGTTGGGTAGGGCCGGCGTCGCCTCGCCACTCCGCCGAGTGGCGGCCGTTCGCTGGCGGCCTGTCCACGCGCTCCAGGGCCTATGCGCTGTCCGTGCTGAGCTCGATGTTCCGGTGGCTGATCGAGCAGCGGTACGTACTGGCCAATCCCTTCGCCGGCATCAAGGTCCGCGGCGCCAGGCAGACGACCCTGGACACGACGAGATCCTTTTCCGAAGGTGAGTGGAAGCTTGTAAGGACGGTCGCCGAGGGGCTGGAGTGGACGTACGGTTGGCAGCCGGGCGCAGCCCAAAGGCTTCGCTTCCTGATCGACTTCAGCTACAGCACCGGGCTGCGTGCTGGCGAACTGGTGCACGCCAAGCTTGGATCCATCGAGGTCGACGCGCACGGCGATACCTGGCTGCACGTGGTCGGCAAAGGCAGCAAGGCCGGCAAGGTGGTGCTGCCAGGGCTGGCGCGTGGTGTTCTGGACCGGCACCTTGCTCAGCGCGGCCTCCCCGTGACGCCAGCGAAGTGGAACCCCGCCACGCCGTTGCTCGGCAGCCTCGATGGCGAGGTCGGCATCACGTCCAAGCGGTTGTGGGCAATTGTGAAGAGGTTCTTCGCCACAACGGCCGATGTCCTGGCCGACACGAATCCGGCGCTGGCCGAGCAACTGCGGCGGGCCACACCGCACTGGATGCGCCACACACACGCGACCCATGCGCTTCAGCGCGGAGCGGAGCTGACTACGGTGCGCGACAACCTGCGACACGCGTCCTTGTCGACAACGTCCATGTACCTGCACTCGGACGATCTTCGCCGGGCGAGGCAGATCGGTGGGGCGTTCGAGGCGCCTGCGGCGTGAACGGTCGGGGCAGGTTGAAGCGTGTCAATCTGCACCGAAAGCACAAGGGGTCCGCGAGAGCCGGTTTTGCAAGTGCTTGTCGCGGCTAGAGTTTTTCTGGGTCACCGTGTCAATCTGCAGGAAAAATACGATTACCCCTCGGAACGCTGCGCCACCCGCGCCGCAGCGCTGAGTTTGACGGTGGTGTCCAGGCGAACCTTCAGGTCGGGGTCGTCGGTTTCGATCTGGAAGGCCTGGGCACCAGTGACCAGGCCGACGGCGGCGGCGATCGTGGTGAGTTGTGGCAGCCTGCGGTGCAGTGGGTTCATCGTCTGTCTCCTTTTTTTGCCATGGGTCGGGGATCGGGGATCGGGGGACGGGAGTTCAGGCCGGCCGCGCGACGGTGCGCTGCAGCCGGTCCATCAGCGAACTGAGATCGGTGTCGCCCTCGGGATGCAGGTCCCAGCGGGCCGCGGTGGTGGTGAGCTGGTGCACCTGTCGGGCCCGCTCCTGGCGGCGGGCGGTGAAGGCCTGTACCAGGGCGTCGGCGCCCAGGTCGTTGCCAAGCAGGTCGCCCAGCACCCGGGCGTCCTCGATGGCCTGTGCCGCCGACTGGCCGAAGTGCGGCGGCAGCGCATGGGCACAGTCCCCCACCGCCAGCACAGACCCCTGGTGCCAGTGCGGCTGCAGCAGGCCGCTGTAAACCGGTCGCTGCACCACCGGTGTGTCCGGCCGGATCAGCGCCGCCAACGACCCCGCCCACCCGGGCAGGGCGGCCAGGGCCTGGCGCAGGTAGGCCGCAGGGTCGAGCGGCAGCGCTTCAAGTTGCGGCTCGATCCAGGCCAGCCCCGCCTCGTCGTGTCGCACCGGGTGCAACACCACCCGCTGCCCGGTGCCGCCCAGCACCACACAGGGCCGCTCCAGCTCCGGCGGGCGGCGCATCAACGCATACCACCAGCGTTGCCCCAGCGGCTGCACCGGCTCAGCCTCAGGAAACACCCGGCCGCGCAACTCGCTGGCGGCGCCCACGGCCAGCAGCAGCAGGTCCACTTCGCAGAGCAGGCGGCCATCCGCCGCGCAGGCCTGCACCACCGCACCATTGGCCCCAGAGGCTCCGGAAGCGCTCGGCGGCAATGCCGGCTTCACCTGACCCACCCGCTGCCCACGCAGGAGCTGCACTCCTGCAGCCAGTGCGGCACGTTCCAGCTGCGCCAGCAGGTCGGCGCGGCGCATGCCCAGCGCCGCGGGGTAACGCGCCCCGGCCAGCGGCTCGGTGGGCAACTGGTGCAGCAGCGCACCATCGCGCCCCCGCACATCCACGCCGCGGTAGGCAAAACCGGTGCGCACACAATCGTCCGCCACCCCCAGGCCAACCAGGTCGCACAGCATGGCCGGCAGCACATCCACCGAGCCCGGCAGCTGCGGCGGCTGCGGCGCCGCCTCCAGCAGCGTGACCTGCCGCCCGCTGCGCGCCGCAGCCAGGGCACTGGCCAGACCGGCCAGGCCCGCACCCACCACGCCGATGCGCTGCAGCCGCAGTGCCGCCGTCATGAGGCTGCTCCTGGAAAACGCGGGCAAGACGAGGCCGCCGCCTGGCACAGGGCCATTCGTTGTCTCCGTTGGTTGGGGGGGTTGGGAAATCGACCCGTGGATCGGGTGAACGAGAGGTTACGCAGACCTCCGCCCTGCGCAAAATGGTTTGAATCCATGCGATGCATGGACGCGCTGAATACTTTTTGGGTTAACCCGCATGCGCTTCAACAAACTCGATCTCAACCTGCTCGTCGCACTGGACGCCCTGCTGACCGAACGCAGCATCACCCGTGCGGCAGAGCGGGTGCACCTGTCGCAATCGGCGATGAGCAATGCGCTGGGACGCCTGCGCGAGCACCTGGGCGACGAGTTGCTGGTGCAGGTGGGTCGGCAGATGGAGCTGACCCCACGGGCCGAGGTGCTGCAGGAGGCGGTGCGCGACGTGCTGGTGCGCATCGATACCTCGATCGCCGCGCAACCCGAGTTCGACTGCAGCCGCAGCGACCGCGAGTTCAAACTCTTCATCAGCGACTATTCGATGGACATGCTGATGCCGCATGCGCTCGCTCTGGCAGCGCGGCAGCGCAGCACGGTGCGCTTTCGCCTGCTGCCGCAGACGGCCACCCCTTCCCGGGCACTGGAGCGCGGCGAGGCCGACATGCTCGTGATTCCGCTGGCCTACTGCTCCACCGAGCACCCCACCGAAGTCATCCTGCACGACGACTTTCACTGTGTGGTCTGGAACGGCAGCAGCCACGCCCGGCTCGGCCTGGACTTCGAGCGTTACACCCAGGCCGAACATGCGGTGATGCAGCCGGTGGACACGCAGAAGCCGGCCTTCGAGGATTGGTTCGTGCAGCGCTACGGGCTGTCACGCAAGGTGGCGGTGTCGACCTACAGCTTTGCGGTGCTGCCGTTTCTGGTGGTGGGCACCGAATTGGTCACCACCGTGCACAGCACCCTGGCCCGGCGCATGCGTGCGGCCGTGCCGGTCACCCTGCTGCCCGTGCCCCTGCCGATGCCTCCGCTGGAGCAGGCCATGCAGTGGCACAAGTACCGCAGCCAGGACCCCGGCCTGGTGTGGCTGCGCCGCCTGATGCTGCAGGCGGCGCAGGCGCTGAAGGCGGATGCGTCACTGGCATGAGCGCCAGCGACCACAGCTGAAGGCGCTCAACCCGGCTGTCGGGCAGCGAGCACGCGGTCGACCATCACCCCCGCCTGTCCCAGGTGGTTCTCCGGGTTGCACAGGGCCTCCAGCTGACTGCGGTTCAGGTGGGGGCGGATCTGCGGGTGGGCCTCCAGGATGTCGATCAGAGGCCGGTTCTCGGCCAGGGCCTGGCGGCACAGGTCGTACACCAGGTCGTGGGCGTACTCCCGGCCCAGGAAGGGACCCAGGCCCATCATGACCGCCTCGGACATGACCAGGCCGTGGGTGATGTCCATGTTGGCGCGCATGCGCTGGGCGTCCACCTCCAGCCCCTGCAGCACGAACTTGGTCTGCTTGAGCGCCCCGGAGATGAGGCAGAAGATCTCCGGCAGCGCCACCCATTCGATCTCCCAGGGGCCGGTTCTACGCCCAGAACGGATTCCAGGCCCTGACCGGCAGCCCGGCAGACCTGGCGGCCTTCCAGAAGGCCGAGTCGGAGAAGTGGCGCACGATCATCACGGCCGCAGGCATCACGAAGGAGTGAGGGCCGAGACCACCTCGGGCGGCGCCTGCACCAGCTCGATCAGCACGCCTTCACCGCCGATGGGGAACTCGTCGTTCGACTTCGGGTGGATGAAGGTGATGTCGTAGCCGGCCGCACCCTTGCGGATGCCGCCCGGGGCGAAGCGCACGCCGTTGGCGCCCATCCACTCGACGGCTTTGGGCAGGTCGTCCACCCACAGGCCGACGTGGTTCAGCGGCGTGGCGTGCACCGCCGGCTTCTTCTCGATGTCCAGCGGCTGCATCAGGTCGACCTCCACCGCGGTCGGGCCGCTGCCGAGGGCGCAGATGTCCTCGTCGACGTTCTCGCGTTCACTGACGAAAGTGCTTTTGATCGACAGGCCGAAGATGTCCACCCAGAGCTTTTGCAGCCGGGTTTTGTCCGGCCCGCCGATGGCGATCTGCTGGATGCCGAGGATCTTGAAGGGCTTGGTCATCCCGGCCTCACTCAAACGCAATGATCGCCTGATCCACGGCCAGGCTCTCGCCCTTGGTCGCGCGGATCTCCTTGACCACGCAGTCCTGCGTGGCGACGAGGATGTTCTCCATCTTCATCGCCTCGATGACCGCGAGCTTCTCGCCGGCCAGCACCTTCTGGCCCACGGTCACCGGCACATCGGCCAGCAGGCCGGGCATCGGCGAGAGCAGGAACTTGCTCAGGTCCGGCGGCGCCTTGTAGGGCATCAGGCGGTGCAGCTCGGCCGCACGCGGCAGCAGCACCAGGGCCTCGATGGCGGTGCCGTTGTGGGCCACGCGCAGCGCCAGCGGCCGCTTGGCCGAGCCCTGCTCGACCTGGGCACTGAAAGCGCGGCCGTTGACCTTGCCGGTCATCAGCACGTCGCCGAGCTTGGTCTGGCTCTGGATCGCGAAGGTCTTGCCGCCGACGCTGATGTCCACGGTGCCGGCCTGGGCGTCGAAGTCACCCAGCGTGACGTCGTGGTAGACGTGCTGGCCTTCCGCGCCGAGCTGCACCACCACCATCTGATTCTTGTGCGCCACCTCGTGGCCGGGCAGCTGGCCGCTGATGCCGGCGGCGCGCTCGCGGGCCTTGCGGCGCACGAAGGCGGCCAGCGCAATCAGGAAGGCCGGGTCGTCGTGCGGCACGTCCTCGGCCTTGAAGCCCTTGCTGTAGTGCTCGGCGATGAATCCGGTGTTGAACTCGCCGGTGACGAACTTCGGGTGCGCCAGCAGCGCGGCCTGGAACGGGATGTTGCTGCTGATGCCACGGATCACGAAGCCGTTCAGGGCCGCGCGCATCCTGGCGATGGCCTCGTTGCGATCCCGCCCGTGCACGATGAGCTTGGCGATCATCGAGTCGTAGAACATCGGGATCTCGCCGCCTTCGTACACACCGGTATCGACACGCACGCCACCGAACCGGTCGTCGGCGTAGGCCGCGCCCTGCAGCGTCTCGGTCCCCTGCTCCAGGTCAGCGGCCGGCGGGGCGTACTTGACCAGGCGGCCGGTGGAGGGCAGGAAGTTGCGGAACGGGTCTTCCGCGTTGATGCGGCACTCGATGGCCCAGCCTTCGCGCTTGACGTCCGTCTGGGTGAAGCTGAGCTTCTCCCCGGCTGCCACGCGGATCATCTGCTCGACCAGGTCCAGGCCGGTGATGCACTCGGTGACCGGGTGCTCCACCTGCAGGCGGGTGTTCATTTCCAGGAAATAGAAGTCCTGGTCCTTGCCGACCACGAACTCCACCGTGCCGGCCGACTGGTACCTCACCGCCTTGGCCAGCGCCACGGCCTGCTCGCCCATCGCCTTGCGGGTGGCGTCGGAGATGAAGGGGCTCGGAGCCTCCTCAATGACCTTTTGGTGGCGGCGCTGGATCGAGCACTCGCGCTCGTTCAGGTAGACCACGTTGCCGTGGCTGTCGCCCAGCACCTGGATCTCGATGTGGCGCGGCTCCAGCACATACTTCTCGATGAAGACGCGGTCGTCGCCGAAGCTGTTGCGGGCCTCGTTGCGGCAGGACGAAAAGCCTTCGAAGGCCTCCTTGTCATTGAAGGCCACGCGCAGGCCCTTGCCGCCGCCGCCGGCGGAGGCCTTGATCATCACCGGATAGCCGATGCCCTTGGCGATCTCGACGGCCTGCTCGGGCGTGTCGATGGCGTCGTTGTAGCCGGGGATGGTGTTGACCTGGGCCTCGTTGGCCAGCTTCTTGGAGGCGATCTTGTCGCCCATCGCCTCGATGCTGAAGTGGCGCGGGCCGATGAAGGCGATGCCCTCGTCCTCGCAGCGCCTGGCAAAGGCGGCGTTCTCCGACAGGAAGCCGTAGCCCGGGTGCACCGCTTGCGCGCCCGTGCTCTTGCAGGCGGCGATGATCTTGTCGGCCACCAGGTAGGACTCCCGTGAGGGCGCCGGGCCCAGCAGCACCGCCTCGTCGGCCAGCTCGACGTGGCGGGCGTCCTTGTCGGCCTCGGAGTAGACGGCGACCGTCTTGATGCCCATCTTCTGGGCGGTCTTGATGACCCGGCAGGCGATTTCGCCGCGGTTGGCAATGAGGATTTTGGTGAACATGCCGTCGGACTCCAGTTTGGAACTTGTTGGATAGCTTGATATCATCGAATCATGGAACAATCACGCACTCGACCCCCCGCGCCCAGACAGGTTCTGCTGCGCCTGCCGGAGGACGTGGCCGACCAATTGGCAAGAACCGTCGCACCACGGCGGCGCAACCAGTTCCTGGTGGACGTGGTGGCCGAGGCACTGGCCGATCGGAGGGCACAGCAGGATCGGGCGTTGGCCGAAGCAGCGCAGTACCTGAACGAGCTGGAGGCGAAGCACCCGGAACTGGCCCGCGACACCGACGAGTGGGTCAACGCCACGCTGACAGAGCCGGTGGATACCTGGGATCCGGATTTCGACCGCGACGCCTTCGAGCTCGGCTTCGCCGAAGCCCAGGCAGCCCGTTGCGCCGCCCCCGCACCCACCGACCCCCAGCCGTGAACCGCACGACCGTCGAGCGCGGCGAAGTCCACTGGGTCAGTTTCGATCCAGTGCAGGGCTCGGAGATCGCCAAGACCCGCCCGGCCGTGGTGGTGTCGCAAACACCGTTCAACGCCGTGCGGCGCACGGTGGTGGTGGTGCCGCTGACCACCACGCAGTCCCCGTCCGCCTGGCCACTGCTGGTGGAGCTGCCAACCTTCAACACCCGCACCCGTGCCCGCACCGAGCAGGTTCGCGCCGTGGACAAGTCCCGGCTGCGCGCCCGCATCGGCAGCCTGGACCCGCAGGCACTCGGCGTGCTGGATGCGGCACTGGCTGCCGTGCTGGGGTTGGAACGCTGACCTGGCGGTGTCCATGGCAGGGAGCGGCCTCGAGCGAGTGGCCGGACAGCTCAGAGGGGAATGTTCCCGTGCTTGCGCCACGGGTTGTCGAGCTTCTTGTCGCGCAGCATCGTCAGCGAGCGGCAGATGCGCTTGCGTGTCTCGTGCGGCTGGATCACGTCGTCGATGAAGCCTCGGCTGCCGGCGACAAACGGGTTGGCGAAGCGGGCCTTGTATTCGGCTTCCTTGGCGGCCAGCTTGGCCGGGTCGCCCTTGTCCTCGCGGAAGATGATCTCCACCGCGCCCTTGGCGCCCATCACCGCGATCTCTGCGTTCGGCCAGGCGAAATTGACGTCGCCGCGCAGGTGCTTGGAGGCCATCACGTCGTAGGCACCGCCGTAGGCCTTGCGGGTGATCACTGTGACCTTCGGCACGGTGCATTCGGCATACGCGTAAAGCAGCTTGGCGCCGTGTTTGATGATGCCGCCGTACTCCTGGCTGGTGCCGGGCATGAATCCGGGCACGTCCACGAAGGTGATCACCGGGATGTTGAAGGCGTCGCAGAAGCGCACGAAGCGCGCGGCCTTGATCGAGCTCTTGATGTCCAGGCAGCCCGCCAGCACCAGCGGGTTGTTGGCCACGATGCCCACCGTCTGGCCTTCCATGCGGGCCATGCCGATGACGATGTTGGCGGCGTAGTCGGGCTGCAGCTCGAAGAAGTCGCCGTCGTCCACCGTCTTGACGATCAGTTCCTTGATGTCGTACGGCTTGTTGGGGTTGTCCGGGACCAGGGTGTCGAGGCTGTGGTCCAGGCGGCCGGCCGGATCCCCGCTCGGGCGCACCGGCGGCTTCTCCTTGTTGTTCAGCGGCAGGTAGTTGAAGAAGCGGCGCAGCATCATCAGCGCCTCGACGTCGTTGTCGAAGGCCAGGTCGGCCACGCCGCTCTTGCTGGTGTGCGTCACCGCACCGCCCAGCTCCTCGGCCGTCACCTCCTCGTGCGTCACGGTCTTCACGACTTCCGGACCGGTCACGAACATGTACGACGAGTCCTTCACCATGAAGATGAAGTCGGTCATCGAAGGCGAGTACACCGCGCCGCCCGCGCAGGGGCCCATGATCATGCTGATCTGCGGGATCACGCCGCTGGCCATCACGTTGCGCTGGAACACGTCGGCATAACCACCCAGCGAGGCCACACCCTCCTGGATGCGCGCGCCGCCCGAGTCGTTCAGGCCGATCACCGGCGCACCGACCTTCATCGCCTGGTCCATGACCTTGCAGATCTTCTCGGCATGGGCCTCCGACAGTGCGCCGCCGAACACGGTGAAGTCCTGGCTGAAGGCGAAGGCCAGGCGGCCGTTGATCATGCCGTAGCCGGTGACGACGCCGTCGCCCGGGATCTTCTGGTCGGCCATGCCGAAGTCGGCACAGCGGTGCTCGACGAACATGTCCCATTCCTCGAAGGTGCCTTCGTCGAACAGCAGTTCGAGCCGTTCGCGGGCGGTCAGCTTGCCCTTCTTGTGCTGCGCGTCGATGCGCTTCTGGCCACCGCCCAGGCGGGCCTTGGCGCGCTTTTCTTCGAGCATCTGCTGGATGTCGTGCATGGAGTTCACTCCTCGGGGAAAAACTCGGGTGTCGGAAGAAGAAATTGAGGTGGCAGCGACCAGGCCTCAGGCCGCCAGGTCAAGCAGTCGCCGGGCGGCCACGGAGGCCGCCAGGCTGCCGGCACGCACCTGCTCAGCAGTGCCGGCCAGTTGTTCGCGCACGGCGGGGTGGTTGCGAAAACGCGCGCGCAGGCCGGCTTCGATGCGCTCCCACATCCACGCCAGGCTCTGCTGCTGGCGCCGCGCAGCCAGGCGTCCGTTGGCCTCCTGCAGGCGGCGGAAGGTGCAGACCGCGCCCCAGAAGTCCTCCAGCCCGCGCGACTTCAACGCGCTGATCTGGATGACCTGCGGGTGCCACACCGACTCGCTGTGGTGCACAGGGTCCGGGTTGCCGTGCATGCCCAGCAAGCGCAATGCGGAGGTGATCTGGGCGCGCGCGCGCATCGCCGCGTTTTCGTCGATGTCGGCCTTGTTGATCACCACCAGGTCGGCCAGCTCCATCACGCCCTTCTTGATGGCCTGAAGGTCGTCGCCGGCATTGGGCAGCTGCAGCAGGCAGAACATGTCGGTCATCTGCTGCACCGCGGTTTCGCTCTGGCCGACGCCCACCGTCTCGACGATCACCACGTCATAGCCGGCGGCCTCGGCCACGTACATGGCCTCGCGGGTCTTCTCGGCCACGCCACCCAGCGTGCCCGACGAAGGGCTGGGGCGGATGTAGGCCTGCGGGTGCACCGAGAGCTGCTCCATGCGGGTCTTGTCGCCCAGGATGGAACCGCCGGACACATTGGATGACGGGTCCACCGCCAGCACCGCCACCCGATGGCCCTGCCCGATCAGATGCATGCCCAGCGCTTCGATGAAGGTGGACTTGCCCACCCCCGGCACACCGGAGATGCCCAGGCGCAGCGAGCGGCCGCTGTGCGGCAGCAGGGCGTTGAGCAGCGCGTCCGCACGGGAGCGGTGGTCGGCGCGGGTGGATTCCAGCAGCGTGATGGCCTTGGCCATCGAGCGGCGCTGCACCGGCGCATTGCCGTGCACGATGCCTTGCAGCAGACCCGCGTCTGCGGTGTCCAGGGGGTTCAGACTCATGCTTGCGGCGCCTTGGGAGCACAGGGCTGCGCTGGTCGGCGGAAATAGAGATCCCATTCACCCTCGGCCTCGAGCGTGAACCCGTGACGCTGGTAGAAGCGGGTGGCGTCGCTGTGCTTGAGGGCGGTCACGCTCACTGCCACGCAGCGTCGGTCGGCCTCGTCCAGCACCCGGGCCATCACCCAGCTGCCGATGCCCAGGCCCTGGGCGGTGGGATGGATGTAGAGGTGGTCCAGCAGCCAGTCGTGTTCGCGCGGGATCACCGCCACAAACCCGACCAGGCCACCTTCGTACAGGATGTGGCGGGTGTGCGCCGGATTGAAGCCACGGCTGAGGCGCTCGCGCGCACGCTGCGGGTCAAAACGACCGATGTACTCCAGGCTCTCGCGCATGGCGGCCATGCGCAGCGAGAGCAGGGCTTCAAAGTCGCCTTCATCGGCAGGCGTCAGCACGATGCGGGGGGAGGGGTTGCCGCGTTCGACAGGGTTCACCAGGGGACCTCAGTGATGCAATTCGAGGATGGATCTGGAAAACCCTGACGATACCGCCACTGCCACCACTGCCACCACTGTCGCCACCTCCGTCGCCCGTCAGGCCTGACCTGCCACAACCGCCTGGATCTGGTCCAGCACCACCTTGGCCGAGGCCGGGATCGGCGTGCCCGGGCCGAAGATGCCCTTCACGCCGGCGTCGTAGAGGTAGCCATAGTCCTGTGCCGGGATCACGCCGCCAGCGAAGACGATGATGTCGTCCGCACCCTGCTCGCGCAGCGCGTTGATGATGGCCGGCACCAGGGTCTTGTGGCCGGCGGCCAGGGTGGACACCCCCACGGCGTGCACATCGTTCTCGATGGCCTGGCGGGCGCACTCCTCCGGCGTCTGGAACAGCGGGCCCATGTCGACGTCGAAGCCCAGGTCGGCATAGGCCGTGGCCACCACCTTGGCGCCCCGGTCGTGGCCGTCCTGGCCGAGCTTGGCGATCATCACGCGCGGGCGGCGGCCCTGCTGCTCGGCAAAGGCGGCGATCTCGCGTTGAAGCTTGTCCCAGCCCTCGGCCGAGTCGTAGGCGGCAGCGTACACACCGGTCACCTTCTGGATGTCCGCACGGTGGCGGCCAAACACCTTCTCCAGCGCATCGCTGACCTCGCCCACCGTGGCGCGCGCTCGGATGGCCTGGATCGACAGGTCCAGCAGATTGCCCTGGCCGGACTGCGCGGCAGTGGTCAAGGCGTCGAGTGCAGCGGCCACGGCGGCGCCATCACGTTTGGCCTTGATCTGCTGCAGGCGGGCGATCTGCGAGTCACGCACCTTGACGTTGTCCACGTCCAGGATCTCGATCGGGTCTTCCTTGGCCAGCTTGTACTTGTTGACGCCGACGATGACGTCCTTGCCCGAGTCGATGCGCGCCTGCTTCTCGGCCGCGCTGGCCTCGATCTTCAGCTTGGCCCAGCCGCTGTCCACCGCACGGGTCATGCCGCCCATGGCCTCGACTTCCTCGATGATGGCCCAGGCCTTGTCGGCCATGTCCTGGGTGAGCTTCTCCATCAGGTAGCTGCCGGCCCAGGGGTCCACCACGTTGGTGATGTGGGTCTCTTCCTGGATGATCAACTGGGTGTTGCGGGCGATGCGCGAGGAGAACTCGGTGGGCAGCGCAATCGCCTCGTCCAGCGAGTTGGTGTGCAGGCTCTGCGTGCCGCCGAACACCGCGGCCATCGCCTCGATGGTGGTGCGCACCACGTTGTTGTACGGATCCTGCTCGGTCAGGCTCCAGCCCGAGGTCTGGCTGTGCGTGCGCAGCATCAGGCTCTTGGGGTTCCTGGCGTTGAAGCCCTTCATGATGCGCGCCCACAGCAGGCGGGCCGCACGCATCTTGGCGATCTCGAGATAGAAGTTCATCCCGACCGCCCAGAAGAAGCTCAGGCGCCCGGCAAACTCGTCCACGTCCATGCCCTTGGCGATGGCGGTCTTGACGTACTCCTTGCCGTCGGCCAGCGTGAAGGCCATCTCCAGCGCCTGGTTCGCGCCCGCTTCCTGCATGTGGTAGCCGGAGATGCTGATCGAGTTGAACTTCGGCATGTTCCTGGCCGTGTACTCGATGATGTCGCCGATGATCTTCATCGACGGCTGGGGCGGGTAGATGTAGGTGTTGCGGACCATGAACTCCTTGAGGATGTCGTTCTGGATGGTCCCGGACAGCTTGTCCTGGCTGACGCCCTGCTCTTCGGCCGCGATCACGTAGCCCGCCAGCACCGGCAGCACCGCACCGTTCATCGTCATCGACACGCTGACCTTGTCCAGCGGGATGCCGTCGAAGAGGATCTTCATGTCCTCCACCGAATCGATCGCCACGCCGGCCTTGCCGACGTCGCCGGTCACGCGCGGATGGTCACTGTCGTAGCCGCGGTGCGTGGCCAGGTCGAAGGCCACCGACACGCCCTGGCCGCCGGCGGCGAGCGCCTTGCGGTAGAAGGCGTTCGACTCTTCGGCCGTCGAGAAGCCCGCGTACTGGCGGATCGTCCAGGGCCGCACCGCGTACATCGTGGCCTGCGGGCCGCGCAGGAAGGGCTCGAAGCCCGGCAGCGTGTTGGCGAAGGGCAGGTTGGCGGTGTCTTCCGCGGTGTACAGCGGCTTGACGGTGATGCCCTCGGGCGTCACCCAGCTCAGCCTGGACAGGTCGCCCCCGGCAGACTTGGCTGCGGCCTTGGCCCACTGATCGAGCGAAGCCGTCTGAAACTCGGGAGCCTTGGGAACCTCTGGAACCTCGGGTGTGGGGGCAGCGGACTGAGACATCGTGTTTTCCTGGAATTTGGCCTGCGGGACCTGCCGCACTGGACGAGCAACATGATACATGATGCATAATTATGAATTCAAGATCTTGCTTGCCGCCTCACCGGAAATCGATGCCGTGTCACTGACCACCCCCGACCGTGCCCTGTCGCCCCGCGCCCTGTACCAGGATGTGGCCGAGCGGTTGCGCGAGCGCATCTTCAGCCGGGAACTGGAGCCGGGCAGCTGGATCGATGAACAGAAACTGGCCGCCGACTTCGGCATCAGCCGCACCCCCATGCGCGAGGCCCTGAAGGTGCTGGCGGTGGAGGGCTTGGTGACGATGAAGGTGCGGCGCGGCGCCTATGTCACCGAGATGTCGGTCGAGGACGTCAAGCAGGTCTACCACGTGCTGGCGCTGCTCGAAAGCGATGCGGCGGGCGAGGTGGCCCGCCACGCCAGCAGCACGCAGATCGCCCAGTTGCGCGCCTTGCACGAACGCCTGGAGCGCGAGGTGCATCAGCGCGAGTTCTTCTTTGCCACCAACGAAGCCTTCCACCTGCAGCTGCTCAGCGTCGCGGGCAACCGCTGGTCGCTGCAGCTTGCCACCGACCTGCGCAAGGTGATGAAGCTCAACCGCCACCATTCCCTGTTCAAGCAGGGCCGGCTGGAGGAGTCCCTGGCCGAACACCAACTGCTGATGCAGGCCCTCGAACAACGCGATGCGGACGCCGCCGTGCGGCTGATGCGCCAACACCTGGACAACGGCCTGGAAGCAGCCGCTGCCTGATCGCCCGACAGAAGCGCAACTGCCCAGCCCCCGCACCCTGCACCGTTCAACTCTCTGCGGTCCCCTCGGCGAATCACACCACTTTCCCTCCCCCTCAGCTTGTGGTCAGCTTGTCGCTGCACAGTGCCTGCGCCACGAGCCCCCTCCCCTCCTGATACCCCACCCCATTCAACTGAGGAGCTGCCCCTGTGAAGATCCACGAGTACCAAGGCAAGGAAATCCTGCGCCAGTTCGACGTTCCGGTGCCCCGGGGCATCGCCGCATTCACGGTTGACGAAGCGGTCGAAGCCGCACAGAAGCTGGGCGGCCCGGTGTGGGTGGTCAAGGCCCAGATCCACGCCGGTGGCCGCGGCAAGGGCGGCGGCGTCAAGGTCGCCAAGACCCTGGACGACGTCAAGGCACGCGCTTCCGACATCCTGGGCATGCAGCTCAAGACCCACCAGACCGGCCCCGAAGGCCAGAAGGTGCGCCGCCTGTACATCGAAGACGGCGCCGACATCGGCCGCGAGTTCTACGTCTCCCTGGTCACCGACCGCGGCTCGCAGAAGGTGGCCTTCATCGCCTCCAGCGAAGGCGGCATGGACATCGAAGAAGTCGCCCACGCCACCCCCGAGAAGATCGTCACCGAACTGATCGACCCGCTCACCGGGCTGGGTGACGAACAGGCCGCCAGGATCGCCCGCGCCGTCGGCATGGAAGGCCACACCGTCGAGCAGGCCGTGACCCTGTTCAAGAACCTGTACCGCTGCTACATGCAGACGGACGCCTCGCTGGTCGAGATCAACCCGCTCAACCGCGACTCCAAGGGCAACCTGATCGCGCTGGACGCCAAGTTCAACTTCGACGCCAACGCCCTGTACCGCCACCCCGAGATCGTGGCCTGCCGCGACCTCGACGAAGAAGACCCGGCCGAAGTCGAAGCCAGCAAGTTCGACCTGGCCTACATCAGCCTGGACGGCAACATCGGCTGCCTGGTCAACGGCGCCGGCCTGGCCATGGCCACCATGGACACCATCAAGCTGTTCGGCGGCGAGCCGGCCAACTTCCTGGACGTGGGCGGTGGGGCCACCACCGAGAAGGTCACCGAAGCCTTCAAGCTCATGCTCAAGAACCCGGACGTCAAGGGCATCCTGGTCAACATCTTCGGCGGCATCATGAAGTGCGACACCATCGCCGAAGGCGTGATCGCCGCCTCGCGCGCGGTCAACCTCAGCGTGCCGCTGGTGGTGCGCATGAAGGGCACCAACGAAGACCTGGGCAAGAAGATGCTGGCCGAAAGCGGCCTGCCCATCATCGCTGCGAACACGATGGCTGAAGCGGCCACCAAGATCGTCGAAGCCGTCAAGTAAGCGCCCAGCGAAGGAACACGAACATGTCGATTTTCATCAACAAGGACAGCCGGGTCATCACCCAGGGCATCACGGGCAAGACGGGCCAGTTCCACACGCTGGGCTGCCAGGCCTATGCCAACGGCCGGAACTGCTTCGTCGCGGGCGTGAACCCCAAGAAGGCGGGCGAGAAGTTCAGCGACATCCCCATCTACGCCAGCGTCAAGGAAGCCGCGCAGCAGCAGGGCGCCAACGTCAGCGTGATCTACGTGCCGCCCGCGGGCGCGGCCGCCGCGATCTGGGAAGCGGTGGAAGCCGACCTGGACCTGGCCATCTGCATCACCGAAGGCATCCCGGTGCGCGACATGCTGGAAGTGCGCAACAAGATGAAGGCCAAGGAAGCCGCCGGCGGCAAGAAGACGCTGCTGCTGGGCCCGAACTGCCCGGGGCTGATCACGCCCGAAGAAATCAAGATCGGCATCATGCCCGGTCACATCCACCGCAAGGGCCGCATCGGTGTGGTCAGCCGCTCCGGCACGCTGACCTATGAGGCGGTGGCGCAGCTGACCGAGATCGGCCTGGGCCAGTCCTCGGCGGTGGGCATCGGCGGTGACCCGATCAACGGTCTGAAGCACATCGACGTGATGCGCGCCTTCAACGACGATCCGGACACCGACGCGGTGATCATGATCGGCGAGATCGGTGGGCCGGACGAGGCCGAAGCCGCGCAGTGGTGCAAGGCCCACATGAAGAAGCCGATCGTGGGCTTCATCGCCGGCGTGACCGCCCCAGCGGGCAAGCGCATGGGCCACGCCGGTGCGCTGATCAGCGGCGGCGCGGACACCGCGGACGCCAAGCTGGCGATCATGGAAGAGTGCGGCTTCAAGGTCACCCGCAACCCCTCCGAGATGGCTCGCATCCTCAAGGGTCTGCTGTGATCGGCAGGCGACCTCCACCGCGAGTGTGAAGGTCTGTCACCCCTGAAAGCCGCCATGGAGGCGGCTTTTTCCATTTCGGAACCGGCCAGGGCCTGATCCTCCGGAGCTGACCTTGGACGGGACGCCGAACTCCGATCAACGCCCGATCGAGACAGGCCCCTATCCCCACAAGCAACAAGGGCCCCGCAGGGCCCTTGTTGACGTGGCGCCCGGCCTGACGGCCGGAGACCCTGGACGATCAGGCGCGCTCGGAGACGGGCTTGACGTCGCGAGAAGCCGCGCCCACGAAGAGCTGGCGCGGACGGCCGATCTTGTACTCGGGGTCGGCGATCATCTCGTTGAGCTGGGCAATCCAACCCACGGTGCGGGCCAGCGCGAAGATCGCGGTGAACAGGCTCACCGGGATGCCGATGGCGCGCTGCACGATGCCGGAGTAGAAGTCGACGTTCGGGTAGAGCTTGCGGGCAACGAAGTAGTCGTCTTCCAGTGCGATCTTCTCGAGCGACATGGCCAGCTTGAACAGCGGATCGTCGTGCAGGCCCAGCTCGTTGAGCACCTCATGGCAAGTCTGGCGCATCAGGGTGGCGCGCGGGTCGTAGTTCTTGTAGACCCGGTGACCGAAGCCCATCAGCTTGACGCCGCTGTTCTTGTCCTTCACCTGGTTCATGAACTCGCCCACCTTGGCCACGCCGCCCATGGTCTGGATTTCCTCCAGCATGTTCAGGCAGGCCTCGTTGGCACCGCCGTGCGACGGACCCCACAGGCAGGCCACGCCCGCAGCGATGGCCGCAAACGGGTTGGTGCCCGACGAACCGCACAGGCGCACCGTGGAGGTGGAGGCGTTCTGCTCGTGGTCTGCGTGCAGGATGAAGATGCGGTCCAGCGCACGCTCGATCACCGGGTTGACGGTGTAGTCGGCACAGGGGGTCGCAAACATCATGCGCATGAAGTTGCCCGCATAGGACAGCTCGTTGCGCGGGTACATGTACGGCTGACCCATGCTGTACTTGTACGCCATGGCCACCAGCGTGGGCATCTTGGCGATCAGGCGGATCGCCGCGATCTCGCGGTGCTGCGGGTTGTTGATGTCGGTGCTGTCGTGATAGAAGGCCGACAGCGCACCCACCAGGCCGGTCAGGATGGCCATGGGGTGGGCGTCACGACGGAAGCCGCGCAGGAAGAACTGCATCTGCTCGTTCACCATCGTGTGGTTGATCACACGCGAGTGAAACTCCTTGCGCTTGCCATCGTTGGGCAGGTCACCGTACAGCAGCAGGTAGCAGGTGTCGAGGTAATCGCACTTCTCGGCCAGTTGCTCGATCGGGTAGCCGCGGTACAGCAGTTCGCCCTTGTCCCCATCGATGTAGGTGATGGTGGAGTTGCACGACGCCGTGGACAGGAAACCAGGGTCGTAGGTGAACTTGCCGGTCTGGCCGTACAGCTTGCGGATGTCGATCACATCCGGGCCGATGGTGCCCTTGTAGATCGGCAGTTCCATCGCGGCGGAGCCGTCGGAGAACGATAGCGTTGCCTTCACGTCGGAGAGGTTCATCATGGGTTTTCCTCGGGGTGGATTCGAAAAAGGGCTTCCATCGGCGCAGGGGGACATCCTGCTCGCGCATCACCTCTGCGGGCGCTGTCGCAGCTGCTGCAGCACATCCAGAACCTCTGGGCGAGCGAGCTCGCCTTCCGGCTCCTTGCGCACCAGCAGCAGATCGAGCAGATCGTTGTCCGCCAAGTCCATCAGAGCTTCCAGTCCAGCGGCCTGCCGCACAGTGATCGTCGCCTCGTAGCGCTCGAAGAAGCGCTCGATGAAGAGATCGTTCTCCAGCAAGCCGCGCCGGCAGCGCCAGCGCAACTTGCTCAGGGAGCGGGCATCCAGGGCGGTGTCCATCGGGTGTGTCAGGTGGGCTGAAACAGGTCTGGGGAGCAGGCCGGTCGATCTGCGGACTCAGACAGCGCGGCGCACCATCAGCTCCTTGATCTTGCCGATGGCCTTGGTCGGGTTGAGACCCTTCGGGCAGACATCGACACAGTTCATGATGCTGTGGCAACGGAACAGGCGGTACGGATCTTCCAGGTTGTCGAGGCGCGCCTCGGTGTCCTGGTCACGGCTGTCGGCGATGAAGCGGTAGGCCTGCAGGAGGCCGGCCGGGCCAACGAACTTGTCCGGGTTCCACCAGAAGCTCGGGCAGCTGGTGGAGCAACTGGCGCAGAGGATGCACTCATACAGTCCGTTGAGCTCTTCGCGCTCCTCCGGCGACTGCAGACGCTCCTTCTCCGGCGGCATGGTCTCATTGACCAGATAGGGCTTGATGGAGTGGTACTGCTTGAAGAACTGCGTCATGTCCACGATCAGATCGCGGATGACCGGCAGGCCCGGCAGCGGCTTGAGCACCACGGTGCCCGGCAGGTCCCGCATGTTGGTCAGGCAGGCCAGGCCGTTCTTGCCGTTGATGTTCATCGCATCCGAACCGCACACGCCTTCGCGGCAGGAGCGGCGGAACGACAGCGTCGGGTCCTTGGCCTTGAGCTTGATCAGGGCGTCCAGCAGCATGCGTTCGTTGCCATCGAGCTCGATCTCGATGGTCTGCATGTACGGCTTGGCGTCCTTGTCCGGGTCGTAGCGGTAGATCTGGAAAGTGCGCGTTTGTGCCATGTTGTTCGACTCCTGCGGGCGCTCAGAACGTACGGACCTTGGGCGGCACGCTGTCCACGGACAGCGGCTGCAGGTTCACGGGCTTGTAGTCGAGCCGGTTGCCTTCGCTGTACCACAGCGTGTGCTTCATCCACTCCTTGTCGTTGCGGCCCAGCGGGAACTCGGCGTCGTCCGCACCACGCTCGTAGTCCTTGACGGTGTGGGCACCGCGGCACTCCTTGCGGGCCGCAGCCGAGGTCATGGTGGCCTGGGCGGCCTCCATCAGGTTCTCGACTTCCAGCGCCTCGATGCGCGCGGTGTTGAAGACCTTGGACTTGTCCTTGAGGATGATGCGGCTCACGCGCTCGCGGATCGCATTGATCTTGACCGTGCCCTCGTCCATGACCTTCTGGGTGCGGAACACGCTGGCGTGCTGCTGCATCGCGGTGCGGATGTCGTTGGCGACGTCCTGCGCGTACTCGCCGGAGCTGCTGCCGTCCAAACGGGCCAGGCGGGCCAGAGAGCGGTCGGCGGCATCCTTGGGCAGGTCCTTGTGGGACTTGGGCGAGGACTTGAGCGATTCGATGATGTGGTTGCCGGCCGACTTGCCGAACACCAGCAGGTCCAGCAGGGAGTTGGTGCCCAGGCGGTTGGCGCCGTGCACCGACACGCAGGAGCATTCACCGACCGCATACAGGCCACCGACCACGCTCTTGTGGTCGTCGCCCTTCGGGACCACGACCTGGCCGCTGATGCCGGTGGGAATGCCGCCCATCTGGTAGTGGATGGTCGGCACCACCGGGATCGGCTCCTTGGTGATGTCGACGTTGGCGAAGTTGTGACCGATCTCGAACACCGAAGGCAGGCGCTTGAGGATGGTATCGCCGCCAAGGTGGGTCATGTCCAGCACCACGTAGTCCTTGTTGGGACCGCAGCCGCGACCTTCCTTGATCTCCTGGTCCATGCAGCGCGAGACGAAGTCGCGCGGAGCCAGGTCCTTCAGCGTGGGGGCGTAGCGCTCCATGAAGCGCTCACCCTTCTCGTTGCGCAGGATCGCGCCCTCGCCGCGGCAGCCTTCGGTCAGCAGCACACCCGCGCCGGCCACGCCGGTGGGATGGAACTGCCAGAACTCCATGTCCTGCAGCGGGATGCCGGCGCGCGCGGCCATGCCCAGGCCGTCACCGGTGTTGATGAAGGCGTTGGTGGAGGCCGCAAAGATCCGGCCGGCACCGCCGGTGGCCAGCAGCACGGTCTTGGCCTCGAGGATGTGCAGCTCGCCGGTCTCCATCTCGAGCGCGGTGACGCCGACCACGTCGCCTTCGGCGTCGCGGATCAGGTCGAGCGCCATCCACTCGACGAAGAAGTTGGTGCGCGACTTGACGTTCTGCTGGTACAGCGTGTGCAGCATGGCATGGCCGGTGCGGTCGGCCGCGGCGCAGGCGCGCTGAACCGGCTTCTCGCCGTAATTGGCGGTGTGACCGCCGAAGGGGCGCTGGTAGATGCTGCCGTCCGGGTTGCGGTCGAACGGCATGCCGAAGTGTTCCAGCTCGTAGACGACCTTGGTCGCCTCACGGCACATGAACTCGATGGCATCCTGGTCACCCAGCCAGTCCGACCCCTTGATGGTGTCGTAGAAGTGGTAATGCCAGTTGTCCTCGGACATGTTGCCGAGGGACGCACCGATGCCCCCCTGCGCCGCAACGGTGTGCGAGCGCGTCGGGAAAACCTTGGTCAGCACGGCGACATTCAGGCCGGCGCGCGCCAATTGCAGCGAAGCGCGCATGCCCGAGCCGCCCGCACCGACGATCACCACGTCGAACCTGCGGCGCGGCAGAGAACCGGAATAGCCGGCGGAAGTAGCGATGGACGCCATCAGAGTCTCCAGAGAACTTGCACAGCCCAGCCGGCACAGCCGACGAGCCAGACGATCGTGACCACATGCAGCGCCAGACGCAGCCCCATCGACTTGGTGACATAGTCCATGAAGATGTCGCGCATGCCGATCCAGGCATGCTAGCCCAGGGCGAACGATCACGCTGAAGGTGAGCACCTTCATCCACTGCGATGAAGATGCCGGCCCAGTGGTCGTAGCCCAGCGGCCCGCCGAACAGCACCTGCACCAGCAAGACGATGGTGAACAGTGCCATCACCATTGCAGTCGCCCGCTGCGCGAGCCAATCGCGCAGACCGTATTGCGCCCCGACAACCAGGCGCTTCGATCCGAAGTTCTTGGACATGAAAGTTGCGTGTTTCTGTGGAGATCAAAACAAGCCGAACAGTTTGGCCGCCAGCGCCACGGTCAGCAGCAGGCTCACGGCAAAACTCAGCACCGCAGAGGAATGACCCTGCTCCTTGCTCACACTGTGGGTGGCATCCATCCACAGGTGCCGCAACCCGGCGCAGAAGTGGTGCAGGTAGGCCCAGATCAGAGCCAGCAGCACCAGCTTGGCGAACCAACCAGACAACACCGAGGTGAAGACTTCGAAGGAAACCTCGGAACTCACACTCATGTCGAACATCCAGACCACGAACGGCAGGAGTGCGAGCATCAGAATGCCGCTGGCGCGGTGGAGGATGGAGAGTTTGGCCGCGAGGGGAAGTCGGTACTGCGTCGCGTCGATCAGACGCATCGGACCGGGCCGCTGCTTGAGGGTATCTGCCATGACGTGCCTTGTCGGAAGTGAACCTGGGGATTTTATTGCCATGCGGGAGCAAGAAAGCTGACAAACCGGCGAATCCGCAACTGCCTGAGCCGCGGACGTTCAGCTCAACTCATTGCGGTAATGAAAATTCTCCGTGTTGTAGAGGCCGCGCCGCCATTCCACGGGTTTGTCGCCGTAGGTGCGCGACAGCCGCTCCACACTCAACAAGGGAGCGCCCACCGGCACTTTCAGCAGATCGGCCGAACCGGCATCGGCCGACACGGCGCGGATCTTTTCTTCCGCACGGATCATCCGCACACCAAACTCGGCTTCGAACAGGCCGTACAGCGGCCCGCGATACTCGCTCAGCCTCTCGGCCGTGAGCCCCTTGAAGAGAGCCCCCGGCAACCAGATGTCGTCCAGCACCACCGGCCGGTCCCGACTGGACAGGGTGCGACGGATCTGCACCGCCGTGTCTCCCGCACGCAACTCCAGCATGCGCGCCACGTCGGCCGAGGCGCGCGCGCGCCGGCAGTCCAGGAAATGCCGCTGCATCGGCTGCGCCGCCCCACCTTCCTCCGACTGCAGCCTCAGGAAGCGGTACTGCACCTGCTCTTCGGCATGGGTGGAGACAAAGGTCCCCTTGCCCTGGCGGCGCACCAGCAGGTTTTCCGCGGCCAACTCATCAATGGCCTTGCGCACCGTGCCCTGGCTCACGCGAAAACGCGCCGCCATATCAAGCTCACTGGGAATGGCTTCGCCGGGCTTCCACTCACCCCCCTGAAGGCCTCGCATGATCAAAGCCTTGATCTGCTGGTAGAGCGGGCTGAAGGCGGGCGCGACATCGGCAGCAGCATCAGCCGCACCGGCGGATGCGGGCAGGCCGGAGAGGCTGGGGGGACGCGGACAAGGCCATGGCAGGAATTGCAGCACAACCCGGACCGGGCTGGCAATGCGAGTCAAAAGATGTCTTATATAAGACATAAGATGATTGACACCCCCCGGGTCAACCCCTAGACTGCGCGATACTTGCGCTGCAGCATCGTGTCGCCGTCACCGGCGCTGCCGGCCAGATCGGTTACGCCCTGTTGTTCCGCATCGCCTCCGGCGAAATGCTGGGCAAGGACCAGCCGGTGATCCTGCAACTGCTGGAAATCCCCGACGAAAAGGCCCAGAACGCCCTGAAGGGCGTGATCATGGAGCTGGAAGATTGCGCCTTCCCGCTGCTGGCCGGCATCGAGGCCCACAGCGACCCGATGACCGCCTTCAAGGACACCGACTACGCCCTGCTGGTCGGCTCGCGTCCCCGCGGCCCGGGCATGGAGCGTGCCGAGCTGCTGTCGATCAACGGCGCCATCTTCACCGCCCAGGGCAAGGCCCTGAATGCCGTCGCCTCGCGCGACGTCAAGGTCCTGGTGGTCGGCAACCCCGCCAACACCAACGCCTACATCGCCATGAAGGCCGCTCCGGACCTGAAGCCGGGCAACTTCACCGCCATGCTGCGCCTGGACCACAACCGTGCCGCATCGCAGATCGCCGCCAAGATCGGCTGCGCGGTGGGCAACATCGAAAAGCTGTGCGTCTGGGGCAACCACTCGCCGACCATGTACGCCGACTATCGCTTTGCGACCGTGGACGGCAAGTCGGTGAAGGACACCATCAACGACCACGACTGGAACGCCAACGTGTTCCTGCCGACCGTGGGCAAACGTGGCGCCGCCATCATCGCCGCGCGCGGCCTGTCGTCGGCCGCCTCGGCCGCCAATGCCGCCATCGACCACATGCGCGACTGGGCCCTGGGCACCAACGGCAAGTGGGTCACCATGGGCATCCCGTCCAATGGCGAATACGGCATCCCCAAGGAAATCATGTTCGGCTACCCCGTGACCTGCGAGGGCGGTGAGTACAAGATCGTTGAAGGCCTGCCCATCGACGCCTTCTCGCAAGAGTGCATCAACAAGACCCTGGCCGAGCTGCAGGGCGAGCAGGACGGCGTCAAGCACCTGCTGTGATGCTGGGCAGCCTGCCCTGAATCCACGCCCGACCGCGTCCTGACGCGGTAAGCTCATGAGCCGGCGCACCCCACGGGGCGCCGGCTCTTTTCATTCCTGCGCCCAGCGACGCCCATGACCTCCGCCTCCCCTGCCCCGCCAAGCCCTGTTCGAGTCCGGCGAGGTCGCCCCCGACCTGCCGGTCTGCGACCACTACTGCGGCGTCGAGGCTCGCATGCGCAAGAGCCTGGAGATGCAGGGGGACATGGGGCCGGTGTTCGACGTCACACTGGATGGCGAAGACGGCGCCCCGGTGGGCGGAGAGATCGAACACGCCCACCTGATTGCCGAGCTGGTGAATTCCCCGGCCAACCGCTTCGGCCGGGTCGGTGCGCGGGTGCAGACGGTGGATCATCCGGCCTTCGAGGCGATGGTTGATGTGGTGATCGGGCGCGCGGGCCCGCGGCTGCCCTACCTGATGATCCCCAAGCCCAGGCACCTGCAGGACCTGGAGCGAGCGATCGAAGTGGTGGACGAGGCCTCTCAACGCCACGGACTGGACCGCGAGGTGCCACTGCACACCCTGGTCGAAACCCCCGGCGCGCTGCGCGATGCCATGGCCATGGCCGCCCACCCCCGGGTGCATTCGCTGTCCTTCGGCCTGATGGACTACGTGTCCGCCCACCGCGGCGCCATTCCCCAGAGTGCCATGACGGCCAAGGGGCAGTTCGAACATCCCCTGGTGCTGCGCGCCAAGCTGGAGATCGCTGCGGCCTGCCACACCTACGGCAAGACCCCGTCGCACTGCGTGGTGACCGAGTTCAAGCACCTCGCTGCCCTTCAGGAGGCTGCCACCAAAGCCTGCCGGCAGTTGGGCTACACCCGCATGTGGAGCATCCACCCGGACCAGATCCGCCCGATCGTGGACGCCTTCTCCCCCACCACCGCCGAGATCGACCTTGCCATCGAGATCCTGATGGCCGCCCAGGCCGCGAGCTGGGCGCCCATCCGCCATCGCCACGGCGGGCAGGATCAGCTGCACGACCGGGCAAGCTACCGCTACTTCTGGCATGTGCTGGAGCGCGCCCACCGCACCTCCTTCGCCCACAGCACCCAACTGCCGGGTGAAGTGCGGGCCGCGTTCTTCTCGGATCGGCCGGTCTGATCTGACCGCTGCCTGCGGCGCGGTGCTGCGCCGCAACAAGTTGACACCATCCATGTGTACCAAGTACGCCACGTTGACCGGCTGGTGAAGCATTTGGCAACGTTTTGAGCGCGGCACCGACCAAGAATTCGGACCGCTGTTTTCACCACCCACATCCAAGGGAAACCCATGAACACCCGTACCGCTGCCGCCCTGCTCTGCACCACCCTGGCAGCCCTTCTGTCCACCGCCCCGGCACTGGCCGCCGACAAGCCGGCCAAACCCGCCAAGGGTGGCCTGCCGGACCTGACTGCTGAACAGCTGGCCAATGCCGAACGTGTGCTCACCGGCAAGATCGCCTGCGAGTTCGACCAATCGGTCGACATCAGCCAAGGTGCCAAGCCCGGCTACTTCACCGTGGCCTTCAAGGGCAAGAAGTACACACTGACGCCGGAAGCCACCACTACCGGCGCGGTGCGCCTGGAAGACAAGAAGGCCGGCATCGTCTGGCTGCAGATCGCCAACAAGTCGATGCTGATGAATTCCAAGGCCGGCCAGCGCATGGTGGACAACTGCGTGCATCCCAGCCAGAAGAGCTGAAGCTCGGCCCTGCCGCACCGGCGCTGATTGCGGTGCCCCTGGCTCATCTGCAGAGCCAGGCCACCCGCAGGCAACGACAGTGAGCTGACGGCCGGCCGACAAAGCCCCGACTTTCGCCCGACAAGGCCACCCCCTGGGTGGCCTTGTCGTTTATCGGGCCTGTTGTCAGCACAGACATTGTCCAACCCCTTGGCAAGTCTTATATAAGACATAAAATATCGGGCTAACCCGAGTGGTGCACAGTTCACCCTCGCAGGGCACTGACCCTGACCCTGGTCACCGGTTCCTTCCCTCACCTCGCACGGAGCTCCCTCATGCTGCAAGCCTATCGCCAACACGCTGCCGAGCGTGCCGCCCTCGGTATCCCGCCCCTCGCGCTGGACGCCAAGCAGGTCGCCGAGCTGATCGAGCTGATCAAGAACCCGCCGGCTGGCGAAGAGGCCTTCCTGCTGGACCTGCTGACCCACCGCGTGCCCCCGGGTGTGGACGACGCCGCCAAGGTCAAGGCCAGTTTCCTGGCCGCCGTGGCGCACGGTGAACTGAGCGTCGCGCTGATCTCCAAGTCCCTGGCCACCGAGCTGCTGGGCACCATGGTGGGCGGCTACAACGTGCACCCGCTGATCGAGCTGCTGGACGACGCCGAAGTGGCGGGCATCTCGGCCGAGGGCCTCAAGAAGACCCTGCTGATGTTCGACTACTTCAACGACGTCGCTGCCAAGGCCAAGGCCGGCAACGCGAAGGCGAAGGAAGTGATGCAGTCCTGGGCCGACGCCGAGTGGTTCACCTCGCGCCCCGAAGTGCCGAAGTCGATCACCGTCACCGTCTTCAAGGTGCCCGGCGAGACCAACACCGACGACCTGTCGCCCGCCCCGGACGCCACCACGCGCCCGGACATCCCGATGCACTACTTGGCGATGCTGAAGAACACCCGCCAGGATTTTGGTTCTCCGGGTGCGGCCTTCAAGCCCGAGGAAGACGGCAAGCGCGGCCCGATGCAGTTCATCGAGGACCTGAAGAAGAAGGGCCACCTGGTCGCCTACGTCGGCGACGTGGTCGGCACCGGCTCGTCGCGCAAGTCCGCCACCAACTCGGTGGTCTGGGCCACCGGCCAGGACATCCCCTTCGTGCCGAACAAGCGCTTCGGCGGCGTCACGCTGGGCGGCAAGATCGCCCCGATCTTCTTCAACACCCAGGAAGACTCCGGCTCGCTGCCGATCGAAGTGGACGTGTCGAAGCTGGAAATGGGCGACGTCATCGACGTGCTGCCCTATGACGGCAAGCTGATGAAGAACGGCGAGACCGTCGCCGAATTCGCCCTCAAGAGCGACGTCCTGTTCGACGAAGTGCGCGCCGGTGGCCGCATCAACCTGATCATCGGCCGCTCGCTGACCGCCAAGGCACGCGAGTTCCTGGGCCTGGGCGCCTCCACGCTGTTCCGCCTGCCGACGGCACCGGTGGCCAGCAACGCCGGCTTCACCCTGGCGCAGAAGATGGTCGGCCGCGCCTGCGGCCTGCCGGAAGGCCAGGGCGTGCGCCCGGGCACCTACTGCGAGCCCAAGATGACCACGGTCGGCTCGCAGGACACCACCGGCCCGATGACCCGCGACGAGTTGAAGGACCTGGCCTGCCTGGGCTTCTCGGCCGACCTGGTCATGCAGTCCTTCTGCCACACCGCCGCCTACCCGAAGCCGGTGGACGTGAAGATGCACCGCGAGCTGCCCAAGTTCATCGCCAACCGCGGCGGCGTGGCCCTGCGCCCGGGCGACGGCGTGATCCACAGCTGGCTGAACCGCCTGCTGCTGCCCGACACCGTGGGCACCGGTGGTGACTCGCACACCCGCTTCCCGATCGGCATCAGCTTCCCGGCCGGCTCCGGCCTGGTGGCCTTCGGCGCCGCCACCGGCGTGATGCCGCTGGACATGCCCGAATCCGTGCTGGTGCGCTTCAAGGGCGAGATGCAGCCCGGCATCACCCTGCGCGATCTGGTGCACTCGATCCCGCTGTACGCGATCAAGGCCGGCCTGCTGACGGTGGAGAAGAAGGGCAAGAAGAACGTCTTCTCCGGCCGCGTGCTGGAGATCGAAGGTCTGCCGAACCTGAAGGTCGAGCAGGCCTTCGAGCTGTCCGACGCCGCCGCCGAGCGTTCCGCCGCCGCCTGCTCGGTGCAGCTGAATCCCGAGCCGATCGCCGAATACCTGCGCTCGAACATCGTTCTGATGAAGAACATGATCGCCGACGGCTACGAGGACGCCAAGACGCTGGCCCGCCGCATCGAGAAGGTCGAGGCCTGGCTGGCCGACCCCCAGCTGCTCAAGGCCGACGCCAACGCCGAGTACGCCGCCGTCATCGAGATCGACCTGGCCGACATCAAGGAGCCGATCGTCTGCTGCCCGAACGACCCGGACGACGCCAAGTTCGTCTCCGAAGTCTCCGGCACCCAGATCGACGAGGTGTTCGTCGGTTCGTGCATGACCAACATCGGCCACTTCCGCGCCGCCGGCAAGATCCTGGAAGGCAAGAAGGACCTGCCGGTGCGCCTGTGGATGGCACCGCCGACCAAGATGGACGCCTCTGAGCTGACCAAGGAAGGCTACTACGCCACCCTGGGCGGTGCCGGTGCCCGCATGGAAATGCCCGGCTGCTCGCTGTGCATGGGCAACCAGGCGCAGATCCGCGAAGGCGCCACCGCGATGTCAACCTCGACGCGCAACTTCCCGAACCGCCTGGGCAAGAACACCAACGTGTTCCTGGGCTCCGCCGAGCTGGCCGCGGTCTGCTCCAAGCTGGGCCGCATCCCGACGGTCGAGGAGTACATGGCCGAAGTGGCTGTCGTCGCCAAGAACGCCGACAAGATCTACAAGTACATGAACTTCGACCAGATCGAGGAGTATGCGGAGACGGCCAAGGGCGTGACCGCCTGAGGGTTCAGCGACTGAGGCTTCAACTGCTGATGATGAAGGCCCGCCCTTGGCGGGCCTTTTTTGTTCTGTCAAACGTTCCTGGCCGAGCCGACTGCGCCCTTCAGAACGCCGTGCGCCAGGTCAGCCTCAGGCTGCGCGGTTCGGCCGGGTGGACGATGCGCCCTTCCTGCGGCGACTGCCCTGCCCCCGGCATCTGGTAGGCGTATTGGTACTGGATGTCGTTGACCTGACGGTTGAAGAGGTTGAAGACATCCAGCGTCAACTCGCTGTGGCGCCCCACCCAGCCGTCCAGGCGGCGCATCAGCCGCAGGTTGAAGGTGGACGAGGGGTCAGAGCGCACCGTGTTGTCCTCGATCAGCGCCCCGCTGCCCAGGTAGCGCCACTGCAGGCTGGCAGTCCAGCCGGCCAGGTCCTGGAGCGTCATGGCCAGGCTGGCCACCGAGTCCACCGCGTTCGGAATGTGGTCGCCGTTGACGAAACGAGCGTGCGTCCAGGCCAGGTCGGCATCGAACAGCACATGGCGGCTGGGCGTCCAGCGGTTGTTCCATTCCACCCCGTGTCGACGGCTGGCGGCAGAAGCCTCGGTGGCACCGGCGTCGCCGATGTAGACCAGCTCGGAGTCGAAGTCCAGGTGCCAGTACGCCAGGGAGGTCTGCAGTCCAGGCCATGCTTCACTGCGCGCGCCGATCTCCCAGCCCTGCGAGGCCACCAGCCCCGGCACTGCCTTCAGCGCGTCACCGCTGCGTGGGTCCACCCGGGCGGTGGTGCCGCGCGCATCGTTGCTGTGCAGCCCGCGACCGAGGTTGAGGAACACTTCACTGCGCTGCCAGGGGCCGGCCACCAGGCTGAGCTTGGGTGAGACCTGGAAGTCGCTGGTCTTGCCCGAGTTGGCGGCGTTGGACAGGCTGTCCACATCGAACTGCATGCGGTCGGCCCGCAACCCCAGCACCGATCGCAACCAGGGCTGCAGCGTCACATGGCTTTGCAGGTACATCCCAAGAGCGGTTTCACGCAGCCGATCGTCCCGCACGGTGTGGAAGGCCTGGCGGGCCTGGGTGTCGAACAGGCCGACGCGGGCCCGGTCGTGGCGCAGTTGCACACCGGCCTCAGTGCGTGCGTCCAGCCCGGCCAGCCCATGGCTCCAGGCCAGGCTGGCCTGCAGGCCGTAGACCGAGCGGCGGTCCTGCTGCGAGAACTGATCGCCGGTGGTGGGCCGCTCCAGGGTGTAGGTGAAGTTGGAGTACAGCGCCAGCTGGTAGCGCATGGCGTAGGCGGACACCCGCGTCTCGCCATTTGCGCCGATGCGGTGCCACTCCCCGGACAGGCTGTAGCGGGAGGTGTTGCCGCCATCGCTGGCGTCCAGGGAGCCCCAGCGGCTGTTTCCGGCGTCGATCCAGGCCTGTGGCACCTGGTCGGTGGCGGTCCAGCGGGCGTCGTAGGCCATCAGCGACAGGGACAGGCCCTGCGCCCTGCCACCTTCGCTGAGGCTGAGCACCGCGTTCTTGCGGCGCAATTGCTCCGGCACCTCCCAGGGGCCGTCGTTGCCCATGCCTTCGACGGCGGCCAGCAGGCTGCGCCCTCCGTCGAGCTCCCAGGAAGCACCGCCGACGGCGCGACGGTAGCCGTTCTGACCCAGGCTGAGCTGGACGAAGGGGCCATCGAAGCGCCGCCGGTACTCGATGTCCGCCGCACCGGCCGACGCGAAGTTGCCGTGCGTGGCGAAGTACGGCCCCTTGCGGTAGCTGATGCGCTCCACCAACTCCGGCATCAGGAAGTTGAGGTCGGTGTAGCCCTGGCCATGGCCATGGCTGGGCATGTTGACCGGCATGCCGGCCACGGCGGTGGCGAAGTCGGTGCCATGGTCCAGGTTGAAGCCGCGCAGGAAATACTGGTTGGCCTTGCCGTCCCCGGAGTGCTGGGTGACGATCAACCCGGGCACGAACTCCAGCACCTCACCCGGGCGCAGCGCGGGTCGGCTGGCCAGCAGCTCCGCGCGGATGCGGCCCTGCGAGGCGGCATCCGAGCTGCCCACCGCGTTGTCGTAGTGGCGGCCTCTGATCTCCACCGGATCCAGCGCTCCGGCCGCCGTCGGCACGGGCGTGGCCGTTTGGGCGGCCGCCCCTCCATGCCAGGCCGCGCAGATCAGCCAGACCGAAGCGCATAGGGGACGCCGTCGAAGGGTTGTGGTCGAGGGAAGGTTCGTTGATGCGTGCATGGCCGACTCGTAGGATGATTACATGATTTTTCATACAACTTTCATGCCCAACGCTGGCCGTCATCGCCCGCCAGGGGACAAGCACATGACCCAGGGATTACCCCTGATCACAGCGCGACCACTGGGACCCGCCAAACCGCAGCGGCGCGACCACCGCCAGATCGGCACCCTGCATGGCCCGCAACGGCGCAGCGGCCGTTGCAATCGGCCAACGCCACCCTGGGTCTGAAACTTGATGCGCTTCAAGTTCGGCCTCGAACAGCAGCCGGTGGAGCGGGGCCGGCCTGCACAATCCGTCACATGGCAACCACACGGCGGCAACACCGGACCGGCTGGATCGGCATTGCGCTGATCCTGCTGAACCTGTGCTCGCCCCTGCTTGGCCAGACGCTGTCCCGTGCCGGCTGGATGCCCGGTGCAGGCGCGGGCCTGCCGATGGAGATCTGCTCGGCGGGTATGCCGATGCCGATCGATGTGGATGGCGGTTCAGACCGCACGCTGCGGCCCGCCGGCGAAGGCCACTGCGTTTTGTGCAGCCATGCGTCTGTGGCGGCTGTGCTACCCGGTGTGGAGGTCGTCGTGGCGCACACTCCGCAGAGCCACACCACCCGACTGCGTGTCGGGCACAGCTGGGTCCCCCGCAGCAGCTTCCCGCTGCAGGTGCGCCCCCAGCCACCTCCCGCCCAGATCGCCTGAACTGACGACCGCTGCGTGGTTTTGAACCGCGCGGCCCGCCCGCACGCACGCTCCGACCCGGCTCATGCCGGGGCGGATGTTGCTCGCGCGGGCGGTCTCTCTCCGCATGTGCCCAGAACCGCACCGATTCCGGCTCGCCCTGCCTGCGGCGTTGTCGGCTCCTGCGGTCAAGTGGGCCATACCTCCGAGCGATCTCGGAACCCCGAACCTTCCATGGTCAAAATGAACCGTTCTTCCCTCTGTTCGTCTGTTTCCCTGTCTCGCCTCGCCCTGTCCTCCCTGGCCCTGGCTGCCCTGGCTGCCTGCGGCGGCGGCGACAACGAAGACACCCCTGCAGCCACCAGCCAATCGGTGGCGGTCGAATTCGTCGCCACCGTCGGCGACACACCCGTGACCTGCGCCTCGGTGCTGTCCGGCCTGGGCAGCGGCTCGGTCAACGCGGTGATCCAGGACCTGCGCTTCTACGTCTCCAACCTGGCACTGATCAACGACAAGGGCGCCACCGTCAAGGTCACGCTGGACAGCAACGCCTTCCAGCTCACCTCCGGCGACAACACCCTGGCGTTGGTGGACCTGGAGGACGACACCGGGGCCTGCGCCGGCGACTCCGCCTTGAACGTCAAGATCACCGGCACCGTGCCCATCGGCACCTACACCGGTGCCAAGTTCACGCTGGGTGTGCCGGCGGCTTTGAATCACCTGGATGTCAGTGCCACCACCACCCAGGCCCCCTTGAACAACAACGACATGTACTGGAGCTGGACCACGGGCTACAAGCACGTGAAGATCGAGATCAACCCTGACAACGCAGCGGCACCGGGCACCTTCACCAGCGCCATCGTCAAGAGTGGTGCCGCCACCGGTGCCAACAACACCAGCTTCTTCTTCCACCTGGGAGACACCAGCTGTACCGTTCCCGCAGGAGGCAGCGCTGCAAGCGCCACCTGTGCGTCAGTGAACACCCGCGACATCCATTTTCACGACTTCGACGCGACCAAGAAGCGCATCGCGGTGGATCTGAAGGCCTTGTTCGCCTCGTCGAACCTGCTGTCCGAACGCGGTGGTGCAGGCGGCTGCATGAGCGGGCCCACCGACCTGGAATGCCAGGACATGTGGCCCGTCCTGGGCAGCACCTTCTCCGTGGACGGCGCCGGTGCGGTCACCGCCACCAGCGTGACCGTGCAGGACGCCACCCACGGGTTCTTCCACGGCGAGACCGTGTTCCGTCCGGTGGCGAAGTGATGAACCGCGCGAGCCTCCTGAAGCGGGCGGCTTGCGGCATGGCCGTCGCGTTCGGTCTGGGGCTGCTGTCCCTGGCCGGCTGCGGCGGCGGCTCGACCGAGGTCCACGACACCGCGCTCAGCTCCGGTGACTGGACCTGGTCCCTGCCGCAGAACTTCCCGGCGCCGGCCGTGCCGGCCTACAACCCAATGAGCCAAGCCAAGGTCACGCTCGGCCGCTTCCTCTTCTACGACAAGCGCCTGTCGGGCAATGGCCTGCAGTCCTGCGGCAGTTGCCATCAGCAGGACAAGGCCTTCACCGACGGACTGGCGCGTGCAGTAGGTTCCACCGGCGAAACCCACAGCCGCAACAGCATGGGCCTGGTGAATGTGGCCTACCACAGCTCACTGACCTGGGTGAATCCGCTCCTGACAGAACTGGAGCAGCAGGCGATGGTGCCGCTGTTTGGCATCACACCCATCGAGATGGGTCTGACCAACGCCAATGTGCCTGTGGTGCTGGAGCGCCTGCGCAGCGACGCCGACTACCCGGCTCGATTTGCCGCCGCCTTTCCCGGTGAAAGCGATCCCTTCTCCATCACCAACATCGTGCGCGCCATCGCCAGCTTCCAGCGCACGCTGATCTCGGCCAACAGCCGATATGACCAGTGGACACGGGGCGAAGCGACCTTGACGGCCCAGGAGCTGCGCGGCTTCAACCTGTTCAACAGCGAAAAGGCCGAGTGCTTCCATTGCCACACCGGCTTCAATTTCAATGACCAGGTGCGCCATGCGGGCAGCCTCAACGTCAAGTTGCCCTTCCACAACACGGGGCTGTACAACATCGACGGACTGGGCGGTTTCCCTGCCGACGACCAGGGCCTGATCACCTTCACCGCCACAGCATCCGACATGGGCAAGTACCGCGCGCCCAGCCTGCGCAATGTGGCGCTCACCGCCCCCTACACCCACGACGGCAGCGTGGCGACGCTGGAAGAGATGCTGGACATCTACGCCGCGGGCGGTCGCCACATCGCGGCAGGACAGCCCAACGCGGGCGACGGCCGACTCAACCCCTACAAGAGCGACCTCATCCCCAACATGAACCTGGGCACGCAGGACAAGGCCGACCTGATCGCCTTCCTGAAGACCCTCACCGACGAGGACTTCCTGACCAACCCCGCCCATGCCGACCCCTTCGCGTCGGTCAGTGCAGCCTCCGCAGGCACACCCACCCACGCGGGAGGCCGTCGTGGTGCACGCTGAACGCCGATTCACCCGACGCCTCCCGGAGCGCCTGCGGATGCTGACGCGCCTGGCCTGCGCAGCCACACTGAGTTGCGCGGCAGCTTCAAGCTCCACCTGGGCCCACGATGTCACCGCCGACCCCATTCCCGGCCTGCCAGGCTGGCGCATGGGCGCCGGCCTGGCACTGTCGGGCCTGCATGCCAGCGAGACCATCTGGCCGGCCGCGCGCTACCAGGGTGTGCTGGGCAACGGGGTCACCCCGGCCAGCCGCCGTGGCGGCACGCTGGAACATGCCACCCTGGATGCCGGCCTGCGCCTGAACGACTGGTTGGGAGCCACCGCGACATTGGGCAAACACGGCAGCGACCGGGCGCACTTCGAGGCCGCCCGCCTCGAAACCCGCCTGCCTGTCGAGGGTGACTGGCGGCTCAGCCTCGGACGCGACCGGGTGCCGATGGGAGATGGGGTCACCGGTGCCGGCCACTTCGACCGCTTCGCCCTGCCTCCACTGGCCAAGCGGGTGATGCTGGGTGACGACTGGATCGAGGACGGCGCCAACCTGCGCTGGCTGGCGGGCAACCCCGACGGCCTGGTGCAGGTGGCCAACCTCGGTGTGTGGCGGGCCCGCACCTTCCCCGGCGCAGCCAGCGGACCGGCGGCCCCGGCCGCCCATGTGCAGCTGGACTGGCCGGACTGGCGGTTGGACCTGTTTGCCGCCCAGGCCAGGCCCCAGGGGCGCGGCACACCGGTGGTGAGCAGCAATGCAGTGCACAGCCACAGCGTGCCGGACTGCGCAAGGGATCTCACCAACCTGGTCTGCTTCGATGGCCGCAGCCGACTGGGTGGCTTCAACCTGACCTGGGCACCCCACGGCAGCACCGTCCAGCTGCGTCTGGCCGCGCTGCTTCAGCAAGAGCACGGCCGCCTGGCCAGCACGGTGGGCTGGGCAGACTACCGCGGGCAGACTCAGGCCGGCTGGCTCGAGGGCATCTGGCGAGCCACGCCGGATTGGGAGCTGGCTTCCCGGCTGGAACGGCTGAGCACCCGGCAGCGGCTGGAAGGCCCGGGAGCGACCGATGTGGCCGCCGCTGCCGGCCTGGTGCCCAACGAACCCGTCAGCCGCGCGGCCCTGGCTCTGGCCTGGACCGGCCAGACCGACCTGAGGCTGTCCCTCGAAGCCGGCCAGGAACAGCAGGCCGACCTGCGCGGTCGCTGGATCGGCCTGCGCATGGTCTGGATGCCCCAGGGCTGGCTCACCGGAGGCTGGTAGGCTCGCGACCCTGAGACCATGGACTGCCATCCCATGCCCCCCCCTTCGTGGATGACCCGCCGCCGTTGGTTGCAGGCCGCAGCCCTCTGCGCGGCTTCGCCCACGGCCCTGCTGGCACACGACTACCGCGCCGGCAAAGTGCTCATCGACCATCCGTATGCCCCACCGACGCCGGCTGCAGCCTCCACCGGTGCGGTGTACTTTCGGGCTCTGCACAACCAGGGCAACGATCTGGAGCGACTGCTGGGGGCCCGATGCGCCGTTTCCACATCGGTGGAGATCCACCAGATGACGATGGACGGCGACGTGATGCGCATGCGGGCCCTGCCAGCGTTGGAGCTCCCTCCAGGGCAGGAACTGCGGCCCCGCCACGGCGGACCGCTGCACTTGATGCTCATCGGCCTGCGCCGACCGCTGTCTGTGGGTGACCGGTTCGCGCTGGAGCTGGAGTTCGAGAGGGCCGGGCGCAAAGAGGTGATCGTCTGGGTTCAGCAACCGCGCGCCGACCGCACGGAACCCAGCGCACCCGGCACCGGGCATATGCATTGACGACTCACCGTTGCAGCAACAGGCCGCTGCGGGCCACCGGCCGCGCTTCATTTCAACTGTTCGTTTCCCTCGTTCCTCCAAGGAGTCCCACCATGAAACACACCACCACCCTCCTCGCCCTGCTCGCCCTGACCGCCGCCGCCCAGGCCCAGGCCCAGAACGTCGTCGCCAAGGACCCCTGGGTGCGCGCCACCGTGACCCAGCAGAAGGCCACCGGCATGTTTGCCCAGATCATCTCGAGCAGCGACGCGCGCCTGGTGGAAGCCAAGTCGGCGGTGGCTGGCGTGGTGGAGATCCACGAGATGTCGATGGAGGGCAACATGATGAAGATGCGCGCCCTGCCCAACGGCCTGGAGCTGCCCGCCGGCAAGGCGGTGGATCTGAAACCCGGCGGCTACCACGTCATGCTGATGGACCTGAAACAGCAGCTCAAGGCCGGCGACACGGTGGAAGTGACGCTGGTGGTCGAAGGCAAGGACAAGAAGCGCGAGAGCATCGTGCTCAAGGCGCCGGTGCGTGCCCTCACCGCGATGCCGGCAGCCGCCGCGCCGGCGGACCACCAGCACAAGCATTGACGTGACAGGCCTGCGGCTGCCTGACCGGCGTCAGGCTGCTGCCTGACCGGCATCAGGCGGCTGCAGCCTGCCGCACCCGCGGGCTGTAGGTGGCGCTGGCAGACAGCGCCCAGTCGCTGCTCAGCACCCGCGGGTCCAGCCGCACGCGCCGGCCGTTGTCGCGCACCAGATCCCCGCTGCGGCGCATGGCGCTGATGACGCGGGAGATGGTCTCGATGCTGGTGTCGGTCAATACGGCCATGTCAGCGAGCGTAGGCTGTTCGCAGCTGGGTGAAGAATTGCGCCAGGGGCTGACGCCCGCGCCGCCGCGCGACTGGCTCGACAGCAGCAGCAGCAGTTTGCGGATGCGCTCGGCGGCTGACCCGCAGCGCAGCTCGGCCACCTCGGCAGCACGTTCCTGCTGGGTTACCAGGCTGCGCATGAGCAGGTCACACCAGGCCGATTCCGACATCTGCGGCAGCGGCGCGAGCACGCTGGCGACGATGGCGCGGGCGCTGGACAGGGCGCTGCGACCCTGCAGGCCTTCCACACCGATCAGGTCACCCGGCAGGGCCAGCAGCACCGGCGCCCCTTCGGCGGCATCGCGGCGGTCCAGCCGCAGTGCGCCGCTGATCAGCATGTACGGCGTGGCGCGGTAGCCGGCCGTCAGGGCCAGGCTGCCGCGCGGCAGGTCCAGGGTCTGGGCAATGCCGGCCACAGGCGCCGAAGCGGCACCCGCCAGGCCAGCGGCAGCGTTGAAAACGGAAGTCATGGTCACGGGCTCCGAGGGCCCCGGATCGGCGGCTGCAAAGCGCAGAGGCCGGGCAGATCCTGGGCAGGTCGTTGACAGGTCTTTGTCGGCGCGTTGTCGATGGACATCCGGCGCTCGACGGGGAAGATCAGTTCAACGACGGCGGAGCACGTGAAGGTTGCAGCGCCCAGGCGGGCGGGCTGACCTGCGGCTGCAGGGCTGCAGGCTGCTGGGGCACAGCGGACGTAGCCGGCACCGAGGGCGTCAGAGCGGCTGACGGTGGCGCCAGATGGGCCACCAGCAGGCAATAACCGCAATGGTCCAGGCTGGACAGCAGCCCGCCAGTCCCATCGGACGGCTCGGACACCGCGCCGTCCGCATCCACCAGCAGTGCCGGCAGGCTCTGCATGCCGGACGTGGTGCAAACTTCCAACCCGGCGCCCAGGCCGGCACGCGCCATCGCGGCCGAAAGCGTTGGCGCCAACGCAGCCACCCAGATCGCCAGCAGGGCGATCCAGTGAGTACAGCGTTGACGTCTGGACGACAGCATGATGGGATCGAGTTTAACGCCGCATCAGGTGGTTGGGTGGGGGATGTGGTTGGGTGGGGGATGTGGCGGGTCCTTTCGGTGACGATCAGGGCACTTCACGTGGCGCCACCTCCTCCGGCAGCGCTTCACGGCGCCTCGTCACCCACCAGGTAGTCGGCCTTGCCTAGCTCCACGCCGTTGTGCCGCAGCAGTGCATAGGCGGTGGTGACATGGAAGAACAGGTTGGGCAGCGCCCAGTGCTTCAGGTAGGCCTCCCCCTTCATCGTGCGCGTGCTGCCGTCACGACCCACCGGGAAGGTGATGTCGCGCTCCTCGCTGCCGTCGATGGCCTCCGGCGGCACGGTGGACAACCAGTCCAGCGTGCTGGCAATGCGGGCCTTGAGTTGGTCCAGCGTGGTTTCGTTGTCCTCGTGGCGGGGCGCGGACAACCCGCCCAGCCGCGCCGCAGCGTACTTGGCGGCATCGCAGGCGATGCGCACCTGGGAGGCCAGCGGCAGCATGTCGGGCGCCAGGCGCGCGCCCACCAGCACGTTCGGATCGAATCGCCGAGCCACCGCGTTGGCGTCGGCCTTCACCAGGCAGTGGTACAGGTTGGACAGCGCCGTGCGAAACACCGGCAGGCTGGCGCTGGACATGGAGATCGGCATGGGAGGTTCCTCTGCAAAAGGGTGAGGTCTGTGGGCTGAGGGCAGTGCGCCGATCACTGCCCCGGATCGCGCTGCTTCCAGCGCAGGGCGTCGATGGCGGCCAGCAGGTCGGGCGACAGTTCGGTGCCCCAGGCGTCCAGGTCCTCGTCGAGCTGGGCAATGCTGGTCACGCCGATGAGGGTGCTGGCCACGCTCCAGCGGCGGTAGCAGAAGGCCAGCGCCATGCGGGTGGGCGTGAGGCCGTGTTCACGCGCCAGGGGCGTTGTAGGCGCGGGAGGCGTCCAGGGCCTCGGGGCGGCCCCAGCGCTGCTTCTTCATGCTGTCGAACAGCGCCATGCGGCCCGGCTGGTCTGCGGGGTCGTCCAGGCCGCAGGCGTCGTACTTGCCGGTGAGCAGGCCAAAACCCAGCGGCGAGTAAGCCAGCAGCGACACCTGGTGGTGGTGCATGGCCTCGTCCAGGCCGTTGTCCACCACCCGGTTGATCAGGCCATACGGGTTCTGCACCGTGGCCACCCGCGGCAGGCCGGCGGACTCCGCCACCCGGATGAACTCGCACAGCCCGAAGGGCGTCTCGTTGGACAGGCCGATGGCGCGCACCTTGCCCGAGCGCACCAGGCGCTGCATCGCCTCCAGCTGCACCTCGATGGAGCTGCAGGGCTTGAGCTTGCGCGGCTCGAAGTACAGCGCACCGAACGCCGGCGCGTGCCGCACCGGCCAATGGATCTGGTACAGGTCGATCACGTCGGTCTGCAGCCGGCGCAGGCTGGCGTCGCAGGCGGCCAGGATGTCTTCGACCGTCAGATCCGGACTGCCATTGCGGATCCAGTCCATGCCCCGCGACGGCCCGGCCACCTTGCTGGCCAGCACCACCTTGTCACGCGCACCCGGCCGGGCCGCCAGCCAGTGGCCGAGGATGGTCTCGGTGGCACCGAAGGTCTCGCGCCGCGCCGGCACCGAGTACATCTCCGCGGTGTCCAGGAAGTTGATGCCACGCTCCAACGCCCGATCGAGGATGGCGAAGGCATCGGCCTGCCCCACCTGCTCACCGAAGGTCATCGTGCCCAGGCAGATCGGGGTGACATGGAGGTCGCTGCGCCCCAGGCGCACATTGGCTTGCATGTGAGAATTCTCCAGGTATCGGGAAGCGCGCGAAGTGTGCCGCAAGCCGGGTCCGACCGTGTGACGCAGGGTCTGCGGCGTGTAAGCTGGCCGGCACCCTGATGCACCCATGCCTGCCAGTGTCGCTCCACAACCTCCTGACGCATCTCCGCGGCCACCTGCTGGCCCGTGTTCACCGCCGTCTGGCCGACCTCGCGCTGCCACTGTTGGCCGCGCTGTTGGTCGGCATCGGTTCCCACCTCCCTGCGCAGGCCCAGGGCGCCGACCCCGCAGCCGACTGGCGCAGTGCCGAGACACCGCACTTCCGCGTGCACTACCGTGGCGAACAGCGTCCACAGGCCGAGCGGGTGGCCCTGGCTGCGGAGCGGGCCTTCGTGCGCATCCAGCGGGCGCTGGACTGGACGCCCGGCGGGCGCATCGAGCTGGCGGTCTACAGCGAGTTCGATGGGGCCAACGGCTGGTCCACCCCCCTGCCCTACAACCTGGTGGGCGCCTTCCTGGCACCACCCGACGGTGAACTGCTGGACAACAGCCCCTGGCTGGACCTGCTGCTCACCCACGAGCTGGTGCACAGCCTGCACCTGGACAAGGTGGCCGGTGCGCCGGGTTTCCTGCGCGGGGTGCTGGGGCGCACGTTGTGGAGCTTTCCGAACCTGTTCCAGCCCAGCTGGGCGCTGGAGGGTCTGGCGGTGTACCACGAGGGCGGCCAGGACGGCGGGGTGGACGCTGCCGCCGCGCTGGGCCGCGGACGGCTCTACGGGCCGGACTTCGAGGCCTGGCTGCGCGCCGAACAGGCCCGCGGCTTCATCCGCCTGAGCGAGCTGAATGCCGACGGGCGCGCGCTGCCGCTGTCCAAGGCCTACCTGTATGGCGGCTATTTTTTCGATTTCCTGGCGCGCCGCTACGGGCGCGAGGCTGTGGGCCGTTTCGTCTCCAACTACAGCGACAACCTGCTGCCGCGTTTCCACAGCAACCCGCGCGCAGCCACCGGCAAGGCGATGGACGTGCTGTGGGAGGAGTTCCTGCGGGACTTGAATCGGCAGGTCGATGAGCGCAACCGCACACGCCGCAGCCAGGCAGAAGTGACCGGGCAGCCGCTGGGCGCCCCCGCCGTGTTGGCACTGCCCTCGGTGGTCGGCCTGGGCAACGGCCACACGCTGGCGGTGGTGAACGACGGGGTGGAGCGCAGCCGGCTGGTGGAGTTCGACACCCGGGGGCGGGAGAAGACCGTGGGCCCCCTGCTGCCCAGCGCCCGGCTGGACAGCGCTGCCAACGGCGAACTGCTGATCACCCAGGCCGACCTGTGCCGGCGCCACTACCTGGCCTTTGACCTGTACCGCTGGGACCACCAGGCTGGCGAGGCGCGGCGCCTGACCGAATGTGCGCATCTGCTGCGGGCGGTGTGGGCGGGCCAGCGCGTGCTGGCCCTGCAGCTCGATGCCGGGCGCACCCGGCTGGTCAGCCTGAACCTGAGCCCCCCAGGCGGCCTGCCCCAGCTGCTGTACGCCCCGCCGGAGGGCGTGGACCTGGTCGATCTGGTGGCGCTGCCGGGCGGCTTGCGGGTGGCCTTCGTCCAGCGCCAGGGCGGCGACTGGCGGCTGCAGGAGCTGGCGCTCGACGCAGCCGGTGCGCAGCCGGTCACCCGGTTGCAGGTCGATGCCCCCCTGCACAGCCTGCGGCTGGGGCGCGACGAGCCGGGTAGCGGCACGCCCAGCCTGGAGTTCATCGCCGCCCGCGACGGCGGCAGCGAGGTCTGGCGGCTCAGCGGGGAGCGGCTGCAGCGCCTGACCCACAGCCACACCGGCACCGTCACCCACAGCGGCAGCCAGTCCGCTGCCGGGCTGGCCACGGTACAGATCGCCCCCGGTGGCCACCGCCTGAGCCGGTTGACCGACCCCACCGCCCTGGAGACCCTGCCGCTGGGGCCCGACCGGCGCTGGCAGGTCAGTGGCCGCGGCTGGGCCACGCCGCCTTCGGCCTCATCTGCGTCATCCCCCTCGTCTGTCTCAACCTCATCCTCCAGGTCAACCCCACCGCCCGCCCCAACCCTGGCGCCGGAAGCCACCAGCCTGCTGGGAGCCGACCGGCCCTACAGCGCCCTGGCCAGCCTGCGCCCACGCAGCTGGTGGCCCCTGCTGAGCGCCGACCGGGGCCTCAACGGCTACGGCGCCAGCATCTACGGCAGCGACGCCCTGCGCTGGCACCAGTACGCCCTGGCGCTGCAGTGGGCGCCGAGCCAGCAGGAGCTGTTCGGCACGGCGGAGGTCCTGTGGCTGGACCAGCATGCCATCGCCCTGAACCGCCAGCTGCGCACCCTGGCCTGGAGCGCCAGCCGCAGCGGCGACATCCCGCTGCTGTACGAACGCCACACCCAGCTGCAGTGGCTGTCGATGCTGCCACTGCAAAAGCGGCTGCAGCAGCGCGTCTGGCTGGGCGGTGGGCTGGCGCTGGACCACGTCGACCTGCAGGAAACCGAGGATTACAGCGCCACACCGGCGCGCCGCACGCTGCGCAACGACCGCCTGGCCGCCCTGCTGCTGGATGTGGACCGGCGCAGCAGCAACTGGTGGAGCGAAGGCCCCAACGAAGGCTGGCGTGGCACCCTGCTGTATGAAACCTACCGACCCTTCCTGAGCGAAGCCGACCGGTCTGCCGGCACCGGCTGGAACGGTGAGCTTTTGCGCGCCGACCTGCGCGGATACCTGCCGCTGCCCGCCGTCCTGGGCCGCGGCGTGCTGGCGGCCCGCTTCACCGAGGTGCGCAGCAGCCAGCGAACCCGGCCCTACCAGCTCGGAGGGGCCAGCGACCCGCAGCTGCAGTTCGGCACGGTGCTCAACAGCCGCGACATCGCGCTGCGCGGCTACCAGGGCAACGAGGCCGCGCTGCAGGGCCGCAGCGCCCGGGTGGCTTCGCTGGAATGGCGCCAGCCGCTGGCCGACCTGGACCGCCATGCCATGGTGCCGCCCCTGGGCATCAACCGGCTCTCCGCTGCGCTGTTCATCGACGCCGGCCGGGCCTGGACACCCGGTGCCGCGCCCCTGGCCGACGCTCCCGCCTACCACCGCGGAGTCGGGCTGGAACTGCTGGCCGAGCTGAAACTCGCCTACTCGATCGGCCTGCAGGCCCGCCTGGGCTGGGCCCGGGCCCTGGACGAACCCCGTGGCAGCATCGGCTACCTGCAGGTGGGGCGGCCATTCTGATCACCTGTTGGCTTTGCGCAGCTTTACAAAGTCCGGTCGGCACCCTGGCCGGCTCGGCCGTTCAAACCTGCATGGAATCGCGAATGCGCACCTCCCCCTCCCTGGCTCCGCTCCTGGCCCTGCTGCTGGCGGCCCTCACCCTCTCCGGCTGCGTGGTGGCGCCACGCTACGACAGCCCGGACGGGCCGCGCTACCGCCGCCCGCCACCTGCCCAGGCCCAAGCACCGGCACCGGCGCCCGCTCCGATGTACTTCTACCCCATGCGCAATCAGTCGGAGGCGCAGCAGGAGCGCGACCGCTACGAGTGCTACCGCTGGGCGGTGCACCAGAGCGGCATCGACCCCGGCATGACCCCCATCACCGGCCAGCCCGCCGCCAGCGCCGCCTCTCGCGCGGCCGAACCTGATGGCCGCGATCCCCGAGACCCCCGCGACGGCCGCAGTGTGGTGGCCGGCGCGGCCACCGGCGCAGTGGCCGGGGCGGTGCTGTCCGGCTCGCGCCACAGCGGCCAGGGGGCGGTGATGGGTGCCATCTTCGGCGCCCTGATGGGCGCGGCGGTGGAAGAGTCCCGCGCCCGCACGGTGGAGCAGCAGCAGGCGGCACGCACGCCGCCACCGCGCCCCAACACCGGCCTGGACAACTTCCGCCGTGCCATGTCCGCCTGCATGGATGCACGCGGCTACCGCGTTTCGGCGCCCTGACCTGGAGATCCTTCCATGAGCCCCTGTGCCGCACCGCTGGGCCACCCCCGCCCCCACCTCCGCCATCGGCCGGTAAATGCCCTGGCTCTGGCCCTGGCCTTGGTCGCTGCAGTCTGGTCGCCACTGGCCCAGGCCGATCGGGAAGGGCGCGAGGGCCGCGACGACCGCGGCCGCGATCGGGGCGCCTTCCAGCAGCGCGCACCGGCCGCACAGGAGCCCCGCCGCGACGACCGGAGGGAGGACCGGCGCGATGACCGCCGGGACGACCGACGCGATGATCGCCGCGACGATCGGCGAGATGACCGCCAACGCTGGTGGGACGGCGCCTACGGTCACAACCGCGACTACCCGCGCCCGGGCTGGACGGTGGTGACCCCGCCGCCACGCTCGCGCATCGTTTACTGGGGTGGCGTCGGTTACCACTACGGCGACGGCATCTGGTACTCCCGCGGCAGCCACGGTTATGTGGTGGTGCGCCCGCCGCTGGGGATCGTGGTGATGGACCTGCCAAGCTTTGCCACCGCGGTGGTGCTGGGGGGCCTGACGTACTACTACGTCAACGGCGTGTACTACCGCCGCCACCCCGACAGCGGCTACGAGGTGGTGCAGGCCCCGCTGGCCCAGCCGGATGCTGCCCAGAGCGACAGGACCTTCGTCTACCCCCGCCAGGGCCAGAACGCCGAACAGCAGGCCAGCGACGAGTACGAATGCCACCGCTGGGCGGTGGGGCAAAGCGGTTTCGACCCCACCGACACGGCCACCGCCACCGCAGCGGGCCAGGCCGACGGCAGCGCCTGGGCCCGCCGCGGCGACTACCAGCGCGCCCGCGTGGCCTGCCTGGAGGGGCGCGGCTACACCGTGCGCTGAACCGCTGCGCCCGCCGCAGCCGGAGGCAACGGCAGGTCAGCCTCGACCCATGCCCTCGGCCACGCCGCGGTTGGCCAGTTCGTCGGCCTTCTCGTTGCCCGGATCTCCGGCATGGCCCTTGACCCAGCGCCAGTCCACCCGGTGCAGCTGCGCCAGCGCATCGATGCGCTGCCAGAGCTCGACGTTCTTCACCGGCTTGCCGTCGGCGGTTTTCCAGCCGCGTTTCTTCCAGCCGTGGATCCAGCTGGTGATGCCGTCCTTGACGTAGCTGCTGTCGGTGTAGATCACCACCTCGCAGCTGCGCTTCAGGCTGGCCAGCGCCTCGATCACCGCAGTCATCTCCATGCGGTTGTTGGTGGTGTGGCGCTCGCCGCCCCAGAGCTCCTTGGCATGGTCACCGCTTTTCAGCCAGACCCCCCAGCCGCCCGGGCCCGGGTTGCCCTTGCAGGCGCCATCGGTGTAGACGACCACCTGGGGACGCTGGATCGGCAGCGGAGCCCGGGGCGCGGCGGAAACCGGGGCAGAAGAGGCAGAAGAGGCAGGGGAGGCGGGAGTGGTCTGATCAGGGGTCGGGACAGGGGTCTGAGTCATGGCGTATCGGTAGGAATGGACGGTGCACCGGGGTGCAACGGGCTGCGCTGCGGGCTGCTTTGCGGCAGGCGGCTTTGCACCGCCACGGCGGGGGCGCCGCTGGCCTGGGGGCGGCGTTTCCAGCCGGTGCCGATCAGGCGCATGCCGCGCACCCGTTTGACGGCCTGCAGGGTGTAGACCCCCCCCAGCACCGGCCACCAGCGGGAGCCCACCGGCTCCATCCAGGCGCTGCGCTCCAGCCAGCGTTCGGTCCCGAAGGGCGGACGGAAGCAGCCGAAGCGGCCCTGCTCCATCTCGAAGCCCAGCAGGCGCAGCCAGTCGCGCAGGCGCCTCCAGCCGATCATCTCGCCGCGGATGGGCAGGCTCTGCTCGCAGCGGTGGAGCCGCCGGGCCATTGCAGCCGTGCGGTGGCCCAGCCCGAACAGACCGGAAGGATTGAATCCCAGCACCACCACCCGCCCTTCCGGCACCAGCACCCGCTCCACCTCGCGCAAAGTCTGGTGGGGGTCAGACGACAGCTCCAGCGTGTGGGCCAGCACCACCAGGTCCAGGCAGGCTGCAGGAAAGGGCAGCGCCTCGAACTCGGCGTTCACTTGCACCGCACGCGGCATGCCGGCGGGTGCGAAGTCCGGCGGCAGAATCACCCCATCAACCGCCTGGTCCAGTTGCAGCCAGCGGTGCGGCATGCGGTTGGCGCGCAGCGCGTCCAGAGCCGGCCAGCCCAGCTGCAGCGCGTGGAAACCGAACAGATCGGCCACCAGGGCATCCAGGCGCTGCTGCTCCCAGGCCAGGACGTAACGTCCTGCGGGGGTCTTCAGCCAGGGGTCGCTCTCTATAATCCGGCGGGTTTGCACCATGAATCTCGTTGCCCTGCCCGCATTCGCCGACAACTACATCTGGCTCGTCCACGATGGCCGCAAGGCCGTGGTGGTGGATCCGGGGGATGAACTGCCCGTGCTCCAGGCGCTGGAACAGGCTTCGCTCACGTTGTGCGGCATTCTAGTGACCCATCACCACCCGGACCACACCGGCGGGGTGATGGCCCTGCGTGAGCGCTTTGCCGGCGTGCCCCTGTGGACACCCGCCAACGAGCGACTGCCCGTGCCAGGCGCGGCGGACGCTGCGGTGCACCCGGTGCGCGGCGGCGATTCGATCCGCACGCTGGGCCTGGAGATCGAGGTGATCGACACCCCTGGCCACACCGCCGGGCACCTGGCCTACTTCATCCAGCCGGTCGGCCAGGCACCGGTGCTGTTCTGCGGCGACACCCTCTTCAGCGCCGGCTGCGGGCGGCTGTTCGAAGGCAGCCCGGCGCAGATGCACGCCTCGTTGAGCCGCCTGGCCGCATTGCCGGATGCGACCCGCATCTGCTGCGCCCACGAATACACCCTGTCCAACCTGCGTTTTGCCGCCGCGGTGGAACCCGCCAGCAGCGACGTGGCCGGGCACCTGCGCCACTGCAGCGGCCTGCGCGAGCAGGGGCAGCCCACGCTGCCGGCGGAACTGGCGCGGGAGCGCCGGATCAACCCCTTCCTGCGCTGCGATCAACCTGCGGTGCAACGCGCCGCCGTGGCCCATGCCGGCCCCGGCACCGACCCCAACGACCCGGTGGCGGTATTTGCCGCCCTGCGGGCCTGGAAAAACGAGTTCCGATGACCGATTTGTCGACCCTGCGCTCACCCCTGGGCCCCCTATTTCCCCATTTCCCTCGTTTCCCCCGTTCTGCGCCTGGTTGAGCCTGGTCGTCGCCGCCCTCAGCGGCTGTGCCACCGCCCCCCTTCCGGCCGATGCCGTGGCACCGCCACCGCAAATCACCGTGGTTGGCGGTCGTGAGGTGAGCGCCACAACAAGCGTCCCCGCCCCCATCGCACCGGCAGCCACGCCCCTGGCGTCCAACAGCCCGTCGGTTCAGGCCGCCCCACCCTCCCCGCACGCCGCAGCGGCCCCACCGCCTGCCGGAACCACGCCTCGGGAAGGCCCGCTGGCCCCGCTGCCGGCCTTGGACGGACCTGCAGCCTCCCCGACGCCGGCCCCCCCCATGGCCACGATGCCGGCCGAAGACCGACCCGAGGACGCCGCCGGCAAACCCCGCGACCCACTGGAGCCGGACGTGCCGGTGCAGACCGATGCCCCGGCCCTGCAGACCGACCTCTGGACGCGCATCCGCGCCGGATTCGCCCTGCCGGCGCTCGACAGCGAACTGGTGCAGGACCACGAGCGCTGGTACGCCGCCCGCCCCGACTACGTCCGGCGCATGACCGACCGCGGCTCACGGTACCTCTTCCACATTGTCGAGGAGGTGGAGCGCCGCAAGATGCCCACCGAGCTGGCGTTGCTGCCCTTCATCGAAAGCGCCTTCAATCCGCAGGCCATGTCCACCGCGCGGGCCTCGGGCATGTGGCAGTTCATCCCCTCCACCGGGCGCGACTACGACCTGCGGCAGAACCTGTTCCGCGACGACCGGCGGGACGTACTCGCCTCCACCCGGGCGGCGCTGGACTACCTGGGCCGCCTGCATGGCATGTTTGGCGACTGGCAGCTGGCGCTGGCGGCCTACAACTGGGGTGAGGGCAACGTCAAGCGCGCCATCGCCCGCAACGAGAAGGCCGGCCGCCCCACCGACTACCTCAGCCTGACGATGCCGCTGGAGACGCGCCACTACGTGCCCAAGCTGATGGCGGTGAAGAACATCGTGGCCGACGCCGCAGCCTTCAACCTCGCCTTGCCGGACCTGCGCAACCACCCGCACTTCCTGAGTGTGCCGATCCAGCGCGACATCGACGTGACCCTGGCGGCCCGCCTGGCCGGCCTGGGTGAAGAGGAGTTCCGCCAGCTCAACCCGCAGCACAACAATCCGGTGATCCTGGCGGCCGGCACCCCGCAGGTGCTGCTGCCCTTCGACAATGCAGACCACTTCCTGCGCAACCTCAAGCAGCACCGCGGCCCGCTGGCCAGCTGGACCGCCTGGGTGGTGCCCCGGACCATGCGCCCGGCCGATGCGGCGCGCCAGAGCGGCATGAGCGAGGCCCGGCTGCGCGAGGTCAACCGCATCCCGCCGCGCATGCTGGTCAAGGCCGGCTCAGCCCTGCTGGTGCCGCGCAGCGCCCAGCGCGAGGCGGACGTGAGCGAGCACCTGGCCGACCATGCCCAGATGGCACTGGCGCCTGATCAGCCGCCGCTGCGCAAGGTGAACGTCAAGGCCCGCAAGGGCGACACCCTGGCCAGCCTGGCCAAACGTCACCGTGTCACTGCCGCCCAGGTGGCCCAGTGGAATCGCCTCTCGGCCGGCAGCAAGCTCAGCGCCGGCCAGACGCTGGTGGTCTGGCAGCCCACCCGAGCCAAGGCAGTGGCCAAGGCCGGGTCCAAGCGCACGGCCTCCGCTGCCAAGCCGGCCGCCAAACCCCGCTCCGCCGTCAAGGTGGCCAAGGGCCGCAACAACGATTGAAGGTCCGGGGCGGCCCGCCCGGCGGGCCGCATGCGGCCCTGTACGGCACTGTGCGACCGCTGGGTCGCAACCGGTCGGCCGGCGCCCGTTCAGCGCCGGTCCGACAGGGCGTGGGCGATGGTGCCCAGGTCCACATACTCCAGCTCGCTGCCGATCGGCACCCCCCGAGCCAACCGGGTCACCTTGACGCCGCTGCGCTGCAGCGCCTGCGAGATGGCGTGGGCCGTCACCTCACCCTCGGCGGTGAAATTGGTGGCCACGATGACCTCCTGCACGCCCCCTTCGGTCACCCGCTGCAGCAGCGCGGGCAAGCCGATGTCGTGCACCCCGATGCCGTCCAGCGGGCTCAGCCGACCCATCAGTACGAAGTACAGCCCCTTGTAGCTGCCGGTGCGCTCCACCGCAGCCTGGTCGGCCGGGGTCTCGACCACACAGAGCTGGCGGGCATCGCGCAGCGGGTCCAGGCAGGTGCTGCAGACCGGCTGTTCCGTGAAGGTGTGGCAGCGCTCGCAGTGGCGCACCTGGTGCACCGCGTCGTCCAGCGCCTGCGCCAGCCGCAGCGCTGCGTCCCGCTCGTGCTGCAGCAGGTGGTAGGCCATGCGCTGCGCGGACTTGACGCCCACGCCCGGCAGCAGCCGCAGGGCCTCGATCAGGCGGCCGAGGGCGTCGGCGCTGCCTCCAGGGTGGGCCACGGACATGGCAGAAGCGGTCGAGGGGGGTGGTTAGCGGCGGTTGGCGATCAGAACGGGAACTTCATCCCCGGCGGCAGCGGCATGCCGGCGGTGAGCTTGGACATCTTTTCCTGGCTGGTGGACTCCGCTCGGCGCACCGCGTCGTTGAAGGCGGCCGCCACCAGGTCCTCCAGCATGTCCTTGTCCTCGGCCAGCAGGCTGGGGTCGATGGCGATGCGCTTGACGTCGTGTTTGCAGGTCATGGTGACCTTCACCAGGCCAGCGCCGGACTGGCCTTCCACCTCGATGTTGGCCAGTTCGTCCTGCGCCTTCTTGAGGTTGTCCTGCATGGCCTGGGCCTGTTTCATCAGGCCGGCCAGTTGTCCTTTGATCATGGGTGTTCCTTTCGACAGAGGGATGAGGCTCGTGGGACGAAGCCGGTGGCCGGCATTCTCGCGGATCGCGGCGGATGGAAGGACCGCGGCACTCAGACCGGCCGGATCGACCCCGGCACGATGCGCGAGCCGGGGTAACGCGCCAGCAGCTCCAGCACCAGCGGATCCTGGCGGATCTCTTCTTCGGCCAGCGCCTGGGCGCGGGCGCGGGCTGCGGCCTCGCGCCTTGCCGCGCTGTCGCCCACCGCACCGGCAAGCAGCTCCAGCTGAACCGGCTGGCCCAGCAGGTTGGACAGCGCCTCCTGCAGGCGGTCGCGGTGGCCGGGCTGGCGCAGCGATTCGCGCTCCAGCCGCAGCGTCCAGCGTGGGGGCTGGGCGGTCTCGTCGATCTGCACACACTGCGCCTGCCAGGCGGCCTCGCGCACCAGGCCATGCAGGGCCTGGCGTTCAAACAGCTGCCGGCAGCACTCCACCCAGCGGTCGGTGCAGGCCTGCTCTGCAGCGCTGACGGGGAGGGGTGCCGGGCGCTCTGCTTCGGGCCTCAGCTCAATCCCCGACGACGGTGACCTGCGCAAAGCCGCAGCCGGACTTTCGGGCTCAAGCTCGGGGGGCGGTTCCGGCCGCCCCGCTGGGGCCGACGGCGGCTCGGCCATCAGCCCCGCATCGTCATCCTCCCAGGGCGGCACTGAACTGCCGTGGCTGGGTTCCGAGCCCGAGCTGGCTCGGGCGGCCACCACCGGCAACGTCACCGGCAACGTCACCGGCACGGTCGCCGGCTCCGGGGCGGCGGTTGTCCTGGCAGGCTGTGCCAGCACAGGAGGAACCGGCACGGCAACACTGGCAGCCTCTGGCCGGCGCAGCGGCTGGCTGGGCGACGGTGCGGGGCGCAGCGCCGCCGCAGCGGCCGGTGCCACGGCAGGGGCGGCCGCAGCGGTCGATGCAGCCACCCTCGCTGCGGGCCCGGTCCCCGGGCTGGCCACACCCTCCCCCGGCGCACGGGGCGACCTCGGTGCCCCGCCGAAGGGTTTGAAGGCCAGCAGCCGCAGCAGCACCATCGTCAGCCCGCTGTATTCGTCCGGCGCCAGCGGCAGCTCTGCGCGGCCGTGCACCGCCACGCTGTAGACCAGCTGCACCTCCTGCGATGACAGCAGGGCGGCCAGGTGCTGCAGCAGCGGCAGGTCCGGGTCGTTGGGGTTGGCGGCCTGCGGCACCGCCTGCAGCACCGCCAGCTGCTGCACCAGGGTGGCCAGCTCCTCCAGCGTGCCGGCGGCAGACAGGCCCAGGCCGCGCAGCTCGCCCACGGTGTTGACCAGCGCCACGCCATCGGCCGCGGCCACCGCCTCCAGGATGCGCGTGACATGGCTGCGGTCGACGGCACCCAGCATCTGGCGGATGGCGCCTTCCTCCAGCCGACCGCCACCGAAGGCAATGGCCTGGTCGGTGAGCGACAGGGCGTCGCGCATCGACCCCCGGGCCGCCTGCGCCAGCAGCCGCAGCGCGGGCAGTTCCGCCTCGATCGCCTCGGCCGCCAGCACCGTCTGCAGGTGCTCGTAAACCGTCTCCGGCGCCATCGGCCGCAGGTTGAACTGCAGGCAGCGGCTGAGCACCGTCACCGGCACCTTCTGCGGGTCGGTGGTGGCCAGCACGAACTTCAGGTACTCCGGCGGCTCCTCCAGCGTCTTCAACATGGCGTTGAAGGCCGTGGTGGTGAGCATGTGCACTTCGTCGATCATGTAGACCTTGAAGCGCCCCACCACCGGCTTGTAGACCGCCTGGTCCAGCAGCTGGCTGATCTCGTCCACCCCGCGATTGGAAGCGGCGTCCAGCTCGATGTAGTCGACGTACCGGCCGGCATCGATGTCGCGGCAGGCCGCGCACACCCCGCAGGGCTGGGCTGTGATGCCGCCCTGACCATCCGCTCCGGTGCAGTTCAGGCTCTTGGCCAGGATGCGCGACACCGTGGTTTTGCCCACCCCGCGGGTGCCGGTGAACAGGTAGGCATGGTGCAGCCGCTGCTGCGTGAGCGCATTGCCCAGCGCCTGCACCACATGCTCCTGCCCCACCATCTCGGCGAAGCTGCGCGGACGGTACTTGCGGGCCAGGACGAGGTAGCTCATAGGGGGGGGATTCTACGAGCCGGGTCCAACCGGACGCGACCGATCGCGTCCGGACAACGAAGCCTTGCACCTCCGGGATAATCACGCCCCATGCAACCGCAGAACACCCCCGTTGCCGGCACCACCGGCACCACCGGCGGCTCAGGCAGCCTGAGTTACGAACAGGCCGGCGTCAACTACGACCTGATCGATCCCCTGAAGATCGCCGCCCAGCGCGCCGCCGCGGCCACCGCGGGCCACCTGGCGCCGCACGGCTTCAGCGAGGTGGCCGCCTCGCGCGGCGAATCGGCCTACGTGGTCGACGTCGGGCCGTTCTACCTCGCCTCCATCGTCGAATGCCTGGGCACCAAGACCCTGGTGGCCGACGAGATGGCCCGGCTCACCGGGAAGAGCTGGTACGACCGCATTGCTCAGGACACCCTGGCGATGGCCATCAACGACCTGATCACCGTCGGCGCCACCCCGCTGCTGGTGCAGGCCTACTGGGCCGCCGGCGGCTCCGACTGGTTCGGCGACACCCAACGCGCCCAGGCCCTGGTGGCCGGCTGGAAGGCCGCCTGCGACCGCTGCGGCGTGGCCTGGGGTGGTGGTGAGACGCCGGCGCTGGCGGGCATCGTCGAAGCCGGCCGCATCGACCTGGCTGCCGGCTGCACCGGGCTGGTCAACCCCAAAGAGCGCCTGTCGCTGGGCGACAAGCTCGGCCCGGGCGACGCCATCGTGCTGCTGGCCTCCTCCGGCATCCACGCCAACGGCCTGAGCCTGGCGCGCAAGCTGGTGGAACGCCTGCCGCAGGGTTACCTGACCGAGATCGATCCGGCCAACCACCCCGGCCTGACCTACGGCGAGGCGCTGCTGGCCCCCACCGTGCTGTATTCGCCGGTGACCGAGGCGCTGTGGCAGGCCGGCATCACGCCGCACTACTGCGCCAACATCACCGGCCATGGCTGGCGCAAGCTGCTGCGCCACCCGGGACGCTTCACCTACCGCATCGGCACCGTCCCGCCGGTGACACCGGTGCTCAAGTTCATCCAGACCCTGGCCGGCCAGGACAACAACGAGTCCTACTCCACCCTCAACATGGGAGCGGGCTTCGCGATCTTCGTCGCTGCCGATCAGGCCGAGCAGACCGCCGCGGTCGCCCGCGCCCAGGGCATCGACGCCTGGGTGGCCGGCCGGGTGGAAGAGGGCCCCAAGCGCCTGCTGATCGAGCCCCTGGGCATCGAATACGGCGCCGAGGACCTGCAGTTGCGCTGAGCGCGTACCGAGCCGGCCCAACGCATGCTGCCCTGGCTGCCCGACGAGTCGGACGCCGAGTCCGATCCGCAGCCCTTCCCCCCCACCGCTCAGGCGCTGGAGGAGCCGCAGGGCCTGGAGGGGCTGCTCTGCGCCGGCGGCGGGCTGAGCCTGGCGCGGCTGCGGCTGGCCTACCGACAGGGCATCTTCCCCTGGTCCTCCGAGGGCCAGCCGCTGCTGTGGTGGAGCACGGCGCCGCGCATGGTGCTGGCCACTGCAGACTTGCGCCTGCACCGCTCGCTGCGCAAGGCGCTGCAGCGCTTCCTGGCCACGCCGGGCGGCGAGATCCGCTTCGACTCGGCCTTCGACCGCGTCATCGCCGCCTGCGCCGGCACGGCACGCGAGGGCCAGGAAGGCACCTGGATCCTGCCGCGCCTGCAGGCGGCCTACCGCCGCTGGCATGCCGCCGGGCAGGTGCATTCGGTGGAGACCTGGGTGGACGGGCAACTCGTCGGGGGCCTGTACGGCGTCAACCTGGGGCGCATGTTCTACGGCGAGTCGATGTTCGCCCACCGCACCGACGCCTCCAAACTCGCCCTGTGCGCACTGGTGGCCTTCTGCCGGGCCGAGGGCATCGACTGGATCGACTGCCAGCAGCAGACCGGCCACCTGGCCAGCCTGGGCGCTCGACCGGTCCCGCGTGACGCATTCGAGCGACACCTGACTCGGGTTGTCGATCTGCCGCCGCCGCGGGCCTGGACCTATGATCCGGCGCACTGGTCGCTGCTGCTGCCCGAAGCCGCCGCCGCGTCCCTGATCGACACTGCCCCGCCAACCCCGACCGCAGACGGCTCCTCCGCGTGACCTACCCCAAGGAACTTCCGCTCGCCCAGCTGCAGTTCTACGCCACGGCGCCCTACCCCTGCAGCTACCTGCCGGACCGGCAGGCCCGCTCGCAGGTGGCTACACCGTCGCACCTGATCCATGCGCAGGCCTACACCGGCCTGGTGGCCAATGGCTTCCGGCGCAGCGGCATGTTCACCTACCGACCCTACTGCGACGGCTGCAGCGCCTGCGTGCCGCTGCGTGTCCCGGTCGGCGAGTATCACGCCAACCGCAGCCAGCGCCGCGCCTGGCGGCAGCACCAGGACCTCAAGGCCCGGGTGCTGCGCCTGGGCTTCGTGCCGGAGCACTACCGCCTCTACCTGCATTACCAGAACGAACGCCACGCCGGCGGTGGCATGGACCAGGATTCGGTGGATCAGTACACCCAGTTCCTGCTGCAAAGCCGCGTCAACTCCCGGCTGGTGGAGTTCCGCACGCCCACCGACGACCCCGATCAGCTCGGCGAGCTGAAGATGGTGTCCATCCTCGACGTGCTGGAGGACGGCCTGTCCGCCGTCTACACCTTCTACGCCCCCGAAGAGGGCGCGAGCTACGGCACCTACAACGTGCTGTGGCAGATCGAACAGGCCCGCCTGCTCGGCCTGCCGTACCTGTACCTGGGCTACTGGATTGCTGCCAGCCCGAAGATGGCCTACAAGTCGCTGTTCCGGCCGCACGAGATCCTGCGCGGCGGGAGCTGGCAGCGCGTCACCGATGAAGGCTGAGGTGTCGCCGCTGCCGGGACCGGGACCGGGACCGGGACCGGCCGAGATGCACGATCGGGCTTCGTCCGGGACCCGGGCGTCGCTCATTTCGGCCGGCGGCACGCTGGTATTTTTTGGCGAGGTGCTGCTGGCACTCGGCCGGCTGCTGCGGGGGCGCAGCTGCATGCAGCGCACCGACCTGCTCGCACAACTCGACCGCACCGGGCCGCTGGCGCTGCCGATCGTTGTGCTCACCTGCTTCCTGGTGGGCCTGATGCTGGCGTACATGGGAGGCGCACAACTGGCGCGCATCGGCGCGCAGGCGCTGATCGCCGATGTGGTCACCGTGGGCATGGTGCGCGAACTCGGTGGCCTGATGACCGGAGTGATCCTGGCCGGCCGGCTGGGAGCGGCCTTCGCGGCCGAGCTGGCCAGCATGCAGTCGCATGAGGAGATCGACGCCCTGCGGGTGCTGGGCGTCAACCCGGTGGACCATCTGGTGCTGCCGCGCCTGCTGGCGCTGCTGCTGGTGATGCCGCTGCTGACCGCCTTCGGCATGCTGGTGGGGGTGCTGGCGGGACTGCCGGCCGCGGTGGCGGCCTTCGGCGTGCCGGCGGCGGAGTACCTGCACGGCAGCCTGAAGGCACTCACCTGGACACATCTTTGGATCGGCCAGTTCAAGGCCATCGTCTACGCCGCACTGGTGGCCCTGGCGGGTTGCCGCGAGGGCCTGGGCGCCGGCCGCGATGCCGAAGCCGTGGGCGAGGCCACCACCCGTGCGGTGGTCAAGGCGCTGGTGTGGATCGTTGCGGCGGCCTGCGCCACCACGGTGTTCTTCACCTCGCTGGGGTATTGACGGTGGCCCCCCCGACAACGCTGGCCCCCACCGAAGCCCAGGACCCGGCCGCTGCACCGCTGCGGGTCGAAGGCCTGGCGGTGGGACACCAGGGCCGGGTGGTGCAGCGCGATCTGACCTTCACACTGCGCCGCGGCGAGGTGCTGGCCATCGTGGGCGCCAGCGGCTGCGGCAAGAGCACGCTGCTGCGCCACCTGATCGGGCTGCAGACGCCGCTGGCTGGGCGGGTGCTCTACGGATCACACGACTTTCACCACTGCGACGAGGCCACCCGCGACGGGCTGCGCCGCCGCTTCGGCGTGATGTTCCAGGCCGGGGCGCTGTGGAGCTCGATGACGGTGGGCGACAACCTGATGCTGCCGATGCGCCTGTTCACCGACTGGCCGCCGGCCGAACGCGAACGGCGGGCGCGCCACAAGCTGGCACTGGTGGGGCTGCCGCAGGGCTTCGAGCTGACCCCGGCGGCGCTCAGCGGCGGCATGCGCAAACGCGCCGCCATCGCCCGGGCGCTGGTGCTGGACCCGGCGCTGCTCTACCTGGACGAACCCTCCTCCGGACTGGACCCGGTCAATGCCACCCGGCTGGACGAGCTGATCGGCCACCTGCGCGACGACCTCGGCACCAGCGTGGTGATGGTCACGCACGACATCGACAGCGTCTTCGCGGTGGCCGACCGCGCCCTCTTTCTGGACGAACAGGCGCTCACGATGACGGCTTTGGACACCCCCGCTGCCCTGCTGGCACAGGGGCCTGCACAGGTGCGCGAGTTCCTGAGCCGGGGCCGTTCGGCCCGGCCGCAGGCGGCGTCCTCATCGCCGATGGCATGCCCGGCATGACCCCGCACTGGCGCGCCTGGCGACTCGGCCTGTTCACGCTGCTTGGCCTGGCGCTGCTGCTGGCCGCGGTGGTGGCGGTGTTTGGCCTGCGGGTGTTCGACCGCAGTGAACGCGCGCGGCTGCACTTCGAGGGGTCGCTGGTCGGCCTGTCGCCGGGCGCACCGGTGCTGTTTCGCGGCCTGCCGATGGGCAGCGTGACCGGCATCGGCGTGGCACACGACGGCCCCGGCGGCAGCCTGCGCCTGCCGGTGGAAGTCACGCTGGGGGGGCCGGAACTCGACCGCCTGCTCGGCACCACCGCGCAGTCCACCGCGCAACCCGGTGCGCCGGCCCTGCCGCAGTTGCTGCAGCGCGGCCTGAGTGCCCAGCTGGTCACCAGCAGCCTGCTGACCGGCCAGCGCTACATCGAACTGGACCTGGCCGCGGCACCGGCTGTTCGCGCCCAGGTATCACCACGCAGCGACAGTCTGCCGGAGATTCCCACCGTACCGGCGCCGCTGTCGCTGCAGGAGCAACTGGCCCGGCTCGATCTGGACGGCCTGCTGCAGGAAGCCCGCGCCGCCGCCGCCGCACTGCGCAGCCTGGCCGGCGGGCCGCAGACCGAGCAGACGCTCCAGCAGCTCGGCCAGGCTTCGCAGCGCCTGGGCGATCTCGCGCAGAGCATGCAACGCCGGATCGGCCCGCTGACACAGTCGGCCCAGGCCACCCTGGGCCAGGGGCAACGTGCAGCGGCAGACATCGCCCAGGCCAGCCAGCAGGCCGCCAGCGCCGCTGCCCGCATTGCCTCCGCAGCGGCGCAGGCCGAGGCCACCCTGGCCCCGCAGGCGCCTCTGCCGCTGGCCTGGCAGCAGGCGGCCACCGAGCTGGCCCGCAGCGCCGCCGTGCTGCGCCGCACGCTGGGCGACGAATCCAGCCTGACCCCGGAGCTGCAGCGCAGCCTGGTCGAAGTGGGCCGGGCCGCCCGCTCCCTGCGTGAACTGGCCGAACTGCTGCGCGAACAACCCGACGCACTGCTGCGTGGTGTGGCCGCACCCCCTGCCCCGCCCCCCGCTGCGGCATCGACCGATCCGCGCTGAACCGGAGCCCGCGTGAAAGAGCCTGCCGACTCCTTTTGCCCGCCGCTGCGGCGTCGGTGCGCCATGCCCGCTCGCCGGGCGCTGCTGGCCAGCGCATGTGCCCTGCCCACGCTGCTGGCCGGCTGCGCCAGCCCCGCCACCGATTTGCGGCGCCTGCGCCTGCCTGAACTCGACGGCTCGTCCGAGCCGCCTGGTCAGGCGAAGCCGCCGAACAGGCCAGTGCCCGCCCTGCCCTGGCAGCTGATGGAGCCGCTGCTGCTGCCCGCCTGGCTGGACGACGACCGCATCTGGCGCCCCGACGGGCCCAGCGGCCTGCGCCCCATCGCCGGGCTGCGCTGGGCCGAGCCGCTGCGTGTCGCGCTGCCGCGTGCGCTGCAGCAGGACCTGGCCGCCGCGCTGGGCGGGCCCGGGCAGGTCTGGCGTGCACCACTGCCGCCCGGACTGCGCATCGGCCGGCAGCTGCGCCTGCAGATCGAGGCGCTGCAGCCCGACCCCTCCGGCCGCAACCTGCTGCTGCAGGCGCAATGGAGCCTGGCCTCACCCGACGGCGCACAGCCGCCGCAGGTCGGCGCCTTCCGTTGGGCTCAGCCGCTGTCCAGTCCGCAACCGGACGCACTGGCCCTGGCGATGCGCCAGGCCCTGCAGCGCCTGGCCGGACAGATCGTGGCCGCGGCGCGCTGAGCTCAATGATCAGAAGCTGTGAACGATCCGGCCTGTGGGTCGCTCACAGGAACCTGGTCCAGGCCCCGATGTTGTGAACCTGGGCGCAGCCGTTTTTCTTGAGCAGCATCCTGGCCATGCCGCTGCGGGTGCCGCTGGCACAGCCGACCACGACGGGAACGGACTTGGGGATCTCGGCCAGGCGTTGGTTCAACTCCCCCAAGGGGATGTTGACCGTGCCGGGCGCGCTGGCTGCGGCGAACTCCGCGGCCGAGCGCACGTCCAGCAGCAGCGCCCCCTGCTGCCTGAGCGACGGCAGCAGGGCCTTGACGCGTCGGGAGCGCCACCACTTGTGGCCAAACCACAAGGCCAGGAGCAGCAGGGGCCAGTTGTCGCGCAGGAAGCCGGGGATGTCCATGGGTGTACGGCCACGAGGTGGCTCGGCAAGATACCCTGATAAGTATAAAACCCACGGTTCGGTCAGGGCCGACAGCAGTGCAATACAGGCGCCCCTTGCCGTGGCTGAAGCCCCAGCTCAACGCCAGGTCACCGCCTGCCCGGACGAGCCGGTGTGTCCCGCTGCGGCCACGGCCGTCGGCAGCTGATCGGGCCGTTCCACGGATGCGGCGGTCGTCGCGCTGGTCTGCGCCACCTCATCGGCCGCGTAGGGCGCTGGCCATCCCAGCAGCACGCTGGCACGTTCGGCCCGCTCGCGCAGGTCCTGCGCGTCCTGCCCGCCCAGGTGCACCAGGCCGTAGCGGTGGCTGCCCAGCCACTTGTACTCGCGTGCCAGCGCGTGGCCGGTCTTGGGCAGCGTGAACAGCAGGCCATCCGGGAAGGCGCTTGCGAAAGCGGCGCGCCGGGCTGCATCGGGCATCGGCGGTTCATCGCCGGGGCGCAGGCTGCGGTAGACCAGGCTGGCCGCAGCACCTGCACCTGCACCTGCACCTGCACCTGCACCTGCACCTGCACCTGCAGCGGCGCTGGGGCTGCGGCGCGGCAGGGCGCCCGGGTCGCCACCGACCGCCAGTTGCAGCGCCATCTCATGCGGATCACGTCCCTGCACTCGCCGGTACAGGTCGCCGAACTGCGAGGCCAGACGGGGGTTGAGTTCGATCACGCTGAGGCGGTCGGTCACCGGGTCGTGGAAGAACTCCAGGTTGAACGCCCCCTGGTCGAAGCCAATCGCGCTCAGGAAGCGCTGCGCCACGTCCAGTGCGCGCGCCTGCAGCGCCGGATCCAGCCGGCTGGGATGCTCCCAACGCATGAAGGCCTGGGTGCCGGGGTACATCACCGCATCGACCACACCCAGCGCATGGGCCCGGCCGCGGTGCACCCAGCCGTCCAGGTTGTACTGCGGCGTGTCGGGCGGCAGGGGGGCCTCCAGCATCATCCGGTGTGCCGTCCCGGCCTCCGGCAGCCGTTCGCGGCAGACGCGCTCGAAGGGCTCGACCAGGCGGCGGATCACCCAGAGCTCGCGCCGGCCGAAGCGGGTGTGGCGCTGCAGCTCCTCGCGCGAATCCACCCGCCGCGCCAACACCGAAAACGCCGCCTTGACCGGCTTGACGTAGGCGGGGTAGTCCAGCCCCTGCGGAATGTCCTCTCCGTAAGCGCAGGGCAGCGCCAGGGCCGGCAGCGCAGCCTCGGGCGCGACCTGCTGCAGCACACGCCGGGCGTGCAGCTTGTGCTGCGCGGCCAGGATGGCCTCGGGCCGCGGGCCGGGCAGCCCCAGCCGCTCGGCCACCAGCGCAGCGGCCAGCGCACCGAACTGCTCATGGTGCGACACCACCCCGGCCCAGCCCAGCCGCCGCCCACGTCGGGCCTGCGCCGCGGCGAAGCGCTCCAGGTCGAAGCCGATCAGCCGGGCGTTGCTGGGGAAGGCGAACAGGTCGAAGCCGGCCCGGTCGCAGCGCCAGCGCGACGCCAGCGCCGCGTAGCCCTGGGCATCCCAGTCGTAGGCAAAGAGAGTGCCGATGCGGGGGGCAGTGCTCATGGGTGCAGGCAGCGCATCAACGCATCAGCCAGCGCCGCGACGCATAGCTCAGTGCGTCCACCAGCGCCACCAGCAGCAGCATGGCCGCCAGGAGGGTGGCGGTCTTGTGCATGTGGAACAGCCCCATGTGGAAGGCCAACAGCTGCCCCAGGCCGCCGGCGCCGACCACGCCCAGCACCGCCGCAGCGCGGATGTTGTTTTCCCAGCGGTACAGGCTGTAGCTGACCAGCTGCGGCAGCACCTGCGGCAGCGTGGCATAGGCGGTCACCTTCAGCAGGCCCACACCCTGTGCGCGCAGAGCGTCGCCGGGGCCGGAGGGGGCGTTTTCGATCGCCTCGGCAAACAGCCGACCCAGCACGCCGGTGGTGTGCAGCGCCAGCGCCAGCGTGCCCGCCAGCGGCCCGAGGCCGGCCGAGATCAGCAGCAGCGCAGCCCACACCAGCTCCGGGATGGCGCGCAGCGCATTGAGCAGCAGGCGGGTGGGCGCACGCGCCAGGGCGCGATCGCCATCGTGCAGGCGCGACGCCGGCAGCGCCAGCGCCAGGCCGGCCAGCGCCGCCAGCAGGGTGCCCAGCGCGGACATCGCCAACGTCTCCAAGGTGGCCACGCCCACCTTGGCGAGGAAGGGCTCCGACAGGTCCGGCGGAAAGAACTCAGCCAGGAAACGGCCCATCGAACGGGCCGACTCACCCGAGAAGAAGGCCGCCACCTGCAGGTCCAGGCTCCAGAAGCTCGCCAGCACCAGCAGCAGCAGGCCGGCCACCATCCAGCAGGCGCGGCAGCGGGCGTCAAACAAAGGTGGCGGCAGCTTGTACGGAGGATTGGCAGCGGGCTGGTCGCGCATCGGGACGGCCTTTCGGCTTCAGGCGAGCACGCGGCGCAGCGCCGCACTGACCCGGTCGGCCAGCGCCACCAGGCCGACAAACACCCCCAGCATGGTGGCCACCTCACCGCCGGAGAACATCTTCATCGAGCTGTCGAGCTGCTGGCCCAGCCCGCCCGCACCGACAAAGCCCAGCACCACCGAGGAACGGATCGCACACTCCCATCGGTAGACGGTGTAGGACGTCAGCTCCCCCGCGTTCTGCGGCAGCAGGCCATAGAAGAAGGCCTGCAGGCGCCCGCTGCCGTTGCGCAGCAGCGTCTCGGTGGCATGGGGCTCACCACTGTCGAGGATTTCGCTGTAGACCTTGCCGAGCATCCCGCCGTAGGTGAGCGCAATGGCCAGCACACCGGCGGTCGGGCCCAGGCCCACCACCCGCACGAACACCAGCGCCCACACCAGCTCCGGCACCGAACGCAGCAGGATCAGGCTCCAGCGCAGCGCCTGGCGCAGCAGGAAGGGCCCCCTGGCCATGCGGCCCGACAGCGCCGACACCGACAGCACCCGGGCGGTCAGCAGGGTGGCCGGCAGTGCGATCAGCAGCGCCAGCGTGATGCCGGCCGTGGCGATGGCCACGGTGCGCCAGGTCTCGCGCGCCACCATCCAGAGGAACTCGGCCCCCAGCGCCGGGGGCAGGAAGTCGGCCAGAAAGCGGCCGGTGACACGCAGGTTCTCCGCCTCGAACAGCAGCCAGGGCCGGAACTCGCAGGCCACGGCCAGTGGCCAGAGCAGCACCAGCGCGGCGCTGGCCCAGGCCAGGCGCGGCCAGAGTGCGGGGTCGCGCAGCCGCGGATCGACAGGAGGCAGGGCAGCGACGTTCATGGGTGTGTGCAGGCCTGCGCAGGATACCCGACGCGGTGTTTCACGCGAGGCCAGCCCGGTCGACACACAGGATCGGCCCGCCGTTCCACTGGGTTTCGACCGGACATCGCCTGTGCCCCTCAGCGACAGTGCATCACCACCGGGGCCGGGACGGCAGGTGGCGGCGGTTCGGTTGGCATCGGCTGCGCCTGCAGCTCCGCCTCGTGCTGGGCATACAGGGCGGCCAGTCGGGCGGCACTCACCTCGGCACACGGCAGGTCGAAGGCCAGCGCCCCGTCGCGCAGGCCGATCACACGCGGAAAGGCTTCGAGTGCGAGCTCCACCTGGTGCAGCGTGGCCACCAGCGTGGCGCCGCGTGTACGGGCCTGGCCGGTGAGAGCGGCCAGCGCCTGGCGCGCGCGCGATGGGTCCAGCGCGGACAGGGGCTCGTCGATCAACCACAGCGAGGCCGGCGCCAGCAGGGTGCGCGCCAGGCCCACACGCTGGCGCTCGCCGCCGGAGAGGCGATCGACCCGCTCGAAGAGCTTGTCGGCCAGGTCGAAGGCGGCCAGCGCCTCGTGGGCCGCCGGAATGTCGCGCGGATAGAACAACGAGGCCAGGCTGGCCGTCAGCCCCATCGCAGGCAGGCAGCCGGCCAGCACCGCGGTGATCACCCGCTGACGCGGCGGCAGCGGAGGTGTCTGCGGCGCGAGGAACAGCCGACCGCGCAGCCGCTGCAGGCTGCGGCGCGGCAATGCCCAGGGATCAACGCCGTCCAGCCGCAGCCGCCCCTGTGCCGGCGGCAGCGCGCAGGCCAGCGCCTGCAGCAGGCTGGTCTTGCCGGCACCGGAGGGGCCGATCACCGCCACCTGCTCGCCCGCGTCGATGCGCAGGTTCAGCGGTGCCAGCGCCGCGCGGGCATCGACACGGGCAGCCGGATGGTGCACGCCCAGGCCCTGGGTCTCGACTTTCATCGCCGCCGCGCTCAGAGCAGACCGGCGCTGCGCGCAGCGGCCTCGATGCCCTTGTAGTTGTCGGCCTTCGTCGGTACGAAGCGGGTGGCACGCTGCAGCTCCAGGATCTCCTTGCCCTCCGGCGTGGACTTGTTCAGCGCCAGGAACGCCTCACGCAGCTTGGTCTGCAGGGCCACAGGCATGTCGGCATGCACGGTCCAGTTGTAGTCGTAGTAGGCCGGCGAGGTGTAGATGGCGCGCACCTTGGTGGTGTCGACCTTCTTGTCGGCGACGAATTTCTCCCACACCGAGATGTTCAACGCACCGGCCTGCACCTTGCCCGCGGCCACCGCGGCGATGGTGGCATCGTGTGCGCCGCTGTAGGCCACACGGCGGAAGGCCTTGTCGGGATCCACGCCCGCCTGCAGCAGGAAGCTGCGCGGCATCAGGTGGCCGGAGGTGCTGCTCTGCGAACCGAAGCTCACATCCTTGCCCTTCAGGTCTGCCAGGCCGTTGATGGCGGCATCGCTGGTGATGAACACCGAGCGGAATTTCTCGTCCTCCTCGCGCTGCACCAGCGGGATCACCTTGCCGCCGGAGCGCACATGCGCCTGCACGAAGGTGAAACCGCCGAACCAGGCCAGGTCCACCTTCTTGTTGACCAGCGCCTCCACCGAGGCGGCGTAGTCGGTCACCGGGGTGAACTCCACCTTCACCGCCAGCTTGCCCTCCAGGTACTTCACCAGCGGCGCCGCCTTGCGCGCCAACTCGGTAGGCGATTCGTCCGGGATCGCGGTGACACGGAAGATCTGCTGGGCGTGACTTAAGCTGCCGAAGGCCAGCAGGGCACAGGTCAGCAGGGATTTGAAGGTGCGGGAGGGGGACAGGCTCAGCATGGTGGTGATCTCCTGGAATGGAGGTGGGCCGTACGGGGAGGGGAACGAGACCCGGATTGGACCTCAAGCCGTGGCATGCTGCACGGTTCACATGCCATAGGCCCATGACAGGCCCCACCGGATCCGCTGAACGATGAGCTCGCCCACCTTGCTCCAGACCCTGCAGATCGATGCCCGACAACTCGCCGCCGAGGCCCTGGCCGGGCTCCAACAGCCGGCGGCCCGGGTCTCGCCCAAGTTTTTATACGACGCACTGGGCTCGCGGCTGTTCGACGCCATCACCGAACTCGACGAGTACTACCTCACCCGTGCCGAGGCGCAGATATTCACCACCCACAGCGGCGACATGGCTGCAGCGGCCCACGCGGCCTGTGGCGGCAGCAGCACCCTGATCGACCTGGGGGCGGGCAACTGCGCCAAGGCCGCCCGCCTGTTCCCGGCCCTGCAGCCGCGCCGCTACCTGGCGCTGGACATCTCGGTGGACTACCTGGCCGAGGCGCTGGCCCAGCTGCAGCAGCGCCACCCGGACATCGAGATGGCCGGCCTGGGTCTGGACTTCTCGGCCCGGCTGGCGCTTCCGGCGGGCTGGGAGGATCCCCGCGCGCTGATCTTCTACCCCGGCTCCAGCATCGGCAACTTCACGCCGCCCGAGGCGCTGCGCCTGCTGAGCGAGGCACGCGCGCTGGCGCCGGCCGGCGCTCTGCTGATCGGGGTGGACCTGGTCAAGGACAAGTCCCGGCTGGACGCCGCCTACGACGACCCGCTGGGGGTGACCGCCGCCTTCAACCTCAACCTGCTGCGCCACCTCAACCGCCTGGCCGGCTGCGACTTCGACCTGCACGAATGGCGCCACGTCGCCTGCTTCGAGGCGACGAAGTCGCGCATCGAGATGCACCTGGAGGCCCGCCGCAACCTGACGCTTCGCTGGCCCGGCGGCGCGCGCGGTTTTGCGGCGGGCGAGCGCATCCACACCGAAAACTCCTGCAAGTGGACGCCCGAAGGCTTCGCCGCGCTGCTGCACGACGCCGGCTGGCGCCGCCTGCAGCACTGGTGCGATGCAGCAGGTGACTTCGCGGTGTTCCTGGCGTCCTGAGGGTACCCCCACCCGGCTCGCGCGCCCTGCCTTGGCGCCGAGGCTCGGGCCGGAGCTGACTCCGGGCCCCGCCGTACACTCTCCTCCATGCTCGCGCCCCCGCCCGCACCGCTACCGCGCCGCAAACTGCCCATCGGCATCCAGAACCTGCGCGAGATCCGCCAGGAGGGCCATTACTACGTCGACAAGACCGGCATGGCCGTCACGCTGATCGACTCGGGCAAGTACTACTTCCTCAGCCGCCCGCGCCGCTTCGGCAAGAGTCTGCTGGTCGACACCTTCAAGGAGCTCTTTGAGGGCCACCGCGAGCTCTTCGTCGGCCTGGCCGCCGAGCCGCGCTGGGACTGGTCGCGGAAATGCCCAGTCATCCGCTTCAGCTTTTCGGGCGGCGTGGGGCCGGGCGGATCGCAGCTGGAGCAGCGCATCCGCGAAAACCTGCGCATCAATCGGGTCGCGCTCGGCCTGGCGCTGCCGCCGGGTTTGCCGGAGGAGGACCTGGCCGGCAACTTCGCCGATCTGATCCGTCAGGCTCACCTCAGCCGCGGCGAACGCGTCGCCGTGCTGGTGGACGAATACGACAAGCCCCTGCTCGACCACATCGCCGCGCCCGACACCGCCCAACGCATGCGCGATGCGCTGCGGGACCTCTACGGCGTTCTCAAGGACTGCGACGAACACCTGCGCTTCGTCTTCCTCACCGGCGTGAGCAAGTTCAGCAAGGTCGGCCTGTTCTCCGGCCTGAACAACCTGCGCGACATCACGCTGGACGCGCGCTGGAGTGCGCTGTGCGGCTACACCGATGCGGACATCGACAGCGTGTTCGCCCCGGAGCTGCCCGAGCTGGACCGCGACGAGATCCGACGCTGGTACAACGGCTACAACTGGCGCGGCACCTCGGTCTACAACCCCTTCGATGTGCTGCTGCTGTTCGACACCCGCGAGTTCCGCCCCTTCTGGTTCGAGACCGGTACGCCCACCTTCCTGGTCCGGCTCCTCACCGAGCGGCAAACCTTCACCCCGCAGCTCGGTCACCTGGTGGCCAGCGAAACGCTGCTGTCGACCTTCGAGGTCGAATCCATGCGACCCGAAGCGCTGCTGTTCCAGACCGGCTACCTGACCATCGATCAGGAGGAACCTCTTCCCGGACGCACGCAGTTCACCCTCAAGTACCCCAACCTGGAGGTACAGGCCAGCCTCAACGACCATCTGCTCAAGGCCTTCACCGGCGATGCAGCGGTGTCGGAGCCCCAGGTCAGCCGTCTGTGGCGGGTGCTGCTGGCAGGGGATGTGGCAGCCTTGCGAGATCTCTTCCGCGCGTTTTTTGCCAGCATCCCAAACGACTGGTACCGCAACAGTGCCATCGCGCAGTACGAGGGCTACTGGGCCAGCGTGTTCTACAGCCACTTCGCCGCTCTCGGGCTTGACATCCGGGTGGAAGACTGCACCCACAAGGGCCGCATCGACATGGTGGTGCTGGCCGCCGGGGCGGTGTGGATCTTCGAGTTCAAGGTGGTGGAGCTCCTCCCCCAGGGCCAGGCCCTGGCGCAGATCCAGGCACGCGGCTACGCCGACAAGTACCGCGACCGCTGCGAGCCCATCCACCTCATCGGCGTGGAGTTCAGCCGGGCGGACCGCAACATCGTCGGTTTCGAGGTCGAGACGCTGAACCCCTGAGCGCGGCCTGTGTAAGCGCCCTGTGTCAGCGGCCGGCACGAACCGTACACTCCCCGCCATGCCCGCGCCCCCGCCCACGCCGCTGCCGCGCCGCAAGCTGCCCATCGGCATCCAGAACCTGCGCGAGATCCGCCAGGAGGGCCACTACTACGTCGACAAGACCGGCATGGCCGTCACGCTGATCGACTCGGGCAAGTACTACTTCCTCAGTCGCCCGCGCCGCTTCGGCAAGAGCCTGCTGGTCGATACCTTCAAGGAACTCTTCGAGGGCCACCGCGAACTGTTCGTCGGCCTGGCCGCCGAAACGCGCTGGGACTGGTCCCGACGCTACCCGGTCATCCGCATCAGCTTTTCCGGCGGTGTGGGACCGGATGGATCCCATTTGGAGCAGCGCATCCGCGAAAACCTGCGCATCAACCGGGTCGCGCTCGGCCTGGCGCTGCCGCCGGGTTTGCCGGAGGAGGATCTGGCCGGCAACTTCGCCGATCTGATCCGCCAGGCTCACATCAGCCGTGGCGAACGTGTCGCCGTGCTGGTGGACGAATACGACAAACCCCTGCTCGACCACATCGCCACGCCCGGTACCGCCCAACGCATGCGCGATGCCCTGCGGGACATCTACAGCGTTCTCAAGGACTGCGACGAACACCTGCGCTTCGTCTTCCTCACCGGCGTGAGCAAGTTCAGCAAGGTCGGCCTGTTCTCCGGGCTGAACAACCTGGAGGACATCACGCTGGACGCGCGCTGGAGTGCGCTGTGCGGCTACACCGACGCGGACATCGACAGCGTGTTCGCCCCGGAGCTGCCCGGGCTGGACCGCGACGAGATCCGCCGCTGGTACAACGGCTACCACTGGCTCGGCACCTCGGTCTACAACCCCTTCGATGTGCTGCTGCTGCTGCGCAAGCGTCGTTTTGCCTCCTACTGGTTCGAGACCGGCACCCCCACCTTCCTGATCAGGCTGCTCGCCGATCGGCAATTCTTCACCCCGGACCTGGCCGGCCTGCACAGCGATGCGGCCCTGCTGTCGAGCTTCGATGTGGATCTGATCGAACCCGAGGCCCTGCTGTTCCAGACCGGCTACCTGACCATCCGCGCCTCCACCGCCAGCACCCCCGAGCAGGAGCCGGTCTACACGCTGGGTTATCCCAATCGCGAGGTGGAGTCCGCCCTCAACAAGGCCCTGCTGCCCGCCTATGGCGTGCCACCCCGGCAGTTGCTGCTGGCCCAGACCCGCCTGCGCGATCAACTGCGCGAGGCCGACTGGCCCGGCCTGCAGTCGCTGCTGCAGGCGCTGTTTGCCAGCATCCCCAGTGACTGGTATCGCCGCAACCCGCTGGCCGGCTTTGAGGGGCACTACGCCAGCGTGTTCTACAGCCACCTGGCCGCACTCGGCCTGGACCTGCGGGTGGAGGACGCCACCAGCCACGGCCGCATCGATCTGACGGTGCTGTATGGCGGCCAGGTCTTTCTCTTCGAGTTCAAGGTCGTCAACGCAACGGCCAGCGGCGCTGCGCTGCGGCAGATCCAGGCACACGGCTACGCCGACAAGTACCGCGACCGCGGCGAGCCCATCCACCTCATCGGCGTGGAGTTCAGCCGGGCGGACCGCAACATCGTCGGCTTCGAGGTCGAGACACTGAGCCCCTGAGCACTGCAGTGCTCGGGCCCAGCTTTCAGATCGCCACCGTCAGCCCCAGCCACGAGTCCGGAAGCCAGCCGTTGACCTGCGCCTCCAACCACTTGTCGGCACCGGTGAGGATGGCCACACCCATCAGGCCCAGCAGCACGGCAAAGCCCTTCTTGAGGCGGTCGATGTGGCCCAGCACCCAGCCGCGCGCTCGGGTGAAACCGGCACGCGAGGCATAGGCCACCGCCACCAGCGGGATCGCCGCGCCCACGCCGAACAGCCCCAGCACCAGGCCGCCGCGGGCCGCGCCGCCTTCGCTGGCCACCAGCGTCAGCGCCGAGGCCAGCAGCGGGCCCGAGCAGGGGCTCCAGACCAGCCCCAGCACGGCGCCCAGCAGCAGGGCACTGCCCAGAGAACCGCCGGACAGCCGCGACGAGGCGGCGTTGGCGCTGCTGGCGATCGGCAGCATCCAGTTCGTGAAGCGCTCGCTCCAGGCCGGGATCAGCATCACCAGCGCAAAACCGATCAGCAGCCAGGCACCGCCGATGCGGATCACATCACCGTCCAGGCCCAGCGCCGGGCCGGCCGCTCCCAGCAGCACACCCAGGCCGGCGAAGGAGGCCGCCATGCCCAGGCCCAGCGCCAACGGTGCCAGCCGGTGCCCCTGCAGAGCGCCGCCCAGCACCAGCGGCAGCAGCGGAAAGACGCAGGGGCTCAACGTGGTCAGGCTGCCGGCGGCCAGGCTCAGGCCCATCTGGGGAAGTGACAACTCCATGTCGAACTGCTCCGACTCAGAGTGCCGTCTTCAGCGCGGCACGAATCTTGTCGGCGGCGGTGTCACCGCCCAGGCGGGCCTTCTCCTGCGTGCCTCGGAACACCACCAGGGTGGACTGGCTGCGCACCCGCATCGCCTTCTTCAGCTCCTTTTCCTTGTCGTAGTCGGCCACCAGCACGGTCATGTCCAGACCGCTTTCGGTCTTCAGCTGTTGGAGCGACTTCTCCTGCAGCTTGCAGGTGGGGCACCACTCGGCATGGAAATGCACCGCCACCGGCTGGCCGGCCTGCTGAGCGGCCGCCAGGGCCTCGGCGGTGAAGGGCTTGAGCTCCAGGGCCTGGGCCCAGCCGGCTGCGGTCAACAGCGCCGCGGCGAAAAGACTGCGCAGGCCGGTGGTGCGGGCGGGTGCAAAAGAGGCGGTGGAAAGTGGTGTCATGGTGTGGCAGGTCTGGGTTGGAACGGGTGGGTAAAGGCGCAGCAGGAGGATGGAAACCGCTGTAGAGGACAGCAGGAAGCCGGCCCCGCTTCGACCGGGCGCAACCGCATCGGTTCACGCCCTTGCCTTGCCAGTCGCGGCAGCCGGCTGAAAAGTTACACCGACGGCGCCTGCCACAGGGCAGGCTCTGTTTTCACCCCTGCAGCGCGCAGGTCCTCAGGCCGGCCGGCAAGTCGTTGCGCCCGGGTTGGAAGTAGTTGCGGTAACGCGGATGGCGCAGCCGCGGCTGGGTCATGAAGGAGCCGCCGCGCAGCACCTGGCGGCTGCCGCCGAACCAGGGTGCCGAGTAGTCGCGGTAAGGATGGGGCTCAAACCCCGCAAAGGGCTCGAAGGGGCTGGCCGTCCACTCCCACACGTCGCCATGGCGAAAACGCTGCGGCGCCGCCAGTGCGGCGCGCTCCCACTCGGCCTCGCTGGGCAGGCGCCGGCCCGCCCAGGCACACCAGGCCTGGGCTTCGTGCAGCGTCAGATGACAGGCCGGTTCGTCGGCCGGCAGCGCCCGCCAGGCGCCATGGCGCCACTGCCGCCAGCTGCTGCCGGCACGCTCCAGGTAACGCGGTGCGCAGGCCCTGCTGCGGCCCAGCCACTGCTGCCCCGCCTCACTCCACCAGGCCGGCTGCTGATAGCCGCCCGCGTCCACAAAGGGCAGGTACTCGGCCCAGGTCAGCACACGGCTGTCGATTTCACAGCCGTCCAGCGCCACCTCCTGCGCCGCCAGTTCGTTGTCGAACGCAAAACCCGCGCCGCTCCAGCCCAGCCGCCAGCGGCCTGCAGCCAGGGTGATGGCCTCGCGCGGCATCGTCAGCTGCGGCGCCTGCCAGCGCGCATCGGTGATCGGCAGGCCCAGGTGCTGTGCCATGTACAGCGCGGCCTCGTGGTGCATGTCCTCATGCGCCAGCGCCAGGCGGAAGAAGTACAGCGCTGCGTCGTCGCGGCTGGCCGGGTCGATCCCCCCGAGCAGCGCCCGGGTCTGTTCGCGCTGGCGGGCCAGGTCGTCCAGCGTGGCCTGCGCACTGGGCAGCGGCAGGCTCCAGCGGCGGTCGTGCGGCACCCGGCTGGAGTTGTAGAGCGCATCACCGCCGGGGCGCAGGCTGTCCGGGCGGGTGGCCTGCGGGTCGGCTGCCAGGCCCAGGCAGCGCTCGGGATTGCGCGCCAGCCAGAACTCCTCGAACCAGCCGATGTGCCCCAGCTCCCACAGCGGCGGGTTCAGCTCGTCGCGCAACGGCAGGGCCAGCTCGGGCAGTGCCCGCCGCCAGGCGGCAAAGGTGGCCTGGGTGTCGGCCCGGCTGGCCTGCAGCGCGGCGCCCAGCTCAGCCGCATTGCCCTGTCGCAGCAGGGCTGCATCGCGGTGGTTCAGGGGATCGAGGATCGTCATCCGGGGTAACCTCCAGGCATGGCTCGCAGCACTCGACGTCCCGCCGTGGTCCTGGTGACCCCCGCCCTGGCCGACGCCAACAACGGCAACTGGCAGACCGCCCGACGCTGGGCGCAGATGCTGTCAGGCCATTATGAGCCGCGACTGTGTGACCGCTGGGAGGGCCCTGACGCCGACCCGGCAGACCCACCGCCGGTGACCATGATCGCCCTGCACGCCCGGCGCTCGGCCGCCTCCATTGCGGCCTGGAAACAGCAGCAGCCCCGGCAGCCGTTGATCGTTGTCCTCACCGGCACCGACCTGTACCGCGACATCGACAGCGATGCCGGCGCGCAACGCTCGCTGGCGCTGGCCGACCGGCTGGTCACCCTGAACGACTGCGGCCCGCTGCGGCTGCCCCCGGCTCTGCGGGCCAAAGCCTGCGTCATCCTGCAGTCGGCCCGGGCGCTGAAAGCCGCAATCCACCGGCCCCGGCGCCAGCTTGCGCGTGTTGATGGTGGGCCACCTGCGCGAGGAGAAGTCACCCGCCACCTACTTCGATGCGGCGCGCCGCCTGGTCGGCCGGCGCGACATCCGCCTCGACCACATCGGTGCAGCCCTCGACCCGGCGCTGGGCGCACTGGCCGGCGCGCTGCAGCAGGAACAGCCGCAGTACCGCTGGCAGGGCCCCCTGCCCCACGCCGCAACCCGCGCGCGCATCCGCGACGCCGACCTGCTGGTGCACCCCAGCCGGATGGAAGGCGGCGCCCATGTCGTGATCGAGGCCATCGTCAGCGGCACCGCGGTGCTGGCCTCGCGCATCGACGGCAACGTTGGCCTGCTCGGTGAAGACTACGGCGGCCTGTTCGACTGGGGCGACGACAGCGCGCTGGCAGCCCTGCTGGAGCGCGCCCGCGACGATGCGGCTATGCTCCCGGCCCTGCGCGCCCAGTGCGCCGAACGCGCGCCGCGGTTCACCCCGGAACATGAACGTGCCGCCCTGCTGAACCTGCTGGCCGAGCTGCTGCCGCTCCCCGCACCAGCCCCTGGAGAACATCGCCCATGAACGCTGCCACCGCCCCCTCCTCCGACACCTGCCCTGCACCCACCGCCGAACCCCGCCTGACCTCCCTCTCCCACGGTGGCGGCTGCGGCTGCAAGATCGCCCCCGGGGTGCTCAGCGAGATCCTCCAGGGCACGGCGGCCATGCCCATACCCAAGGAGCTGCTGGTGGGCATCGAGACCGCGGACGACGCCGCCGTCTACCAGCTCAACGACGAGCAGGCGCTGATCGCCACCACCGACTTCTTCATGCCGATCGTCGACGACCCCTTCGACTTCGGTCGCATCGCCGCCACCAACGCCATCAGCGACGTCTACGCCATGGGCGGGCGCCCCATCCTGGCGCTGGCGCTGGTGGGCATGCCGATCAACGTGCTGTCCACCACCACCATCGGCCGCATCCTGGAAGGCGGAGCGTCGGTCTGCCGCAGCGCGGGCATCCCGATCGCCGGCGGCCACACCATCGACTCGGTGGAGGCCATCTACGGCCTGGTGGCACTCGGCCTGGTGCACCCGAAAAACGTCAAACGCAATGCCGACGCCCGTGCCGGCGACCGGCTGGTGCTGGGCAAACCCATCGGCGTGGGGGTGATGTCCGCCGCACTGAAAAAGGGCCTGCTCGGTGAGGCCGGCTACGCCCAGATGATCGCCAACACCACCAGGCTCAACACCCCCGGGCCGGACCTGGCGGCGCTGCCGGGTGTGCATGCCCTGACCGACGTCACCGGCTTCGGCCTGGCCGGCCATGCACTGGAGCTGGCGCGCGGCAGCGGCTGCCAAGTGGTGATCGACTGGGCCGCCGTGCCCCAGCTGGCTGGCGTGCGCAGCCTGGCCGCCGACGGCCTGGTGACCGGCGCATCCGGGCGCAACTGGGCCGGCTACGGGGCAGAGATTGGCCTGCCGGCAGACTTTGCCGCCTCCGACCGCGCCCTGCTCACCGACCCGCAGACCAGCGGCGGGCTGCTGGTGTCCTGCACGCCGGAGGCGGTGGACGAGGTGCTCGCGGTGTTTGCCCGCCACGGCTTTAGCGCCGCAGCGGTGGTCGGCGAGGTGCGCCCGGCCGAAACCGACGGCCCGCGCCTGCGCGTCTCGGCCTGACGCCGACCGTGCGCCGGCCGCGCACAGGCCGGCTCCAGCCATGGTCCGGTCGTTCGATCACCGGTGAAGGCTCACCGCCGGTCGGCAGAAAACACGGCGCGCTGCGCCGCGCGACACCCCACCCAGGTGGCCGGCGACGCGGCCTCAGCCCCGCACAAACAACGTTTCCAGCGGCTCGTCGCCCACCTGCCGGCTGCAGTGACCGTGCAGCTTGGGGTCAAAGCTCGCCCCCTCCGGCAGCACATCGGCGGAGTAGAAGTGCTCACCCGGCCGAAAGACCCGCTTGCTGCCGTCCTGCAGGCCGATCTCCATCGCGCCGCGCAGCACGAACAGCCACTGCGGGCTGCCGGTGCAGTGGAAATCGCTGCGAAACCCCACCGGGCTGCGCCGCAGCTGGAACCCGCCGCTGGCCATCAACACCGACAGCCGCGCCGCCGGCTTGCCTTCGTCGAGGGAAATGGACGACTCCTCCCAGCGCGCCCGACCATCCGGTCCGGTGACCAGGGCGACGCGGGTGAAGGACTGGGATTCGGAAAATTCAGCGCAGGCAGGGGTGTCACTCATGGCGGGCAGTGTAGGGCAGCTGCGCTGCTGAATCGCTCGTGCCGAATCGCTCGTGTGGCCCCAAGACAGCAATGAGGTAGAGCATGAAGGTGGTGGTTCTCAGTGGCGGCGTCATCGGCGTCAGCGCCGCCTATCAATTGGCCCGCGCCGGTGCTGAGGTCCAGGTCGTCGACCGCTGCAGGGGCCCGGCGCTGGAGACCAGCTTCGCCAACGCCGGCCAGGTATCGCCCGGCTATTCCACGCCGTGGTCGGCGCCTGGCATTCCACTGAAGGCGCTGAAGTGGATGTTCCAGCGTCATGCGCCGCTGCGCATCCGTCACTCCTCATCGAGGGCTTCGCCGTCTAAGGTCGCAGTTTGCGACCTTGAACCTCAGTCGAGAACCGCTCCTCCTCCCGCAGCCTGAGCACGCGCCGCTGCACCTTGCCGGTGGTGGTCATCGGCAGTGCGTCGATGAATTCGATTTCCTTGGGGTATTCGTAGGGCGCGAGGCGGCCGCGCACGTGGGTCTGCAGTTCCTCGACCAGGGCATCGCTGGCGTTGAAGCCGGCGGCCAGCACCACGTAGGCCTTGACCACCGCGCCGCGTTCGGCGTCCGGTTTGGGGACCACGGCGGCGTTGGCCACGGCGGGGTGTTTGACGAGGCAGTTCTCCACCTCGCTGGGGCCGATGCGGTAACCGGCGGCCTTGAACATGTCGTCGGCGCGGCCCTGGTACCAGAGGTAGCCGTCCGCGTCCATGACGGCGGTGTCGCCGGTGCGGCACCAGCTGCCGGCCGGGTCTCCGGTGTACTTGGCCCGGGTGGCGGCTTCGTTGCCCCAGTAGCCGAGGAAGAACACCGGGTCGGGGCGGCCGTGCACGTCCAGGCGGTGTACCGCCACCTCACCCGGGGTGCCGGGCTGGCATTCCTGGCCGGCGTCGTCGATCACCGCCACCCGGTGGCCGGGGTAGCCCCGGCCCATGCTGCCCGGGCGGGCCGGCCAGCCGGGCACCGGTTGGCCCCGGGCATCCAGCGCCTGGGCGCAGTTGCCGACCACGTAGTTGATCTCGGTCTGGCCGAACATCTCGTTGACCGGCACGCCCAGTGCGTCCCGGCACCAGGTGAACACGGCGTCACCCACCGCCTCCCCGGCGCTCATCAGCGCGCGCAGACGCAGAGGGTGCCGCTCGCGCGGCCGGGGGCAGGCCTTCATCATGGCCTTCAGCGCGGTGGGGAAGAGGAAGCTGTGGGTCACGCGGTGGCGCGCCAGCAGCTCGAAGGCACGCTCCGGCGTGAAGCGCCCGGGGCTGCCGACCACGGTGGCGCCGAAGTACAGGGTGGGCAGCAGCACGTCCATCAGCCCGCCGGTCCAGGCCCAGTCGGCCGGGCTCCAGAACACCGGCGGGTCGGCCTGGCCGTCCGCCGCGGGAGCGACGCAGGGAAAGCCGTTCTGGCTGAAGTGAAAACCGGTGAGGTTGCCGATCAGCGCCCGCTGCGGGATCAGTGCCCCCTTGGGCGGGCCGGTGGTGCCGCTGGTGTAGATCAGCACGGCGCCGTCGTCTGCAGCGGTCTGGACGGCGTCGAAGTCCTCGTTCGGGCCTGACAGGGACTCCGGGGACTCCAGAGCCTCACGCCAGGCCAGCACCCGGGGGCCGGTGGACGGTTCCGCAAAAGCGGACGCCTCACCGACACTGAGCAGCACCTCCAGCGACGGGGCCTGTGCGGCGGCAGCCAGCACGGCGGGCAGCACCGCGGCCTCCACCACCGCCAGCTGGACCCCGCCGTCGTGCAGCCGGTAGGCCAGCGCCTCCGGGCCGAAGAGCTGGGACAGCGGCATGGCCACCGCGCCGAGCTGGTAGATCGCGATGTGCGCGGCAGCCGTCTCCAGGCACTGCGGCAGCACGATGGCCACGCGGTCGCCGCGCTGCACGCCCTGCCGACGCATCCAGTGGGACAGGCGGTTGGCCGTGGCCTGCAGCTGCGCGTAGCTGACGGTCTGGGCGGGTTGCCCTTCCCGGTCGATCACCAGGGCGGTGGCCCCGGGCCGGCTTCGCGCCCAGCGACGGCAGCAGGCCTCGGCGATGTTGAAGTGCTCCGGCAGCCGCCAGTGCTGGCCTTGGCGCAGGACATCGTAGTTGTCACTGGCGCCCGGCTGGCCGGTCGCGGGCTGGAACCAGGGATCGTCGGCGAAGGCGGACAGGCCGGGGAGAAGGAGCGAATCGGGGGGTGTCGACATGCCCGGCAGCTTAGGCCGCGCGGCTGCGGCTGCCCACGGGTGTGACCCGGGGACGGCGTGTGGCGGATCCGGCCGGGGGCGGCTGTCACCCGTCGGACACCGTCGCCGCGGCGGCTGGCCTACATTGAACGCCATGACCGATGTCAAGACTGCCGCCTACCAGCCGCTGCGGGACAGCCGCAGCCTGTTCCTGCCGCTGCGCCAGCAGCGTTACCACCTGCGCATGTGGGGGCGGCCCGAAGACGTCACGCCCGAGCGCCCCGCGCTGTGGTTGATGCACGGCTGGATGGACTGCGGAGCCTCGTACCAGTTCCTGGTGGATGAGCTGGAACGCCTGGATGGGAAAGACGGGGAGGAGGGTCCGCAGCGCTGCATCCTGGCGCCGGACTGGCGCGGCTTCGGCCTCAGCGAAGGCGCCGCGGTGGACAGCTACTGGTTTGCCGACTACCTGGGCGACCTGGACGCGCTGCTGCGCCACCCGGAGCTCGGGCTGGCCGACCGCGGCCCGGTGGACCTGGTGGGCCACAGCATGGGGGGCAACGTGGTGATGCTTTATGCCGGCGTGCGCCCGCAGCGCATCCGCCGGCTGGTCAACCTGGAGGGGTTCGGCTTGCCGCGCAGCCACCCGGAGCAGGCGCCGCAGCGTTATGCGCAGTGGCTGGACGAGATCGCCCGCCCCACCTCGTTGAAACCCTACCCGGACCTGGCCGCCGTGGCCGACCGGCTGCGCCGCAACAACCCGCGCCTGCGGCCGGACCGGGCGGACTGGCTGGCCGCCCACTGGGCGCACCAGACCGGGCCGGGCCAGTGGCAGCTGCTCGGTGACCCGGCGCACAAACACGTCAACCCGATGCTCTACCGCGTCGATGAGGTGCTGGCCTGCTGGCGCGCCATCGCCGCCCCCGTGCTGTGGGTGGAAGGCGCAGACACCGACATCAGCAAGTGGTGGGGCCACCGCTACCCGCGCGAGGACTTCGAGTCCCGCCTGGCGGTGGTGCCGCGGCTGCAACGCGAGCGGTTGGCCGAGTGCGGTCACATGCTGCATCACGACCAGCCGGAGGTGCTGGCGCGCCACCTGCACCGATTCCTCACGCAACCGGACTGAAGGCCGGCCCGGACCGGTTCCGGACCGGTTCAGGGCACGGCATGGGCCCATGCGAAAATCGCCGGCTTTCCCGCGGTTGGCGGGGGCCAACGAGCCCCGGCCGACCGGCGGTGACACCACCCACCGGTTGCATCCATGGACAACGAACAGATCAACGCCATCGGCACCGCCCTGGCCGACCTCAGCGAGCGCACCACTGCGCTAAGGGGGTATCTTTGACTGCGAACGCAAGTCGCTGAGGCTGCAGGAAGTCAACGCCGCGCTCGAGAATCCGGACATCTGGAACGACCCCAAGCGGGCCCAGGAACTCGGCAAGGAGAAGCGCACGCTGGAAGACGTGGTCGGCACCCTCGACCACCTGACGTCCAACCTGGCCGACAACACCGAGCTCTACGAGATGAGCAAGGAGGAAGGCGACCTGGACGGCCTGCAGACCATCGCCGACGAAGTGGAGGCTTTGCGCGCGACGGTGGAGAAGCTGGAGTTCCGCCGCATGTTCAGCAACCCGGCGGACCCGAGCAACTGCTTCATCGACATCCAGGCCGGCGCCGGCGGCACCGAGGCCTGCGACTGGGCCAACATGCTGCTGCGCCAGTACCTGAAGTACTGCGAGCGCAAAGGCTTCACCGCCACGGTGGAAGACATCACCGAGGGGGACACCGCCGGCATCAAGAGCGCCACGCTGAAGGTGGAAGGCGACTATGCCTTCGGCCACCTGCGCACCGAAACCGGCGTGCACCGCCTGGTGCGCAAGAGCCCCTTCGACTCCTCCGGCGGGCGGCACACCTCGTTTGCGTCGCTGTTCGTCTACCCGGAGATCGACGACTCGATCGAGATCGAGATCAACCCCTCGGACGTGCGCACCGACACCTTCCGCGCCTCCGGTGCGGGCGGCCAGCACATCAACAAGACCGACTCGGCGGTGCGGCTGACGCACCTCCCCACCGGCATCGTGGTGCAGTGCCAGGACGGCCGCAGCCAGCACAGCAACCGGGATGTGGCCTGGAAGCGCCTGCGCTCGCGCCTGTACGACTTCGAGATGCGCAAACGCATGGAGGAGCAGCAGAAGCTGGAGGACACCAAGACCGACGTCGGCTGGGGCCACCAGATCCGCAGCTATGTGCTGGACAACAGCCGCATCAAGGACCTGCGCACCAACGTGGAGATCTCCGCGACGCAGAAGGTGCTGGACGGCGACCTGGATGCCTTCATCGAGGCCAGCTTGAAGCAGGGCCTGTGATGCCCGGTCGCGCCGAGTCCGTCGCTCTGGGGGCGGTCCTGTTCGATATGGACGGCACGCTGATCGACAGCATGCCGCTGCACCACCGTTCCTGGCAGCTCTGGTTTGCCGAGCAGGGGCTGGCGTTCGACGAGGCCGGCTTCTTCGAGGCCACCGCCGGTCGCACCAACCTGGAGATCCTCACCGACCTCTTCCCCACCAGAACACGCGCAGAGCTGGACGCGCTGGCCTGGCGCAAGGAAGAGCTCTACCGCGAGATTGCCGCCACCGAACTGCAGCTGATCGCCGGCGCCGAGGCGATCTGTCTGGCCGCCCGGGCACGCGGGCTGAAGCTGGCGGTGTGCACCGCTGCACCGCCGGAAAACATCGCGGTGGCCTTCGAGCGCTTCGGCATGAGCGGCTGGGTGGACACGGTCACTTCGCCGGCCGACGGACTCCGAGGCAAGCCGCACCCTGACATCTTCCTGGCCGCGGCCGAGCGCCTGGGGGTATCACCCGCAGCCTGCCTGGTGTTCGAGGACGCGCCGCTGGGCATCGAGGCCGCGCGCCGTGCCGGCATGGCCGCCGTCGCGCTGACCACCACACTGCCGGCAGCGGCCTTTGACGGCCACGCCAACCTGATGAGCACGATGCCGGACTTCACCGGCTACAGGCTGCCCGATCGGCTGCCTGCCCCCTCCCCCGATCTGCCCGCCTGAGCGGCAGCCGGACCCCACACACAACGTACCGAGGAAGACCCCATGATGCGTGAAGGCAGCAGCCCCGTGCTGGTCCGCCGTGAGGACTACACCGCCCCCAGCCACTGGATCCGCAGCGTCGACCTGACCTTCGACCTCGATCCGGCCAAGACGCTGGTGATCAACCGCATGCGCGTCGAACCCAACGCCGACCGCCCGGGCGAGCCGCTGCGGCTGGACGGCGAAGCCATCACACTCACCCGCGTGCTGGTCAACGGCGAGAGCGTGTCCTTCCGCAACGAAGGTGGCCAGCTGGTGCTGGACAAGCTGCCCGGCGAGACCTTCGACCTGGAGATACGCAACACCTGCGCGCCGGAGAAGAACAGCGAGCTGTCGGGCCTGTACACCTCCGGCGGCGGCTTCTTCACCCAGTGCGAGGCACAGGGTTTCCGCCGCATCACCTATTTCCTGGACCGCCCGGACGTGATGGCGGTGTTCAGGGTCACCCTCAAGGCCGATGCCAAGGCCTACCCGGTGCTGCTGTCCAACGGCAACCTGGTCGAATCCGGCAAGCTGGACAAGGGTCGGCACTTTGCGGTCTGGAGTGACCCACACCCCAAACCCGCCTACCTCTTCGCACTGGTGGCCGGCAACCTGGTCTGCCGCGAGCAGCGCATCCGCAGCCGCTCGGGCCGCGATCACCTGCTGCAGGTCTATGTGCGTGCCGGTGACCTGGACAAGACCGAGCACGCGATGCACTCGCTCATCGCCTCGGTAGCCTGGGACGAGGCCCGCTTCGGCCTGAGCCTGGACCTGGAGCGCTTCATGATCGTCGCGGTGAGCGACTTCAACATGGGTGCGATGGAGAACAAGGGCCTGAACATCTTCAACACGAAGTTCGTTCTGGCCAGCCCCGCCACCGCCACCGACGTGGACTTCGGCAACGTCGAGGCGGTGGTCGGCCACGAGTACTTCCACAACTGGACCGGCAACCGCATCACCTGCCGCGACTGGTTCCAGCTCAGCCTGAAGGAAGGCCTCACCGTCTACCGCGATCAGGAGTTCAGCAAAGACATGGCCGGCAGTCCTGCCAACGACGGGGGCCCCTGCGCCCCGTCGGCCTCCGCCCGCGCGGTCAAGCGCATCGAGGACGTGCGCCAGCTGCGCCAGTTCCAGTTCGTCGAGGACGCCGGCCCGATGGCGCACCCGGTGCGCCCGGACCAGTACCAGGCCATCGACAACTTCTACACCGCCACCGTCTACGAAAAGGGCGCGGAGGTGGTGCGCATGATGGCCACGCTGGTGGGCCGTGGGGGCTTCCGCCGCGGCATGGACCTGTACTTCCAGCGCCACGACGGCCAGGCGGTGACCTGCGACGACTTCGCCCAGGCCATCGCCGATGCCAACCCGGACAGCGCCCTGGCGCTGCGGCTGGAGGGCTTCAAGCGCTGGTACGCCCAGGCGGGCACACCCCGGGTGAGCGCCAGCGGCCAGTTCGACGCCCTGGCAGGCACCTACACCCTGACGCTGGCCCAGCGCGGCCCGGCCACCCCGGGCCAGCCGGAGAAGCTGCCCTTCGTGATCCCGGTGGCGCTGGGGCTGATCGCACCGGACGGCGTGGCCCTGCCCTTGCAGCTGCAGGGCGAAGCCGCGCCCCACGGCACCGAGCGGGTGCTGGTGCTGGACCAGTCGACCCAGACCTGGGTCTTCTCCGGCCTGGGCGAGCCCACCGCCGCACCGGTGCCCTCGCTGCTGCGCGGCTTCTCCGCCCCGGTGGTGCTGGAGTGGGCGGCCAGCGAGGCCGAACTCTTCACCCTGCTGGCGCACGACCACGACGCCTTCAACCGCTGGGAAGCCGGCCAGAAGCTGGCCCTGGCCCGCCTGCTGGCCGCTGCCCAGGCCGACGGCGCCGCCGCGCACCTGGACGAGGCCTTCCTGCAGGCCATGCGCCGGGTGCTGCGCGACGAGCAGCTGGACGCCGCCTTCAAGGACCTGGTGCTGACGCTGCCCAGCGAGGCCTACGTGGCCGAGCGCCTGGCCGAACAGGGCGTGCCGATCGACCCGCAGCGCATTCACGCCGCGCGCGAGACGATGCGCCTGCAGTTGGCGCAAAGCCTGCACGACGACTGGGTCTGGGCCTGGGAGACGCACCAGGACAACGGCGGCTACCGGCCCGACCCGCTGTCTGCCGGCCGGCGCGCCCTGGCCAACCAGGCACTGGCCATGCTGGTGCTGGCCGCCGGCCTGCGCCACGACCCGCTGTGGCCCGGCCGGGCCTACCAGCGTGTGAAGGACGCCGGCAACATGACCGACCGCTATGGTGCGCTGGCCGCGCTGGTGCAGGCCCAGGCCGCCCTGGCGGAGCCGGCGCTGGAGCGCTTCCACACCCTGTTCCGCCAGGAGGCGCTGGTGATCGACAAGTGGTTTGCCCTGCAGGCCGGCGCCAGCGAGGTGGACGGTAAGGTCTTTTCCCGCATCAAGGCCCTGGTGCTGCACCCGGACTTCACGCTGAAGAACCCCAACCGCGCCCGCAGCCTGCTGATGGTGATGGCCCAGAACCCGGCGGTGCTGCACCGCAGCGACGCGGCCGGCTACGTGTTCTGGGCCGACAAGGTGGTGGAAATCGACGGCTTCAACCCGCAGCTGGCGGCCCGCCTGGCCCGTGCGCTGGACCGCTGGCGCGCCCTGGCCGAGCCCTACCGCAGCGCAGCGCAGGTGGCGCTGCAACGCATCGCCGCACGCGCCGAGCTGTCGGCCGACACCCGCGAAATCGTCACGCGGGCGCTGGCGGACTGACGCGGACAATCCGCCCCAGTCCTGACCAACCCAAGCCCCGCGGCTGCCCATCCTGTTTTCCGGAGGATCGACGATGAATGAGAAGCGCATTTCCCTGACCCGCTACCTGGTGGAACACCAGCGCGAACACAGCCACATCCAGCCGCAGCTGCGCCTGCTGATCGAGGTGGTGGCGCGCGCCTGCAAGCGCATCGCCATCTCGGTGAACAAGGGCGCGCTGGGCGAGGTGCTGGGCTCGGCGGAGACCGAAAACGTGCAGGGCGAAGTCCAGAAGAAGCTCGACGTGATCGCCAACGAGGTGCTGATCGAGGCCAATGAATGGGGCGGCCACCTGGCGGCCATGGCCTCCGAGGAGATGGACAGCATCCACGTGGTGCCGCACCGCTACCCTCAGGGTGAGTACCTGCTGCTGTTCGATCCGCTGGACGGCTCGTCCAACATCGACGTCAATGTGTCGATCGGCACCATCTTCTCGGTGCTGCGCAAGGTCAGCAACCACCGCGGCGTCAGCGAGGAGGATTTCCTCCAGCCGGGCAAGCAGCAGGCCGCCGCCGGCTACTGCGTCTACGGCCCGCAGACCACCCTGGTGCTGACCTTCGGCGACGGCGTGGCGATGTTCACCCTCGACCGCGAGACCGGCTCCTGGGTGCTGACGCAGGATCAGGTGCAGATCCCGGCGGACACCAGGGAGTTCGCCATCAACATGTCGAACATGCGCCACTGGGCCGACCCGGTGAAGCGTTACATCGACGAGTGCCTGGCCGGCAAGGAAGGCCCTCGCGGCAAGGACTTCAACATGCGCTGGGTGGCCTCGATGGTGGCCGACGTGCACCGCATCCTGACCCGCGGCGGCGTCTTCCTGTACCCCTGGGACCGTCGCGAGCCGAACAAGCCCGGCAAGCTGCGCCTGATGTACGAGGCCAACCCGATGGCCTTCCTGGTCGAGCAGGCCGGTGGCCAGGCCACCAACGGCACGCAGCGCATCATGGACATCAACCCGAGCGCGCTGCATGAGCGCGTCAGCGTGATGCTGGGCTCGAAGAACGAGGTGCAGCGCGTCACCGACTACCACCGCGACGCGGCACCGAGCTGACCTGCACCCGGCAACGCAGAAGGAGCAAAGGGCGCACCTCGGTGCGCCCTTTGCTCATGGAGGGCCGCTCCAGGCCGCCGAGTTCTCCCGGCCCCTCGGGCCACTCAGCGGCGTGGCGAGGCTGCGTCTGTCGTTGCAGCGGCCATCTCGGGCGCCAGCCAGGGCAGCAGCCCGGCGCCTGTGGCACGCAGCTGCAGCGTGGCCTGGAAGCCATCGTGCAGCGCATTGATGTAGGCCACCCGCAGCTGGTAGTGCTCGCTCTCCGCGGACATCAGATCGAACAGCGAGCGCCGGCCGAGCTTGGACCACTGCTCGTAGGTGGAGTTGCGCACCTGGTCGCTGTCGGCCAGCACCCCGGCGTAGTGGTTGACGCGGAGGAAGGAGGTGCGGGCGGCGTCGTGGTAGGTGCTGGCGGTCTTGCTGCGCTCGGTGACCAGCGCTTCCTGCGCCCGCCGTGCCGCCAACGCCCTCTCGCTGGCGGCCTTGGAAGCGGCGTTGATGGCGCCCCCGTCGTCGAGGGTGTAGGCCAGCGTCAGCCCGGCATTCCAGGCCGCCGAATTGACCTGGGCGTTGCGCCCGGCGTTGGTGCCCACCTGCCAGCGCAGCTGCGGTGAACCTTCGGCCTGGGTGGCCTTGGCCAGGCTTTCCTGGGCATCGGCCTGCAGGCGCAGCTGCCGCACCTCCGGGCTGGACTGGATCTCCTCCAGCACCTGCTGCAGCGGCGGCAGCTCCAGCAGCGGCACCCCCACCGCGCCCCAGGGCGCCACGTTACCACCCACCATCAGGCGCAGCCGGGCATCGGCCTGGCGCAGCGCGGCCACCGCCTCGTCGCGGGAAATCTCGGCCTGGCGCTGCCCCTTGCGGGCCTGCACCAGCTCGCTGGCACGGCCGCGGTCCTGCGCCACGATGCGCTCCAGCGACTGGGTCAGGCAGCTCATCTTGGCCACGTACTGCTGGTACACGCGCAACTGCAGCCGGTAGCGGTTGCGGTCCAGCACGGTGGCCAGGGTCTCGCGCACCGCCTTCTCCCGCACCGACAGCAGGCCGGAACCGCTGGACTCCAGCAGCCGCTTGCGGTACTGGCCCTGCTGGTCGAGGCGCCCACCGTCGTACAGCGGTGCCGACAGGGTCAATGAGGCAGATCCGGTGCCCGATGCGCCCTGGGTGTGCCCATCCACCCGCGACTGCCCGACGCCCAGTCCGCCGCCCAGCTGCAGGGTGGGGGACTGACCCGCTTCGGTGGACTTCAAGTCCCAGCTGGCCGCCTGGCGGCTGTGCTCGCCACCCCGCACCTCGGCACTGCCGGCCACCGCCTCGCGCGCCAGGCTGCCCAGTTGATCCAGGCCATTGCCGGCGCTCATGCCATCAAACAGCGCCGACGGGCCGATGCGCCCCACCTCTGGCAGCACCGGCACACCGCTGCGGGCCTCGTTGGGGTCCTCGCAGTAACCGGCAGCCTGGGCGGCAGAGGCCGCACAGGCCAGGCACAGGGCGGACAGCAAAGGCTTCAGTCGGGGATGGGGTCGGGGGGGGCTCGATCGAACGGCGGTCATGCGGTCGGTTCTCCTCTCAGGCTGCGGCCCACCGGGGGCGCTGGACAGTTCTTCAGCGTTCGCGCAGCGCCTCGGTGCCCTTGAACAGCGGCTTGAGCAGGTACTGCATCACCGTGCGGTCACCGGTGCGGATCTCCACCGAGGCGGTCATGCCCGGCAGCACAGGCAGCGGCTGCCTGTCCTTGGCCAGCAGCGTCGACACGTCGGTGCGGATGCGGGCGCGGTAGTAGCTGCTGTCGTTGCCGCCGCGTCCGTCCTCGCCGAGGGCATCGGGGCTGATGTACTCGATCGTACCCTTGAGGCCCCCGTAACTGAAATAATCGTAGGCACTCAGTTTGATCTCGGCCGGCAGTCCGACACGCACGAAGCCGATGTCCGCCGGCTTGATGCGCGCCTCGACCAGCACCCGCTCGGTCAGCGGCACGATCTCCAGGATCGGTGCTCCGGCGCCCACCACCCCACCGACGGTGTGCACCCGGATGTTCTTGACGATGCCGCGCACCGGCGACTTCAGCACCGTGCGCTGCAGGGCATCCTCGCGCACCACCTGCTGTTCACCCAGCTGGGCCAGCTCGGTGCGCACCCGCAGCAGTTCGGTGGAGGCCTCCTGACGGAAGCGGTTGCGCCGCTCCTGCATCTGCATCTGCAGATCGTTGCGCTGGCGGCGCAGGCGCATCACCTCCACCTCGGACATCAGGCCCTGCTCGGCCATGGTCCTTGCGGTGTTCAGTTCGCTGTCGAGCAGGCCGATGCTGCGGCGCGTCAGGTCCACCGCCTCCTGCAGCGCCTGCTGGCGGGCCTGGTAGGCCTCGGTCTCGGCGGCCACAACGGCGCTGTGGATCCTGACCTCGGGCGGAAAACTCAGCGGCCGGCCGGACACCTCGGCCAGCAGCCTGGCCGCGGTGGCGCGCAGGGCGGTCTGTTTGGCCAGGCCCTCGTTCTGTTGCGCGGTGACGCGGGTGGGGTCAAGCTGCGCCAGCTCCTCGCCGGCCTGAACCACCGCGCCCTCGCGCACGAACAGGGCGCGCAGGATGCCCGCCTCCAGGCTGGCGATCACCTGCTCACGCGCCTCCGGCACGATGCGGCCCTCGGCCCGGGTGACGATGTCCACCTTGGCGTAGACCGCCCAGGCCAGCGCCGCGGCCACCACGATCACCAGCAGGTACAACACCCACACCGCCTGCGGCGCCCCCTCCTGCACCAGGGCCGAACGCACACCGCTGAGCAGCTTTTCATCGCCCTTCACAAAGCGCCCCGGCGACGGCCGGATCACCTGGCCGCTGCGTTGGCGGGTGGGCAGCGCCTCGGTCAGCAGCGGCGGTTCCGTCCCCTGCGGCGGGCCTGACGGCCGACCCGGCAGGGCCTCGGAGGCCGGCACCCGCGCCACTCCCAATGGGATGCCCACCATCTGGGGCTGGCGACGCTTCAGGGAGAATCCACCGCCCTTCTTCACCGCCTTCCGGGCTGCGGTGGCGGGCGTGTCCGCGCCGCCGGCGGTCTGCGCCGGCTCCTGAGCTGTGGATGGCCGGCTCCATCGACCCAGCAATCGACGCCACAGCGGCCGAGCGGCAGGGCCGTCGGAGGCGGAGGTGGAGGCGGAGGGGGCGGGGTTTGCAGCGGCCATGTCGTTCAAAGGTGCTCAGGCCACCACGTTCAACGCGGTGGCGGAGGGCATCGGGGCACCGACCGTACCGGCCACTTCGGCGGCACCCGGCACGTTGCGCTGCGCCGGGCGCTGACTGGCCAGGGCGGCCAGCACCTTCATCTTCGGCCCATCGACGATCACCTTGCCGCCGTCCATCACCACGATGCGGTCGACCAGGTCCAGCAGCGCCGGGCGGTGCGTCACCACCACCAGGGTGCGGTCGGTCACCACACCCTTGAGCTGGTGGATGAACTGCTGTTCGGTCTGCGCGTCCATCGAGCTGGTGGGTTCGTCCATCAGCAGCACCTGCGGCTGGGTCACCAGGCAGCGCGCCAGGGCCACCAGTTGCCGCTGACCGCCGGAGAGCATGTTGCCGCCCTCCCCCACCGGCATGTCCAGCCCCAGCGGGTGGGCTGCGGCCATCTTGTCCAGGCCGGTCAGGCGCAGCACCTCCGGCAGGGATTCGGCCAGCGCGTGCGGTCGGCCGAGCAGGATGTTCTCGCGCAGCGAGCCGCGGAACAGCCGCGGCTCCTGTGCCACAAAGCCGACATGGGCACGGTAGTCGGCCGGGTCGAGCTGCCGCAAGTCGATGCCGTCCACCTCGGTGTAGCCTTCGCTGGGCAGATAGAGTCCGGCCAGCAGGCGCAGCACGGTGGACTTGCCGCTGCCGATCTTGCCCAGGATGGCCACCCGCTCGCCGGCCGCGATGTTCAACTGCAGCTCCTTGAGCACGGAGGGCCCGGCCTCCTGCCCGGCGTTGCGGTAGGAGAAGCTCACCTCCCGCAGCCCCAGCTGGCCCTGGATGTGGTTGCGCGGCAGGTAGCGCCGCTCGTCGTCGCGTTCGCTGGGCTGGGCCATCAGTTGGTCCAGCATGCGCAGGGCCACGCGGGCGCCCTGGTAACGCGAAGCCAGCCCCACCACCCCGGACAGCGGCGCCACCACCCGGCCGGCGAACATCACCGCCGAGATCAGCGCGCCCCCCGTCAGCTGCCCCTCATGGATCAGGTGCACGCCCCAGACCAGCATCACCACCGTGATCAGCTGCTGCGACACCATCGTCACGTTGTTCACCCAGGCCGACACGGCGCGGGCGCGCAGCGAGCTGTGCGCTGCAGCTGCGTTGGCCTGCTCGTACTGGCGCTGGAAGTGGCCTTGGGCACTGGCGGCCCGCACCGCCTCCATGCCTTCCATCGTCTCGATCAGCAGGCCGTGCATGTCGGCCTGCTGGCGCTGGTTGGCGCTCATGGCCCGGCGCAGCACCGCCTGCATGCCCACCGTCATCAGCAGGATCAGCGGCACCGCCACCAGCATCACCAGCACCAGGTCCCCCCCCACCAGCCAGATCATGCCGATGAACAGGAAGATGAACGGCAGGTCGCTGATGGCCGACATGGTGGCCGAGGTGGAAAACTCCCGCACCACCTCCAGCTGCGCCAGGTGGTGGGCGAAGGAGCCAGCCGACTCCGGCCGGTGCTCCAGCCGGATCGACAGCGCCTTGCGGAACAGGATGGCGCCCAGCATCAGGTCGGCCTTCTTGCCGGCGGTGTCGATCAGGTGGCTGCGCAGCTGCCGCGCGAACAGGTCGAACACCACCGCCAGCACCGCGCCGGCGGCCAGCGACCACAGCGTCACGAAGGCCTGGTGCGGAATCACCCGGTCGTACACCACCGAGGTGAACAACCCCACCACCAGCACCAGCACATTGCTCAGCAGCGCCGCCAGCATCGCACCGCGGTAGTACGGCATGAAGCGCCGCAGCGTGCCCCAGAGCCAGTGCCGCCCGCCCAGCTGCAGTTCGTCGCTGTAGGCCGCTGCGCCGCCGCTGCCCACGCTGACGCGCGGGCTGGCAAACAAGACCAGGCCACTGTAGGCCTCCAGCAGCTCGGCCTCGCTGGCCAGCACCTCCACCGGTGCCTGCTGCGGCTCGGTGGGAGGCATCAGGATGCGGTAACGCAGGGTCTGCCCCTGCAGCACCCGTTCGGTCAGGATGCAGGCATCCCCGCCCTGCAGGATCAACACCGCAGGCAGCAGCAGCGCCAGGATCTGCCCGGGTTCACGCTCCACCAGGGAGGCGTTGAAACCGGCTTCCTGCAGCACCCGCAGCGCCAGCGGTGGCGTCAGCGTCTGTGCGATGCCGGGGCCGGCCAGCAGCGACTGCGCGCTGCGCGGGCGGCCATGGTGCTCGCACAGCCACACCAGCGACTGCAGCAGCGGGTCGTCGGGCGCGGGAGCTGGGTGGGCGGTGGGTTCGGACATCGGTAGGGGATCGCTTCGGGGTCCCGGTTCAGACTTTGAGCCCGAACAGGTCGGCCGCGGCATCGGCCATCTGCCGCACCCGCTGATCGCCGTGGTGGCCCTCCAGGGCCAGGCGGTGACGAGTGGCGATGCCGTCACGGCCGCCTGCGTTGAACAGGGCCAGGCCGCGGGCCACCACCTCGCGAGGGTCCACCACGTCCTGCGGACCGTAGAACACCACATGTTCGCGCGGCAGGTCGCGCACCGGCGCCAGCAGCCGCAGCGACTCCGGCACCACCGGGATGCCGCCGCTGATCAGGGCGTCGAAGATGCGGATTGGCACGTCGTTGAGCACCGGCACGATCCAGTGCAGCTTGTGGGCGGCCCACTCTGCCAGCCGTTCCTCGGGCGTGCGCACATGGAAGCTGCGGTCGCTGAAGCCGATGCTGGGGTAATGCTGGCCCAGCGTGGTCACCACCCGGTTGCGGAAGCCGAAGGGCGCGTAGGGAATGTGTTTGCCCAGGGGCGCATCGCTGCGCTCGGCGGTCAGCAGGTCGGCCAGGTGATCGGCCAGGAAGCCGCGCGACCACTGCACCGAGGCGCAGTACACCGGCCCGGCGATGGCAGGGTTGTAGCGGCTGAGCAGGTAGAGGTTCTCCTGGTGCGCCGGCGCATAGATGTCGCTGTGGGCGGCGAGGAAGCTGCTCAGCTCCAGCCAGTGGTGGTTGTCCCAGTCCCAGGCGACAAACACGGCCTGCTCGCAGCGGCTGTAGAAATCACCGTAGGCAGCCATGCCCTGGTCGTGGCCCACATCGTTGTTGTTGACGATCACCAGCGCCCCGGCCAGGTGTTCGATGCGCTGGCGGCGCAGATCCGGATCGGACGCCTGGAACCAGCCCTTCTCCAGCACCTCCACCGGCAGGTCCTCCAGGCCGGGGACTCGGCAGTCGAAGCCACCCAGGTTGGCGCTCAGGCAGATGCGGCTGGGGCGTTGCCCGTTCAAGCGCTCGCGCAGGCGGCGGCTGCGCCCCTGCTTGAGGGCCGCAAGGCGGAACAGCGCGTCCTGCTGGGCGTGCTGCATGCAGTCGCTGCTCCAGCGCGAGGGAAAGTCGCGCTGCGCCACGCCCTGGAAAGCTTCAAGGAGGAATTCACTCATCAAGGGCTCCCTGCCGGCGGGTCGGGTCGGCTCGGTCCACAAAGTCGATTCAGGCGGCCACGCCCGCTTCGTTCTCGAGGGTCGTCACGGCCGGGGCGCAGACCGCCTCCGGCAGGCTGCGCTGCGCAACGGCAGGTGGCACGGTCGCGGGCACAGGAGCTGCAGCGGTCGGGGCGACGGCCGGGACGGCGGTTCGGGCCGCCAGAGCCATGCTGCGCGGCGAGCGAAGGCCGAGCAGGGACTCGAAGTAGGCGATCGTCTCCCCCAGGCCTTCTTCCAACTGGATGCGGGGCTCCCAGTCCAGCAGGCGGCGGGCGCGGGTGATGTCCGGGCAGCGCTGCATCGGGTCGTCGTGCGGCAGGGGGCGGTACACCAGTTCGGAGCGCGACCCGGTCAGCCGCAGCACCGCCTCGGCCAGCTCGCGCACCGTCAGCTCCACCGGGTTGCCGATGTTGACCGGGCCGACCACGTCGTCGGCGGTGCCCATCAGCTTCATGCAACCGCGGATCAGGTCGTCCACGTACTGGAAGGAGCGGGTCTGCTGCCCGCTGCCGTACAGCGTGATCGCCTCGCCCTTGAGCGCCTGCACGATGAAGTTGGACACCACCCGGCCGTCGTTGGGGTGCATGCGCGGGCCGTAGGTGTTGAAGATGCGCATCACCTTGATGCGCAGGCGGTGCTGGCGGTGGTAGTCGAAGAACAGTGTCTCGGCGCAGCGTTTGCCTTCGTCGTAGCAGGAGCGGATGCCGTTGGGATTGACATGGCCCCAGTAGTCCTCCGGCTGCGGGTGCACCTGCGGGTCGCCGTAGACCTCGCTGGTGGAAGCCTGCAGGATTTTGGCGCCCACCCGCTTGGCCAGGCCGAGCATGTTGATGGCCCCATGCACGCTGGTCTTGGTGGTCTGCACCGGATCGTGCTGGTAGTGCACTGGCGAGGCCGGGCAGGCGAAGTTCCAGATCTCGTCCACCTCCAGGTACAGCGGGAAGCAGACATCGTGGCGCATCAGCTCGAAGCGCGGGTGGCCCAGCAGGTGCTCCACATTGCGCCGCGTGCCGGTGAAGAAGTTGTCGACGCAGATGACCTCGTCGCCCCGCGCCGAGCAGCTGCTCGCAGAGGTGGGAGCCGAGGAAACCGGCACCGCCGGTGACCAGGCTGACGGTGCGTTCGTGGATGCTCATCGAAGGGCCTCGTTCGCTGTGAAGCATGGGCCCAGGGCATTGCGGTGCCGCTGCGGCCTGTCTGCGCACCGCCTGGAGCCGAAGGCAACCGGGGGGTGGGGGCATCGATGAGGATGGTGCCGGGCGGGCCCGGGCCGCGCTGGCGGAGGAAGGTGGCTTTTTGCCCCCAATCCACCGCTTGGCAGCAGGCCCCGTGCGGAGCCGGTCGATCTGGTCGATCTGGTCGATCTGGTCGATCAGGCCTCAGGCCGGTTCGGTCTGGCGCCGGAGCGCTGGCGTATGGGACGCCGCCGGCCCTGGCCGCTGCACCGCCGCGCCGGCCTGTGGCGCAGCTGCCGTGGCCGGTGTCAGGTGCGGGTTGCCGTCGGTGCGCTCCACGGTCCAGCCGTGGGCGGCGAGCCTTCCCTGCAGTCCCGCATCGGCCAGCAGCGCCGGGTCCTTGAAGAAGATGGTCAGCAGGTAGTTCCACTTCTCCTGGTTCTGCTCACAGCGCGCCTGCAGCTGGGCGACCGCCTGCGTCATCTGCACGAACAGCGGATCGGCAGGATCGGCGCGGGCAAACTCGCAGCCGGCGATGTAGACGTCCTGCAGGTTCTTGCAGGCGTAGCCGGGCAGGTTCAGGCCCAGCGCCAGCTTCTGTACCTCCCGGCGCGACATCGAGTAGACGTAGTTGCCCACCCGCTCGTAGGCATGGCGGGGCTCGCCGGCGCGGGTCGGGAAGTCCGCCCACTGGTCCTGCGGCTCGATCAGCACCACAGCCCGCCGCGCCACCCGCAGCATCTCGTAGACACCCAGATAGGGCCGGCGCATGTGGTGGTAGGCCTCCTTGCAGAGCACGCCGTCGAACTGGCCGTCGGCGAAGGGCAGGTCCTCCGCGTTGGCCTGGGCGTACTTCTGGATGTGGCCCTCGGCCAGGCTGCGGCGCAGGGTGCCGGCACCGATGTCGGTGCTCAGCACGTCCTGGAAGCCTTCGTTGAGCAGGATCCAGCTGTCGTGACCGCAGCCGTCTCCCACCGTCAGCCAGGCGTCGTCCCGGGTCTGCAGCACGTCGATCAGCGGCTCCATGAAGCGGCGGTGCCGCCAGTGGTTGGCCGTGCCGGCATCCCACCAGGTGGGGTAGAGCTGCTGGTGCAGCTCGTCGTCGAAGAAGTTGTCCCAGTGGTTGATGTGCAGCTGGTCGGAGGAACTCATGGCCAAGCCCTCCCCTTCAAGCCGCCACCGGCAGGGCCACCTTGCGCATCTGGCTGAGCAGGTGCACGCCGCGCCACTCCTGCGACAGCATCTGGAAGGCGCCCCGGAAGCCGTAGGCGGAGGCCCAGCGGTTGACTTCGTCGAAGTACAGCGGGAAAGTTTCTTCGGTGATGAAGTTGACGTGCGTCGGGTCGCGGAAGGTGGCGCCGTGCGGGTAGGCCGGGGTGAAGGACATGAAGATGCCGCCCGGCTTGAGCACGCGGTGGATTTCGTTCATCACCTCGATGAAGGCGTTGCGGCGCTGCGGCGCGTAAATCAGCCGCGGGATGTGCTCCAGGAAGTCGTGTGCGGTGACGTAGTCGAAGGAGGCATCCGGAAAAGGAATCGGCTCGACCACCAGGTCGGCCTTGACCACCTGGGCTTCGGCATCGTTGCGCACATCGATGCCGTAGGCCTCCTGGGCGTTGTAGGGGTTCTTCGGCTTCAGGCCGCAGCCGAGGTCGAGGGACTGGGTCATGGCGGGTTCCTCCGGAAGGTTCTGGGGACAGCGGGGGTCCACTGGGGATGGCTGGGGACAACAAGGGATGGATGAGGGTCAGCAGATCAGGCGGCCACCGGCATCGCTTCGGCCAGCAGGGGCGCGGCGGCCAGGAACTGGGCGTTGACCGCCGGGCCGGGAGCGGCCTGCGGCGGCGGGGCATCGCCCAACTGCTCCTGCCAGAAGGCGGGGTTGTGTTTGCGCCAGGCATGCACACCCATCGGCAGGCGGCCCTGGATGGCGTGGTAGCGCTCCGGCGCGAGCTCCAGCGCAAACAGCGCCGCGGCCATCTCGCCGGGCAGCACGAAGTCCACCGACAGCGTGCCCAGCACGGCAAAGAACAGGTCCTCGCTGGAGCCGGTGTGGCGGAACAGCTCGGCGGCCTGCGGGAACTCCTCCAGCAGCGCCACGCACTTGCGGATGCGCCGCAGGCTGAAGCCGCCGTTGCCCACCTTGGCCCGCACGCGCTGGATGTGGCCGCCGACAAAACGGTCCAGCTCCACGTTCACCTCGATGCCCTGCGGCCAGGGGGCGCCCACATAGTCGTAGGGCTGGCCGGCCCAGTGGTCCAGTTCGTCGGACAGCAGGATGGCGTCGGTCTGCAGCACCAGCATGAACTCATGCCGGTCGAAGCTGCGGTAGAAGTCCGGCGACAGCATCAGCAGGTTGTAGCCCTTGACGGAGGCAAAGAACTCGTCGTCAAAGCGGCGCACCCCCACCTGGGGCCAGCGCTCCTGGTACCAGCGCAGGTCCAGGCTGCGCGGTGCGATGAAATACACCGGGCGGCCCGCCAGCAGCGGCAGCGAGCGCATCAAGGCATAGACCTCGTCACGCGGCAGCTGGGGGCGGTACAGCGGAATGACGACCGCGGTGCGATCGAGTCGGGCGCAGGGGATGCGGGTCATGGGGTTCGACGCTCCGGGCGATCAGGACAGGGTTGCGGCGCGCTCCAGCACCAGCAGCAGGCCGGCGTGGGCGAAGTCCTGGCGGCCGGGCCAGCGGGCCTGCAGCTGCGCCAGCAGGTGGGGTGGTACCGGCTGCTCGAACACCGGATGGATGAGCAGCGGGCGCAGGCTGCAGCGCTGCACGATCTCGCGGTAGTCGTCCAGGAAGTGCCGGCTGATGTGCGGCGACTGGTGCACGAAGTAGACGATGCGCCGCGCGGTGGCCGCATCGCAGCCGCTGGCCAGCAGGTGGTCGAACAACTCCATCGGCCGCATCGTCAGGTGCCCCCAGGGCGGGATGGGCGAGTGGGTGAAGTTGTAGCGCTGGCCCTTGGCGTCCTCGATCTCCGGCAGGTGGTGGCCGAAGGCGGAGGACCACAGCGGCGAAAACAGCGTGAACAGCCGCCCACCCGGGCGCAGCGCGTCGCGCATGCGCTCCAGCGCCTCCGGCAGCTGGGCGATGTGCTCGAAGGCAGCGATGGAGAACACCAGGTCGAAGTGCCCGTGCAGCGACGCCGGCAGGTCCTCGATGCGGCCGAACAGCACCTGGTGCGGCTGCAGCGTGGCAGCGCTGGCCTCGGCCAGGCGGTGGCGCGGCCCACCCTGGGCCGGCGGGGTGCCCTGCACATGGCCGGTGCTGAGTGTCTCGGTCCAGTAGTCGGCCTCCTCCACCGCCACCCACTGTTCGGCACCGTAGGTGTCCAGCACCAGCGACGCCGGCAGGCTGCCGCCGACTTCCAGCACCTTCTTGCCACGCAGACCCACCAGGGAGTCGGCCTGCTCGCAGAATGGGATGTGGTAGCTCAGCCCGTGGCGGGCCTGCAGGGCGGCGATGTCGGTGGCGTTGCGCATGGCGTTTGAAGTGGACAGGTTGACGATCTGCGATCAGCAGTCAGCAGTCAGCAGTCAGCGAGGGGCGCGGGGCTCCGGGCGCTGCGTTCAGGGGGCCAGTGCGTCACGGGCTCCGCCCAATCGGGCGGCACGCACCATGGCGATGTAGCTGGACTCCAGGTCGCGCACAAAGCCGTCGGTGTCGAACAGGGCGCTGCGCTGCTGCTGCAGCCCGGCCAGACGCTGGCGCAGGTCGGCACGGCGCTGCGGATTCCTTGCCAGGGCCAGGGCCAGGGCCTCATAGGCCTCGGCGCTGTCGGTCACCAGCTCCGGCAGTCCGGCCGCATTCAGCAGGCTGGAGGCCACCCGTGCCGGGAAGGACTGGCCGCGGTAGGTCACCACCGGCAGGCCGGCCAGCAGGGCGTCCGCTGCGGTGGTGTGGGCGTTGTAGGGGTGCGTGTCCAGGAACAGGTCGGCCTGTCGGTAGCGGGCCAGGTGGTCCTCCACCCGCGGCACCCGCTGGGCAAACACCAGGCGCTGCGGCGCAATGCCGGCGCGCTGCGCCTCCTCGCGCAGGTGGCGCTGGGACAGCTCGCTGCGCGACATCAGCCACAGCACACTGCCCGGCACCTGGGCCAGCAGCCGCATCCACACCGCAAACATGTGCGGGGAGATCTTGTAGTCGTGGTTGAAGCTGCAGAACACCACGCCGTCTTCGGGCAGGCCGCACTCGGCCCGGCTGGGGGTGCGCTCGGCGAGGGTGAGCCCGGAGGCCGGCGGCAGGTAGGCGTCCGGCAGGTAAACCACCCGCTCGTCGTAGAAGCGGTGGTGCTCCGGCGGGATCACATGCCGGTCGGCCAGGATGTAGTCCATGTAGTCGGTGCCCAGCGTGCCGGGGTAGCCGAGGTAGTTGACCTGCACCGGTGCGGGTCGCTGGGCAAAGATCTCGCTGCGCGAGTCGGAGGTGAAGCCGGCCAGGTCCACCGCGATGTCCACCTCCAGCTCGCGCATGCGCTGGGCGATCTGCCGGCTGCCCATCGTGCGGGCGTCGATGAAGTGCTCGAAGGCGCCCTGGATGCGTGCGCGCAGCAGGCTGCCGTCGTCGCTGCCGATGGAAATCGCGAGGGTCTCGAAGCGGCTGCGGTCGTGGCGCTCGAAGATGCCGGCCATCAGGTGACCCACCGGGTGCTCGCGCAGGTCCGGCGACACATAGGCCAGGCGGATGCGCTCGTGCCGGTACACCTCACCGCGCCACAGCGGCTCGGCCGACTTGGGGTAACGCTGGGCGGAGAACAGCCGGGCGCAGCGCTGGTGGTCCTCGGCCGAATCGCTCAGGGCCATCAGCCCCAGCGATTTGCAGCTGCGCTGGCCGGCGCGCAGGCCGTCGAGCACGCGCTGCTTGAGTGCATCCGCATCGTGCCAGTCGCACACATGCAGCCGCTCGTAGGCCAGCAGGCCCACGCCGTAGTCGTAGCCGGGGTTGAGCGTGAGCAGGCGCTCCAGCATGCGCTGGGCGTCCTCGCTGCGCTTGAACTCGGTGAGCAGCACCGCGCAGTTGGCCAGCGCGGTCTGGTGGTTGGGCTGGGTGATCAGCACCCGGTTGAAGCGCTCCAGTGCCAGCCCGTGGCGGTGCAGGTCGCGCAGCAGCACACCGCTGTTGATCAGCACCTCGCTGTAGTCGGGCTGCAGCGCCAGCGCGCGGTCGTAGCTGGCCAGCGCCTCCTCGCGGCGGCCCAGCCCCTGCAGGGCGGTGCCGTGGGCAAACCACAGGGGCGCAAAATGGCCCGCCGCCTGCACCGCCGCGTCCAGCAGCGCCATGGCCGCGGGCACGTCCGGCTGCTTGAGCAGGATCACCGCCAGCGAATACAGCGCCGCCGGGTCGGCCGGGAAGGCGCCCAGGTAGCGCCGCAGCAGCCGTTCGGCCTCGCCCACCTGACCCTGGTGCTGCAGGTCGATGGCGCGCAGCAGCAGGTTGCGGTCGATCGCCGGCGCAGCCAAGGTCGCCGCGGGCGCGGCGGGCGCGACCGGAGGGCCGGGGTCAACGACGGTGGCTTGAGCGACAGGGGCTTCGGCAAGGGCGGCAGCGGCCATGGCGGAATCGGTTCCTCGGCGGGATCCGCCCCGCAGACCGGGACGATTTCCATCGTTGGATCCTCACCGCAGGCCGCCTTGGCCAATCGCTGGATTCGCAGCCTCAACCCGGCCCAGTTCTGCGCCGGGCCCTCACGCGGCCACGCCTGCCGGGGTGGCGAACACCCCGGCAGGCGGGCAACGGGTCGGGGCGGCCCATCGGCCGCCCCCTCACCTCGCGGCTGGCGTCAGATCAGGGGCTGCTGCCGCAGCAGATCGTCCATGGAGATCTGATGCTGGGCCAGTGCCAGCGCGGTGGCATCCGCGGCCGCGGCTTCGCCGGCCGCAGCAGCAGCAGCAGTCGCTGCCGTGGCCGCGGCGGTCGGGGCAGCCGTTGCAGCTGCTGCAACGGCGTCTTCTCCAGCGATCTCACCCAGCAGGTCGGTCGGCGCCTCGGCCAGCAGCTCGCCGAGCTGCACCTGCGGCGTTGCCGCTGCGGTGCTGCCTGTCGCAGCGCCGGCCTCTGCCGAAGTCTGCTTGGCGAACCACACATCGGCCATGTCGCGGCTGCTGCCGTCGGCCAGGGTGTAGCTGGAGGTCAGGCCCAGCAGGTTGCCCTGGTCGGTGCCCTGGCCGGCCGCAGCGTTCAGGTCCATCGACACGATGCCCAGGTCCGCCAGCGTGCGCAGTTCACCACCGTCGCTGACGCCGTCGGAGTCCGCATCCACCCAGACCTTCAGCTCGTTGAAGGCCGCGTCCGCCGCGCTGATGGTGCCGTCCTGGTTGCTGTCCAGGTCGGCCAGCGCCGCGTAGCCGTGGCCGGCGCGGCTGCCGCTGGCCAGCTGGGTGCCGCTGCCGAACAGCTCCGTGCCATCGACGATCTGGCCGTCGCCGTTCAGGTCGCGCACCAGCAGGCCGTCGGTGGCCGAGACCCAGCCCACCTGCTCGGCCGTGCCGGAGGCGTCCACGTCGAAGCTCACGCCCTGGCTGGCCGACAGGGTGCGCACCCCGTCACCATCGAGGTCGAGCACCAGCGGGGTGGCGCCGATCATGGCGTCGAGCTGCGCGCCGTCCATCACCGCGATGTCACCGGTCTCGAAGGCCGAGATCTGCGTCATCGACATCGCTGCGATGTCCTGGGTCTGCAGGGCCACCACCTGGTCGCTGGTCAGCGCGACGATCTGGTCGGTGGTCAGCGCCTGGATCTGAACCGAGGTGAAGGCCACGATCTGGGCCGTGGTCAGCGCCTGGATCTGGTCGGTGGTGAAGGCCTCGATCAGCGTGGTGCTCAGCGTCGCGAAGTCCGCGGTGGTGATGGCCACCAGGTCCTCGGTCTGCAGCGCCTGGATCTGCTCGGTGGTGATGGCCTCCAGCTGGGTGGTGGTCAAGGCCACCAGGTCGGCGGTCTCCAGTGCCACGATCTGGTCGGTGGTCAGGGCTGCCACCTGGGTGGTGGTCAGCGCCGCCACCTGGCTGGTGGTCAGTGCCTGCACGTCATCGGTCTGCACCGCCTGCAGCTGGGTGGTGGTCAGCGCCGCCACCTGGGCCGTACTCATGGCCTCCACCTGTTCGGTGGTCAGCGAGGCCACCTGGTCGGTGGTCAGCGCCTGCAGGGTGCTGGTGTGGATGGCCCGCAGGTCCGCCGTCTCCAGCGCGGCCACCTGGTCGGTGGTCAAGGCCTCCAGCTGGGTGCTGCCCCAGGCCGCGATCTGCACGCTGGTCAGGGCGACCAGGTCTTCGGTCTGGATCGCCTGCACCTGCTCGGTGGTCAGGGCGTTCAATTGCGTGCTGCGCAGTGCCGCCGCCTGTTCCGTGGTCAGCGCGACGATCTGGTCGGTGGTCAGGGCCGCCACCTGGTCGGTGGTGAACACCGCCACCTGGGCCGTGGTCAGCGACTCCAGATCGGCCGTCTCCAGCGCCTGCACCTGATCGGTGGTCAGCGCGGCGATCTGCGAGGTCTTGAGTCCGGCCGCCTGCTCGGTGGTCAGGGCGGCCACCTGGTCGGTGGTCAGGGCCGCCACCTGGCGGGTGGTCAGGCCGCCCAGCTGGGTGGTGCTCAGGGCCTGCAGGTCATCGGTGGCGATGGCCTGCACCTGCTCGGTGGTCAGGGCCGCCAGCTGCGTGCTCTTGAGCGCCGCCGCCTGCTCAGTGGTCAGGGCCTCCACCTGCTCGGTGGTCAGCGCGCTGATCACCGTGCTGCGAATGGCAGCCAGGTCGTCCGTCTCCAGCGCCTGCACCTGCGCGGTGCTCAGCGCCGCCAGCTGGGTCGAGCCCATGCCGGCCAGCTGCGCACTGGTCAGCGCGACGATGTCGTCCGTGCCGATGGCCTGCACCTGCTCGGTGTTGAGCGCCGCCAGTTGCGTGGTCTTCAGCGCCGCCGCCTGTTCGGTGGTCAGTGCGTCCACCTGCGCGGTGGTCAAGGCGGCCACCTGGGCGGTGGTGAGTGAGGCCACCTGGCGGCTGTCCAGCACCGCGATGTCGTCCGTGCCGATGGCCTGGATCTGCTCGGTGGTCAGGGCGGCCAGCTGCGTCGTCTTCAGCGCCGCGGCCTGCTCGGTGGTCAGGGCGTCGATCTGCTCGGTGGTCAGGCTGCCGATCACCGTGCTGCGGATGGCCGCCAGGTCCGCTGTCTCCAGCGCCTGCACCTGGGCGGTGGTCAGCGCCGCCAGTTGGGTCGAGCCCATCTGGCCGAGCTGGGTGCTGGTGAGAGCGGCGATGTCGTCGGTGCCGATGGCCTGCACCTGTTCGGTGGTCAGGGCCGCCAGCTGCGTGCTCCGGAGCGCCGCGGCCTGTTCGGTGGTCAATGCGTCGATCTGCGCGGTGGTCAGCACCGCCACCTGCCGGGTGGTCAGGCCGATCAGCTGGGCCGTGCCCAGCGCGGCGATGTCGTCCGTGCCGATGGCCTGCACCTGTTCAGTGGTCAGGGCCGCCAGTTGCGTGCTCTTGAGTACTGCGGCCTGCTCGGTGGTGAAGGCCTCCACCTGCTCGGTGGTGAGTGCCGCGATCACCGTGCTGCGGATGGCGGCCACGTCGGCCGTCTCCAGCGCCTGCACCTGCGCCGTGGTCAGCGCCGCCAGCTGGGTGGACCCCATGCCGGCCAGCTGGGCGCTGGTGAGCGCAGCAATGTCGTCCGTGCCGATGGCCTGGGCCTGCTCGGTGTTCAGCGCCGCCAGTTGGGTGGTCCGCAGAGCCGCCGCCTGGGCGGTGTTGAGGGCATCGACCTGCGCCGTGGTCAGCGCCGCCACCTGGGTGGTGGTGAAGGCCGCCACCTGGGCGGTGGTCAGGGCATCGATGTCACCGGTCTCCAGCGCCTGCACCTGGTCGGTGGTCAGCGCCGCGATCTGCGCGGTCTTGAGCCCGGCGGCCTGCTCGGTGGTCAGGGCCGCCACCTGGTCGGTGGTCAGCACGGCCACCTGGCGGGTGGTCAGTCCGGCCAATTGGGCCGTGCTCAGGGCCTGCAGGTCATCGGTGGCGATGGCCTGCACCTGCTCGGTGGTCAGTCCGGCCAGCTGGCTGCTCTTCAGGGCCGCGGCCTGTTCGGTGGTCAGGGCATCGATCTGCTCGGTGGTGAGTGCCGAGATCGTGCTCGACTTGATGGCCGCCAGGTCATCGGTCTCCAGTGCCTGCACCTGTGCGGTGTTGAGTGCGGCCAGCTGGGTGCTGCCCAGGTTGGACAGCTGGCTGGTGGTCAGCGCGGCGATGTCGTCGGTGCCGATGGCCTGCACCTGCTCGGTGGTCAGCGCATTGAGCTGGCTGCTGCGCAGGCCGGCGGCCTGCTCGGTCGTCAGGGCGGACACCTGATCGGTGGTCAGTGCCGCCACCTGACGGGTGGTCAGCCCACCCAGCTGGGCCGTGCTCAGCGCCTGCAGGTCGTCGGTGGCGATGGCCTGCACCTGCTCGGTGGTCAGGGCCGCCAGCTGCGTGCTCTTGAGCGCCGCTGCCTGCTCAGTCGTCAGCGCATCGATCTGCTCGGTGGTCAGCGCACTGATCATCGTGCTGCGGATGGCCGCCAGATCCCCGGTTTCCAGGGCCTGGATCTGCGCCGTTGTCAGCGCGGCCAGCTGGGTGGAACCCAGGTTGGCCAGTTGCAGGCTGGTCAGCGCAGCGATGTCGTCGGTGCCGATGGCCTGCACCTGCTCGGTGTTCAGCGCCAGGGGCTGGGTGGTCCGCAGGGCAGCGGCCTGCTCGGTGGTCAGCGCATCCACCTGGGCGGTGGTCAGGGCGGCCACCTGGGTGGTGGTCAGCGAGGCCACCTGGCGGGTGTCCAGCACTGCCAGGTCGTCCGTGCCGATGGCCTGAACCTGTGCGGTCGTCAGTGCCGCCAGTTGGGAAGTCCTCAGCGCCGCTGCCTGTTCGGTGGTGAGGGCGTCAATCTGCTCGGTGGTCAGGCTGCT
>JADJCH010000014.1 GCA_016703325.1 Burkholderiales bacterium | reverse complement strand
GGCGGAGACGATGAGTTTGACGCGACGGTCGTAGAACACGTCCACCAGCCAGGTAAAGCGGCGCGCCTCGGAAGCCAGCTTGGGAGGCATCTGCGGAACGTTGGACAGCAGCACGGTCTCGAACTGGGTGGCGATTTCGAGGTAGTCGTTCTGTGAGCGCGGACCGCCGCAGATCTCCTTGAAGTCGAACCAGACCACGCTGCCGGCCTTGCGGCGGGCACGGATCTCGCGGTGCTCGATGCGCATCAGCGGCTCTTCGTCCTGCACCGGGGCCAGCTCCTCGAAGGCGCGCTGCATCGCGGCGTCGGCCTGCGCGCCCAGGGGGCAGTGGTAGAGCTCGACCTGTTCCAGGGTGCGGCGGCGGTAGTCGGTGCCGTTGTCGACGTTGGCGACCTCCAGCTTGGCCTTGAGCAGCTCGATGGCCGGCAGGATGCGGTCGCGGTGCAGGCCGTTGGGGTACAGCCCGTCCGGATGGAAGTTGGACGTCGTGACGATCGAGACGCGGTTGGCGAACAGCGAGTCCAGCAATCGGTGCAGGATCATCGCGTCCGTCACGTCCGCCACGTGGAACTCGTCGAAGCAGATGAGGCGGTAGCGACGGGCGATGCGCTTGCCGAGTTCATCCAGCGGGTTGACCACGCCCTTGAGCTCCTGCAGTTCCCGGTGCACCTCGCGCATGAACTCGTGGAAGTGCAGGCGGGTCTTGCGCTGCAGCGGCACGGCCTGGAAGAAGCAGTCCATCAGGAAGCTCTTGCCTCGCCCCACCCCGCCGAACATGTAGACACCCCGCGGGATCGGCGGGCGCATCAGCGCCTTGGTCAGTGCGTTGCCGCGGCGCGCCTTGTAGGCGGCCCATTCGTCCTGGCAGCGCTGCAGCATGGCGACGGCGCGCAGCTGCGCCGGGTCGGCGGTGAAGCCCCTTTCGGCCAGGATCTGGTGGTAGAGCTCAGTGACGGAGGGCATGGCCGGATTCTTGGGGCAGTGCGCTGCCGAAGGATACGAAACAAAAGGGGCGACTCGCGCCGCCCCTGGGGAAGTTCCTGAGCGTCGACGCCGACGATCAGAAATTCAATGTGCGCTTGTCCACAGCCAGCGCGGCCTCCTTGGTGCTTTCGCTCAGGGAAGGGTGCGCGTGGCAGATGCGGGCGATGTCCTCGGCACTTGCCTTGAAGGCCATGGCCACGCAGGCTTCGGCCACCAGCTCGCTGGCGGACGGGCCGATGATGTGCACGCCCAGGATCTCGTCGGTGGTGGCGTCGGCCAGGAACTTGACGAAGCCGGTGGTGTCACCCAGCGCCCGCGCGCGGCCGTTGGCCAGGAAGGGGAACTGGCCGGCCTTGTAGGCCACGCCGTCGGCCTTGAGCTGCTGCTCGGTGCGGCCGACCCAGGCGATCTCGGGCGAGGTGTAGATCACGTAGGGCACCAGGGCCAGGTCCACGTGGCCGTGCTGGCCGGCGATGCGCTCGGCCACCGCCACGCCTTCTTCCTCGGCCTTGTGCGCCAGCATCGGGCCGCGCACCACGTCACCCACCGCCCAGACGCCGGGCAGGTTGGTCTTGCACTCATCGTCGACGACGATGGCGCCGCGCTCGTCGAGCTTCAGGCCGACGGCTTCGGGGTTCAGGCCGATGGTGTTGGCGGTGCGGCCGATCGAGACGATCAGCTTGTCCACGGCCAGCTTCTGCTCGCCGCCCTTGGCGTCGGTGTAGCTCACCACCACGCCGTCGCCACTGGCGTCCACGCCGGCGATCTTGACGCCGAACTCGAACTTCAGGCCCTGCTTGGTGAAGACCTTCAGGGCTTCCTTGGCCACGCCTTCGTCGGCGGCCATCAGGAAGGCGGGCATGGCCTCGAGCACGGTGACTTCCGCACCCAGGCGGCGCCACACCGAGCCCATTTCCAGGCCGATCACGCCGGAGCCGATCACGCCCAGCTTGGCGGGCACGGCACCGATGCGCAGCGCGCCATCGTTGGACAGCACCTTTTCTTCGTCGAAGGCCACACCCGGCAGCGCACGGGCGTTGGAGCCGGTGGCGATGATGACCTGCTTGGCCACGAGCGTCTCATTGGCCGCACCGGCGACGGTGATCTCGTAGCCACCCTCCACCGCCTTGGCGAAGCTGCCGCGGCCGTGGAAGAAGCTGACCTTGTTCTTCTTGAACAGGTAGAGGATGCCGTCGTTGTTCTGCTTCACGACGCCCGCCTTGCGGGCAATCATCTTCGCGACGTCCATCTGCAGGTTGTCCAGCGAGATGCCGTGCTCGCCGAAGTGCTTGGCGGCGTGTTCGTAGTGCTCGGCCGACTGCAGCAGCGCCTTGGAGGGAATACAGCCGACGTTGGTGCAGGTGCCGCCGGGCGCGGGGCCACCCTTGTCGTTCTGCCACTCGTCGATGCAGGCGACGTTGAAGCCGAGTTGCGCGGCGCGGATCGCGCCGATGTAGCCACCGGGGCCGCCGCCGATGACGACGACGTCGAATTGCTTGGACATGGTGTTTCCTGGGATCTTGGAGAAACGCCCCCGGCCGGGGGCGTTTCGAGTGCGCTAGTCAGTGCGATCTGAGGACCGGGCTCAGGCCCGGGATCAGATGTTGAACAGCAGTCGAGCCGGATCTTCCAGCGCTTCCTTCATGGCGACCAGGCCCAGCACGGCTTCGCGGCCGTCGATGATGCGGTGGTCGTAGGACATCGCGAGGTAGTTGATCGGGCGCACCACGACCTGGCCGTTCTCGACCATGGCGCGGTCCTTGGTGGCGTGCACACCCAGGATGGCGGACTGCGGCGGGTTGATGATCGGGGTCGAGAGCATCGAACCGAAGGTGCCGCCGTTGGAGATGGAGAAGGTGCCGCCGGACAGGTCTTCCAGGCCCAGTTTGCCGTCCTTGGCCTTCTGGCCGAATTCGGCGATCTTCTTCTCGATGTCGGCAAAGGACATCTGGTCGGCGTTGCGCAGGATGGGCACCACCAGGCCGCGCGGCGAGCCCACCGCGATGCCGATGTCGAAGAAGCCGTGGTAGACGATGTCGTTGCCGTCCACCGAGGCGTTGAGGATCGGGAACTTCTTCAGGGCGTGCACCGCCGCCTTGACGAAGAAGCTCATGAAGCCGATCTTGACGCCGTGCTCCTTCTCGAATTTGTCCTGGAAGCGCTTGCGCATGTCCATCACCGGGGCCATGTTCACCTCGTTGAAGGTGGTCAGGATGGCGTTGGTGGACTGCGACTGCACCAGGCGCTCGGCGATGCGGGCGCGCAGGCGCGACATCGGCACGCGCTGCTCGGGGCGGTCGCTCAGCTTCGGCACGGTCGGAGCCGCCACGGCAGGCAGCGGCTTGGCGACCGCGGCGTTCACCGGGGCAGCGACCGGCGCGGCCACGGCGGCGGCGGGCTTGGCACCCGCGGCCAGGGCATCGCCCTTGGTGACGCGGCCGTCCTTGCCGGAGCCGGCCACATCGCTGGCCTGCAGGCCCTTCTCGGCCAGGATCTTGGCAGCAGCGGGCATGGCCACATCGCCCTTGGAGCCGCCGGTGGCGGCCGGGGCGGAGGCAGCGGCAGGAGCGGCAGCTGCTGCGGGGGCCGCCGCCGGAGCAGCAGCGCCGGCCTGGCCTTCGGTGTCGATCTGGGCGATCACCTGGTCGCTGACCACGGTGCCGCCATCGGCCACCACATGGGCCGCCATCACGCCGGCAGCCGGCGCGGGGACCTCGAGGACGACCTTGTCGGTCTCGATCTCGATGAGGATCTCATCGATCGCCACGGCTTCGCCGGGCTTCTTCTTCCACTGCAGCAGGGTCGCTTCGGCGACCGATTCGGACAGCTGGGGGACTTTGACTTCTACGATAGCCATGTTGCTTCTCTTGTCTGTTCTGTGCGTCGGTTGAGCGACGCGCCGCGCATAGCGGCCGCCCGCGGGGTTGGTCCCGGACGGCCGCACGGATGCCGGGCCGACGGCGCGCAGCGAGCGCCGGCCCGGCCTGGGCACATCACTTGCTCAGGACAAAACCCTTGAGCTTGCCGTAGGCCTGGTCCAGCAGCGCCTTCTGCTGCTCCTGGTGCAGGTGCGCATAGCCCACCGCCGGCGAGGCAGAGGCCGGGCGACCGGCGTAACCGAGCTTCTGACCTTCGGTCATGTTCTCGTGGATGTAGTGCTGCACGAAGAACCAGGAGCCCTGGTTCTGCGGCTCATCCTGGCACCAGACGATCTCGGTGGCGTTGGGGTACTTCTTCAACTCGGCAGCGAAGGCCTTGTGCGGGAAGGGATAGAGCTGCTCGACGCGGATCACGGCCACGTCGTTGGACTTCTTCTCCTCGCGCTTCTTGACCAGGTCGTAGTAGACCTTGCCCGAGCAGGCGATCACGCGCTTGACCTTGGGCGCGTCGATGGCCTCGTTCTGCTCGCCGATCACGGTGTGGAAGCTGCCGCGGGTGAAGTCCGTCAGCGGCGAGGTGGCGTCCTTGTTGCGCAGCAGGGACTTGGGCGTGAAGATCACCAGCGGCTTGCGCAGCGGGCGCACCATCTGGCGGCGCAGCACATGGAAAATCTGGCTGGCCGAGGTCGGCTGCACGATCTGCATGTTGGTGTCGGCTGCCAGCTGCATGAAGCGCTCCAGGCGGGCCGAGCTGTGCTCGGGGCCCTGGCCTTCGTAGCCGTGCGGCAGCATCAGCGTCAGGCCGTTGACGCGGCCCCACTTCACCTCGCCGGAGGCGATGAACTGGTCGATGACGACCTGCGCGCCGTTGGCGAAGTCGCCGAACTGGGCTTCCCAGATCGTCAGCGTGTTCGGCTCGGCCGAGGCGTAGCCGTATTCGAAGCCCAGCACCGCTTCTTCGGACAGGATGGAGTCGATGACGGTGAACTGCGCCTGGTTGTCGGCCACGTGCTGCAGCGGGATGTAGGTGCCTTCGTCCCACTTCTCGCGCTTCTGGTCATGGATGACGGCATGGCGGTGGGTGAAGGTGCCGCGACCGCAGTCCTCGCCGGACAGGCGCACCGGGTAACCGGCGGCCGCCAGCGTGGCGAAGGCCATGTGTTCGCCCATGCCCCAGTCGATGTTCACGTCGCCGCGGCCCATGGCAGCGCGGTCGTCGTAGACCTTCTTGACCAGCGGGTGCGGATTGACGCTGGCGGGGATCGTGGTCATGCGCTCGGCCAGGCGCTTCCATTCGGCCAGCGGAATGGCCGTGTCGGCCGAATCGGTCCACTTCTTGCCCAGGAAGGGCAGCCAGTCGACCGCAAACTTGCTCTTGAAGTTGCTCAGCACCGGATCGACGGTGTGGCGGCCGGCGTCCATGGCGGCACGGAAGGCCTTGACCATGTCGTCACCCAGCGTCTCGCCCATGCCCTGAGCGGACAGGCGATCGGCGTAGAGCCGACGGGTGCCGGGGTGTGCGCTGATCTTCTTGTACATCAGCGGCTGGGTCAGCGCGGGCGTGTCCTGCTCGTTGTGGCCCAGCTTGCGGAAGCAGATGATGTCCACCACGACATCCTTCTGGAAGGTCAGGCGGAACTCCAGCGCCAGCTGGGTGGCCAGCACCACAGCCTCCGGATCGTCGCCGTTCACGTGCAGCACCGGCGACTCGATCATCTTGACGATGTCGGTGCAGTACAGCGTGGAGCGCAGGTCACGCGGGTCGCTGGTGGTGAAGCCGATCTGGTTGTTGATGATCAGGTGCACCGTGCCGCCGGTGGAGTACCCGCGGGTCTCCGACAGCATCAGGGTTTCCTGGTTCACGCCCTGGCCGCCGAAGGCCGAGTCGCCGTGCACCAGCACCGGCAGCACCTGCAGGCCCTTGGTGTCGCCACGGCGATCCATGCGGGCACGCACCGAACCTTCGACCACCGGGTTGACGATTTCCAGGTGCGAAGGGTTGAAGGCCAGCGACAGGTGCACCGGGCCACCGGCGGTGGCGATGTCGGAGCTGAAGCCCTGGTGGTACTTGACGTCACCAGCGGGCAGGTCTTCCGGCGCGGTGTGGTCGAACTCGGCGAACAGGTCCGCAGGCATCTTGCCCAGGGTGTTGACCAGCACGTTCAGGCGGCCGCGGTGGGCCATGCCGATGACGATTTCCTGCACGCCCTGCTCACCGGCACGCTGGACGACTTCGTCCATCGCAGCAATGAAACTTTCGCCACCTTCGAGCGAGAAGCGCTTCTGGCCGACGTACTTGGTGTGGAGGAAACGCTCCAGGCCTTCGGCCGCGGTCAGGCGCTCCAGGATGCTCTTCTTCTTCTCGGGGGAGAAGCTGGGCTTGGACCGGATGCTCTCGAGCTTCTGCTGCCACCAGCGCTTCTGCGTCTGGTCGGTGATGTGCATGAACTCGGCACCGATGGTGTGGCAGTAGGTCTCGCGCAGTGCCTGCAGGATTTCCCGCAGGGTCATGTTCTCGGCCTTGCTGAAGTAGCTGTTGGCCGCCGAGAAGGAGATGTCCATGTCGGACTCGGTCAGGTCGTAGAACGCCGGCTCGAGTTCGGGGATCTTGGGGCGCTCGGTGCGCTTGAGGGGATCGAGGTCGGCCCAGCGGGCACCGACGTTGCGGTAGGCCGCGATCAGCGACTGGACATGAACCTGCTTGCGGGCCACCGCCAGATCGGCCGCGCTGGCCTTGGAAGCGAAGGCGTTGGCCTTGGCGCGCTGCGCGAAGGACTCGATCACCGGAGCGTGCGCCACATCACGGTTGTCGGTCCCATCGACGGCGGGCACGTGTTGCAGCGCGTCGAAGTAGTCGCGCCAGTTGTCCGGCACGGAGCCGGGATTGTCGAGGTAGGCCTCATACATCTCTTCGACATACGGCGCATTGCCGCCGAAGAGGTGCGAGTTCGACCTGTATTGCTGCATCATCTTTCGCTCACCTTGCGCCCCGGTATCCAGGGCTCCGATGGGTTGAACAACCTTCCGCGACACGGCTTGACCGTTTGGCGGATTGCGACCCGCGACAACTGTTGCCAGTGAAGGGACGGGAAGGACCAACTGAGTCAGGAGCGGGAATTTAGCACCCTGCGCCTTTCAAGGAACTGTCATCTTTTCGCACGGATGGACATTCGTCACCCCGATCGTTCCACATCATGGAATTTCGTGGCGGGCAAAGGGGGCCGCCAGGGGATCCCCGATGAACAGCCCCTGTTGCGGCCAACGCACGCTTTTCCAGTAGGCCTCGATGGCCGAGGCCCCCTGCAGGTAGTGCAGCAACAGTAACTGTGGGTGCGGAAACTTCTGCACGTGGTTGCAGGGCTCGCTCACCGTGCCGTAACTGGCGGTGGCGCCAGCGTCGATCCAGGCCAGTGCAGAGGTCTGACCCGACCGACCAGTGAGCTGTCCGCCAAACGACGTGAGGTGATCGGCCAGGGCTCCCGGCGCCCAGGTCAGCTGTTCTGCCCCGCTGAACTGGGGCACACCGGTGTGCAGCAGCAGGATCGGTTCATCGACCGACGCCGGCAGCGCGCCGGGCTGCACATGGGTCTGCACCGCCAGCGGACGCAGCATCCCAGGCGGCGGAAAATCGCGCCAGCGCACGCTGCGGGTGCGGTCGTCGGTGAGCATGTAGTAGGCATGCACGGGCAAGGCACCACGGCGACCGAGTTGGCCGTCTGCCGCACGCCCCCTCTCCAGCAGTCGGCGGGCAGAGGCGGTGTCCCCGGCGGCCAGCAACATGCTCGGGCGCATGCCGTGATCGCGCAACGGCCTGCTGCTGCCGGAATTGAAGTACGCGGAGACACCCAGCCGGGCGCAGGTGTCCCGGCACAGCTCGGGCTCCAGCCCCAACGACAGCGCAGCGGTGATCGACTGGCACCCCACGGCCCAGGGCTCCACCCAGGCCAGGGCCAGGGCCTGCACCGTGTCATCAAAGAACCGGTCCACTTCCTGCCGAAGCTGGCGCAGCTCGGTCTCCGACAGGTTTGGCTGGCGCGGCAGACGCACCCGCAGCACCCGCTGCGCAGGGATGCCCCGCTCGCGGGCATAGAGCTCACCCACCTCCACCGAATAGGGATCGTCGAGGTTGATCACCAGCCCCAAGTCACGTGCCGTCACGCGCCCTTGCACTCTGGGCACCTGCTGCCAGCGCCAGGGCAGCTGCACCGCCCGGGAAGCCGCAGTTGCAGGAGTTGCGGAGATCGCGGGGATTGCGGGGATTGCGGGGATTGCGACCGCTGCGGCCGACGCCGCAGTTGCTGACGTTGCCTCGACCGCATCGGGTCGCGCCCCGGCAGGCCCGATCGACACCGCCAGCAGGCCCACCCATGCAACGCGCCGGCAATGCCCCCTCACCGCGGCGCTCACCCCCGCCAGCCGGGAAGTTGACTCAGGCTCTCCCTCGGGTTTGAACTGAGATGCTGACGACAACCTTTTCGCCATGCAAAATCGCCCTCTCTGAATCGACCTGCCGACCATGACCTCCAAGGCCCCCTCTACGCCAGCCATCCAGGTGCTGGAACGCATGTTCATGCTGCTGGACGTGCTGGCCGCCCATCCGGATCCGGTGGCGCTGAAGGACATCAGCGAACAGACCGGGCTGCACCCTTCGACGGCGCACCGCATTCTCAACGACCTGGCACTGGGCCGGTACGTCGATCGGCCTGAGGCAGGCAGCTACCGCCTGGGCATGCGTCTGCTGGAGCTGGGGAACTTGGTGAAGGCCCGCCTGGACGTGCGCGACGCAGCGCTGAATCCCATGCGCGATCTGCACAAGCTCACCCACCAGCCGGTGAACCTGTCGGTGAGGCAGGGCGACGAAATCGTCTACATCGAGCGCACCTATTCGGAACGCTCCGGCATGCAGGTGGTCCGGGCCGTGGGCGGTCGCGCGCCGCTGCACCTCACCTCGGTCGGCAAACTCTTCCTCGCCCACGATGACCCGCAGCGTGTGCGCGCCTATGCCACACGCACCGGGCTGACCGGGCACACCCGCAACAGCATCACCGAGTTGCCGGTGCTGGAGCGGGAGCTGTCTCGGGTGCGCCAGATGGAACTGGCCCGCGACAACGAGGAGCTGGAACTGGGCGTGCGCTGCATGGCCGCCGGCATCTTCGACGACCAGGAGCGCCTGGTGGCCGGGTTGTCGATTTCGGCGCCGGCCGACCGACTGGAGGAAGGTTGGAGCGAACGCCTGAAGGACACCGCCCGTCAGATTTCGCTGTCGCTCGGCTACCGCCCCGCCTGAGTCGGCGGGCCGTCACCCGCCGACGGTACAGCGGGTCAGCGCCGGCCGCCGGTCATCTGGTTCACCCCGCCGGTGGCAGAGCCCGCCTCGACCCAATGCCGCACCCGCTCGGCATCTCCGATGCGGGAGTACTTTCCCGCAGAGTCCAGAAACACCAGGATCAGCTTGCGTCCGGCCAGTTGGGCCTGCATCACCAGGCAGCGCCCGGCTTCGGCGATGTAGCCGGTTTTCTGCAGGCCGATGTCCCAGGACGGATTGCGCACCAGCCCGTTGGTGTTGTGGAACTGCAGGGTGCGGTTGCGCACTTCGACAGCATGTTCCGGAGACGTCGACAGCTCCCGGATCAGCGGATAGTCGTAGGCCGCCTTGACCAGCCGGGCCAGATCGGGGGCGGTGGACTGGTTGTTGCTGGACAGCCCGGTGGGCTCGACATAGCGGGAGTCGGCCATGCCGATCGAGCGGGCCTTCTGATTCATCGCCAGAACAAAGGCAGCCAACCCGCCGGGGTGGTGGCGCCCCAGCGCGTTCGCGGCCCGGTTCTCCGAGGCCATCAAGGCCAAGTGCAGCATCTCTCGGCGGGTAAGCCGGGTACCGACCGACAGGCGCGAGCGGCTGCCCTTCTCGGTGTCGATGTCGGCTTCGCTGATCTCCAGTTCTTCGTCCAGCGACGCACCGCTGTCGAGGGTGACCACCGCAGTCATCAGCTTGGTGAGCGATGCAATCGGCAGGACCGCCTCGCTGTTCTTGGCCAGCAGCACCTCCGAGGTGTCCTGGTCCATCACATAGGCCACGCTGGACTTGAGCGCCAGCGCATCGCGTGTGCCATGCAAACCCGCCAGGGCCCCCATCGACAGGGGCGCAGCCGCAAGCACGGCTGGTCGGCTGCGGCGCACGGTGGCTTTGACCTTGTTCACGGCCTTGGCGGGCACCATCACGCGACTCTTCGACCGCGCTGCGGCAGACGCGCGCGATTCGGCAGCCTGTGCCGCGGCCATCGGGCCCAGGCATAAGGACAACAGGACGATCAGCTGGCGGGACCAGCGGGGGGTGAAGTCAGGCACGGCAGTAGAGAAGAAACCAACTGAAACCGAAAATCAGTCTAGGGGAATCAAGAGGGTCACGCAACCTCTTGATTTGGCGATGATTTTCAATTTTCAGCCGGTTTTCTCGGAATCACTGCCGGAAACCTGAAAAACCTGCAAACGACCTCAGCCTTGAGCGGCCACGCGTTCGGCCTTGCTGTGCAGTTTGTTCAAGGCTGCAAGGTAGGCCTTGGCCGACGCGACCACGATGTCCGGGTCAGCACCCACGCCGTTGACCACCCGACCGCCGAGCTGCAATCGAACGGTGACTTCGCCCTGCGACTCGGTGCTGCCCGAGGTGATGGCATTGACAGAGTACAGCAGCAGCTCCGCACCGGTCTGCAACCGGGATTCGATGGCCTTGAGACTGGCATCCACCGGGCCATTGCCGTCAGCTTCGGCGCGAAACTCCTCATGACCTGCACTGAAGGTGACCGCGGCATGCGGTCGCTCGCCGGTTTCGGACGACTGGGACAACGCCAGCAGGCGGTAGTGCTCCTGCTCCTGGGTTACGCTTTCGTCGGCCACCAGGGCGATGATGTCCTCATCGAAGATTTCGCTCTTGCGGTCGGCCAGGTCCTTGAAGCGCACGAAGGCCGCATTCACCTCGGCCTCCGACTCCAGTGCGACACCCAGGTCCTGCAAACGCTGCTTGAAGGCATTGCGGCCGGAGAGCTTGCCCAGCACGATCTTGTTGGCGCTCCAGCCCACGTCCTCCGCACGCATGATTTCGTAGGTGTCGCGGGCCTTGAGCACACCGTCCTGGTGAATGCCGGAGGCGTGCGCAAAGGCATTGGCGCCCACCACCGCCTTGTTCGGCTGCACCACGAAGCCGGTGGTCTGAGCCACCATGCGGGAGGCGGGCACGATCTGGGAGGCGTCGATGCCCACTTCCAGGCCGAAGTAGTCGCGGCGGGTCTTCACCGCCATCACCACCTCTTCCAGCGAACAGTTGCCCGCACGCTCACCGAGGCCGTTGATCGTGCATTCCACCTGACGGGCCCCGCCGAGCTTGACACCGGCCAGCGAGTTGGCCACGGCCATGCCGAGGTCGTTGTGGCAGTGCACCGACCAGATCGCCTTGTCCGAATTCGGCACACGCTCGCGCAGACTGCGAATGAAGTTGCCGTAGAGCTCCGGGATGGCGTAGCCGACGGTGTCGGGAATGTTCAGCGTGGTCGCCCCCTCCTCGATCACTGCCTCCAGCACGCGGCAGAGGAAGTCAGGATCGGAGCGATACCCGTCTTCGGGCGAGAACTCGATGTTGTCGCAAAGGTTGCGCGCAAAACGCACCGCCAGGCGGGCCTGCTCCAGCACCTGCTCACGCGTCATGCGCAGCTTCTTCTCCATGTGGAGTTCGCTGGTGGCAATGAAGGTGTGGATGCGGGCAGAGCGGGCGCCCTTGAGTGCCTCCGCCGCGCGGGCGATGTCGCGGTCGTTGGCGCGGGCCAGCGAACAGACGGTGGATTCCTTGATGGTGTCCGCGATCGACTTGACCGCTTCAAAGTCACCGTTGGACGAAGCGGCAAAACCAGCCTCGATCACATCCACCTTCAGCCGCTCCAGCTGGCGGGCGATGCGCAGCTTCTCCTCACGGGTCATCGAAGCGCCAGGGGATTGTTCGCCGTCCCGGAGGGTGGTATCGAAAATGATCAGCTTGTCGCTCATGGCGGCTCTTTCAGGGGTTGGAGGCAACGCCGCACCAGAAAATCAAACGGCCCGCTGCGTTGCGCGAAGCGGGCCGTGATCTGGGGAAGTACAAATGTACAGGTGTGATCGATCAACGCGCCCGCAGCACTCCTGGCAGGGATAGCAGAAGGGGGAAGGATCGGATCACCATGTCAAAAACTATAGCACGGCCTAAGAGCCGGTGAGGGCGCACTGAATCGAAACCCTGGGGACTTCACCGGGGCCTCAGCGGTGCAACCCCGCTTCGTCCGGCTCATCGGTGGAGGTGGCAATCACACTCACAGGTTTGCCGCGGGACTTGCGCAAGCCGTAGACCACATACCCCGACAGTCCGTACACCATGAACAGACCGAACAGCACCATCGGCGGATGCACGTTGATCAGCGCGATGCCCAGTGCGATGGCCACGATCACGATGAAGGGCACGCTGCGCTTGAGACTCACGTCCTTGAAGCTGTAGAACGGGACGTTGGTGACCATCGTCAGGCCAGCGTAGAGAGTGAAGCCGAAGGCAGTCCAGGACAGCCAGTCGAGGGTCGAGACGTTGCGAAAACCTGCATCGTCCATCACCCAGATGAAGCCGATCAGCACCGCTGCCGCCGCTGGGCTCGGCAATCCCTGGAAGTAGCGTTTGTCGACGATGCCGATGTTGGTGTTGAACCGCGCCAAGCGCAGCGCCGCACAGGCGCAGTAGACGAACGCCGCGATCCAGCCGGCCTTGCCCAATCCCTTGAGGGCCCACTCATAGACGATCAGCGCCGGTGCTGCGCCAAAGCTCACCATGTCGGCGAGACTGTCCATCTGCTCGCCAAACGCGCTCTGGGTGTTGGTCATGCGAGCGACACGTCCATCCAGACTGTCGAGCACGGCGGCGCAGAAGATGCCGATGCAGGCATTCTCGAAGCGACCGTTCATCGCCATCACGATGGCGTAGAAACCTCCGAACAGAGCGCCCAGCGTGAACAGGTTCGGCAGGATGTAGATGCCCTTGCGGCGCGGGCGCGGCGGCTCGGCGATGTCGTCGTCAACGTCCACTTCAACGACGTCGCTCACGGGTTCAGATGTCATGACGAGAGGATAACCCAGCACCCTGAACGAAAAGGGCCGCCCGATGGGCGGCCCGGCGCAGGACGGCACCCGTTGGGTGCCGTTGCGACGATCAGTTGCGGCTCTTGTCGACCAGCTTGTTGGCCTTGATCCAGGGCATCATGGCGCGCAGCTTCTCGCCCACGACCTCGATCTGGTGGTCGGCGGTCAGGCGGCGGCGGCTCAGCAGCGTCGGAGCGCCGGCCTTGTTCTCGAGGATGAAGGACTTGGCGTATTCGCCAGTCTGGATGTCCTTCAGGCACTGGCGCATCGCGTTCTTGGTGTCCTCGGTCACCACGCGCGGGCCGGTGACGTACTCACCGTACTCGGCGTTGTTGGAGATCGAGTAGTTCATGTTGGCGATGCCGCCTTCGTAGATCAGGTCCACGATGAGCTTGAGCTCGTGCAGGCACTCGAAGTAGGCCATCTCGGGTGCATAGCCGGCTTCCACCAGCGTCTCGAAGCCCGCCTTGATCAGTTCGACGGTACCGCCGCAGAGCACGGCCTGCTCGCCGAACAGGTCGGTTTCGGTCTCTTCGCGGAAGTTGGTCTCGATGATGCCGGCCTTGCCGCCGCCGTTGGCGGTGGCGTAGCTCAGGGCCAGGTCACGCGCCTTGCCCGACTTGTCCTGGTGCACGGCGATCAGGTGCGGCACGCCGCCGCCCTGGGTGTAGGTGTTGCGCACGGTGTGGCCCGGGGCCTTCGGCGCGACCATCCACACGTCGATGTCATCGCGCGGCACGACCTGGCCGTAGTGCACGTTGAAGCCGTGCGCGAAGGCCAGCGAAGCACCTTCCTTCATGTTCGGGGCCACGTCGGAGTTGTAGACCGAAGCAATCTGCTCGTCGGGCAGCAGGATCATGACCACGTCGGCGCTCTTGACCGCATCGGCAATCTCGGCCACCTTCAGGCCGGCCTTTTCGGCCTTGGCCCAGGAGGCGCCACCCTTGCGCAGGCCAACGGTGACTTTCACGCCGGAGTCGTTCAGGTTCTGCGCGTGAGCGTGGCCCTGCGAGCCGTAGCCGATGATGGTGACGTTCTTGCCCTTGATCAGGCTGAGATCGGCGTCCTTGTCGTAGTAGACCTTCATGGGATTCTCCAAATATCTTGCGGGGTTGCGGGGCGGGCGGCAAGTCGCCCGTTCAAGCAGCCGCCGCGGAACCGGCTATGCCGGGCCGCTGGCGGCGCCCCCTGGAGGGGGAGGCGCCGAAGGCGCTTCGGGGGTGGATCAAACTCTCAGGATGCGCTCGCCGCGACCGATCCCGCTGGTGCCGGTGCGCACGGTTTCCAGAATGGCGGTGCGGTCCACCGCCTCGATGAAGGCATCGAGTTTGGACGAATCGCCCGTCAGCTCGATCGTGTAGGTCTTGTCGGTCACGTCAATGATGTGGCCGCGGAAGATTTCGGCCATGCGCATCATCTCCTCGCGCTCTTTGCCTACGGCGCGCAGCTTGATGAGCATCAATTCGCGAGCGGTGAAATTGCCCTCGGTGAGGTCCACCACCTTCACCACTTCGATCAGTCGATTCAGGTGCTTGGTGATCTGCTCGATCACCTCGTCCGAACCGGAGGTGACGATGGTCATGCGCGACAGTGACGGATCTTCCGTCGGCGCCACCGTCAGGCTTTCGATGTTGTAGCCGCGGGCTGAAAACAGCGCAACGACACGCGACAGGGCGCCGGCCTCGTTTTCGAGCAGCAGCGCAATGATGTGTTTCATGGTTCGTCTCCGGGCGATGGCCTCGGGCCCGGGCGGTAACCCGGGCCTTTGCACATCGCCGTCAACAGGTCAGTGATTGAGGATTCGAGCAGGATCAATCCAGGCTCGTGTCGTGGAGGCGACGGCTGCCTGCGCCGCGGACGGTGATCCGCCGCGCCTTGCCGCCGCAAATCCACTTCACAAGTCCTCGGAACCCAGCAGCATCTCGGTGATGCCCTTGCCGGCCTGCACCATCGGCCAGACGTTTTCGGTCGGGTCGGTGCGCACGTCGAGGAAGACGGTGCGGTCCTTCAGGCGGATCATTTCCTTCAGGGCCGGCTCAACCTCGGAAGGCTTCTCGATCTTGATGCCCACATGGCCATAGGCCTCTGCCAGCTTCACAAAGTCCGGCAGCGCATCCATGTAGCTGTGCGCATAGCGGCCTTCATAGATCAGTTCCTGCCACTGACGCACCATGCCCAGGTAGCGGTTGTTCAGGCTGATGACCTTCACCGGCGTGTTGTACTGCTGACAGGTGGACAGCTCCTGGATGCACATCTGGATCGAGCCTTCGCCGGTGATGCAGAACACATCCGACTCGGGTTTGGCCAGTTTGATGCCCATCGCGTAGGGCAGACCCACACCCATCGTGCCCAGGCCACCGGAGTTGATCCAGCGGCGCGGTTCGGCGAAGCGGTAGTACTGCGCCGCCCACATCTGGTGCTGACCGACGTCCGAGGTGACATAGCAATCGGTGCCGCGCGTCAGCTCCCACAGGGTCTCAACCACATGCTGCGGCTTGATGACCTCGTCCGAGCGCTTGTAGCTCAGGCACTCGCGTTTGCGCCACTCGTTGATCTGGCCCCACCAGGCGTTGATCGAGGTGCTGTCGGCGCGCTGCTGCGACTCGCGGATCTGGACGATCAACTCCTGCAGCACCTCCTTGACGTCACCCACGATGGGTATATCGACCTTCACCCGCTTGGAAATCGAGGAGGGATCGATGTCCACATGGATGATCTTGCGTTCGACCGAGGCGAAGTGCTTCGGGTTGCCGATCACGCGGTCATCAAAACGAGCCCCCACCGCCAGCAGGACGTCGCAACTCTGCATCGTCATGTTGGCTTCGTAGGTGCCGTGCATGCCCAGCATGCCCAGGAACTTCGGGTCGGTGGCCGGCACCGCTCCCAGGCCCATCAGGGTGTGGGTGACCGGGTAGCCCAGCAGGTCGCAGAGTTCGCGCAGTTCGGCCGACGCGTTGCCCAGGATCACACCGCCACCGGTGTAGATGTAGGGACGTTTGGCCTGCAGAAGCAACTGGACGGCCTTGCGGATCTGGCCACCGTGACCCTTGCGCACCGGGTTGTACGACCGCATCTCGATCGTTTCCGGGTAGGCGAAGCTCGTCGTGTTGAGCGACACATCCTTCGGAATGTCCACCACCACCGGCCCGGGACGGCCGGTGCGGGCAATGTGGAAGGCCTTCTTGATCGTCAGCGCCAGATCGCGCACGTCCTTGACCAGGAAGTTGTGCTTGACCACCGGGCGGGTGATGCCAACGGTGTCGCATTCCTGGAAGGCGTCCAGGCCGATCGCGGCCGTCGGCACCTGCCCGGTGATGATCACCATCGGGATCGAATCCATGTACGCGGTCGCGATGCCGGTGACCGCATTGGTCACGCCGGGACCGGAAGTCACCAGGGCCACACCGACGTTGCCGGTCGCACGCGAGTAGCCGTCGGCGGCATGCACTGCAGCCTGCTCATGGCGCACGAGCACATGCTGGATCGATTCCTGCTTGTAGAGCGCGTCGTAAATGTAGAGCACCGAGCCGCCGGGATAGCCCCAGACGAACTCGACGTTCTCCGCCTGCAGGCAGCGGATCAGAATTTCCGAGCCATTGAGCTCGGCAGCGGGGGAGCAATCGCGGGAGGCTTGCGCCGAAGCGGCGCGCTTGTGTTCCGCGGCAGACATGTCCATGGTGAACCTTTCGGGTTTTCTCTGACGAAAATCGAACGGTGCCCCTTCTCACGTCAGCTCACCCGAACGGGGCAAGCCGACTCGCCCTTGTGGGGCGGAATCGGGGCCTGCGCGGTCAAAAACGAAGGCACCCGGGGTCGGGTGTCCGAAACTGACCATGACCCGCACGGTGTGCGGGAATGGGATTATTGCACTGTCTGCGCGGGTTTCCTCTCATGGCAGCGCCTGTGGTGGGAGGCCGACACCCCGATGACATAATTCCGGCTGCCTTTGTGTCGCCGCAGCCCCGCGCTGCCCACCCCCTTTGTCCGCAGAACAAGACCTCTCCGACTTCCTTCAAGCCGTCGAGAAGCGCGCCTTCAAACGCACCGTCTATGCGGTCCGCGATGAGGACGCTGCGCTGGACATCGTGCAGGACGCCATGATCCGTTTGGCGCAGCGCTACGGGGATCGGACGCCGGCCGAATGGCCCATGCTGTTCCAGCGCATCCTGTCCAACGCCACCATGGACTGGTTTCGCCATCAAAAGGTGCGCAGGGGCGTGATGAACCTTTTCTCCGAGTTCGAGTCCCCCGACGGGGATCCGGACTTTGACCTGCTGGAGATGCTGGAGGACCAGAGCGGCTCGACCGCGACCGAAAGCACCGCGGAGCAGTTCGAACGCGCACAGATCTTGCGCGCCATCGAGGCGGAAATTTCCAGGCTACCCACGCGTCAACGGGAAGCCTTTCTGATGCGTTACTGGGAAGAGATGGATGTTGCAGAAACCGCTGCGGCCATGGGCTGCTCGGAAGGCAGCGTCAAGACACATTGCTCTCGGGCTGTGCACACGCTGGCGCAGGCTCTGAAAATCAAGGGAATCTCGCTGTGAACTCGCCATTGACCCCACGTCACCTGTCGTCCGCCGAAGCGGCCGCACTGGAGGCCAGGTTCGGCCTGCGTGTGGCCGCCAGGCTGCAAGGCGGCAGCTTGGCTGTGGGTCACGACATCGAGGAGCGATTGAGGATCGCCCGACTCCAGGCCATGGACCAGGCCCGGCAAGCTGCAGGCAAGCGCCGTCAACCGGCCGTTGCCCCCCGGATTCCAACCGCCGAGATGGTCCAGCTCGACCCCTCCTCGGGTGCGATGGCGTTGCGCGGCGGTCGCCCGGAGCAGGACGAAGCCTGGTGGATGCGCTTGGGCGTCCTCATCCCCTTGTTGTTGCTGGTTGCGGGGCTGATCGGCATCGATGAATGGCGCGCTTCGGAGCAGATCTCCGCGACTGCTGAAATCGACGCAGCCCTGCTGGGTGACGAGTTGCCCCCGGCCGCTTATACCGACCCGGGCTTCAGCGAGTTCCTCGTGACCCCCCTGCCCCCGGCTGCCGAGCAGGAGTGAGGCATGCAGTTGCACAGGAGATCTTGGCGGATCCACCGACTGTCGGGAATGTGGGCGATTGTGCTCGCCGGTTGGGTCTGGCTGAGTCCGCCTGTCAACGCCAATCCACCCGGACAGGGTCCCACCTGGGCCGAACTGACCCCTGCGCAGCGCTTGAGCCTGCAGCCGTTGCAAGGCCAGTGGCAGACCATTGATCCCCTGCGCAAGAAGAAGTGGCTGGAAATCGCGGGTCGATTCCCAACCTTGCCCAAGGAACAGCAGATTCGCCTGCAGGCGCGCATGACGGAATGGGCCGGGATGAGCACGGCCGAGCGCAACGCAGCCCGAGTGCGCTACGAAAAGACCCGCCGTCTGGTGGGCGGGGACAGTCAGTCCCTCTGGGAAGCCTATCTGGCACTTCCCGAGGAGCAACGCAAGGCGCTGGCTGACAAGGCCAGCCAGAGGGCCCAGCCGGCACCGGTGGCTCCTCCGGTGGCGCTCACCCCCAAGAATGGATCGCCGACCGTTGCCACCGCGAAGGCCATGCCCCCTCCAACGGCCGCTCGAGTGGTCGCCCCAGGCACGGTGCAGGCCCGTGTGGGTGCCAGCACCCGGCCCATCACCCAGCAACCGGTCCCCCCAAGACACCAGCAGGCGGGCATGCCGAAGATCGCCACGAATTCAGACTTCGTCGATCGCCACACCCTGCTGCCGCAGCGCGGACCGCAGGCTGCAGCAGCCCTGCCGACGATCGACAGCACGCAGCACTGAGGTCAACGGCCTCATCGGCGGATATCCTCCGCATCGATGATCCTTCCCTGCGTGACCCTGACCCTGTCGCGTTCCGGCCCCATGACCGAATCCGTCTCCCCCAACGAAGCGAACGAGGCCCGCGGCCAGCCCCCGGGCTACTGGCGCCGCCTGGCAGCCTTGCTCTATGAAGGCGTGCTGCTTTTCGGCGTGGTGATGCTGGGAGGTTTTCTGTACGCGCTGATCACCCAGCAGCGCCATGCCCTGCAGGGCCGCAGTGGATTGCAGGTGTTCGTGTTCCTGCTGTTCTGGTTGTACTTTGTCTGGTTCTGGACCCATGGGGGTCAGACCGTCGCCACCCGCACCTGGCGCCTGAAGGTGACCACCGCCACCGGCGCACGGCTGGGCTGGCTGCGTGCGAGCGCCCGGTATCTGCTGGGCTGGCTGTGGTGCCTGCCTGCCTTGCTGGTCTCGCAGCTGCTCGGACTGCACGGCACCGCGGCCATCTTCAGCCTGCTGACGGCGGGAATGCTGATGTACGCTGCGTTGGCCCATGTCCTTCCAGAGCGCCAGGCTCTGCACGACCTGATCTGCGGCACACGGGTGATCACACTTCCGCCGCGCTGATCGGCAGGCACAATCCCGCCGCATGTCAAATCCACACAAGGGCCGCAGCGGCCTGGACCGCATCGTTCATGCCGCCGGCTATTCCGCGCAGGGACTGCGCAGCGCCTATGCCACCGAGAGTGCCTTTCGACAGGAAGTCTGGCTGGCCGTGCTGTTGCTGCCGCTGGCGCCCTGGCTGGGACGCAACTGGGTCGAGGTCTGCCTGCTGGTCGGAAGTGTGCTGCTGCTGTTGATCGTGGAGTTGCTGAACTCGGCCATCGAGGCGGTGGTGGACCGCATCTCCTTCGATCTGCACGACCTCTCCAAAAGGGCCAAGGACTACGGCAGTGCTGCAGTGCTGATCGCACTGCTGTTGTGTGCCCTGGTCTGGGGCAGCGCGCTGTGGCGGCGCTGGCTGGGCTGAACCCACTGAAGACGAAAGGCACAGAGCCATGACCCGGCGCTCCGTCTGCGTGTACTGCGGCTCCCGCGAGGGCCATAACCCTGCGTACAGCGAAGCCGCGCACCTGCTGGGACAGGCCATCGGCCACCAGGGCTGGCGGCTGGTCTACGGAGGCGGCCGAGTCGGCTTGATGGGCATCGTCGCCGATGCCGTTCTGGCCGCCGGCGGAAAAGTGCTGGGCGTGATCCCGGACTCCCTGATGCGACGGGAGGTGGGTCATGCCGGGCTGACCGAACTGGTGGTGGTGCAGACCATGCATGAACGCAAGCAGCGCATGGCCGAGGCCGCGGACGCCTTCGTGGCGCTGCCGGGCGGCATCGGCACGCTGGAAGAGTTGTTCGAGGTCTGGACCTGGCAGCACCTGGGCTACCACCACAAACCCGTGGCGCTGCTGAATGTGGCGGGCTTCTACCAGCCCCTGCTCCAGTTCATGGCGCACACCCAGGCAGCAGGCTTCGTCAGCGCCGAGCAGATGGCGGTGCTGCAGTCGCACGATTCGGTGGAATCCCTCGTCGGCACCCTCGCAGGGCTCTGGGGAAACCAGAATTCCGCCCCAGCGCAAGGCACGGATTTCACGCGCATCTGACGATCTGACAATCAGACCATCTGAGGCCCCATCGGCACAACGGCCACCCGAGGGTGGCCGTTGTGAGGCAGGCGCCGCAGACTCAGGGCGATCAGACGGCCTGTTCGTTGGTCTCTCCGGTGCGGATGCGCACCACCTGCTCCACCGGTGTCACGAAGATCTTGCCGTCGCCGATCTTGCCGGTCTTGGCCGCCTTGACGATGGCCTCGATGCAGCGGTCCACGTCCTCGGTCTTCACCACCACCTCCAGCTTGACCTTGGGCAGGAAGTCGACCACGTACTCTGCGCCGCGGTACAGCTCGGTGTGGCCCTTCTGGCGGCCGAAGCCCTTGACTTCCGTGACCGTCAGGCCGGTGATGCCCACGTCGGCCAGTGCTTCACGCACTTCTTCGAGCTTGAAGGGTTTGATGACGGCGGTGATTTGTTTCATGGCTGTGCTCCGAGCGGGAATTCAGTTCAATTTACCCGAAAACGGCAGGTTCAACGCCCGCCGAAGACCCTGACACCAACGATGGGCGCCGTGCCTCACTTCAAGGCCTTGTAGCGCACCCGCTTGGGCCGTGCACCCTCCTCGCCGAGGCGCTTCTTCTTGTCTTCTTCGTACTCGTGGAAGTTGCCGTTGTAGAAGAACCATTGCGAGTCCCCCTCGCAGGCCAGGATGTGGGTGCAGATGCGGTCCAGGAACCAGCGGTCGTGGCTGATCACCATGGCCGAACCGGCGAACTCCAGCAGCGCCTCTTCCAGCGCGCGCAGGGTTTCGACGTCCAGGTCGTTGGACGGTTCGTCCAGCATCAGCACGTTGCCCCCCAGGGCCAGCGTCTTGGCCAGGTGAAGGCGGCCGCGCTCACCACCGGAGAGGTTGCCCACCAGCTTCTGCTGATCGTTGCCCTTGAAGTTGAAGCGGCCCAGGTAGGCGCGCGAGGGCATCACGAAGGGGCCGACGACGATGTTGTCCAGCCCACCCGACACGTCCTCCCACACCGTCTTGTCGGCCGCCAGCGCATCGCGGCTCTGGTCGACAAAGGTCGGCTTGGCGGTCTTGCCGATCACCACCTCGCCCGCATCCGGCTGCTCCACGCCCTGGATCATGCGGAACAGCGTCGACTTGCCGGCGCCGTTCGGGCCGATGATGCCGACGATCGCGCCCGGCGGCACCTTGAAGCTCAGGTTGTCGATCAGCAGGCGGTCACCGAAGCTCTTGGAGACGCCCTTGAACTCGATCACCTCGTTGCCCAGGCGCTCGGCCACCGGGATGAAGATCTCGTTGGTCTCGTTGCGGCGCTGGTAGTCGACATCGCTCAGCTCCTCGAAGCGCGCCAGGCGCGCCTTGCTCTTGGCCTGGCGCCCCTTGGCGTTGGAGCGCACCCACTTGAGTTCCTCCTTCATCGCCTTGATGCGGGCGTCTTCCTTCTTCTGCTCCACCTCCAGGCGGCGCTCCTTCTGGTCCAGCCAGTCGGAGTAGTTGCCCTTGTAGGGGTGGCCGAAGCCGCGGTCGAGTTCCAGGATCCACTCGGCCGCGTTGTCCAGGAAGTAGCGGTCGTGGGTGATGGCCACCACGGTGCCCGGGAAACGCTGCAGGAACTGCTCCAGCCACTCCACCGACTCGGCATCCAGGTGGTTGGTCGGCTCGTCCAGCAGCAGCATGTCCGGCTTGGACAGCAGCAGGCGACACAGCGCGACGCGGCGCTTCTCACCGCCGGAGAGCACGCCGATCACCGCATCCCAGGGCGGCAGGCGCAGCGCGTCGGCGGCCAGCTCCAGCTGCAGGTCGGTGTTCTCGGAACCGGCGGCGGCGATGATGGCCTCCAGCTCGGCCTGTTCGGCGGCCAGCGCGTCGAAGTCGGCATCCTCTTCGGCATAGGCGGCGTAAACCTCGTCCAGCCGCTTCTTGGCGGCGAGCACGCCGCCGATGCCCTTCTCAACGGCCTCGCGCACCGTTTCCTCGGGCGCGAGCTGCGGCTCCTGCGGCAGGTAGCCGATCTTCAGACCCGGCATCGGATAAGCCTCGCCCTCGATGTCCTTGTCGAGACCGGCCATGATCTTGAGCAATGTCGACTTGCCCGAGCCGTTCAGGCCAAGCACGCCGATCTTGGCGCCGGGGAAGAAGGACAGCGAGATGTCCTTCAGGATCTGCCGCTTCGGCGGCACGATCTTGCCGACGCGGTTCATGGTGAAGACGTATTGAGCCATGTCTGGAACTGTTCGAGGGCGGTTGGCAACCCGTTATTGTCGCTGTTCCGCACCTCGATCGCTCGGTTGGCCCCGTTGGACCTGTTGAGCCTGTTGGGCCAGCCTCAGGCCGCCGTACCCACCACAGCGGCAGCGGCAGTTGTTCCGTTGGCCGCCACCTGCGCATAGTGCTGCACCTGCAGGGCCTGCATCTGCTCATGGAAACTCTTGAGCTCCGCAGTGCTCAGCGAACCATCTTCGTCGCCGTCGATGGCATCGAACAGCTGCTGCAGCTGAGCCGTCGCGCCTTCCAGGCCGAACTCCTCGGCACTGATGGCACCGTCCTCATCGCTGTCCAGCGAGGCCAGCGGATCGCTGCTGCCCATGTCCCCGGGCGGCGGACCCGGCGGGGGTCCACCCGGTCCGTGCATGCCCCCCGGGCCGCCACCCCTTTGCGCAGCAAAGTCGGAGGTGGACCTCTCGACGTTGAAGGATGAGGCCGCAGATGACGAGTCGGACGACTCGGTCGGTTTGAAGGCCTCGAACTCGCCCTGCGTGATGTTGCCGTCTCCGTCGCTGTCGATCTGGGCAAACAACTCCTCCATGCTTTGGGCACCCTGGGCGCCCTGCCCTGCCTGCATCCCTGCCTGCATGCGCGCGCCCGGCGGTGGCCCGCCGCGCTGCATCTGCGTGGCCCAGGCGTTGCCTGCCGAGCCCACATTGCCGATGTTCATGACGCCGTCCTTTCCAGCTGGTTGATCGAAACCCCAGCTTAGGGACCGGCTCCGGCCTCCAAACAGCGAACAGGCTGCCTGCAGCGAACGGCTTCACCTGCCGGACACAGGATCGCAACAGAGTGCGAAGCAGCTTCACGCGCGAACACAAATGCACTCAGGACAAAGGCTGCAGAGGTTGCCTTCCCGTCAAAGACTGTATAAAAATACAGTCTCATGACCCTGCATGCCATCCATGTCCACCGCCCCCATCCACCGCCTGCAAGGCCAGCCTTGGCCCGCCGGGTTGTGGCGAGCCGACCAGCTCGACAGCACTCCCATGCCCACCTGCCCCAGCGGGCATGCGGCGCTGGACGCACAACTGCCCGGTGGCGGCTGGCCGCTGGGGTGGCTCACCGAGCTGCTGCTGGCCGAACCCGGTCAGGGTGAATGGCGGTTGCTGGCCCCGGTGCTGGCCCGGCTGACCCAGGGCCGGCCGGGCGAACCAGGGCGGGAGGTGGTCTGCATCGGCAGCCCCGGTCCCTGGCGCACCTACGCCCCCGGGCTGGCCGCCCTCGGCCTGGCGCTGCCGCGCCTGCTCTGGGTGGAAACCGACGCCGAGGCCGAAGGCGCCTGGGCGGCCGAGCAGGCCCTGCGCAGCGGCGCCGCCGCCGCGGTGATCTGGTGGGCCTGGGGCCCCGCAGCGGCCCCCCAAGCCCACGGCCACGCCAACGGCAGCGCCCGCCCGCCGCAGCCATCCACCGCCGCCCCACACCCCCCCCACCGCCTCTCCACAGGCCTGCCCACAGCCTTGCCCACAGGGTTGCCCACACATCGGCGAGGAGTCCCTCCACGCCCTTCACACAGCCACTCCACAACCTTGTCCACAGGCCCGGCGAACTCCGGCCTGGCGAAACAAGGCCGGCTGGGCATGCACCTGCGCCGGCTGCACCTGGCGGCACAGGGCCGCCCGGTGCTGCTGTGGGTGCTGCGGCCGCTGGCGGCTGCGGCGCAGTCCTCCCCCGCGGCGCTGCGCCTGGCCTGCCGGGCCGACGCGCTGCAGCCCGGCCAACTGCAGCTGGAACTCCTCAAACGCCGCGGCCCGCCGCTGGCACAGCCGCTGGAGCTCGACCTGCGCAGCGCCCTGGGCCTGCCGCTGGCGCACCGGCTGTCGCAGCCCCTGCCCATGCCCTCCCTGCCTCCCACCCCGGTGCCCACCCCACCGTCCACCCCGGTGCGTCAGCCGGTGCGGCCCAGCCGACCGGCCGCGCCACCGCCGCCGCGCCCCTGGCCCTTCCCCGAACGCGCACTGCCCCCAACCACCTCCCCCCTGTCGACACCCCCACCGGCCCCTGCCCCGCCCCCATTCCCGCCACTCCCACCATCCCCGCCATCCCCTCCCCGCCATGAACGCCCTGTGGTTGTGCCTGCACCTGCCGCGCCTGCCGCTGGACGCCCTGGGGCCCTGGCCTGAGCCGCTGGCCGCCTGCCCCGCGCTGGTCTGGGCGGCCGACGCCCGCGGTGCCCGGCAGGTCTGCTGCGTCAACGCTGCGGCGCGATCCCTGGACCTGCAGCCGGGCCAACGCCTCAACACGGCCGAGGCGCTGGCACCCCAGGCGCTGCGGCTGGCACGCGACCCGGCCCGGGAGGCCGCTGCGCTGGAACGGCTGGCCCTGGCGCTGGGCTGCCTGACGCCCCACATCTGCCCCGCCCCACCGGACCAGCTGCTGCTGGAGGTGCGTGCCAGCCTGCGCCTGTTCGGCGGCATCCGGCGGCTGCGGACCCGGGCCCTGGCGATCACCCGCAGCAGCGGCCTGCAGGTGCGCAGCAGCCTGGCCACCACCCCGCTGGCAGCCCAGTGGCTGGCGGCGGCCGGCCAGCGGCACCGCCACGCCCTGCGGCTGGAGAGCACCCGCCAGCGCCTGCAGCCGCTCGCGCTGGCACGGCTGGCCGGGCGGCTGGCCCCCGATGAGGTGGCCACCGCCGACAGCCTGGAGATGCTGCAGGCCCTGGGCGCCCGCACCCTGGCCGACCTGCACCGCCTGCCCCGCAGCGGGCTGAACCGCCGCGGTGCTGCCGCCTGGGTCGACGCGCTGGACCGGGCCGAAGGCCGTCGCCCGGACCCGCGCCGCTGGCACGAACCACCCGAGGCCTGCCGGCTGGACCTGGAGCTGCCCCACCGCGCCGAGGCGGTGGCCGACCTGGAAGGCGCCCTCACCCCGCTGGTGCACAGCCTGTGCGGCTGGCTGGCGCGGCGCTGGCAGGCCGCCACCGCGCTGCGCCTGAACCTGCGCCACGAACAGGGCGCGCGCCGCCACCTGCCGGACCAGCTCATCGAGCTGCAGCTGACCACCCCCAGCCGCGACGCAGCCCACCTGATCACCCTGCTGCGCGAGCGGCTGCAGCAGGTGGTGCTGAGCGCTGCGGTGGACAGCCTCCGCCTGGAGCTGACCGGCCAGCAGGCCGAGGCCGGCCGCCCCCTGGCCCTCCTGCCGGACCAGCCGGACGAGCGCGGCCACCAGGACGCCCTGGCCGGCCTGATCGACCGCCTGCGCGCCCGCCTGGGCGACGAGCGCCTGCTGCGCCTGCAACTGCAGCCGGATGCCCGGCCGGAGAAGGCCCAGCAGCGCGCCGCCCCTCAGCCGGGCGGCCGGGAGGGTGCAGAGCGCCGCCTGCCTTCCTCTGCCGCCGCAGCCGCGGCCGCCCCGCCGCGCCCGGCCTGGCTGCTGGAGGCACCACGCCCGCTGACCCCGCCGGGGCCACCGGGGCCACCGGGCGCGGCCGGCGCCTCAGACAACACCCCCGCGCTGGACGGCCGGCCGCTGCGCCTGCTCACCCGGCCGGAGCGCATCGAGACCGGCTGGCACGACGGCGCGCTGCTGCGCCGGGACTACCACGTCGCCCTGGGCGAGGACGGCCGGCTGTGGTGGATCTTCCGCGAGCGCCAGGGCAGCCTGGAACAGGCCGACGGCGCCGCGCCGCGCTGGTTCCTGCACGGCCTGTTCGGCTGAGCCGGCGGCTGAACCGACGGCTGGATTCCCCATGCCCGAAAGCCCTCAACCCGCCCGGGAGCCGGTGCCCACGCCGCCGCTGGCCGGCGTGCGCCAGGCTGGCGTGCTGCTGCCCAACGGCGTCGCCGCCGAGGCGGGCACCGGCAGCGACGCCCCCCACAGCAGCCATCCCTGGGGCCTGCCGGCCTATGCCGAGCTGGTCTGCCGCAGCAACTTCAGCTTCCTGGACGGCGTCTCGCACACCGAGGAGCTGGTGGCCCGCGCCGCCCAGCTGGGCTACGCCGCGCTGGCAATCACCGACGAGTGCTCGCTGGCCGGCGTGGTGCGCGCACACGAGGAGGCCAAGCGCCAGCGCGAGGCCGGCAACCCGCTGCAGCTGCTGATCGGTGCGGACTTCATGCTGCAGCCCGGCGCCGATGCGCAGCACGCGCCGGGCGGCCGGCTGGTGCTGATCGCCCGCCATCGGGAGGGCTACGGCCACCTGTGCGAGCTGATCACGCTGGCGCGCAGCCGCTGCGCCAAGGGGGCGTACCGGCTCGGCATGGACGACCTGGACCCGACTGCCACCGCCCCGGATCCCGACGGCGACCCGACCTGGCAGCACCTGCGCGGCATGGCCGGCTGCTGGTCCTTGCTGATCCCGCGCGAACAGGACGACGCAGCCACGCTGCGGGCCCAGGCGCACTGGATGGCGGCCACCTTCGGCGAACGCGCCCGGCTGGCGCTGGCGCTGCTCTTCCATGCCGACGACAGCCTGCGCAGCGAGTGGCTGCGCGCGGCCAGCGCGGCCAGCGGTGTCCCCATCGTGGCGGTGGGCGACGTGCGCATGCATGTGCGCTCGCGCAAGCCGCTGCTGGACACGCTCACCGCCATCCGCCACCGCGCCGCGCTGGCCGACTGCGGCGCGCTGCTGCCACACAACGCCGAGCAGCACCTGCGCTCCCGGCTGGCGCTGGCCCAGGTGTACCGCCGCGCCTGGCTGGACGAGACGCTGCGCCTGGCCCAGGGCTGCAGCTTCAGCCTGGATGAACTGCGCTACGAGTACCCGCAGGAGGTCGTTCCGCCCGGGCACAGCCCCGCCAGCTGGCTGCGCCACGAGACGCTGGCCGGCGCGCAGCGGCGCTACCCGCCGCACCGCCACCCGCAGGGCGTGCCGGCCGCCGTGCGGGCCCAGATCGAACACGAGCTGGCGCTGGTGGCCGAGATGCGCTACGAGGCCTTCTTCCTGACGGTCTACGACGTGGTGAACTTCGCCCGCGGCCAGGGCATCCTCTGCCAGGGCCGCGGCTCGGCGGCCAATTCGGCGGTGTGCTACTGCCTGGGCATCACCGAGGTGGACCCGACGCAGACCACGCTGCTGTTCGAGCGCTTCATCAGCCGCGAGCGCGGCGAGCCGCCGGACATCGACGTGGACTTCGAGCACGAACGCCGCGAGGAGGTGATCCAGTACATCTACCGCAAGTACGGCGCGCAGCGCACCGCGCTGGCCGCCGCGGTGGCCACCTACCGGGTGCGCGGCGCACTGCGCGACGTGGGCAAGGCGCTGGGGCTGGATGCGCTGCTGGTGGACGCGGTAGCCAAGTCGCAGCAGTGGTTCGACGGCCGCGAAGCGATGGGCGCACGCCTGGCCGAGCAGGGCCTGGACGCCCAGGCGCCGCTGACGCGCCAGTGGCTGGAGCTGACCACCACGCTGCTGAGCTTTCCGCGCCACCTGTCGCAGCACAGCGGTGGCTTCGTGATCGCACGCGACAAACTCTCCCGGCTGGTGCCGATCGAGCCGGCGGCGATGGAAGGCCGCCGCGTCATCCAGTGGGACAAGGACGATCTGGAGTCGTTGGGCCTGCTCAAGGTGGACGTGCTGGCCCTGGGCATGCTCACCGTGCTGCGCAAGACGCTGGCGCTGGCCAACGCCTGGCATGGGCGCCCGGCCTGGCTGCTGCAGGACATTCCGCGCGACTGCCCGGCCACCTGGGCCATGATCCAGCGCGCCGACACGGTGGGCACCTTCCAGATCGAGAGCCGGGCGCAGATGAGCATGCTGCCGCGGCTCAGGCCGGACAAGTTCTACGACCTGGTGATCGAGGTGGCCATCGTGCGCCCCGGGCCGATCCAGGGCGGCATGGTGCACCCCTACCTGCGCCGCAAGCAGGGCCGGGAGAAGTCGGACTCGCCCTACCCGCAGCTCAACGCCGCGCTGGCGCGCACGCTGGGGGTGCCGATCTTCCAGGAGCAGGTGATGCAGGTGTGCATGATCGCCGCCGGCTTCTCCCCCGGCGAGGCGGACGGCCTGCGCCGCGCCATGGCCGCCTGGCGGCGCAAGGGCGGGGTGCACCACTTCCACGAACGCATCGTCGAGGGCATGGTGGAGCGTGGCTATGCGCGCGAGTTCGCCGAGGGCATCTTCCGGCAGATCCAGGGCTTCGGCGAATACGGCTTCCCGGAGAGCCACGCCTACGGCTTCGCCATCCTGGCCTGGTTCAGCGCCTGGTTCAAGCAGCACGAACCGGCCGCCTTCCTGGCTGCGCTGCTGAACTCGCAGCCGATGGGCTTTTACGGCCCGGCGCAGCTGGTGCAGGACGCGCGCCGCCACGGCGTGGAGGTGCGGCCGGTGGATGTGACGGTGAGCGGGTGGGAGAGCTCGCTGGAGGGGGCGTTGGAGGGGGAAATCCCCCCCGGCCCCCCTTTGTCAAAGGGGGGAGGAAGGCAGGGGGAGGCCGGAACGCTGAAGGGGCGACCGGCGGTGCGCCTGGGGCTGCATCAAGTCAGTGGCTTGTCCGAGGCGGTGGCCCGGCAGCTGCTGGCCGCCCGCGCCGAGCGGCCCTTTGCCGACGTGCAGGACCTGGCGCTGCGCAGCGGGCTGGGTCCGCCGGAACTGCAGCGCCTGGCCCGGGCCGATGCGCTGGCCCGCCTGGCCGGGCACCGCCGCGAGCAGGTCTGGGCCGCGGCCGCCCCCCGCGCGGGAGGTGCCGGTGGCGCCGACAACCTGCTGCGCCGGGCACCGGTGGACGAATCGGCCGAGCGCGCCCAGCTGCAGCTGATCGAGGCGCCGGAGGGCGAGGCCATCGCGCTGGACTACGCCGCCACCGGCCTGACGCTGCGCCGCCACCCGCTGGCGCTGCTGCGCGAGCGCCTGGCCGCCAAGGGTGTGCGCAGCGCCGCCCAACTGGCGCGCACCGCCGACGGCCGGGTGGTGCGCGCCTGCGGCCTGGTGGTCACCCGCCAGCAGCCGGCCACCGCCAAAGGGGTGATCTTCGTGACGCTGGAGGACGAGACCGGCCCGGTCAACGTCATCGTCTGGAAGGACGTGCGCGAGGCCCAGCGCCAGGCCCTGCTCGGTGCACGCCTGCTGGGCGTGGTGGGCACCTGGCAGAAGCGCGACGGCGTCACCCACCTGGTGGCGCGCCGGCTGGTGGACCTGAGCGCCTGGCTGGGGCGGCTGACGACCACATCGCGGGACTTCCGCTGACCCGACCCGGACACCGCCCGACGAGCGGACGGCGCCACCCGACAAGCGGCAACCCACCCGGCTGACAGGCGGCAGGCGGCGGCCTAGCATCGGGCCGTCCCGAACTGAAAAGATCCGCCATGGCCGTCCCTGCCCGTATTCGCCCCACCTGCGCGCTGCACCGCAGCGGGGGCTTCACGCTGATCGAGCTGATGATCACCGTGGCGGTGATCGGCATCCTGGCCGCGGTGGCCCTGCCCTCGTACACCGACTACCTGCGCCGCGGCCGCCTGCCCGAGGCCTTCACCCAGCTGAGCAACCAGCGGGTGGTGATGGAGCAGTACTACCAGGACAACCGCAAGTACGGCGCCACCACCTGCGGCCCGGCGGTGCCCACCGGGCTGAAATACTTCACCGTCACCTGCACGCTCACCAACACCGACCAGGGCTACTACCTCCAGGCCACCAGCAGCACCGCGGGCGGCGGAACCCACACCTACCGCATCGACCACAACGGCAGTCAGACCACCCGCTACTTCAAGACCACAGACTACAACTCATCACCCAAGACCTGCTGGCTGGTCAAGGGCAGCGAGTGCTGAAGCCCATGACTGACCGAACAACCGCCCGCCGCAGCCACTGGAGCCACCGGGGCTTCACCCCCATCGAGCTGATGGTGGTGCTGGTGATGATCGGCGTGCTGCTGGTCACGCTGGCGCCCAGCATGACCGAGTGGCTGCGCAACCTGCAGGTGCGCAGCGCGGCCGAATCGATCAGCACCGGGCTGCAGAAGGCCCGTGCCGAGGCGGTGCGGCGCAACCAGAACGTGTATTTCTCCCTGGTCACCAACCCGACCAACCCGACCAACGAGCCGGGCCAGTTGACCTCCGCCTGCGCCCTCTCCAGCACCAACGCGTCCTGGGTGGTGAGCCTGGCCAGCCCGGCCGGCAAGTGCGAACAGGCCGCCGGCGGCAGTGCGGCACCGCAGATCCTGGACAAGCAGGCCAAGGGCAACGGTTTCCCGGACGTGACGGTTCAGGTGAAGACCGAGCGCTGTGCAGCCACCGCCTCTTCTACCCAGGTGATGTTCAACAGCCTGGGCTCGCCCGCCAACGCGAGCCCGATCCGCTGCATCGAGATCACCCACCCCACCAGCCCCTCGGTGAAGCTGCAGGTGCGCATCGATGCCGGCGGCGGTGTGCGCAGCTGCATCCACGGCCTGCGCAGCGACGACGCCCGTGCCTGCCCGGCCTCCTGATCACCCAGCCCCCTGCGTGAGACCCCAGATGAAACCCGCCCCAGCCCCGCAGCGCAATCGCTGCAATCGCATCAACTGTGGCCACCGCGGCTTCGCGATGATCGAAGCGCTGATCGCCCTGCTGATCTTCACCCTGGCCACCCTCGGCCTGGTCGGGCTGCAGGCTTCCATGATGCGGGCCAACACCGGCGCCAAGTTCCGCGCCGATGCGGCCTACCTGGCCAGCGATCTGGTGGGCACGATGTGGGCGGACAGCCCCAACCTGCAGTCCTACACCACCGCCAACTGCGCCTCGCACGCCAATTGCCAGGCCTGGGCATCCCGCCTGGCTGCACGCCTTCCCGGTGCCAGCTACACCATTGCCCCGCAGGCCAGCGGGCGGGTGGAGATCTCCATCAGCTGGTCGGTGCCCTCCGAAGGCAGCCACGCCTTCAGCACCGTCACCTCGATCAACGCCAACAGCATCAGCTGAGTGCCATGCCCGCCTGCGTCTACCGCCCCTTGAACGCCCGGCCCGGCCGACACCCAGGCGTGCGCCCAGGCGTGCGCCCTGGCATGGATCAGCGCGGCGTGACCCTGGTCGAGCTGCTGGTCGGCATGGCCATCGGCCTGTTTGCGGTGCTGCTGATCACCCAGGTGGCCATCCTCTTCGACAGCCAGAAGCGCAACACCACCTCCGGTGCAGACGCCCAGATCAATGGCGCGGTGGCGCTGCACACCCTGCAGCGTGACCTGCAGGCCGCGGGTTTCGGCCTCACCGCCGGTGGTGGGGCTGGCTGCCTGGTGCGCTACAAGCTGCTGGCCGAAGGCCGCGGCGAGTTCCGTCTGACCGCGGCGGTGATCAGGAATGGCGACGACGGCGCCCCCGACGAGCTGACCCTGCATTCCAGCGCGGGCAAAGACTTCGCGCTGCCGCTCAAACTCAAGGGCCACCGGCGCGACGCCACCCAGTTCGACCTGGACGGCGCCATCCACCACGGCATCCGCAAGGGGGATCTGCTGCTGGCGGTGCCGCAGAACTTCTCCGACACCCTGTGGTGCAACCTGTTCAACGCCAGCGCCGACCGCGACAACGCGGCCCTGGGTGTGGTGAAACACGAAGCCGGTACCGATGGCCCCTGGAATCACGAGGGCGCCGCCAACCCGGGCAGCCTCTACGCAGGCGTGGACAGCACCGCGGTGAACTTCCCACCCGGCAGCCACCTGCTCAACATCGGGGTGCTGCGCACCCGGGTCTATTCGATTGCGGGCAACTCGCTGCAGCGCAGCACCCGCGAGTTCAGCGTCGGCAGCGCCAACACGGCCACCCCGGCGGCCGAGGCGATCCAGCCGCAGGTGGTAGACCTGCAAGCGGTCTACGGCAAGGACAGCAACGCCGACCGCATCGCCGACACCTGGAACAACACCCCACCGACCACTCCGGCCGAATGGGCCCAGATCGTGGCGATACGGGTGGCCGTGGTGGCCCGCAGCAGCCACTTCGAGAAGCAGGCCGTCACCAACGAACGCCCCAATGAAACGGCCTGCAGCAGCGGCCCGGCGGCCACCGGCAACTACCCGGTCTGGAGCCCGGACGGCAGCACCTGGGCCTGCTTGAGCGTGCCCGGGCTGGACAGCAGCGAGGCCGACAAACCCTACACGCACTACCGCTACAAGGTCTTCGAGACCCTGGTGCCGCTGCGCAACATGCTCTGGCAGTCATGACCCCGCATCCGCCTTCACCCCTCATGCACCGGACCCGGTCGGGCCTGCACCGCGCCAGCCGTGGTGTGTCGCTGCTGTTCTCGCTCATCACGCTGGTGGCCTTGTCGCTGGCCGCGGTGGCCCTGATCCGTGCGGTGGACACCGGCAGCATCCTGCTGGGCAACCTGGGCTTCAAGCAGGACACGCTGCTGGCCGCAGACGAAGCCACCCGACAGGCCATCGTCTGGCTGAGCGGCAAGGTCGGCGGCACGGACCTGCACAGCAACCAAACCACGCTCGGCTACTACGCCAACGGCGGCACCGGCAACAGCCAGACCGCCCGACTCGACCCCACAGGCACCAGCAGCAACAGCGCCGACGTGCGCATTGACTGGGACAACAACGACTGTGGCGGCCACGCAAACTGCCTGAAGCCACGCAACACCCCGGACAGCCTGCCCAACCAGGTGACGGCACGATTTCTCATCCTGCGGCTGTGCGATGCCGAAGGCGATCCCAACGCCAGCGGTGGCACGCTGCAGTGCGCCCGACCGATGTCGGCCACCGTCACCACCGCCGCCCAGCGCGACGATCTGACCTACGCCAGCTCGCAGCGCTTCGGCAGCTCGGTGCTGACGCAGTACTACCGCATCGTGGTGCGCGCCAAGGGCGCACGCAACACCGTCAGCTACACCGACACGGTGGTGCACTTCTGATGCAGTGTTGATGCCAGCACCCCGATCGCTTACCCCCCGGAGTCCGTCCATGTCCGCCGCCGCCCCCCGCCGCCCTGTCCTGCAGCGAACCCCGAGCCTGTTCGCTGCATTGGCCGTCTGCGGGCTGTTCAGCGCTCCGGCCTCGTCCCAGTGGGCCAGCGTCGCCCAGGCGCCGCTGAGCCTGGCGACCAACCCCAAGCCGAACGTCATGTTCATCCTGGACAACTCCGGATCGATGACGCGGGACTACATGCCCGATGACCTGAACGGCGCGCCGACCCACGGCATGCTCTCGGCCTGGTGCAACGGGGTCGCCTTCGACCCCAACGAGGAATACCCCGCGCCGCCGAAAGCCGACGGCAGCTCCTCTGGAGACTCCACCTTCACGGCGGCCTGGACCGATGGCTTTGCCCGCACCGGCGCGGTGAGCCTGGCTGGCTCCACCTACTACGTGTTCAACGACAGCACCGCCACCCCGCGCGACTGGCGCTATGACGTCAACGGCAACGTCGACACCAGCTCCGACACCTACCGCTACTGCATGAATCGGTCGGAGTCCGGGCGCTTTACCAGTGTGACCATCGAGGCCACGTCAACGCTCGCGCAAAAGTACGCCAACTGGTACTCCTACTACCGCACCCGCCAGCTCGCGATGCGGTCGGCCGCCGGCAAGGCGATGCGAGGCGTGGGCGCGGAGATCCGCCTCGGATTCACCCGCATCAGCGACAGCACGTCGTCCGGATCCTGGTTCCTCGGCACGGGCGAGTTCAGCGGCACCCAGCGCTCCAGCTTCTATGACCTGCTGTACACCTCCTCGGCCTCCAGCAGCACCCCCCTGCGCCGCACCCTGTCGCGGGTGGGGCGCTACTACGCCACCACCGGCAGCAGCGCCCCGATCCAGTACACCTGCCAGCGCGCCTATGCCCTGCTGACCACCGATGGCTACTGGAACAGCGACACCGGCCAGGTCTACGCACTGGACGGCCGCACCCAGATCGGCGATGCGGATGCCGCCGAGCCGCGCCCCTACAACGGCGCCAACGCCTCCCCCACCCTGGCCGATGTGGCGCAGTACTACTACCAGGAGGACCTGCGCACCGACCTGGCCGACGAGCTGCCGCCCGTTGCCGGCGACGACGCCAAGGGGGTGCTGCCCGACCCGAACACCCGGCAGCACATGAACCTGTTCACCCTGGGACTGGGCCTCAACGGCTACCTGCGACCCAGCGACTGGGCCGACCTGAAGAGCGCCACCGGCAGCAAGACCTGGCCGGTACCCACCGGCACGATCAATACCGGCTCGGAAGGCGACGCCACCCACATCGACGACCTCTGGCACGCAGCCGTGAACGGGCGCGGCCAGTATTACTCGGCCTCCAACCACGCCGCAGTGGCCTCGGCAATTGCAGACACCTTCCGACGCATTGGCGACGTCTCGGCCTCTGCTGCGGCCATCACCTCCAGCACACAGACTCCGGTGGACGCGGACCGCTGGGTGTTTCTGCCCAGCTACACCTCCGGTACCTGGTCCGGGGACCTCAAGGCCTACCAGTACCAGCTGAACCCCAGCACCAACACGTACACCGTGCCCACGATGGGCAGCAGCACACCGGTGTGGAGCGCCGCGGCCCGACTTGACGCCCGACTGTCCGCGGGCGGCAGCCGCGACATCTGGTTCAACCAGAACGGTACCAAGGGTGAGTTCAGCTACGCCAACCTGTCCAACACCGGCAGCACGGCGCTGAATGCGTCTTTCGACGGCCGCTGCAGCAGCGCCAGCGAACGGCTGAGTCAATGCAGCACCAACGAAATGATGAGTGAAGGAGACCGGAATCTCGTCACCGGCGACAACCTGGTCCAGTACCTGCGCGGCGCCAGCACCTACGAAAACGACAACACCACGGCGACACCCCTGCTGTTCCGCGGCCGCAGTTCTGCGCTGGGCGACATCGTCAACGCCGCCCCCGCCTACGCCGGCAAGCCCCCCTTCAGCTACGCCGACGCCGGCTACAACAGCTACGTCAGCAGCAAGGCCAGCCGGATGAAGATGGTGTTTGCGGCCGCCAACGACGGCATGCTGCACGCCTTCCAGGTGGACAGCAGCGTGAGCGGCTCCACCACCACCCCGGCCGGCAGCGAGCGCTGGGCCTTTGTGCCCACGGCGGTGATCCCCAACCTCTGGAAACTGGCCGACAGCAGCTACGGCGGAAACCACCGCTACTTCGTCGACGGCACACCGGTGGTGGCGGACATCTATGTGAGCGGTGAATGGCGCACCATCCTGGTGGGCGGCCTGGGGGCGGGCGGCCGCGCTTACTACGCATTGGACATCACCGACCCGGCATCGCCTGCGGTGCTGTGGGAGTTTGGCCACTTCCCGAACCTGGCGGGCACCGGCTACGGCAAGGTGATCCACAACGCCAACCTCGGCCTGGCGATGGGCAATCCCGTCATCACCAAGAGCGCCGATGGCAAATGGGTCGTGGCCTTCACCTCCGGCGTGAACAACAGCAACGGCATCAATGGCGATGCCGGCGACGGCGAAGGTCGCCTCTTCGTGCTCGATGCCTTCACCGGCACGCTGCTCAGCGAGGTCAAGACCGGCGTGGGCAGCGCCACCGCACCCAGCAACCTCATGAAGCTCAATGCCTGGGTGGCCAGCAGCTCTGACAACACCGCGCTGCGCTTCTACGCCGGCGACATGCAGGGCAACTTCTGGCGCTTCGTGCCGACCTACGCTGCAGGCAGCGTGACCCAGGTTGCGGCTCAGTTGCTGGCCCGCACACCGGGCCGCCCGATCACCACCAAGCCGGCACTCAACGAAGTGGCCACCGGCAGCGGCAGCATTCCGGTGATCTCCTTCGGCACCGGCCGCTACCTGGGTGACCCCGACGTGAGCGACAGCTCCCAGCAGGGCATCTATTCGATCAAGGACACTTGGAGCAGCAGCGAAGGCAGCGGGCTGGGTGACCTGACCACCACCGCAGGCAAGGCCCAACTGACCCAGATCACCCTGTCCACCGACAGCACCCAGACGGTGGACTGGTCCACCAAGAAGGGTTGGTATGCCGAACTGCCCACCAACCAGCGGGTCGCCATCAACCCCACGGCGCTGGGCAACGGCATCCTGGCCTTTGTCGGCACCAGCCCATCGGCCGACATGTGCAGCGGCGGCGGCAGCTCAACGCTGTACCAGTTCAACATCAGTACCGGTGCGGTCACCGGCATGGCCACCTACGCCAACCCGATGATCGTCGGCATCGAACGCTTCGACGATGGCCAGGGCAACATCAAGGCCTTCCTCAACTTTGCCGACCAGACGGGCGGCCAGCAGGACTCCACCGGAGTGGCCGGCAGCACCATCTTCAACGCCCGGCGCACCTCGTGGCGAGAGTTGACCGACTGAGCCCGACCACTGGCCACGGCACACCGCGCCCCCCGCCGTTCGCCCTGTGGATCACCGTTGCATGGCTGCACCTGCTGGTGCTGGGAGCCTGGGGCCTGTGGGGCCAGGCTCCGGGCGGCGGAACGCCCACCGCAGCGCCCCGTGCAGCCCGGCAGGTGGCGGTGGCGCTGAGACCGCTGGCCGAGGCCCCACTGCCTTCTCCCGAACCTGCCACCAGGACAGATCGGGAACAGCCGGCGCAGGCTACAGCAGACCCGGACGCCCCGCTGCAGGCTGCCAAACCAACCTCCGCGCCGGAGGCCACGGCACAGACCGAACCAGCCTCCCTCACCGCCCCGCCCGGCCCGGGTGAGGCGGGCGACGAGTACCTGCCGCGCAGCTCCCTCACCCGCGGACCGGAGCCCAGCGCCGAGGTGCTGCTGGCCTATCCCGAAGGAGCCCCTGAAGGCCACTGGCAAGGCGTGCTGACGCTGTTCATCGACGAGCACGGCGCCGTGCAGCGGGTGCGGGTGGAGTCATCGGAGGTGGACCTGCCGCCGCCTTTCCAGGAGGCCGCCCGGCAGGCCTTCCTGGCCGCCCGCTTCACGCCCGGGGAGTGGCAGGGCCAGCCGGTGCGATCGCGCATCCGCATCGCAGTGGAGTTCGAGGCCGGCCCGGCGCCCGGGCACAGTGCGGCCCAGCGTTGAGACCCGGCCCGGCTTCAGCGGTGCGGGCCAACCTCCGGCCATCACACCTCTGCGTCGCAGCACCTGCGCGTCACACCCCGGCCAGCACCCGCAGGTGCGCCGCCACGCTGCGCGCCAGCGAGCTGAGCACATAACCCCCTTCCAGGCAGGACACGATGCGGCCCTTGCAATGGCGCTCGGCCAGGTCCACCAGGCGCTGGGTGATCCAGGCGTAGTCGGCCTCCACCAGGCCCAGCTGACCGAGATCGTCCTCCCGGTGGGCATCGAAACCGGCGGAGATGAAGATCATCTGCGGCTTGAAGCGCTCCAGCGCCGGCATCCAGTTGGCGTCGATCAGCTCGCGCACCTCCATGCCGCGGGTGTAGGCCGGCACTGCGACGTTGACCATGTTGTCGCCCAGCGGCACACCGCCGCTGTAGGGGTAGAGCTGGTCCTGGAAGAAGCTGACCATCAGGATGCGGTCGTCGCCAGCCACGATGTCCTCGGTGCCGTTGCCGTGGTGCACATCGAAGTCGATGATGGCCACCCGCTCCAGCCCGCGCACATCCAGCGCATGGCGCGCCGCGATCGCGATGTTGTTGTAGAAGCAGAAACCCATCGCCTGCGAGCGCGTGGCGTGGTGGCCGGGCGGCCGGATGGCGCAGAAGGCATTGAGGGCCCTGCCGTCGATCACCGCATCGGTGGCCGCCACGGCGGCACCGGCCGAGCGCAGCATGGCCTGCCGGGTGCCGGGGCAGACGGTGGTGTCCGGATCCAGGGCCTTGTGCTCGCCGGTCTCCACCGCCTGGCGCAGGAATTCGTCCAGCTCCAGCAGGTAGCCCTCGCTGTGGGCGAGCATCAGGTCCTCGTGCCGGGCCAGCGGCGCTTCCATGCGGGTCAGGGCAATGTCCAGGCCGGTGGCCAGCAGGTGGTCCTCGATGGCATCGAGCCGTTGCGGGCATTCGGGGTGGCCGTGGCCCATGTCGTGGCCGCGGCAGTCGTTGTGGCTGAAGTAGGCAGTGGTCATGCCGATCGTTCACGGCCGTGGAGCGATGCCGCCGGCCGTCTCCTCAAGGTTCGGTTATGTTCGACAGAATGCACGGACAAGATCACAAGCACCTGACACGTCACATCGCCGGACAGCTGGCCCGGCTCCTGTTACAGGTTGACAGGGTCATCGTCGGCAAACAAGAGCAGATTCACCAGGGGGTGGCCTGCCTGCTCGCCGGGGGCCACCTGCTGATCGAGGATGTACCCGGCGTCGGCAAGACCACGCTGGCGCATGCGCTCGCGCTGTCCTTCGGATTGACCTACTCACGCGTCCAGTTCACGGCGGACCTGATGCCCAGTGACTTGACCGGCGTCAGTATTTACGACCGGGCGAAGGAGGACTTTGTCTTCCATCATGGTCCGGTGTTCACGCAGCTGCTGCTGGCCGACGAGATCAACCGGGCCGGGCCGCGCACCCAAAGTGCGCTGCTGGAAGCGATGGAGGAGCAGCAGGTCAGCGTGGACGGCCAGACCCGCGCGCTGCCGCAGCCCTTCTTCGTCATCGCCACCCAGAATCCCACCGACCAGCTGGGCACCTACCCGCTGCCGGAGAGCCAGCTGGACCGCTTCCTGCTGCGCATCAGCCTGGGCTACCCGGACCGGGCCTCCGAGCGCGCCCTGCTGGCCGGCGAGGACCGGCGCGAGCTGCTGCGACAGCTGCGGCCCGTCATGAGCCCGCAGGATCTGCTCGATGCCCAGGCGCTGGTGCGCCAGGTGCATGTGGCGCCGGCGCTACTCGACTACGTGCAGGCGCTGATCGAAGAAACCCGCAACGGCCGCTGGTTCCGCCAAGGCCTGTCGCCACGCGCCGGCCTGGCGCTGCTGCGGGTGGCGCGCGCCCGCGCCCTGCTGCAAGGACAAACCCATGTGAGCCCGGACGATGTGCAGGCGGTGGCGGTGGCGGCCCTGTCGCACCGCCTGCTGCCCCTGCCCGGCGCCGGCCGGGGTGCGCCGGAACAGGTGGCAGCGATGGTCGCGTCGCTGGGGCTGCGGTGACCTCTGCAGCGGCAGGCCCTGCCACAGCCCGGCGCCCGGCCTGGGCCCGGCGCTGGGAGCACTGGTGGCAACAGCGCCACCCGCGCAGCGACCGGCTCGACCTGACACAGCGCAACGTCTACATCCTGCCCACCGGTGCGGGCTGGCTGTTCGCTGCGCTGCTGCTGGTGCTGCTGCTGGCCTCGATCAACTACCAGCTCAACCTGGGTTACCTGCTCACCTTCGGGCTGGCGGGGGTCGGCCTGAGCTCGATGCACGGCACCCACGCCAACCTGCGCGGGCTGCGGCTGCTGGCCCAGGCCGGCGAGCCGGTGTTCGCCGGAGAAATGGCACAGCTGCGCGTGACGCTGCTGGACGCAACCCGCCCGACGACATCCCCGCTGCGAGGGCCTGCCCGCTGGTGGTGGTGGCTGCGCAGAACCCGACGCGGCCGCGCGCGCTACGGCATCGGCCTGTACCTGCCGGCTGCGCAGGCCGATGCGCCCTCGCACCCCGGCGGCGCCCCGCCCGCCTGGACCTGGGTGGACGTGCCGGCCGGCGGCGAGGTGCACCTGCAGCTCGGCCAGTTGCTGCGCAAGCGCGGCCGGCACCGCGCCGAGCGGGTGCGCATCGAGACCCGCTACCCCTTCGGCCTGTTCCGTGCCTGGACGGTCTGGCGCCCCGCCTCGGGCTGGCTGGCCTGGCCTGCGCCCGAGTCCCCTGCGGCGCCGCTGCCCTGGTCGACCTCCCCCGAGGCCGACACCTCGCTGCCGGCACAGGGCACCCGGCAGGCCGCCCAGGACGTGGCCGGGCTGCGGGCCTGGCGGCGCGGCGACAGCCTGACGCAGGTGCATTGGAAGAAGACGGCGCAAAGCCTGGCGGGTGGCGGCGACCTGGTCAGCCGCGATGCCCAAGGGCAGCCGCCCGCCCGGCTGCAACTCGACTGGACACGCACCCCCGCACCGGACGACGAACGCCGCCTCGCCCGGCTGTGCGCCTGGGTGCTGGCCGCCGAGCAGGCCGGCATCGCCTACGGCCTGCAACTGCCCGGGTGGGAGCTGCCGATCGGCCTGGGGCCGGCACAGCAGCGCGAAGCCCTGCACCACCTGGCCACCTGGGGTTTGCTGGAAGCAGCTCCAGACGGCCCGCCCGGGGCGGGTGACTCACCATGAGCGGGTTCCGTCTGCACAGCCCCTTCGGGAGCAGCACGGCGATGAGCCGTGACGCCCGCGACACCCTGTTCCTGCTCGGTGTAATCGGCTGGACCCTGCTGCCGCTGTTCTCGCATGTGCCGGGATGGTGCAGTGCCTATGCCATCGCTGCACTGGCCTGGCGTGCCTGGCTGGCCTGGCGTCATACGCCGCTGCCGCCGCGCTGGGTGCTGCTGGGGGCTCTGGCCGTTGCGGCCGTAGGCACGGCGTGGAGTCACCAGACCCTGCTGGGCAAGGACGCGGGTGTGTCCCTGCTGGTGCTGCTGGCCGCCCTGAAGACCCTGGAGCTGCGCGCGCGACGCGATGCGGTGGTGGTGTTCTTCCTGGGCTTCGTGCTGGTGCTGGCCAACTTCCTGCATTCACAGTCGCTGGGCACCGCGCTGGCGATGCTGGGATCGGTGGCCGGGCTGCTGGGGGCGCTGGCCCTGGCTCACATGCCGAGCGGTCGCCCCGGTCTGGCTCAGGCCCTGGGGCTGGCGGCGCGGCACGCCCTGGTCGGCATGCCGCTGGTGCTGTTGCTGTTCCTGTTCTTCCCGCGACTGCCCCCGCTGTGGGGCCAGCCGGCCTCGAACCTTGGCCACACCGGCCTGTCGGACGATCTGGAGCTCGGCCAGGTGGCCGAACTGGTCAGCGACGACAGTCTGGCCATGCGGGTGGACTTCCTCGGTCGCCCCCCGCCGGCGGGAGAGGCGCTGTATTTCCGCGGCCCGGTGCTGCGCCTGTACGACGGCCGGCGCTGGCGGGCCGACGATGGCGGCGTGGGCGCCCCGCCCGCCCCAGGCCTTCCGCCCACCCCAGGCAGCGGCCGCATCCAGCTCACCCTGGAGCAGCCGGTGGACTACGAAGTCACCTTCGAGCCGCTGCGGGTGGCGAGCCTGCCTCTGCTGGAGTTCACCGCCTTGCAGCCACAGCTGGACTCCACCGCCATGTGGCTCGCCCTGCGCGACGACCTGCACTGGCAGCCCCAGCGCCCGATCCAGGAGAGGCTCAAGCTGCGCGGCCTGGCCCACCTGCGCATGAGTTACGACTTGAGCACCGGCATCATCCCGGAGGGACTGGTCAAGCCGGCCGACCTGGCCCTGCCCGCCAACGTGCACCCACTGACGCGCGCCTGGTCCACGTCGCTGCGGCGTCCCGGTGGCCCCTTGGACGGTGTGCCTGCCGAACGGCTCGCTGCCCAGGCCAGCGACCTGCTGCTGCAGCACATCCGCAACGCAGGCTTCCAGTACGCCCTGGCTCCCGGAGAAGGCCGGGCGGGCGACCGCGAAGACGCGGTGGACGACTTCTGGCTCGCGCACCGCACCGGCTTTTGCGAACACTACGCAGCCGCCTATGTGGTGGTGATGCGCAGCCTGGGCGTGCCCGCTCGCATCGTCACCGGCTACCAGGGCGGTGCGTTCAACCCGGTCAACGGCCTGCTGGAGGTGCGGCAGAGCGACGCACATGCCTGGGCCGAGATCTGGTTGCCCGAACGGGGCTGGACCCGCGTCGACCCCACCGCCGCCGTTGCCCCCGACCGGGTGCGCCAGGGCCTGCGCCTGCGGTTGCCCCCCGGCCTGATGAGCGGTGCGCTCACGCAGGTCAGCCCGGCGCTGCTGGAGCGGCTGCGCCAGGTCTGGGGTGCGGTGAACCACCGCTGGAACGACTGGGTTCTGCAGTACGGCCGCCAGCGCCAGCGCGACCTGCTGGAGGACCTGGGCTGGGAGCAACCCGACCTGCTCACCGCCGGGCGGACCCTGCTGCTGGCGCTGGCCGCCCTGGGCCTGGCCGGCGCCGGCTGGGCGGCCTGGGACGGCTGGCGCAGCCAGCGCCGCGACCCCTGGCTGCGGCTGCTGGCCCGCACACAGGCCACACTGCTGCGGCGCGGCTTGACCGAGGCCCCGGAGTTGCCGCCGCGCAGCCTGGCCGAGCGGGTGCTGCAACGCTGGGGATCTGCTGCGCCGCAAGCCGCCACCGAAGTCGCAGACACCCTGCGCCGCCTGGACGCCTGGCGCTATGCCGCCGCCCCATCGGCTGCCGACTCCAGCCGCGGCTCCTCTGGTGTCGCCACACTGGGTCAGATCCGCCAACGCCTGCAGAACGGCTTGCGCCAGCTCCCTGCACTGCGCTGACGGCGCCAGTCTGCACCAGCGTGTCTGCACCGGCGGCGGAGGTCGGTACACTGCAGCGCCCGGTGACAGCACCCGCCCAATGGGCCAGGCCCCTGCACCGGCCGACTTCCCCGCGCTGCGTTCCCATGTCCTTCGAAGCCTTCGCCGTGTCCACCGGCGTCGTCGCCCTCGGCGAAATCGGCGACAAGACCCAATTGCTGGCCCTGCTGCTGGCCGCCCGCTTCCGCAAACCCATCCCCATCGTGCTCGGCATCCTGGTGGCCACGCTGGCCAACCATGCCGGCGCTGCGGCCCTGGGCGACTGGCTGACCCGGCAGATCGACCCCCAGTGGATGCGCTGGATCCTCGGCGCCTCCTTCCTGGCCGTGGCGGTGTGGATGTTGATCCCGGACAAGGCCGATGAAGTCGAAGGCGGCGGTACCGGCCGCTGGGGCGTGTTCGGCCTGACCGTGGCGGCGTTTTTTCTGGCCGAGATGGGCGACAAGACCCAGATCGCCACGGTGATGCTGGCCGCCAAATACCACGCGCTGGTCACAGTTACCGCCGGCACCACACTCGGCATGATGATCGCCAACGTACCCGCGGTGCTGCTGGGCGAACGAGCTACCCGCTTCGTGCCGCTGCAGGTGGTGCACCGCATTGCCGCGGCGGTGTTTGCCGTGCTGGGGGTCCTGGTGTTGAGCGGACTTGCCGGCACCTGATGTCGCAGTTAGCCCTAACTCGAATGGGGGATTGCCATTCATACCCATGGAAGTACCCTGCGGTTTCGCAGTCAATGCACCGTGCACTGACGAAATCCTGATGTACCGCGAGTCAATCCCATGACACCTCAGCACCGTGACCCTGAACCGCTCACTCCTGCCGACCAGTCCCTCACCCTGGACCGCTGGCTCAAACGAGAGGCCGTTCTGCGCACCCGCCTGCGCGGCCCTGGTCTGTGCGCGCCGGAGCAGTTCATGAGCCGCAGCGGCCTGGGCGCCTTCGAGGCCATGTTCACCGGAGAAATCCCCCAGCCGCCAATTTCCCACACGCTCAAGTTCCTGCTGGTTGAAGCCAGCTTCGGCCGTGCCGTCTATCAGGGCCGCCCGCTGTTTGAGCACTACAACCCGCTGGGTTCGGTGCATGGCGGCTGGATCGCCACCCTGCTGGATTCGGCGGTCGCCTGCGCTGTGCACACGACGTTGCCCCAAGGCAAGGTCTACCGGACGGTGGAGTTCAAGGTGAACTGTGTGCGACCGCTCACCGACCAGGTCCCCCTGGTGCGGGCCATCGGCACCACCGTCCATGTGGGCAATCGCATCGCCTCGGCCGACGGACAATTGATCGGTCCGGACGGCACGCTCTACGCACACGCCAGCTCCACCTGCGTCATCTTCGACCCCGACTCTTGAATCCATCCGTCACCGACACCGATCCTGCGAAGCCATCGCGCCCTTCGCCCGCGGGCGACAGCCTGCGGAGGCAGACAGCGCCGATCGATCTCATCGACGCCGAACTGCCTCAGACCCAGTGCACCCGCTGCGGCTACGACGACTGCCGTGCCTACGCCCAGGCCATCGCCGCGGGCGAAGCGGCCATCAACCGCTGCCCGCCCGGCGGCCAGGAAGGCATCGAACGGCTGGCCCGGCTGACTGGCCAGGCCGCCACCGCACTGGATCCCACCTGCGGCAGCGAGTCCGAACGCAGCATCGTCTGGATCGACGAGGCCTGGTGCATCGGCTGCACCCTGTGCATCCAGGCCTGCCCGGTGGACTGCATCGTCGGTGCCCCTAAACACATGCACAGCGTCATCGAAGCCCAATGCACCGGCTGCGAACTGTGCCTGCCGGCCTGCCCGGTGGACTGCATCGAAGTGGCCAGCGTCACCCCGGGCCGCAGCGGCTGGCAGGCCTGGAGCCGCACAGACGCCGACGCCGCCCGGCAGCGCTACACCACCCGCCAGGCCCGGCAACAGCGCCTGAAGGCCGAGCACGGCGAACGGCTGGAAGCCAAAGCCCGCCACAAGCTGGACCACCTGAAAGAACGCACCCAGGCCAACACCCCCGCCGAGGTGGACCGCAAACGCGCCGTGATCCAGGCCGCCCTCGACCGCGCCCGAGCCCGCCGCGGCTGAACCCACAAGATCGATCCGCCCGGATTTTCTCTGCTATCATTGCGACCCTCGCGTGGGGGGGTAGCTCAGCTGGGAGAGCGTCGCGTTCGCAATGCGAAGGTCGGGAGTTCGATCCTCCTCCTCTCCACCACAAGAGACACCGCCAAGCGCCGCTTGGCACCGAAAGCCCTAGAGAATCAATGCTCTGGGGCTTTTTTTTGCCCGTGTAGTTCCGCTGAGGTCCGCTTGAACCCGGGGTGTCGTTCGAGGTGGTGGCACGCGAGCGGCTTCAGGTCCAACCTGACGAGTGGACGCCAACACGAACATTCAGGGGACAACCTGTCAGGGTTGCTGGTAGCTGGGCAGTTCGACCACGTAGGTGTCCACGGTGGAGCCGTTGTTCCAGTCGGAGGCGAAGATCATGCGCGTGCCGCTGGGGCTGATGTTCACATGCGGCTCGGCCCAGTAGACGATGTTCCCTTCCTGTCCATAGGAGCGGTGGTGCGCCACCCGGCAGACCACTCCGGTGTTGACGTTGGCCAGGGCGATCTCACGGTCCAGGTAGTCGGTCCCTTCGGTGTTGCCCGTCATCGACACCGCCACCCAACCCGGGTTCTTGACCGCATGGGCCGACACATGGGTGCCCACCCGCGGGTAGTCCCAGCCGTTGGCTTCACCGATCACCGTCGTGACCGCGCCGGTGCGCAGGTTTTCGACGATCAGGTTGCCGTTGCTGCCGTCGGGCAGGTCAAACTGCGTGGACACCCAGATGTCGTCGCCATTGGCCAGCCGACCGGTGGCGCCGTGTTCGGTGGCGTTGATCGTCATCGCCCGAACCAGCGCGTTGGTCGATGTGTCATAGAGGTTCTGGCCGAACACGTAGTAGGCGCCGGACGACGAAATCTGCGGCGCGCCAGTGCCGGTCGGGCCGTTGACCAACGCGCCCGACGTACGCCACCACAGCAAGGGTCCGGAGTTGGACTGGAACCCGAACAGGTTGGACGACCAGTCGCCATAGATCGGGTCACCACCGAAGCTGACGTCCGTGGCGGAGAAGGTCTTCAGCGTCTCGGACTGGTCGGTGCTCGGGTGGTACACCATCAGTGCACGGCCGTTGGGGTAGTACAGCAGGTCCGGGTCGGTGGACGACCAGTAGACATGCTCGATGTCCGCGGTGTCGATCTCCAGGTTGCGGATGAAGGCGTAGGTCTTGCCGTTGAACAGCTTGTGGCCTTGCCCCGGCACATACAGGATCAGGTAGGTTTCATCCGCATTCCAGGCAGGCATCGTCGAGTACACCGGCTTCGCGTAGTCGGCATTGAACTGCGCCTTCGCATCGGTGATGCGGCGAACGGTGGTCAGGAAGTTCGGGTCGGTGTAGCTGCCCAGCAGAGTCGGCTTGGTCACCGCCGTCATCGGATGCGCCGCCTGATCCTGCACCAGGTTCTCGCACAGGTTGCTCGGATCCACCGTCGGGAAGGGCGCAGGCGCCGGCGACGGCCCGGGAGCCGGCGCTTCTGCTGAAGATCCACCCCCACCGCCGCAGGCGCTGACCGCCATCACAGCAGCCATCAGCAGTGACAGGCGGCGCAGGCGCATGCGTGTCGTGCAACCGTTTCCAAGCTTCATCGAGAGACTCCCATGCGTGACAGTGGCCTGGCCCCACTCAAAAATCGGCCGGCCAGCGAGAACTGTGCCTCGCTCCGGCCGGCCCGAAGATGACGATCCAGACAGCAACGGTGCATCCCGGTCCAAAGTCGCACGAAATGCACCGATGCTGCAGGTTTGCGTTCAAGGCTTGTAGCTGGGCAGCTCGACCACGTAGGTGTCCACCGTCGAACCGTTGTTCCAGTCGGAGGCGTAGATCATCCGCGTGCCACTGGGGCTGATGTTGACGTGAGGTTCGGCCCAGTAGCCGATGGTCCCTTCCTGCCCGTAGGAGCGGTGGTGCGCCACCCGGCAGACCACACCGGTGTTGACGTTGGCCAGGGCGATCTCCTGGTCCAGGTAGCCCTGCCCGGAGGGGTTGCCCGTCATGGACACCGCCACCCAGCCCGGGTTCTTGATCGCGTGGGCCGACACGTGGGTGCCCGTGCGCGGATATCCCCAGCCGTTGGACTGGCCGATCACCGCCGTCTCCACACCGGTGGTGAGGTTGTAGACGATCAGGTTGCCGTTGCGGCTGCCCGACAGGTCGAACTGCGTTGCCGCCCAGAAGTCCTGCCCGTTGGCCAGCTTGCCGATGGCCCCGTGCTCGCCGGTGTCGAGCGTCATCGTGCGCTGCAGGGTGTTGCCCGCCACGCTGTAGACGTTCTTGCCCTGCACATACAACTGGCCCGATGCCGACACCCGCGGCGTGCCGCTGCCCGCACCGTTGGTCTGCACCCCGCTGTCCACGTTGTACAGAATGCCGCTGCTGCCGCCCTGGAAACCGTACACCTTGGACGCCCAATCCCCATAAATCGGGTCCCCGCCAAAACTCACCGAGGATGTGAACGTTTTCACCGTCTCGGTGGTATTGCTGCTGGGCCGATACAACTTCAGGGTTGAACCGCTGGGGAAATACAGCGCATCCGGATCGGTACCAGACCAGTACACATGTTCAATATCCGCCGGGCTGATGCTCAGGTTGCGGATGAAGGCATAAGTCTTGCCGTTGAACAGTTTATGGCCGCTGCCGGGAACATACAGGATCAGATAGGTTTCATCGACGTTCCAGGCCGGCATCGTCGAATACACCGGCTTGGCATAACTGGCGCCGAACTGAGCCTTCGCGTCGGTGACGCGACGGATGGTGGTCTTGAACTGCGGGTCGGTGTAGCTGCCCAGCAGTGCCGGCTTGGTCACCGTTCCCATCGGATGGGCCACCTTGTCGGTGACCAGGCCGTCGCACAGGTTGGCGGTCGCCGGGGCGGGGGCTGGGGTCGGTGCAGGGGTGGGAGCGGGTGTAGGTGCCGGTGTGGGCGCCGGCGTGGGTGCGGGGGTTGGGGCAGGCGTCGGCGCCGGGGTCGGCGCAGGCGTCGGGCTGGGAGAGGGAGATGGGCTCGGCGTCGGAGCAGGCGTGGGGCTGGGCGCGGGATCCCCGGAGAAGTTGGCGGACACGGTCCGGCTGCCCCTGACATCGACGGTGCAGGTGGGAGCGCTGCCGCTGCAGGCGCCCGACCATCCGGTGAACGCTGCGCCTGCAGTGGCCTTCGCGGTGAGGGCCACCTTGCTGCGCCGACGGTAGGTTTCGCTGCAGTCCGACGCCCCGGCTCCGCACTGGATGCCGGCCGGGCTGCTGCTGACCTGGCCATTGCCACTCACCACCACGTTCAAGGTGCGGGCATAACGCGCGGCGGCAGCAGCGGTCATCGTCCCGTCCGCCACGGCCGCGGCGATCTCTTCGTCGGTCATGTCCAGTTCGGCTTCGTCGGCGGTTCCCGAACCACCCCCGCAGCCCGTGATCGCCAGCGTCATCAGTGACAACGCAAACCAGCGCAATTTCATGTCCGTCATGGAATTCCCCTTTGTGATACCCAAAAAAACCGAAAAAAAGACATCGAATCAGTACTTTCAGAGAAACCCGAAAATCCTCATCGAAACTTCTGGTGGAAATCGGCGAAAAGGCTTCCCCAGGGCCGGAGAAATCAAGCTTCCGGCCTGTTGCATGCAGATCGATGGATTCGATGGATGAAGGATGCCTGCACCCGGCAGCCCTGCCGTGTCAGGTTGTACTTTTTCACTGCCGGCCCGGGTCGGTCGGGAATGGGCGGTTTTCCCAGAGAGGCGCACCCTCCGAGACCCGCCATTCGTGAAGTATTGCGAAGCCGGGATCCGGTCGACCGCGACTGAATTGCTTACAAGATGCGCCGACCAGGCTGCAATCTCATTCGTCTGGTCACACCTGGATTCTTCAAACCCGGCGGCCACCTGCGCCGGCGACGCAGCAGCTCAGAGCCGATCCAGCGCGCTGCGCACCTGCGCCAGCTGGCGCCGCGACACGGCCAGCCACTCGCCGGTCGCGGCGATGTGCACCGCCCAGCCACCAGCCTCTGACGGGCCCTCGGCGCCGAAATCGGTGGCCGGGGCATCGGCGTCGAACCCCGTAGGCGCCGGCTCCGCCCCGCGGTGGCGCTCCAGGGACTGCACCGCATGCAGCGCCACCAGGGCGTTGCGATGGATGCGCACGAAGGGCTGGCCTTCCAGGCGGGCTTCCAGCTCGGCCAGCGAGTCGTCCAGCAACCAGCTGCGCCGGGCGGTGCGCAGGGTGACGTACTTCTGCTCCGCCTTGAGGTAGAGCACCTCGGACAACGGGACGCGCACGCGTTCGCCGCGATCGGTGACGACCAGCACCGGTGCCCCCGCGGATTCCACCGGTTCCATCGCCGACCGGGAAGCCACCGGCCCTGCGACCGTCGCCCCGGCCGACGCAGCCCATGGGGCAGCAGCAGGCTGCACGCTTCCCCGGTCACGCTCGAGCCAGGCGGCCGCCCGGGCCAACGCCTCCTGCAGGCGGGCGCGGCGCACCGGCTTGGTGAGGTAGTCGATGGCCTGAACCTCAAAGGCCTGCAGCGCATGTTCCGCATGAGCGGTGACAAAGACCACCGCCGGCCGGGGTGAGGTCTGCTGCAGGCGGCGGGCCAGCTGCATGCCGTCCAGACCCGGCATGTGGATGTCCAGCAGCAGCAGGTCGGCGCGCTGCTGGGACAGCCACTGCAGCGCCTGGGCCGCATGGGCCGCCTCGCCCACCAAGCGACCGGGCGGGCTGATGCAGTCGGCCAGCAGGCTGCGCAGGCGCAGCCGGGCCAGTTCCTCGTCGTCGACGATCAACACCCGCAGTGGCTCCACAAGCCCTCCTTCTCAGGCCTGCGCGGACTGCAGCGGCACGGCGATGCGCACCCGGTACCGGCCGCCTTCGATCTCGCCGGCCTCGAAGCGCATCGTCACATCGTGCAGCAGGAACAGGCGTTCGCGCACGTTGTGCAGCGCCATGCCCTGCCCCCGGCGGGTCGGCCCCTGCGGCAGGGTGTTGGTGATCGAGATCAGCACCTGACCCCGGTGCACCTGGGTCCGGATGTGCAGGTCCCCGCCTCGATCGGCAGGTTCAACGCCGTGGCGCACCGCGTTCTCCACCAGCGGCTGCAACAGCAGGGATGGCACCCGTGCCGGTGCGGCCGCTCCGTCCAGGGCCCAATGCACCCGCATGCGCCGACCGAAGCGCACCTGCTCGATGGCCAGGTAGCGCCGCGCGAGTTCGATCTCCTCGCCCAGCGACACCTGCTCACCCGCATCGGCCAGTGCGGCCCGGAAGAGCTCAGACAGGTCCTCCAGCACCTCTTCGGCCCGATGCGGATCCACCCGCACCAGCGCAATCGCGCTGTTGAGGGCGTTGAAGAGGAAGTGCGGCCGGATGCGCGACTGCAACTCTGCCAGCCGGGCCTGGGTGGCTGCCGGCAACCGCAGGCGCTGGCGCAGGTGCAGCCAGTACAGCACCACCGTGGCCAGCAGCGTGCCGATCAGACCCACCGCCAGCCAGGCCAAGGTGGGCAGGGCCGCGCCCGCATCGTCACCCAGCCGGCGGCTGAACAGCATCAAAAGCCCCTGCCCTGCCAACGCGCAGGCGGCGCCCCAGGCCCCCACACCCCCCCATTGCGCCCAGGCCGGCCACAGGCCCCAGATCTGCCGGGCCGCGCACAATCCGGCCAGCCAGGCCAGGGTGGCCGGCAACAAGCCCAGCGTGGCGAAGGAAAGGTTGAACAGCCAGTCCGCCAGGCCGGGCGAGCCCAGCGCCATGCCGAGGCCGAAGACCCCGTGCACCAGCAGCACGGTGCGCAGCAGCAGGCCGCCCTGGCACACCTCCAGCCAATCCGAGCGGACCCGGGCCTGCAGGCGCGGTCGCTCCAGCCCGGAGGGCGTGAGGTGGCGGGAATCGGTGGCCTCGTCGGCACGTGCACGCCAGGCAGGCCAACGCAGGCCTGCACCTTCGGACGATGCAGCGGGCTGCGGCGGATCGGCCAGCAGGCTGTCCAGCCAGGAGGAGGGGCCGGCATCCTCCAACGGCAGCGGCGCGGATGGCCGCACCTCAGGGGTACGACCCGGAGCGGCTGGCGTGGCGGACGCGGCAGGAGGCGGCGGGACCGGAACGTCGGACATCGGGACGGATCTCTACAATCCGGCCCATTGTCTGCCATCGCCACGGCCCCGCTGTGGCGGTGTTGCCTGAGGTTGCAAAACCACGGCCCCTGTGACACCCGGCGAACGCATGGCCGATGCCGTGCCTGTCCGCACCCGGGCAGGCAGCGTTTTCCGCCTTCCTCTTCCACCTCAGTCCGACCCCACGTGAGCACCCACCAACTCGACAAGAAGGCACAAGCCTGGTCCGCCCTGTTCTCCGAGCCGATGAGCGAGCTGGTCAAGCGCTACACCGCCAGCGTGTTCTTCGACAAGCGCCTCTGGCAGGCCGACATCGAGGGCAGCCTGGCCCATGCCGAGATGCTGGCCGCCCAAGGCATCATCGCGGCGCAGGACCTGGCACAGATCCAGCACGGCATGGCGCAGATCCGCAGCGAGATCGAATCCGGCGCCTTCGAGTGGAAACTCGAGCTGGAGGACGTGCACCTGAACATCGAGGCCCGCCTGACCCAGCTGGTGGGCGACGCCGGCAAGCGCCTGCACACCGGCCGCAGCCGCAACGACCAGGTCGCCACCGACGTGCGGCTGTGGCTGCGCGGCGAGATCGACCAGATCGCCACCCTGCTGGCGGACATGCAGCGCGCCCTGGTGCATGTGGCCGCGCAGAACGTGGACGTCATCCTGCCCGGCTTCACCCACCTGCAGGTGGCTCAGCCGGTGAGCTTCGCCCACCACCTGCTGGCCTATGTGGAGATGTTTGCCCGCGACGCCGAACGGCTGGCCGACCTGCGCAAACGGGTCAACCGCCTGCCGCTGGGTTCGGCCGCACTGGCCGGCACCAGCTACCCGCTGGACCGCGAACGTGTGGCCCGCAACCTGGGCATGGTGGACGAGGCCGGCCGCCCGGCGGTGTGCCAGAACAGCCTGGACGCGGTGAGCGACCGCGACTTCGCCATCGAGTTCACCGGCTTCGCCTCACTGGTGATGGTGCACGTGTCGCGCCTGGCGGAGGAGATCGTGGTCTGGATGAGCCAGAACTTCGGCTTCATCAACCTCAGTGACCGCTACTGCACCGGCTCGTCGATCATGCCGCAGAAGCGCAACCCGGACGTGGCCGAACTGGCGCGCGGCAAATCCGGCCGCGTGATCGGCCACCTGATGGGCCTGATCACCCTGATGAAGGGCCAGCCGCTGGCCTACAACAAGGACAACCAGGAAGACAAGGAGCCGCTGTTCGACACGGTGGACACCGTCAAGGACACGCTGCGCATCATGGCCGAGATGATCGGCGGCGAAGTGGCGGCCGACGGCAGCCCGAATCCTCAAAGGACGCGCGGCCTGACCGTCAAGGCCGAGGCGATGCAGGCCGCCGCGCTGCGCGGCTACGCCACCGCCACCGACCTGGCCGACTACCTGGTCAAGAAGGGCCTGCCCTTCCGCGACGCCCACGAGGTGGTGGCGCATGCGGTGAAGGACGCCATCGCGCTGGGCAAGGACCTGTCCGAGCTGCCGCTCGAAACCCTGCAGGGCTACGACGCACGCATCACGGCGGACGTGCATGAGGCACTCACACTGAGCGGCTCGCTCAACGCGCGCAACACGCTGGGCGGCACCGCGCCGGCGCAGGTGCGCACGCAGATCCAGCGGCACCAGGCCAGACTGGGTTGACATTGCGCGGCTGATCCCGGTCACGCGGGCTCAGTGACCCGGCTGTCAGAATGCGCTGGTGAAGTCACGCCGCCCGCTCCTGCTCGCCCTGCCCGTCCTGGCCCTGGTCCTGGCTGCAGGCACCTGGGCCTGGCGACAGCGCACACCGGAGGTTTCGGCCGTGCAGGTCGCGCCCGCCCCGCTGCTGCGCAGCCTGCAGTTCTCTGCCCGGGTGGCCACCGCGGCGCGGGTGGAGCTGGGCAGCACCCTCACCGGCCGGGTGGTGGAGGTGCAGGTGCAGGAAGGCCAGGCGGTGCGCCGCGGTGAACTGCTGCTGAGCCTGGAAACCGACGAGCTGCAGGCCACGCTGGCCCAGGCCCAGGCCGCCGAGAGGCAGGCGCAGGCCCGTCTGGCGGGCCTGCGCGGCAGCGGCCGCAGCGCGGCGCAAGCCAGCGTGGCGCAGGCTGAATCGGTGCTGCTTGCAGCCCAGGCCGAGCTGCAGCGCAGCCGCGAGCTGATCGCACAGGGTTTTCTCAGCCCCAGCCGGCTGGACGAAGCCCGGCGTGCCGAGGCAGTGGCCCGCGCCCAGCTCGATGCGGCACGGGCCCAGGCCGGCGCCCTGGCCGACGAAGGCAGCGACGTCGCCCAGGCCCAGGCGGCGCAGGTTCAGGCCCGCGCCGCGGTGCTCACTGCCCAGGCCAGACTGGCGCAGACCCAGCTGCGCGCCCCCGCCGACGCCCGGGTGCTCGACCGCCTGGCCGAACCCGGGCAGATCGTGCAGCCCGGCAAGGCGCTGCTGGCGCTGGCGCTGCAGGGCCCGCTGGAACTGGTGGCCCAGGTGGACGAGCGTTACCTGGAGCAGCTCGCACCCGGGCAGCCTGCCGCCGTACTGGCCGATGCCTACCCGGACCGCCGCTTTGCGGCCCGGTTGCAGCGCATTGCCCCGCTGGTGGACGCGCAGCGCGGTGCGGTGGAGGTGCGTCTGCGGCCAGAGCTGCCGCTGCCGGACTTCCTGCGCGAGGACATGACGCTGTCGGTGGAAGTCGAAACCGCCCGCCGCGAGCGGGTGCTGGCCCTGCCGGCCGAAGCGCTGCGCAGCGCCGCCGGAGCTGGAGCTGGAACCGAACGCGCCACCGTCTGGCGCCTGACCGAAGGCCGGGTGGAAGCGCGCGAGATCCGCGTCGGCCTGCGCACGCTGGCCGCCGTGGAGGTGACCGAGGGCCTCGCCACGGGCGACGTCGTCCTGGTCGGCGCTTCACCTCCCCCGGGCAGCCGGGTACGTGCGGTGATCCGCACGGTCGAGGCCCTGTCGCAGCCCCGCAAGCCAGGCAGCGCGGGAGATGCCGGCAGCGCCCTGACCAACGCCATGGGCCGCTGAGCCGCCACCGCACGGGCCGCCACGATGTTGCGCTTCACCGACTGGCTGGGCTTCGAGCGCCGCGTGGCACTGCGCTTCCTGATCGAAGGGCGCATGCAGAGCCTGCTGATCATCATCGGCGTGGCCGCGGGGGTGGCGGTGGTGGCCTACATCTCCGCGCTGATCAGCGGCCTGCAGGCCAACACCCTGGCCAAGACGCTGGGCGCGCAGGCCCATGTCACCGTCAAGCCGCTGGATGACGAGGTCACCCCGGCCGCGCTGGCGGCCTCCGGCGTGGTCCGCATGACGCAGACCCAGCCGCGCGCCCAGCGCACCCGCTCCATCGGCAACTGGCAGGCCCTGCTGCCGCTGCTGGAGGCCCTGCCGGAGGTGGCTGCGGTCTCGCCGATGGTGTCCGGCGCCGCCCTGGCCCTGCGCGGCGAGGCCAGCCGCTCCGTGGCGCTGATGGGCGTGGAGCTGGAACGTTACGACCGCATCATCGGCCTGCGCAGCAAGGTGGTGGCCGGCGAGGCCCGCATGGGGCCGGGTGAAGGGCTGATCGGCCGCGAGCTGGCCGAAGACCTGGGCGTGCGGGTGGGTGATCGCATCTCGGTCAGCACCGGCGCCGGGGCCAGCGCGGTGACGGACACCCTGCATGTCACCGGCCTGGTGGACCTGGGTGTGCGTGACCTGAACCGCCGCACCGTGCTGCTGCCGCTGCGTGCGGCCCAGAGCCTGCTGGGCCTGCCCGGCGGGGCCACGGTGCTGGAGCTGGCGCTGCACGACGTCTGGTCCGCCCAGGACCTGGCCGACCGGCTGCGCGCGCGCCTGCCCTTCGAGGTGGAGAGCTGGCAGCAGGCCAACGCCCAGCTGGTCTCGGCGCTGAACGCCCAGTCGGTCAGCACCGGGCTGATCCGCGGCGTGGTGATGGTGGTGGTGGTGCTGGGCATCGCCAGCGTGCTGGTGGTGTCGGTGGTGCAGAAGCAGCGCGAGATCGGCATCCTGCGCGCCATGGGCGCCACACGTGGCCAGATGCTGCGGGTGTTCCTGCTGCAGGGTGCCGTCGTCGGTGGCATCGGCTCGCTGCTGGGGGTGGTGCTGGCGTCGGCGCTGGTCTGGGCGTTCGTCAACTTCGTGCGCGGCTCGGACGGCGCACCGCTGTTCAACATCGTGCTGGCCCCCGGCCTGGCCCTGCGCATCGCTGCACTGGCCACCGTCTGCGGCATCCTGGCCGCGGTGGCGCCGGCACGCCGGGCTGCCCGGCTGGACCCGGCGCAGGCCATCCGGCTGTGAGGGTGCGCCGGCCATGAACCCCACCGCAGGCCCCGCACTGATCGAACTTTCCGACCTGCGCAAGACCTACAACCCCGGCCGCCCCAACGAGGTGGAGGTGCTGCACGGTCTGGCCCTGCGCCTGGGCCAAGGCGAGTTCGCGGCGCTGATCGGCCCCTCCGGCTCCGGCAAGAGCACCCTGTTGAACGTGATCGGCCTGCTCGAGCGGCCCAGCAGTGGCAGCTACCGCATCCAGGGCGAGGAGATGGTCGGCCTGGACGACGAGGGCCTGACCCGCCAGCGCCGCCGCACGCTGGGCTTCGTGTTCCAGTTCCACCACCTGCTGCCGGCCTTCAGCGCGCTGGAGAACGTGACCCTGCCGGTGCTGATGCGCGAGGGCCGCGTCGAGCGCCGCCACCTGGAGCGTGCCCGCGCCCTGCTGGACGCGGTGGGCCTGGCCCAGGCGATGGACCACCGACCGGGTGAACTCTCCGGCGGCATGCAGCAGCGTGTGGCGATCGCCCGTGCGCTGGTGCTGCAGCCCCCGCTGGTGCTGGCCGACGAGCCCACCGGCAACCTCGACCGCGGCAGCTCCGACGAGGTCTTCGCCCTGCTGCGGCGCATGCACCGGGAGCTGGGCACCTCCTTCCTGATCGTCACCCACGACCCCCGCCTGGCCGAACGCTGCGACCGGCTGGTGGAACTCGTGGATGGGCGCATCGAGCGCGACCAGAAAACCGACCTGGGAGCCGAGCAGAGTCGTGAAGGGGCTGCCCTGGCGACCTCTTCCTGAACCTCAGCCGGACCTTGCTGTTGCTGCAGCGGCGGCCAGCCGCGATCAGACCCTGAAGGCGCCGACCACCTGCACCAGTTGCTGCGCCTGCTGGCGCAGGCTGCCGGCCGCGGCGGCGCTCTGCTCCACCATGGCGGCGTTCTGCTGGGTGGCCTGGTCCATCTGGCCGACCGCCTGGCTGACCTGGTTCACCCCTTCGCTCTGCTCGCGGCTGGCCAGGCGGATCTCGCCCACCAGGTTGGCCACATGCTGGATGGAACCGACCACGTCGCCCATGCTGCGCCCCGCCTCGTCCACCAGGCGGGCACCGGCATCCACCCGCTCGACGCTGGCCTGGATGAGTGACTTGATCTCGCGGGCCGCATCGGCGCTGCGCTGCGCCAGCGAGCGCACCTCGCCGGCCACCACCGCAAATCCGCGGCCGCTCTCGCCGGCGCGGGCGGCTTCCACCGCGGCGTTGAGCGCCAGGATGTTGGTCTGGAAGGCAATGCCGTCGATCACGCCGATGATGTCGGCGATCTTCTTGGAGCTGCCGTCGATCTCGCGCATCGTCCCCACCACCTGTTGCACCACCTCGCCGCTGCGGCGCGCCACCTCGGCAGCCTGGGTGGCCTCCTGGCTGGCCCGCTCGGCGTGCTGCGCGGTCTGAGCCACGGTGGCGCCCAGTTCCTCGGCGCTGCTGGCGGTCTGCTGCAGGCTGGCGGCCGTCTGCTCGGTGCGGTGGCTCAGGTCGGTGCTGCCGGCAGCCACTTCGGAGGCCGCCGTGTCGATGGTCTGCGCCGCCTCGCGCACCTGGCCGATCACGGCCGACAGGCTGAGCTGCATGGCCTGCATCTGCGCCAGCACCACGCCGATCTCATCGCGACCATCGACCGGCACGGCATGCGACAGGTCACCCTGTGCAATCGCCTGGGCCGCCTGACCCGCCTGCTCCAGCCCAGCGCGCAAGCGGCGCATCATGGCCACGGTGATCCAGGAGCCCGGCAAGCCCATCAGCAGCGCCAGCCCGGCATAGGCCCACAGCAGCTGGTTGCTCAGCGCCAGGGCGGCCGAGGCTGCGGCATCGGCGGCCTGGTCCTGGTGCTCGATGGCCGCCCGCAGGGCCTTCATCAGCGCCTCGCCTTCCGTGCGGCCGGCCACCAGGTAGGTCTGCATCACCGCCGGCGTGAATTCCTCGCGACCCACGCCTTCCAGCGCGGCATCGGCCTTGGCAACCCAGGCCTTGCGGGCGGCGCTCACCGCATCGATCAGACTGCGCTCCTGCGCGTCCAGGTCCGCTGCCTGCAGGCGCTGCCAGGCCTGGTGGGTGGCCTCACGCCGCTGGGTGTAGCGCTTCAGGTGCAATTCCAGCCCATGGTCATGCAGGCCATGCAGCGCGCCGCCGGGATCGTGCTGGAACATCAGCAGCAACTCGGTGCGGTTGGCCTGCACGTTCTCGATCATGGTGTGCAGTTGCTCGGAACGCAGCATGCGCACGTCGTGCACCTCACGCAGGTCGGCCGCACCCCGCGACAGGCCCCAGGCGCCCAGGCCGGCAAGAATCAGGAAAGCAGCCCAGAAGGCCAGGACGGTGCCAACGAGCAAGTAGGTGAGCTTGATGTTTTTCATGAGGTCCATCGGGTCATACGCAGGGGATACATCGGCCGTTTCCGCCGGAACTGAAGAAGCCCCCGGTCTGACTACACTGCGCGCCCGTCCCACTGGTTTTTCCGTCCCTACGAGGCCACACCGACGCCGTTCAACCCCATGGATGCCGCCTTCCCCCTCCCCGCCCAGTGTCTGGCCACCGCCCTGAGCCCTGCGTTCACCGCCTGGGGCAGTGCCTTCACCTGGCTGGAACTGCTGGCCTGCCTGTTGTCGTTGGGGATGGTGTGGGCCAACCTGCGGGTGTGGGTGGTGGCCTGGCCGCTGGCCATGGCGGCATCGGCGCTGTACCTGCTGTTGTTCTGGGATGCCCGGCTCTATGGCGACGCGCTGCTGCAGGTGGTCTTCATCGCGGTGGCCGGCTGGGGCTGGTGGCAGTGGCGGCGTGGTCGCAGCGAGTCCGGTGCGCCGCTGATGGTGCGTTCGTTGGGTGCACGTTCGCGCCTGCTGCTGCTGGCCGGCGGGCTGCTGCTGTGGCCGCTGGTGGGCGTCATTCTCTGGCAGTTCACCGACAGCGACGTGCCCTGGTGGGACGCCTTCCCCACCGCCTTCAGCCTGGTCGGCCAGTGGCTGCTGGGGCGCAAGTACGTCGAGAACTGGCCGGTGTGGCTGGTGGTCAACCTGGTGGCCACCGCCCTGTTCGCCTACAAGGGACTGTGGCTGACGGTGGGGCTCTATGCCCTGTTCGCCCTGCTGTCCGTGGCCGGCTGGCGGGCCTGGCGGCAACTGGATCGCGCGCGGATCGGAGCTGCATGAGCCTCTCCTGCGACTCCTCCGTGCGACCTGTGGGTTCGGCCCGCGTACTGGCCCTGCTGGGGGCGGAAAGCACCGGCAAGTCCACCCTCGCAGCCCAGCTGACCGAGGCACTGTCGAACCGCGGCCTGCGCGTACTCCAGGTGAAAGAGTACCTGCGGGAGTTCTGTGACCACGCCGGTCGCACACCGCTGCGGTCGGAGCAAGCGGCGATCGCTGCCGAACAGTCCCGCCGCATCCAGGCCGCCGCCGCACCCACCGACGATTCGCCCGCGCCGGACTGGGTGGTGGCCGACACCACGGTGCTGCTGACCGCCGTCTACAGTGAAACGGTGTTCGGCGACCGAAGCCTCTACTCCGAGGCGGTGCAGGTGCACGCCCGCCAGGTCGACCTGACCCTGCTGACCGCGCTCGACCTGCCCTGGCAGGCCGACGGTCTGCAGCGGGACGGCCCGCAGGTGCGCGCCCCCGTGGATGCGCTGCTGCGCAGCGCGCTGGTGCAGGCCGGTATCGGCTTTTCAGTAGTGGCCGGCCACGGTCCGCAGCGCCTGGCGGCAGCCATGGCGGCCTGGTCGGCGCACGAACGCAGCAGCGCCGCGCCCACAGCCCCCGGCAGCCGCCGTTGGCGCCACTGGTGCGCCCGCTGCGGCGATCCGGACTGCGAGCGGCATCTGTTCAGTTCCGCCCTGCGGGGCTGAACCGGTGAACGGTCGGCGGCCGCCTGCTTTCAGCGGCCGTCGGGCTGCGCCGCCTCCAGGCGTTCCCGGCTGTCCAGGCCGTCCAGCCAGTCCATCTCGGCCGCAGTGAAACCGGCACGCCGCCGTGCCTCGCGGTTGAACGGCGGCTTGAGTCGGGGCGCAGCGTAGCGGGCGGCCAGTTCGGCGTAACCGGCCATCGGATCACGGCCTTCGCGCTCGCAGGCCCAGCGGTACCAGTGGTTGCCGATGGCCACGTGGCCCACCTCGTCGCGCAGGATCACGTCCAGCACCGACACGGCGGCCGGGTCGCCGGCCTGCTTCAGCTTGGCCTGGATGCCGGGGGTCACGTCCAGCCCGCGCGCCTCCAGCGTGCGCGGGACCAGGGCCATGCGGGCGGTGAAGTCGGCGCGGGTCTTGACCGCCATCGACCACAGGCCGTCGTGCGCCCCGAAGTCGCCGTAGGCATGGCCCAGAGTGGCCAGGTGGTCAGCCACCAGCCAGTGGTGGGTGGCCTCCTCGTCGGCCACCCGCAGCCAGTCCAGGTAGTAGGCCGCGGGCAGGCCGGCGAAGCGCCACACCGCGTCCAGCGCCAGGTTGATGGCGTTGAACTCGATGTGGGCGATGGCGTGCAGCAGCGCCGCGCGGCCCTCCCGGGTGAAGGGCGAACGCTGCGGCACCGCACCCGGCGGCACCAGCCGGGGCAGTGCCGGACGGCCGGGCGCACCCGCAGGCTCGGCCAGTTCACGGGCCAGCGCCGCGGGGCCGACCTCCAGCCGGTCACGGTCGACCCAGAGGCGGTGCACCGCCTCGCATTTGGCGCGGGGGTCGGCAATGCACAAGGCCGCCAGGGCCGCAGGTCGGAGCTCCATCCCTACAATTCTGCCCCTTCCCCATACCGCCCAACCCATCCCCCCCCGGACCGGCCTCCGCCCGGCAGGAGCAGCAGCCCATGGCGATCTACCAACTCGGCGAGGACGTGCCCGAGATCCACCCCGACAGCTTCGTGGCCGACAGCGCCACGGTGATCGGCAAAGTGCACCTGGCCGAGGGCGCCAGCGTCTGGTTCGGCACCGTCATCCGGGGCGACACCGACCACATCCATATCGGCCGTGGCAGCAACATCCAGGACAACAGCGTCATCCACACCGACGCGGGCATCGAGGTGAAGATCGGTGAGAACGTCACCGTCGGCCACCAGTGTGTGCTGCACGGCTGCGAGATCGGCGACGGCTCGCTCATCGGCATCGGTGCGGTGGTGCTCAACGGTGCGAAGATCGGGCGCGGCTGCCTGGTGGGTGCCGGCTCGCTGGTCACCGAGGGCAAGGAGTTTCCCGACCACTCGATGATCCTTGGCAGCCCCGCGAAGGTCGTGAAGATCCTCTCTCCGGAACAGTCCATGCGCGTGGCGTTGGGTGCCGGCGCCTACACCGAACGCAGCCGCAGCTACCGCAGCGATCTGAAAAAGATCGGCTGACGCAGTCCCCTCAGTTTGACGAGGCAGCCCCATGGTTCCATCCCGCCCCCAACCCCGCATCAGCGCCGAATCGATCGACGGCGGCGAGCTGCACAAGTTCCTCTTCGAGGGCCTGCCGGTGCGCGGCATGCTGGTGCGCCTGACCGGTGCCTGGACCGAGATGCTGCAGCGCCGCGAGGCTGCCGGCGGCTACCCCGAGCCGGTGCGCCGCCTGCTGGGCGAGATGAGCGCAGCGGCGGTGCTGATGCAGTCCAACATCAAGTTCAACGGCGCGCTGATCCTGCAGATGCAGGGCGACGGCCCGGTCAATCTCGCGGTGGCGGAGGTGCAGCCCGACCTGGCCCTGCGCGCCACGGCCAAGGTGCAGGGTGAGGTGGCCAGCGATGCCGGCATCGAGGCCATGCTGAACGTGCACGGCAAGGGCCGCTGCGCCATCACCCTCGACCCCAAGGACCGCCAGCCCGGCCAACAGCCCTACCAGGGCGTGGTGCCGCTGCACGGCGACCACCATGAACCTCTGCAGCAGCTGGCCCAGGTGCTGGAGCACTACATGCTGCAGTCCGAGCAGCTCGACACCCGCCTGATCCTGGCGGCCGATGACCAGGTCGCCGCCGGACTTCTGATCCAGCGCCTGCCGGTCAAGGGCGAGCACAACCTGGCCGGCAGCGCCGGCGGGGCGGACGAGGACCAGATCGGCCGCAACGAGGACTACCTGCGCATCGCCACGCTGGCGTCGACGCTCAAGCGCGAGGAGCTGCTGAACCTGGACGTGGACACCCTGCTGCGCCGCCTGTTCTGGGAGGAGGACCTGCGCCGCTTCCCGGCCCAGACCGGCGAGGACGGCCCGCGCTTTGCCTGCACCTGCTCGGCCGATCGGGTGGCGCGCATGCTGCATGGCCTGGGCCACGATGAGGTGCAGTCCATCATCGCCGAACGCGGCGAGGTGGAGGTGGGCTGCGACTTCTGCGGCGCGCAGTACCACTTCGACGCGGTGGACGTGGCCAAACTCTTCATTCCCGCGGCCGACCAGGGGCCGGGCAGCGGCACGGTGCAGTGACCTCCCCGGCGGGAGCTGCATAGAATCGTCTCCATGGGCGCCTTCGATGTTCCTCTGCTGGCCCGCCACCGCCTGAGTGTGGCGGAGTACTACCGCATGGCCGAGGCGGGCATCTTCCCGCCCGACGCCCGGGTGGAACTGATCGATGGGGAGGTGATCGACATGGCACCACAGAAGAGCCGGCATGCGTCAGCCGTCAGTCTGCTGAACCCTGGCTGCGCGGACCGGGTGGGTGGTGCCGTGCCGCGCAGGAGCCGACCGACGCTGCTGCCCCGCGACGCCCCAGGCGGAGCTGCTGCTGATCGAGGTGGCCGACAGCAGTGCCCGCTACGACCGCGAAGTCAAGCTGCCCCTGTATGCCCGCCACGGCGTGGCCCACGTCTGGCTGGTGGACCTGGAAGCCGGCCGGGGCCGGTTGCGCTTCTACAGCCGCCTGGAAGGCGGTGAATACAGCGACATCTCCTCCACCGAACACCCCGGGGTCACACCCCTGCCCGGGCTGAAGGGCATGGCGATCGACCTCGGGCTGCTGGGCTGAGAGCCCGTCAACCTTCAGCCGACCAGCGCGCGCCGCAGCACCCGGGCGCAGAGGTCCACCGCGGTGTGGGCCTCATCAAGCAGCCGGCCCATGGTGATGAAGCCGTGGAGCTGGCGCTCGAAGCAGATGTACTGCGTGGGCGTGCCGGCAGCGCTGAGCCGGTCGGCGTACTGGCGGCCCTCGTCGCGCAGCGGGTCGAAGCCGGCGGTGAGCACGAAGGCCGGCGGCAGGCCCTGCAGGTCCTCGCGCAGCACCGGCGGGAAGCGCGCCAGTCGCTGTCCTGCCCCCGGTCCGGGATGTAGTGGCCACGGAAGTACGCGATGGTGTCGGCAGTGAGCAGGTAGCCCTGGCCATTGCTGCTGTGTGAGGGCGCCACCGCCCGCATGTCGGTGGCCGGGTAGATCAGCAGCTGGTGGCGCAACGCCACGCTGGCTTCACCCCGGGCGGCCGCGTCGCGCAGCGTGATCGCCACCACCGCCGCGAGGTTGCCGCCCGCGCTGTCGCCGCCCACCGCGATGCGGCTGGCGTCCAACCCCAACCCCACCGCCTGCTCCTGCACCCAGCGGGTGGCGGCCACGCAGTCTTCCACCGCCGCAGGGAAAACCGCCTCCGGCCCCAGCCGGTAGTCCACCGCCACCACGGCGCAGCCGCTGCCGTTGGCCAGCTGCCGGCACAGGCTGTCGTGGGTGTCCAGGTCACCGATGACCCAACCGCCACCGTGGAAGTACACCAGCACCGGCAGGACCCCGGCCTGCTGGGCCGCTTGCAGCGGGCGGTACAGCCGCGCCCGCAGGGCTCCCGCCGGACCGGGCAGGCTCAGCTCGCGCAGTTCGCCCACCGGCGCCGGATCGGGCTGGGAAAAGAAGCGCCGCTCCCGGTAGAAGCGCCGAGCCTCGGCCGGTGTCAGGGTGTGGGTGGGCGGCACACCGCGTGCCTCCATCAGGTCGAGCAGGGCACGCGCTTGGGGGTCGAGCATGGTCACCTCTTTCGGGCGGTGGGGGGGACGCGTCGGACGGATTGTGCCCAGGCCGCCGCGCGCCTGCGGGCATCCCCGTGAACCCTGAGCCGCGACGATGGGTGCGGCAGGGATCAGCCGCGCGGGTGGTGTCTGGCATGCAGCTGCTTGAGCCGCTCCCTGGCCACGTGGGTGTAGATCTGGGTGGTGGAGATGTCCGCATGCCCCAGCAGCAGCTGCACCACGCGCAGGTCGGCCCCGTGGTTGAGCAGGTGCGTGGCGAAGGCATGGCGCAGGGTGTGCGGCGACAGCGGTGCGGTGATGCCGGCGCGCTTCGCATGCTGCTTGACCAGGTGCCAGGCCATCTGCCTCGTCATGCCGGCCCCGCGTACGGTGACGAAGAGTTCGTCGCAGGCCCGCCCGGCCAGCAGCTGAGGGCGGGCCTCGGCCAGGTAACGCTCCACCCAGTCCCGCGCCACTTCGCCGAAGGGCAGCAGGCGTTCCTTGCTGCCCTTGCCGGTCACCTGCAGCACGCCGTCGTTCAGGCTCAGGTGCAGCAGTTTCAGGGTGGTGAGCTCCGTCACCCGCAGCCCGGCGGCGTACATGAGCTCGAACATCGTGCGGTCGCGCAGGCCCAGCGGCGTGGTCAGGTCCGGCGCCGCCAGCAGGGCTTCCACCTGCGCCTCGCTGAGGCTGTGCGGCAGCCTCAGCGGCTGGCGCGCGGCGGCCAGGCGCAGCGTCGGGTCGGCGCTGCAGAGGTGCTCACGCAGCGCCCAGCGGTAGAAGCGCTTGAACACCGTCAGCCGCCGGTTGGCGGTGGTGGCTCGGGTCGCGGCATGGCGGGCGGTGATGTAGGCCAGCAGGTGGCTCTCGCGCAGCTCGTTGAGGCGCGGTGCGGCCTCCCCGGTCAGGTGGGCATCGGCCTGGGGCAGCCACGCGGCCAGCGCGCTCAGGTCACGCCGGTAGGCCGCCAGGCTGTTGGCGGCCAGGCCATCCTCCAGCCACAGCGCATCGATGAAGCGGTCGATCAGCGCCTGGTCGGCCGGCCAGCCATCAGAACCAACCGGCCGGACCGGGAGGGGCCAGCTGCTGGCGACATTTGCGAAGAGCGGGCGCGCCGGTTGGCAGCGGGCATGGAGGGTTCGTTCACAGGTTCAGTCCAGCTGGAGCTTCTGCTGCTGGACCACCTTCTTGTAGACCTCGAATTCGGCCTTGATCTGGTCCGCGAACTGCTCCGGCGTATTGGCCACGATGACCGAGCCGGTGTCCTCGATGCGCTTCTTCACCGCCGGCTCCTCCAGCGTCTTCTTCACCGCAGCGCTGACCTTCTCGACCACCTCCTTGGGCAGGCCCTTGGGGCCGAGCACGCCGTAGTAGGCCATGCGGTTGACCGGCTCCAGCCCCACCTCCTTGAAGGTCGGGATGTTCGGCAGCACCGCCAGGCGGGTGGGAGCGGCCACCACGATCGGAATCAGCCGGCCGTCCTTGATGAAGGGCAGCGCCGAGGGCAGGTTGTCGAAGATGATCGGCACCTGGCCGGCCACGGTGTCGTTGAGCGCCGGGCCGGCACCGCGGTACGGAATGTGGGTGATGAAGGTGCCCGACAGGTTCTTGTAGAGCTCCATCTGCAGGTGACCGATACCGCCGGTGCCGGAGCTGGCGAAAGAGTAGCGGCCTGGGGACTTCTTCACCACCTCCAGGAAGGTCTTGTAGTCCCTTGCCGGGAAGCTCGGATGCACCGCGATCACGTTGGGCGTGGCCGCGATGTTGATGATCGGCGTGAAGTCGGTGAGCGGGTTGTAGGGCGTCTTCGGGTTGATGGCCGGATTGGCTGCGGTGGTGGACACGGTGGCCATGCCCAGCGTGTAGCCGTCGGCGGCGGACTTCACCACCTCGGCAGCGCCGACGATGCCGCCGCCACCGGCCTTGTTCTCCACCACCAGGGTCTGGCCCAGGGCCGGGGTGATCTTTTCGGCCACCACGCGGGCGACGATGTCGGTGGTGCCGCCGGGCGCAAAGGGCACCACCAGGCGCACCGCCTTGGTCGGATAACCCTGGGCCAGGGCCGCCGGGCTGAGCGCCAGGCCCATGGCGGTGACGATGGCGCTGGTGGCGCCGAGCAGGTGGCGACGTTGCATGCTGCGATCTCCTTGAGGAACGATGGCAAAAAAAAGGGGGATGCGTCGGCGGGATCCTAGCCTGCCCACTCCCCGCGGTGGGTCAGGGAGAGTCAGGTAGGCTGCCGCCATGTTCCTGTCCTATGCGCTGTTGCTGCTGCCCGACTTCCTGCTGATCGTGGTCGGCTTTCTGGTGTGCCGCTTCACCGCACTCGACCGCCCGGTCTGGAACGCGGCGGAGCGCCTGGTCTACTGGCTGCTCTTTCCGGTGCTGCTGTTCACCGCCATCGTGCGCAGCCCGCTGAACCCGGCCGCCTCGCTGGGCCTGGGGCTGGGCGGCTGGGCGGTGGTAGGCGCCGGCTTTGCGCTGGCCACCGCGCTGCGCCGGCTGCCGGGGGTGGACCCGCGGCTGCAGGCCAGCGGCGCGCAGGTGTCCTTCCGCTTCAACTCCTATGTGGCGCTGGCGCTGGCCGAGCGCATCGGCGGCTCCGAAGGGGTGGCGGCGATCGCCTTGTTGGTGGCCCTGTGCGTGCCGCTGTGCAACCTGGGTGCGGTCTGGTCACTGGCCCGCCACGGCGGCCAGAACACCCTGCGCGAGCTGCTGCACAACCCGCTGATCCTGGCCACGGTGGCCGGGCTGGTCGCCAACCTGGCGGGCCTGCGCCTGCCCGCCCCGGTGGACACGGTGCTGGGCCGCATCGGCGCGGCCGCGCTGCCGCTGGGCCTGATGGCGGTGGGCGCCGGGCTGGAGCTGGGCGGCCTGCAGAAGGCGCCCCGGCTGGCCACGGCCCTGCTGGGCATCCGCCACCTGCTGCTGCCATTGATCGGGCTGGGCCTGGGAGCGCTGCTGGCACTGCCCAGCGGGCAGGCTCAGATTCTGGTGGCCTTTGCGGCGCTGCCCACCGCGTCGAGCTGCTACGTGCTGGCCGCCCGCATGGGGGGCGACGGGCCCTACGTCGCCGGGCTGGTCACCGCCTCCACCCTGCTGGGCATGTGGAGTGTGCCGGCAGCCCTCAGCCTGTTTGCTGCGTTGCGCTGAGCGCCGGCCCGCGCTGGGCCAGCGCCCAATCGATGTGTTCGGCCAGCAGGTCGTCGGCCGTCGCGCGGCGCTGCTGCAGCACCTGGGCGAACTCCGGCGCCCCGCTGTCGCGCCAGGCGTTGCCCAGCGCCACCGCCAGGTTGCGCAGCCAGCGGCGGTGGCCGATGCGGCGGATCGGGCTGCCCTCGGTGCGGCGCAGGAACTCCGCCTCCTCCCAGCGCCACAGCTGCAGCAGCGTGGCGCTGCCCAGCGGCTCGCGCACGTCGAAATCCGGCAGCGGGCTGCGTCGGGCAAACTTGTTCCAGGGGCAGACGCGCTGGCAGTCGTCACAGCCGTAGATGCGGTTGCCCAGGGCGGTGCGCAGCTCCAGCGGGATCGGCCCGTCGTGTTCGATGGTCAGGTAGCTGATGCAGCGGCGCGCATCCAGGCGGTAGGGCGCCACGATGGCCGCCGTCGGGCAGGCATCCAGGCAGGCATTGCAGCGCCCGCAGTGGTCGGGCACTTCCGGGGTGAGTGGCAGCGGCAGGTCCACGAAGATCTCACCGAGGAAGGCCATCGAGCCTCCTTCTCGTTCCAACAGCAGCGTGTGCTTGCCGCGCCAGCCCAGCCCGCTGCGTGCGGCCAGCTCCACCTCCAGCACCGGGGCCGAGTCGCAGAACACCCGGTACCCCAGCGGCCCCACCTCGGCGGCCAGCCGCTCGGCCAGGCCCTGCAGTCGCTGGCGCATTACCTTGTGGTAGTCCCGGCCCCGGGCGTAGATCGACACCACCGCCTCGCCGGGTTGCTGCAGACGCTGCGCCTCGCGCTCGCGCCAATCCGCCGGCGTGTCGCGCGGCAGGTAATCCATGCGGGCGGTGATGACCCGCAGCGTACCGGGCAGCAGCTCGGCCGGCCTCGCCCGCTTCAGCCCGTGGGCGGCCATGTAACCCATCTGACCGTGAAAACCGGCCTCCAGCCAGGCCAGCAGGCCCGGCTCTGCGGAGGCCAGGTTCACGTCTGCGACAGCGATCTGGGAGAATCCGGCCGCTTGCCCCCATTCGCGCAGCTTGACGAGCAGCTCCTCCCCGCGCCCGGGTGCCAGGGTGCGGGCTTGGGCGGGCGCTTCGGCAGCAGGCGCGGTCTGATCGGACATCCGGTGATTCTAGAAACCCAGACCCTCACCCCAAACCTGTCCCTGTCCCTGTCCCTGTCCTGGCCGGATGAATCCGCCTGCCAGGCCTGTGCCGAGGCCCTGGCCGGCCAGCCGGACATCCGCCAGGCGCAGATCCAGCTCGTCGGCCCGCTCGGTGCGGGCAAGACCACCTTCGCCCGCCACCTGCTGCGGGCCCTGGGCGTGACCGGGCGCATCAAGAGCCCGAGCTACGCCATCGTCGAACCCTACGAAGTGCCCCTGCCCGCTGCCGTCGCCAGCGGTGCCGGCTCCGACGATGCGGCCCGGCTGCCGCTGCTGCACTTCGACTTCTACCGCTTCAACGATCCGCAGGAATGGGAGGACGCGGGTTTCCGCGAGCTCTTCGCCAGCCCCGGCCTGAAGCTGGTGGAATGGCCGGAGAAGGCCGCCGGCCTGCTGCCGCCTGCCGACCTGAAACTGCAGATCGATTTCGCCGACGACAGCGCCAACGTCAGCGCAGACCCCAGCGCCCACCCCATCACCGATACCGACTCCCCTGCACGACGTCTGCAGGCCCAGGCCTGCAGCCCCGTGGGGCTGAGCCTGCTGCAGGCCCTGCGATCCCTTTCCTCCGACGACGCCACCCGCCGATGACGCCGCCCTCCCCTTCCGACACCTCCCGCACCACCGATCCACCCCGCCGCCACTGGTGGCGACAGGTTGGCGGGGGCTGGCTGCTGCTGCTCGGGCCGGCAGAGCTGGTGCAAGGTGCCGCGCTGGTGGCGGTGCGGGTGTGGCCTTCGGCCGACTACACCCGCATCACGCTGGAGTCGGACCAGGCCCTCCAGGCCCGCCATTTCGCCATCAGCGACCCACCGCGGCTGGTGATCGACATCGACGGCCTGGAGCTCAACCCCACCCTGCGCGAGCTGGTGGGCAAGGTGGGGGCGGACGACCCCAACATCGCCGGCATCCGCCTGGGGCAGGGGCCGGCAACGGCAGCAAATGGAGCATCGGCCACCTCCACCACGCTGGGCGGGAGCACTGCGGCAGATGCGTCGACAGGCGGGGCCCGGGTGCGGCTGGTGCTCGACCTCAAGCGCACCAGCGCCCCCCAGGTGTTCGCGCTGGCGCCGATCGCACCCTACCGCCACCGCCTGGTGTTCGACCTGCGCCCGGCGGTGGCCCCCGACCCATTGCTGACGCTGGTGCACGAGCGCGAAACAGCCCAGCAGACCCCCAGCCCCGGTGCGCGACCCTGGCCGCGGTCAGGGCAGGAGGCAGCACAGCAGGCCGCAGCCGATCTCAACGATGCCCTGGGGGAGTTCATCGGTCAGCTGGACAACGGCCCGGGACGCCCGGCGCCGGCCCCCGGCGCTCGCCCTGCAGACAGGCCCTCCGGCCCTTCGACCCCAGGGTCCGAGCCATCGGCGCCTGCGCCGTCCGCCCCCGAAGCCCCTCGACCCGGCGCCGCGGTGGGCAGCGGTGCGCCTGTCCCAACCCTCCAGCCCGATCGCACGCCCCGGCGGCAGCCCGGGCGATGTGCTGTCGGAGACCCCACCACCGCGACCGCCCGGGCGTGCGCCCGCGGCCGACGCCGTGGCCAACCCCGGTCGCGCCGGCATCAACCGGCTGCTGATCGTCGCCATCGACCCCGGCCACGGGGGCGAGGATCCCGGTGCCATCGGCCCCAGCGGCCTGCGCGAGAAGGATGTGGTGCTGCAGATCGCCACCAAGCTGCACGACCGCATCAACGCCCGGCCCGGCATGCGTGCGGTGCTCACCCGCAATGGCGACTACTTCGTGCCGCTGCAGGAGCGGGTGGCCAAGGCCCGGCGGCTGCAGGCCGACCTGTTCGTCTCGGTGCACGCCGATGCCTTCCTGACCCCCAAGGCCCGCGGGGCCTCGGTGTTTGCACTGTCGCAGTCCAGCGCCAGCAGCGCCGCGGCACGCTGGATGGCGCGGCGCGAGAACGCCTCCGATGCCATCGGCGGCATCCCGCAGCAGGCCAGCCGGGACGCGCAGGTGCTCCGCACGCTGCTGGACATGACCACCAGCGCGCAGATCAAGGACAGCCTGAAGGTGGGCCGGGAGGTGCTGCAGCACATCGGCCGGGTGGGCCGGCTGCACAAGGACCATGTCGAGCAGGCCGGCTTTGCGGTGCTGAAGGCGCCGGACATCCCCTCCATCCTGGTGGAAACCGCCTTCATCTCCAACCCGGAGGAGGAGCAGCGCCTGCGCAGCGACCGCTACCAGAACCAGCTGGTGCTGGCGCTGTACACCGGCATCGTGCGCTACTTCGCCCGCAACCCGCCGCTGGCGCGCAACCGCGTTGTCTGAGAACTTGAGGAGAAGTCATCGTGTCTGCGTTGCCCCAGCGCCTTCACCCTTTCCGGCATCCGAGCACACGGCTGGCAGTCGGACTGCTCATCGCGGCCGGCCTGATCGGCACGGCGGCCGCGCAGGGCGCCTCCCGCCTGTCCGGCGACCTGCCCAGCGTGCAACCCTGCCCCAGCGGGCTGCCCGTGGGCAGCGAATGCCGGCGCGGCCGGGACTACCTGGGCGCCTGGGTCTGGATGGCCCGGCCGGCACAGTGGAACCGCCGCCTGGTGGTGTTCACCCGCGGCGAGCCGGACCTGGAACCGCCTGCGGCCGACCGTTCCGAGCAGGACCTGCAGCGCTGGCGCTTCTGGCTGGAGGCCGGCTACGCCTGGGTGGGCTCGGGCTACCGCCAGCCCGGGCTGGAGCTGCGCGCCGCGGCCGACGACAGCGAACGCGCCCGCCAGGCCTTTGTGGCCGACTACGGCGAGCCCGACTTCACCCTGCTGCACGGCCAGGGCTGGGGCGCCGGGGTGGCCGTGTCGGTGGGCAGCCGCTACACCGTGCCGGACCTGCACCCGCGCCGCACCAGCAGTGGCCGCCCCCCCTACAGCGCGCTGCTGCTGACCAGTGGCCAGCTGGGCGGTGTGCGCAGCCTGGATGCACTGCTGGACCTGCGCCTGATCTACCAGGCGGCCTGCCGCAACCACCCGGGACCGGGTGAGGGGGACTACCCACTGTGGATGGGGCTGCCGCCGACCAGCGATCCGCAGCGTCCGGTGCTCACCCGGACCCAGCTGGGCGAACGGCTGGAAGCCTGCACCGGCCTGTCGAAGCCCGACAGTGCACGCAGCCCCGCGCAGCGGCAGGCGCTGGAGCGCATCACCCGCGTCGCAGGCGTGCCTCCCGCCGGCCTGGCCCGCGTGCTGGCGGCGGCCACCTGGCAGATGCAGGACGTCGTCTGGCGCAAGCTCAAGGGCCGCAACCCCTTCGGCAACGAAGGTGTGGTTTACCCGGCCAGCGGCAGCACCGAGTTCGATCGGGAGGTGCAGGATCGCCTGCCGCGTTACCAGGCCGACCCGGCGGCCCTGGCGGCGCTGACGGCCGACCAGGACCCGGGCGCCCGGCTGCACCGGCCGGTGCTGACCCTGCATGCCGTGCGCGACCCGATTGCCCCGGTGGAACTCGAAGCGCTGTGGAAGCAGCAGATGCTGGAGGCCGGCAGCGACGCCCAGCTGCTGCAGATGTTCCTGGACGACGATCGCCACGACGATCTGGGCAGCCCCACCTACCTGGCCGCAGCCGCCGCTCTGGAAGACTGGGTGCGCAACGGCCAGCGACCCAGCCCCGCTCAAGTGGCGCAGCGCTGTGCCGCCGACCGCCCCGGCGTGGCAAGCGCCTGCCGCTGGCTGCCGGAGTACGAACCCCGCTCACTGGACGAACGGGTGCCCCCGCGGCGGCGCACCCAGCTGCCGGCACCGGCTGCCAGCGAACCCGCCCCCGCCAGACCGGTCGTGCCCCCGCCGAACCCGGCTGCAGCCCCCAACGCTGCGACCCGGGAGCCGCGCCTGCCGTCGGCGCCGGAACCGATCTCGCCCCTCACGATGCCGCCTGCGGTCACGCCCCCAGCACGCTGAGGGAAACCCGGAACGCAGCCTGCGCCGGGTCAGCGACCGGCCTGGGCAGCAGCAGCCACCTGCGCCTCCTTGCGCCGCGCACGCCAGGCGCCGATCATGGCCAGCAGCCCGGGCACCACGATCAGCGCCCAGATGATCTTCTCCAGGTTGGACTTCACCCAGGGGATGTTGCCGAACAGGTAGCCCGCCGTGACGATGCCGCCCACCCAGAGCGCGCCACCGGTGACATCGTAGAAGGTGAACTTGCGCCGCGTCATCTGCGCCACACCCGCCACGAACGGCGCGAAGGTGCGCACGAAGGGCATGAAGCGGGCAATCACGATGGTGATGCCGCCGTAGCGTTCGTAAAACTCGTGCGCCTGGTTGAAGGCCCGTCGGTTGAACCAGCGACTGTCCTCCCACTGGAACACCTTGGGGCCGATCCAGCGGCCGATGGTGTAGTTGCTCTGGTTGCCTGCCACCGCAGCGGCGAACAGCAGGCCGATGGACAGCCACAGGTCCATCAGCCCGACACCGCACATGGCGCCCACCACGAACAGCAGCGAGTCGCCAGGCAGGAAGGGCATCACCACCACACCGGTCTCGACAAAAATGATCACGAACAGCAGCGCATAGATCCAGGGCCCGTAGGCCGCCACGAACTGCTCCAGGTAGCGGTCCACATGGAGGATGAAGTCAAGGAGGGAGGTGAGCAGGTCCATGCCGGCCATTATCCGGAGGCCACCCGGCAGGCCCCGATGACAGACGTGCAGGCCGGCACGGCCGCTGCGTGCAATTTCGCCACAGCGGCCCCACCACCCAGATCCAAGGGCACACTCGCGCCTGCCTGGGCCCGTCCGGGCCCGGACCCGTGCGGTTCGGTTTCTCCCGCCCCCTGGCCTTCCCCTCCCTGTCCAGACCCTTGCCACCGCCTGGGTTGTTTCGATGCGCCGCCGTCCGCTGGTCCTTGCCCCCGCTGCAGCCACCCTGGCCCTGGCCTGCGGATCGGTGCGAGCGGCACCCCGGCCCGGCCCGGACCTGGTGGTGGGCCAGGTGGCCGCGCTGAGCGGCCCGTCGGCCCCGCGGCAATTGGCCTTCAACGCCGGAGCCCGGCTGGTGATCGACGACTTCAACGCCCGCGGCGGCGCTCAAGGCCGCCCGCTGCGGTGGATCAGCCTGGACCACCTGGGGCGCGCCGACCTGGCCCAGGCCGCGGGTGAGCAATTGTTGATCGAGCAGCGCGCCAGCCTGCTGTTTGGCTGCAGCGGTTCGACAGCGACGCTGACGCTGCTGCCCCTGCAGCGCGAAAAGGGTGTGGCGGCCCTGGCCGGCCGTGAAGTGGACGATGCGGTGCGGCTGGAAACCACCCGCTGGAGCTACTTCGTCACCGCCGGACAGACGCACCAGGCGCAGGCGCTGGCCCAGCACCTGGCGGAACTCGGGCTGCGCCGGGTGGCCGTGGTGCATGAGGCGGGCGCACCGCGGCCTGCCGGCCGGGTGCTGGGTGGAGGCGCCTGGCTGCGGCTGCTGCACGACGCCTGCGTGTCGCGCCAGCTGGACTGGCTGGGCAGCGCCGCGGTGACGGCGGACCCCGGCACCGCCCGGGAAGCCATGCACAAACTGACTGCCCTGTCGCCTCAGGCGCTGCTGCTGGCGCTGCCCGGCCGACAGGTGCTGGCCTTGCTGGCCGAGCTGAATCGCCTGGCCAAAGCCCCGCCCTGCTACGCCCTGCCCGAGGCGGAGGAGGACGGCAGCCTGCTGCAGGCCGCCGCCCAGACGCGGCTGCTGACCCTGGCCCAGGTGCTGCCGAGCCCCTGGTCGACCACGCAGGCGGCGCTGATCGAGTTCCGCCGCCAGGCCAGCGCCGCCGGCGTGGGGCTGAGCTACCCGACACTGGAAGGCTGGATGGCCGGCCAACTGCTGGTTCAGGCGCTGCAACGCTGCGGCCGGGACACCTCCGCAGCCCGGCTGCACGCGGTGCTCGACAGCCTGCAGGTGCACCTGGGCGGCATGACGGTGGACTTCAGCCGCCGCGAACTGAGTGGATCCCGGCTGGTCGAGTGGGTGCATCCGAGCCTGGATGGGCGCTGGCTGAGCTGAGCGCCCACAGCTGTGGAGCGCTCGGGGGAGCGCCCGGATCGGCTCCGTAAAATCGCGCCGATGTCCGATCCCCTCGCATTGCCCGACACCGCAACCCCGCCTTTGACGCCGGTACGCCGGGCCATCCGGGAACTGCCCGATGAGCTGGTCAGCCAGATCGCCGCCGGCGAGGTGGTGGAGCGCCCCGCCTCGGTGGTGCGTGAGCTGGTGGACAACGCACTGGACGCCGGTGCCCGCCAGATCCAGCTGCGGCTGTCGGCGGGCGGGGTGCGCTCCATCGTGGTGGAGGACGACGGCTGCGGCATTCCGGCCGCCGAGCTGCCCCTGGCGCTGCGGCGTCACGCCACCAGCAAGATCGCCTCCCTGCAGGACCTGGAGAGCGTGGGCACAATGGGCTTTCGCGGTGAGGCGCTGGCGGCCATCGCCTCGGTGTCAGAGCTCAGCCTGACCAGCCGCACGCCGGATTCCCCCCATGCCCTGCGGCTGGACGCCCGCAGTGGCGAACTGAGCCCGGCCGCCCGGGCGGTGGGCAGCACGGTGGAGGTGCGGGAGCTGTTTTTTGCCACCCCTGCACGGCGCAAGTTCCTCAAGAGCGACGCCACCGAACTGGCGCACTGCCTGGAGGCGCTGCGCCGCCACGCGCTGGCGCGGCCGGACTGCAGCTTCAGCGCCTGGCACGAGGGCCGGCTGGTGGAGCAGTGGCGGGCCACCTCGCCCGAGCAGCGCTTTCGCGACGTGCTGGGCGAGGACTTCATCGCCGGCAGCCGGCCGGTGCAGTGGCTGGTCGGGCCGATGCAGATCACCGGCCGCGTCGGCCTGCCCGAGCTCGCGCGCAGCCGCGCGGACCACCAGTACGCCTACGTCAACGGCCGCTACGTGCGCGACCGCCTGCTCAGCCACGGCGTGCGCTCCGCCTACGAAGACGTGCTGCACGGCAGCCGGCAACCCAGCTGGCTGCTGTTCGTCGACATCGCCCCCGAACGGGTCGATGTCAACGTGCACCCCACCAAGATCGAGGTGCGCTTCCGCGACGGCCGGGAGGTGCACCAGGCGTTGCGGCATGCGGTGGAGGCGGTACTGGCGCCACCCCGCACCGCCCTGGCGGCCCAGGAATCGGACCCGGGGTTGGGGCCGGCCGGCATGACGAGTCTGGGCGACCCGGCTGGCAGGTTGCAGCCGGATCCCGCGGCCAGCGGGCCGCGGTCAGCCACCCCGGCGCTGGCTCTGCGCCCCTCTGCTGCCTGGCCCGAGCGCCCGGCCCCGCGACAGGCCGGGCTGGCGCTGGAGACGGCGCGGCAGCTGTTTGCCGCCGAACCCCGCCCGGGCTGGGCTGTGGCCGACGCATCGGCCGCAACCCGGGATGGATCGCTGCAGGGCGCCCTGCCCGCTGCAGACGCCCGGTTGACTCCCGACCTGCCGGCCAACGGATCCTGGCCGCTGGGCCGTGCCATCGCACAACTGGCAGGTGTCTATGTGCTGGCGGAGAACGCACAGGGGCTGGTGATCGTGGACATGCATGCCGCCCACGAACGCATCGTCTACGAGCGACTCAAGGCCCAGTTCGCCCAGCGACAGGCCGGTCAGGCGCTGCCTTCGCAGCCGCTGCTGATTCCGGCCACCTTTGCCGCCACACCGGCCGAGGTGGCCGGCGCCGAAGCCGAGGCCGACACGCTGCTGGCGCTGGGGCTGGACCTGGCGCCCCTGTCACCGGGCGTGCTGGCGGTGCGATCACTGCCCGCTGCACTGCCGAAGGCCGATGCGGTGGCGCTGGCCCGTGCCGTGCTGGCCGAGCTGGCGCAGACCGACGGCAGCCGGCTGGTGCAGCGCGCCCACGAGGAAATCCTGGCCACCATGGCCTGCCACGGCGCGGTGCGTGCGAGTCGCCAGCTCACCCTGCCGGAGATGAACGCCCTGCTGCGCGACATGGAAGCCACCGAACGGGCCGACCTGTGCAACCACGGTCGCCCGACCTGGCGGCAGGTGACGCTGCGCGAGCTGGATCAGCTCTTCCTGCGCGGGCGCTGAAGCGTCCCCAGGCCCCACCAAGCTGCCGCATCGGCCGGCAGGATCAGATGTCGGCGCCGACCCGGCGCACCTCGTCCTGGGAAACCAGCCCGGCCAGCATCTTCTCGATGGCGTCCTGGCGCAGCGTCTTCATGCCATCCTTGACGGCCTGACGCTGCAGGTTCCAGGCCGGTGCGCCGGCGCGCATCAGCCGGCGCATCTCCTTGCCGACCACCAGCAACTCGTGCACCGCCGTGCGGCGCCGGCTGCCGGTGCTGTCGCAGCGCTCGCAACCCGGGCTCTGGTAGCGGCGCAGCCGGCCCTCGCGGCCCCAGCGCTCCACCCAGCTGCGCTGCAGCGCCTCGCGCTCTTCGCCGGTGGGATCGTGGCCGGAGGCCCCCAGGTGCGCGTTCAACCACTCCTCCACCTCCGCCTCCTTGGCCGGGCGGCTCATGCGGCAGGCGCTGCACAGCCGCTGCACCAGCCGCTGCGCGTGCACGCCGATCAGGGCCTCGGAGAGCATCCAGGCATCGATGCCCTGGTCCAGCAGCCGCTGGATGGCATCGGTGGCATTGCGCCCGGGCATCGCAGCGATCACCAGCCGACCGTCCAGCGCGGCGTCCAGGGCCCGCCGGGCCCCGGCTGCATCGCGCAGGTCCGACACCACGATCACATCCGCATCGGCCTGCGTCACTGCCCGCAGGGCCTCTTCCACCGTCGTGCCTGCCTGCGCGTCGGCATGGCGGTCCACCTCCATCTGACGCAGACCGGGTTGGGTCAGCTGGATGCGGTCCTCGATCGACCAGATGCTGCGCTGCGGCCCGTTCAGATGGGCGATCAGCGCATGCAGCGTCGTGGTGCGACCGCCCTGGGGTGGCGTGACCTGCAGGATCAGGCCGGCAGGCCGGGCCAGCAGGCCGGTGTACCGCTCCAGATCGACCGGGTTCAGGCCGATGCCGTCGAGCTTCATCGGCCGCAGCTGCACCGGCAGGCCGAGGACCAGGTCCTCCCGGCCGGCACGGGTCGGCAGCGTCGTGACCTTCAGCTCCACCGGGTGGGCCGCGCTGAGCCGGCCGAAGTCGATGCGCCCTTGCTGCGGCCGGCTGGTCTGCAGCACATCCAGCTCGGCCAGGGCCTTGATGCGCGGCAGCAGCACGCGGCGCAGGCTGGCGGGCAGATCCGGCAGCGGCAACAGGCGATCACCCTGGCGCAGTCGCACCTGCATCGGTTCGTCTTCCGACCCGCACTGGATGTGCAGGGCCCGCGCCCCCTGGGTCAGCGCCTGCCCCACCAGCTGGACCAGGGCCTGCACCACCGGGCTGTCGCTGCGTTCCAGCCGGGCGCGGCCCCGCAGCTCGCTCGCCGCCGCCGCCTGCACCACCGCCGAAGAAGAGGCCGCTGCCTCCACCACCCGCTGCGCCTGCGCCTGGGCCAGTGCGGCGGTCAGTGCAGGGGCTGGTGCCGACGGGGCGAGGGTCGGGAACGGCGTGATCGCCGCGGCGGATGCACCGGCCTCCAGCTCCGGGTAGAGCACCGGCAGGTCGATGTCCCCCAGTGAAGCCGGGGGCAGGCTCTGCTGGCCCGCCGGGAGGGGCTCGTAGCTCAGCGTCTGCAGATCGGGCAGCTCGCTGGTGAACAGGGGCGGCTCGGCCGCCATCGGTGCTCGCGGGGCCGCCAGCTCCTTGGGCGGGTGGTAGGCCCGCTCGATGGCCACATCCAGCTCACCCGAGCCGGCCAGCGCCGGCAGCACGGCGCATTGCGCCACGTCCTGCACCGTCTTGAGCAGGTCCTCGCGGGTGGCGTCTTCCATCGCCACCACCAGACGGCCACCTCGGCGCAGCAGCGGCAGCACTTTCAGCCGCCTGGCCAGGTCGCAGGGCAGCAGCCGCAGCGCCTCCGGCTCCACCGGAAAGTTCGACACGTTCACCACCGGGAAACCCATCTTGCGCGCCAGCGCGACGCGCACCTCCTCCAGGTTCACCAGGCCGCGCTGCACCAGCACCTCACCCAACGGACGGTGGCGATCCACCTCCAGCTGGCGCAGCGACTGCTCCAGCTGCTGTTCGTCCACATACCCCAGGGCCACCAGCGCTTCGCCCAGACGCACCAGAGGCATGCGGGCCTGCTTGTCCAGCGCCTGCAGCAACTGGTCGCGGGTGACCACCTGACGCGCCACCAGGATGTCGCCGAGCTTTTGCTGGCGCAGCCGGCGCTGCGCCTCCAGGCCCTGCTCGACATCGCGGGCGCGCTGCCCGTCCTCTCCCGCCAGCAGCGTGCCCAGGCGCTCACCGATCGAGTGGGATTCGATCATCACCCTGGGTATGAAGTGCCGCTCCACCGAGCCCTGCTCGTCGCAGGGCTCGAAGAGAAACAGGCCGCACTCGAGTTCCACATGGCTGACCGTGCGGCCGCTGAACGCCGTGCCCCCCAGCAGCTTGACTTCGTAAGGCTGAGCCGGGTGGTGGGTCAACACGGCGGCCTGGGCGGCCTGCAGCTCCCCTTCGGCAGCCCGCTGCCCGCTCAGGGCGCGCAACGGGCGCTTGAGCGTGAGCCGACGGATCTGCTCAAAGCGCAGCGGCAGTGCCAGTTTCTCGCCCGCCACCTGCACCCGCGCCACGCCCTGGGGCTCGAACACGGTCAAGAGTCCGGAGACAAAGTTGCCGCCGCGCCCCTCCACCACACAGGGCTGCGGCTCCACCTGACAGGTGGGAGACGGGTAGGCCGCCAGGGGGGGCGTCGGCCAGGCGAAGGGCTCGCTGCGACTGGCCGCCGCGCCACCGCCACTGCCAACGGAGGCACCGGCAACTGCCTTGATTTCATCCTCGAGGGGAACGAGCGTCAGAGGGGGCAGCGAAAGGTCGGACATGGCGGGGTCGGATGGCTGGCGGCAAAGGACTTCGGTCACACCGACTCGATGCAGCAGCCGGCTGACCGGATGCTAGGCAGCCCCTTACAGCCAGAACCCGCGATGAAGCGGTTCAATCCGGTTCAATCCACTGCAGAGGATGCCGCCGCACTGCCTGTGGCCGCAGTCCCGTCTGCGGCGAGCTCCGACCGGTCCGCAGGCGCCAGCAGCAGCTCCACCGCAAAACCGCGGGGCCCATCGGGCAAGTGCAGCGCACCCCCATGGGCCCGGGCCACCATGTCGGCCAGCATCAGCCCCAGACCCATGTGGCCTTCGTACCGCTGTTCGGCCAACGCACGCTGCAGCTCCTGCCGCCGCGCTGCGGTCACCCCAGGGCCATCGTCTTCCAGGCGCAACTGCGAGCGCGTCGGTGCACTCAGCCTGACCGCCCTGGCACCGTGCCGGACGGCGTTGTCCAGCAGGTTGACCAGGGCGGCGGCCAGCAGGTCGCCATCGGCCCACAAGTGGCTGTCCGGCGCCACGGTGATGTCCAGCCCCGCCACCGGCAGCCGGGCCACGAAGCCCTCCAGTTCGATGTCCCGCTGCGACAGCTCCACCCCGCTGCGAAACAGAGCCAGCAGCGCAGCCACGACCCGCTGCAGGCGCCCGGTGGCATCACGCACCCGCTGCAGCCGCGGCCTCTGCTCGGGAGGCACCTCCCGCAATGCCACCGCCAGTTGCGCGTCGATGCCCGCCAGTGGCGTGCGCAGCGCATGGGCGGCGTGCGCGGTGAAGGCTCGTTCATGGTCCAGACGGCGCGACAGCCGCCGGGCGAGGTCTTCCACTGCGCAATGCACCGGCTCGAGTTCCTCGCGCTCGGCCTCACCCAGTCCCCCTCCCAGGTCGCCGACGCCCGCGACGCCGCCGGGATCGGCCTGCCGCAACCGGTCGGACAGGCGGCGGATCGGCCCCAACTCCACCTGCACCCGCATCCTCAGCCACAGGTGCCCCAGCACCCCCACCACCAGGGCCGCCAGGGCGGAGCTGAAAGCCGCGGTGCTGGTGGCCTCCCAGCGTTCCGCACGGGACTGCATCACGTACAACACCCTCCCCGAAGGCGACAGCACCAGCCCGAAGCTGCGCCACTGACCGTTGCCGTCCAACCCCGCAGCGGCCCGCTGGTGCAGCGCGACCTCGGGGGCCGCCGGCGAGCGCAACAGGACATGGCCTTGGGGGTCCACCAGTTGCCAGGCGAAGCGGTCACCCAGAATTGACGAACCCCTCGACGAGCTCCGCAGCGGCTCACCCGGCAAGTCGCGGGCGTGCCGCAGCACCTCTTCATCGATCAACAGACTCCCGAGCACCTGGGCAGCGTCGTGCAGCGTGTCGTCCAGCAACTCGTCCACCTCGTGGTCCACCGCCAGCCAGACCGCCAGCGCCAGCGCCACACCCCAGAACATCGACCAGGCCACAAGCGCACGGGACAGCCGCCCGCCGATCGAAGGCAGGCGCCGGGATGCCACCGTCGGAGCAGGGCTCACGTTCGTTCAGTTCTCAGTCCGGCAGCCGCGCACGGTAGCCCAGGCCCCGCTGCGTTTCGATCATCTCCCGGCCCAGCTTGCGCCGCAGCGCAGAGACATGCACTTCCAGCGCGTTGCTGGACAGCTCGCTGTCGAAGCCCACCACCAGCCTCTCCAGGTCGCCCTTGTCCACCAGCCGGCCGGCGCGCAGCACCAGCGCCTCCAGGATGGACCACTCCCGCCCGGTCAGGTCCACCGTCTGGCCGTCGCGGCGCACCCGGCGGGCGGCCAGGTCCACCTCCACCGGCCCGAACAGCAGCTTCGACGTGGCCCCGGCGCCCACACGCCGGTTCACCGCCCGCAGCCGGGCGACCAGCTCCTCTGGCGCGAAGGGTTTGACCAGGTAATCGTCCGCTCCGGCATCCAGGCCGGTGATGCGATCGTCCAGGCGGTCGCGTGCGGTCAGCATCAGTGCCGAGGTGTTGTCCCCCCGGGCACGGCGCTCGCGCAGCCAGTCCAGGCCGGAGCCGTCGGGCAATTGCCAGTCCACCAGCAGGGCGTCGAAGGGCTCCCCGGTGTAGGCTCTCGCCTCGGCCAGGCTGCGGCACCAGTCCACCCCGTGGCCCTCGGCGCGAAGGAAGTCGCGCAGGCCTTCGCCCAGGATGTCGTCGTCTTCGATCAGCAGCAATCGCATGTCGGGTCGTCCCTCGGCCGAAGGATCAGGGTAAACCATGAACATCAACCGGGATGTCGGGCCCGGCCTTTCAGCCGCCCTTCAGAGCAGCTTGTTCAACTTGAGCGAATGTTTGCACAACTCACCAGGGCGATGAAGCTGCGACCGAGTCCGGGGCGGCACGACCACCCTCCTCCTCTGCACGCCGCCGTTGGCGAGACCGGTCTGGCACCTGAGACGCTGCTGCTTTGCGTGAGCCTGTTCTGGGCCGTGCTGTCGAACCGGACGTTCTTCGGCCAGGCGCTGGCGGGCCGCTCGATCGGCGATCCGTCTGCCTGGGGCTTCGGTCTCGCACTCGGGATCGTGCTGGTGGCACTGAACTTTCTGATGCTGGCCTTGCTGAGCAGCCGCCACACCCTGAAGCCGGTGGTCGCGCTCCTGGCAGTCTTGACCGCTTTTTCCAGCCATTTCATCCAGCAGTACGGTGTCTACCTCGACCCGTCGATGTTGCGCAACGCGCTGCGCACCGACGTCAAGGAGGCACAGGAGCTGTTCGCCTGGGGGCTCATCCCCCACCTGTTGCTGCATGCCGGGCTGCCGCTGCTGCTGCTGTGGAAAGTCCCGTTGCAGCAGCGGCCCTTCTGGCGCGCGCTGCGGGTGCGACTGGCCTGGATGGTTGCGGCCCTGCTGGTGGCCGTCGGCGCCCTGTTGGCCATCTTCCAGCCGTTTTCCTCGCTGATGCGCAACCACAAGGAAATGCGCTATCTGATCACGCCATCCAACGTCCTGTGGTCGCTGGGTGCGGTCGTGGCCCAGGACACGCGGGGTGCGGTCGGTCCCCGCCAGGCCATCGGGCTGGATGCCCAACCCGGCCCCGGGTGGGCCATCCAAACCCGTCCCAAGGTTCTGATCCTGGTGGTCGGTGAAACCGCGCGAGCGGCCAACTGGGGCCTGAACGGATACAGCCGCCAGACCACCCCTGAGCTGGCTCAGCTGCCGGTGATCCGCTTTGCCGAAACCATCTCCTGCGGCACCAATACCGAGGTGTCGCTGCCCTGCATGTTCGCTCCGGTGGGTCGGCGCGACTACAACGAGGAGCGCATCCGCCGCAGCGATTCCCTGCTGCACGTGCTGGCCCGCGCCGGCGTGGCGGTGCACTGGCGCGACAACCAGTCCGGCTGCAAGGGGGTCTGCGACGGCCTGCCCAACGACAGCGTCGAGTCCCTGAAGCTGCCCCAGCTGTGCGACGGTGGGCGCTGCCTGGACGAAGGCCTGCTGCACGGGCTGGAGGAACGTCTGCTCCAGGCCCGGGGCACCCAGCTGCTGGTGCTGCACCAGCTCGGCAACCACGGGCCGTCCTACTTCCGCCGCTACCCGGAAGCCTTCCGGAAGTTCCTGCCCGCCTGCGAACAGGACGATCTGCGCCAATGCAGCCGTGAGGAAATCGTCAACGCCTACGACAACGCGCTGCTCTACACCGACCACGTGCTGGCCCGCGCCATCCGCACCTTGCAGGCGCATGCCGCCGAGGTGGACAGTGCGCTGCTCTACGTTTCAGACCATGGCGAGTCGCTGGGTGAAGGCAACCTCTTCCTGCACGGGATTCCCTACGCCATCGCGCCGGACGTGCAGACCCGGGTGCCGATGCTGATGTGGATCTCCGAAGGGTTTGCCCGGACTCGATCGCTCGACACGGCCTGCCTGAAGCGACGCGCCGAGCAGCCGGCCCGCCACGACCACCTCTTCCACACCCTGCTGACGCTCACCGACGTGATGACCCGCCTGTACGAACCGGACTGGGATCTCACGCGAGGCTGCCTTCCAGCCGCAGCGGCGCTCCGCCCCGCGGTCTCCGCCCCGCCGTCGCCTGGGTCATGAGTTCCTTCCTCCCCAACCCGGTCGCCCAGCCCGCCGACCGCCGCCTGCGCTTCGATCTGCGGGTGCTGGTGCTGGGGGCGTTGCTGCTGCTGGCCTGGGACCTGTCCGGCCTGGATCTGGCCCTGCAGCGGGGGGTCGGCACCCCGCAGGGCTTTCCGTGGAAGAACGCCTGGGTCACCAGCACCTTGCTGCACCAGGGCGGCCGCACCCTGGCCTGGGCCGTCTTCGGCGCCATGCTGCTGGATGCGGCCTGGCGGCCGTGGATCATCGGCCCCACCCGGGCGCAGCGCTGGCGCGCCGTGGCGATGACCCTGGCCTGTCTGCTGCTCGTGCCCGGACTCAAGCGCATCAGCCGCACCAGCTGCCCGTGGGAGCAAAGCGAGTTCGGCGGCCACGCCCAGTACATCTCGCACTGGTCCTTTGGCCGGTACGACGGGGGTGACGGCCACTGTTTTCCCTCCGGCCATGCGGTGGCGGCCTTCGCCTTCCTGTCGCTGTACTTCCTGCTGCGTGAAAGCCGGCCCCGGCTGGCACGCGCCTGCCTGTGGGGTGTGCTCGGCGTGGGTGGGCTGTTCGGTGCCGCCCAGCTGCTGCGGGGCGCCCACTACCTCAGCCACACCGCCTGGTCGGCCTGGCTGTGCTGGCTGATCTGCCTGGCGCTGCAGCGCTGGCCGCTGCAATCGGACACCGCCCCGACGGCAGCCACCGACTCGCGACAGGGGGCCTGAGCTTCAAGCCCCCCGCTGCAGCCACTGCGCCAGAGCGGCGCGCTGGGCGGGTGTCATGTGCAGGCCGCAGTGGCTGCGGCGCCAGAGGATGTCCTCGGCCGTGCTGGCCCACTCCTCCCGGCAGAGGTAGTCCACCTCGCGCTGGAACAGCCCGGCGCCGAAGTCCTGACCCAGATCGTGCAGGCCTGCCGCGTCGCCCAGCATGCGGTCCACCCGCGTGCCGTAGGCCTGCCACCAGCGGCTGGCCAGGGCAGGCGGCACCCAGGGGTGATCGGTGCGCCACTGCGCCAGCGCGCCGGCCAGGTCGCCATCCGGCAGATCACCGCCGGGCAGCGTGGCCTGTGCCGTCCAGGGCCCCGGCAGGCCGGGAAACCGCGCGGCCAACCGCTCCAGCACCTGTTCGGCCAGCACCCGGAAGGTGGTGAGCTTGCCGCCAAAGACGTTGATCAGTGGCGCCAGGCCGTCCGGCCGAAATTCGCCGTCGAGTTCCAGCAGGTAGTCGCGAGTAACCTCGGACGCCTCCTCGTGTTCGTCCTCCAGCAGCGGCCTCACCCCGGACCAGGCGTGCAGCACCGCCGCCGGGCGCGGCGGGTGGCGGAACCAACGACCCACCGCCTCGCAGAGGTAAACCACTTCGGCCGCATCGATCTCCGCGCTGGCCGGATCGCCACGCCAGGCCACCTCGGTGGTGCCGATCACCGCAAAGTCGCCCTCCCAGGGCAGCACGAACACCACCCGGCGGTCGTTGTTCTGCACCAGGTAGGCGTGATCGCCCTCCCAGAACTTGGGCACCACGATGTGGCTGCCCTTGACCAGGCGCATGCGCTGCATGCTGGCCGACTGCGGCAGCCCGGCCAGCACCTGACCCACCCACGGACCGGCCGCATTGACCAGCGCAGCCGCCTGCACCTGCACCGCCTGCCCGCTGGCGACATCGCGCAGCTGCGCCTGCCAGCGCGCGCCCACCCGGTGCGCCCCCACAAATTCGGTGCGGGTGAAGATCTGTGCCCCGCGGGCCTGCGCGTCCAGGGCCGCAGTGATCACCAGCCGGGCATCGAAGACCCGGCAATCCGCGTACTCGAAGGCCTGGGTGAACTCCTCGTGCAGCGGCTCCCCCTCCACCGACTGGTGCAGATCGATGCTGCGGGTGGAGGGCAGCCGGCGCCGCCCGCCCAGGTGGTCGTAAAGGAACAGCCCCGACCGGACGAACCAGGCCGGCCGCAGCGAGCGGTCCTGCGGCAGCACGAAACGCATCGGCCGGATCAGGTGGGGGGCACTGCCCATCAGCACCTCGCGCTCGATCAGCGACTCGCGCACCAGCCGGAACTCGTAGTGCTCCAGGTAACGCAGCCCGCCATGGATCAATCCGGAAGAGCGCGACGAGGTGCCTTCGGCCAGGTCGCCGCGTTCACACAGCAGCACCTTCAAGCCCCTGCCGGCCGCGTCCCGGGCGATGCCCACGCCATTGATGCCCCCGCCGATCACCAGCAGGTCGTACTCGTTCACACCTTGAGCGGCAGCCGCCATCACCATGTCTGTCCTCCTCGCGTCGGCGTCGGGTGGGTTCCCGAACTTGACGCAAAGCAGAGTCTGCGTCCGATCGCCGTCGGGCACCATCCCCGGTTGAAGTAGAGTGTCCGCGACGGGCCACACGAGCCTTCACCCACCCGAGGAGTTTCCATGTTCCCTGAGTTCCGCGATCTGATCACCCAGCTGAAAACCACCGACCAGCACTTCCTGCACCTGTTCGACAAGCACAACGAACTGGACCAGCAGATCAAGAACATGGAGTCGCACATCGTGCACGGCACCCATGAAGAAATCGAAATTCTGAAAAAAGAAAAACTGCACCTCAAGGACCAGCTCTATTCGATCCTGCGCAAGGCCGCCACCACAGCCTGATGGGCTTGAAACACCACTGACCCGCCAGCCCGATGAAACTGCTGCGCCATGGCCCCAAGGGGGCGGAACGCCCGGCCCTGCTCGACGCACAAGGTTGCCTGCGCGACCTGAGCGGCGTGCTGACCGACATCACGCCCGAGACGCTCAGCCCCGCCGGTCTGGCGGCGTTGCGCGCGCTCGACGTTGACGCCCTGCCGGTGGTGACCACGCCCGGGCGACTCGCCCCGCCCTGGCGCGGCATGGGCAAGTTTCTCTGCGTCGGGTTGAACTACGCCAGCCACGCCGCCGAGTCGAAGATGGCCCTGCCCGCCGAGCCGGTGCTCTTCACCAAACACACCAGCGCGGTGATCGGCTGCAACGACCCGGTGGTGCTGCCGGCCGACGCCACCAAGGGCGACTGGGAAGTTGAACTCGGCGTGGTCATCGGCCGCACCGCCCGCTGCGTGTCCGAGGCCGACGCGCTGGACCACGTGGCCGGCTACTGCGTCGTCAACGACGTGTCCGAACGCGCCTTCCAGCTTGAGCGCGGCGGCACCTGGGACAAGGGCAAGGGTTGCGACACCTTCGGCCCGGTGGGCCCCTGGCTGGTCACCGCCGACGAAGTGCCCGACCCGCAGAACCTCTCGCTCTGGCTGGAGGTCAACGGCCGGCGCTTCCAGGACGGCCACACCTCGCAGATGATCTTCAGTGTCGCCAAACTGATCGCCTACATCAGCCGCTTCTGCACCCTCTACCCCGGCGACCTGATCGCCTCCGGCACCCCCGAAGGCGTCGGCATGGGCCAGCAGCCCGCACCGATCTTCCTCCAACCCGGCGACGTGATGCGCCTGGGCATTCAGGGCCTGGGTGAGCAGCAGCAGACGGTGTTTGCCTGGGATCCGGCGCTGATCGACGGGTGAGCAAGGCCGGATACCGGCCCGACCTCACCACCCCATGAATCGCGCCCAGCGCCCGTTCACGCGGCCGTCCGCCCCCAGCAGCTCATAGTGCGCATGCTGCGCCGCGGTGGCGCAGGCGTGGTTGGGCAGCACCCTCAGCAGCGTACCCACCGGCAGCTCCAGCCGCCGAGTCGGGTCGCCGCTGCGGTGGGTGACGATGCCGTGCTCCTGGTTGGCGGCGGAGACGATCCATTCACCGCCGTCCTCGCCGATCGGGCTGCCCGCCGCGTCGCAGACCAGCCCCAGCCCCTGGTCGGTGAACTCGCCGGCGAGCCCCCGGTCGCGCGACAGCGCCATCCAGCCGGCATCGATCAGCGTCCAGCCTCGGTCGGGCTGGTGGCCGATGACGGCGGTCAGCACGCTGGCGGCGATCTCGTCCAGCCGGCACACGCCCAGCGCCGCCATCATCAGGTCCATGAAGACGTAGACGCCCGCACGCACCTCGGTCACCCCGGCCAGCTGCTCGGCGAACAGCGCGGTGGGCGTGGAGCCGACGCTCACTACCGGCGCCGCGAAGCCCGCCGCGCGCAGCCGCTCGGCCGCGTGCACCGCGCCGGCACGCTCCTGCTCGGCGATGGCCCGCAGCGCCGCCTCGCCGTGCCCGTGGTAGGCGCCGCCGCAGTGCGTCAGCACCCCGTCGAGCCGCACGCCCGGGCCGCCCAGGGCCGCCGCCACGTCCAGCAGCGCGGCCACATCCGGCCGCAGCCCGGCGCGCTGGCCGTCGGTGTCGATCTCGATCAGCACCTGCACCGGCGTCGGCCAGGCCGCGGCCGCCGCGCTCAGAACCCGGGCGGCATCGACGCTGTCGAGGATCACGGTGAGCGCCACGCCGGCGTCGAGGAGCCGCCGCACATGGGCAAACTTGTTGGCCGTCAGCCCCACCGCGTAGGTGATGTCGCGCCAGCCGGCGGCGGCGAACTGGTCCGCCTCGCGCAGCGTGGACACCGTGATCGGCCCGTGTTCGGCGGCCCCGGGCACACCCGCCGCCAGGTTCGCGGCATCGGTGGCCGCTGCCACCGGCAGGCACTTGGCCGTCTTCACATGCGGGCGCAGCCGCACGCCCAGCGCGGCCATGCGCTGCGCCATGCGCCGCAGGTTGGCCTGCAGGCGCGGCGTGTCGAGCAGCAGCGCGGGGGTTTCCAGGTCGGCAAGGGGGCGCCGCAGCGCGGTGGAAGGGGCATCCATCGCTGAAGTGTCGCTCAGCCGCCGCGGGATGGCGTCAGGGCGGGATGGCGTCAAGGGATGGCGTTGCTGTGGCGCAGCGACAATCTGCAGGCCACTCCCTTCCGACACCACGTGCCTGCTGCCTCCGCTCCAGCCGCCCCCCTCGCCGCGCAGATCGACGCCGCGCTGGCGCGCATCGCCCCGCGCGCCAAGTCCCTCATCGTCACCGTCTTCGGCGACAGCATCGCGCCGCACGGCGGGCGGCTGTGGATGGGCAGCCTGATCCGCCTGATGGCGCCGCTGGGCGTCAACGAAAGGCTGGTGCGCACCGCCGTGCAGCGCCTGACCGCCGAGCAGTGGCTGCGCAGCGTGCCGGTGGGCCGGCGCAGCTGGTACGGCCTGACCGACGCGGGCCGCCAGCGCATCGACGCCGTCTACACCCGCATCTACGCGATGCGCCCCCTGCCCTGGGACGGCGCCTGGCGCATCGCCCTGGCGCTGCACCCGGCGCTCAAAGACGCCGAACGCAGCGCGCTGCAGCGCGAGTTCGGCTGGCTGGGCTTCGGCGGCGTGGCGCCCGGCGTGTACGTGCACCCCGGCATCGCCGACGCGGTGGTGCAGGCCACCGTGGCCGAACTCGGCCTGGCCGGCAAGGTGGTGCAGATGACTGCCCGCTGCGGCGACCCTGCGGACGGGCCGGCGACGCCGCCCTGCGCGACCTGGTGCTGGCCCGCCAGGACATGCCCAGCGTCGCCGCGCTGTACGAGGAGTTCCTGGCCGTCTTCACCCCCCTGCGCGACGCCCTGGAACCGCGGCGCCACGCTGGACGGCGAACAGGCCTTCCGCCTGCGCAGCGGGCTGGTCCACCTCTTCCGCCGCGCCCTGCTGCGCGACCCCCAGTTCCCCGCCGCGATGCTCCCCGCCGACTGGCCCGGCATCCCCGCCCAGGCCCTGTGCCGCGACCTCTACCGCCAGGTCAGCGCCCCGGCCGAGGACTGGCTGCTGGCCGAACTGGAGGTGCCCGACCACGAGCGGGCGCCGGAAGCGGATGCGGCGTTCCGGCAGCGGTTTTCGGCTCCTTTGGGGGATTGACGCCGCGGAGGCACGGCAGTCTGATGAACCATCGCGGGCAGAGGAACGCCGTTCGACAAGCTGCCCGCAGCACACGGGGTTGACCTCCAGATGCCCTCCAAGACGCCCGACGACATGGCCCGCTTTCAGGCGGATCTCCTGACTTCTGTTCAGCAGATGCGCCGCGGCCAATCGGCTGCGAGACCAGAACCGCTCGCCCCCGAATCCATCACACTGCGGATCGCCACCGTGCGCGGCCAGCGGGTCATCGTGGACGCCGACCTGGCCGCGCTGTACGAAGTCGAGACCAAGCGCCTCAACGAGGCGGTCAAGCGGAACCTGGCCAGGTTCCCGAGCGACTTCATGTTCCAGCTCACCATCGAGGAGCTCGGCGCTTTGAGGTCGCAATTTGCGACCTCAAATGATCAGACGTCCACACGCGGCGGCCGGCGCTATTCACCCCGGGTGTTCACCGAACACGGCGCCCTCATGGCCGCCACCCTCCTGAACAGCCCTCGTGCGGTCGAAGTGTCGATCTACGTCGTGCGCGCCTTCGTGCGGCTGCGCGAGCTGGCTGCGTCGCAGGCAGACCTGGCCAAGCGCCTCGACGAACTCGAACAGAAGACCGAGGCCCTGGCCATGAGCCACGACACCTTCAGCCGCAACACACGCAATCAACTCAAGCAAGTGTTCGACGCGCTGCGCGAGCTCACGGTGCCGCCGGATCCGCCGAGGCGGCCGATTGGGTTTGTTACGCCGGAGGATGGGAAAAGTGGCACCCAC
>JADJCH010000013.1 GCA_016703325.1 Burkholderiales bacterium | reverse complement strand
GCAAGTCCGGGAAGAAGCTGGCGAGGATGTGAAGCATGAAGCAAGCGGATCTGGGGCTGAACCTGTCGAACAAGCGCACGCGCAAGCGGGAGTTCCTCGACCAGATGGACAAGGTGGTGCCATGGGCGGAGCTGGTGGAGCTGATTGCCCCGCACTGCCCGCAGCGAGGTCACAAAGGCCGCCAGCCGTATGAGGTGGCTGTGCTGCTGCGCATTCACTTTGTGCAGCAGTGGTTCGGGCTGAGTGACCCGGCGATGGAAGAGGCGCTGCACGAGGTGCCGATGTACCGAGAGTTTGTCGGGCTGGACAGCTGGAACGAGGCGCTGCCCGACGAGAGCACGATCCTGAGGTTTCGCCATACGCTCGAAGAGCACAAGCTGGCCGACAAGATGCTGGCCACGGTCAACGACATCCTGCGCGGGCAGGGCCTGATGATGCGATCGGGCACGGTGGTGGATGCCACGCTGATTGCTGCGCCGAGTTCGACCAAGAACAGAAGCGGTGAGCGCGACCCCGAGATGCACCAGACCAAGAAGGGCAACCAGTGGTACTTCGGCGCCAAGAGCCACATCGCGGTGGACGCGGCCAGCGGCTTGGTGCACACCACGAAGTTCACGGCGGCCAAAGTCGCCGATGTCACCGAGGCCAACAGCCTGCTGCACGGCGAGGAAGTCAGGGCGTTTGGGGATGCGGGCTACCAGGGCGTGGAAAAACGCCCTGATGCGCCAGGCGACGTTGAATGGCACACCGCGCTGCGCCCGGGCAAGCGGCGAGCACTGGACAAGAGCGACCCTGCGCAGGCACTGACCGATCAGATCGAGCGGGTCAAGGCGAGCATTCGATCCAAGGTCGAACACGTCTTTCGGGTGGTCAAGTGCCAGTTCGGATATCGCAAGGTCAGGTATCGCGGACTGGCCAAGAACGGCGCGCAGATGACCACGCTGTATGCGCTGGCCAACCTGTGGCTGGTGCGCGGCAAACTGCTGGGGCTGCAGGCATGAGTGCGCCCGAAATGGCCCAGCAAGGCCAATTTCAGGCCCTCAGCGGCCGGAAATCGACACAAAGTGGTGACAGAACCGATCGAAACCGACCAAACCCTTCGACTTCAGGCCTGCTGGCACATCTCAAAGTGATCTGTGCAGGGTTTTCTTAGACTTGCGACGACTTGCATTGAGAATGGCGGTCGCAGCACGACAATTGGCGTTGCCTAAGCGTCGGTGATATTTTCTTCAAACAAGCATTTTATGAAAGGGAGGCTAAAGTGATCAAGTCAAAGCCACTCACTGTCTTCGTTAGTTATTCTCACAGAGACAAAAAGCATTTGTTGAAATTGAAGGCTCATCTTGCTGGCTTGGAGCTTGAAGGGGCGATTCGATGTTGGTGGGATGGACTAATTGAGCCCGGCGTTCTCTGGGAGCGTAGTTTGATATCTGCAATTGGATCTGCAGATATCGTTGTTCTGCTCTTGACTGCTGATTTCATCAATTCCAACTACTGCGTGGAGACCGAGTTGAAATCTGCCAGAGAGCGGGAGAGACGTGGGCAAATAGACATTGTGCCTATTCTTGTCGATGATTTTGACCTTGGCTCACATTGGATCGGCAAGCTGCAGATGATAAGTGTTGACGGGAAGTCTCTTGTTGCATCAAGGAGTGGTGCCAGGGGATGGACAAGCGTTGTCACTCAGTTGCGTAGGAAATTTGATAGCTTTCGAGGGCATCGGCCAGTTTTGCAGGCATTGAACGAGGTCGAAGAAATTGTGCACTCTGCAGAACATTCGCCAAATATTGGATCTGTAGCTCCAATTCATGATAGCCCTCTTTTTGGGGGCGGTGTGTTGTCTGTTGGCTCTTTCTGGAAGAGTGCGAACTTGATGGATGAAGGGGCGATTGTGCGGGTCAAGGGTACGTTGTCGCGATTCGCTCCAATGTTGATGGGTCATCCAAATGAGAAGCGGATTCTTCACCGGGAGTTTCGGCGCGCTATCGAGATTAATAGGGGTTTTGGGGAGAGAAAGAGGTTGACAATTAGTGCGTGTATGTCAATATCTGCTGGTCAGATGGTTCATTGGGAGAAGAGAGCTCAGAATACAAAGCGCCTGCTCGGCCTATATGAGAGCATTGTCAGGAACTCGATTCCAATATTCATTCGCCAAGATTACTATAGTAAATTTGTGGAGTCTATGATGTTTGAGTCTAAGGGGGCTGGTTGTTTTGAGGCGGTAATATCTGGAAGGGTTATTGAGCTTGATAATACTTATGTTCGCCGCTTCTTGCATAGACAGGGTCTGGATAAGATACTGCCATCGTTTGTAATGGAGAATCTCGGTAGAGGAGCGCTTGCTTTGGATGTTGGTGATATTGGTACTGGCGTTGAGTTTATTAGCTATGATTCACCTTACCTGGATGGCGATGTATGGGTTGCGGTAGAGGATGTAAACTCTGCGGAACGTTTTGTGACTGGCTTTGTGGATCTAACTAATTCATCACAACGTGATGAAGAGTTGCTGAGAATTAAGTCTGAGATTGGAGATGCTAGGATTATTGCGATTTACGATAGACTCCCTGCGCTATCTGAGTTGATTGACGGAAACTGATTTGTGGGGCTCACTGTGGAGCTTCGAATAAATTCATCGAATGTCTTTGCTTGGTTTTCCTTAGATGGTCGGCTTCAGTTCGATGAGGTTCAGGGATTGGTTGTATTTTTATCCCGCATAGTTGAGACGTTCAGCATTGTTGCCGGGCAGATCTGATAGTTTGACAACCCCGAAAGCTTCGGCATCTGCCTGTGGCGGCGCGAAATCCTGCAGGGCATGCTGGGCTGCCCGGGAACTGACCGAGGCACTGATCATCAACCCCTACCACGTCGAAGAAACCGCCGATGCGCTGCACCGGGCCGCCACCATGCCAGCGGCCGAGCAGCGTGAACGCATGGCCAGCCTGCGGGCCACCGTGCGGGAGTTCAACGTGTTCCGCTGGGCCGGGCGCATGCTCGCCGATGCCGGCCGCTGGCGACTGCGCGCCCGGGTGGAGGCACGCGTCAAACGATTGCAACTGCCATGAACAACGTCTCTGGAGCCTCTCCCCAAGCCCTGACTGGTCCCGAGGGCGACGCGGCGCTGCAGCAACTCATGGCCCGCTGTCCGCTGCTGGCCTTCGACCTGGACGGCACCCTGGCGCCGATCGTGTCCCGCCCGGGCGATGCCCGTGTACCGCAAGCGCTGGCCCACCGACTGGCGCGCCTGGCGCGACTGCGTCCGGTGGTGGTGGTGACCGGACGCCGGGTGGCCGATGCGCGGGGGCGTCTGGGTTTTGAGCCTGCAGCCCTCATCGGCAGCCACGGGGCTGAGGATGAACAGGATCAGGCGGCATCCGCGCGTTTTCGTGCGGTGCTCGATCCGCTGCGGGACCATCTGCAGCATCAGCGCCAGAGCCTGGAGTCGGCGGGCGTCCAGGTGGAGGACAAGGGTCAGTCCATCGCGCTGCACTACCGGCTGGCAGCAGATCCCCAGTGGGCCCTCGCCGTCCTGGAAACCCAGCTGCATGCCCTTCTGCGGGAACCTTCACCTCTGCGTGCCTTCGGGGGAAAGTACGTGGTCAACCTGGTGGCGGCGGACGCACCGGACAAGGCCCAGGCGGTTCGTGCCCTCTTGAATCGTTGGCGCTGCGACAGCGTGTTCTTCGCGGGAGATGATGTCAACGACGAACCGGTCTTCGCCGCCGCGCCAGCGCACTGGTTGACCTTGCGCGTCGGCACAGAAAGACAACCGACCCATGCGCGATGGGCGATCGATGCGCCCGACAGTCTGGCGCAGGTGCTGGACCGGATGGAGCATGCCCTGCAGGCCGCTCGACCCTGAGGCCCCCCCAAAAAGGAGGCCCCGTGTGGGGCCTCAAGAGCATGTGCAGGTGAAGGTGCAGGTGCAGAGGCATCTGCAGATGCATTTGCAGGCTGCTCGGAACAAGCCGCCGGCCGGGATGGTCTGTGGCCGCGGCAGTTGTATTGTAAGCAATCATTTTTGTACAAATAGAATTGCGACATCTGTTCTGGTGGGTGGAGGGCCTGTGATTCGATGGACTGCGGAACTTCTTGGCCGATGGCTCAGCCGTTTCAGTCCTGGCTGGAGGTGGCCGCGTTGGTTGCGGGGTGCCCGGGCGGATCGGGTCGACCTGGCCGAGCCGCTGGCCCCCGCGCCCCTGTCGCTGCCTTTGGCCGCCTGTATCTCGGTGGTCATCCCCGCCTTGAACGAGGAAAAACGCATCGCCGAGGTGGTGCGCCATGTGCTGGCCGATCCCGCCACGGCCGAGGTGATCGTGGTGGACGACAGCTCCATCGATGCCACGGCTGAACGGGCGCGCCAGGCCGGTGCCCGGGTGATCCTCAGCAGCATGCTGGGCAAGGGGTCGTCGATGCGCGACGGGCTGGAGGTGGCCCGATACGAACTGATCGCCTACCTCGACGGTGACCTCGCGGGTCTGCGGCCCGGGCTGGTGAGCGACCTGTGCCGGCCGCTGCTGCGCGGCGAGGCGGATTTCGTGAAGGCCCGCTTCGGCCGCAGCGGCGGGCGGGTCACCGAACTCACGGCCAAGCCCATGCTCAAGGTGTTTTTCCCGGAGGTCGCCCACTTCGCGCAGCCGCTGGGGGGCATCATCGCCGCCCGCCGCAGCCTGCTGCATTCGCTGCGCTTCGAGGAGGGCTACGGCGTGGACATCGGCCTGCTGATCGGCGCTTCGCGTGCCGGCGCGCGCCTGGCCGAAGTGAACATTGGATCGCTGGAAAACGACAGCCAACCCCTGTCCGACCTGACGCTGATGGCCAATGAGGTCTCCCGCGTCATCTATGCCCATGCCCGCCAGATGGGCCGGCTGCATGTCGAGCAGGTGATGGCGATGCATGAGATGCAGCGCCAGGCTGCGGCCAGCCTCGAACTGGTGTTGACGCGCCGGCGCGGGCGTCAGCGCCTGCTGCTGCTGGACATGGACGGAACCCTTACCGAAGGGCGCTTCGTGGTCGATCTGGCCCGCGCCACCGGTCGCGAGGAGCGCCTGCGCCCGCTGCTGGATCAGCCCGACGACGATGCCGCTACCCGCAGCCGGCGCATTGCGGAGCTGTTTCGCTTCGTGCACCGCGAGGAGTTCGAGCGAGTGGCGCGCCAGACGCCGCTGCGGCCGGACGCCATCGTGTTCATCAACCGCATGCGCCGGGCCGGATTCATGGTGGGGGTGCTGTCCGACAGCTGGTTCGTGGCCGCGGACATCCTCCGCCGCAGGGTGTTTGCCGACTTCGCGCTGGCGCATCTGCTGCAGTTCGACAACGAGGTCTGCACCGGCGAGCTTCGGCTCAATCCGGCCTTCCTGGACGACAGTGGCCATCTCGCCAGCGTCTGCAAGAGCCATGTGTTGCGGCGCTTCCGAGCAGACACACAACCGCCCCGCGTGCGTGAATGCTGGGCCATCGGTGACAACCTCAACGATCTGGGCATGCTGACCGCCGCAGACCGCCCGTTCGTCATCCAGCCGCGTTCGCCCGTGCTGACCGGTGTGCCGAACGTCCGGGTGGTGTCTTCGTTCACGGAACTGCTGGAACAGGTGCCGCAGGCCGCGGTCGAGGCACCGGTGTCATCGGCATGAGTGCGATCTGCTGCCCCGGCAGGTCAAGCCCCCGGCAGACCCAGGCCGACGCGGGTGATTGCGCCTTCGCGCAATTCCCGTACGACCAACATGGCCGGGCCCAGCCGGACGCTGTCCCCCGCGACAGGCGGACGCCCGATGGCTGCAGCCATCCAGTGCCCCAGGGGCAGCGAACCATCGGCCGTTGCGGGCAGGTTGTAGAAGGTGCAGACATCACCCACCGGCACGGTCGCATCCAGAACGAAGTCCCGGAAAACGGCCCGTTGCGCACGCTCGTCGCCCGGATCCGGCAGGACCACACCCAGGCGCCTGGCCATCCAGCCGATGGTGCTGCCCTGCAGCAACAGCGAGGTCAGCACCACCACGAAGGCAACGTCAAACAGCAGCCGCGCCTGCGGCAGGCCGGCCATCATCGGGAACAGCGCCAGCACGATGGGCACGGCGCCCCTCAGTCCCACCCAGGCGATGAACCAGGTTTCGCGGGGTGTGAAGCGAAAGGGCCGCAGGCAGATCCAGACCGCCGCGGGCCGGGCCACACCGATCAGCGCCAGCACGACGCCCAGCGCCGGCAGCAGATGTTCGACCAGCCGCGAAGGCGTCACCAGCAGGCCCAGCAACAGGAACATGCCCGCCTGGCTGAGCCAGGCATAACCGTCCATGGCCGGCAGGGCCTGGTTCACCGAGTCGCTGGCCCGGTTGGCCGCGATCAATCCGAACAGGTACACCGCCAGGAAGCCCGACCCCCCCAGCCAGCCGGTGGCGGCAAACACCGCCAGACCGGCCGCACAGATCAGCAGCGCCAGCACGCCGCCGCTGGCATCGCGCCAGGCGATGCGCCGCAGCAGGGCCACCATGGCCAGGCCCGCCAGCCCCCCGACCAGCGCACCCCAGCCGAACTGCTGCAGGAAGGTCAGCGCCAGACCGGCCAGCATCGATCCGCCACCTGCCGGGGCCATCGGGCTGGCCACGGTGGCGCCGGCTGGCGTCAGCAGCGCGATCAGCGCCAGCGTCAGGTACACCGCCATCGGATCGTTGACGCCGGATTCGATCTCCAGCGTGGCGGCCACCCGCTCGTTGAGCGTCACGCCGGAACGGGTCAGCAGGGCGAACACCGCCGCCGCATCGGTGGAGCCGACGATGGCTCCGAGCAGGAGCGCGGTCGGCAGGTCCAGCCCGACAAAGAGCATGCCCGCCCCGGCGGTGATCAGCGCGCTCAGCAAGACACCCAGCGTGGCCAGCAGCGAGGCCGGCCGCAGCCCGGTGCGGAAGGTGGCATAGGCGGTGCGCAGCCCGCCGTCGAGCAGGATCACCGCCAGCGCCAGGTTGCCGACCCAGAAGCTCAGCCGGGCATCGTCGAAGGGGTAACCCCCCGGCCCGTCTTCACCGGCCAGGATACCCGCGACCAGGAAGACCAGCAGGAAGGAGAAGCCGACGCGTTGCGAGAACAGCCCCGCCAACACGCTGGTGAAGACCAGCGCCGCCGCGGCGAACAGGGGCACGTTCAGGAAGTCCACTCGACCGAGTATGGACGAGGGGGCTGCCCCCAGGCCGAAGGCGGTCGAACCGGGGGGCCCGGTGCATCAGCCCACAACCGCGCTCGAGCCTGCAGACGTTGCATCGCACCGTGGGGCAGCCGCAGGGTGGAAATCCTGAGATTCCGCCGAAGAAATCCGAATCGTCAATCCGGTGATGGGCTGCGAAACTGGCGGCGGCTGTCTGCATCCCTCGATCCGGGGCGCCGGCGGGTGTTGTCCGCGCCGGTCGCTGCCAAAGTCCCGGCTTTTCTGCTGTCGTTGTTGGTCCGGGGCGCCTCCGCCCGGACGGCATGACTTTCAACTCGGGAGTCCCCGCCACGATGTCTTCCCCCACCACCCTGCAGATCGTGGCTGCGGCCCTGTTCGCGCTGGCCGTCGCCCACACCTTCGCCACCAAGTTCTTCGAGCGCCTGGCGCACACCCAGCCGCGCCATGCCGGGCTGTGGCACCTGCTCGGCGAAGTGGAGGTGGTGTTCGGCTTCTGGGCCATGCTGCTGATGCTGGTGATGTTCCTGCTCGTCGGCAAGAACGAAGCGGTGCAGTACCTGGACAGCCGCAACTTCACCGAGCCGATGTTCGTCTTCGCGATCATGGTGATCGCCGGCACGCGGGCGGTGCTGCAGTTTGCCGGCTCGCTGGTGCGGCTGGTGGCGCGGTTCGTGCCGCTGCAGCGCGGCATGGCGATGTACTTTCTGGTGCTGGCCATGGTGCCGCTGCTGGGGTCGTTCATCACCGAGCCGGCGGCCATGACGCTGGCCGCGCTGATGCTGCGCGACACCCTGTTCAGCCAGCCCACCTCGACGCGTCTGAAGTACACCACCCTGGGGGTGTTGTTCGTCAACATTTCGATCGGCGGCACGCTCACCCCTTTCGCGGCACCGCCGGTGCTGATGGTGGCCGGGGTGTGGGGCTGGGACATCGTCTACATGATCAGCCAATTCGGCTGGAAGGCGTCGCTGGCGGTCGCGGTCAACGCCGGCTGCGCGATGCTGCTGTTCCGCAACGAGTTGGAGCACATGGCCAACAGGACCTCTGTTGAGGATGCCCAGGATCCCGTGCCCCTGGGCGTCATCGGGGTGCACCTGCTGTTTCTGCTGGGTGTCGTGGTGTTCGCCCACCACCCGGAAGTGTTCCTGGGGCTGTTCCTATTCTTCCTGGGATTTGCCACCGCCTATGAGCGTTATCAGGATCGGCTGATCCTGCGCGAGGCCCTGCTGGTGGCCTTCTTCCTGGCTGGGCTGGTGGTGCTGGGTGGGCAGCAGCAGTGGTGGCTGCAGCCGCTGCTGATGGGGATGGATGCGACCACGGTCTTCTTCGGCGCCACCGCGCTGACCGCGCTCACCGACAACGCCGCGCTCACCTACCTGGGCTCGCTGGTGCCCGGTCTGAGCGAGGAGTTCAAGGTGGCGTTGGTGGCCGGTGCGGTCACCGGCGGGGGGCTGACCGTGATCGCCAACGCGCCCAACCCGGCAGGCGTGGCCATCCTGCGCCCCAAGTTCGAGGACGGCGCGATCCACCCGCTCGGCCTGCTGGTGGCGGCGCTGCCGCCCACCGCCGTGGCGGCGCTGGCGTTCCAGTTGCTGTGAGCAGGCCCAAAGGGCCGGGCGATGCCCGTCCCGGCCTCCCGCTTCGGGCGGGATTGATCCGCCTCAAGCGGCGATGCCGAGCAGGGCCGTCCGACTGAACCGACACCTGGCGATTCGGTCAGTCTGACGACACTCAGGAAAGCTGCACGGATGCCACTGCTGTCCCCCTCAGACACTGCCTTTGCCGAACACTGGCATGCACTCGACTCTGCCGAGGTGCTGCGCCGCTGCGGGACCGACCCGGCCGTCGGCCTGAGCGCCGATCTGGCCGCGCAGCGTCTGGTGGAACGGGGCGCCAATGCCCTGCCGGAGCCGCCGCCCAGGCCGCTCTGGCGCACCTTCCTGCGACAGTTCAAGAGCCCGTTGATCTACATCCTGTTCGCTGCGGCGGCGCTGACCGGTGAGTCGGTGCCGGTAAGCAAATCGGTGCAGGGGGTGCCGCAGGCCGCCGGCCTGACCGAACAGGCCGAGGAGCCCAGGACCCCGCTGGAGCTGCGGCTGGAGCAGTTCGGCCGCGCCTTGGTCGGCGCGGCGCTGGGGCTGTTCGTGCTGGTGGTGCTGCTGGGCCTGTGGCGTGCCCTGCCGCTGCCGGAGGTGCTGATGGTGGCCATCAGCCAGATGGTCTCGATGGTGCCCGAGGGCCTGCCGGTGGCCATGACCATCGCGCTGGCGGTGGGCATGCAGCGCATGGCAGGCCGCGGCGCCATCATCCGGCGGCTGTCGGCGGTGGAGACGCTGGGCTCCACCACCGTGATCTGCAGCGACAAGACCGGCACCCTCACCCGCAACGAGATGACGGTGACGCGGCTGTGGCTGCCGCCGCAGGCCACCGGCGCGGCCCGCACGCTGGAGGTGGAAGGCACCGGCTACGCACCCCAGGGCCGGCTGCTGGAGGCGGGCCAGCCGGCGCATGCGGTAGACGCAGCGCTGCGGCCCGTGCTCGAAGCGGCGGTGCTCTGCAACGATGCCGAACTGCTGGCCCCGGAGGACGAGCGCAGCGGCTGGACCGTGCTGGGCGACCCGACCGAAGGGGCCCTGCTGGTGCTGGCCGCCAAGGCCGGGCTGGACCCGGCCGCGTTGCGGCGGCAGGCGCCGCGGCTGGCGGAGCTGCCCTTCGACTCCGACAACAAGCTGATGGCCACCTGCCATGGCAGCGGCGACGTCTGGGTCAAAGGTGCACCGGAGGCGGTGCTGCGCCTGTGCGCCCGGAACGATGCGCGGATGTCGGCTCAGGCGCGCGAACAGGCCCGGGAAATGGCCCGGGAAATGGCCCAGGAAATGGCCGAGTGGATGGCCGGGCAGGCCCTGCGGGTGCTGGCGGTGGCCGAAGTGCCCGGTGCCGCTCTGGATGCGCAGACCGGCTTCGATGCCCTGGCCGGCCGGGCCCGGCTGCTCGGTCTGATCGGCCAGATCGACCCGCCCCGTGAGGAGGTCAAGCTCGCGGTGGCCGAGTGCCGCCGCGCCGGCATCCGGCCGGTGATGGTCACCGGCGACCACAAACTCACCGGCCTGGCGATCGCCCGTGAACTGGGCATCGCCCGTGAGGGTGACCAGGCGGTGGACGGCCCGGAGCTGGAACGCATGGGCGAGGCCGAACTGCGCGACGCCCTGCCCGGCATTGCGGTGTTCGCCCGGGTGCAGCCGGCGCAGAAGCTGCGCATCGTCGGGGCCCTGCAGGCCCGCGGCGAGGTGGTGGCCATGACCGGTGACGGCGTCAACGACGCGCCGGCCCTGGCGCGCGCCGATGTCGGCGTGGCCATGGGCATCACCGGCACCGAGGTGGCCAAGAGTGCCGCCAAGATCGTCGTCACCGACGACAACTTCGCCACCATCGTGGGTGCGGTGCAGCAGGGCCGGGTGGTCTACGGCAACCTGAAGAAGGTCATCCTCTACCTCTTCGCCACCTCGATGGCCGAGGTGCTGGTGCTGCTGCTGGCGCTGGCGCTGGCGCTGGCGCTGCTGGGCGGCTTCCCGCTGCCGCTGGTGCTGCTGGCCAGTGCGGTGCTCTGGGTGGAAGATCTGCGCAAGCTCTGGGTGCGTCGGGGCCTTGTACCCCGCACGCCGGCTGCAGCCTGACCGGAGGGTGCCGCCTTGGCGCTGTTGAGCCTGCTGTTGCTGCAGTTCCTGCTCTGTGCGGTGGCCATCGCCTGGGGCGGTTACACCCTCAGTCGCAGCGCCGACCGCCTGGCCGACCTGCATGGCTGGGGGCGCGGCTGGGTGGGGCTGGCGCTGCTGGCCACGGTGACTTCGCTGCCGGAGCTGTCCTCCGGGCTCAGTTCGGTGCTGCTGCACGATGCGCCCGACCTCGCCGTCGGCAACGTGCTGGGCGCCTGTGTGGTCAACCTCACCTTCCTGGTGGTGGTGGACCTGCTGCACCGTGAGGGCCCGATGTACCGGCTGGCCAGCGACACCCACCTGCTGTCGGCCGGCTTCGGGGTGGTGATGCTGGGTTTCACCGCCATGAGCCTGGCCGGCGGCCGGCAGGCGGCGGGCCTGCTGCATGTCGGGCTCTACACACCGATGCTGCTGGGGCTGTACCTGCTGGCGCTGCGCAGCGTGTTTGCGCACGAACAGCAGGTTCGCCGCCGGGCTGCGGCCGAGGCTCTTGCCCAGGCGACCCCGGGCCCTGCTGAGCGGGCTGCGAAGGAGGCTGCAGAGGTGGGGCGGCCGCGGCCGCAAGCCGACGATGCCGCCTCGGGACCCGGGTCCCGGCGCCAGCGCGAATGGCTGCGTTTCGGCGCTTCCGCGCTGCTGGTGCTGGCTGCGGGCAGCGGGTTGCCGGGCGTGGCACAGGGCCTGGCACAGGTTCTGGGGTTGTCCAGCAGCTTTGTCGGCACGGTGTTCATGGCGGTGGCCACCGCGCTGCCTGAGATGGCGGTCACCCTCTCCGCCCTGCGCCTGGGCGCCCTGGACCTGGCCCTGGGCAACCTGCTGGGCAGCAACCTGTTCAACCTGGCGCTGCTGGCCCTGGACGACCTGGCCTACACCGCCGGGCCGCTGCTCTCGGCTGTGGCGCCGGTGCACCTGACCTCGGCGGCCAGCGCCCTGGTGATGTACGGCCTGGTAATCGTCGGGCTGGTGATGCGCCCGCAGGGCAAGGTGCTGCGCATCCTCAGCTGGATCAGCGTCGGCCTGGTGGCGGCCTACGGGCTGCAGGCGGCGCTGATCTATCTGGCGGAGCGGTGAGGCGACACCAGTTCGATCGAGCCCCCGCGTCTGCCATGAAGGGCCAGGCCAGGGCCCGGCCCTGAACGACAGCGGGCCAACTCCGGTGTCCGCTGCTGCCTCAGCCGGCCAGCTGGCGCTGCAGCGACTGCGCCATCGTGCGCAGGATCAGCCAGCAGGAGGTGGCGCCGGCGTCGAGCACGCCGATCGAGCGCGGCCCCAGCCGGGCCGAGCGGCCGATGCGCGCCTGCAGATCCTTCGTGCTGTCCTTGCCGCGCTCGGCCGTTTCGGCCATGGCCTGCAGCGCGTCGGCAAAACCGGCGCCGCCCGCCAGCGCGGCGCGGTAGGCGTTGCGCGCGGGCACCAGGGTGTCGATCAGCGTCTTGTCGCCCACCTGGGCGTTGCCCATGCCCTGCACGTTGGCCACCGCGGCGGCCAGCGCATCGCCGAAGAGCTCGGCGTCCAGCTGGGCATGAGGCTCCAGCGTGTTGACGAAGCCGAGGAAGAAGTTGCCGTACAGCGGACCCATCGAGCCGCCGATGTCGTCCATCAGCGCCTGGCTGAGCTGCTCCAGCGCGTCCAGCCGCGTGCCGCAGCCGGTGAAGCCCTTGGCCATGTTGATGCCGTGGTCGCCGTCGCCGATCAGGCCGTCGATGTCGGACAGGAACTGGCGGTGCTCGACGATGGTGGCGATCAGGTCGCGCACCAGCGCGCCGCTGCCCGCCAGCGGCACTGCGGGGCCCTTGACGCTGCGGGCGGCCGATGCCGATGCCGATGCCGCCTTGGCCGCCACGGGCGCAGAGGCTGCCGCAGCCTGCCCGGCCACCGCAGCGCTGTAGGCGCGCCCAGCGGCCAGGCCACCGGCTACCGTCAAGCCGACGGAACTCGCCGGCGCCTTCAGGCAGGCCTCCAGCTCGTCGTCCAGCTTCATCAGCGTCAGCGTCACGCCCATCATCTCCAGCGAGGTGAAGAGGTTGCCGACGAAGTTCACCGCCACCGTGATGCCCTGGGCCTGCAGCCGCCGGGCCACCTCGCCGTAGAGGATGTACTGCTCCATCACCGGCGTGGCGCCCAGGCCGGAGACCAGCACCGCGACCCGGTCGCCGGCCGTGAATGGCAGGTCCGGCAGCACCACCTTGAGCATCATCTCGGCCATTTCGGCGGCGCTGACCGTCTTGCGCACGTCGATGCCCGGCTCGCCGTGGTGGCCGATGCCGACCTCCATCGTGCCGTGCTCGATCTTGAAGTTGGCGTGGCCCACCGCCGGGATCACGCAGGCCGACAGGCCCACGCCGATCGAGCGGGTGCTGGCGATGGCCTTCTGCGCCACCGCGATCACCTCGTCGAGCGTGCCGCCCATCGCGGCCTTGGCGCCGCCCACCTTCCACATCAGGATCTCGCCGGCCACACCGCGGCGCTTGGCCTCATCGCCCTTTGGCGCGGAGGGCACGTCGTCGTTGGCCACCACGGTCCGGACGACGATGCCTTCGCGCGCGGCCATCTGCATGGCCATCTTCACGTTCATGTTGTCGCCGGCGTAGTTGCCGTACAGGCAGGCCACGCCCGCGCCGCCGTCGGCGCTGCGCATCGCGTCCAGGAAGCTCCTGGCGGTGGGCGACGAAAAGATCTCGCCCACGGCCACCGCGTCGCACAGCCCGTCGCCCACGTAGCCCAGGAAGGCCGGCTCGTGCCCGGAGCCGCCGCCGGTGACGATGCCCACCTTGCCGCGCTCCGGCGAGCGCACCCGCTGCACCACGCGCGGGTTGTCCTCGCGCGCCTTCACGGTGTCGGCGTGGGCCATCAGCCAGCCGGTGAGCATGTCCTCGACCACCCGGTCGGGGTTGTTGATGACGCGGTTCATGGACATGAAGTGTCTCCTGCGGGCGCAACGGACGAGAACGACGCGCTCGATCAGCGGCGCGCATCGGTTCAGTGGATGAGAAACTGTATTTCATGGTGAACGAATGCGCAATGCCGGAACCCCCGATCTGCCGGGGGCTCTGCCCGCCGCTCTCCGTCTCTACTGAGACAGTTTGCCTCCGTTGCCAAAGGATTCGCACGGGATCAGACAGCAGAAAACCCGGGTTGATCTGGTGAGCGAATGCGCACAATGTTGACATTGGTTCATGGCTTGTGCGCTAATTCGCTCATCCATTGCGCATTCGCTCAAGTCGAGCGACCCGGAGATCCCCCATGAAAATCGCCATCGGCTGCGACGAAGCCGCCTACGAGATGAAGGAAGCCATCAAGGCCCAGTTGACCCAGCAGGGGCATGAACTGGTGGACTTCGGCACCCACAACGGCCTGCCGGTGCTCTACCCGGACGTCGGCGTGGCGCTGGCCGAGGGCGTGGCCCGCGGCGAGGCCGAGCGCGGCCTGCTCTTCTGCGGCACCGGCATCGGCATGGCGATCTCGGCCAACAAGGTGCCCGGCATCCGCGCCGCGCAGGCGCACGACACCTACTCCGCCGAGCGCGCCAGCAAGAGCAACGACGCGCAGATCATCACCATCGGTGCGCGCGTGGTCGGCATCGAGCTGGCCAAGTCCATCGTGCAGAGCTTCCTGAGCAGCGCCTTCGAGCCGCGCTCCCTGCCCAAGATCGAGGCGCTCTCGGCGCACGAGAAGCGCCTGATCGCGGCGGCGCGCTGAGCGCGGTGCGGCCCGGCCGGGCGGGACAGGCGATGCAGACCCCGCGCACGGGGCGTCCGCGACAATCGGACCCCATGAGTCCCAGTGCCGCCCGCCCCCGCTCCGCCACCGCCACGGCGGCATCCGCCCCCGCCGCTTCCTCCCCGATGCCGCTGGAGGAGCTCACCCGCCTGGCCACGCTGTACTACGTGGACGGGCAGACGCAGGACGAGCTCTCGCAGCGCTTCGGCATCAGCCGCGCCACCGTCGGGCGCATGCTCAAGCGCGCGCAGGAGCTGGGCATCGTCGAGATCCGCGTCCAGCACCACCCGACGCTCACGGTGGACCTGGAGCGCGAGCTGGTGCGCCGCTTCGGCATCACCCGCGCACTGCTGTCGGTGGACCACGCCGATGCGGACAAGCAGCGCGCCATCCTCGCCGGCCTGGTCGCCACCTGGCTGGACCGCAACCTGAGCGACGGCGCCATCGTCGCCGTCGGCATGGGCCGCAACGTCAGCGCCGTCAGCGAACACGCGATGAGTGCCACCCGGCGCCACGCCACCTTCGTCTGCGCCATCGGCGGCAGCTACCGCGGCGGCGAGACCATGAACCCCGACCACATCAGCCGCCGCCTGGCCACCCGCTTCGGCGGCGAGAGCGAAACGCTCTACGCCCCCGCGCTGGTGGGCGACCCCGCGCTGCGCGCGGCGCTGCTGGACAACGACACCGTGCGCCAGAGCCTGGACAAGGCCCGCCGCGCCGACCTGGCGCTGGTGGGCATCGGCGACATGAGCGAAGACAGCAACATGGTCCGCATGGGCTGGTTCAGCGCCCAGGAAATCACCGAGGCCAAGCGCCAGGGCACGGTGGGCGACATGATGGGCTACGACTTCATCGACATCCACGGCCACCCGGCGATGACCCCCATCCAGGGCCGCGTGGTCGGCCTCAACGCCAACGACCTGGCCCGCATCCCCAACGTGATCGCCATCGCCGCCGAAGCGAGCAAAGTCACCGCCATCCTCGGCGCCCTGCGCACCGGCACCATCAACACCCTGGCCACCACGGCCAGCAATGCGATGGCGGTGTTGAATCTGGATGAGGCGATGGGAGGGGGGAAGGTGGGGTGAGCCTTCAGTCTCAAGCGGGGCGTGGTTGTTGGGGAATAGGTGCCGAAGACCATGCGGGTCAACACAATCCTCGCTGCAGAATGCCCAATGTTGCTCGAACTTGCCCGGCCGGATGTCGTTAGAGCAAGCGTTCTCGTGCTTCGTGCCTGCAGTCTGAGCGAGCTTCACATGAACTTGTTCACGCGGCAAGACGACCGGCCACGTTCGGGGCTATCAAAGTAGGTTTGAGAACCAGCAACTCCACGCCGGTCCGCTTGACCTGCGCGTAGTAGGTTAGTTCCTTGGTCGTCATCGGGAGGCCCGCGTACATGGCCCTGATCTCGGAGGCATCGTCATACGTCAACATCCAAGAATGCCGCAGCTTACGGATCGTCTGTGCAAGGAGGCAGTGATCCGCATGACCGTAGAAGCTGCAATATAGTTCAGGCCCCTTCCGGTAGTACGGGGGATCAATGTTTATGAGTGCTTGCTTGGGCAACGCCTTCACGGTCGAAGAAAGGTAAGCATTGGCGTCTTCCCGCGTCAGAGTGATCTGGTCTTTGTACAGGGCGATACGACGAATCTTCTCGATTAGATCTTGCTTTTTGAAACGACAGTCGAGCTTCCACTCGCCAGCTTGAGCCAGCCCGCCGATCACTCCGGCCTTCAATATTCCTGAACGGTTTGTCCGGTTCAGGAATAGGGTTGAGAAGCCCAATTCGAGGGACTGCGCATACGCGGATTCCTGCAGTCGACGCTGCCGATGCCATTCTTCAATGGTGACGTCGGTGCTTTCAATCTTGGCGCACAGCTCATCCGTATGGATTAATACGCAATGCCAGAACGAGTGAATCGCAGGATCGACGTCGTTAATCCATACTTCTGACGCATATCCATCGAACAACAGCTTCCAAGCGATGCCCGCCCCCCCTGCAAACGGCTCGACATAGACCCCACCGAACAGGTTGTTGGCTCGCAAGAGTTCGATAACAAACGGCGCAAGCTGAGACTTGCCACCTGGGTAACGAAGAGGGGAGTTATTGACAGGCATGTAGGCTAGTATCCGCAGGAAGCTAAGTCTCTAGCTACGACGCATTCGCTTGGCCAGTCCATCAACGGATAGCGTCCAACATGAGAGTAAATCCATCTTCGAGATCAACCCATCCCCTACGTAATTCTGTCAGAACAGGCGTCGAACCACCGTGGATGTAGGTGCCAAGCGTGCCCGGGGACAGGTAGTGCTGAGCATTGCTTGACAGAGTGCGCCAAATCTGGAAGACGCTCTTTCGGGCCCCTGTTGTCCGCTCCATGTGAGAAGCGCAACGGCCGATGACAGCGGATAGATCGCCGATGTCGCCAAGTCCGCACTTCTTTGCGTATGCCCTGCACACAAGTTCCATGAACAGGCGCATCAGCGCTGCAGCCGCGAACGTGAATTTCGAAGCGTCGATGTCCCGCAGTTCATCGAAGACTCGTTTGGTTGTGTGGTCGCTGATGTGGACGGCGTAGCCTGTTCGGATGACCTTCGTACCGAGGTCGGGACTTCTGTTGTTTCGGCGCGGCGTGGGGTTGCTTCCTGTAGAAGCGGTGGTTTCCGAATCAGCCTTGGGGGGCGGGGCGACAGGCGCCGACGGTGAATACGAGTCGGGGAGCGTGGTTGACGGCGAATGGCCTGAAGCTATCAATCCCCGTCCATACTCCGCCCGTTCAGTGGCCTTCGACCGGGAATGCACCTTTCCGGATAGGACATCTTCTATGAAGCGGGACAGCGCCAGGTCGAACTCCGACCGCTCGACGTTAACAAGGAATTCACTCGGACTGGTCAGGCCGAGGGCACTCCGAACCACGGGGTTCGTGAGATATCGAGTCACCGTCGTTAGCGCAATTCTGGCCCGTTGTTCGGCGGGAAGGATCCCACCGTCCACCGCGTAGTCCAGGATTGCCAACGCCAGTGAGTTGGGCTTTGCACCGTTGTAGAGGCTGTTCTTGAATCGACTTGACTGTGTCGAGGTCCAACTCTTAGTGCCAATGCCGCCTTGCTGACCTCCATGCTTGAGAGCAATCCACTGGTTAGCGAGGCTGCGATTCGAAAATACTGCAATCTCCAAGCTTCGAGGCAGAGCAGGCTTTCGCTCTGCGAGCTTCTTGAAGGCCTTGCGGTCGGCCACTGGCGCTTTCGCTGGATCCCGCAGCAGCTTCAATGAACACAGGCGCCGATTGCCTTCAACCATCACGAAGTGCCCGTCTAGTGTCGGATGAGGGATCGCAGCAAGGCGCTCCAGCGGGCTTAGACCGCGGTCGCAAATGTCCTCGGCGAGCGGCAGGATTTGCTCACCCCTCACCAACTGTTCAATGATTAGGGGCTCGTCTTCGGTGAAATCGTGTCGCGGGTTGTGCGAATCCAGATGCAGACGCGACAAGACCACTGCCTGCTGAACGAACGGTCTTGAAGCCATGGAACCTCCGAATTGACTTGAATTCTTGAAGCTATGCGGGAATCACGAGCCTTGATGGCTCGGGTTGAAGCATTTCGGCCCACGCATCTTCGATGCGGGGTCACATGTAAGTGCTCGCCCAACAACTGACCACTTCGCTGCAGAGCGGCCAATCGCCCCTGCACACTCTCCGTCATCCAACCGTAGTATGCCTGCGACTACTCGGGCAGGGCAGTGGAGCGTCCGCCGCGCATTGGTTGTTGCCGGCGATGGCGTGGTCGATGGACTTTGAGTCGGGTAGGTTCGGATCGCCATTGTTCTGGTCAGTGCTCCGCCTCTCCCGGCTCGGTCTCGGTGAAATAGAGCTCAACCAGCGCGGTCGTCCAAGTGGCGACGCCGGTGCCGAAGAAGTCCTGGTCTTCGGTCCAGACCGGGCAGTCCAGCAACAAGGCGCAGGCCATGATGGGCCAGTCCCGGGGGTCACGGGAGCCGATACGCGCCAGTGCGGCCTTGCGAAAAGGCGCGTAGCTGCTCGGCGGCACCGCGGTGACGACATCCTTCAGGGCGTCCAGCGCGGCCAGCGCCTTGGCTCCGCCGGCTTCCTCCTCCCCTCGTGCGCGCAGGATCAAGGGCAGGTGTTTGCGGGCCTCCGCGAACGCGGTGTCTGGCGCCAGGAAATCGATCGTCGCGGCATGGGCGGCCAGCAAGGCGGGTACCTTGGCGCCCAGGACGTAGCGAATCAGGATGTTTGCGTCCAGGACGATCGCGCGCGGCGCAGTCACTTGTCGGTGCTGCGCTGGGGCAGCGGTTGGCCGCGCCGCAGGGCGTCGAAGTCCGCCACCATCTGCTCGACCTCGTCGTCGCTCAAGGGCACGGCCTTGCGAAAGTCGGCCGCCGCCGTCGTCATGCGCTGGATGTCTTCGGCGCTGGGCCGGCGCAGAGGCACGAACAGGCCCACGGTCTGACCGTGGCGGGTCACGGTGATGGGCCGGTCGGCATCGATGTACTCGGCGATCGCTGCCCGGAATTCGCGGATGCCGACGCTGGTGGCTTCGGTGGTGGGGAGCTTCATAGGCGTCCTTCAGGGCACGAGCGCCCAGACGCCGCATTCTGGCAGGTGTGTACACAAATTTCAGCCCTTCACCCTGTCCGTCGTCCGCCCGAAGGATGCCTGCAGCGGTTCGCGCAGGTCGGTGGGGCAGACGCCGCATCGGCGGCTGCCGGGGACGGTGTGGTCGAGGAACCTGGCTGGAAGTTCACCTCAAGGCAGTACCCTGCCCAGCACCCGCAGCCCCGCAGCTTCAGCACGCACCACAATGCCTTCACCCGAAGCCGGCGTGATGCCGGTCAGTGCGGTGATGTTGACCTGGTGGGTGGTCACGACCAGGACGCCCGGCCCTCGCCAGGAGGCCAGGTAGCGCCGCGCTGCGCTGGTCTGTGCCTCGCGCCGGTCTGGTGTGTTGAAGAAGGAGTTGAAGGCCTCCACCTCCTGCGGCACCTGCCCGAAGGCCAGCCGGGCCGTGTCGCGCGCGCGGCACCACTGGGAACTGGCGACGGCGCCGACGCGGATGCCTCGGTCTCGGAACGCCTGTCCGATGCGCCGCGCCTGGTCCCGCCCGGTGTCGTCCAGGTTGCGCTGCGTGGCACAGTCGGCCAGACGGAACCCGGGTGGATCGCCGCCGCCGGGGGCGGTCGCGTGCCGGAACAGCACCACCGCACCGTCCTGCATGGCAGCCCAACCGTCAGTGCCGGTCGGCTGGGCCAACGCGCTGACCCCGGGGCAGGCTGCAAGCGCCGTCATGACCAAGGCGATCAGGCGCCGCGCGACATGGCGCCGCTTGGCGCTGAACTGATCAGGCATCACCGCTGGCTCCGCACGCAGCGAAACCCGATGTACACCACCGTGGTGTGGCCCGGTTTGCTCTGCAGGTGGTCGGCCTGCATCTGTTCCTGTCCGTACCACCAGGAGCCGCCGCGTGTGCGGCGCAGCGCGTTGCCGCCGAGCCCGGCCGGTTCATCAATGCACTCCCAGGCGTTGCCGCCCATGTCGTGCAGGCCGTTCACGCCGGCGGGCGTGGTGGTGACCAGCGCATGGCCATCGCCGCGCCACAGGCGTGCGCCCGCGTGGACGGCGCGTCCCTTGGCCGCAGGGCCGCAGTCGTTCAGGCATTGCGCGCCGTCCGGTAGCTCGCCCGTCGGGTAGCGGTAACGCTTGCCGCGCACAAACCCGGCGGGTGGCGACGCCCGCTGCTCGGTGTAGGCCGCGCTCACCCACTCGGCATCGGTGGGTAGCCGGCCGCCGGCCCAGCGGCAGAACGCCTGGGCTTCGTCGTAGGTGACGTGGACGGCCGGTTCACCGTCGGTGGCGGGTTTGCCGAACGGGGTGCGCCAGGTCCAGCCGGTCTTCTGCGTCCAACCGGCTTCGTAGACCTCGCCGCCGCCGTTGCGCTCGGCCCGTGTCACGGTCTGGGTGGCCTCCACAAAACGCTTGAACTGGCCGACCGTGGTTTCGGTGCGGGCGATCGCGAAGCCGCCCACCGGCACCCAGTCCGGACCGCCGCCCGCGGCCATCGCCCAGGGTGCCGCAGCCGCGAGCAGCCAGGCTCCGGCCAGGCGCCGCGCTGGCTGCATCCCCTGGTTCGCTCCGATCTCAGGCGCAAGCGCCGGCAGCGGCTGCCCCGCCACCCCCTTGCACAGCTGCCGGTCTTCGGCGCAGCGGTGGAAGATCAAGTCGTTCACCTGCACAAAGTCGAGTTGGCCACGTTCGGCCCGATCCGCCCGTTCCGCCCGGATCGGGTGGTCGGCATTTTCAAGGTGCGATGCGCCGACGGGGCCGATCAGGTCTTTCTCTTCTCGGGCGCGCAGGAGCGGCAGCACCACGTCCACCTTGACCAGGCTGTGGCGTTCGTGGACCTGTCGGTGGGCTGCTCCTGGCCTGCACGCGCCAGGGATCCGGGCTCGAACCCTGACGAGCGGGTCGCTTCGCCGGCAGTGCATCAACAATACAGAAATCTGTATCATGCCCGCATGAAAACCACCTTGAATCTCAACGATCAGCTCCTCGCCGATGCCAAGGCGTTTGCAGCGCAGCAGCGGACGAGCCTGACGCGCCTGATCGAGGAAGGCCTGCAACTGAGGCTTCGTGCACATGCGAATTCCGCCCAGCGCGCCAAGGTCCACCTGCCGGTGTTCAAAGGCCGCGGCGGTCTGGTGAAGGGCGTCGACCCGCTGAGCAACAAGGCCCTGCTGGAGGCACTGGACAATGACGCCTGACGTCAACGTGCTGGTCGCTGCATCGCGAACCGACCACCCACACCATGCCATGGCGCGATCCTGGCTTGAAGCGGCGGTCGGGGCGGCCGATGCCGGATCGGGCGTGACATTGATGCCGATGGTGCTGGCCAGCTTCCTGCGGTTGGTCACCAGCCCGAAGATCTTCCGGATGGCCACACCGATCCAGGATGCTGTGGCGTTCATCGACGCGCTCCTGGCTTCGCCGGGTGTGCAACTCGCACCACTGGGCCCCGAGTGGTCGAAGCTGCGCCAGCTGTGCCTCGAAAAGCCATTGGGCGGCAACGACCTGCCGGATGCCTGGTTGGCGGCAGCCGTGGCGCAACGCGGTGAACACCTCGTCACCTTCGATCGGGACTTCCGGAAGCTGCTTGCGCGCGGCCAGTTTACGTTGCTCCAGGCTGCATAGAGGCGTCCGGCGCCCCCCCTGCCAGGTCCACCGCCGGCATCGATGGACTTGGGGATCGCTGCCCGGAGTTCACGGATGCCGACGTTGCCCGCACCGAGGCAACGCTGCCTCCGGAGGCCTCCCGGCGCCCGTCTTCGCGCTAGCATCCGGCCGTGGATGTCGTCGAGCCCATCGAACGCGTGATCGCCGGCCACCCCGAGCTGGAGGTGGTGCTGCTGTTTGGCTCGATGGCCAGCGGGCAGGGGCGCCCCGACAGCGATGTTGATCTTGCCGTCCAGGCTGCACACCCGCTCGATGCCGCCAGCAAGCTGGCCCTCATCGCGGAACTCGGCGATGCCACCGGCCGGCCCGTGGACCTGATCGACCTGAGGGTGGTGGGCGAACCGCTGCTGGGGGAAATCCTCACCCACGGCAAACGCCTCCGCGGCAGCCACGGGGCCTGTGCAGAACTGCTGCGTCGCCACCTGTTCGACGCCGCCGACTTCCTGCCCTACGTGGAGCGCCTGCTGGCCGAGAGGAGGCGGGCGTGGATCGGCTAGTGCTGGAGCGCAAGCTGGAGTCGCTGCGACGCTGCCTGGTGCGCGTTCGGTCGAGGTGCCCCGCGACCTTGCCCGAACTCGTGCAGGACCTGGACGCCCAGGACGTGCTGGTGCTGAACCTCAGCCGGGCCGTCCAGCTGTGTGTCGACATGGCCGCCCACCTGTTGACCGAGCTGGAGCTGCCCCCGCCCAGCACGATGGGTGAAGCCTTCACTCGGCTGGCCGAGGCACAGGTGATCGATGCAGCCCTCGCGCAGGCCATGCGCCGGGCCGTGGGGTTTCGGAACCTTGCCGTTCACAACTACGACGCCATCGACTGGGCCATCGTGTTCGCCATTGCGACGAATCACATCGGCGACTTTGAGCGGTTTGCCCGCAAGGTGGCGGAGCGGCTCGCTGAGTGAGCAGCTTCCTGGACGCGGGCTTCAAGCAGTGGCGAGTTTTCGGGCGCCTGGTTGACGAAAGGAGAGGCGCAAGAAGAATTGGTCACTAACTTTCATGAGCAGGCCGGCGCACCCTGGATGATGGAAGAGACTTGAAGGTGTGCGGGGCGGGTAGAGGTCGGTCAATTTTTTGATGGCATCGTGACCGCGGTACCTAACTTGACCCGCTGCCGACCACTCGTACCCAGGATTGCCTGCGAGCGCTGCCCAGCCCCGTGAGGGGCAGGGCACGCCTGACAGCCCACATTAAAGAGAGCCCGGGCTTGCCCGGCGGTTGGTCGGCGGCACCTGCGCCCCCGCACTGTGATTGTTGTTCGCTGCAGGAGTTCAGGTAGCAATTGCCCCCGATGCACCCCACCTGGAGTTCCCAGGCCAAGATCTGGCCTGCGCCATGTCGAGCATGACGATGGGCGGGTGGAGGTCACCATGGTAGTTCGGCGCCTTCAAACGCGACCGCCGCGCGCTGGCCCAGTGGGCCTGAGATCAGGCCCAGGTGGTGGTCGGAGAGCAGGGCGTGTATTGAAGAGCCCTTGGCCTAGTGTGGCAACGCTGCAGACCCTGCCCCTGCGGGCCGCTGGCTCACCCACCGCTGTGGCGGCGTTGGACGCCCCCGAGCTGGGCGCGCCCGAGAAGAACCGTGCAAGGTGTTGGGGAGCAGGCATGCCATCAACGTTGGTGTCCGACATTACGGCACCAGCCCGCCATGGTCAAGGCCTGATCGCCGACGCCCATGCAGGTGCTGACTGCGGCTGCGGGCGAGTCAGAGCGAGGCCTGGACACAGAGCAGCACCTCACCCGGCCAGACGGCAGCACATCGAGCAGATCGCAGCATCCGACTGGACGCGTATTTGGAGGGCTGAAGGCCACGGCCGCCAACTGCAGACCATCCCCGGCATCGACCGGGGCGCAGCGATGCTGCTGGTGGAGATTGGTCGGACGAGCCCCTTGGCAGCGCCAGCGGCTGCCAGTTGGGGGCACTGCCCAGGCAACAACAAAGTGCGGCAGCGCAAGACCGGCAAGATCCCAAGGGATGCTGGGGCGCCGACTACCTTTGCGCAGCGGCGGCCGAACCCGGGCCGTCAGGCGCTGGCCATCGCAAGGGCCAGAAGTCCATCGCACAAATGCTCGCACTCTACGCGATGCTCAGCACCGGCTCACTACCAGGACAAGACCTCATGAGGCCCTGAGCGTGGCTCGCAAGCCCGCGCTGGATCAAGCTCAGCAGGCTCATCCCACGCCCGCCGCCGCCTGATCCCTTCGTCTTCGTCGCGCTTGCAGCTCCGGCCGGCTTCAGGCCAGGCCTCGCTGCGTCTGGGATGGCTGTTCTTCCACATTAAAGATTGGAGGCGGTCGCTCAACGTTGCCGCATGGAGTGGCAGCTTTCGACCACCCGATCCTTTGCGCACGATCACACTGTCAGATCCGCACGCCGAAGCCAGACATCCGCGCATCTCCTCAGGCACTTGCGGGGACGATCGGTTGGTCGTTGGTCAGTGAGGACGCCTTGTCGACGTTGACGTCGGTCTGCTAACCAGGGCCTTGTCGACACCGCTGACGATCAGGAAGGTCGCTCAAGCCATCCGACAGCCCTGCACTCTGCGCAACGTGTGGCCGAACTCTGCGGGTTCGACTTCGGTGCCCGCGAACAGTGGCACGGCCTGTCGCGCGCGCCACTGCCGAGGCTCAGGCAAACGCGGAGTCAACGTCGGAAAGGGCAACCCGCGTCGAAAGACCATCCACGGCGATCAGGTGCAGCATCTGGCTGACGGTGGTGCATGCGTCGGCTAGCACGGTCACCTTGGCGTAGCCGTCTGCCCGCCGAGAGACGGCGGTGTGCGTGACGCAGTTCTGCGTCATCATCCCGCAGAGCAACAACTCGTCGGCGCCCAGGTCCTGCAGGGTCTGGTAGAGGGCGGTGGCCTCGAAGGCGTCGGCATGCTGCTTCACGACCACCGGCGAACCACCGACCGCGGCGCTGATGCGCGCATGCAACTTCACGCCCTCACTGCCAGGGTTGAAGAACGGCGCCGCGCCCTGGGCGATGTGCTGCACAAACACAACGGGTACCCCCTTCGCTCGCGCCTTGGCGATGGCCTTCTCCGTGGCCGCCAGCGTTGGCTCGGCGTTCCAAAGCGGAAAGGCCCCGCCCTCGAAATAATCGTTTTGAACGTCGATGACGACGAGAACCGGCTTGCTCATGGTTTCCTCAGCAGGGTGGTTGTGAACGGTTGAATTGTTCGTGCCGGGGCGCGCTGCGGCCATTGGCCCAAGAATCGCATTTCGATAAGATCGGGACAATCATTGCGAGACGGCCCCTCCATGAAAACCCCTGCTCGTCAGCGCCTTGTGGCCGTGGTTGCCTTTGACGGCATCAGCGTCTTCCACCTCTCGGTGCCCTGCATGGTGTTTTCGGACGCGCTCCCCGAAGGCAGCCCCTTTAATGTGCTGGTGTGCGCAGCAGAAGGCGGCCCCGTGCGTACGCGCACGGGGTTCGGCCTCACCGAGCTTGCACCCCTTTCGGTGCTCAGGAAGGCCGATGTGATCGTGGTGCCCAGTTGGCGCGACGTGGACCAGGCCGTTCCCCAGCCTCTGCTCAAGGCTCTGCGCGCAGCACACGCACGGGGCGCGCAGATCGTTGGCCTGTGCCTGGGTGCCCACGTGCTGGCGGAAGCCGGCTTGCTGGACGGCCGCCGCGCAACCACGCACTGGGAGTACGCGCAGCTGTTTGCACAGCGCTTCCCTGCCATCGACGTCGACGCCGATGTACTCTACGTAGAAGACGGCCACGTGCTGACCTCCGCGGGCACAGCGGCAGGCATCGACGCCTGCCTGCACCTGCTGCGCCAGCAACTGGGCGCGGTCGAAGCCAACCGCGTGGCCCGCCGGCTGGTCGTGTCGCCCCACCGTGCGGGCGGCCAGGCCCAGTTCATCGAGCAGCCACTGCCAAGAACCGCAGGTAGCGTGCGGCTGGCGCATCTGATCGACCAGGTCCGCCGGCGACTTGAGCAGCCCCACACCCTGGACAGCCTGGCCGAGGACGCGAAGATGAGCCGACGCAGCTTCACGCGCCATTTCAAGGCCCTGACGGGCACCAGCGTGCAGTCATGGTTGCTGGCGGAGCGGCTCGCGTTCTCTCAGCGCCTGCTGGAAAGCACGGACCATTCGGTCGAGAAGGTCGGCGACATGGCTGGCTTCGGCTCGGTGGTGTCGCTGCGGCTTCACTTTCGCCGCGCGTTCGGCGTGTCGCCCACGGCTTGGCGCAGGAGTTTCGGCGGCCCTCTTTCGTCGGCTTGAAATCAGCGGTCTCGCCTTGCCGCCGCGCAACGCCCCATCAGCGCCCCCAGAACGCGTCTTCCTGTGCCTGATCGCCTGAGAAGAGCCGCACCTCGACGACTTGGCCGCCCTCGATGCGGAGGAGATCCACGCCGGGCTGCTTGAGTTGGATGCCGTTGGCCTGGCCAGCGAACTCCAGCGTGATGGCCAACCAGTCGCCGTTGGCCATGTAGTGGTCGGCACGGGTGATCGCGAACGTACCCTGCGAGACTTCCATCATCTTGCCCAGCATCGGGCCAACCTGGGCCATGCCGCGATGGCTGCCGGAGAACTGGTGATTGCCGGGTTGGTGCCACAGCACGTCGGGTGAAATCAGGCGACCGAGCGTGGCTTGATCGCCAGTTTGCACGGCCGTGATGTAGGCCTTGGCGATGTCGATGTTGTTCGCGGGTTGACCGTGGGTGGCTGCTGCTTGCATGTCGTGCTCCTTGGAGTTGAGTTGATATGGTTATTATTGGACAAGAATCATCAAAAAAAAGATAAAAAACGCAATTCAATGATACATTTAGGACATTCTTGCCCGTAACTCATGGAGCATGTTCAAGCGCCACCGTGCACCCAACCGCTCTGACGTGAACACCCCGCTCAAGCGCCTGAGCTACCTGCCCCGCGCTCGTTATCCGCTGGATCTTGAAGCCTTCACCATCGCCGATTGGCGGCTGCGGGCCGGTGACGGTGCGCGCGCGACCCATCAATACGAGTTCTATACGCTCGTCTGCGTCAGCCAGGGCACCTGCACGCATGTGGTGGATTTCGAGCCCATCACGTGCGCGCCCGGATCCCTGCTCATGGTGCGCCCCGGGCAGGCGCATAACTTCGGGCGCGGCGACGATTGGGAGGGCTGGATGGTGCTGTTCCGCCCCGAATTCGTCTTGCCCGTATCCAGGGCGGCGCGAAGTCTCGAATTTGCGATCGATCTTGAGAGGCTGCCTTGGCACATGGCCTTGCCGGGCCGGGAAGTGCTCACCGTCACGCGTCTGATCGAGCAAATGCACGCAGATGCGAAGCTCGATGCACCACTGGAGGATCTGAATGCGCTGCTGCGCCACCAGCTCAACGCACTGCTGACGCGCCTGATCATCGTGCAGGGTGGGCAGCAGGCCCCAGAGCCGGTGACATCGCCAGCCTTGCAGCGTTTCAAGCGCTTTCAGCAGCTCGTGGAGGAACACTTCACACATTGGCACTCAGCGGCCGACTATGTCGACCGACTCGGCTGCACGGAGAAAAGTCTGACGCGCGCAGTGACCGCCTCGGCAGGTACGACGGCCAAGGCCTTCATATCCGCGCGCATCGTTTTGGAAGCGAAACGCCTGCTGTTGCACACGGACCTGCCCGTCTCAACCATCGCCGAACAGCTGGGGTTCGACGAGGCCACGAACTTCAGCAAGTTATTCAGGCGCGAGGTGGACAGCTCGCCGGCAGCGTTCCGACGACAGCAACGCGCCGCATCATGAGGTTGTAGATCGCGCTCACGCTTGAGCGCGGTGCGCCGATGGTTGAAGAGCGCGCCGCCTGCCGAGCTATGCCCTCGTCAAGCTCACGGTTCCAGGACGCCAATGCGGAACCATCGAACCGCAGGCCAGAGCCGCCTCCACCAACGCGCAGCCCCGAACCCCCAACTGGCGTGGTGTAGCGCTCCGGGTCGGCTGCCCTTTCAGCAGCATTCAGCGCCGCGCGGTTGTCAGCCGCGCTGGGGCTGCTCATGTTGGCCACGACGGCGTCGCCCAACGCATTGCCAAACGCATCCGTGGCCACCTGCTGATGAAGCTCCCAACTCCGTCGCACCGCCGGTCAACCCGCTGGGGTACGATCAAGTCGGCAAACATGCTGCAGGATTCGCGTCGAGGGTGGCTGCGAGGCACGAACTTCGCTTACATGTGCGAAGGTCTGAGCAATGAGGAATCAGCAATGAACGCAGTGGTGTTGGAACACGTGTCGGTAGCTGAACTACCCCAGGCTTGGCGAGACAGGCTTGACCCCGCGCTGACCGATTCGGCCGGCGCGCGGGTGACGGTACGCATCGAAGCAGAACATGCAGCTGTGGGACAGGCTGCGGCCGAGTTCGCCGATGACCCGCTGTTCGGCATGTGGCGCGACCGCGAAGACATGGCCGACGTCGCCGGCTACGTCCGACGCCTCCGAGCCCCGCGCTTTGACGCCGACGGTTCGCGCAATGACTCCTGAAGCGCCCCCTGAGGTGCTGATCGATTCGGACGTGCTGGTGTGGCTCACCCGCGGCCACGTGGGAGCCGCCAGACGCCTGCATGCGATTGACCCCTGGCGGATTTCAGTGGTGACCTATAGGGAGCTGGCGCAGGGCTGCCGTGACAAAGCAGAACTTGTACCACCGCCAACGTCAAGCACTTCGGCGCCGTGCCCTCGCTCCTCATCGAGGGGTTCGCCGTCTGAAGCCAGAGCCTGCGGTCAGCGATGTAGGTTTAGCTTCGAGGCCCTGGCGACCATCTACCGAGCAGGAAGTGGCGATGCATTCCACCGTGGTGGGTAGCCCACGCGCCATCACCGTCAGCATTGAGATCATTCGCACCTTCGCGGGCATGATGGCGCTGGTGATTTCACATGGTGACTTGGCCAAGCTGCTGGCCGAGTCCCAGGAAAAGACCGAGGCGCTGGCCATCAGCCAGGACACCTTCAGCCGCAACACCCGCGCCCGGCTCACGCAGGTCTTCGATGCCCTGCGCGAGCGGATGACTCCGCCCGAGCCACCCAAGCGGCCCATTGGGTTCATCACGCCCGAGGACAAGGGCAGCAAGAAGCCCTCTGCGGCAAGACTCAAGACCTGACCCTCGCGGCACTCGCGGCATGTGACCCTCGCGGCATGACCCTCGCGGCACGCACAAGACCTGACCCTCGCGGCACGCACGGCAAACGCCTCCGCGGCAGCCACTGGGCCTGCGCCGAACTGTTGCGTCGCCACCTGTTCGACGCCGCCGACTTCCTGCCCTACGTGGAGCGCCTGCTGGCCGAGAGGAGGCGGGCGTGGATCGGCCCCCCCCCCCCCCCCCCCCCCCCCCCCCCCCCCCCCCCCCCCCCCCCCCCCCCCCCCCCCCCCCCCCCCCCCCCCCCCCCCCCCCCCCCCCCCCCCCCCCCCCCCCCCCCCCACTTCGCTAGTGCTGGAGCGCAAGCTGGAGTCGCTGCGGCGCTGCCTGGTGCGCGTTCGGTCGAGGTGCCCCGCGACCTTGCCCGAACTCGTGCAGGACCTGGACGCCCAGGACGTGCTGGTGCTGAACCTCAGCCGGGCCGTCCAGCTGTGTGTCGACATGGCCGCCCACCTGTTGACCGAGCTGGAGCTGCCCCCGCCCAGCACGATGGGTGAAGCCTTTACACGCTTGGCCGAGGCGCAGGTCATCGAGACCGACATCGCGCAGGCGATGCGCCGGGCCGTGGGGTCCCGCAACCTTGCCGTGCACAACTACGACGCCATTGACTGGGCCATCGTGTTCGCCATTGCGACGAATCACATCGGCGACTTTGAGCGGTTTGCCCGCAAGGTGGCGGAGCAGCTCGCTGAGTGAGCAGCTTCCTGGACGCGGGCATCAAGCAGTGGCGAGTTTTCGGGCGCCTGGTTGACGAAAGGAGAGGCGCAAGAAGAATTGGCCAATGGCCGGCAGCGGTCGGCGGCGAGCCGGTCGCCAACCGCACTCGGCGCAGAGCCGTCAGTCACCCCTGCACACTCTCCGTCATCCTTGCGCAGTACGCCTGCAGCTGCTCCGGCAGGTCGGTGGGGCAGACGCCGCATTGGCGGTTGCCGGGGACGGCGTGGTCGATGAACTTGGGGTAGGGCAGGTTCAGGCCGGCCATGATCTGTTCGAACTCGGCCTGGCTGCGGCCCGCACCGAGGCGGGGGTTGCGGGCCTTTTCCTGGCCGATGGAGGACACGCGGCGGCCCTGGTAGTCGTGGCCGGGGTAGACCAGCTGCTCGTCGGGCAGGCTGAAGAGTTTGCCGGTGACGCTGCGGTACAGGTCGGCGGCGCTGCCGTTCTGGAAGTCGGTGCGGCCGCAGCCGTCGATCAGCAGGGCGTCGCCGGTGAACAGGCGCTCGCCCAGCAGGTAGGCGTGGTGGCCGTCGGTGTGCCCGGGCGTGTGCAGGGCCTGCAGGGTCAGGCTGCCCAGGGTGATCGGCAGGCCTTCTTCCACCTGCAGGTCGGTGCAGGGCAGGCGGTCCATCGCCGGGGTGCCGATGCGGCAGCCGGTGCGCTCGCGCAGGTGCAGTGCGCCGGTGATGTGGTCGGCGTGGATGTGGGTGTCCAGCGTCAGCGCCAGCTTCAGGCCGAGTTGCTGGAGGAGCGCCAGGTCGCGGTCGATGCTGTTGACCACCGGGTCGATCAGCAGCGCCTGGCCGGTAGCGGGGCAGCCGACGAGGTAGGTGTAGGTGCTCGACAGGGGTTCGAAGAGTTGGCGGAAGATCATCGTGGGGCTCCTGTCCTGTGGCCAGGGTGGGGCGTTAGGGGTGGGCGTGATGCCGCCTGCACGCCCTGGGCCGCCTGCGACAGCCCGGTCAGGATGCCGCAGTGTTTCGCATCCCCCGCCACCGCGCAGGTGCTGCGCAAGGACCTGAGCTGCTGCTCCAGCCAGCCCAGTTCGCGCAGGCGGGTTGCTACCAGTTCGATGTGGGCATCCAGCAGCGTGTTGATGTCGCCACAGTCCGCCGAGGGTGAATCTTTGAAGCGCAGCAGCACGCGGATCTCGTTGATCGCCATGTCCAGCGAGCGGCATTGGCGTATGAAGGCCAGCCGCTCGGCGTGTTCGGGTCCGTAGATGCGGTAGTTGCCATCACTGCGTGGTGCGGCCGGCAATAGCCCCTCGCGCTCGTAGTAGCGGATGGTTTCCACCTGGGTTCGGGTCAGGGTGGCCAGTTCGCCGATTTTCATGGGCAGCCTCGATCTTCTGTGCCGACGCATCGTACCCCTTGACCCTGCAGTCGCTACAGGGTTTCCAATCGAGCCATTCCCCTGAAAAACCGACCCATCCCATGAGCGACTCCTGTTGCAGCCACAACTGCGCCGCCCCATCCAGCGCCCGCAGCCCGCATTACCGCCGCGTCCTGTGGGTGGCCCTATTCGTCAATGCAGTGATGTTCGGCGTGGAGTTGGTGGGCGGGATGAGGTCGGGTTCGGTGTCGCTGCTGGCCGATGCAGTGGATTTCTTCGGTGATGCGGCGAACTACGGCCTGTCGCTGCTGGTGCTGGGCCGGACGGTGCGCTGGCGCGCCCGGGCGGCGCTGGTCAAGGGGCTGTCGATGGCTGCATTCGGGGTGTTCGTGCTGAGCCGGGCGGCGTGGACGTTGGCCGGCGGCGCGGTGCCGGAGCCGGTGACCATGAGCGCCATCGGCGCCCTGGCGCTGCTGGCCAATGTTGGAGTGGCTTCGATGCTGTACGCCTGGCGCGAGGGCGACGCCAACATGCGCTCGGTCTGGCTGTGCAGCCGCAACGACGCCATCGGCAACCTGGCAGTAATGGCCGCCGCGCTCGGGGTGTTTGGCACCGGTAGTGCCTGGCCCGATCTGCTCGTGGCTGGTGTGATGGCCGTGCTGGCACTGAGCGCTGCGCGTACCGTCGTTGCCCAGGCGCGCCAAGAACTGCAGCCCTTCACGGTTCGCGCGTGACCGGGTCACCGCCGCCTGCGCCCGTTCATTGCTGCTGCTAGACTTGCGTTGTGCGTTGCTGGCTCGCGCTCCTCCTGCTTACCCTGCTGCCGCTCCAGTTCAGCTGGGCGGCGGTGGCGGCGTATTGCGGGCACGAAACCGGCCAGCATGCCGAGCACCTGGGCCATCACGAGCACCAGCACACGGACCGTGCCATCGCTGACAAGGACAGTGCGCCGGCAGACCAGAGCGCGCCGGCGGTGTTCGACTTCGATTGCGGCCATTGCCACGGCGCATACGTCGGCCTGCCCGCACCGATAGAGGGCACGGCGTTGCTCCATCTGACTTCGCATCCAGCCGCAGGTGTCGAAGGTACGGTGCGCACCCTGGCGCAAAGCCCGCCCGAACGCCCTCAGTGGCTGCCCCTCGCCTGATCGGCGAGGCGGGTCTCTTCCCTTTCTGAAGCCCGTTCGCGCCTGAGTGCGCGCCCCTTGACGTTCGTGTCAGTGGCGCGGAGCCAGGCCCGATCCGACCCTGAGTTGCTCAGCGTCGCCCCTTGCCGATCTCCCGTGGGTTGTTTTCAACACTGGAGCATCGGATGCACCGAAGAAGATTTCTGGCCGCCGGGCGGCGGCAACACACCGCCCGCGCCACACTGACCCTGGCACTCGCCGCTGCACTGACCGGCGCTCTGATCGAGGCGCACGCGCAAACTGCGGCAACGCCCACCGTTCAGGACCGGCCCACGCTGCGTGCGGCCTTCGAAGCCGCCTGGGCGCGGCAGCCCGAAGCCCAGGCGCTGGCAGCGAGGCGCGACGCGGCACGCGCGCAGCAGCAGGCGGCCCGATCGTTGACGCCCGAACCGGTGGCGATGGAGCTGTCCACCAAGACGGACCGCCTGAACCGCAACCTCGGCACCCGCGAGTACGAGGTCGGCGTAGCCATCCCGTTGTGGCTGCCGGGCGAACGGGGCCGCAGCCAGGCCCTGGCCGATGCCGAGGGGGGTGCCATCGAGAGCCGCACCACGGCGGCCCAACTGCGCGTGGCGGCCACCGTTCGCGAAGCATGGTGGTCGTGGCAGCGTGCCCGCATGGAACTCGATGCCGCGCGCGGCCAGCTCGACAACGTCAGGCGCATCGCCGCCGATGTCGGCAAGCGTCTGAAGGCCGGTGACCTGGCCCGTGCCGACCAGCATCAGGCCGACGGCGCCGTGGCAGCGGCCGAGGCCGCCGTGGCGCAAGCTGAAGGTTCGCTCACGGCCGCCTGGCAGCAGCTTCGTCCACTGGTCGACATGCCTGGCGCTGCCGCACCCAGCCATTCGCCCAGCGCCGACGCCGAACCCGAGCCGTCCCCGATACCCAGCGCTGCGGACGGCCCGGACACGCATGCCGAACTGCTCTCGTTGAAGGACCGCTCCGCCGTCGCAGACGGCGTGGTTGCACTTGCGGCCACGCAGTCTCGCGCCAGCCCCGAACTCACCATTGCCGCCACCCGCGACCGGGGCACGTATGGCGAGTCCTACCAGCAGACCTTCACGGTCGGTGTGCGCATCCCCTTCGGCGCCGGTCCCCGCCACGATGCTCGCGTCGCCTCGGCCCGCGCCGAGGCGGTCGAACTGCAGGCGCAGATGGCATTGGAACGTGCCCGCCTCGCAGGCGTGCGCGAAGCCGCCCGCGCACGCGCCGACGCGGCTCGGACGCAGTTGGCCGCTACCGAACGCCGCGCCCAGCTGGCGCGCGAATCGCGCGGCTTCTTCGACAAGTCCTTCCGCCTGGGCGAGTCCGACCTGCCCACGCGCTTGCGCATCGAGGCCGAGGCCGCAGACGCCGAGCGACAGGCCGTGCGCGCCCGCATCGAACTCGCCGCAGCCATCTCGGCGTGGCGGCAGGCCCTGGGCCTGCTGCCGCAGTGAGCCGCCGGAACACGCGCAACGAACACGCTCAGCGAACCCCTTTCAGGAATCCCATCCCATGAAGTCCTCCCTCTCCCTGACAGCACTCGGTCTCGCGGCCGTGCTGCTCTTCACCGGCCTGCGGGCACAAGCCGGCGATGGCCATGACCACGGCGACGCCGCCCCGGCCGCCACGGGCACGGCGCTGCCCCGCTTTGCGGCGGTGTCCGAGACCTTCGAGCTCGTCGGCGTTCTCGACGACAAGCAGGTGACCCTCTATCTCGACCGCTTTGCCGACAACGCCCCGGTGCGCGGCGCGCAGATCGAACTCGAGATCGCAGGAGCCAAGTTCAAGGCCGAGGCACACGGTGACGACGCCTACGAAGTGGTGCTCAAGGAGGTGCCCAAGCCTGGCGTGCTGCCGATCACGGCGACTGTGACTGCAGGGGCCGAAGTCGATCTGCTGGCCGGCGAACTCGATCTGCACGAGGCCGCCCATACCGACGAGCCGGCGCATGAGCACTCCTGGAAGGAGTTCGCCGGATGGGCTGCTGGCGGCCTGGCCGTGCTTGCGGTGCTGGTGTTCGGCGGGAGACGCCTGATGGCTGTCCGCCAGGTTCGCGCCGGAGGTGCAGCATGAAGCGCGCTTCTCTGAATCGCCTGGCCTGGCTCGGCGTGGTGCTGGCACTCGTGGGCCCACTGACTGCGCAGGCCGGGGAAGGCCATGACCATGGCGACGCACCCGCTGCGCCGAGCGCAAACGGCCCCCAACGCCAGCCCGACGGCAGCGTGTTCCTGCCCAAGCCGGCCCAGCGCCAGCTGGGGGTACGCACGATGGTGGCTGGTGAGGCCGAGCTGCCGCGCTCGGTCGAGCTGAACGGCAAGGTGCTGATGGATCCCAACGCCGGTGGCAAGGTGCAGCCGCTGAACGCCGGCCGCATCGAGCCCGGTCCGCGCGGCCTGCCCAACCCGGGACAGGTGGTGCGCAAGGGCGAGGTGCTGGCCTACGTGGTGCCAACGACAGCGCCCATCGAGAGATCGAACCAATCCGCGCAATTGGCCGAGCTGCGTGCGGCCAAGTCGCTCGCCGACAAGCGCGTGGCGCGGCTGAAGGAGTTGTCGGACACCGTGCCGCGCAAGGACATCGAGGCGGCCGAGAGCGAAGCAGCCAGCCTGGCTGAGCGCATGGCGGCCGTTGGCGGCGGCCTGGCGACGCGGGAAGCGCTGGTGGCCCCGGTGTCGGGCGTGATCGCCTCGGCCCACGTGGTGGCCGGTCAGGTGGTCGACGCCCGCGAACTGCTGTTCGAGATCATCGACCCGGGCCGCTTGCGCATCGAGGCACTGGCCTTCGAGCCCTCGCTCGCGGCCAATGTCGGCAGTGCCACGCTGGCGGTCGGCGACCAGCGTGTGCCGCTGGAGTACCTGGGTGCGGCGCGCAGCCTGCGCGAGCAAGCGCTGCCGCTGGGATTCCGCGCCCAGGGTGCGGCCCTAAACGGCCTGGCCGTCGGACAACCCGTGCGCGTGTTCGTGCAGACGAAGCAGAAGGTCAAGGGCGTTGCGGTCCCGGTCGCATCGCTGATGAAGAACCCGGCCAACCAGACCGTTGTCTGGGTCAAGACCGCACCCGAGCTCTTCGAGCCTCGCAGCATCACGACCGAGGCCCTCGATGGTGTGAACGTCGCGGTCACGTCGGGTCTGAAGGCCGGGGACCGCATCGCCACGCAAGGCGCCACCCTGATCAACCAGGTGCGCTGACATGTTCAAGTGGCTACTCGATAACAGCCTGACGAACCGGCTGCTGGTGATCATCGCCAGCGTCGTTCTGATGGCCTACGGCGCGTTCACGCTCTCGCGCACCCCGGTGGACGTGTTCCCGGACCTCAACAAGCCGACCGTCACCATCATGACCGAGGCGGGCGGCATGGCCGCCGAGGAGGTGGAGCAGCTCATCACTTTCCCGCTGGAGACGACCATGAACGGCCTGCCCGGTGTGGAGTCGGTGCGCTCGACCTCGTCAGCCGGCCTGTCCTTCCTCTACGTCACCTTCGACTGGAGCACCGACATCTTCCGCGCCCGGCAGCTGGTGTCGGAGCGGCTGTCGTCGATGGAGGAAGGCATTGCCGAAGGCGTGGTGCCGCGCATGGGCCCGATCAGCTCGATCATGGGCGAGATCATGCAGATCGCGATCCCGGTCGATCCAAGCAAGATCAGCGCGATGGCGGTGCGCGAGTATGCGGACTGGGTGCTGAGACCACGGCTGCTGTCGGTGCCCGGCGTCGCACAGGTCATCCCCATCGGCGGCGAGGTGCGGCAGTTCCAGGTGCAGCCGAACACCACGCGCATGGCCGAGCTGGGCATCACGCATGACCAGCTGGAAGGCGCGCTCAAAGGCTACTCGTCCAACACCTCGGGCGGATTCCTGGCGCTGAACGGCCGCGAGTACCTGATCCGCAACCTCGGTCGCACTTCGCGCCTCGATGACCTGAAGAACCTGGCGCTGACCTCGAAGAATGGCCAGCCCATCCTGATGCGGCAGATCGCCGAGGTGACTTTCGCCGCGGCACTCAAGCGCGGTGACGCAGGATTTGAAGGCAAACCAGCCGTGATCCTGGGCATCCAGAAACAGCCGACCGCCGACACCATCGCACTGACCAAGTCCATCGAGGATGCCCTGGTGGGTCTGAAGGCCTCGCTGCCCGCCGGCATGGAAGCGCCGCGCGTGACCTTCCGCCAAGCCAGCTTCATCGAAGCCTCGATCACCACGCTGCAGGGCAAGCTGATCGGCGCATCGATCTTTGTGGCGGTGATCCTGTTCTTCTTCCTGGGGACCTTGCGGCCGACCATCATCGCGCTGACGGCAATTCCCGTGTCGATCTTCATCACCGCGCTGGTCTTCAAGTACTTCGGCCTGTCGATCAACACGATGACGCTGGGTGGGCTGGCCATCGCCATCGGCGGCCTGGTTGACGACGCGGTGGTGGGTGTGGAGAACGTACTTCGGCGGCTGAAGTCCGACCGTGCGAACCATCCGCACAGCCGTTTGAACCCGATCGAGATCGTCGCGCACGCGACAATGGAAGTGCGGTCTGCCATCCTGTATGCGACGGTCATCATCGTGCTCGTCTTCATCCCGCTGTTCGCGCTGCCGGGGCTGGAAGGCAAGCTGTTCGTGCCGCTGGGCATCGCCTTCATCGTGTCGACGCTGGCCTCGCTTATCGTCTCGGTGACGGTGACGCCCGTGCTCAGCTTCTACCTGCTGCCGCGCATGAAGAACCTGGACCACGGCGACACCAAGGTCCTGGCCTGGCTGAAGGCGCGCTACCGCAGCAGCCTGCAGGGCGTGCTGGATGGGCCCAAGGCTGTCATGGCGGCGGCCGGTGCTGCCGTGTTGGTGGCCGCAGCCGCCGTGCCGTTCTTCCCGACGACTTTTCTGCCGCCCTTCAACGAGGGCACGCTGCTGATCGGCCTGCGGCTGAACCCCGGCGTGACGCTCAGCGAGACCTCGGCACTCGCACGCCAGGCGGAGGTGCTCATCAAGCAGGTGCCCGAGATCACCCACGTCGGGCGGCGCAGCGGTCGGGCCGAACTGGACGAACACGCGGAAGGCGTGCACGTCAGTGAACTCGACGTGGGCCTCAAACCCACTGCCGAGCTGACGCGCAGCATGGACGAGATCAAGGGCGACATCCGCAAGCGCCTGGTCAACCTGCCGGCCGCGCTGGAGATCGGCCAGCCGATCTCGCACCGCATCGACCACATGCTCTCGGGCGTGCGCTCGCAGATCGCGATCAAGATCTTCGGCGAGGACCTCGATGCGCTGCGTGGCCAGGCCGATGCCCTGCGGGCCAAGCTGGCTGCGATCCCAGGCATTGCCGACTTGCAGATCGAGAAGCAGGTGCTGGCACCGCAGATCAAGGTGCGCATCGACTACGCCGCGGCGGCGCAGTACGGCGTGCCGGCGCCGCAGGTGCTGTCGGCGCTGCAGGCGCTGGTCGAGGGCGAGAAGGTGACCCAGATCGTCGAGGGCAGCCGGCGCTTCGCGCTGGTGGTGAAGCTGCCGGAATCGGCGCGCTCCGTCGAAGGGCTGGGCCAAATCCTGATCGAGACGCCGAACGGGCGCATCCCGTTGTCGAAGATCGCCACCATCGAGGACGGCGACGGCCCGAACCAGATCAGCCGTGATGACGGCAAGCGGCGCATCGTGCTGTCGGCCAATGCATCGGGACGCGCGCTGTCGGAGATCGTGGCCGACATCCGCAAGGTGGTCGCCGAGACAAAGCTGCCCGAGGGCTACTTCATCACCCTGGGCGGCCAGTTCCAGGCCCAGGAGGAGGCCTCGCGGCTCGTCGGCCTGCTGTCCATCGTGTCGCTGACGCTGATGTTCGTGGTGCTCTACAGCCGCTACAAGTCGGCGGCGCTGTCGGCGCTGATCATGGTGAATATCCCGCTCGCGCTGGTCGGCGCGGTGATCGGTCTGTGGCTGTCGGGCCAGCCGCTGAGCGTGGCAGCCCTGGTCGGCTTCATCACGCTGGCTGGCATCTCGGTGCGCAACGGCATCTTGAAGGTCAGCCACTACATCAACCTGATGCGCTTCGAGGGCGAGTCCTTCGACCAGAAGATGATTCTGCGCGGCTCGCTGGAGCGGCTGAGCCCGGTGCTGATGACCGCGCTGGTCACGGCTTTTGCGCTGGCGCCGCTGCTGTTCGAGGCCGAACAGCCAGGCACCGAGGTGCTGCACCCGGTGGCCGTGGTGATCTTCTCCGGCCTCATCAGCTCGACCCTGCTCGACACCTTCCTCACGCCCGCGATGTTCTGGCTCTTCGGGCGCAAGCCGGCCGAAGCACTGATGGACGACAAGGACGCCGAGGCGCTTTGATGGCGCTTTGATCTCAGTTTCTGTTCCCACCCACCCACCCGAAAGGACTCTCATGAAGACGCATGCCTTCCTCGCCTCCATCACCCTCGCCCTGGCTGGTTCTGCTTTTGCCGCCGGTGACAAGCACGACCATGCCCACGAGCACAAGCCGCTGCATGGCGGCGTCGTGGTCGAGGTCAAGGACATGGACTACGAACTGGTGGCCAAGCCGACGGTGATCCAGCTTCACCTGCGCGACCACGGCAAAGCCGCCGACCTGTCCAACGCCAGCGCCAAGGTGACGCTGCTCAGTGGCAGCGAGAAGCAGGAGGTGGAACTCCGACCCGCGGGGGACAGGCTGGAAGCAGCAGGTACCTTCAAGGTGGCCGCGGGCACCAAAGCCGTCGCCATTGTCACCATCGGTGGCAAGGCTGCCGCCACCGTTCGCTTTGTTGTGAAGTAGCGGTACCGGGAGTGCTGGGCCCCGCTGGTGCTGCGGGTTTCCTCCGGTGAAACACCGGGGTTGGTATCAGTTCCGTGTCAGCCGACGCGCAAAAGATCTGTGTGGAAGTTGGCAGCCTGCCGGCAGTGGGCCGCCGGGCTGCAGCACAGCGGGATGCCCCGCATTGGAGGAGACCGGACATGAGCAAACGCATCGCCTTTGTGGATTCCGAGGTGGCCGATCTGGCCGATCTGGTCGACCGGGAGTGCTGTGAGGTGCATGTCCTGGACGCCGGCCGGCCGGTGGCCGAGCAGATGGCCGATGTGCTGTCGGACCTGCTGGCCGCCGAAGGGCCGGTGGAGGCGGTGGACCTGCTTTCGCATGGCGACCCGGGGCGGCTGCAGGTGGGGGGGCGCGATCTGGGCCGCAACGATCTGCAGCACGAAGCCGACCACTGGCGCAGCATCGGCCAGGCCATCGAGCCCGGCGGTGCGTTGTTCGTCTACGGCTGCCGGGTGGCGGCTGGCGAAAGCGGGCACGATTTTGTCGATTCGCTCTTCGAGGTCAGCCAGGTGCCGGTGCGTGCGGCCAGTGGGCCGATCGGCTCGTCGCTGTGGGGCGGCAGCTGGGAGCTGGATGTGCAGCGTGGCGCCAGCAGCACCCGGCCGATGGTGCTGGAGGCCTACGGCGGGCTGTTGGCCCGCTGAGAGGCGCCTTCTGCCTCCTCCTTCTGTCACCCGGGTGTCGGCGCTGAGGGGAGCGGCTCGTTATGCTGCGCTTTGTGCGGCCTGCACCGGCGGTCGCACCACCTGGAGTGACCCGCATGCCCAGCCCGCATCCCGACCACCCGATGCCCGCCGCCGCCTACCGCGCGGTGGATGCCCGTGTCCACCTGGCCAGTGAACTGACCCGCGGCCCCTGGGACATGGGCCACCAGCATGCCGGTCCGCCGGTGGCGCTGGTGTGCCGGGCCATCGAGGCAGCGGCGCATGAACACGGGCTGACGCACATCGCCCGGCTCACCGCCAACATCCTGCGGCCGGTGCCCATCGGCGAGCTGATCGTGGAGGTGATGAGCGACTACGTGGGCCGCAACGCCGGCCACTTCTCCGCCCACCTGCTGCAGCCTGGCGGCAAGGAAATCGGCCGCTTCACCGCACTGGCGCAGCGCGAGACGCCGCTGGAGCTGCCCACCAACCTGGCCGGCCACCCGCTGCCCCAGGCGCCGCGGTCACCTGCAGACAGCGATGCGGCCCAGTTTCCCTTCGGGCACGACCACATCGGCTATGGCGACCTGGTCGAGACCCGCAATGCGGCCGGTCACTTCTGGCACGGACCCTGCGCGGTGTGGTTCCGCATGCGCCACCCGCTGGTGGAAGGGGAGGTGCCCAGCCCCTACCAGTGCGTGGCGGTGGCGGCCGATTCGGGCAATGGCGTCAGTGGTGTGCTGGACTTCCGCCAGTGGCTGTTCGTCAATGCCGACCTGACGATCAACTTCCTGCGCCGCCCGGTGGGGGAGTGGATCTGCCTGGAGGCGCGCACCTGCCTGGGCCCGGCCGGCACCGGGCTGGCGGAGTCGGCGCTGTACGACGAAGAGGGGCTGGTGGGCCGCGCCACGCAGAGCCTGGCGGTGCGATCGCGCTGAGTGTGCGCTGAAGGCGGCGGCTGCGGGTTCGTTCACAGGTTCTCACCGCCGCTGAAATGCCTTCAACTCCTCCAGCGCCTGTCGGGTTGGGGTCATTTGCCGAGCCACCGCCTCGCAGGCAGCGGCCACCTCCTGCACGTCGGCTTCGGTCAGGCGGTCGGTGGGGGCGGGCTCGACATCGCCCTGCCGCAGCGTCTGCAGCAGGTGCTGCACCGTTTCCCCGACGAAGCGGCGGGAGGCCTCCAGGGTGTTGAACAGGTCGATGGCGTTGTCGATCATCGCCTCCGCGTAGGCGCGGCCCTGCTCGCGGCGGGCGGCGTCGAAGTAGGGGCTGCCCTGGGTGATGTGGCGCTGCAGCAGCTTCTCGGCGATGGCCTCCTGGCTCTGGCCGAAGCGGATGCGGTCGTACAGGTCGGCGGCCACATCGGTCTGCGCGGACAGGATGTCGCGCCGCCAGCGCGGGTCGAGCAGGTGGTAGGGGTCGTCGTAGAGGCGGCGCTGGAAGAACGTCAGGCGCCGCCAGGCGGTGTTGAAGCGCACCTCGATCACCGGGTCCTCGCTGCCGGCGGGGCAGACCGGTTTGACCACCGCATGCACGAACTCGTGCAGCAGCGTGTAAGTGGGGGCGTTGTCGCGGATCAGGATCAGGTCCAGCCGCTGCGGCAGGTGTTCGTCCCGGCAGACCAGCCGGCCCTCGTAGCCGTCCTGGAACTCGGCGCGGCGCAGCAGGTCTGCCGACGCCACCGGCAGCCGCTCCAGCAGGGGGTTGGCTGGGGCCGATGGCGCCGGGCTGGGCACCCGCATCACCTCCAGGCCCCAGCGGCGCAGCGTGGCCAGCAGGGCGGCCGGCGGGGCGGAAGTCACCTCCCGCACCGCGACCAGGTTGACCACCTGGCCGAAGGGCATGGGCTCGTCGGCGACCTGTTCCGCCCATGCTGTGGGGACGGCACAGAAGAGCCAGAACCACCACACGACCCGCCACGCCCGGTGCATCGTGCCGCTTCGCTTGCGGGTGGGGCGTGGGGGTTCCAACTCGGTGGGCATGCAGCATCCTGGGATGTCATCGTCGGTTGCCACCGTCGGCGTCGTCTTGACTCCAGTCAAGAGTCGGCGGTGATTTCGACCCCGCCGCTGACTGGACCAACCTGCGGGCATACTGCGCTGACCTGATGTGAGAGCGGCGGGCCTGGCCTGCCTGGAGGTGATGACATGGAAGCCCTGCGTGGCCTGGCCCTGTTGCTGCTGTGTCAGGCCGCGGGTGAGGCGTTGGTGCATGCCACCGGCTGGCCGCTGCCGGGGCCGGTGGTCGGGCTGATCCTGCTGCTGGGTTTGCTGCCGTTCGAGCCGCTGCGCCGGCCGGTGTCCGCCGCCGCGGACCTTCTGCTGGCACACCTGTCGCTCCTGTTCGTGCCGGTGGGAGTGGGCGTGATCACCTACCTGGACCTGGTGGGCCGCTACGGTTGGCAGCTGCTGGTGACGCTGCTGCTGTCCACCTGGATCGGGCTGGCGGTGACGGCCCTGCTGCTGCGCGCGCTGCTGCCAACCGAGCCGGCGGGCGGCGCCGGGCCGGAGGAGGGTGGCCGTGGCTGAATTCGTGCAGCTCTGGGTCTACCTCTCCGCCACGCCGCTGTTCGGCCTGACCGCCACGCTGGTGGCTTACACCGGGGTACATGCACTGTATGAGCGCAGCGGCCGCGCCGCCTGGGCCAACCCGGTGCTGTGGTCCGGGGTGCTGATCGGCAGCCTGCTGCTGGTCACCGGCACGCCTTACCCCCGCTACTTTGCCGGTGCCCAGTTCGTGCATGTGCTGCTGGGCCCGGCGGTGGTGGCGTTGGCCTGGCCGCTTTGGCAGCGTCGGGCCCAGTTGCGCCGCCGGGCGGTGGCGTTGCTGATCGCCGCCCTGGTCGGCGGGACGGCGGCGGCGCTCAGTGCGGTGCTGATCGGGGAGGCGCTGGGCCTGCCCTCGCAGGTGCTGCGTTCGCTGGCGCCCAAGTCGGTGACCGCCCCGGTGGCCATGGGCATCGCCCAGCGCATTGGTGGTCTGCCGGAGCTGGCGGCGGTGTTTGCGGTGCTCACCGGCATGGTGGGGGCGCTGTCGGCGCGATGGATCTTTGATGCCCTGCGGCTGCGCGACTGGTCGGTGCGAGGCTTTGCCATCGGTACCGCCTCCCATGGCATCGGCGCAGCGAGGGCGCTGCAGGTGCACCCGGAGGCGGGGGCCTACGCCGGCATCGCTCTGGGGTTGCAGGTGCTGCTGTCGGCACTGCTGCTGCCGCTGGCGGCCCATTTCTGGAACGGGAGGTGAACCCTGTATGGACCCTTTGACCCCCCTGCGCACAGAGCGCTTCCTGCCCCACCCGCCACAGGCGATCTTCCAGGCCTTCGCCCATCCCGAGCAGCTGGCGCTCTGGTGGGGGCCGGCGGGCTTTCGCAACACCTTTGAACGGTTCGAGTTCCACCCCGGCGGCCGCTGGGAGTTCGTGATGCACGGGCCGGACGGCCAGGACTACCCCAACCGGGCGAGGTTCGAGGTGCTGGAGGCCGATCGCATCGTCATCCGCCATGTCAATGCGCCCCACTTCACCCTGACGGTGCAACTGCAGCCCGCCGATGGCGGCACGCAACTGGAGTGGCTGCAGGCTTTTGACGATCCGCAGGTGGCCGCGGCGGTGCGCGCCATCTGCGAGCCGGCCAACGAGCAGAACCTGGACCGGCTGGCGGCGCTGCTCAGCGCGGGCGCGGCGGCCTGACCGCTGCGGTCTGTGTCGCGCAGCCGCAGAACGGGCCGGACCCGAGTTTGGTCCATGTCAGCTTGGCTTGCAGCTGGCGCCCGTCTCTGCCAGCTTCGGTTCAACCTGGATCCCTCAGGTCCAGGGCGAAATGGCAAATCCTGGTCCTTTCAATCCCTGATCCCGGGGGATGGGTGCACAAATCGGCCGTTGGCGTGAATACGATGGTGTCGCGCACACAACAAAGGTTGCAGTGTGTGTGCCGGCAAGTCGGCCCCGCCAGTGCCCCTCAAGACAGGATGTCTCCCATGCCCCAGTTTCAAAGTCAAAGCACCGTCGCCGCTGTAGCGGCAGCCCTGGTGATGTCGGTTGCCTCGACGGGAGCCGCAGCCGCGACCGATACCTACAGCGAGAACTTCAGCGGGCTGAGCGGCAACGTCATCGGCACGACGAACTACGGCTCATCCAACGTGCTGCCAGCAGGCAGTTCCGGCAACCTGTCATGGAGCTGGACCGAGGCAGGCACTGTGACGGTGATCAGCGTGCCGGATGATGCGCTGGTTTTCGGCAGCGGGGACGGGATGACGTTCAGCTTCACGCTGGCCTCCGATCCGGGAATTGCCGGCTACGACGTGTCTTTCGGCTATCAGCTCGTCAGCCTGCTGCCGGCGTCATCGACGCTGTCGACGGACCTGGGGCCGGTGACCTCTCCGGTGAGCGTGACAGCGCTGGGCAGCCCGGTGTCCTACAGTTTCAACAATGTGACGGCAGGCACGTACAACGTGGTCGTCGGGCGTTCTTCCGGCACGTTCGCGATGGACGACTTCTCGCTGTCGGCCACGTCGATCGCAGCGGTTCCGGAGCCCGAGACCTATGCCCTGATGCTGGCCGGCCTGGGTGTGCTCGGCTGGACAGCGCGCCGTCGTCAGGCCGGCCGCGGCTGAGCCGGACCGGGCGGCCTTCCGCCTGTGACCGAAGACGAAGCGACCGCAAGGTCGCTTCACTTTTACCGGTCGCAGCCCACCATGACGCAGACACCGCGGGACGCGTCACCGCGCCCGCCGCCTGAACCGGTACAGCCCCACATCCACCCGGCCGCAGCGGAAGCCCGCTTCGCAGTAGCAGAGGTAGTACTCCCACAGCCGGCGGAAGGCGGGGTCGAAACCCAGCGGTTCGATCTGTGGCCAGGCGGCCTGGAAGCGCTTCCGCCATTCCACCAGCGTGCGTGCGTACCCCAGGCCGAAGGTCTCGCTGTGGTCGATCTCCAGCCCGGCCGCCTCGGCCTGCTGCTGCAGAACGCGCGGTGAAGGCAGCATGCCGCCGGGGAAGATGAAGTGCTGGATGAAGTCGGCCTCGCGCCGGTAGGTTTCGAAGGCCGCGTCGTCGATGGTGATGGCCTGCACCACCGCCACGCCGCCGGGGGCCAGGCGGTCGTGCAGGGTGGCGAAGTAGGTGGGCCAGAAGCGCTCGCCCACCGCCTCGATCATCTCGATGGAGACGATGCGGTCGAACTGGCCCTGCACGTCGCGGTAGTCCTGCAGGCGCAGGTCGGCCAGGTGGGCGCGGCCGGCGTGGGCCAGGCGCTCGCGGGCATGGGCCAGCTGTTCGGTGGACAGCGTCAGCCCGGTCACGTGCACGCCGCGACGACTGATGGCGTCGGCCAGTGCACCCCAGCCGCAGCCGATCTCCAGCACCCGCGGGTCCTCGCCCCGGCGGGGCAGAGGCAGGTTCAGCAGCTCCAGGATGCGATCGATCTTCTCGGCCTGCGCCTGCTCCAGCGTGGCGTTCGGTTGGCGGTACAGGGCGCTGGAGTAGATCAGGTCCGCGTCCAGCCACTGGCGGTAGAAGTTGTTGCCCAGGTCGTAGTGGGCCGAAATGTTGCGTCGGCTGCCGCGGCGGGTGTTGTCGTGCCGCCGGTGCGCCAGGCGGAACAGCAGGCGCTGCAGCGGCCCGGGCGCAGAGGCGCCCTGCCAGGCCGCCTCGTTGCGTGCACCCAGCTCCAGCAGGGCGGTCAGGTCCGGGGTGGACCAGTCGCCGTCCCGGTAGGACTCGGCCCAGCCGATGTCGCCGCGCAGCGCCAGCCGCCACACCGGCCGCCAGCGGTGCAGGGTGAGCTGGGCGTGGGGGCCGGGTTGGCTGCCCGCGGCGCTGAGCAGTTGCCCGCCGGGCAGGCGCAGATCCAGCCGGCCGCATTGGAGGCGCTCGAGCAGCCGCTCCAGCGTCTTTGTGAGCGTCCGAACGAGGGATCCGACCAGTGGCCGGGCCAGGCGCCGCTGCAGCTGCTGCGGGCGACCGACGGCCGTGGCGGCTTCCTGGGTCAGGGTGTCGGCCAGGGCGTGCAGGGACGACGTTGCGGAGGTCGAGCTCAAGGCAGTGGGCACGGTGTCAGCTCCCGGTCTTGACGGTGGGTTCGCAGAGGGTGGGGGTCACCTGGGCGGTGGTGGTGAAATTGGCGGTGAAACTGGCGGTGACCTTGGCGGTCGATCCGGCCCCGGCCCGGGCCCCGGCCCCGGCCGTCGCGGCCCGGGCCGGGTGGGTGTGCAGCCGCAGGCCCTTGAGCAGCAGCTTCACCGCCTCCCAGTGGATGCCGCCGATCACCTTGAGGGTGAGCAGCGGGTGGGTGGCAAACAGGCGCAGCAGGTGGCGGTCGGTCAGCGGCTGACGCTGTGCAGCGTAGTGGGCTACCAGCACGCGCGGGTCGGCGGCGCTCACCGCGGCACTCTCTGCGGCGTTTTCCGGTGTGGCCGGGTGGGGGCGCTCCAGCACGTCGATGGCCAGGTCGAAGTCCTCCCGGTCGGCGGCCGGCGGGCGCAGGCGGAAGCGGTAGGACAGCTCCATCGGCAGGAAGGGCGAGACGTGGAAGGCCTTGTCGCAGGCCTGCAGGACCGGTGCCCCGTCGGCCTGCTCCTCATCCACCGGCTCCACCCGTTCCACCGGCTCCAGGTAGACATGCCGCTCGCCGAAGGTGTTGTGCACCTCATGGATCACGCTGTGCAGCCTGCCGTCTGCGCCGTGGCAGAAAAACAGGCTCAGCGGGTTGAAGCCGTAGCCCAGCACCCGCGGCATGGCCAGCAGGCGGATCTCGCTGGCCGGTGGCTGGCCGCAAGCGCGCAGTTGCTGCTGCACCCAGTCCGCCAGCCCGCGGGCGCGGCCATCGCCGTGGTCGCGTTCGTGAAAGGAAAAGAGGTTGAAGCGGTTCACCGACAGCCAGCGCAGCCGCCGGTGCAGGGCCTCCAGCCGCTGCGGCTGCAGGTCCAGCAGCAGCGAGAACATGCGGTACTGCAGCCGGTGGCGCTGCGGGCGCAGGCGTTGGTGCATGACGCGGCCGGCGTAGACGGCTTCGGGGCCGGGGCCGGGGCCGGGAGCAGGGCTGGGTGGTGTCATGCCGGCACCGCAAGGGTCAGCACGATCCGCCCGGACTCGTCAGGCACCGTCCACGGCCGGCGCACGCCGCCGAGGGCTTCGGCCACCGCCAGGCCGGCCTGCAGACCGTCCTCGTGGAAACCGGCGCCGAAGTAGGCGCCGCAGAACCAGCTGCGCTGCTGCCCCTGCAGCGACCAGAGCTCGCGCTGCGCCTGCAGGGCGGCGCGGTCGAAGATCGGGTGCTCGTAGGTCTGCTCCAGCAGCAGCCGGGCGGGGTCGGGTTCGTGGATGGGGTTGAGGGTGACGAAAAGCGGCCGTTCCTCGGGCAGGTGCTGCAGCCGGTTCATCCAGTAGGTGACGCAGAGTTTGCCGGGTTGGGTTCGCTCGTCTGAACGGGTTCCCAGGTAGTTCCAGGCCGACCACACCGCGCGGCGCTGCGGCATCAGCGAGGCGTCGGTGTGCAGCAGCGTGCGGTTGCGGCTGTAGGCAAAGGTGCCGAGCAGGCGGCGCTCCTCGGCGCTGGGTTCGGCCAGCAGGCCCAGGGCCTGGTCGGCATGGGTGGCCAGCACCACCTGGTCGAAACGTTCGCCGGCCGGCAGGGAGTTGCGGTCCCGGCAGTACACCGTCACCCCGGCGGCGTCGCGGCGCACATGCCGAACCGGCCGCCCGAGCACCACCCGGCAGCCGGGGCGCTGGCCGATGGCGGTGGTGAGCCGGCGCACATACTCCTGGCTGCCGCCGGTCACGGTGCGCCAGGGCGGGCGCTGGCCCAGCGTCAGCAGGTGATGGTTCTCGCAGAAGCGCACAAAGGCGGCCACCGGGTAGCGGCCGATCTCCGCGGCAGGGGTGGACCAGATGGCTGCAGCCATCGGGTAGAGGTGGTCGTCGCGGAAGGCCTCGCTGTAGCCGCGTTGGCTCAGGTACTCGTCCAGCGACAGGTCGCCCAGGTCGATCGCGTCCTTCGGTGACTCGCGGTAGAAGCGCACCAGATCACGCAGCATGGACCAGAAGCGCCGGCTGACCAGGTTGCCGCGCTGGGCGAACAGCCCCGCCAGTTCACCCGAGTACTCCAGCGCACCGCCGTCCAGGCTGACGGCAAACCCCATCTCGGTGGGGCGGGAGGGCACCTCCAGGTGTTCGAACAGCGCGCAGAGGTTGGGGTAGGTGTCGCGGTTGAAGACGATGAAGCCGGTGTCCACCGGCAGCGCCTCGCCCCGGCCGTCGTCTGCCAGCACGGTGTGACTGTGGCCACCCGGGCGGGGTTCGGCCTCGAACAGCGTGACCGCGTGGCGCTGCGACAGCAGCCAGGCGGCAGACAGCCCGGAGATGCCGCTGCCGACCACCGCGATGCGTTGGCGGCCCGGTGCAGGCGCAGCGCCACCCTCGGGGGAGCCGGCCTGGCGTTGCAGGGGAGGGATCGGTTTGGAGGGTGGGGACATGGGCGGCTCCGGGCAGATGTTTCGGGCTTGTACGGGCCCGTCACGGCGCTGGATCACTCGGATCGTCGGGCAAGGGGTCCGGGGTAACCCGCGGGGCCCGGGCGGCCGGCACCGTGATCCGAGCCGGCGCTGTGATCCGAATCGGCACCGGCTGCGTAGAAGGGGCATGGACAGCCCGCTCCTGCCTTCCTTGCCCCCACCGGAGCCCCTGCGGCCGGGCGGGGAAGGCCGACCCGTTCGACAATGGCGCAGCCACCTGGCGCCCATGACGACACCTGCCGACCCACCCCACCTGCCGAGCGCCCAGGCGCCGCGACCCCTGACGCCGCCGGACGACCTGGCCGAGCTGATCGGCGCGGTTGCCGAACGCGGCGACCGTGTGGCCTTTGCCGGCCTGTTCCGCCACTTTGCACCGCGCATCAAGGCCTACCTGATGCGTGGGGGCCTGCCGCCAGCGGCAGCCGAAGAGCTCGCCCAGGAAGCCCTGGTGCAGGTCTGGCGCAAGGCGGCCAGTTTCGATCCCGCCCGCGCCCGTGCCTCCACCTGGGTGTTCACCATCGCCCGCAACCTGCGCATCGACCAGCTGCGCCGCGCCGCGGGCGGCCCGGCCGGTGCGCTGGAAGCGGGCGGTTACGGCGGCACGGGTGCGGGTTCCGACCACTTCGCAGCCGAAGCAGCAGATGACGACCGCCCCAACCCGGCGGATGAGACCGCCGACGACAGCCCAGCACCGGACGAACAGCTGGCCCGCGCCCGCAGTGAGCGCGACCTCCACGCTGCGCTGGCCGGGCTGCCGCAGGAGCAGCGCGAGATCCTGCGGCTGTCCTTTTTCGAGGAGCAGCCGCATGCCGCCATCGCCGAGGCGCTGGCGATCCCGTTGGGCACCGTCAAGTCCCGCATCCGCCTGGCGGTGGGCCACCTGCGCCGCCAGCTCGGCCACCTTGTCCCATGAACGATCCTGTAGTGAGTGATGCCATGGAAGCAGTCACCGGCACGCCCTCCCTGTCCACCGCCGGCCGCCATGTGGCCGACGACCTGCTGCTGGCCTACGCGGCAGGCAGCCTCGACCCGGCCGCCGCCCTGGTGGTGGGGGCGCATCTGGAAACCTGCGCCCACTGCCGCCGCGCCCTGGCGGCGCTGGAAGATGCAGGCGGCGCCCTGCTGGAGTCCATCGAGCCGGTGGACCTGGACGTGGGCGCCTTCAGCCGCACGCTGGCGCGCATCGACGCCGGGGCGGCGCTTACGCAGGCCCTGGCCGGCCAGGCCATCGCCCGCGCTGCGGACCGCTCCCGCAACGCCCGCGGCAGCGCCGCACTGCGCCCGATGCGCCAGAGCTGGACACCCCCAGTGGCCTGCGCTGGCCGCGCAGCCTGGAGGGCTGCCAGGTCACCGGCTGGAAATCCGTCGGTCCCGGCATGCGCTGGGCCCGGCTGCAGGTGCCGGGCCAGCCCGACGCCAACGCCTTCCTGCTGCGCATGGCCGCCGGCAAGGAGCTGGCCGCGCACACCCACCGCGGCCGTGAACTGACGCAGGTGCTCTGGGGCGCCTTCGACGACGGCCGCGCCGTCTGGCGCGCCGGCGATCTGGACGACGCCGACGCCAGCATCCACCACCAGCCCTTCGTCACCCCGGAGCAGGAGTGCATCTGCCTGGTGGCGATGGATGGCAGGGTGAAGTTCGACAGCCTGCTGGCGCGCGGGCTGGGGGCGTGGATGGGGATCTGAGATCCCCCAGGGCATCAGCGCGGCGATGGCGCCTCAGGCGTTTTCGCAGCCTTGGCGCCGCGGCGCAGGAACAGCGGGTCCAGCAGCTTCAGGTGCAGGCCCAGCAGCAGCCAGCCGGCCGAACTGAGGGCACAGCCCAGCAGGACCTGGAACAGCGTCTTGCGGTACTGCGCCACCTTGACCAGCAGGCCCAGCCCCAGCCGGCCGGCCACCACCGACACCAGGCCCATGGCCAGCCCCGCCGCCAGGCCCTTCCAGGACAGGAAGGGTTCACCATGCCAAAGGTACAGGGCGTACAGCAGTGCTGCTGCCAGGGCCAGTCCGGACACGCCTGCCAGCACCTTCAACGGCCGGGACAGTGTGAACATGCGGAACATGCCCAGCGCGCCGGCCGCCAGCGGGGTTTCGAGCAGCGAGCGTGAGCGCGACTCGTCGCGCATCGCCTCGGCCACGCGCAGGAAATGCCAGTCGTGCCTGAGCGGGTGCGTCGAGAAGCCGGTGATGGCATCGTCGATGGAGGCGCGCAGCATGTTGCAGCCCGAGCTCATCAGCGCGTAGGCCTCGACGTCGCTGAACGAGTCCAGGTCGGTGCGGATGCCCGACAGCAGCGCCTGCACCCGCTTGACCACCCGATAGTCGGTGAGGGCGGCGTCGACCTTCTCCTGATCCGTCTCCGACAGCTCCTTGCGGTTGTTGCAGTTCTCCCAGTCGCGCGCCTGCACCTCCAGGCCGCGCTTGAGGTGCAGGTAGAGCATGCCGCGCAGGCGGCCGCTCTTGCGGCGCGACTCGATCTCGCGGAAGCAGGCCACCCGCACCCGCGCCTGCAGCAGGCTGACGGTGCGCAGCAGCACACCCAGGGGGCCGTCGGTGGGCTGGTCGTCGGTGGCCATCTGCCCGCTGGCGTCGCTCACCAGCATGACGCTGCAGTTCTGGTCCAGCAGCCCGAAGATGCCCTGGTTGTCGTGCACGCCGCCGTCCACCAGGCGCACGGTGATGTCCGGGTACAGCCCGCGCAGCTCCAGCGGCGTGAACAGTCCCGGCACGCAGGCCGAGGCCGCCGCCGCGGCGCCGATGCGGATGTCCTGGTGCTCGGCCGGGGCCTCCTGGATGTACATGCGCCGCAGCCGGTAGTTGCCGTCCACCTGGCTTTCGATCGCCGAGGGCGGCTCGCCCATCCAGCTGGTGGTGAACTGCCAGTTGTGCCCGGTGTTCAACGAGGTGGCGTTGAGGATCAGGATCGGCACCTTGTTGCCGCGGCGCCAGTTGTCGTACTTCGGCATCACGGATTCGTCGCCCTTCGGGCGGATCCGCAGCTCGCGCAGGCGGCGCTCGCCGTCGTCCTTCACCCGGGCGAAGAGGTGCTCCTCGTACAGCTCCGACAGGCGGCTGGTCGGGGTGTAGCCCGGCTGGAACAGCATGCGCAGATTGGCCCAGACGTTGGTGCCGATGCGCACGCGCAGGTTCTTCTGCACACCGGCCAGGAAGTCCCGCGCCACGCGCTCGACCAGCTCGATCCAGTCCTGCCGGGTGATCTCGTCGTCGGACTTGCTCTGCAGCAGGTTGCGCACCTCCAGGTAGTAGTGCGCGCCCAGGATGGAGCCACCGGACACGCAGGACAGCACCTCCACATGGCGCAGCAGGTCGCGTTCGGCGAGTGCCGCCAGCACACCGATGTGGAACAGCGAGGCCCGGAACCCGCCGCCCGACAGCGACAGACCGAGCTTGCCCGCAAACAGCGAACCGGCCCCCGCCGTGGCATTGCCGCCATAGACGTCCAGCAGCACCTGCCAGGCGGCAGAGCGCTTGAAGTCCTCGATGCTGTGCGCATTCGGCTCATGCAGCCGTGCCAGCGCCGCGAACTGCCGGGCGGTGGCCTCCCGCTCCCAGGGCGCCGGTGGATGAACCTCGTGGGCGGTGACCAGGTGGGCGGTGGCGCCGGCGTAGTCGCGCAGGCCGAAGTGCGCCTCCGCCAGCGTTTCCCAGAAGAACGCCTGATTGCGCCGAGGCAGCGCCCCTTCCCGGGCCGGCTGATCGGCCAGCGGCAGGAGTTCGTCGCGCACCTGGCGGCGCAGCTGCGCGGCACGCTCCCGGTGCTTTGCCGTGATGTCCCCGAACTCGCCCACGGCAGCCGCGTCGCCGGCCACCATGTCATGCAGGAAGGCGGCGTTGATTGCGGTGTAGCCGTTGTCCGCCGCCACCCCGGCCTGCGCGCCCCGTTCGTAGTACGCCAGCGCCCGCTCCAGCGTGCGCCGCTGTCCGTCCACGCCCCACATGCGCTTGCAGATGCCGCCGGCAATGCCCAGCGTCTCCGGATCCGTCGTCTGCGACAGCTTCAGCCCGGGCGGCAGCCACTTCTCCAGGATGTCCAGCCCTTCTTCGTGTTTGCTGTCGTCCGGGGTGTCCGGGTTCTGCGAGGTCCACAGCGCCCACTGCTGGATCAGCAGCACCGACTGCGCCGCCGGCAGCGCCTGCAGATGGGCCAGTTTCTGGGCGACCAGCCTGGCCTCGTCCTTGTGGTTGCGGCTGGACAGTTCCCGGGCCGCCAGGAAGATCTCGCCGGCATCGTCCGGTTCATCACTGCGGAAGGCGCGGGTGCGCTGCAGCAGTGCCTCGGTGCGGAGGGAGGTCATGTCCATGCGCAGGCTCCTGCTGAAGGTGTCGTGTCCGCATGGTATCGAGGCGCTGGCTCGAACCCCCACGCCGTGGCCGGGGGCCTGCGCCGTCTGTCTCACTTCTGCCAGATCTGGCGTGTCGCCTGCAGCGGCTGCTCGTACAACTCGATCGGCAACCCATCCGGGTCGGCCAGGAAGGTGAAGCGCCGCCCGGTGTATTCGTCGACGCGGATCGGCTCCACCGCCACGCCCTGTGCCTCCAGCCAGGCCTTGCTGCCCGCCACGTCGGCCACCGCGAAGGCCAGGTGGCGCAGGCCCTGGGCCTCCGGCCGCGTGGGCCGCGGCGGCGCGGCAGGGAAGGAGAACAGCTCGATCTGCTCACCCGAAGGCAGCGCCAGGTCCAGCTTCCAGGAGTCGCGCTCGGCTCGGTAGTGCTCGGCCACCACCCGCAGGCCCAGCAGGTTCACGTAGAAGGCCCGCGAGGTCGGGTAGTCCGAGCCGATGATCGCGACGTGGTGGATGGACTGGAGTTGCAGCATGGGGTGAATTGTCGGCCGCCTTTTTCGGCCTCTCTTGCCGAGGCCTCATTTCATGGGCCACCCATGGGTGGCTGCTCATCTCTCGAGTGCGAGTGGGGCCCATCTCTCCGTCCAGCCCTGCCCTTCCGGTTCAGGGCATCTTGATGAGCGAGGATGAAGTTCGGCTCAACATCGGCGGATTGACATCCGGCCGCCGCGGCCTGGGTATTCCATCTCCATGGATACAGCGGGCAATCGACAACGCACTCTGCGGTGAGTGAGCTGGCGGCTCACGCTGCCGCTCGCGTCTGGATTTCGTTGAGCACCGACACGATCTGCGTCACCTTCTTCGGCGGGAAAACGCCCAGTGGGCCTTTGGCGCTGACGTCGGTGAACGGTGATTCGAACAGGCGCTCAGGCGGCATCACGCCGTTCTGGGTCAGTTCGTCGATGACCAGCTCCAGGAACTCGATTTGCTCGGGCGTCGCCTTGCCGCCCTGCAGCAGTTCGCTGAAGGCCTGCATCGCAGCGTCACGCTCCAGGCCCACCAGCGAGCGGATGAACAGGCCCAGCCCCTGCGACTTGGCCTCCACCAGCAGTGGGTCGGTGGCGCCGGCCTGGCGCAGCATGTTTTCCAGTTCGTCCAGGTCGGTCGGCGTCAACGCCTGGTTCCGGCGCAGGCGCTGCAGCGCCAGGTGCGACTCGTGTTCGCGCAGAAAGGCCCGCGCCTTGTCCTTGAACTTGGCCATGTTCAGGCCGGCCGTCACCTGCGGCAGGTCGATGACGGTGCCATCGCCCACCTCGTCCTCGAAGTCGGTGTAGACGACCTTCTTCTCGCCCTTGGGCAGCAGCTTGACCAGCGCGCGCAATCGCTTGCGCGCTGTCTCCAGCATGGGCACGGTGACGTCTTCCCACCACTCGTCGCTGGCCACGGCCTGAATCAGCAGGGCCTCGGCCTTGATGGTCGGGATGGCCATTTCGTCCTCGAGCTTGCTGGCGATGGTCTGAATCTTCTGGCGCAGGGTGGCGAAGTCCGGCCGGGCTTGCAGCATGGACAACTGCGCCCGCAGCACCAGCATGTCGAAGCGCTTGGCCTCTTCGTCCTCGTCGCTGAGCTGCGACGGCAGGCCGGCGATGCGCTGGGCCAGAACCTCGTGGTCATCGGCAGCCAGGGCTTGCCAGGCCTCGGCCTTGGCGTAGCGCTCGACGAACTGCCGCTGCGGCCGGACGACGAAGTTGTCCACGTTCATGTGGGCCACGCGTTCGTGCAGCAGGGCTGCCGTGCCCTCGCGCAGTTCGGCCAGCGTCGGATGCCCGCCATACGCCGGCGGCGCTTCCTGCACCGCACCACCCAGCTTCAGCTTCGTGTCCAGCTCGCCGATGAGGTCCAGCCGCGCTTTGAACAGCCGCGTCGTCAGAGACTCTGCCGTTGCGCCCTCGCCACCCGCCGGGTTCTGGCTGAAGTACTCCAGGTTCTGGCAGAAGTCGAAGACGAAGAAGTTCTGCTTGGGCTCGCCCGGTGCGAACAGGTCCGGGCACAGCCGCGTGCCGCGCCCCAGCATCTGCCAGAACTTGGTCTTGGAGCGCACCAGCTTGAAAAAGACCAGGTTCACCACCTCGGGCACGTCGACGCCGGTGTCGAGCATGTCCACGGAGATGGCGATGTGCGGCATCTTCTCCTTCTTGGAGAAGTCGTCGATGAGGCTCTGGGCGTATTCGGTCTTGTAGGTCACCACGCGCGCGAAGTGGCCCTTGAACTCCGGGTAATTGGCGTTGAAGCGCTGCTCGATGAAGACCGCGTGGTCGTTGTTCTTGGCGAAGACGATGGTCTTGCCCAGGCGGTCGCCGCCAGCCACGCGCTGGCCCTGGGTCATCAGCACCTCGAGCACCTTGTCGACGGTGTCGAGGTTGAAGAGCCACTTGTTGACCTCGTCGGCGCTCACCTCGTCGGGGGTGCTGCCGTCCTCGTTCCAGTCCAGCTCGTCCCAGGCGGCCTTGTCCTCGTCGCTGAGCTCGGCGTACTTGATGCCCTCGCGCTGGAATTTCAGCGGCACCGAGATGGCCACCGGCGGCACCAGGTGCTTGTCGGCCACGGCCTGGTCCAGGTCGTAGGCGTCGGTGGGCACGCCATCTTCCAGCTCGAACAGGCCGTAGGTGTTGTGGTCCACCTCGTCCTTGGGCGTGGCCGTCAGGCCCACCAGCAGGCTGTCGAAGTAGCGAAAGATGGCGCCGTACTTCTGGTAGACCGAGCGGTGCGCCTCGTCAATGACGATGAGGTCGAAGTGGCCCACACCGAAGCGGCGCCCTTCGGCTCCGCTCAGGGCACGCCGCGCCGCACCACCCATCGCACGCCCTGGCGTGGACTGAGCGAAGTCGAAGTCCTCGTCGATGAGGCCCATCATCGTCGGGTAGGTGCTCACGAACACCCGCCCCTCGGTGGCCTTGTCGGTGACCAGGTTCACCGGCGCCGAATCGGGCAGGTGCGTCTTGAACGCATTGACCGCCTGGTTCACCAGCGCCACCCGGTCGGCCAGGAAGAGCACGCGCTTGGCCCAGTTGCAGCGAATCAGCAGGTCGACCAGGGCGATGACGGTGCGGGTCTTGCCGCTGCCGGTGGCCATTACCAGCAGGGCCTTGCGCTGGTGGTCCACCTCGAAGGCTGCGCCCACCCGACGCACCGCGCGGGTCTGGTAGTAGCGCTCGACGATGTGGCCGTTGATGACGGCCTCCGCCAGCGGCTTGCGTGAGCCGCGGCGCTGCATCAGCAGCAGCAGTTCGTCCTTCTTGTAGAAGCCCTGCACCGGCCGCGGCGGGTGGGCCAGGTCGTCCCACATCCAGTGCTCGTAGCCGTTGGAGCAGAAGATGACCGGGCGCTGGCCGAACTGCGCTTCCAGGCCATCGGCGTAGAGCTTGGCCTGCTGCTGGCCCACCAGGGCGCTCTTGGTGGTGCGCTTGGCCTCCACCAGCATCAGCGGCTTGCCGTCGTCGCCCCACAGCACGTAATCGACGAAGCCCTTGCCCTCGTTGTTGGGCATGCCCTGAACCTCGACCTCGAAGTTCTTCGCCGGGTTCAGCGACCAGCCGGCCTCGCGCAGCAGCAGGTCGATGAAGGCCTTGCGGGTTTCGGCTTCGGAGTAGTCGTGGGTGTCAGGGACGGCGCTGTTGGCCTTCTTCGCGGCAGCCACTTCGGCGCGCAGTGCCTGCAGCTCCGCATCCAGCGCTGTGCGGCTGGACAGCACTTCGGAGAGCTTCTGGTCCTTCTCTTGGAGCTGGGCACTGAGCTCTTGCAGCTGCTCAGCGGTCTGCGACGGCTGAGCGGCTCCGGGTGCGGGTGGTACCAAGCCACTCTGGAAGCTCAGCCCCGGCGCAGGTCGCTGCCCCCGGCCGTAGGTGCGGGCCAGCCAGTAGCAGAAGTGGAACAGCTCTCGATTGGCGCTCAGGGCATCGCTGGGCGCGACCTTCCGGGTGCTGTGCACCGCCAGATTGCCCAGGTCCTTGATGAGCCGGGCCTTGGTGAACAGCGCATCGCCCACGCCCTGGCGGAACGACGGCTCGTGAATCAGGGCGCTCAGGTTGTCCTGGTACGGCAGCTTGAAGGCGCCGTCGTGCTTGAACAACCAGTCCACCGCCAGCTCCAGGGCCCGGCGGGCGTAGAAGCATGAAACGCGGGCGTCGCTGTAGACGGCGCTCTCGGCCCGGTGTGCGGCCTCGAACACTGTGCTCCATTCGGCCTGGAGGAAGGCGAAGTTGCTGCTGCTGTTGTGGTCCATCGTGGCGCTGCTCCCTGGCTGATGCTGTGACTGGCACTCTTCGCTTTTGTTTTTGTCCCCGTCTTCACGTCAGATCCGGTCGGTGCTGCGCCAGCCAGGCCCTCACCCGCTGCAGCAGCGCCTGGGCCTGCCGGGTGCCTTCAGCAACCGCCGACGGGCTGATCGGGACGCCGTCGTAATCATTGACGTTGCGCTGTCGGCGCAGGGTGTCCAGCAGCACCATGGTCTTGCTGTCGAGCGCGATGGTCAGCGTCAGGCTCTGGATGGCCGTCTGGTGGTGGCCCGGCTGGCTGGTGGACGTGCGGTAGCCGTGCGCCCACAGCGCCGCCATGGCGCACTGCATGATGCATTTGTAGGCCGCGTCGAAGCGGTTTTCGTCGCTGATGGCCTGCACCGCTGCATCGGCCAGGTTGCGCTCGGCCGCGGCCAGCAGCCGCTGCACATCGGCCCGGGTGGCCTCAAAGGCAAGCAGGCGCTGAATCGCCAGCAAGTTCTGCAAAGTCATCGGCAGCTCCTATCAGAAACAGCTTGGGCCGGGCCACGACCTCGCGCGCCCAGGTGTTGCCCGCAGCCAGCGCGGCGGCAAAGTCGGCCGGGCGGTAGACGACGGGGTTGACCTCGCGGTGCAGCGCGTCCTGCGTCGGGTGCAGGGCCTCCACCGCGTCGGCCAGGGTCAGTTCGCCCAGCAGCAGCACGTCCACGTCCGAAGCGGCGGTTTCCTCGCCACGCGCCACCGAGCCGAACACCAGCGCCAGGCGCACCTGCCCGGCATCGGCCAGCGGCGCCAGCGCATCCGCCAGCACGGCGGCCAGGCCAGCGGTCTTGCGCAGCAGCCCGGCCAGTTCACTGAACACCGGGCAGGCGCGGTTGGCCTGGTAGTGCACCTGGTTGCCCACCTGCTGGCGCAGCAGCACGCCAGCCTGAGCCAGCTTGGCCAGCTCGCGGTTCAGCGTGCCGGGCTGGCTGCCGGTCTGCCGCGCCAGCTCGCGCACATGCAGCGCAGTGTCGGGGTGTAGCAGCAGCCGGCTCAGCACCCGCTGGCGCAGCGGGCCGAGCAGCAGGTCAGCCAGGGGAGCAAAGTCGTAGCCCATTGGCGACGAATGTAGCCTAAAAGGCTACGAAATGGGCGCGGCGCGGTTTGTCGCTGGCGGCGACATGTCCATCACTCGTGTCGCTGTTTTGGCGTTTGGACGACATGAACGGCCTCCCTCTTGCCTACGGCGCCACGCCGCCCTGCGCCAGGATCTTGTCCACAGCCTCGGCGATCAGCGGTGCCACGCGACGCAGTTCGTCCAGCGTCAGACCGCCGCGCTTGTACATGTCATACCAAGACTGACGCCAGCGGATGATGCGTTCGCCATCGCGCAACTTCAGGCGCTTCAAGGTGAACTCCGCCTTGGCTCGCATGGCGTCAGGCACCGCGTCGGTGACGCGCATCTGCAGCGAGGGCAGCAATATCTCAAACCAATCGCCCTGCACCTCGAAGGGGTCCAGCACGGTGTCGTCGGCGGTCTTCTTCGATGAATTCAAGGTGCCCGACGCAAACCGATAGTTGGCCCAGTCGTAGGCCTTGTCCCGGTGGTGCTTGTAGCTCAGGTAGTGATCGACCGTGCCGCCCGTGGGGTCGAGCATGGCGGCGTAGCCGCACAGCCCGCCAAACCCGGCGCTCAGGTCGGCGGTGAAGGCATTCCAATATGCCGGCGGCCGCCCGGTTGTCGTGGGGTTGTCCTTCAACCACTGCTTGCCCGGCTGGCCCGCTTTCTTCTCGAACTGGGCCGGCTTGGGCACCTTGGGCACAGGGATCATGTCTTGGCCCCACCCACACCCTTGATGGCCTTGGTGCTCACCAGCCAACGCGCCCAGAACGGGTCGCCTGCGGGCAGCAGCCGCTGCAGGGCGGCATGCACCAACTTGCGCGTGCCCAGGCCGGGCTGATGCGAAGGCTCACCCCGCATCAGCGCCTCGGCGGCCTCGATGGCCTGCTCCGCCTCCAAAGACCGGGCCTGCTCCAGGCCAAAGGTTTCCGACACCAGCCAGTTGGTGGCATCACCCTGTGTTGCCCAGCCGCCTTGCTCGGTGACCACCTGTCCGTTCTGCAGCGACAGGTGAATCAGGTCGTCACGCTCGACATCGAACATCGGCTCCAGCGACGCGGCCACCAGCGGCGAATGCGTGGCCACCAGCATCTGCGGGTCTTGGCTGCTGCGGCCCTGCAGCTTGTCGATGGCGGCCAGCAGGCTGGGCAGCACCGTGCGTTGCCAGCGGGGGTGCAGGTGGGTTTCAGGCTCGTCGAACAGGATGACGACACGGTTCTCCGGCTGCTTGCCCAGCAGCTTGGCCGCCGTGCGGTGCTCGTGCCAGGCCCACACCAGGAAGTAGGCCAGCGCCAGCATACGACGCACACCGGCCGACGCCAGCGCCACCGGGATGGATTGCGAGCCCACCAGCAGCGTGGGCCGGTCGCGCCCCTCGCCGATGTACAGGCGCTGCGGCGGCCCCACGCGCAGGCGCTCGCTGGGCGGCGACACGGCCTGCAGCACTGCCTCCAGCGCCTCGAACTGGGGTTTGCGGCCCTCCTGCCAGTTGATCCAGTCGCGCTCCAGCCCTTCGCAGACCCGCCGGCCGTCCATGTCCAGGCCGTTCCACACATCGGCCGCACCGAAGTGGTAGGCCGCAGGCCGGTCTGGGTCGGTGCGCCAGTAGTTGCGTGCCGGATCCCAGACCGAGAAGCCACCGTCGATGCGGATGTAGATCACGATGCCCGGCATCGTGGGGCGGCTGGCGGGCAGGGGCCACGAGGCATCCGCGCGCCGGTAGGTGGACACCACCGGGGTCGCTGCCTTGGACTTGCCCTTCACCAGGTATTCGATGGTGGCCTTCTTGCTACTCGGCGCAGGCAGCGCCACCGGCCCGGCCCAGGTGCGCGTCAAGGCCCACCAAGCCAAGTCCAGCAAGAAGCTCTTGCCCAGCCCGTTGTCGCCAGCGATCAGGTTGATGCGCTCGGCCCAATCGATCTGCAGCGTGGGCGCCAGCCCCACCTGGGTGAGTTTCAAGAACTTCAACATGACCCCATGCCTCCAGTGGGTGGATTGTGACGCCGCATTCAGAGTTCGCCGCGGAAGGCGCGGTGCTGGAGGGAGGCGAAGAGGTTGTGGGCCTCTGACTCCGCCGTCTTGTGCCTGGCTTTCAAGCAGTCAACCTCGGCTATTTGCGCTTCGTAGACCGTTTGTGCCGCATACGTTGGCAACGCCATCGGTACCGCTCGCACATTTGAAACGCTGATGGTATTGAGTCCTGACGTTGTCTTTCCAGCACGCAACAAGTGCTGGCGCCCACCGGGCGAATTCAGATACGCGCACGCAAAAGCCGGCACCACCGTGGCGGCGTCGAACCTCACGCGAATCAGGTGGTTCTGGTGCACGCAGTCCGCGATTTCTCCACCCCATAGAGCGACTCGGCCAACTTCGTCCGGGTTGCCATGCCCTTCAACGACAAGCAAGTCTCGCGGCAGCAACTTGGTTCTCGCGGCCTCGGCTGCGGTTGCTCGAATGGTCTTCACCTCCCCCAGATCGAGCCGACCGCGATACACATTGGCTACACGCAAGTAAGGCACCTCGATGGGCAAGCTCTTTCGCGCCGTCGTCACTTGGAGGCCGCCTTGGACCTCCGCAACGGTGCCTACTTCAATCAGCGGCCACCCCTTCGGATTCGTCACCGGATCTCCAAACATCTCCAAAAAAATCGCCTGCGCCAGCCGGTCGAGTTGGGCCAAGGCCTCGCGGCGCTGGGTGCGCAGGGCGTCGGCTTTGTCGAGGATGGCGGCGATGCGGCGTTGTTCGGGAAGGGGTGGGAGTGGAATCTCCAACTGAAGGCTTCGCTCGATATTCAAGTTCGAGATATTGGTCGTCTTCTGACCAAAGCTACGCAGGAGAGTCTGTATTCGCCCCGAAGAGAACCACCAATAAAGGTATCTCTTATCAACTCGTGACTCATCTCCGCGCAAGACCGAGATGAAACCGCCAAACGCAGCACGCCACGGAAGTGCAGGCACCCAGCAGCATTTCCCGACAAGGTTCCAGCTATTGGCGCTCGAAACGAGAATATCTCCTTCGCTCAAGTACTGGTCTGCACGACGCACGAACTGTGACGGAACAGCCAGCAAGTCGTCGCATTCGAGAAGCGTCTGGACATTCTTGGTTCGCATGCAAACCACAGCGTCCTCAACGTCGAGAGGTACGACATCGTCAGGCTTGAAGGTAATACCGCGGATGAACTCGGCAACATCGCCAAGTCTCACAATCGGGTGCGTCACTTCAGCATCCCTTCCAACTCCGCCATCCCCGCCTGAATCTCCGCCTCCAAGGCCTTCAGCTTCCCCAAGATGGCCTGCGGCGATTCATGCTCGACCGCCTCGTGCACCACCTCCTTGTAGCGGTTGAGGCTCAGGTCATAGCCCTGCGCCGCGATGTCGGCCTTGGGCACGCAGAAGCTCTGTGCGGTGCGCGGCCGTTGGCGTTCGGTGGTGGCGCGTTGGGTCCAGCGGACCAGGGCGTCCGGCAGGTTGTTCTTGGCATGCTCGGCCTCGCTCAAGGCCGAGGCAGGCACCGGGCCGAGCTTGGCCTCGTCCAGCAGGGGTTGGCGTTTGTCGTCCAGGCTCCAGCCGTCGGCCTGCAGGTCGTAGAACCACACCTGGTCGGTGCCGCCCGAGTTGGTCTTGGTGAACAGCAGGATGGCGGTGGACACGCCCGCATAAGGCTTGAAGGCGCCCGCCGGTAGCGACACCACGCCGTCGAGCTTGTGGTCTTCCACCAGCGTGCGGCGCAGCTCCTTGTGCGCCTTGCTGCTGCCGAACAGCACGCCGTCGGGCACGATGACCGCCGCGCGGCCACCGGGCTTCAGCAGCCGCAGGAACAGGGCCAGGAAGAGCAGCTCGGTCTTCTTGGTCTTGACGATGGCCAGCAGGTCCTTGGCGGTGTTCTCGTAGTCCAGGCTGCCCGCGAACGGCGGATTCGCCAGGATGAGGCTGTACTTCTCCTCGTCGCCCGCGTGCTCCTCGGCGAGCGAATCCTTGTAGCGGATGTCCGGCCCATCCACCCCGTGCAGCGCCATGTTCATGCTGCCGATGCGCAGCATGGTGTGGTCGAAGTCGTAGCCGTGGAACATGCCGTGGTGGAAGTGGGCACGGGCCGTGGCGTCGCGCAACAGCTGCGGGTGCTGAGCGCGCAGGTACTCGCCCGCGGCCACCAGAAAGCCGCAGGTGCCGCTGGCCGGGTCGCAGATGACGTCCTTGGGCGTGGGCTGCGTCAGCGCCACCATCAGCTGGATGATGTGGCGCGGCGTGCGGAACTGGCCGTTCTGCCCGGCGGCGGCAATCTTGCCGAGCATGTACTCGTAGAGGTCGCCCTTGGTGTCGCGGTCCTCCATCGGCACGTGGTCCAGCAGGTCCACCACCTTGGCCAGCAGGCCCGGCGTCGGGATGGTGAAGCGCGCGTCCTTCATGTGCTGCGCATAGCTGCTGCCCTGTCCGCCCAGGTTGCGCAGGAAGGGGAACACATGCTCGCCCACCACGGCGTGCATCTCGGCCGGCGCGAAGTTCTTGAAGCACGACCAGCGCAGGTCGTTGTAGGCCCGGCCCTTGGCATCGGCACCGGGCGGAAACACCCGGTTCTCGATGGGCCGGCCCAGCATGATGGCCTTGCTCTCCTCCAGCGTGTGGGCGTCGTCCAGGCGACGGATGAAGAGCAGGTAGGTGATCTGTTCCAGCACCTCCATCGGGTTGGAGATGCCGCCGGACCAGAAGGCGTTCCAGATGGCGTCGACTTGGGAGCGGAGTTCGCCGGTGAGCATGGGGGGGCTTGGGTTCTATGTGGGACCAGCATCAGTTGCCGGTGGGACCGAGTCAGGCGCGAGGTTGCGAATGCCCGCCTGACTGGTGTTCAACCAGCGTGGCAGGAAGCGGCCACGCCTTCGAGCGGCGCGGATTGTCCACAGCGGCGATGCGCTTGAAATCTCCGACCTTGGGACGCAGCTGCGTCATGCCTTTCCTCCTCAGCGCGGTCATGCGTGAGCATGTGGTTCTTGGCTGCCGAATCTGCCACATGCAGGACCCCGTTTCGTTGGGACGGCTCGTGAATCTGGCCTCTGTTGACGCGACAAGGCCGTGGCCTGGGGGGTCTTCTGTTGTGGCTAGGTAGAATCCCTAACTTCACCGCAAGGCCCAGGCCACCTGTCGACCGCCTTGCCGGCCACAAGCCCGAGCGGCATCGGGAGAGTCTGCGCGCCACCCGCGCGGCGCCGAAGGAGCAACCGCCCCGGAAACTCTCAGGCACAACGGACCGATGCCGTGGTTGAACTCTGCAGAGTTGCCGGCTGTCTGACGTCTGCCGGTGCGCCGAAGGAGCAAGCCTGACCCCATGGGGGCAGGCGAATCTCTCAGGTCTCAGCAACAGAGGGGGCGACGACCACCGAGGCCGGTGGCGTCACACAACCTTTCGACGTCGAGACACGAGATCCCATGTCCAACTCATCCCATCGTCTGGGCTGCATCGCTGCGGCCTGCCTGTCCCTGCCCCTGTCGTTGTCCCTGTCCGCCCAGGCGGCAGAGCCCCTCGTGGTCAAGATCGGCCATGTGGCCGCCCTCAGCGGCCCGGCCGCGCACCTGGGCCGCGACAACGAGAACGGCGCGCGCATGGCCATCGACGAACTCAACGCCAAGGGCGTGAGGATCGACGGCCGCGTGGTGCGCTTCCAGCTTCTGGCCGAGGACGACGCCGGCGACCCCAAGCAGGGCACCGCGGCCGCCCAGAAGCTGGTCGACCACAAGGTCAACGGCGTGGTCGGCCACCTGAACTCCGGCACCGCCATTCCGGCCGCACGGCTCTATGCGGACGCTGGCATCCCGCAGATCGCCCCGTCGGTGACCCACCCGCGCTACACCCGCCAGGGCTTCAAGACCACCTTCCGGATGGTGGCCGACGACGCCCAGCTCGGCGGCACGCTCGGCCGCTACGCGGTGCAGACCCTCAAGGCCCGCAGCATCGCGGTCATCGACGACCGCACCGCCTACGGCCAGGGCGTGGCCACCGAGTTCGAGCAGGCCGCCAAGGCCGCGGGCGCCACCATCGTCCGGCGCGAGTTCACCCACGACAAGGCCACCGACTTCACCGGCATCCTCACCGGCATCAAGGCCGCCAGGCCGGATGTGATCTTCTACGGCGGCATGGACGCGGTGGCCGGCCCGATGCTGCGGCAGATGCGCCAGCTGGGCATCCAGGCCAAGTTCATGGGCGGTGACGGGGTCTGCACCGGTGAGCTGCCCAAGCTTGCCTCCGGCCAGCTGCCCGATGGCCAGGTGGTCTGCGCCATCGCCGGTGGGGTGGACGCCGCACAGCGGCCGGTGCTGGACCAGTTCAAGGCCGACTTCAAGAAGAAGTTCGGCGCCGACGTGCAGATCTACTCGCCCTACACCTACGACGCCACCCAGGTGATGGTGGCGGCCATGGTCAAGGCCGGCTCGGCCGACCCGGCCAAGTACCTGCCGGTGCTGCAGAAGATCAGCCACCCGGGCGTCACCGGCACGATCGCCTTCGACGACAAGGGCGACATCCGCAACGGCGCGCTGACCCTCTACACCTTCAAGGGCGGACAGCGCCAGGAGTTGGGCGTGGTGCGCTGAGGCGCGTCACCCAGGGAAGCGGCTTGGCCGCTACCCTGTGCAGACCGGCAGCAAGCCGGCTGCTTGGCGCGTCCGGGCTGAGCGACTACCGCGTGTCGCGGCCCTCTCCCACGGTTTCTACCTCGGCCCGAACCGTCGCAGGATCGCCCGCGCGCCCAGCGTCGACGCGGCCGTCAGCACCGCGCCCCACACCAGGTCGATGGCGGTGATGTGCCAGGGCCAGTCGCGCATCGTGGCCTGGTTGGTCAGGTCGTAGGTGGCGTAGGCCACCAGGCCGAAGAAGGCGGCGCGGGCGGCGCTGCGGGGCCAGGGTTCGCTCAGGTCGTCCGGGCGCACGGTGAAGACCACCAGCCCGGCCAGGTACAGCGCGTAGAAAACCGCTGCGGCAGCCAGGTCCGGTTGCGGGGCCAGCAGGTGGCCCAGCGCCGGGGTGTACAGGCGCGGGCCGGCCAGGGTGAGCCAGACGGCGTCGATGGGCAGGAACACCAGCAGCGTGGCGAACCAGGCGAGGGCGAAGCGGCGCGGGGTCATCGGTAGGAGCCTCTGGTTTTGCGGTGGTGCGGGCATGGGGCAAAGGGTTCAGGGCAGGCGGTAACGCAGGCGGCGGTCGCCGGAGACGGTGGCGTCCAGGCCGATCCAGCGGCCGTCCGCTGCGGACCAGACGTCCACCGGCCCCTTGGGGGTGCGCAGCCGCCAGCCCTGGGCCTGCACCGGCTGGCCGGCCACCACCAGGGAGGTGGCGGGCAGGGCGCTGCCCTGCACCGGGTCGAGCCGGCCGGTCTGCGGGTTGAGCAGCTGGCTGCGCTGGCGCAGCGCGCCGGGGTTCCAGTAGGCGTAACTGGTCTGGCAGCCGCGGGCGTCCTGTCCGGCGGAGGCTGCTGCCGCTGCGGCGATGGCCCGATCGTCGCTGCGCACCGCGATGCGCAGTGAGGTGGGTGGTTCGCTGCCTGGCGGCGCGGCGGCCTGCACGCTGGTGACGTCGCCGTTGTCGTCGGTGCGCGCCTCCAGCTGCGCCAGGCAGCCGGCGCGCCAGCGTTCGGTGGCGCTGTGGCGGTAGGTGTAGACGGTCAGGCCGAGGATCTTGACGTCGTATTCCGCCTGGCTCTTCAGCGTCCATTCGCCGGTGGCGGGGTCACCCGCCAGCTCGAAGCGGTGGCGGCCGATGGGTTTGTCGTCCAACGTGACCGCAAAGTCCCAGCGGCCGGGGCGCGGCGCGGCGGCCTCCGGACCCGCAGCGGTGTTGGCCGAGGCGGTGCCCGCGATCAGCGCGCCGGCGAGGGCGGTCGCCGCGGTGGCGGTGGCTGCGTATGGGGTCCGCTTCATGTTGGGGTCTCCTTCCAGGTCCGCGGCGGGCCGGGGACAAAGGCGTTGGTGCGGCGCATGTAGTCGCGGTAGGCGGGGCGGCGTTGTGCCAGGTCCTGCTCCAGCAGCGCCACGCCGGAGACCTTGAGCAGCAGCCCCGTCATCAGCAGCGGCGACAGCAGTGCGGCGGCCGCCGCGGCGGGTTGGGCCGATGCCGCCACCGCCATCAGCCCCAGGCCCCACCAGACGCAGGCCTCGCCGAAGTAGTTGGGGTGGCGGCTGTAACGCCACAGGCCGGCGTCCATCACGTCGCCCCGGGCCCTGCCGTACAGCGCCGGGTCGCGGCGGAAGCGGGCCATCTGGGCATCCGCCACCGCCTCCGTGACCAGTCCGCCGAGGGCCAGCGCCAGGCCAAACAGGTCGAGCGGGCCGAGCGGGCTGAGCGCGCCCAACCGGCTGGCCTCGGACCCGCCTGCCGCCACCAGCAGCGGGGTGGCGACGATCCAGGCCAGCAACGCCTGCAGGCCGAACACCAGGGTCAGGCTGCGGCGGGCGAAGCCCGGCCCATGGCGTTGACGCATCGCTGCGTAGCGCCGGTCCTCCCCATGGCCCCAGTTGCGCCAGGTGATGAACAGCGCCAACCGCAGCGCCCAGGCCAGCGTCACCGCCAGCATCAGCTGCAGGCGCAGGTCCAGCTCAGGGGCGCCCTGCAAGGCAAAGATCAGCCCGGCCAGCGCAATGAACACCGGCCAGAAGCGGTCGGCGATGCTGGCGTCGCGCAGCCGCAGGCTGGCGATCCAGAGCAGCAGGGCCAGGCCCAGCACGGCGGTCAGGGCCTGTGCGGCGGCGGGGATCAAGGTGGGGGACATGGCAGGGGTTCCAGAAGTTGGTAAGGCGCGGCTGCCCTCACCCCAACCCCTCTCCCGAGGTGGGAGAGGGGCTTTTGCCGGGTGGATGGGCTGCGGGAGGAGGGCACACGCCGTCCCAGCGCTGCGCCAGTGCCACCAGCAGCGGCATCAAGACTGCCCAGCCCAATGCAAGGCTGGTCAGCGCCGAGGTGGGGTCGGTGAACTGGGCGCCGCCCAGCCGCTCCCCGCCGAGGAAGGCCAGCGGCCCGCCGATCGCACCCAGCAGAGCCGCGAGGGCCCACCGGCCGCGCAGCCAGCGCAGCGTGACGTTGAGGGTGATGGCCATCAGCGTCCACAGCGCCACCAGCCAGTACGGCGGCAGCCAGGCCAGCGGCTGGCCGCTGGGGTAGGTGGTGTCGGCCAGCGTCAGCCGCAGGGTTTCGAAGACCAGGCCGATGCCGCTGACGACCAGCGCCAGCCGGGCCTCCTGCGCCGGCGCGGTGCTGCGCCACAGGTGCCAGGCCAGGGCAGCGGCGATGGCAGCGACCCCCAGCAGTGGCCAGCCGCCCGCCGCACCCAGCACCGCCGCGGTCCAGGCGGCCTGGAACACGGCGAAGTTGAGCAGTTGCAGCCGCAGCGACGGGGCAGGGGCCGAGGTGGGAGTTGGCGCCGCAGCGTGGGATCGGGTCACGGGTGTGAAGGCGGTCAGGTCCATCGCCATCCGCCTCAGCCGCGCAGCGCCCGGCGCTCGAACAGCGTGTGGCTGACCCACCAGCGCTGGCCGTTCTCGAAGCCGAACAGCTCCGCCACCGCCAGGAAGAACAGCCGCCAGCGCATCCACCAGCGTTCGGCTTCGGCCCCGTAGACCTGCTGGAACAGCGGCATCAGCGCATCGCGCTGCGCATCCATGCGCTGCAGCCAGGCCTCCGAGGTGCGCTGGTAGTGCGTGCCGTCCCAGCGCCAGCGGCGCAGCACGCGCAGGTCGTCCTGGCAGCGCAGCGGCAGGTCGTCGCTGGGCATCATCCCGCCGGAGAAGAAGTGCCGCGTCATCCAGTCGCTGGCGTCGCGGTCCACGAAGGGGTAGGCCGCGTCGCGGTGCGCAAACACATGCAGGAAGAAGCGCCCGTCGTCGGCCAGCCAGCGTGCCACCTTGGCAAAGGCCGCCGGCCAGTTGCGCAGGTGCTCGAACATCTCCACCGACACGACGCGGTCGAAGCGCCCCAGCCGGTCCACATCGATGTCGAAACGGTTGAAGTCCTCGGTGACGATCTGCAGGTTGGTCAGCCCCCGCTCCCGCGCCATCGCCTGGATGGCCTCGCGCTGCGAGTGGCTGTTGGACAGCGCGGTGATGCGGGCGTTCGGGTAGCGCTCGGCCATCCACAGGCTCAGCGAGCCCCAGCCGCAGCCCAGCTCCAGGATGCGCTGGCCGTCGGCCAGGCCGGCGCGCTCGCAGGTGGCGGCCAGAGCGGCGGCCTCGGCTTCGTCCAGCGTGTTCACACCCTCGGGCCACCAGCAGCCGCTGTACTTGCGGTGCCGGCCCAGCACCGCGGCGAAGAACTCGGCCGGCACCTCATAGTGCTGCTCGTTGGCCTTCTCCGGCACCAGGGCCAGCGGCGCGCCGCGCAGTTTCGTTGATGAAGTGTTCGCTCAACGCCAGCGCCTGCTCGCAGTCGTCGGCCGCATGTTCGGCCAGACGCTGGCGCAGCAACTGCTGGATGCCTCGGCGGACCACCAGGTCCGGCACTCGGCCTTCTTCCACCCAGTTCAGCGCCCGGTTGGTGAAGCGGGTGTAGGCGGTGGGCCGCATCAGTGCTGCGGACCCGGCGGTCGGGCCGGGCGTCAAGGTGGGGGTAGGGGACATGTCGCACTCCGGTGGGCCGCTGGTCTGGCGATAGGTACATCCAGCCTATGCCCTTGATACGCAGGCCCGCTGCGGGCGGATCACCCGGGTTTCCAGCCGGCTCCCCTTTTTGCGGTCGCTGCGTGTTGTGGCCGTGTGCTCTTCCTCATGCGGGTTCCCACCCAACCCGACCGAGGGTTGTCATCGGGGTTTCATCGTTTTACGGTAGCGGCAAAGGAGGGGTCGGCCATGATCCGTCTCGGGCGTTTGCTGTTGTCGCCGTGGCTGCTGCCGCGGATGCCGCCGCTGCTGGCCGGTCTGCTGGCGGGTCTGATGGCCTGTCTGGCGCCGCCGCCGTTGCGCGCTGCACCGCTGGCTTACGAACCGGTGGGCCTGGGCTGGACTGCCGAGGAGGTGGAGCGGGCCGGCCGTGGGGCGCTGGAGGTGTTGCTGGAGCGGGCACAACTCGCGGGGCGGCTGGGCTGCCAGCGCCACTGCGAGCGGCTCGCGCGTATGTTTGCGCAACTGGTCACCCAGGCGCAGGCGCAGCAGCTCCACAGTGGCAGCGGCCTGCGCTGGACCCTGATCGTGGTGCGGTTGGACGATGTGGAGGCCTTCGCCCTGCCGGGTGGTCAGGTGATCATCGGCGAAACCTTTGCGGACCAGCTGGGCAGCGAGGCAACGCTGGCCTTTGTGCTGGCACATGAAATGGCCCACAGCATCCTGGAGCATGAACGGCAGGCGCTGACCTTTGCACGCCAGCTGCTGCCGCGGGAAGTGCCGCGCAGCGTGCGGGACATGTACACCGAGATGGAGTTCAACATCGGCCTGGTCCGGGCGATGGAGCCGGTGTTGCACCAGGGCGAGTTCGAGGCCGACGAACTGGGCCTGATCCTGGCCGCTTCGGCCGGCTACGACCCACTGCGCCAGCTCGGACTGCTGGAGCAGGAGGCCGCAGAGGAGCCGGCGCAGACCCGCAGGATCGTCTCCACCCACCCGTCGGCGCGGGAGCGTCTGGCCCGGCTGCGCGCGCTGCTGCCGCTGGCGCGGCGGCAGATGCCTCTTCCAGCCGGACCCTGAGGTTGATCGTCGGTTGCGCAGCGCAAGCAGCCAAGGACTTGCAGCGCCGACAATCGGCAGATGTTGCCGTTCCAGCTGTGGGGGCTGCTGCTGGCCCCGCCCGTCCTGCTGCTGCTGTTGTATGCCTTCCAGCGCCACCTGCTCTGGCCGGAGCTGAAGACCCATGCGGTGCTCGCCGCACCTTCCCACCACATTGAGGCGGTGGAGATTCCCGTGGGCGATCGCCGCCTGCAGGGTTGGCGGGCGAGCCCACGGGGTGCAACAGGTCCAACAGGTCCAACGGGTCCAGCGGCTGTCCAGACCGTCCGGCCCCCCGGCCATACGCCATCGGGCATGGCGACCGGGGCCCTGCTGTATTTCAACGGCCGGCGCGAGCACCCCACTTCCATCTTTCGTGCCCTGGCCGAGATGCCAGGGCAGGAGGTGCTGTGCTGGCACTACCCCGGGCTGGGCCGCCGCCTGCGCAAACCGACCGAAGGCGAGCGGGTGGCCGACAGCCTGGCCGTGCTGGACTGGTGGGCAGCGCAATGCGGGCGGCCGACCCAGGCCATCGACCTGGCTGGCCGCAGCCTGGGCTCCGGGCTGGCGGTGCAGGTGGCGGCGGCCCGGCCGGTGCGGCGCCTGGTGCTGATCTCGCCGCACGACCGCCTGCTCAGCGCCCTGCAGGCCCACCTGCCGTTCTGGCCGGCCCGCTGGATGAAGGACCCCTACGAATCCCTGCACCACATCGCCCGGGTGAAGGCGCCCTGCCTGCTGGTGGTGGGGGAACGTGACCGCACCATCCCGCCGCAGGCCTCGCGTGCCCTGTTTGCCCGGTGGCCGGGGGAACTGTGCGAACTCGCCCTGCCGGACGCCGGCCACCGCGGCCTGCTGCGCCGTCGCGACGTGCACTGCGCTCTGGCGCGGTTTCTTGGACATTCACCCCGATCGAATGGCGGCGGGGGAGTGGGTGCGTGATGGGCGAGGGTGTCATGGCCGCGTCGAGTCTTCTGCTGTTCGCCCTGCTGGCGTTGATGGCCACTTTGCTGCTGGGGGGCATCTGGGTCGCCCGCAGAGGCCTGCGCCGTCTGCGCGCCGAAGATCTGTCCCGCTTCGACGATCTGGCCGAAGGGCCGGGCTGGCGGCGTTTTGGGCTCGGGGACCCGCCCAGCCCGGAGCTGCGACGGGTGGAGGCCTCGCTGGCCGAGCTGGGTGCTGCGATGCAGGGGGTGCACGGGCGCCGGCGCATCCTGCGGTTGCGGGCGCACCTGGAGCAGGTGTTTGCCGGGCGGGAGCTGGGGGTCAGCTTCACGCCGGTGGATTGCGACGGCATCCCGGGTGAGTGGGTGCTCGCACCCGGGGCGGACCCAGCGCGGCGCACGCTGTACCTGCACGGCGGCGGCTTCGTGATCGGCAGCGCGCGCAGCCACCGCACGTTGACCAGCGCCTTCTCCCGGTTGACCGGTGGGGCGGTGCTGGCGATCGACTACCGGTTGATGCCGGAGCACCCGCGACGCGCCAGCATCGAGGACAGCCGGCGCGCCTGGGGCTGGATGCTGGCGCACGGGCCGGGCGGTGGGCGCGCGGTGAGTGATGGCTCACCTGCGCAGCAGGCCTCAGCGCGGCAGGCCTTTGTGGCCGGGGACTCGGCCGGCGGCAACCTGACGCTGGCACTGATCGCCTGGCTGCGCGACGGTGGCGGCCGACAGGCGGATGCCGCCGTGGCGATTTCACCGCTGACCGACAGCTGCCTGGCCAGCCCGAGCCTGCGGCAGCTGCGCGACCGGGACGTGATGCTGGGCCCGATGCTGGGGCGGCTGATGCGCTTGTCGGACCCGCTGCTGGTGGGGCTGACCTGGGCCTTCGCTCGCATCGACCCGCGCGGGCCGACGCTCTCGCCCCTGCGCGACGACCTGGCCGGCCTGCCGCCCACGCTGCTGCTGGCCAGCGAGGCGGAGATGCTGCTGGACGACGCACGCCGCTACACCGTCCGGGCCCGCGCCGCCGGCTCGCCGGTGCGGCTGGCCACTTGGGCGCACCCGGTGCACGCCTGGCCGATCTTCCACCCGGAGCTGCCGGAGGCCCGCGAGGCGCTGGCGGAGGTGGGGCGCTTCCTGCAGCCGCTGCTGCAAGCGGGACCCTCGGACCCCTCGGGGCGCCCGGTGGACAGCCCCTGAGCGCCCCCAGGGCCGGGCTACGCCCAGCCCGCCCCCCGTGGGGGTCAAGGAAACTTGGGGCGGCCCGGCGTTTCCTTGAGAGGGTATCCACCAAGCGGGACTTCCCGGGGCGCGTCGCCCGGGTGACCGGGTGCGGCGGCGCGGCGGCCTAATATCTTCCGCATGGCCTCAAGACACCCTCACTCCGGCCGGCCCAAGCTGTGGCACTCCCTGCTGGAGTGGCGCGTGTTCTGGGAGATGGCAGCGCTGCCCTGGTCGCTGCCGATGCTGTCTTCCGCACCCAAGGGCGATGGCCACCCGGTGCTGCTGCTGCCGGGTTTCATGGGCAGCGAGGCGTCGCTGCTGGCGCTGGAGGTGTTCCTGCGCAACCGCGGTCATGCGGTGGAGACCTGGGGGCTGGGCCGCAATGTGGGCTTCCACGCCAAACATGCGGCGGCGCTGGAGCAGAAGATCCGCTTCCTGCACCACCGCAGCGGCCGCAAGGTCAGCCTGGTGGGCTGGAGCCTGGGAGGGGTGTTCGCCTGCTACGGGGCGCACCAGGTGCCGGAGTGCGTGCGCAACGTCGTCACCCTGGGCAGCCCTGTGTCGGTGGACGCCCAGGGCAGTGCGTCGCCGCCGCTGGTCAAGGCGATGTACCGGCTGATCGCCCACCCGCTGGGCCCGGCGGCCCACACCATGCAGCCGCGCGCCAAGAAGCTGCGCGAGCGCATCGCACTGCCGATGCCGCTGAGCTGCCTGTATTCGGTCAGCGACGGCGTGGTGCCGCCGCAGGAAGCCACGGTGGAAGGCGACCCGGCGCGGCACGAGAACATCCGCGTGCCGGGCAGCCACATCGGCCTGGGCTTCAACCCGATGGTGCTGTGGATCGTCGCCGATCGCCTGTCCCAACCCGAGGAAGGCTGGCAGCGCTTCGAGCCGGATGGCTTGGTGGGGCAGGCGTACCGGTTGCTGACGCACGAGCGCTTGCCGGTGTGAGGGGCGGCCTGGGTTGGGTTGCGGGGTGCGAGGCGCACCCGCGTGGGTTCCCACTCTGCACCTGACCTCTCATGCAACCCCACCGTCATGCCCGCGCAGGCGGGCATCCAGATGAACCCACTGGATCCCCGCCTGCGCGGGGATGACGACATGGCGGGGATGACGACGTCGCAGGGATGGCGAAGCGGTGAGGATGACGGCGTAGCTGGGATGACGACTTTCCGGCGCAATGTGCACTCCCACCGTCATGCCCGCGAAGGCGGGCATCCAGATCGGTCTACTGGATCCCCGCCTGCGCGGGGATGACGAGGAGCGGGGTGACGGGAGCGTCGAAGTGCACGCAAAGTCCTCCTGCTGGCATCGGGGCCGGGCTGCGGCTCTCTTCGTTCAAGTCCGCCGCCGGTGTGCAGTTTGACTGGAACACGCCGGCTTCAGCGGTTTGACTCGCGGACCTCCCTGCAAGGGCCCCCTACAGTGGCCCTCACAGAGAGGAGGTGCCGTGTCCCGACCACGCTACCTGACGAAATCGCGCTTCAAGCTGGCCGTTGAATGCCCGACCAAGCTGTACTACACCGGCAAGCCTGAGCGCTGGGCCAACACCCAGGCGGACGACGCCTTCCTGGCCGCGCTGGCCGATGGGGGATTCCAGGTCGGCGAGCTGGCCAAGCTGATGTTCCCCGGCGGCATCGAGGTCACCGCCACCGGCAACGCCCAGGCGCTGGCCCGGACCGCCGAGCTGCTGCGTCAGGACCGGATCACTCTGTTCGAGGCGGCCATTGCCCACGGCCCCTTCCTGGTGCGGGTGGACATCCTGCGCAAGGACGGCGATGCGATCGACCTCATCGAGGTCAAGGCCAAGTCCTTCCTCCTCCCGCAACCCGCATGCCTTCCGCGCCAGACGGGGCGGCCTGGACGGCGGGATGCTGCCCTACCTGCAGGACGTGGCCTTTCAGCGCCGTGTGCTGGAGCTGGCCTTTCCCGGTTGGTGCATCCGCAGCCACCTGATGCTGGCCGACACCGAGCAGCGCTGCAGCGTGGCCGGGCTGAACCAGCGTTTCAAGATCCGACGCCGCTTTGGGGAGCCCCGGGAGCGGCCCGGGGTGCAGGTGGCAGAGGGCAGCGATGCCGGGTCGATCGGCGCGCCGCTGCTGACCCGGACCTGTGTCGACGCCTATGTCGATGAGATCCTGTCCGGGCCGCTGAAGGCGCCGGGCTTCGACGGTCCGTTCGATGAGGTCATCCGCGGCTGGGCCGAGTCCTACCAGGCCGACCGCAGGATCGCCCCGGCCATCGGGGCGCAATGCGGGCGGTGCGAGTTCCGTGCCCCGGCGCAGGGCCCGCTGCTCAGCGGTTTCCACAGCTGCTGGGGCGAGGCGCTGGCCTGCGACCGCGCCACCCTCGACGCCGGCACGGTGCTGGACCTGTGGAACTTCCGCCGCAAGCAGGCGCTGATCGACCTGGGCGTGCGGCGACTGAGCCAGGTGCACGAGGAGGACATCGGCGTGACCTCGGCCGAGCTGGATGAGCTGGGCGCTGTGGGCGAGCCGGGCGCGGAGGGCCTCACCCCCCGCCAGCGCCAGTGGATGCAGGTGAGCGGCCAGTGGCCCGGCGGCGGGGCCTTCTACCTGGACCGGGAGCTGCTGCGCCGGGAAATGGCCGGCTGGAGCTGGCCGCTGCACTTCATCGACTTCGAGACTGCCCGCGTCGCCATCCCCTTCTTCGCCGGGCAGCGGCCCTACGGCAACATCGCCTTCCAGTTCTCGCACCACCGCATGGAGCGCGACGGCAGCGTCGCCCACGTCGGCGAGTTCCTCAGCCTGGAACCGGGTCTGTGCCCCAACCTGGCCTTTGTCCGCGCCCTCCAGGCCAGCCTGGGTGAAGAAGGCACGGTGTTCATGTGGAGCCCGCACGAGAACACCACCCTGCGCGACCTGCTGCGCGAGCTGGAGGACAGCGAGCCACCACCGCCCGACCGGGACGCACTCTGCGCCTTCCTGCGCGACTTGATCACCGTGAAGGAGAACGGCCAGATCGTCCACCAGGGCCGTCGCGCGATGGTGGACCTGTGCGTGCTGGCCCGCCGCGCCTTCTTCCACCCGGCCACGCGGGGCAGCTCCTCCATCAAGAAGGTGCTGCCGGCGGTGATGGCCGCCTCCCCCTTCCTGCGCGAGCGCTACAGCCCGCCCATCTACGGCGCCGCCAGCGGCATCCCGAGCCGCAACTTCACCGACTGGTCCTGGTGGCGCCCCGGGCCCGACGGCCAACCCGCCAACCCCTACGACCTCCTCCCACCCGTCTTCAACGACCTGCCGGCCGAAGTTCTGGCAGCGCTGGAGGTGGACGAAGACCAGGAACTGGCCGAAGGCGGCAGTGCAACCACCGCCTGGGCACGCATGCAGTTCGAAGATTCACCCGCGCTGGAACGCGAACAACTGCGGCAAGCGCTGCTGAGGTATTGCGAGTTGGATACGTTGGCGATGGTGATGGTTTGGCAGGGGTGGAACTTCGAGCCGCATGATCTGCAAGTGGTGAGTGCGGCAGATAGTTTTGCTTCCATTCTTTGATACAGGAGAAATTCGATGAAGATCTACCGGCATATGACGGCCAATTCCCTCGTACTTGATCCCTTTCCATTTCCACGTGAGCTTGCCATGGAAGCGTATCTGGCCGAAAACGAGAACATCCTGGAACTGGACGATGACGCGTTCTCAGGGGTTGAAATAATTGATATGGAGCTGGGTGTTAAAGAAGGTCGAACTAGCTGTAATAAAGATGGTCGGATTGATCTTCTTGTTACGTACTCCCAAACGTACATCGGGGTGGTGGAGCTTAAACTTGGTCAAATTGATGAAAAAGCCTTGAAGCAACTTGAGGATTATCTCGATAAAAAAGAACAGATAGTTAATGAGAGTCATAAAGAAGCACTTGGTCTTATTGTTGAGAATGGTAACCAGAAATGGGTCGGAGTCCTTGTCGGTTCCGACATTGCACCTGATCTCGCAGCGAAGTTGGCTGGAGGCTATCTATTTAAGAATAGCATTCCAATCGGTGCGCTTGTGATCAAGCGTTTTCGCGGATCGGATGGAAGTGTCTATGTGACAAGCGATCGATACTTTTCGTTCAAGCCTTCAAAGAAGGATTATACGAAGTACGTATTCAACGGAAATTCATACTCCAAGGGCAGGCTTGTTCTAGAAGTTGTTCGGGACTATGTCCATAGGAATCCAACGACCACGTTCGCTCAGCTAAATAATGTATTCAAAGAGGACATCCAAGGAAACTTTGGTGTATTCAAGTCCGAAGATGATGCGACAAAATACTACGAAACCAAAGGCTATAAGCGATACTATCTAAATGCATCGGATCTGATCGCGTTGAAGGATTCGACGATTGCGGTATGCAATCAGTGGGGCATAAGTAATATAAAACGCTTCATTTCTTATGTAAATAAAGAACTCAAGAAACAGAACCGCCCCGGCATTACTGAACAGGTCGAGTGAACTCGCTCCAGTCGTTTCATGCCGAATATGAAAATCATCAATCTTGACTCGAAGTATGTGCCTACGCCAGCACAACTGTCTTTTGCTGAGAACGTGATCGAATTTGGTGAGCACGAGCCGATGAGATCAGAGGACTCGCTGGCCGTGCTTGCCAGTGAGATCCCTATATTTCTTTTGTCGGCCAAAGGCATGGACAAGACTGATCGCGTCGGAGCGAGTTCGTCAATGGATTTCTGGGGATTTTATTGCCATGAGCTCCCAATTGGAACTTCACGGAAACCGGCAATCGGCTTATGTCTTGAGCGAATGATTGGATCCTGCAAGACCGAGGAAGAATTGACGATCCTGTTCGCCAAGGTTTTGATCCATGAGCTGGCCCACGCCAAAATGACGATGCATCCTGGCGCTGACTATGGTCCCCCTGACGAGTTTTATGCGTGGATGGAAGAACCAATGGCAAACTTGATAGTGCTCGAGACCTTTGATTGCTATCAAAGGTGCCACCAACATAGCGCCTCGCGTCGTGACTCCGCGCCTCCATTCTCGACGATTGCTTCCCCATTAGCGCAAGTTCGTCTTTTCATGGAGATGCAGCCAGACAACTATCGATTAGGAATTGACCTATTCGACACCGGACTTCGGAAGGCGTGGTGGAATATTTGGAGAAGATACAAATCACAATTCTCCGATGAGTCCAAGTACAAATGGATTGAGTATACAAAGGCAAATGTCGGCAAAGCTGACAAGGGCAAATTATTTGGCAAGTTCGGTCAACAAATTCTTGCCTTGCCGGTCCATTGCTGGGAAGCTGATCCACATTTCTTTGGATGGATCGATGAAGTGAAGCGGATCAAATCGGAAAATGCCTCATAGCCCCAAACACGACACCCTTGCCCGCCTCCTCGAACTCCTGCAGGCCATTCCCCATCGTCGCTACGCCTCGGCGCCTGAATTGACACAGGCTCTGGCGGATCGGGGGTTTGCGGTGAATCTGCGTTCCGTGCAGCGGGATTTGCAGATGCTGCGCGAGCACCTGCCGCTGGAGTTGCGAGATGACAGCAAGCCGCATGGATGGCGGTGGAAATCGACGTCGGGCGACGGCATCACCGGGATGAGTGCGCCGGAGGCGTTGATGGTGGCGCTGGTGGAGCAGCACCTGCAGGCGGCGCTGCCGGCGAGTCTGTTGGACAGTTTTGTGCCGGTGTTCGAGCAGGCCCGCCAGCGGCTGGGCCGGTTGGGGCCGCAGTCCGGCACCTTGCGCTGGCCGGACAAGGTGCGGGCGATTTCTCCGGGGTTGGTTGCGCAGGCGCCGGCGGTGCGCCGATCGGTGCGGCGCTCGCTGTCGGAAGCGCTGTTGGCCGACCGGCAGATCGACGCCCGTTATGCACCCGGCAGCACCGGGCAGCCGGCCCACTACCGCTTGCACCCGCTGGGGCTGGTGCTGCGTGGGGCGGTTGGCTACCTGGTGGCCACCCAGGGCAGCGGCGGTCCGCCGGGTTTTTACGCGCTGCACCGCTTCCAGCAGGTGGAACTGCGGCCCGAGCCGGTGCAGCACCCGCAGGGGCTGACGCTGGAGGCCGCCCTGAGCCGGAGCCAGGGCCAGTTCGGCCTGCCGCCCGAGGCGCCGCAGGTGGCGCTGAGGCTGGCCTGCGATGCGGTGCTGGCCGGGTTGCTGACTGAAACCCCGCTGGCGCCGGACCAGCACATGCAGCCGATGGCCGATGGCCGCTTCGAGGTTCAGGCCACGGTGCCGAACTCCTGGGAGCTGCGCTGGTGGATCCTGGGCCGCGCGGCGGCGGTGGAGGTGCTGGCGCCGGCCGAGCTGCGCGACGAGGTGGCCGCCAGTCTGACTGCCGCGGCGGCGCGCTACGCCCCAGGCCCGTCCGCCGACACGGCCATGCGCCGTTGACTCCGCAGTAGCACCGGCACCAGCACCGCACTGGCAGCAGCCACGCGACATGTGCTGTCGCATCGGCCGGGACACTGGCGTCATGATCGATGACGACATCCTCTGCGCCGAAGAATTCTCCGAACGAGCCGACACACCGCTCGATGAGGCCTACCAACCCCTGATCCGCCGCTGGATGTTGCGGGCGCTGCTGCGCTGCAACGGGGTCAGCCGCTTCCTGCGGGAATGCCGCTTCTCCGACCACCACCTGGCGAAGTACTTCGGGCTGACCGAAGCCCAGATGGAGCGCGGCAAGGAGGGCAGCATCCAGAAGCTGCTGGCCAAACAGCTGCAGGCCCTGGAGGCCCAGCCGTCCGTGCTGCCGGCCACCCGGCTGTCGGGCAACCTGGCGCGGGTGGCCGAGCACCTGCAGTTCAGCCCGGTGGAACTCGACATCCTGCACCTGACGGTGCTCCAGCGCCTGGACAAGGCGCTGGAGGAGGTGCTGGACATGATCGGCTCGCTGACGCGCAGCTCAGCGGTGCGCCTGTTTGCCGAATGCCTGGGCCACCCGCAGCGCGAGGTGCAGCGCGCGCTGGACGACCGCAGCCGGCTGTGCCGCTCGGCACTGCTGACCATCGACGACCGCCGGCCCTACGAGTTCAGCAACAAGGTGGACCTGCTGGATGGTTTTGCCGAGGCGCTGATGCTGGAGCACCAGGAGTTGCTCGACCTGTTCGCTGCCAACCTGGTGCCCTCGCCCGCGCCGCAATTGCAGCGTGCGGACTTTGCGCACCTGGAGCGCGACTTCACCATCCTGGCGCAGTACCTGGACGTGGTCTGCCGCATGGGGCAGCGCGGCGTGAATGTGCTGATCCATGGCCGGCCCGGCACCGGCAAGACCGAGCTGGTGCGCTGCCTGGCGCAGGAGGTGGGCGCCAAGCTGCTGGAGATCCCCTGCGAGCTGCCCGGCGGTGAGCCGAGGGCCGGCAAGGAGCGCTTCGAGTCCTACCGCTTTGCCCAGGGCCTGCTGGAAGGCGGCGCCCGTCAGCTGCTGCTCTTCGACGAGGTGGAGGACGTGTTCAACGAATCGATGCGGGGCCGGCGCGGCGGCAACGCCAGCGGCATCAAGGGCTGGGTGAACCACCTGCTGGAGCGCAACCCGGTGCCGACCTTCTGGGTCACCAACGACCTGCGGCCGATCGACGCGGCCTACCTGCGCCGCTTCGACTATGTGCTCAAGCTGGATGTGCCTCCGGCCCGGGTGCGCCGCCGGGTGCTGGAGCGCCACCTGGGCGCCCTGGAGCTGCCGGAAGCCTGGCGCAACGCTGCAGCCAGCCACGAAGGCCTGGTGCCTGCGGTGGTGGAGCGCGCCGCGCGGGTGTGTCTGACGGTCTGCGACGCCAGCCCTGACCTGCAGCCCCAGGCGGTGATGACTCAGGTGATGAACAACACCCTGCTGGCGCTGGGCACGGCCGCGCTGCCCTGTGCCCAGCGCGACCCGGTGGGCGAGTACCGGCTCGACTGGCTGCACGCCGACTGCGACCTGCAGCGCCTGCGCGACGGGCTGCTGAGTGTGGGCGCCGGGCGCCTGTGCTTCTGGGGCCCGCCGGGCACCGGCAAGACCGAGTTCGGCCGCTACCTGGCGCGCGAGCTGGACCGGCCGCTGCTGGTCAAGCGCGTGTCGGACATCCTGTCGCCCTACGTGGGGGAGGCGGAGCGCCACATCGCCGAGATGTTCGCCCAGGCCCGGGTGGACGGTGCGGTGCTGCTGCTGGACGAGGCCGACAGCTTCCTGCGCAGCCGGCGCGGCGCGCAGCGCTCCTGGGAGGTCACGCAGGTCAACGAGATGCTCACGCAGATGGAGGACTTCGACGGGCTCTTCATCGCCTCCACCAATCTGATGGACCAGCTGGACGAGGCGGCGATGCGCCGCTTCGACGCCTGCATCCGGCTGGACTTCCTGCGCCCGGCGCAGGCGCAGGCCATGTTTGCCGAGACCGCCGGCAAGCTCGGCCTGCAGGTGGACAGCGCCACCCGCCAGGCCCTGACCGGCATGGACAGGCTGGCGCCGGGTGACTTTGCGGCCGTGCTGCGGGGCGCCCGCCTGCACCCGCCTGCGGGCGCAGCCGATCTGCTGGCCAGGCTGCGGCAGTTGGCCGCCCTGAAGTCCAAGTCCGCCGAGCGGCCGATGGGTTTCCTGGCTGCGCTGGAGTGAGTGTGAAGGCCTGCATGCGCAGCAGGGCCAGGGTCGGGGTGTTGCGGGCTTTGTCGCTCGACCATGCCAAGGTTCTGACGGTCCTGCTTGCTGCTGCTTCTGCTGGTTCTGCGCTTGGGTGACTGTTGGACGGAGTGGTGACAGGCTGCTGACGCACGAGCGCTTGCCGGTGTGAGGGGCGGCCTGGGTTGGGTTGCGGGGTGCGCTGCGGTGCACCCGCGTTGGCTCTGCCTCCGCGTCCGGCCTCTCACATACCCCGACCGTCATGCCCGCCCAGGCGGGCATCCAGATGGACCCACTGGATCCCCGCCTGCGCGGGATGACGTGGAGCGGGATGACGTGGATGACGAGGAGCGGAGCGACGCGGATACCGAGGCACCTGGGTGTCGGCCGTGATCCTCATTTCCGGCCTGCCCAGCCCTGAGCCGCAGCCTCGTTGATTTCCTGAAGGGTGGCCACCTTGGGAGAACGGCCCGCCAGCAGCCCGATGAAACCTTCGATGCTGCCGCCGGGCTGGGCTGCCCTGACTTCCAGCCGCCCATCGGGCAGCGGGAGGACTTCGATCTTCTGGCCCTGCGTGATGCCCAGGTGTTGCAGCAGTTCCTTGCGCAGGGTGACTTGACCCTTGGCGGTGACGGTCAGGATGGTCATGCTCAGTTCTCCTGAAGGCGATGCTGGGAAGGGTCCACTGGTAAGGAAATAGTACCTTGCACTTGCTGGGAGGGAGACTGCTGTCGATCGGTTGCCCGACCCCGCCTCCACCGTCATGCCCGCGCAGGCGGGCATCCAGAGGGGTCTACTGGATCCCCGCCTGCGCGGGGATGACGAGTAGTGGGGATGACGACGCGGCGGGGATGACGAGTAGCGGGGTGACGACGTGGCGGGGTGACGACGTGGCGGGGATGACGAACCGGTGAGGATGACGACGTAGCCGGGATGACGACTTTCCGGCGCAATGTGCGCTCCCGCCGTCATGCCCGCGCAGGCGGGCATCCCGAGGGGCCTACTGGATCCCCGCCTTCGCGGGAATGACAGGGGGGGTTGATCCGGCGGCAGCTCGGCGCCCCTTCGCCGTCGTTTTCCTGGGCGTTTTCGTGGCCTTCCGGGCCTTGGCAGGTGCAGGCCCTGCCGCCAGCGACGGATCCCGCCGGGCCAGGGCCAGCAGGTCCTGGAAGCAGTCGCGCACGCCCTGGGTGAAGGCCTGCGGGTCGGGCATGAGTTCGCGGCAGGAGGTGGGGGAGATGACGATGCGGTCGTCGTAGCGGCTGATGGCGAAGGTCAGGCCCAGCCCGTCGGCGATTGGCAGCAGGGCGGAGAAGTAGGTCATGCGGGCACCGACCAGGTACACCGGCTGCACAGGGCTGCTGACCACGGTGAGGTTGCAGCAGGGTGGGGGCAGCTGGCGGGCGGCCTGGGTGGCCTGCGTGGGGGCGGCGGCGGTGTGGGCGGAGGTATGGGCGTGGATGAAGGCCAGGCGCTCGACCGGATCCGCCAGGGTGGTGCCCAGCGGGACGCGGCGGGTGGCGGGTGGGGCCGGCGACGGGTCCGTTGCGTTGTTGGGGGCTCCGGGCTCGGAGACGTCGGCGCTCAGATCGCTGCCGGGCAGCTCGTCGTGGAGCTCCAGGTAGCGGCGCAGGCCGCCGGCGCAGACGGTCAGCACGGCATCCTGCAGGCTGGCGCCGGGCACCAGGCTGCGGATGGACTCGAACTCGTCGACGGCGAAGCGCCGCGTGTCGAACACCCGGTGCGGCGACACCACCGCGTGGAAGCGTGTGGCGGTGAGCAGGTGCTGCGGGTGCAGCAGGTCGCGGGCGAAGGCGGCGGCCTTGGGCAGGGCGCGCCACAGCGGGGCGTACAGCGACAGCGGCGACAGGGCGCGGTGCCAGGCGGCGCGGGTGAGCAGGGTCAGCGGGCCGGGCGCAGGCTCCGGGAACCAGGGTTCGGCCGGTGCCGGCCGGGGTGGACGGGGGAGGGTGTCGTGCAGCAGCTCGATCAGTTCGTTGCGGCTGTCCAGGTCGATGGCGGCGTGGTGGATCTTGGTCAGCAGGGCGAAGCTGCCCGGCGGCAGGTCGGTGATGCTGTCCAGCCCCTCGATGACGTAGATCTCCCAGAGCGGGCGGTTCAGGTCCAGCGCGCGGGCGTGGATGCGCGAGGCCTGGATGCAGAACTGCCGCCAGTCGCCCGGTTTGGGCAGGGCGATGTGGCGCACGTGGTATTCAAGGTCGAAGAACTCGTCCTCCACCCAGTAGGGCTCGTCCAGCTCGAAGGGCACCCGCAGCAGCTTGCTGCGGAAGATCGGCGAGCGGTGCAGTCGCCCCTGGATGTGCGCCAGGATGCTCTTGAAGCGCACCGCCCCGCCCGGTGCGGTGCTGGGGTCGTAGATCTGCACGAAGGTGACGTTGGCGTTGGCGTGCACTGTGTCCGCGTACAGGAAACCGGCGTCGTGTCGGCTGAGTTGGCGCATGGGGGTCTCGGTTCGTCTGGACATCGGGCGGGCTGGCTGGTGCACCGGTTCTCAGGGGGCCGCTGGTTTGCGGGCCGGGGCCTTCTTCACGGCAGCCTTGCCGGCGGGGGTCTTCCGGGCTGCCACCTTCTTCGCGGCCACCTTGCGGGTGGGACCGGTGGCACCGATGGAAGACGCCGGGGTGGGCGCCGCCTTCACCGGCAGGGCCTGCAACTCTTCGAAGGCTTCCATCAGGGCGCTGGTGAGTTCACGTGCGTCCGGCACCGCGCAGCGCGCGGCGGTGAAGCCGAAGCCCATGGTGTGGGCATAACTCATCACGGTGAGGTTCAGGCCCACGCCGTGTTCGGTGATGGACAGGGGCCAGTAGTCGGTCATGCGTGCACCCGCGGCATACAGCGGCACGGGGGGGCCGGGCACGTTGGAGATCACCACGTTGGCGATGGGTGGCATGGCGCCGGCCAGGCGGGTCTTGCCGTACAGCGTCGCCAGGCTCTGCAGCAGCCAGGGCGAGCCGATGGAGGGGAAATCGGTGGGGATGACGTTGCGGGCCGTGCGCGCCATCGCTTTGACCGACCCGGCCGCATCGCGGATGGCGCGCAGCCGCCGCAGCGGATCGGCCAGGTGGCTGTGCAGGCTGACCAGGCTCAGGGTGGCCTGGGTGGTGAACTCGGTGTTGCCGGCCGCGCGCAGGGAGATCGGCATGGTGGCGATCAGCGGTTTGCGGGGGATGCCGCCGTGCCGGGCCAGGTAGCGCCGCAGCGTGCCGCTGCACAGTGCCAGCACGATGTCGTTGACCTTGACCTCGTGCCGGGCCGCCAGCGCTTTGATGGCCTCCAACGGCAGCGACAGGCCGGCGAAGCTGCGCTCACCGGTGATCGGCACGTTCAGCGCCGTCTTCGGGCCGAAGGTGAACTTCTTGCCGGCCGCGGCCTTGTCCGGGGTTTCGGTGTCCCGGGTGGCGGCTGCGGGGGCGGACTTGGGCCCACCGCCCACGCCCAGCAGTCCGGCCAGGGTGGTCACCACCTCCGGCAGGTGCCGCACCAGCTTGATGTACTGCGCGGCGTCGTGTTTCAGCGCCGCGCCGGCCAGCGCCATCAGGCCGGGGGAGGCCGGTTCTGCGGCGACCTCCTGGGCGGGGGGCTCGGCCTGCGGCGAGGCGCGCCGACGTGGCTGTGGCGCAGGTGAAGGTGCAGGCTCAGGCGTGGCGTCGAACAGCACCTGCGCCAGCATCACCCCGGCTTTGCCGTCCAGCAGGGCGTGGTGGATCTTGACGTAGTAGGCCAGCTGGCCGGAGGCCAGGCCGTCGATCACCGTGATCTGCCAGAGCGGGCGGCTGCGGTCCAGCAGCTGCGCATGCAGCGTGGCCACGCAGTCCTCCAGCTCGCGCTGCCCGCCAGGTGCCGGCAGCCGCAGGCCGGTGACATGCTGGTCGATGTCCACCGCCGTGTCCTCGATCCACACCGGGTTGGCGAACTGCAGCGGCATCGGCGCCAGCCGCCGCGTCAGCACCGGTGCCAGGCTCAGGCGGTCGCGCAGCTGCTTGCGGATCTCGGCCAGGAAGTTCAGGCGCTTCTTGCCGGCCGGTGGGTCGAAGCGGTGCAGCGAGGCCACATGCATCGGCGTGGCCTCGGTCTCCAGGTGCAGGAAGGCGCCGTCCAGGCCGCTGAGGGTCTTCATGCCGGGGCTCCTTCAGGCCTTGCGGGGGGCCGGGCCGCGCCGGGTGGCGGGGGCGTCTGGGGTGGGTGCAGTGGGTGCGGTGGGGATGGCCTTCTTCCGCGGCGCACGGGGCCGCGGTGCAGTCTCCGGCGCAGCCTCTGTGGCGGTGGGTGCAGGTTCGGCCAACGCAGGTGCCGGCACGGTCAGCGCCAGCGCGGTCTCGAAGGCCTGGCGGGTGAAGGCCAGCAGCACCGCAAACTGGGCGTCGTCCAGCTCCCGGGCGGCGTCGTTGCGGCGGTAGATGTTGGCCAGTTCGCGCTCGCGCGCGCCCTGCACCGCCAGCCGGCCGATGCCCAGCGCCTCCAGCGAGGACCACAGCTCCGGCGAGTACTGCCGCGTCAGCCCCATCAGCACCGGGATCGGGTCGTGCCGCCCCAGCACCCCGGCCAGGCGCAGCACCACGTCGAAGGGCAGGGCGATCACGCCCCCTTCAGCCTGCGTCATCAGCTGGCTGTCGCCCAGGCCCACCGCCTGGCTGACCTCTTCCAGCGTCAGCCCGGCTGCCTCCCGCCACTGGCGGATCAGCCGCCCGGCCTGGGCCACCGCGGCCTTCTTGGACGGATCCTTCACCGCCGTCTGCGCCAGGCTCAGCCCCAGGTCGGTGGCCGATCCCGCCAGGCCCACCACCGTGTCCGCCCAGCCACGCACCTGCCGGGCCAGGGCAAACAGGGCGTTGTCGCCTGTGCCGCCACCGCCGGCAGTCGGGGCGGCGGCAGGCACCGGGGCAGCGGCTTTTTTCCTCGTGGGCATCTGTGTCTCCTCAGGCTGCGGCGCCGGCCAGCGCGCTCAGGAGATGAGGAGATGAGCGCAGGGCCGGATCCAACCGCAGATTCTGATCCTGCCTTGGGGGCTGGGGCTGTCGCGCGTGTGTCGGTGTGGCGGTGTGGCGGAGGTGCCAGGGAGGCGGGCGTATCGGGAGGAGGTTGGGAGGAGGTTGTTCGGGCGATCAGGTCTGTGCCGGGGGTCGGAACCGCAGAGTGACCGGCGATGCGATGCACATGAAAGCGGACTTGAATGTGCCGAGTTCAAATGAAAGAACTCTTCAATGTGACGGGCGCGTGTTCAAGAGGGCTTTCATTTCAGTTGCCCCGCTGCGCTTCGCGCGACTGGCGACGCATGAATCCGTCGCAAGCCGGATCCACTCAGTGCCTCAACTCCGCGCCCCTGCGAACGGGAAAAAACTGCCGCGAGCGTTGCTGAGATCAGCATGATCATATCGATCAGCTATCAGCACAGAGGCATCCCTTGATCACCGAAACCAGTGCAGTGGCCTTCCGTCAGAACCTGGGCGACATGCTCAACCGTGTGCATTACCGCAGCGACAGCATCGTCATCAACAAGGACGGCAAGCCGATTGCTGCGCTGGTCGATGCGCGTCTGTTCGGCCGCATCCGCCGCATGCAGGATCGATTCGATGAGTTGACCAGTCGCCTGTCGGCAGGTTTTGCCGGAGTTCCCGAAGAAGAGGGGATGGCAGAGATCGAAGCGGCCATCGCGGCCGAACGCAGCAGTGAGCACAGCCCTGGCCGCTGAGACATGGCTTTGCCGCGCGTCGTGCTGGACACCAATGTCCTGATGTCCGGCCTGTCCTACCCGGGCAGCAAGCCGGGGCGCATCGTGTCCGCATGGCGACACGGTGAGTTGGAGGTGGTGCTGAGCCATTGCATCCTGGACGAACTGCGGCGGGTGCTGCCGCGTTTGAGAGCCCGCCACGGGCTCAGCGATGCGGACATTGCCGATCTGGTGGACTGTCTGGCCTTCGAGGCCGAACTGATCGAACCGACCACCGGCTGGGAGTCGGAACTGACCGATCCCTGGGATCAGGCCGTGTTGGGCACCCTGGTGGCTTCCCGGGCGGATCACCTGGTCACAGGCGACAAGCGTCTGTTGTCCTTGGCGGGAAAGTACCCGGTCATCGATCCGGCTTCCTTCGTTCTGCGCTGCTTCTGAACGCCCCGGCGGTGAGGCGCCTGCATGTGCCCGCCCCTCAGCGTGCCACCACCCTCCGCAGCCCCAGACCGATGAACACCATGCCGGCTACCCGGTCCAGCCACAGCCCGGCCCGGGGGGGGGGGCGGTGATCGGCAGGGCGGCCAGCAGGAAGCCGAGGGTCTGGTCGAGGGTGAGCATGGGGGGATGTTGGAGAGGCTCGGCTGGGACAGCGGGGTACGATGATGTCCATGGATGGATTGACTCCCCCACAGCGCATTCACCTCCAACTCGATGTGTACGCCAAAGCACTGGCCGCACTGCGAGAGGCCGTGCAGACCGATACCGGCGACAAGAAGTCGCGGGACTCCATTCTGTTGAGCTACGTGTTCACCTTTGAGATGGCGGTGCGCAGCCTGGCGGTGGTGCTGAAAGCCAGGGGGCTGAATCCGCCGGACTATGCGGCTGCGGTGCTGCGGGCCGCCTTTCAAGCCCGCCTGATCACGGATCCCGAACTGTGGACGCAGATCCGCGAAGGCCGCAACGAGATCAGCCACGCCTACGACGAAGACAAGGCCAGGGCCCTGGCCGGGTTCGTGACCCGCACGGCCCTGGACGCCTTGACCGACATGCTGGAACGGCTGCGTCAAGATGAAGAGTGACGATCCCCTGCCGCCGGCGACATGGGCGGGCGAGACCTTCGGCATCGCCGCGGGAATCGTGCTGCGGCTGCGGCGGGCGTTCGACGCGGCCGATCCTCAGCCGCAGCGGGTCTGGATCTTCGGCTCGCGGGCTCGCGGCTTTGCGCGACCGGAGTCGGACATCGATCTGGCCGTGGATGCACCGGATTTCACCGAGGCACAGTTTGGCCGCTTCAAGTCCCTCATCGAGGACCTGGAGTTGATCTACCGGATCGATGTGCTGTGGCTTCAGGGCATTCACAACGAACGCCTGCGCGACGAGATCCTGGCCCACCGCCGGCTGTTCTGGCAGGGGCGGCGGTGGCAGGAGACGCCCGAACCGGGCCTTGAAGTGCCGTCAATCCCGCAGCAACTCCCCGATCAACCCCCGCAGCACCTCCAGCAGCGGCGGCTCTGAGCGGCCCACCAGCGTCACCAGGCCGAAGCGGGCGGTGGCGTCCAGCGCAGGGGTGACGGGCAGCTCCACCAGCTCCGGCGCGGCAGCGCGCACCGCCAGCAGCAGGGCGTCGCTGCTGGCCACCACCTGCACCAGGGTGCCGATGTCCTCGCAGCGCAGGGTGATGCAGTCGTCCAGGTGGGCCTGGGGGCCGTAGCGCTCCAGCAGCAGGCGGCCGATTTCGTCGCTCAGTGGGCTGGAGGCCATCGGGTAGCGGCGCAGGCTGTCGAAGGTGACTGCTGCACCGCCGTCGGCGGTCTCGGTCTCGGCCTCGGCCGGGGTCAGCAAGGGGTGGCCGGCGCGGCAGAGGAAGGCGCCGCGCAGTTCGGCCAGCGGCTGCACCAGCAGGTCGGCCGAGGGGGGGACCGAGCGGATGTCCACCACCAGCGCGTCCAGCCGGCGCTCGCGCAGGGCCTGCTCCAGCAGCGCGGTGTGGCCGCGGGCGAACTCCACCTGCGCGGCCGGGTGGTGGGTGGCCATGTGGCGCAGCACCGGTGCGGTGAGGATGGCGCCCGGCCCGGAGCCCAGGCCCACCCGCAGGCGGCCGGCCTGGCCGGTCTGCAGGCGTGCTGCGCTCTCCTTCAGGTGCTCGGCTTCGGTGATCAGGCGCTTGGCGCGCGCCAGCACCTCCCGGCCGAAGGGGGTGAGCTCGCTGCGCCAGCCGATTCGGTCGAACAGGCGCTGGCCCAGCTCCTCCTCCAGCGCCTGGATGCTGCGGCTCAGCGCCGGCTGGGTGAGGAACAGCGCCTCGGCCGAGCGGCGGAAGGAGCCGGTCTGCGCCAGGGAGGTGAGGTGTCGCAACTGGACCAGGGTCATCACGGCCTCCGTAAAACGATGAGTTGGAAGAATCGTTTTTGAAGAATAAATGCATTGGACGCCCAAGGGGCTGCTGCCTACGATGGGTCTTCCAAAAACGCGCCGGCCCCCGCCTGTCAGGACGGGCCGGCCACCCGGAGACAAGCCATGCAACCGACCAAGCGCCACACCCTCCAGACCCTGTTCGGCCTCTCGATGGCTGCAGCCCTGCTGGCCACCGCCGCACCCGCCGCCGCCCAGACCTTTCCCAGCAAGACGGTCAACCTGATGGTGCCCTACCCCGCGGGCGGGCTGTCCGATGCCATCGCCCGCACGGTGGAGAAGCCGCTGGCCAAGGCGCTGGGGCAGATGGTGATCGTCGAGAACCTGGGCGGTGTCAGCGGTGCGCTGGGGGCACAGAAGGTGCTGAGCCTGCCAGCCGACGGCCACATGATCTACCAGGGCTCGCCCAACGAGACCATCCTGGCGCCGCTGGCGCTGCAGGCGGTGAAGTACAAGTCGGAAGACTTCCGCATGGTGCAGATCATCGGCGCCTTCCCGATGGCGGTGCTGGCCCGCAAGGACCTGCCGGCCAGCAACATCGACGAGCTGGCCGCGCTGGCCAAGAAGGCGGCTGCCGAGGGCAAACCGCTGACCTACGGCAGCGTGGGCGTCGGCTCGTTCTACCACGTGCTGGGCGAGCACTTCGCCCACCTGGCCGGCGCGCCGATGACCCACGTGCCCTACAAGGGCATGGCACCGCTGTCCACCGACCTGGCCGGCGGGCAGGTGGACGTGAGCTTCATCGTGGTGGGCGCCAAGGATGTGGCGCTGGTCGAGCAGGGTCGGCTGAAGATCCTCGCCACACTGGCGCCGGCCGGCAAGGTGGAGGTGCCGATGCTCAAGGCCTACCGCAGCATCAACGACAGCGCGCTGGTGAAGAACAAGGACTTCGCGTACAACGCCTGGACCGGCTACTTCGTGCGCAAGGACACACCCGAGCCGGTGGTGCAGGCGATCAACAAGGCACTGGCCAGCGCGATGGGCGACGAGCAGGTGCGCAAGCAGCTGGAGGGCCTGGGCGGCATGATCCCCGCGATGCTGAGCCCAGCGGACGCGCAGAAGGAATACGAGGCGCAGACGGCGCGTTTCCGCGGCATCGGCAAGGCCATCAAGCTGGAAGCGCAGTGAACACCGCCGTCGACGCCGGGGTGCTGCTGGCCGAGATGGGCCGGGCGGCGGCGCCCTTCATCGAGCTGCGGCGCGACCTGCACCGCCATCCGGAGCTGGGTTTTGCCGAGCTGCGCACCGCCGCCATCGTGGCCGAGCGGCTGGCCGCCTGGGGCTATGAAGTCACCCGCGAGGTGGGCGGCACCGGGGTGGTCGGCAGGCTGCGGCGCGGCGGCGGGAGCCGATCGCTGGGTCTGCGCGCGGACATGGATGCGCTGCCGATCCAGGAGGCCGAAGGTGAAGGCCGACCCTGGCGCAGCCGCCACGCCGGGCGCATGCACGCCTGCGGCCACGACGGCCACACAGCGATGCTGCTGGCCGCGGCTGAAAGGCTGGCGCAGCAGGCCGACTTCAGCGGCACGCTGCACCTGATCTTCCAGCCCGCCGAGGAACTGGGCGGTGTGCCCGGCGGCAGCGGCGCCCAGCGCATGCTGGCCGACGGCCTGCTGCAGCGTTTTCCCTGCGATGCCGTGTTCGCCATGCACAACATGCCGGGCATCCCCCAGGGCCGGCTGGTGCTGCGCGAGGGTGCGGCCATGGCCTCGTCCGACTACGCCACCATCACCCTGCACGGCGTGGGCGGCCACGGCGCCATGCCCCAGCACGCGGCCGACCCGGTGGTGGCGGCGGCCAGCCTGGTGATGGCGCTGCAGACCATCGTCTCGCGCAACGTCGATCCCCAGCAGACCGCGGTGGTCACCGTGGGGGCGCTGCATGCTGGTCAGGCCCACAACGTCATCCCGGCCCAGGCAACGCTGGAGCTGAGCGTGCGCGCGCTGGACCGCGGTGTGCGCAAGCTGCTGGAGCAGCGCATCCACACCCTGGCGCAGTCGCAGGCCGAGAGCTACGGTCTGCGTGCCGAGGTGGCCTGGAAACGCGGCTACAGCGTGCTGGTCAACACCCCGGCGGAAACCGAGCTGGCCCGGCAGGTGGCGCTGGAGCTGCTCGGCCCCGAGCAGGTGACGCTGCAGGGCCCGGCGCTGACCGGCAGCGAGGACTTTGCCTTCCTGCTGGAACAGGTGCCAGGCAGCTACCTGCTGATCGGGAACGGGGAGCGGGGCGAGCGCACCGCCGCGGACGAGGGCGCGGCCCTCCCGCCGCCCGGCGCCTGCATGGTCCACCACCCGGGCTACGACTTCCACGACGACAACGTTGCGGTGGGAGCGGCGTTCTGGGTGCGGTTGGTGGAGCGGTTTCTGGTGGATCAGGTGGGTCAGGTGGATCAGGGGCGCTGAGCCGCCAGCCTCTGCACCCAGGGTAGGCCGGCGCCGCATTGGCGCGAGCTGCGGCGCTGGAGGCGGGGGTGGCCCACCCGTGCCGCTGAATCACAGAGCGATGTTCCGCAGCTTCAGCACCTCGGCCAGCGTCGCGTCGATGCGGCCCAGCACCCAGCTGCTGCCGTCTTCGGCCATGTGACCGGTGTTGCTCAGGCCGAACACGGCAAAGTCGCCGCTGCGGTCGAACACGGCTTCGGCCATGAAACCCGGTTCGTGGCCAGTGTGGGACAGCAGGGTGCGGTTCGGGGTGACCAGGGTCTGCCAGCCCCACACGTACCGGTCGCCGGAGGCGGCGCGCAGGTCGCTCACGTAACGCGCCGGCAGCGCAGTGGCCTCGCCGCGCAGGGCCCGCAGGTGCCAGTCCAGCCAACGGGCATAGGCCGCGCCGCTGCAGGCCCAGTGGCCGGCGGGGCCGAGGGCGTCCTGCCAGACCTGGATGTTGGGGGTGTTGGCATCGTCGGCACTGCCTTCCCACACCGCCAGGGCGCCCTGTGCCCCTTCGTGGCCCCACAGGCTGTCACCGGCGCCGGGCACCGGGGAGCGCCAGTGGCCGTCCAGCCCGAGCGGCTGAACCACCGTCTCGTCGAACAGCGATTCGAAGCTGCGGCCGCTGTGCGCCTCCACCATGGCGGCGGCCAGCACGTAGCCGGCGTTGGAGTAGTGAAAGCCGCTGCCCGGCGTCAGCCCGTCGGCCGGCGCCTGGGCAAGCAGCCAGCGTGCGAAGTAGGCGCGTCGCCCCGCCATCGTGTCCGGCAGGGGGCCGGGGTCGGCGCTGACTGCGGCAATGAAGGCCTCTTCCTCCGGCCCGCTGCCGTTGAAGGCCGGCAGTCCACCGCGGTGGTGCAGCAGGTCCGTCAATGTCACTCCGGCGTAGGCCGGCAGGATCTCGCCGGCCCAGTCGGGAAAGGCCTCGGGCAACGTCAGGTTCAGCGCCGGCCCGCCGCGGTCGGCCGCTGCCACGACGGCCGCGCAGGTCATGGCCTTGGTGTTGGAGCCGATGGCAAAGCGGTCTGCGGCCTGCACCGGCGCGGTCTGGCCCAGGCGCCGCCGGCCGGCCACGACCACCCGGTTCGCCGAGCTGGACTGCTCCCCCAGCACCAGGCCGACCAGCCCGGCCGCCACCGCCGCGTCGGCCTGGGCCTGCAGCTGGGCGGTGGCGGTTTCGTCATCTTCGCCATCGCTGCCGCAGGCGGCCAGGCCCAGGCCCAGGCCGGTGGACAGGAACCAGCGCAGCACCGACCGGCGGCTGGGGGTGGCAGGTGGGGTGGCGGCGGTGAGAAGACTCGGCATGCAGGCGCTCCGAAGTGGGGATGCACCGCAGTGTGCGAGGCGGCAGCCAAAGGGAAGCCAAAGAGTCGCCAAAGGGAAACCAAAGGCCGCCATGCGGCCGGCGAGCCGCTGCGCAGCCCCCGGCCCCGGCGCGCGACCGGGGGAGCTCCGGACTTTGGACTTGCCGAAGGTGGCGCAGGTACAGTGCCCGGTGATGCACATCCTGCTGGTCGAAGACGATCTGGACCTGGGCCCCGCGCTGCTGGCCGCCTTGAAGGCGGAGGGCATGACGGCGCAGTGGGTGCGCCGTGCCGCCGATGCGCGTGGCGCACTCGGGCCGGAGGTGGACCTGGTGCTGCTGGACCGGGCCCTGGCCGGTGCGGAAGGGCTGGACCTGTTGCGCCACTGGCGATCGAAGCGCATCACGACACCGGTGATCGTCATCACGGCCCGGTCGGCGCTGACCGACCGGCTGGAAGGTCTGGACGAAGGCGCAGACGACTACCTGGTCAAACCCTTCGAGATCCCGGAGCTGATCTCGCGGGTGCGGGCCGTGTGGCGGCGCCACCGTCAGCAGGCCAGCGAGCTCTGGGAGCTCGGCGAGCTGACGCTGGCGCCGCGCTCGCATCAGGCCTGGTTGAAGGGGGAGCCGCTGACGCTGTCGGCACGCGAGTTCCAGCTGCTGGTCGCGCTGGCCCGGGACAGCACGGCGGTGGTGCCCAAGCAGGTGCTGGGGCAGCTGCTGGAGCCGCTGGGGGACCCGGTGGATGCCGCCACCGTGGAGGTGCACCTGTCCAACCTGCGCCGCAAGATCGGCGCAGAGCGCATCCGCACCGTGCGCGGTGTGGGCTACCAGCTGCGGCCATGAGGCGCACCGCATCGCTGCAGGGCCGGCTGCTGAAGGTAATGCTGGCGGCACTGGCCGCGGTGGTGCTGGTGCTGGTGGCCCTGGACTATGCCGAGTTCAAGGCCGGCGTGTCCGCCCGCCTGGCGCAGCAGTCCGCCGCGCAGGGCCTGGGCGAGGCCTTGGCGGAAGCGGACGAGACCGTCGCCGCCGCCATCGTGCGTGCCACCGAGCTGCAGTTCAACCGCACGCGGCGCGCCTCCGGCCTGGCGGGCATCGAGGACCTGCACTTTCAGCTGCAAACCCCGGACGGGCGGGTGGTGTACCGCTCCGCAGGGCTCAGCGGCGCGCCGGCATGGACGCCGCAGCAGATGCGCTGGGACGTCCTGCAGGTGCAGCAGCGGCCCTACTGGCCCTGGCTGCAGGAGACGCCGCGCTGGCGCATCCTGCTGCTGGAGCCAGTGGTCCAGGACACCCAGGTGCTGCGTTGGTTGGGCGCAGGCCTGCTGCCCTCCATCCTGGTGGCGCTGCCCCTGCTGGGGCTGCCGCTGTGGTGGGCGGTGCGCACCGGGCTGGCTCCGCTGCGCCGGCTGGTGGCGGCCGTCTCCCGGCGCGATGCGGCCGACCTGAGCCCCTTGCAGCTGGACCTGCGTTATGCCGAGCTGCAGCCCATCGTCGGCGCCATCGATGGCCTGCTGGCCCGTGCGCGCCAGCATGTGGAGCACGAGCGGGTGCTGCTGCAGCACACCGCACACGAAATGCGCACCCCCCTCGCTGTGGTGGCGGCCCAGGCCCATGCGCTGTCGAGCGCGCCGGAGGGTGTCGCCGCCGATGCGGCGCGCCAGGGCATCCAGCGCGCGGTGCAACGGGCATCGCACCTGGTCGAACAGCTGCTGGACCTGGCCCGGCTGGAGTCGCCCGGCCCCGCGGCCGCCCCCGAGCGGGTTGACCTGGTGACGCTGTGCCGCCAGCACGTCATCGACCTCACGGCGCTGGCGGACGCCCGCGGCATCGAGATGGCGCTGGTCTCGCCCGAACACTGCCACGCCGCGGTGCCATTGCCGGCGCTGCACTCCATCCTCGACAACCTGTTGCGCAATGCCCTGAATCACTGCCCGTCCGGTGCACTGGTGGAGCTGCAGCTCGGCTGCGAAGGCGGTTGCATCCGCATCGACGTGCTGGACGACGGGCCCGGCATGCCCGCCGAGGAGCGGGCGCAGGCCTTTGAACGCTTTTTCCGCGGGCGTGCGGCGGGCCCCGGTACCGGCACTGGCCTGGGGCTGGCCATCGTGAAGGAAGCGGCACGCCTGCTGGGCGGCCAGGCCAGCCTGACCGAGGGTGTGGGTGGCAAAGGTCTGAGGGCCCGTGTGGAGTGGAGGACAGCATGAACCTGCACCGTCGGAGTACGGCGCTGACGGCGCTGACGGCGCTGACGGCGCTGACGGCGCTGGCTTTGTCATTGCCCACACTGGCGCAGGCCTTCCTGTTCGGCGCTTCCAGGAGCAAGCCCCCGGCCGAAAAGGACAGCCTGATCAGCGTGGAGCACGGCCCCTTCCGCATCGTCGGGCAGGCGCGCCGCATCTCCACCGGCACCTTCCCAAACCAGGGGGGAAACCCCTTCGCGACGATGGAGGTCACCGGCTTTCGCGTGCTGTACCGCGACCAACCGGTGGTGATCCGGCACGGCAGCCGCACGCTGGAGCAGTTCTGGCGCGTCAGCACCCTGCCGGACGCACCTCGGCCGGCGCTGCTGCTGTCCACCACCGATTTCCACCTCGTCACCGAGGTGAACGGCCAGCTCAGCCTGCGCTCGCTTGGCCGGCCGACCACCGATATGGCCACCTACCAGTGGCTGGACGGCGCCGACGGGCAGCCCACCGAGCCGGCCAGCTTCGGCATCGAGCGGGTGCGGCTGGACCAGCTGCCGCTGACCGGCGGGCGCTGGCTGTTGCTGTCCACGCAGGCGGTGCTGGACGTGAAGACGCTGCAGGTTCATCCGGTGGATTACCACGTGCCGCAGGGCCAGCCGCTGCAGGGCGTGGGCGGAATGCGAGCCCTGGTGCTGTCGCCCGGGCAGACCCAGTACGTCACCTGGGGCTCGTCGGTCACGCTGGTGGAGGACGGTGAGTACGTTCCCGGCCTGTCGGTGGTGGACATCCGCAGCGGCCGTGCCTACGGGCTGCGGCTGCGCCCGGGCGAAAAGCGCTTCCATGAGGAGGAGGACCTCACGCCGCGCTGGCTGTCGCACTATTACGAGTGGCGGCGTGAGCCGGGCGGACCCGAGCGCGAGGTCGAGCGCCTGGTCGAACGCCGCCAGGCACCGCCGCTGCCCTACACCGGCCGGCTGCAGCCGCAGGTCATCCGCATCGCCTACCGCAGCGGCGAGGTGCGCCACCCGACGATGACCTACCTGCTGCGCCCGGCCACCCCAGCGCTGGCCGATGCCTTCGAGCAGTTCGCGGTCAGCCGCTTCGGCGCGCAGCGCTCACCGGCTGCCAACCCCTACCTGCGCCAGGGTCTGCAGCTGCCGGGCTGCCCGGGCGGTCTGGAGCTCAAGGTCTACTTCGGTTCCAGCCAGGAGATGCGGCTGGTGCTGGAAGCCGTGTCCAGCCGCTGCGAAGACCGCACGGCCTGCGCGCCGGTGGTCGAGCAGATCGGCCGTGCCTTCAACGAAGAGCTGGGGCAGGGGCGGCATCAGGGGTTGTTCACCGAGTGAGCGAGTCCGAGAACCAAGGGTCAAGCAAGGCTGAGGGGTCTCAACCATCCAGTCCGCAGCGGGCGTTGCACCGTCTACAGGGCGGCCGAGCGCATCGACTGAGGAGCCGGTCGGGAACGTCCCTTCGACGGGCTTGCGGGTCCAGCTTCAGACCCCTACTGTCAGCGTCGCGGCAAAACCGTTCGTCAGGTCGCCCGTTACCGTTGCCATCTGCGTTGAGTAGCCGTCGCTGAAGATGTTGTCGCTGGCCAGCGTGATCGCGTTGAGGTTGGTCAGGCTGCTGGTGTACCCGCTGGCGCTGCCGTAGACGCTGCGGCAGACCGACTCGGGCAGCGCCAGCTGCGAGGTGCGCACATCGCTGTTGCCGCTGGTGGCGGTGCTCAGGCTGGAGAAGACCTCGAAGTGGATGTGCGGCCAGCGCCCGCTGTAGCAGCCCGGAAAGACGGTGGTGAAGCTCAGTTCGCCACTGGCGTTGCTGACCTGGACTCCGCGCAGGTAGTTCTGCGCCGTCACGCCCGATGAATACAGTGAGTAGCCGCCCTCGCGGGTGCAGTGCCACAGGTAGACCGCGTAGCCCTCAAGGTTGGCACAGGCGGCCGAGACGCTGACCAGCTTGAGCGTGACCGTCAGCGGCACGCCGTCTGCGGTGCCGCTCATCGTGCCGAAGCTCGAGCGGATGTCGCTGCGCACGATGCCGCTCTGCGTCAGCACGTTGACGACGCCGCTGCTGTTGGAGTTGGTGCCGTCGCCCGGATAGGGGCCGGCGGTCTCGGACGGGACGATCGTGCACGAGCTCACCGTACTGCCCGAGGATTCGGCCTCCCCGCTGCCGCTGCTGCTGCTGTCGCTGTCGCCGCCCCCGCAGCCCACCATGCCCAGCAGCGGCAGCGGTCCGGCCGCCAGACCGCCGAGCAGGCGCAGCGCGCGCCGTCGTGCCGGATCTTGCAGCAGTGCCAGGCGTTCGAGGTCATGGCGCAGGCCCGGGGCGTGGGGCAGGTGATCGTTCATGGTGGCAGCTTGAGGGCGCAAGGGTCAGGAGGGGCTGGACGATTCCGGATTGTTCGGGGCCCGTGTTGCTGTTCCTTCAAGCCCAGGTGAGGCTTGATTTCTGTGCATCTCCTTCAGGTTCAAGGGGTTCAGGGGTCTCAACTGCCAAGTCCTCGGCGGGTCGTGTGGTTTGGATTTGAGACCCCAATCGTCCCAGTCGTCTGGCCCCGATCGTGTGTGTCCCCCTGATCACCATCGGTTTGTGATCTCGATCGTGTTGCAGATATTTGTCTTATAAATTGACAAAAAGTGCCAATTAAAAGATAGTTTGTATCAATTGAAGGCTCTCGCCGCCACTCACCCCTCCGACTCCGCCATGAAGACCAGCAAGGCCCAACAGGAAGAGACCCGCACCCGCATCCTGGCTGCTGCGGTGGCGCTGATGTCGCAGGAGGGCTACGACGCGGTGACGATGAAGGACATCGCCCGCGCGGCCGGCATCGGGGACGCCACCGTCTACAAGTACTTCGCCACCAAGGAGCGGCTGGTGCTGGGTTACTTTGACCTGGCGGCGCAGCGGGCGGTGGCGGATGCGCAGGCCTCGGCCGGCTGGTTTGACGACTATGACCTGCATGCCCGCCTGCAGCGCCTGACCGACGCGCTGCTGGAGCGGCTGGCGCCGGACCGGGCCTTCGTGGAGATCGCCCGGGCGCTGCTGCAGAAGTCTCCGCTGCTGCTGCTGGGCGATCAGCTGCAGGCGCGCGAGCTGTTGCGCGACGAGGTGCAGGGCTACCTGCAGGCCGCGGTGGACGCGGGCGAACTGCCGGCCAGCGACTTCCTGCGCCCGCTGGCCGGGCTGTACGTGGACTTCTGCTACGGCGTGGTGGCCTACTGGCTGCACGACGAGTCGGCTGAAGGGGCCGACACCACCCGGCTGGTCGATCAAGTGCTGGGGGTGCTGGTGGCGCTGCTCAAGGCCGGCGTGCCCGATCGGCTGGTGCAGCTGGGCGGCTTCCTGCTGCGCAGCCAGCTCGCCACGCTGTTCACTGCCTCCAGTGGTGTTTCGCAAAGGCGGGCCCGGCCGGACCGGACCCTGCGGGACCGAACCCTGCGGGAGAGGACCTCCGGGGCGGATGCGGGCCCAAAGGCGTCGTCCGCCGTCGGGGATTGAGACCGTGAGCGATCCCACCGCCCGCGCACCCCGCACCGGCCGGCTCGCCCGCTCGCTGGTGGTGGGCAAGGCGGCCGTGCAGGTGGGCGCGCAGGTGGGCGCCGGGGTGCTGCGGCGCCAGCTCCGGCCGGCAGGGCCGGACCCGCAGCGGGCCCGGGCGGAGCAGGAGGCCCAGCAGGCGCAGGAGGCCGAGGTGGGCCGCCTGCTCTTCGCGGCGATGAACCAGCTGCGCGGCACGGCGCTGAAGCTGGCGCAGGTGCTGAGCATGGACCCCGGCTTCCTGCCCGAGGGCGTGCGCCGGCAGCTGGCGCGCGCCACCCACCAGGCCACGCCACTGAACCGGGCGCTGGTGGGCAAGGTCTTTCGCCAGGCCTTCGGGCAGGAGCCGCAGGCGCTGTTTGCCCGCTTCGACCCCGTGGCCTGTGCTGCCGCCAGCCTGGGCCAGGTGCACCGCGCCTGGCTGGCCGACGGCACGGCGCTGGCGGTGAAGGTGCAGTATCCGGGCATGGCCGCCAGCATCGACAGCGACCTGGCGATGCTGCGTGCGGCCATGCAGCGCATCGGCCTGGAGCGCCTGGGCCTGCCGGACGCGGTGCTGGTGGACCGGGCGCTGGACGCGGTGTGTCGCCAGCTGGCCGAGGAGGTGGACTACCGCCACGAAGCGGCGCAGCAGGCCGCCTTCGCCGAGCGACTGGCGGCCGCCGGCGGGTTCGACTGCGCCGGCCCCGGTGGCCTGCAGGTGCCGGGGCTGCGGCCGGAGTTCAGCGGCCGCACGGTGCTGACGCAGCACTTCGTCGAGGGCGGCCACATCGACGCCTGGCTGCAGGCCGGTCCGCCCCAGGCCATCCGCGACGCGCAGACCCAGGTCCTGTTCGACTGGTTCACCGGCTGCGCCTTCGGCGCGCCGGAGGCCACCGGTGGGCGGCGCATCCATGCGGACCTGCACCCGGGCAACTTCCTGTTCGAGCCGGGTGGCCGGGTGACGCTGCTGGACTTCGGCTGCACCTGCGAGCTGGGTACGGAGTTCACCGCTGCGCTGGCGCGCAGCTGGAGCCTGTGGGCCGAGGCCGGGCCGGCCGCCGCACCGCAGCTGCTGGCGGTGTACCGGCGCATGGGCCTGGCTGCAGCAGACGCCGACCTGGCCGCCTTCGAGCAGCAGGTGCTGCCCACGCTGGCGCCGGTGCTGGACTGGGCCACCCAGGTGTTCCGCGCGGACCGCTTCGACTTCGCCGGTGCACAGGGCTTCGCGCTGCCGCTGGGCCCGCAGCGGCGCGCGCCGGTGGCCCGGCAGATGGGTGACCTGCCGCCGCAGATGCTGTCGCTGGACCGCGCCTGGCTGGGGCTGATGCACCTGCTCACCCGGCTGGGCGGGCGCATCGACACCCGTGCGGCGCGGGCCCGCCTGCGCCGCGCTGCGCAGGAGGACGACTGAAGTCGACCAGACCTGCATCCCGTCTTCCGCATTCCCTTTTCACCCACTTGGAGAGCTTTGGAGAACGCCATGACCGCTGCTGCAAACGCCCCCGCCTGCCCCGTTCCGCCCCGTGCCGCCCCCCAGGTGGTGGCCTGCGCGTTGCCGCTGGCCAGTCGCATCCAGACCTTCACGGCGGGCGCCGATTTCATGGATGCCTACGTCGTGGAGGTGCTGCAGCCGCAGCGCAGCGCGATGGAGCACCTGCTGGTGCTGCTGCAGCGCACGCCCGTCTGGGTGGAACGGTTGATGGACCTGCGCAACCGGGTGGTGGTGTGGTTCGGCCTGCGCCACGCCGGGGACTGGCGCGCCGGATTGAAGCCGGCGGGCGCGGCCTGGCAGCCAGGCGACCGGGTCGGCATCTTCACGCTGATGTCGCAGGACGAGGACGAGGTGATCGTTGGCGACAACGACCGGCACCTGCGGGTGCTGATCTCGCTGCGCCGCCTGAGCGCAGGCGGCGGTCAGCCAGACCGGGTGGTGATCAGCACCGTGGTGCACCTGCACAACCGGCTGGGCCGGCTGTACATGCTGCCGGTGACGCCGGCGCACCGCGTCATTGCACCGGCGGTGCTGGCACGGGTGAACGATGCCCGGGCCCTGGTTGGGGGCGAGGCGGCGGTCCACTGATCCGCCGCCGCAGTGGGTGCAGACCACTGCGGAGTGAAGCAGCAGTCTTGCCGGGAGTCTTGGTTCTACCTATGCTCCCGCCGTCCAAGCCGAAGCAACGCCCCGGCGCCGGCGTGGGGCTCTACCAGGAAACCGCAATGACCGACCTGACGCTGTACACAAACCCCCAGTCCCGTGGCCGCATCGCCCACTGGATGATGGAAGAGCTGGGCGAACCCTACGACACCGTCTGGCTGGACTACGGCAGCAGCATGAAGGCCAGCGACTACCTGGCCGTCAACCCGATGGGCAAGGTGCCCGCCTTGCGCCACGCAGCGGTGGTGGTCACGGAGGCGGCCGCCATCTGCGCCTACCTGGCCGATGCCTTTCCCCACAAGGGGCTGCTGCCGCAGACGCCCGCCGAGCGGTCGGCCTATTTCCGCTGGCTGTTTTTTGCCGCTGGCCCGCTGGAACAGGCCGTGGTGTCCCGGGCGCTGGGCTGGGAGGTGCCGCCGGGGCGCGGCGCCATGGTGGGCTTCGGCAGCTACGCCGACACGCTCAACGCCCTGGAATCGTGGCTGCGGGAGGGGCCGTTCGTGTGCGGTGAACGCTTCACGGCCGCCGATGTGTATGTGGGCTCCAGTGTCACCTGGGGACTGATGTTCGGCACGATCGAGAAGCGCCCGGTGTTCGAGGCCTATGCCGCGCGGGTCATGGCCCGCCCGGCCTACACCCGCGCGCTGCAGATCAACGAAGCCCGCCTGGCGGCCGGTGGCGCAGCGGGCTGAACGGTGGCTGAAGGGTGGCCGGTTGCGGCACGCGGGCCGGGTTCGGCCGGTCCGGCTTCAAGGGCATCGACCTGACGTGGAGGGAGGGCGGTGATCACCGACATCGAAGACTACTTCTCCAGGGGATGCGGACGCTGCGAGCGGTTTGTCACCCCGAACTGTTCTGCCCGCCAATGGGCGCAGGGTCTGCGGCGGCTGCGGGCCTATCTGAAGGAGGCGATGGCTTATGCGGAAGCGGGCATCCGGCCCCCGCGCGAGCCGCGCGATGTCGAGCTGCCGCCGGAACTGGCCGACGCGCTGGAGGCCGATGTCGAACTCGCCGAAGCCTTTCACGCATTGACGCCAGGCCGTCAGCGCAGCCAAGTGATTCATCTGAACTCGGCGAAGAAGTCCGAAACCCGGGTCTCCCGCATCGAGGCCCTGCGAAGCCGCATCCTGGCCGGCAAGGGTGCTCTGGAGCGTTGAACGGTCGGCTCCGGCCGGGGCGGTGTGACCGTCCCCTCCGGTTCCCGGCCAGGCGCAGGTGTCCGAACCTGGGCCCGTCAGCTGCGACTGCGCCGGCGGTCCAGATGGTGGCGCAGTGACGCGGCGATGCAGCAGGACAGCGCCTCGCCGTCAAAGGGCTCCGCCACCGGCAGCACGATGGCGCGTTGGCCTTCGAAGGTCAGCTCGCGCGGAAACATTGTGCGAAAGCGCTCGACCAGCCCGGTCTGGCAGTGGAAGAGCACCACCACCTGCTCGGGCCGGGTTGGCTGCCATCCCAGCCGCACGGCGCTGCCGCTGCGTGTGCGCGTCGGCAGGTAGGCTGCTTCGCCCCAGCGCAGTGCTTCTTCCAGGGGGCCGACGCCCGCCGTTCGTTGAGCGGTCGCAAAGATGAGGGCACGCAGCGTGAGCAGGCGCCTTCGGGCCCGGTCCGGGCAGGCATCGAAGACGGCCTGCACCTCGACGGGTATGGGTGGCAGGGTGTGATTCATGGCATCGCCTGCCAGCCTACCCGACTGTTCAGCGGCGTTGCAGCCGCTGCTGCAGCCAACCTTCGAACTGCCGGCTCGCCTCGGGCATGCCCTGCACGGGGGAGATCGTCACCGCCTGGCCTTGGGCGATGACATTGCCTTCGGAACGGCTGGACGCATCCAGGGGCAGGGTGTTGCCGCTGGGCAGGACGGTGCCGCCGCTGGCCAGCGAGATGCCGGGCAGCGGGTAGTTGACGCCGTAGGCTACCGCCACAGGGCTGTCGGACAGACGCTCATAGAAGGCCGGGGCATAGGCGGTGGCCTGGCCGATGTGCGTGAGTGCAAAGGGCAGCGTGGCCCCGTTGCCGGCGGGAAAGGCCGGGATGTTCACGTTCAGCCCCAGGCCGGGAGGCAGCAGCCTGCGGCCGGACGGGCTGCCGTGCGAGTGGGCCTTGCGGCCGACCAGGACCTGGTCCACCAGCCGCAGCACGATGTCGGCCACCTCGTAGGCGCGGTGTGTGGGGGGCAGCGTGTCCGACCAGGTCACCTGGCTGCTCACCGCGTCGCTCACTGCAATGGCCGGCAGGCCGCGGTTGATGGCGTAGATCAGGTTGTTGAATGTGCCGCTGCTGGCGTTGATGTGGCCGGTGTTGTTGCCTTCGTTCGGGCCGGAGATCACCAAGTCCGGAGCCTTGCCCCAGCGCGCCGGTGCCTGGACGTCGATGCCGTACAGGCAGGCTGCCACCGGGGTGCCGTTGACGTAGTGCACGTTGGCATCGGCCGGGTCGCTGCCGATGCCGGCGCTGCCCGCAGCCAGACCGAGGGCCTTGGCGCCGCGTTCGTTGCCGGTGAGGGCCGGCACCGGTTGCAGGAAGGCGATGTAGCCGCCCCGGCCGGACTGGTTGTCCACCGGTGCGGTCACCAGCACGCTGTGGCCGGCGCCCACCAGGCGCTGCTGGAGGGCACGCAGATTGGCGGCGGTCAGGCCATCGTCGTTGCACAGCAGGATGTCCAGCGCATGCGCCGGTTGCAACAGGCCGCACAGCGCGAGCGCCGCCATCGCCTGGAGCAGGGGCCGGGCTGAGGGGGTGTGGGGCAGGGTGTAGGAATGCATGGCAGGGGTCTCCTGGGTGGATGGGGTTGTTCCGCAGCGGCGCAACCCGGGGCAGGTTGCGACCGTTGTCGATGCTCGGCAGCGCGAGTGACAGCCCCGTGAAGGGACGGCCTTGCCGACAGACCTGGCCGACTGAGACCGGCGGCTGCAGGGTCCGCGTCGGGGGCGTGTGCCATGTGGAGATGGCAGGCGTGTGACTTGAGTCACACCCGGGGGCGTCACAGACCCGACATCACCGGCTCTTACAAACGGGATCTCCCTGCACCACGAGCTCCCATGACGGCTGGCGTTGAGGTTCACACACTGCACAAGTCCTTCGGCCCGGTGAAGGTGCTTGACGGCATCGACCTGAGGGTCAAACCCGGCGAGTTCCTGTCCCTGCTCGGGCCCTCGGGTTGCGGCAAGTCCACCCTGTTGCGCAGCATCGCTGGGCTCGAGGAAGCCGATGCGGGCCAGGTGCACATCGCCGGGCGCTGTGTGGACGGCCTGCGTCCGCGCGACCGGGACATCGCCTTCGTGTTCCAGAACTACGCGCTGTACCCGCACATGACGGTGCAGCAGAACGTGGCGCTGCCGCTGGTGATGCGCCGGCTCGGGTTGCTGCGTCGCCAGCCGGGCATGGCCTGGTTCTGGCCCGGCACGCGGGAGCTGCTGCGCGACATCGATGCGCAGGTGCAGGCCCTGGCGCAGACGCTCGGACTGCAGGCCCTGCTGCAGCGCCGGCCGGGCCAGCTCTCGGGCGGCCAGCGGCAGCGGGTGGCCCTGGCGCGTGCGATGGTGCGCCGGCCGGCGGTGTTCCTGATGGACGAACCGCTGTCGAACCTCGATGCCCAGCTGCGGCTGGAGGTGCGCGACGAGCTGGCCCAGCTGCACCAGCGCCTGGGGGCGACCTTCGTCTACGTCACCCACGACCAGACCGAGGCGATGAGCCTGTCCAGCCGGGTGGCGGTGATGGAGCGGGGCCGCATCCAGCAGATCGGCACGCCGCGGCAGCTCTACGACGAGCCGAACTCGGTCGCGGTGGCGCGTTTCATCGGCTCCCCGCCGATGAACCTGCTGCGCCTGCAGCCCTCGCAGGCGGGTGGGGTGGTGCTGGGGACGCAGCGCCTGGCCCTGTCTGCGCGGCAGGGGGGCGCCCGGGTGCTGCCCGCCTGTGCCGGCGTGCGCAGCGAGCACCTGCGGCTGCAGCCCAACGGCGGCGCTGCTGCCGAGGGGCCGCCGTTGCAATGGCCCGGGCGGCTGCGGCGGGTCGAACACCACGGGGCCCAGTTGCACTGCCATGTGGAGGTGCCGCAGGTGGCCGATGAGCCGCTGGTCTGCTCCGTCATGACGCATGAACTGCCGGCCGGCCTGACCGCGGGTGCCGAGCTGCGGCTGGGTCTGGCGCCGCAGCACCTGCATTTCTTCGATGGCGATGGGGCTCGCGTGGCCTGTGAGGCCCGGGTGGCGGAGGCTGTATGACTGCGGCCGTGACCTCCTCGCCGCCCCTGGCTGCCGCCACCGCCGAGCGGCCCCTGTCGGTGCCGGTGCGGCCGTTGCGCGGCGGGCTCGGCCACCTGCGCCGGCGCAACGCGTTCACCGGCGGGCTGTTTGCCGCGCCGGCGTTGCTGCTGCTGGTCGGGCTCTACCTGGTGCCGATGCTGATGTTGGTCGGCCTGGCGCTGACCGACTACGAGCTGGGTGCGATCGAGTGGCAGTGGGTGGGCCTGCACAACCTGCAGCGCGCCCTGGCCGATGAGGTCTTCCTGCGTTCCATCCGCAACACCCTGCTCTATGTGGGCCTGGTGCTGCCGGGCGGGGTGCTGCTGGGCCTCGGGGTGGCGCTGCTGGTGCACGCACGCGGGCGCAGTCGGGCGTGGTACGAGGTGGCCTATTTCCTGCCGGTGACCTCTTCGCTGATCGCCATGGCCACGGTCTGGCAGTTCATGCTGCACCCGAAGCTGGGTCCGGTGGTGGCCGCCCTCAAGGCACTGGGTGGGCCGGAGCTGGCCTTCCTGTCGGATCCGCAGCGGGTCATCCCCACCCTGGCGGCCATCGGCCTGTGGCAGATGGTGGGCTTCAACATGGTGCTGTTCCTGGCGGGGCTGTCCAGCATCCCGCGCGAGCTCTACGACGCCGCCGCGGTGGACGGTGCCGACCACCCGCTGGACCGCTTCCTGCGCGTGACCTGGCCGATGCTGGGCCCCACCACGCTGTTCGTGCTGGTCACCAGCAGCATCACCGCCTTCAAGGTGTTCGACACCGTGGCTGCGCTGACGCAGGGCAAGAACGGGTCGGAGGTGCTGCTCTATGCGCTGTACCTGGAGGGCTTCCAGTACTTCAAGATGGGTTACGCCGCCATGCTGACGCTGCTGTTCCTGCTGGGCCTGCTGGTGCTGGCGGCGCTGCAGGCCCGGGCCCTCGACCGCAGGACACACTACGCATGACCGCTGCCGCGATCGACTCCAAGCCGCGGCGAGCGCTGGCCTGGCGAGCGCCGGCCTGGCGGGTGGTGCAGCACGCGCTGCTGCTGGCCGGAGCCCTGGTCATGCTGGCACCCTTCGTCTGGATGCTGGTGACCTCGCTGCGTTCACCCAGCGAAATCTTCGAGGCCTCCTGGCTGCCCTGGCCGCGCAGCTGGTTCGGCTGGGGCCACTATGCCGAGGTGCTGCGCGCCGTGCCGATCGGCCGCTTCATGCTCAATGGCCTGCTGGTCTGTGGCGGCATTCTGATGGTGCAGCTGCTGGTGGCCGTACCGGCGGCCTATGCACTGGCCAAACTGCCTTTCCGCGGCAGCGGGCTGTTTTTCCTGGCGGTGCTGGCGGCGCTGGCCGTGCCGATCCAGGCCAC
>JADJCH010000012.1 GCA_016703325.1 Burkholderiales bacterium | reverse complement strand
GAGCTGCTGACGGTGCACTTCAAGCTGCCCGCCGACAAGCTCTGGGCGACGGTGTATGCGGAGGACGACGAGGCCTACGACATCTGGAAGAACGACATCGGGCTGCCCGCCGAGCGCATCGTGCGCATCGGCGACAACAAGGGCGCCCGCTACATGTCCGACAACTTCTGGATGATGGGCGACACCGGCCCCTGCGGCCCCTGCTCGGAGATCTTCTACGACCACGGTCCGGAGGTGGCCGGCGGCCCCCCGGGCTCGCCCGAGCAGGACGGCGACCGCTACATCGAGATCTGGAACAACGTCTTCATGCAGTTCAACCGGACTGAAGACGGCGTGATGCACCGCCTGCCCAAGCCGAGTGTGGACACCGGCATGGGCCTGGAGCGCCTGGCTGCGGTGCTGCAGCATGTGCACTCGAACTACGAGATCGACCTGTTCCAGTACCTGCTCGCGGGTGCGAAGAACGCCGTGGACTATGCCGCAGGCGTCACCGACGGCTCCGCCGGCTGCGACAAGGACAGCCCGAGCCTGAAGGTGATCGCGGACCACATCCGCGCCTGCTCCTTCACGGTGGCCGACGGCATCATCCCGGGCAACGAGGGTCGCGGCTATGTGCTGCGCCGCATCGCCCGCCGCGCCATCCGCCACGGCTACAAGCTGGGTGCGCGCAAGCCCTTCTTCCACACCCTGGTCGCGCCGCTGGCCGCCGAGATGGGCGAGGCCTACCCCGAGCTGCGGCGCGACATGGCGCGCATCACCGAGGTGCTGAAGGCGGAGGAGGAGCGCTTCTTCCAGACCATCCACAACGGCATGGAGATCCTTGAAGGGGCGTTGGCGGCGCTGGAGAAGTCCGGTTCGAAGCAGATCGATGGAGAGACGGCTTTCAAGCTGCACGATACGTATGGCTTCCCGGTGGACCTGACCGGTGACGTCTGCCGCGAGCGTGGTGTGACGGTCGATGAAGCCGGCTTCAACGCCGCGATGAACCGCCAGCGCGAGCAGGCCCGTGCGCACGCGAAGTTCAAGATGGCGGCCGGTCTGGAATACAGCGGTGCGGCCACCACCTTCCACGGTTACGACCACCTGGTCTGCGAGCACAGCAAAGTCAGCGCGATCTACATCGACGGCGCGCCGGTGCAGCGTGCCCAGGCCGGTGACGACGTGGTGATCGTGCTGGACCACACGCCCTTCTACGCCGAGAGCGGCGGCCAGGCCGGCGACAGTGGTGAGCTGCGCAATGCCCGTGCCCGTGTGGTGGTGGAGGACACGATCAAGGTGCAGGCCGCCGTGCACGGCCACCATGGCCGCATCGTCGAGGGCGAGGTGGAGGTGGGTGACGGTTTTGTGGCCCGAGTCAACGCCGAGCAGCGCGTCAAGACCGTGCGCAACCACAGCGCCACCCACCTGATGCACAAGGCGCTGCGCGAGGTGTTGGGCGCACATGTGCAGCAGAAGGGTTCGCTGGTGACGGCCGAGCGCACCCGCTTCGACTTCGCCCACAACGCGCCGATGAGCGACGCGCAGGTCCGCCAGGTCGAGGCCATCGTCAATGCCGAGATCCTCGCCAACGCAGCAGCCACGGCGCAGGTGATGGCGCTGGACGACGCGCAGAAGAGCGGCGCGATGATGCTCTTCGGCGAGAAGTACGGCGAGACGGTGCGGGTGCAGACCATCGGCAGCTCCAAGGAGCTGTGCGGCGGCACACACGTCCGGGCCACCGGTGACATCGGCCTGTTCAAGATCGTGGCCGAGAGCGGCGTCGCAGCCGGCATCCGCCGCGTCGAGGCGGTGACCGGCGACAACGCGCTGACCTACCTGCAGTCGCTCGAAGCGACGGTGAATGGCGTGGCCGGTGCGCTCAAGGCCACCCCGGCCGAGCTGGGCAGCCGCATCGGCGGGCTGCAGGAGCAGGTGCGCGCGCTGGAGAAGGAGATCGCCGCGCTCAAGGGCAAGCTGGCCTCCAGCCAGGGGGACGAGCTGGTCGCCCAGGCGGTGGACGTGAATGGCATCCAGGTGCTGGCGGCCACACTGGACGGTGCCGACGCCGCCACGCTGCGCAACACCCTGGACCAGCTGAAGAACAAGCTGAAGACCGCTGCGATCGTGCTGGCCGCAGTCGACGGAGCCAAGGTGCAGATCGCCGCGGGCGTGACCGCCGACAGCATTGGCAAAGTCAAGGCCGGCGAGCTGGTCAACTTCGTCGCCCAGCAGGTGGGCGGCAAGGGCGGCGGCAAGCCGGACATGGCGATGGCCGGGGGCACCAACGCCGCCGGGCTGCCCGCGGCGCTGGCGAGTGTGCGGGGCTGGGTGGCCGAGCGGGTGTGATGCAGCCATCGGCGGGGCCCTGCTCCTGACGGATCCTGGTCGTAAGAGCGCAGATGGTGAATCGACCGGACAGCGGTGTCGAAGAAGGTCTGCGCCCGAACGATCCGTTGGGGGCGTCCAGGTCGGCCGTCTCCACAGCCTACGAGATCGCGAAAGCGGGGGGAGACGGCGCCAAGCTGCTCAAGCAGCTTCCAAAGTTGGGCAGGAAGCAGTTGGAGAAGTCCATGGATTCATTGGAGCAGCGGGCGCTTGAGCACGAAGAGAAGATCCGCCATCCTGCGGGTGTCATACCGGCTTGGGAGCAGTGCTCGCCTGAGTATCAGACCGGTCTTGTTGCGAAGTAGGGCGGCGAAGTTCACGATTTCCGGCAGCAGGCGGACATCATCAAGGGGTACATGCATGAGCACGGAATCTGAACAACTCGCGGGCGCGTTGATCTGCCTGGGCAATGTGGTTGCGCTGCTGCGGGAGGAAGGCGAGCGCAAGGCAGGGCAGTACGATGGCTTGTTGGCCTATCAGGCTCTCAGCCGGATCAAGGGCGAGGCGCAGGCGTTCGGGCTCCCGCTCGACGACATCGGCCTTGCTGATTTCGAGCCTGATTCGCTTCTTGTCGTGCCGCTGAAACAGGCTGCCTGACCGTCGCGCTGCGCAAGTCAACCGCGGGCCCAGCAGGTTGTTCAGTTTGCAGAGTACGCAAACCCCCTCGCGTCGGTCGTTTCCCCCAAAGCAATCGAGGCGCCTGCAGGCGCCTCGATTTTCACTGCGGCCTGGTGGCGCGCCCCACCCGGGCCGGCTGGTGTCAGTGGCTGGACGCCCCGGCCGCGCCGTAGCCCGTCTGGGCGCGCACGAACTGGTCGCCGAAGGCTTCTTTTTCCTTCGCCGCGGTGGCGCTGGAGTCTGTGATCGACACGATCCAGCACACGAAGAAGGCCAGCGGCATCGAGAACAGGGCCGGCTGGTCGTAGCCGAACAGCGGGGCCGGGTTGCCCAGAACCGCCACCCACACCGACTTGGACATCACCACCAGGGCCACGGCTGTGAACAGGCCGACGTAGCCGCCCGCCAGCGCGCCGCGGGTGGTCAGGCCTTTCCAGTACATCGAGAGGATCAGCACCGGGAAGTTGGACGATGCGGCAATGCCGAAAGCCAGGCCGACCATGAAGGCGACGTTCTGCTTCTCGAACAGGATGCCCAGGCCGACGGCCACGATGCCCAGCGCGATGGTGGCGTAGCGCGACACGCGCATCTCGTCGAGTTCGTTGGCCTGGCCCTTCTTGATCACGCGGGCGTAGAGGTCATGCGAGATCGCCGAGGCGCCGGCCAGTGCCAGACCGGAGACCACGGCCAGGATGGTGGCAAAGGCCACCGCAGCCAGGAAGCCCAGCAGCAGGTTGCCGCCCACCGCCTTGGCCAGGTGCATGGCCACCATGTTGCCGCCACCGATCAGCTTGCCGCCGACCTGTCCGCCTTCGAAGAACTCGGGGTTCTGGCCGACGATCAGGATGGCGCACAGGCCCATCAGGAAGATGACGTTGAAGAAGTAGGCGATGAAGCCTGAGGCGTAGAGCACCGACTTGCGCGCTTCCTTGGCGTCGGTGACGGTGAAGAAGCGCATCAGGATGTGCGGCAGCCCGGCGGTGCCGAACATCAGGCCCAGTGCCAGCGACACGGCGGTGACCGGGTCGGCGGTGAGCTTGCCGGGGCTGAGGATCTTCCAGCCGTCCTTGTGTGCCGCGGAGGCCTTGGCTATCAGCTCGCTGTAGCTGAAGCCGAACTGGCTCATGGCCAGCAGCATCACCAGTGTGCCGCCGGCCAGCAGCATGCAGGCCTTGATGATCTGCACCCAGGTGGTGGCCAGCATGCCGCCCTTGATGACGTAGACCATCATCAGGGCGCCCACGGCCACCACGGCCACGGCGTAGTCCAGCCCGAACAGCAGCTTGATCAGCTGGCCGGCGCCCACCATCTGCGCGATGAGGTAGAAGCACACCACGGTGAGCGAGCCGATGGAGGCCATGGTGCGCACCTTGCCCTGGTCGAGCCGGTAGGCGGTGATGTCGGCAAAGGTGAAGCGGCCCAGGTTGCGCAGGCGCTCGGCCATCAGGAACAGGATCAGCGGCCAGCCGACGAAGAAGCAGATCATGTAGATGTAGCCGTCCAGGCCGGAGGCGTAGGTCATCGCCGTCAGGCCCAGCAGCGTGGCCGCGGACATGTAGTCACCGGCAATGGCCAGGCCGTTCTGGAAGCCGGTGATGCCGCCGCCGGCGGTGTAGAAGTCCGCCGCCGACTTGGTGCGGTTGGAGGCCCAGTAGGTGATGCCCATCGTCCCGGCGACGAAGACCAGGAACATCACGATGGCGTGCAGGTTCAGCGGCTGCTTTTCAGTCGCTTCCACCGCCGGGCCGGCCCAGGCTGCCGTGGCAGCCAGTGTGGTGACGAGCGCAACGGCAGCGTGCTGGGCCGTGCGTTGGAGCCAGGTGAACGGGCGCATCAGCGGCCTCCCTTCACGGCTTCCTTGAGGATGGCCTGGTTGAGTTCGTCAAAGCGGGTGTTGGCGCGGCGCACGTACAAGGCGGTGAGCACCCAGAACAGCACAAACATGGAGAGGATCACGACAGGGCCCAGCGTGAGCATCGAACCCTCCGACAGCCTCTCGCTCATCAGGCTCGGGCGGAAGGCCACCAGCAGGATGAAGCCATAAAACAGGCCCAGAACCGTCAGCGACAGCAGCCAGGCGAAGCGGCTGCGCTGACGGACCAGTTCGGCGAACTTGGGGCTCGCCTGGATGCGGCGGTAGACGTCGGAACTCATGGTGAAACCTGGTGAATGAACCCGGAAAGGGTCCGGAAACAACCCGATGGAGATACCTGTTGGGGTTGTCAATTCTAGAAATTCATCCGGGTTTCCAGGGGGCCGGATTCCTGATCCGAATCAGATCGGCAGGTGAGATACTGAGGCCAAAACGTGGCGTTGCGCGGACTGCGTCAGGCGTGCGTCAGAGGTTTCGGCAGGTCGGGGTGGCCTGCCGGGCTTTCACGGTGGCGTGGCACGCAGGCGCAACACGCCATTTCCCTGGGTGAAATGCAGCCGGCTCAGCACGTCCATGCCCAGCAGCGGCGCCTCCAGCTGCGGCAGCACCGCAACACGCAGGCGCTGCACGCTGACACCGCCGCGCAGTTGCAGCTCGGCGCGGGATTCATGGCCCTGTACGGTGCCACCGGCGGTCATCGACTGCAGCAGCGCACCCCGCGGCAGCCCCGCGCGGGCGGCAAGGCTGGCCGGCAGGGCGGTGGTGGTGGCACCGGTGTCCACCAGAAAGTCCACCGGGATGCCGTTGACCTGCCCGGGCCAGTGAAAGTGGCCGTCCGCGGCGCGGCGCAGCACAATCTCGTCACCGGTGTGGTCAAAGCGGCTGAGTTGTTGGCGATTCTGGAACCACTTCACCCCGAGCCAGACCGCCAGCAGGATCAGCAGCCAGACGGTGACGATCTTCAGCGTGCGCGGAAACTCGTTCATCGGTGTGCGCCGATCCCTGGCTGTCCGGGGCTGTGGGGCCGGGCTGGTCAGCGGTCAGATCACTTGGACCAGCCGTCCTTCAGACCGGTGATGCGGTTGAATACCGGTCGGCCGGGGGCGTGGTCGAGGCGGTCGGCGACGAAGTAGCCAAAGCGCTCGAACTGGAACTTCTGGTCTGGTTGCGCACAAGCCAGGCTGGGCTCGACGTAGGCGGTGACGGTGCGTTTGCTGTCCGGATTCAGGCTGGCCTTGAAGTCACGCCCGCCCGCGTCCGGCTGCGCCTCTGTGAAGAGGCGGTCGAACAGGCGCACTTCTGCAGCCACGCCATCGGCCACGCCGACCCAGGTGATGGCGGCCTTGACCTTGACGCTGTCGGCGCCCGGCGTGCCGCTCTTGGTGTCCGGCACCACGGTGGCCAGCACGGTGATGACGCGCCCGTCCGGGTCCTTCTCGCAGCCGCTGCACTCGATCACGTAGCCGCCCTTCAGGCGCACCTTGTTGCCGGGGAAGAGGCGCTTGTAGCCCTTGGGCGGCACTTCCTCGAAGTCCTCGCGCTCGATCCAGACCTCCCGGCCGATGGTGAACTGGCGCGCAGCTGGCGCGACCTGGCCTTCGGCCACGTGCGGCAGCGCCGGCAGGCTGCAGGGCTCCAGGTGGCCGGCGCCCTCTATGGGGGGGAAAACGTCGTCCCAGTTGGTCAGCACCAGCTTGACCGGGTCCAGCACCGCCATGCCGCGGTGGGCCTTGTTTTCCAGGTCGTCGCGCAGCGCGATGTCCAGCGTGCTGTAGTCGATCCAGCTGTCGGCCTTGGACACGCCGATGCGCTCGGCGAAGAGCTGGATCGCCTCGGGCGTGTAGCCGCGCCGGCGCAGGCCAACGATGGTGGGCATGCGCGGGTCGTCCCAGCCGCTGACGATGCCTTCGTCCACCAGTTGCTTGAGCTTGCGCTTGCTGGTGATGACGTAGGTGAGGTTGAGCCGGGCGAACTCGTACTGCTTCGGCAGCGGGTGGGCCAGCAGGCCACCGACGACAAGGCCGTCGGGCAGGGTGTGACTTTCGGTCAGGCGCTCCAGCACCCAGTCGTAGAAGGGCCGCTGGTCCTCGAACTCCAGCGTGCAGATGCTGTGGGTGATGTTCTCCAGCGCATCCTCGATCGGGTGCGCATAGGTGTACATCGGGTAGATGCACCAGCGGTCACCGGTGTTGTGGTGCGTGGCGCGCTTGATGCGGTAGATGGCCGGGTCGCGCAGGTTGATGTTGGGCGAGGCCATGTCGATCCTGGCGCGCAGCACCATCGCGCCATCCGGATGCTGGCCGTCGCGCATCTCGCGAAAGCGCGCCAGGTTCTCGGCCGGCGTGCGAGAGCGGAAGGGGCTGTCGGTACCCGCGGTGGTGAAGTCACCGCGGGCCGCGCGCATCTGCTCGGGCGTCTGCTCATCGACGTAGGCGTGGCCGGCCTCGATGAGGAACTCAGCCGCCGCGTACATGAAGTCGAAGTAGTTGCTGGCGAAGTAGAGGTGGCTGGTACGGGCGCCCGCGAACTCGGCGTCCCAGCCGAAGCCCAGCCACTTCACCGCATCCAGGATGCTGTCGACGTACTCCTGCTCTTCCTTCTCCGGATTGGTGTCGTCAAAACGCATGTGGCAGACGCCACCGTAGTCGCGCGCCAGGCCGAAGTTCAGGCAGATGCTCTTGGCGTGGCCCACGTGCAGGTAGCCGTTGGGCTCGGGCGGAAAACGCGTGCGAATGCGCGCCGGGTCCAGCGCACCGGACTGGTGATGTGCCGCGTCACCGGGCGTACCGGCGAAGCGGCGCTGGGCATGGGTGCCGGCGGCCAGGTCGCGCTCGATGATGCCGCGCAGGAAGTTCGTCGGCTTGGCGGCGTCGCTGGCCGCGTCGGAGGTGCTGGCGTTGCTCATGGGGGCAGAAGGTGCCTTCCGTCGAAGGGGAAAACACGGTGCAAGGTGAGGCTGGCCGGGGATGGCCACAGGATGATTTCATTGTAGCCAGCCGCCTCCGGCGACCCCGGCGACCCCGGCGACCGGAGGAGCCGCCTCACAGTCCGACGGGCGCCGTTGCGAAGGCGAACGTTGGAGAACATTGGGCGGGTGTGCGGCCCTGGTTGTTGGGTGCGGTGCGGATCCCTGATCCGGGTAGGTTGTGGAAATGATCACGGCAGCCTGAGCTAACATTTTGAAACACTGCCGCTGCAAGCGATGCGCCAACGATCATGAATCCGTTCTTTCATTTCCCGCCCTGGGGGAGGTTCTCGATGGGAACTCTCGCTGCTGCCGGTTCGGTGTACGCGCAACTCGGTTCGTGGCGTTTGCTGCGCCGGGCGAGTGTGGAGTCTGACGATGCCCCTTCCGGCGATGGCCGCGCGGGGCAAGAGGTCTCACCGTCGTTGGATGGGGACAAAAGGCTCCCGTCTGTGCGGGAATTGGCGTTGCTCCGCCACAACCTTGCAGTCCCGATCGGAAACAACGGTAACCCCACGGTGCAACCGGACGTAACGCGCGGCACAATCGCGGTCAGTTTTGCGACTTCAGGAGCCGCGATGGACAGCAAGCCGGTCCCCACTCTCGAACGGGCCTTTGCTCGCACCGAAGTGGCGGGCCTTGATGAGCTGCCGAAGCCTGCGAGCATGCCGCAGGCAGAGGTTGCCGCACCCGCCCGACCGATGATCGAACGCCGCGGCCAGCCGGACGCGGCGCATTTGCGGCCAGCCGGGCCGGTGGGGGCGTCCGCAAGTCTGTCGTTGTTCAGTCAGCAGCGGCTGGAGCCGGAAGCCGAACGTTGGCTCAAGGCGCTGCCGGTGGCGGTGCGCCCGGTGATCACGGCCCGACGGCACCCGCACATCGTCAACAAGTTTTCCCGCATCTGGGGTCGCTCCGAGCTGGTGGCGGGCTACCTGGACGAGCTCCTGATCAGCAACCGACCTGGCCGGCGCGGTTTTGCGATGGAGGTGCTGGAGGAGCTCTCGCTGCTGCAGAGCCTGGTGCACGAGCGGCGCCTGAGCTGAACGCACCCCCAAGGGCCGGGCAATGCCCGTCCCTGCCGGTCACATGCCCCTGAAGAGGTGGGCGTACAGGCGGCTCACGCCCAAGGTCTCCGGCCGCCTGCGCAGGTGAAGGTGCAACCGTCCTGCTTCGTCGCGCTGGGCGCTGGTCACCTCCCGCACCTGCACCACGGTGCCGCGGTGGATCTGCCAGAAGCGCTGGGCATCGAGCTGCGGGAGCAGTTCACGCAGGGACAGTCGGATGAGGTGCTCCTTGTCTGCGGTGACCACCCGCAGGTACTTGTCGGCCGCCTCGAAGTAGATCACCTCATCGACGGGGACCAGGTGCACCGTCTGGCCGATCTGGGCCTGGACGACTTCCAGCCGAGCAAGCGCAGCACCTGCAGCGGGCGGCGCAAGTTGGCGGGCCAGGGCCTGCAGCTGCTCCATCGCGCGGGTCAGGTTCGGATCCGCCGGGGGCGATGCAGCGGCTGCTGCCTCATGGAGGGCATTGAGGGCACTGGTGGATGCAGTCGGGGGCTGGCCCTGCTGAAGCCGCTGCACGCAGCGCCGCAGCCGAGTGGCATCCACCGGTTTGAGCAGGTAGTCCACCGCCTGACGGTCGAAGGCCTGCACGGCGTACTGGTCGTAGGCGGTCACGAACACCAGGGCGGGAAAGCCGTGCTCCTGCGGCCAGTCCTCCGCCAGGGCTTCGGCCACCTCCAGCCCGGTCATGCCCGGCATGCGGATGTCCAGGAAGCAGACCTGGGGCCTCAGTGCCAGGGCACGTTCCAGCGCCAGCGGGCCGTTGCCGCAGACCGCCAACACCTCCAGCTCCGGCCAGGCGCTGGCCAGTTCGTGGCGCAGATGCGCGGCCAGAAGGGGTTCATCCTCTGCAATCAAGGCGGTCGGTCGGGAGGGGGGCAGGGGCGACATCGCAGCGCAGCTCATGCGGGGAGGGTGGGAGTCACGGTGGGAATGGGCAGCTCGATGAGCGCCAGGGTGCCGGGGCCGGCATCGCGTTGGGGGGGATCGAAGGGGGCGGGCGACAGCAGCTTCAGGTCGGCGCCGCTGCCGTGCAGGGTGGCCAGCCGTTCGCGAATCTGCGTGAGGCCGAAGGCCGTGCCAATCGGCCCGGCTGCAGCCTGCGCCGCAGGGAGGCCCGCGCCGCTGTCGTGCACCTCCAGCAGCAGCCGCTGACCCACCTGCCGGGCCCGCACCCTCAACAGTCCGCCGCACACCTGGGGTTCCAGCCCGTGTTTGACGGCGTTCTCCACCAGGGGCTGCAGCAGCAGGCTGGGCACCGGCAGGCCAGCCAGGGCAGGGGGCAGGTCCAGCTCCACGGTGAGTCGCTCACCCATGCGCACCGCCATCAGCGCCAGGTAGTCGTCCAGCCGATCGAACTCGGCCGACAACGGGTGCGTGATCTGGCGCGAAGCCTGCAGGGTGGAGCGCAGGAAGGCGATCAGGTGGTCGAGCATCACCTGCGCCCGCGCCGGATCCAGGCTGATCAGCACCTTGAGGTTGGCCAGGGTGTTGAACAGCATGTGCGGCTCGAGCTGGCTCTGCAGCAGGGCCAGCCGGTTCTCGGCAGCCTGGCGGGCCGCCTGGGCCAGCTCGGCCTCGGTGGCCGCCAGCCGGGCGCGGGACTGGAAGTAGTAGGTGCCGGCCACGGCGGGAATCATCGACACCACGAACAGCCCCAGCAGCGCGGTGGGGGAGGCGAGCCAGTCCGGGCCGTGCGTCATGCCGTGGCCGCCCAGCAGCAGGCGGGCGACCAGGCTGCCCAGGGGGTAGCTGATCATCACCGTCAGCACGATCACGCCCGCCATCGGCCCCCAGCCCGGCCAACCGTTCTCCCTTGCGGCGGTGGACTCCCCGCTGCGGCGGATCTGCCACATCGCCAGGCTCCAGCGGCCCAGGTGGGTGAGCAGCGAGATCAGGTTGCCGATGGCCAGCGAGTGCACCACCGCCACCAGTGGCGGCATGCCCAGCACAGTCAGCACCAGGGCCACCGTCAACGAGATGACCTGAGTGGCACGGGCAGCCTGCCAGAAGCTGGAGCGATAGGCGTCGTTGAACTTGGGCATCAGCAGGGCGTTGTGGGGTCGTTCACAGGTTCTCACAGCAGGCCCAGGGCATGGTGCCACAGCAGGTCGCCCAGGCAGCGTCCGGGCAGCAGCGTGAAGGCACCGGCCAGGACGCAGCAGGCCAAGCCGGCGCGCAACAGGGTCAGGCGGTGTGGCTGATGCTGTGTCGCAGCGTGCTCAAAAGGAGCGGACTGCCAGCAGGGTCGCGCTGTGCCGGGTGGGCAACTGGCGCAGCACGGCATCGCCGGGGCCGGCCACGCTGCGCCAGGCCGCTTCCAGCCGCCAGCGATCTCCCTGCCACTGCGCGCGAGCTGTCCACATCTGCCCGTGGTCGGCCGGGTGCCACAGCGTGTCGAGGGCCAGCAGCCAGCCTTCCGGCTGCCAGGCCAGGCGCAGGAAGAGGTTGTCCTGGTGCAGGTTTGCACCGCCCAGCGGCGTGGTCTGCCAGGCCAGGTTGCCGGCGGCACCCGTCAGGGCGGCGGCTGGCAAGCCAGGCTGGGACGCGAAGGTGGTCAGGGCCTGGTTGCGGTCGGCCCAGGTGCGCCAGTCGGCGCGGCTGGGTGCCGTGCCGTCGTGCCAGGCCTCGGCCAGCAGGCTCCAGCGCTGCACTCCGGTCCATTGCATTCCGACCAGCCATTGCCGGGTGCTGCCTTGCATGGCGAGGGCCCAGGGGTTCTGGCTGGCCAACAGCGCCCCGTTGTCCGCGATCGTCCAGCCGTCGTGGCGTTGCAGCCAGCGCCCGGAGGCATGCAGCTCCAGCTCGTCGCCGGCCACCCAGGCCACCGCAGTGCCCAGGCTGGCGCCGGTGTGGTGGCCCAGGCGGGCGAACCCGTGAAGGTCCAGGTCACCCGCATGGCGGTAGGCATGCAGGTCCAGCGCCGATTCGGCCGCCAGCCGCTGGTCGTCGCTGCGGCGCTGCAGGTGCTCCGGGTTGGCCCAGACCACGCTCAACGCATCCTCGGCGCCGAAGCGTTCCAGCTGCACGACGCCGCGGCCCTCCAGCGGCGCCTCGACCAGGCTGCGGCGCTGTTCCTGCTGCACCAGGTCGTTCGGGCGGAAGGCATGGCCCACGTCCCAGCTCACCACCTTTTTGCCCAGGCTCCAGGCGGTGGAGCCGAACTCGCCGGAACGGTGCAGCTGCTTCACGCGGCCGCGCAGCTGCGTGGCGCTGCCCTGCGGGTGGTCTGCCTGCAGCCACAGGTCGGCCGACCACTCGCGGCGGTGGTGGCGCAGGTCCAGCTCCAGCTGGTCGGCATCGGCAGGTGAGCCTGCCAGGCCGGGTCGGAGGGTGTTGGCCTCGGCCAGGGGGCCCAGCCGGTTGGCGCGGCGCAGCTGGTGCAGCAGGCGCAGGTCCGCGGTGAACGCGGCTGCAGTTCCTGCCGCTGCCGTTGGGGCTGCCGTTGAGGCTGCCGTTGGGGCCGGGGCTGGGGTGTCGGCGGAGGGACTCTGTGCCTGGGCGGGGCCCTGCAGTGACAGACCCTGAAGGGCCACCCAGGCCAGCGCGATCCACCGGGTGGACGAGGGCCGGTGGGCCGGCGCCTGGCGTTGCGAGGTCAACATGCGGCTCACTCCAGGTTCGGGTTGCGCACCAGCGCCATCGGGTTCAGCCAGGCCGCGGGCACCTCACGGGGCTGGCGCTGCAGGTACTGCACCCGCGTGAGCTTGTGGGTGGACAGCTGGTCCTGCAGCAGCATCTCACTGACCAGGGTGGGGGCGGCGGGCCGGTCGAACACAAAACGGGCCTGCTTGGCCAGCTTGTCGGACTGCACGTAGAGATCGGCGCGCAGCGGCTCATGGCGCTGTTTGCCCAGCCAGAGTTCGATGCGCTGGTAGCTCACGCCCTTGCGGTTGGCCTGCAGGGTGAGGTGCAGGCAGGGCCGCGCAGTGCTGCTGCCTTCGACGTTGCAGCTCTCTTCGCCCAGCAGCTGGCCGTCGTAGTCCTGCGCCCAGCTGAGGGTGGCGATGTCCCCGGTGGATGCGTCGCCGAGCAGCTTCTGGGAGGGGGTGATGCGCAGCGGCCGCTGGCTGCCGGGCATCAGCAGCCAGAAGTCGTCGCCCAGCATCAGCACCTTCTGGCCGGCCTCGGCGGGGGACTTCATCAGCACCAGCGAGCGGTGCTGGGATTGGACGAAGACGGTGTACAGGCGTTCCTTCTCGGTCTGCCCGTCGCGTCCCTGCACGGTGACGCGGGTCTCGACCTGCAGGTTGTCCTGGCCGGTGCGGTAGCGATCGGCGGCCTGCAGGAGGCTTGCGACGGAGGGGGGCTCGGCCGCATGGGCGCTGCCGTGGGAGACGAAACCAACGATCAAGGCGGCCTTGAAGGCCACTCCGACGGCCAGCCATATCAGGGGGCGCGGTTGCATGGTGTGCTCCAGGGAATCGGTGGGAACAGAGGTGGGGTCAGACATGGGCCAGCGCATCCACCACCGGGCGCTGCACGGTGCGGCGGGCAACCAGTGCGGAGGCCAGGGTGGTCAGGGCCAGCATGGCGGCCAGGGTGAGCAGGTAGAGCTGCGGATCGGCGGTGATCTGCAGCGGGTAGCCCACGCTGCGCCCGGGCGGCGGCGGCATCTGCACCGGGAAGACCAGCAGTGCCAGCGTCACCCCCAGGGACAGCAGGGCGCCCAGCACGGCACCGGTGCCGCCGAGCAGCAACCCCTCCAGTGCGAAGCTGCCGATCAGCTGGCCGGGCAGCGTGCCCAGCGCGCGCAGCGTGCCCACCTCGCGGGTGCGCTCGATGATGGCCATGGCCATGGCGTTGCCGACCACGAACACCACGATCACCGCGATGATCAGCCCCAGCGCGCCGAAGATGCGGTTGTAGAGCTCGCGCACGCTGCGGTAGAAGACGGCCTGCTCCTCCCAGGTCTGCAGCTTCAGTTGCGGCAGGGCGGCCTGCAGGCGCTCGCGGGTGGGCCCGGTGGCCTCCATGCGGTCCAGGAACAGCCCCAGGCTGGACACCCGGTCGGTCACCACCAGCTTCTGGGCGGTGGTCACGTCGGTGTAGACCAGGCGGCGGTCGATGTCCGGAATGCCGGTGGACACGACGCCCTTGACGGTGACGTCCAGCGCATTGAGCGCCCCTTCGGTGGTGCTGGCCAGCAGGGTGAGGGAGCTGCCCGGGGTCGCCTTCAGGCTGCGCGCCAGGCCTTCGCCCAGCATCACCGCGCCCCGTTCGTCGCTGGTCAGCACCTGCCCGGCGGTGACGGTGAGGAAGGGCCCCTTCACGGCGAACTCCTCGTCCGGCGCGATGCCCACGGCCACCATCACCACCGACTTGTCGCCGTTGCTGATCAGGCCGCTGAACTCCACCCTGGGCAGCACCTGGCGCACCGACGGGTCGGCCAGCAGGCGGTCGCGCAGGGCGGCGTAGCCCTGCAGGCCGTTCTGCAGGGGCGTGTCCTCATCCTTCTCGAACTGGGCCGGCGTGGCCACGATCAGGTGCCCGGTGGTGCGGGCGGAGGCCTGGGCCAGGCTCTCGTAGGTGAACAGCGCGAACCCGCCGGCCAGCAGCAGGGCGGCGGTGCCCAGCGCTGCGATGGTGACCGTGACCGCCGAACGGCGGCGGTTGCGCAGGGTGTTGAGCCAGGCGAAGCGGAGCCAGCGGGGGATCATGCGAAGGCCTCTTCGGTCGGAAGAATGGGGGCCGACTGCGGCTGCACGCTGCCGTCCAGCAGGTGCAGCACGCGGTCGCATCGGGCGACGGCACGGGGGTCGTGGGTGGCGATCAGGAAGGCGACACCGTCGGCATGGCAGCGCTCGCGCATCAGGTCGAGCACCTGCTCGGCGGTGTGCGAATCCAGGCTGGCGGTGGGCTCGTCGGCGATCACCAGGGCTGGCCGTTTCACCAGCGCCCGGGCGATCGCGACGCGCTGGCGCTGCCCGCCGGACAGGGCGTCCGGCCGGTGCGCGGCGTGTTCGGCCAGGCCCACCGCCTGCAACATGGCCTCCACCCGCTGGCGGCGCTCGGCGGCGGGCACGCCGGTGAGAAAGAGCGGGTAGTCCACGTTGTCGGCCACCGTCATCACCGGCACCAGGTTGAAGCCCTGGAAGATGAAGCCGATGGCGTCGCGCCGCAGCAGCGTGGCTTCGGACTCGTTCAGGCGGGTGACGTCGCGGCTGCAAAAGAGGATGCGCCCCGCATCGGCCCGGTCGATCAGCCCGGCCAGGTTCAACAGGGTGCTCTTGCCGCTGCCGGAGGGACCGGTGAGCGCGAGCATCTCGCTCGCACGCAGCTGCAGGTCCACGCCCTGCAAGGCCGGGACGATGTGTTCACCCAGGCGGTAGGTCTTGTGCAGGCCCTGCAGCTCCAGCACGCTGGAGGCGGTGGCGGCTGAGGAGGTCATGCGCCGAGCTCCCGAAGCAGGGCCTGGGCGGCCGCCGCCTGCGGCGCGCCCTGGGCGACGACTTCCTGCAGCCAGCGGCGGGCGTCTGCCGTCTGCCCGGCTTGCTTGGCGTGGCGGCCAGCGGCCAACCAGACGGCGCCGCGGAAGGACAGGGGCGCCGTGCCGAGCGACGGGTGCTTCACCACCTCGGCCAGCAGCTTGTCGCCCCGGGCCTGGCGGTTGAACATCGACGGCAGGGCCAGGAAGGTGCTGGCGGCGGTGAAGCGCACCTCCAACGCCGCGGGCAAGGGGCCGGCGGTGGCAGTCTCGGTGGAGGTGGACAGCATCGACAGGGCCTTGTCCAGCAGTGCCAGGCCATTCTCCGCATGGGCGATCTTGCGCCAGGGCATCCAGGTGGTGGTGGCCTGCATCGAAGTGGCCGAGCCGAGGTAGGCCAGCCCCACCGGATCGGCAGGCTGCGCCTTGGACAACTGGGTCCAGGCTTCCACAGCGGGCTCGATCGCGCCGGCATCGCCGTCGGCGGCGCGCTGGAACAGTTGCATGGCCGCACGCAGGGCGGGATCGGCGGGCAGGGCGGCAGCGTGGGCGGAGGACTGGGTGGCGACCGGCGCTTCGGCCGCATGAGCTGCCGGCAGGGTGCCGACCAGGGTTGTACCAATGCCGGCGGTGGCCAGCACCAGGGTCAGGCTGCCGATCCAGGCGGAGCGGCGGCGCAGTTCAACGGGGTGACGGGGGGTGTGCATGACGGGCTCCAGTGAGTGGGATGGAGCCAGTCTTCCTTCAGGGGGCGCCGGTTGCCAGCCGGATGCGACAGACTGCGCCACCGTGTCGCGAAGGGTTGTCCGGTGGCGTGGACGGCAGTGTGTTCAGCGCGGCTGGCGTGCAGGTGTGGGAGCCCCCCACAGAGAAAGGCGGACCTTCAAGGCCCGCCGGATCACTTGTGACGAACGCAGGTGGACGCGCCTCAGCGCCGCCGGCCTCCGCCGCCGAGCAGGCCGCCGAGCACGCCGCGCACGATCTCCCGGCCCACCGCGGAGCCGACGGTGCGCACGGCCGACTTCACCACCATCTGGGCCACGCCGTCGCGCTGGCCGCCACGGGGGCCGGTGCTGCCGAACAGCAGATCGCTCAGGCCCCCCATCAGGCCGCCGCCGCCGCTGCCGGCCTCCTGCGCGGTGGCCGTGCCTTTGCCGGCCTGCTCGCGCAGGGCGGTGCCGGCGTCGGCGGAGTTGCTGGCGCGCCCCTTGAGCATCTCGTAGGCGGATTCGCGGTCCACCGTCTTCTCATAGACGCCGGCCACCAGCGAGCCGGCAATCAATGCCTTGCGCTGCCCGGTATCGATGGGCCCGATCTGGCTGCCCGGGGGCAGCACGTAGACCCGCTGGGTGATGCCCGGGCGCCCCTTCTCGTCCAGCAGGCTGACCAGCGCCTCGCCGACACCGAGTTCGGTGATGGCGGTGGCGATGTCCAGGCCGGGGTTGGCGCGCATCGTCTCGGCCGCGGACTTGACCGCCTTCTGGTCGCGCGGCGTGAAGGCACGCAACGCGTGCTGCACCCGGTTGCCCAGCTGGCCCAGCACGGTGTCGGGAATGTCCAGCGGGTTCTGGGTCACGAAGTAGACGCCCACGCCCTTGGAGCGCACCAGCCGCACCACCAGCTCGATGCGCTCGGTCAGCGCCGCCGGCGCGTCCTTGAACAGCAGGTGCGCCTCGTCGAAGAAGAACACCAGCTTGGGCTTGTCCAGGTCGCCCACTTCCGGCAGCGTCTCGAACAGCTCCGACAGCATCCACAGCAGGAAGGTGGCGTACAGCCGGGGCGAGTTCATCAGCTTGTCCGCGGCCAGGATGTTGATCACCCCGCGGCCGTCGACGGTCTGCATGAAGTCGTCGATGGCGAGCATCGGTTCGCCGAAGAACTGGTCGCCGCCCTGTTCCTCGATCTGCAGCAGGCCGCGCTGGATCGCTCCCACCGAGGCGGCGCTGATGTTGCCGTATTCGGTGGTGAACTGGCTGGCGTTGTCGCCGACGTGCTGCAGCATGGCACGCAGGTCCTTCAGGTCCAGCAGCGCCATGCCGTTGTCGTCGGCGATCTTGAACACCAGCGACAGCACGCCCTGCTGGGTCTCGTTGAGGTTGAGCATGCGCGACAGCAGCAGCGGCCCCATGTCCGACACGGTGGCGCGCACCGGGTGGCCCTGTTCACCAAAGACGTCCCAGAGCGTGGCGGGACAGGCGGCCCATTGCGGTTCCTCCAGCCCGCGCTCGGCCAGCACCTTGGCCAGCTTGGCGCCCAGGCTGCCCTTCTGGGTGATGCCGGTGAGGTCGCCCTTGATGTCGGCCATGAACACCGGGATGCCCAGCGCAGAGAAGCTCTCGGCGAGCTTTTGCAGCGTGAAGGTCTTGCCGGTGCCGGTGGCGCCGGTGATCAGCCCGTGGCGGTTGGCCAGCGAAGGCAGCAGGTGGCAATGGATATCGCCATGGGCGGCGAGCAGGATCGGTTCGGCCATCGTTGTTCTCTCCGCGTGGGTCTTCCGTCGGGGCGGTGCGCCCTGAAAAGTAGAATGCCAGTCTAGCGAAGAAACCCGCTGACACCGCGACGCCGTGATGCGGTTGCGGCGCTCAGTCCCCGGATCACAACCAATGACCCCGGTGCCGCGCCCCCGGTCGGGGGGCTGCACCCCAGTCCCCCTATCAGGAGCCAGCATGGCCGGACATTCCAAGTGGGCCAACATCCAGCATCGCAAAGGCCGCCAGGACGAGAAGCGCGGCAAGGTCTGGACCCGTGTCATCCGAGAGATCATGGTCGCGGCCCGCCAGGGTGGCGGTGACATCAACGCCAACCCGCGCCTGCGCCTGGCGGTGGACAAGGCCAAGGCCGCCAACATGCCGGCCGACACGGTCAAGCGCAACATCGACAAGGCCACCGGCAACCTCGAAGGCGTCACCTACGAGGAAATCCGCTACGAGGGCTACGGCATCGGCGGCGCGGCGATCATCGTCGACACCATGACCGACAACCGGGTGCGCACCGTGGCCGAGGTGCGTCACGCCTTCAGCAAGTACGGCGGCAACCTGGGCACCGAGGGCTCGGTGGCTTTCCAGTTCCAACACTGCGGGCAACTGGTGTTCGAGCCGGGCACTTCCGAAGACAAGGTGATGGAAGTTGCCCTGGAGGCCGGTGCCGAGGATGTGGTGACCGGCGAGGATGGCTCCATCGAGGTGCTGACCGCCCCCACCGACTTCGAAGCGGTGAAAAACGCCCTGGAGGCCGCGGGCCTGACGCCGGCCCTGGCGGAGGTGACGATGCGTGCTGAAAACACCATCGACCTGAGTGGCGACGATGCCGCGCGCATGCAGAAGCTGCTCGACGTGATTGAGGACCTGGACGACATCCAGGAGGTGTATCACAACGCGGTCATCGGCGACTGACCCCAGCCACCGCGGGTGGTTGTTGCAGGTTGACGACAGCTTCCCTCAGAGGGGCGGGCGCTCCGGGGCGTCCCCGTCACACCCGGGGTTGCAGCGTCCGGTTACGATGCTGATTGTTCGCAATAGCGCTGCCGGTCGGTTCGGTGGCGGCGCGGTCTATGCTGAGTCAAACACATGAAAGTACTGGTGATCGGGTCGGGGGGGCGTGAGCACGCGCTGGCGTGGAAGCTGGCGCAGTCCCCTCGGGTGACGAAGCTGTACGTGGCGCCGGGCAATGGCGGCACGGGGCTGGACGCCCGGATGGTCCACCTGTCGCTGTCCACTCCGCAGGAACTGGCGGACTTTGCTGCGGCCGAGAAGATCATGATGACGGTGGTCGGCCCGGAGGCGCCGCTGTCCGCCGGTGTGGTGGATGAATTCCGCGCGCGTGGCCTGCGTATCTTCGGCCCGACCCGTGCGGCTGCGCAACTGGAGAGCTCCAAGGCCTTTGCCAAGGACTTCATGAAGCGGCACGGCATCCCCACGGCCGCCTACGGGACCTTCAGCGACGCCGTGGCCGCTCATGCCTATGTGGACCGGCTGGGTGCGCCGATCGTCATCAAGGCCGACGGCCTGGCCGCCGGCAAGGGTGTGGTGGTGGCGATGTCGCTGCAGGAGGCCCACGATGCGGTGGACTGGATGCTGGGCGGCGATGCGTCGAACGCCCTGGCGGTGCAGCACAACGCCGGCGGTGCCCGGGTGGTGATCGAGGAGTTCCTGCAGGGCGAAGAGGCCAGCTTCATCGTCATGGTGGACGGCAAGAACATCCTGGCGCTGGCCACCAGCCAGGACCACAAGCGCATCGGCGACGGCGACACCGGCCCCAACACCGGTGGCATGGGCGCCTATTCACCCGCTCCGGTGGTGACGCCCAACATCCATGCCAGGGTGATGCAGGACATCATCCGCCCGACGGTGGCGGGCATGGCGCGCGACGGCATTCCCTTCACCGGCTTCCTGTATGCCGGGCTGATGATCGATGCCAAGGGGCAGGTGCGCACGCTGGAGTTCAACACCCGCATGGGCGACCCGGAAACCCAGGCCATCCTGATGCGCCTGAAGAGCGACCTCTACGAGGTGCTGCTGCACGCCACCGATGGCACGCTGGACCAGGTCGAGCTGGACTGGGACCGCCGCGTGGCCCTGGGTGTGGTGCTGGCCGCCGGGGGCTACCCGGGTGAGCCGCGCAAGGGCGATGTGATCCGCGGCCTGCCTGCAGCGGCGGAGGACTGCATGGTCTTCCACGCCGGCACCGCCACGCAGGACGGTGTCACCCGCAGCAGCGGCGGCCGGGTGCTCTGCGTCACCGCGCTGGGCGACTCGGTCAAGACTGCGCAGCAGCGCGCCTACCAGGCGGTGCAGGGCATTCACTTCGAAGGCATGCAGTTCCGCAGCGACATCGGTTTCCGCGCCATCAAGCGCTGACTCGGGCCGGGCTTCTGCCGCTCCGTCGGCGCGCTGCGCTGCTGCACCGCGTCATGACGTGTGACGGGTCATCGATTAGGGTGGCGACCGGCCCGCAGCCGCGTCACTTCCTCGCCCATCGATGAGCACCAACGACCCCTCTCCTCCTGCTCCCCGTTCAACCTTTGCCATGGACGGTTGCGCCGGCCCGGTCTTTCCCCAGAGCCGGCTGGCCCGTGCCCTGCTGGGGCTGTTCGGATGGAAGCTGCACTTCAGCGGCCTGCCGACCTGGCAGGGTGTGATCGCGGTGTATCCGCACACCTCCAACTGGGACTTTCCACTGGCCGTGCTGGCCAAGTGGGCACTGGGCCTGCAGGTGCGCTATTGGGCCAAGGACAGCCTGTTCCGGGTGCCGGTCCTGGGGCCCTTCATGCGCTGGATCGGCGGCATCCCGGTGGACCGCAGCGCCGCGCACGGTGTGGTGGGCCAGACCGTGCAGGAGATGCGCGACGCCCTCCGTACAGGGCGCCTGTGCTGGCTGGTGGTGGCTCCCGAGGGCACGCGCAAGGCGGTGCCAGGGTGGAAGTCAGGCTTCTACCGGGTGGCGGTGGGTGCGAACGTGCCGATCGGCATCGCTGCCTTCGACTACGGCAAGCGGGAGATCCGCCTGCACGACTTCTTCCTGCCCAGCGGCGACGAGTCACAGGACATGCAACTCATGGCCACCCTCCTCGAAGGGGTGCGGGGCTGCCGGCCGGAGCAGGCCGCACCCATCCGCCTGCGTTGAAGGTGACCGGCATCCGCGGTTTCGCCCTGAATGTTCGAATCGATTTCCATGACCTCCACCCCTCAGACCCCCCCCAACCCGCTGACCACCGAAGGCGCCCGCGACTGGTTCCTCGGCCTGCAGGAACGCATCTGTGACGAAGTGGGCCGGGAAGACGGTAAGACCTTCCTGAGCGACGCCTGGGAGCGGCCTCCCGGAGGACGGCTGGAGGGACGCGGCATCACCCGGTTGATCGAAGACAGCGAGCTGCTGGAGCGCGGTGGTTGCGCTTTTTCCCAGGTGCGTGGCGCCAGCCTGCCCCCTTCGGCCACCCAGCACCGGCCGGAGTTGGCGGGGGCGCCCTTCGAGGCCATGGGCGTGTCGCTGGTGTTCCATCCCCGCAACCCCCACGTGCCCACGGTGCACATGAACGTGCGCATGCTGGCCGCCACCCCCAGCACCGGCCCTGCAGCTGGGCAGACGGTGCGCTGGTTCGGCGGCGGCATGGACCTGACGCCCTACTACGGCGTGGAAGAGGACGCGGTGCACTTTCACCGCAGTTGCCGCGACGCGCTGCAGCCTTTCGGGGCGCAGCTGCATCCGCGCTTCAAGCGCTGGTGCGACGAGTACTTCTTCCTGAAGCACCGCAACGAGGCCCGCGGCGTCGGCGGCATCTTCTTCGACGATTTCGCGGAGTTGGGGCCCGAGCGCAGCTTCGAGATGCTGCGTTCGGTGGGGGGTGCCTTCCTGGGCGCCTGGCTGCCGATTGCGCAGCGGCGTCGGACCACACCCTACGGTGAACGCGAGCGGGAGTTCCAGGCCTTGCGCCGCGGCCGTTATGTGGAGTTCAACCTGGTCTGGGACCGCGGCACGCTGTTCGGCCTGCAGTCAGGGGGGCGCACCGAGTCGATCCTGATGTCCATGCCGCCAGCGGTGCAGTGGCGTTACCAGTGGGCGCCTGAGCCGGGCACACCGGAGGCCCGGCTGTACAGCGACTTCCTCCCACCGCGGGACTGGCTGGGGGCATGACTCCGCGTCCGCGTCCGCGCCCGAGTCTGCGTCGAATTGGGCTGCTGGGCGGCAGCTTCGACCCGGTGCACCTGGGGCATCGCGCACTGGCTGACTGTGCATTGCAGCAACTGCAGCTCGATGAGCTGCGTTGGGTGGTGGCGGGCCAACCCTGGCAGAAGGCCGGCCCACGGGCATCGGCACAACACCGCGCCGCCATGGTGGCGCAGGTGATCGCCGACGAACCCCGCTACCGGCTCGAGCGCTGCGAGCTGGAGCGCGAAGGCCCCAGCTACATGATCGACACCGTGCAGATGCTGAAGGCCGCCACACCCGCTGCCGAGTGGTTCCTGATCCTGGGCGAGGACCAGTACGCCAACCTGCCCACCTGGCACCGTTGGACCGAGCTGCTGGGCGAGGTGACCCTGGCCGTGGCCGAACGCGACGGCCGCGCCCCGCGCGCGGAAGGTGCACTGGCGCAACAGCCTCACCGACTGGAGTTGCTGCACATGCCTGAAGTGCCTCTGTCCTCGACCGGGGTTCGCCAGGCCCTGGCCGGTGGAGAAACCATGGATCCGACGGGCCCGCAGGCCTTGGCGCCTGCGGTGGCCGACTACATCCTTCAGCATGAGCTGTACCATGACGGCCCTGCAACCCGGCGCGCCGATGCTGCAGCCGGCTGAATTCTCTCAACACACCCCACTGAACACGTCCCGACGGAGCTGAATGGACATCCGCAAGCTGCAACGCGCCATCGTCGATGGCCTGGAAGATGTGAAGGCCCAGGACATCGTGGTCTTCAACACAGAGCACCTCTCACCGCTGTTCGAGCGGGTGATCGTCGCCTCGGGCACGAGCAACCGCCAGACCAAGGCCCTGGCCTCCAGCGTGCGCGAAGCGGTGAAGGCCAAGGGGGGCGAGATCCTCAGCGTCGAGGGTGAGGACAACGGCGAGTGGATCATCGTCGACTGCGGTGCCGCGGTGGCGCACATCATGCAGCCGGCCATCCGCCAGTACTACCACCTGGAAGAGATCTGGGGCGGCAAGGCGGTCCGCATCAAGCTCGGTGCGGCCAAGGGAGGGCTGGTCAAGGCCTCTGAGCCCGAATCGGCCGAGGAAGACGAGATCCCCGCCGGCAAAGCCGCTGCGGCAGGCAAGCCCCGTGCGCCCAAACGCGGCGCCAGCCGGGCCGAAGCCAGCGAAAAGCCGGTCGCCCGGAAAGCCCCGGCCAAGAAGGCGGCGGCAAAGCCAGCCGCTGCGGCACCCGTCAAGTCGCCTGCCCGAAAAACGCCTGCTGGCAAACCCGCGGCGCGCAAGAACACGGCGCGCAAGACCTCAGCGAATCGTGCCGCCGAAGCCAAGCTGCCGGTGGTGGTAGTGGGTGCCCCTGCAGCGCGCAAGACGGCAGCGGCCAAGGCCCCGGCCCGCAAAACGCCTCGGTCTTCTGCGGTGCGTGCCAAGGCCCCGCCAAGGCCGCGCCCCGCAAGACGGCCGGTCGCAAGGCAGGCTGAAGGGGCGCTGCCGGTGTGCTGAACCGGCGCCGCTCACGGGAGGCCATGCATGAAACTGATCCTCGCTGCCGTCGGCCAGAAGCTGCCGGCCTGGGCGGACACCGCCTATGAGGACTACGCCAAACGTTTCCCGCCGGACTGCCGGCTGGAGCTCAAGGCGGTCAAGGCCGAGCCGCGCAGCCATGGCAAACCGGTGGAGGCGCTGATGGCCGCCGAACGTGCGCGGCTGGAGGCCGCCCTGCCGCGCGGCTGCCGCCGGGTGGTGCTGGACGAACGCGGCAGCCACCTCACCACCACGCAACTGGCCGAGCGCCTGCTGGCCTGGCAGCGCGACGGCCGCGACGTGGCGCTGCTGGTGGGCGGGCCGGATGGCCTGGACCCCGCCCTGCGCGAAGCCGCCGATGAGCGGATCCGCCTGTCCGACCTCACCCTGCCGCATGTCTTTGTGCGGGTGATGCTGGCCGAGGCGCTCTACCGTGCCTGGTCGGTAACGGTGGGGCATCCCTACCACCGGGAGTGAGCCTGCGCGGCCTCCCCTTGCGGCCTGAAGATGGACGACCCCTCCCGCAGCCCCTACCTTTACCTGGCTTCCCAGAGTCCGCGGCGGCGCCAGCTGCTTGAGCAGATCGGCGTGCGCCACGAGCTGCTGCTGCCGGGAGACGAGGAAGACGCCGAGGCGCTGGAGGTCACCCGCCCCGGTGAGCCGCCCGCCCGGTATGTTCAGCGGGTGACGCTGGCCAAGCTGCAGGCCGCCTGCGAGCGGCATCGGCAGCGCGGCCTGCCCGAGGCACCGGTGCTCTGTGCCGACACCACCGTGGCGCTGGGGCGCGACATCCTGGGCAAGCCAGCCGATGCCGAAGACGCCTGCCGCACGCTGGGCCGCCTGTCCGGCCAGGAGCACCGGGTGCTCACCGCGGTGGCGCTGGCCTGGGGACCGGGGCTGCAGCAGCGCCGGCTGCTGCTCAGCCGCTCCCGGGTGCGCTTCATGCCGTTGACCGATACGCAGATCACCGCCTATGTCCGCGGCGGCCAGCCCATGGGCAAGGCCGGGGCCTATGCGATCCAGAGTGAGGCGGCGGCCTGGATCGAGGCCATCCAGGGCAGTTATTCCGGCATCATGGGCCTGCCGCTGTACGAGACGGCCGAGCTGCTGCGCGGCATCGGCTGGCGGCTCTGAACCCACACAAGCACAAGATGCAAGACATCCTCATCAACTGGACTCCGCAGGAGACCCGCGTGGCCATCGTCGAGAGCGGCGCGGTGCAGGAGCTCCATGTCGAGCGCACCCTCGAACGCGGGCTGGTGGGCAACGTCTACCTCGGCAAGGTGGCCCGCGTGCTGCCGGGCATGCAGAGCGCCTTCATCGACATCGGCCTCGAACGTGCCGCCTTCCTGCACGTCGCGGACGTCCACGTGGCGGGCCAGATCGGCCGCCATGGTGGAGGGGGGGGCGGAGCCCGCGGCGACGCTCCGCCGCCCACACCGATCGAGAAGCTGGTGTTTGAAGGCCAGTCGCTGGTGGTCCAGGTCATCAAGGACCCGATCGGCACCAAGGGCGCGCGGCTGTCCACCCAGATCAGCATTGCCGGGCGGCTGCTGGTGTACCTGCCGCAGGACGACCACATCGGCATCTCCCAGAAGATCGGTTCGCACGAGCTGCGCGACCAGCTGCGCCAGCGCATGGCTGCACTGGTGGGCACGCGCGAGAGCGGCGGTGGCGGTGGTTTCATCCTGCGCACCAATGCCGAGGATGCCAGCGACGCCGAACTGGGCGACGACATCGCTTACCTGCGCAAGACCTGGGGTCACATCCGCGCACTGGCCATGAAGTCGCCTTCGGCCGCGCTGCTGCACGAGGACCTGAACCTGGCGCAACGTGTGCTGCGGGACCTGGTCAACGACCACACCGGCAGCATCCGCATCGACTCGCGCATGACCTTCGACGCCCTGCGCGAGTTCGGCCAGCAGTACACCCCGAGCGCTGTCAACCGCCTGCAGCACTACAAGGGCGAGCGGCCGATCTTCGACCTGTTCAACATCGACCAGGAGGTCGAGAAGGCCCTGGCCCGCCGCGTCGACCTCAAGTCCGGCGGCTACCTGGTGGTGGACCAGACCGAGGCGCTCACCACCGTGGACGTCAACACCGGCGGGTTCGTGGGGGCCCGCAATTTCGACGACACCATCTTCAAGACCAACCTGGAGGCCGCGCTGGCGATCGCCCGCCAGCTGCGCCTGCGCAACCTGGGCGGCATCATCATCGTCGACTTCATCGACATGTCCCGCCCGGAGCACCAGGAGTCGGTGCTGGCCGAGTTCCGCAAGCAGCTGGCGCGCGACCGCACCAAGATCACCGTCAGCGGCTTCACCCAGCTGGGGCTGGTGGAGATGACCCGCAAGCGCACCCGCGAGTCACTGGCCCAGATGCTGTGCGAACCCTGCGCCGCCTGCGGTGGGCGGGGCCAGGTCAAGACCGCACGCAGCGTGTGTTACGACATCCTGCGCGAGATCCTTCGCGAGGCGCGCCAGTTCAACCCCCGGGAGTTCCGCGTCATCGCCTCCGCGCCGGTGGTGGAGATGCTGCTGGACGAAGAAAGCCCCCACCTGGCCGGCCTGTCGGAGTTCATCGGCAAGCCGATTTCGCTGCAGGCCGAGGCATCGATGAGTGCGGAGCAGTACGACGTGGTGCTGCTCTGAGCACGTGGGCGCGGAAGAAGGTGCGGAACAGGATCAGGAATAGGAGCGAGAAGAGGACGGGGGCCGTACGCCCGTTCAACCGGGCTGCGCCGCCAGCTGCTGCATGAGGCGCGCGAGGTCGGCTGCCGCCGCAAACTCGGCACTGCGATAGGCCAGTCGGCCTCGGGTGTCGAACAGGAAGATCTGGGCGTTGTGCCGGTCACCCACCGACCCGGCTTTGGGGCGGCCCTGCACAAAATCCAGCATCACATCGGCATGGCGTGCCGGTGGGGCGGCGGCTTGCCAGGTCGCACCTGCTCCATGGGTTCGCAGCCAGCTCGACAGTTGGGCAGGGTGATCGTTCAAGGGGTCCAGGCTGATCGACAGCAGCCGGGCAGCCGGGAGCCGTCCGGCCAGCGCCTGCTGCAGCGCGGAGAAGATCGCACCCTGGATCGGGCAGGTGGAGCTGCAGGCGGTGAACATCAGCTGCAGCGCGGTGATGTGACCCTGCAGCAAGCCGCTCAGCCGGGTGCGCCGCCCGTCGTGCAGGGTCAGTTCAAGGTCGGGTGGGAGGACGCGCGGCTCAACCGGGCCAAGGTCACCATGGGCGGCCAGGCTCTCCTGGCCGGCGCACAGGGCCAACGCTCCGAAGGCGGCCAGCCACTGGCGGCGCGAGATGGCGCCTGTGGCCGGGCCGGGCTGACCGACTTCGGCGGGGCAAGGGAGCAGGACGGATCGGGTCATCGTGTGCTGAGTGCCAACCAGAGCTCCCGACACTCTCGATCTGGGAGGGTGTATCGGGGCATGGCCCGGGGCAGCAGCACCCAGGCCGGGTCCACGCCGCTGCGCAGCAGGCGGCAGAAGGAGGCTTCGTCGTAGCGGGAGGGCGGGCCGCCGCGGCGGGGCAGGTGGCGCGTGAGTCGCTCCGGGGTCAGCGCCGGAGCGATGGCGCTGCTGCCACTGTGGCAGTTGACGCAGCGGGTGGCCTGCGGGGGCAGGTCCTGCTCATGGCCGACCAGACGGGCGGTGAGAGGCCGACTCCCTTCGTACAAGGCCTGCCCGGCTTCCTGCCAGCGGGCGCGCTCCTGCCAGTGCTGGGTGGCGGCGGCCAGGCCTGCGGTGGCGGCCAGACCCGCCAGACCCAGCAGCAGCGGTCGGGTCGCCCGGCTCACGGCAGGAACAACACGCCGATGGCATTGAGGAACTCGGAGGCCCGGCCGGTGAAACCGACGATGCGACTGCCCGCCGGCACGGTGAAGTCGAAGTCGGTGGTCGGGTCCTGCCCCAGGCCGAGTGCGTAGGGGCCGAAGACCCGGCCGGTGTTGGTGACGAAGCTGATCTGCGACACGGCAGGGGCCACCGCGTTGGAGCCGGTCTTGCCGTAGATGCGCACCAGGTACTCACCCGCCGGCAGGGTGAAGCTGGCCGCCTCGCCCCCGTTGCCGCCGTGAGCCGCCAGGTTGGCTGGGCTGGCCAACCCCTGCAGGCTGTCCACCCAGTAGCCGCTGCGCAGCGTGACTCCGGTCAGGGCCTGGCCGCTGACCACACTGTCGGTGAAGGCCACGCCGCTGGCCGGGCCGAACAGCGGGGAGGACCGGGGTGTGGCACTGGAGCCATCCACCAGGTACAGCACACCGATGGCGTTGAGGAAGTCCGATGCCCGGCCGGTGAAGCCGACGATGCGTCCACCCGCGGGCACCGCGAAGTCGAAGGCGGTGGTGGGATCCTGCCCGAGGCCTTCCCCGTAGGGCCCGAACACCCGGCCGTTGCTGGTGACGAAGCTGATCTGCGACACCGCGGGCGCCACCGCGTTGGAGCCGGTCCTGCCGTAGATGCGCACCAGGTGCTCTCCACTGGCCAGGGTGAAGCCGTAGGCGGCACCCCCGCTGCCACCGTGCACCGGCAGGTTGGCCGGGCTGGCCTGGGCCTGGATGCTGTCGATCCAGTAGCCCGCGCGCACCGTCACCCCGGTGATCACCTGACCGCTGGCCACGCTGTCGGTGAAGGCGGTGCCGGTGGCGCTGCCGTACACCGGTGACGACGGCGTGGCGGGCGGCTGCGGCACACCGCTGGCATACAGCACCCCGATGGCGTTGAGGAAGCTGCCGGCACTGCCGGTGAAACCGACGATGCGGCTGCCGGCGGGCACGGTGAAGTCGAAGGGTGTGGTCGGGTCCTGCCCCAGGCCCTCGCCGAAGGGGCCGAACACCCGTCCGGTGTTGGTGACGAAGCTGATCTGCGACACCGCCGGATTGAGCAGGTTGCTGCCGGTCTTGCCGAAGACGCGCACCAGGTACTCGCCGGCCGGCAGCATGAAGGTGCTGCCAGCCCCGCCGGTGCCGCCATGCACCGGCAGGTCGCTGGGGGTGGCCAGGCCCTGGATGGAGTCGATCCAGTACCCCGCGCGCACCGTGACGCCCACCAGCTGCTGGTTGGCCACCACCGGGTCGGTGAAAGGTGTGCCGCTGCTGGAGCCCCAGATCGCGGAGGCGGTGGCGGAGGCACCGGTCACGGCCGCCTCCTCGCGCCCGATCTGCCGCACGAAGGCCGCCACGTTGGCCAGGTCGGTGGCGCCGGGCGTGAACCCGTTGTGGGCCTGGATGGCCGCCTCGACCGTGCCGGCCGAGCCGTCGTGCAGGTAGGGCGCGGTGGCCCAGACGTCGCGCAGCGTGGGCGTGTCGATGCCGGTGAGTGCGCCGCCCAGTCGGTTGCCGCTGCTGGCCTTGAGGGTGCCGATGTTGCGCAACGCACCCCCGGCCGAGTCGGTGAAGTCCGCCCCGCCGTGGCAGCTGATGCACTGCGCCGCAAAGACACTGCGGCCGGCCACCGCCGCGGTGGTGAGGCTGCCGTCCGCCTGGCGGTAGGGCGTGGGGTCGGCGGTGTTGAGGGAGGCCACGTAGGCGGCCAGCGCGTCCAGGTCGGTGGACACGCCAGCCTTGGGGTCGCCCAGCGGCTGGCTGCGGGTGCCGGTGTTGAACTGTGCGTCCGTCATCAGGCCGCTGCCCTGCGCCAGGCTGCGGATCTGGCCCTCGAAATCCTGCAGTTCGTCGAAGTTGGCGCTCCAGTGCAGGCGGCCCTGTACCGCCGCCCGGCCGCGCAGGCTGATGGTGTTGCGCAGGCCTTCGCCAAAGCCGGTGAAGTCCCAGGTGCGCCCGTCGTGGCCGCCGTCGTTGTGGCAGCCGGCGCAGGAGATGTAGGCGTCGCGCGACAGGCGGGTGTCGCGGGCGTCGTAGAACAGCTGCTTGCCGCGCAGCACCGTGGCGCTGAGCTTCTCGCTGGCCACGGAGGACATGGTGGTGGCCAGGGGCAGCAGCGATTCGCCGTAGCGCACCAGGCGGCTGAGGTCATAGACCCCCACGCTGCGGTCCATGAAGTTGTGGACGTACAGCGTGAGGCCGTCGGCCGACACCGCCAGGCCTTCCGGCGCGCGGCCGGTGTCCACCCGGAACAGCTCGCGTTGGCCCACCGCATCCACCACCGCCACATGGCGGCTGGCCTCCAGGGCGACGAAGAGGTAGGCCCCGTTGGGGTGGAAGGCTGCCGCACTGGCCTGCCCGGAGTTGTCGTGGTCGATGCGGCCGGCCAGGTCCTCTGCCTGCGTGGTCAGGTCGATGCGGGAGGAGATGGCCCGCAGCGTGTTCTGGAAGTCCAGGTCCAGCCCGTCGCGCAGCCGGCCGCGCTGGACGTTGTCCTGCTTGGAGGGCACCCAGGCGCTGCGGCCGTCCGGGCTGATCACCGGCGCGCCCAGGTAGTTGGGGATGCCGCGGCCCTGCACCGTGTTGTCGGCCTTGGTGCTGTTCTGCAGCACGATGTTGCGCTGCTGCACCAGCGTGCTGGGGGTGAGCAAGCGGACCTCGGCCCCTGTGCTGGCGGTGGGGCTCACGGTCGCGGTGGCTTCGCCCGGCAGCGGCGGCGTCACGAAACGCGCCACCAGCAGCTGCGTGCCTGCGGCGTTGAGTGCCAGGTGCCTCACGTTGGGGGCCACGCTGGCCGGTGTGCCCGCCGCGCCGTTGGCGTCGATGCGCAGCACCTGCCCGGTGGCCTCCAGTGTCACGTAGGCCACGCCGTCGGCTCCGATGACGATGCCGTAGGGCATGGACGCGCGTGGCAGGGCCACCGTCTGCGCCACCGTGAGTGTGTCCGGCGAAACGATGGAGATCGACGAAGCGCCCTTGTTGACCACCCAGATGCGGCCGCTGGGCGCCAGCGCCAGGCTGCGCGGCGCACTGCCGACCGGGATCTCGGCCACGCGGCTGCGCGTGGCGCTGTCGAACACCGAGACCGAGTCGTTGTCCGGGTTGACCACCCACACCCGGGCGGCGCCGCTGCTGCGCGGCTCCACCAGGATCGGCCCGGAGCTGCGGCCGGCCTGGCCGGTGCTGCCCAGCACCGCCTGCCAGAAGGTCTGGGTGGTGATGCGGCCGTCGGCGGTGCGGGCGCTCAGCGTGACCTGGTAGGTGCCCGGGTTGGCGTAGACGTGGCTGGCGGTGGGTGAACTGCTCCAGGCGCTGTCGGCGCTGCCATCCCCCCAGCTCCACTGGTAGGTGAAGCTGCCGGCATTGCCGGTCTGCGCGGTGTAGCTGGCCGAGCCGCCGCTGGCGACGGCAGGGGCCAGCACCGGCTGGAGCTGCGCGGTGGCGGACAGGACCGTCCAGCTGAACTGGGTGGCCTGGCTGCCGCCCCGGCCGTCATCGATCACGATGGTGACGCTGTAGCTGCCCGCCGAGCTGGGGCTGCCGCTGATCACGCCGGTGGCCGGACCGATGCTCAATCCGGGAGGCAGCCCGGCGGCGCTGTAGCTCAACGGGTCGCCGTCCGGGTCGCTGGCAGAGATGGCCAGGCTGGCGGCCTGGCCCTGCTCGGTGGTGACTGCAGCGGGAGTTGTGAGCACCGGCGGGCGGTTGCTGTTCAGGCTGGCGCTGCGCAGGTTGGCCAGGGGGATGGCCGCAAAGCTGCTGCTGCCCGGCTGGGACCAGCGCAGGCGTGCCACCGCAAAGCCACCCGCCTCGTAGTACTCCATGCGAATGGGCACCCGTTGACCGGCGGTCAGCGCAATCGCCGGGCTGTTATGCAAGGTGGCCGGGCGGTCCGCCCATTGGTCGATCACCAGGGTGTTGTTGACCCAGACGCGCACACCGTCGTCCGACTCGGACTGGATCACATGGTTGCCGCTCACGCTGGGCTCCAGCCAGCCGCTCCAGCGCACCGAGAAATTGTCGGCCGGCACGCCGCCGCCCGGGGCGTTGGTGGACCAGTCGAAATCCACCGCCTCGGTGGCGATGCGCAGCGCCGTGCCGCTGAGGTCCTTGCTGCCGAAGTACTCGGCCTTCAGGCCTGGCACCAGGTCGGACGCGCTGTGCACCCCCCAGGTGAACTGCGTCGACACCGTGGCGGTGTTGCTGCCGGTGGAAGTGACCGACAGCGTGACCAGATAACGCCCGGCCGCGCTCGGCGTGCCGGTGATGGCCCCGCTGGAGGCGCTGACGCTCAGGCCCGGCGGCAGCCCGGTGGCGGCAAACGACAGGGAACTGCCGCCGGCGGCGGTCACCGCCGGCTGCAGGGACACCGGTGCACCGGTGGTGGAACTGGGGTCGTCGATGGCGGCGAAGGTGGCCGCTCCGTCCAGCGAGATGCGCAGGATCTTCGCCACCGACGGCACGCCGTCGGCGTTCAGGGCGAACAGCATCCAATCACCCGGCAGCGCCCAGCCGGGGTTGGTGGGCAGGTCGATCTCGTAGCTGTTGCTGCCGGTGGGTCGAAAGCTCAGCGCCAGGCGTCGCTGGTCATTGGCCACCGTGTGGGTGGTGGAGGACATCCGCACCAGGGAGAACGCGGTCACCGCGCTGTCGGTGGTCACCGTGCCGGTCTGGCCGTACCGCAGCGTGGTGGGTGCCGAGTTGATCACCGGGCGGGTGGCGGCTGTGCCATCCGGGTTGAGCAGGTAGTGGGGCGTGAGGATCTGCAGGTCGGGGTGGTTGGCCGCACAGCCGGCACCGCAGAGGCCGCCGCCGGCCGAAAGCACCCGGGCATCGGGCAGCAGCATGGCCACGCTGTGGTAATTGCGCGGGGCCGAAATCGGGGGCAGGGGGGTGAAGGCCTGGGTGGTCGGGTCCCACAGTTCAGGCACCAGCACCGAGTTGTTGTCGGAGAAACCCACCGCGTAGGTCTGCCCGCCGATGATCACCACCTGCCCGTTGGGCAGCACCACGCTGTTGTGGAAGGCGCGGCGGTAGGCCATCGGCGAGAGCTTGCGCACCTGCACGCCGGCGTTGATGTCGATGACGTAGCTGTTGGCGTTGGCATTGACGCTGTCGTAGCCCGGGCCGCCGCCGGTCTTCAGGATCTTGCCCTGCTCGTACATCACCGCATTGCCGCTGACGCTGAACTCGTCATCGCCGCGCGGACCGGCATCGGCCACCCGGCCGCTGCCGTCGGTGCTGATCCAGTGCATGTTGATGCCCGGCCCGGCATGGAAGACCTTGCCATTGCCGGCGGGCAGCAGCATGAAGTGGCTGTCGCCGCCGAAGTTGCGCGACGGGTCCGGTGACAGGAAGGGCTCGATGCTCACCCCCGGCAGCAGGCGCCAGCCGGTGCTGGCCGTCCAGACCTCGCCGTGCTTGTTGCCCACCCCCCCGCTCCAGGAGCCGCCCAGCGTCAGCACCGAGCCGTCGCGCAGCAGCGTGTTGGCCTGGTAGCCGCGAGCGATGTTCATCGGCTGTGCCGCGCTCCAGGTGCCGGTGGCCGGGTTGAACAGGCTGGTGCCGGACGCACTGATGCCCCCGTTGACCAGCAGCCGGCCGTCGGCCAGGTTGGTGGTGCCGGGGCAGAACATGTTGTGCCCGGTCTCCGTCACCGTGCGCTCGGTGACCGCCCCAGTGGCGGGGTTGTAGGTGGCGAAGTAAGTGCGCCCGGTGGCCGCACCGAAGCTGAACTTTTCCTCGGCCGACCAGAACAGCACCCGGCCGTCCGGCAGGTTGGCCATCGACACCGGCACCAGCGGCAGCGAGGTCAGGGCCGACCACCGCGCCTGGGCGGGCAGGGCCACCGCCTGTGCCCGCATGCGGCCGTTGGTGGATGCACCGGTGGCGGAGGCACCGTTGGCGTTTTCATCTTCCGGCGGGTCGTCCGCGCCGCAGCCTGCCAGAACAGCGGCCAGGGACAGGGACAGGGCAAGAGCCAGCGGGACGGCCCGGGTCAGGCCCGTCCGGGCTTCAGGAGGTGGAGCAAGGCTGCGCATGGATGGCCACAATCGAAACAAATTGTGTCCATCGTATCAAGACCTGTTGCTGCCGCATTCGGCAGAAACCGCAATATCGATCCCTGCTCCAGGGTGCACCGATCTGGGTGCGAGTGAAATGCCGCTCAGTCCCCGATGCGCTTCTGTGTCTTCGCGTCAAACAGGTGCACGTCCTCCGTGCTCCAGGCCAGCTTGACGGTATCGCCCACCATCGGGTGGAACTTGCCGGGGGCGCGCACCACCAGGTGGCCCACTGCGCTGTCCAGCGTCACATAGGTTTCCGGGCCGGTGGGCTCGACCATCGTGATGTGGGCCGACAGACCTGCGTCGGCCAGGCTGAGTGCCTCCGGGCGCAGGCCGTAGTTGACCTCCGCGCCGTTGGCCAGGCCGGCTGCCGCCAGGGCCTGGCGCTGCGCCTGAGACAGCGGCAACTCCACGCCGTGGGCGGCCAGACCGCCGCCGGTGACCTTGGCGGACACCAGGTTCATGGCCGGCGAGCCGATGAACTCGGCGACGAACTGCGTGGCGGGCCGGGTGTAGATGTCGTGCGGGCTGCCGAACTGCTGCAGGATGCCGTCCTTCATCACCGCGATGTGGTCACCCAGCGTCATCGCCTCCACCTGGTCGTGGGTGACGTAGACGGTGGTGGTGCGGGTGGCCTGGTGCAGGCGCTTGATCTCGGCGCGCATCTCCACCCGCAGCTTGGCGTCCAGGTTGGACAGCGGCTCATCGAACAGGAACAGCGCAGGGTCGCGCGCCAGGGCCCGGCCCATCGCCACGCGCTGGCGCTGGCCGCCGGAGAGCGCACCGGGCTTGCGGTCGAGCAGGTGCTCGATCTGCAGCATCCTGGCCACGCGGGCCACCGCGGCGTTGCGTTCGGCCTGGGGCACCTTGCGCATCTCCAGGCCGAAGGCGATGTTCTGCGCCACGTTCATGTTCGGGTAGAGCGCGTAGCTCTGGAACACCATGGCGATGTCGCGGTCCTTGGGCAAGGCGTGGGTCACGTCCCGGTCGCCGATGTGGATCGTGCCGTCGGTGGGCGTGTCCAGTCCCGCGATCATGTTCAGCAGCGTGGACTTGCCGCAGCCCGACGGCCCGACCAGGATGAGGAAGTCACCCTGTTCGATCTCCAGGTCGATGCCCTTGAGGATGTGCACGTCGCCGAAGCTCTTGCGCACGTTGCGGATGGAGAGAGCGCCCATGTTCTTGCTCAACCTTTCACTGCGCCGGCGGTGAGGCCGCGCACGAAGTACTTGCCGGCGACCACGTAGACGAGCAGCGTGGGCAGCGCGGCGATCATGGCCGCGGCCATGTCCACGTTGTATTCCTTGACCGAGCTGGAGGTGTTGGCCAGGTTGTTCAGGCCCACCGTGATCGGCTTGCTGTCGGCGCCGGAGAAGATGACGCCGAAGAGGAAGTCGTTCCAGATGTTGGTGAACTGCCAGATCAGCGTCACCACCAGGATCGGCGTGGACAGCGGCAGCACGATGCGCCAGAAGATGCGGAAGAAGCCGGCGCCGTCCAGCATCGCGGCCTTGATCAGCTCATCGGGCAGCCCGATGTAGTAGTTGCGGAAGAACAGCGTGGTCGAGGCCAGGCCCATCAGCACGTGCACCGTCACCAGCCCCCAGATGCTGTCGGACAGGCCCAGCCAGCCCAGCACCTGCGACATCGGCAGCAGCACCACCTGCAGCGGCATGAACACGCCGAACAGCATCAGAGAGAACAGCAGCTCGCTGCCCTTGAAGCGCCACTTGGTGAGGATGTAGCCGTTGAGTGCGCCCAGCGTGGTGGAGATGGCCACCGCGGGGACGATCATGGCCAGCGAGTTCCAGAAGTAGGGCTGCAGGCCGCGGCAGTCGGTGCCGGTGCAGGCCTGGTTCCAGGCCTTGCCCCAGGCGGTGAAGTCCAGGCTGGCGGGCAGGGACAGCAGGTGGCCCAGGCGCACCTGGTCCATGTCCTTGAGTGACGTGGCCACCATCACGTACAGCGGCAGCAGGAAGAACAGGGCGAACAGGCCGAGCAGGCCGAAGAGGATGGCGCGGTGCAGGAGGTTGGAGTTCATCGTGGTTCTCCCGCCTTCAGCGCTTGGCGCGCAGCTCGGAGTACAGGTAGGGCACCACGATCGCCGCGACGGTGGCCAGCATCACGGTGGCGGAGGCGGCGCCCAGGCCGATCTGGCCGCGGGTGAAGGCCATGGTGTACATGAAAGTGGCAGGCAGGTCGGTGGCAAAGCCGGGGCCGCCGGCGGTGAGCGCCATCACCAGGTCGAAGCTCTTGATGGCGATGTGCGCCAGCACCATCAGCGTGGAAAAGAACACCGGCCGCAGGCTGGGGATGAGGATGCGCCAGTAGATGCGCGGCAGGCTCGCACCGTCGATCTGCGCGGCCTTGATGATCGACTCGTCGATGCCGCGCAGGCCAGCCAGGAACAGCGCCATCACAAAGCCCGCGCTCTGCCAGACGCCCGCGATGACCACGGTGTAGATGGCCATGTCCGGGTCGATCAGCCACTCGAACTTGAAGTTCGTGAAGCCCCAGCCCTGCATCAGGTGCTCGACGCCCAGACCCGGGTTGAGGATCCACTTCCAGGCCGTGCCGGTGACGATGAAGCTCAGCGCCATCGGGTAGAGGTAGATGGTGCGCAGCAGCCCTTCGGCGCGGATCTTCTGGTCCAGCAGGATGGCCAGCAGCAGGCCCACGGCCATGGCGCCGCCGATGAACAGGCTGCCGAAGATGGCCAGGTTCTTCAGTGCCACCCACCAGCGCTCGCTCTCGAACAGGATGCCGTACTGCTCCAGCCCGACAAACTCGTAGTTCGGCAGCAGGCGCGAGGCCGAGACGGACAGGTAGCCGTTCCAGGCGATCAGGCCATAGATGAAGAGGAAGGAGAGCACGAAGCTGGGCGCCAGGACGAGGCGCGGCAGCCAGTGCTCGAAGCGCGCGCGGGCAGACGGGGCGGCGGCGGAGACTGCGGACATGACAGGAAGCTCCCGGTATGGCTCCCCTCTCCCCTTGTGGGAGAGGGGTCGGGGGTGAGGGCAACTCGGGTGAGGGGCACCACCGCTGCGTGCGGCAGAGCCCTCACCCCCAGCCCCTCTCCCAAGGATGGGAGAGGGGAGCCGGCCCCCGCGTGCGGGGCAGCGGCTCGCCGGACCGGCGCTTGACTTGGCTTGCTTGGCTTACTTGGCTTACTTGGACTTGGCGGCCGAGGCCAGCTTGTCCATCGCGTCCTTGGCGCTCATCTTGTCGCTGTTCCAGAACTGGCTCACCACGTCCTGCATTGCGCCGGCGGCAGCGGAAGGCACCGCCATGCCGTGGGCGATGGAGGGCACCAGGCCACCGGACTTGGCGGTGTCGACGAAGTCCTTGGAGCTGAGCTTGGCGCAGTCGTCGAACTTGGCCAGGTTCATGTTCAAGCGCACCGGGATCGAGCCCTTGTTCAGGTTGAACACCTCCTGGAACTCGGTGGACATGATGGCGGCGGCCAGGTCCTTCTGTGCCTTCACGTTGGCGTCGTTCTTCAGCTTGAACATCGCGAACGAGTCGACGTTGAAGGTGAAGGCCTTGCTCGTGCCCGGGGCGGCGGCGCAGACGAAGTCCTTGCCCGGCACCTTGCCGGCGGCCACGAACTCGCCCTTGGCCCAGTCGCCCATCAGCTGCATGCCGGCTTCGCCCTTGATCACCATCGCGGTGGCCAGGTTCCAGTCGCGGCCCGGGGCGTTCTTGTCGGTGTAGCCCTTGACCTTCTTGAAGGTGGTCAGCACCTTCTCCATGGTCGCGCTTTTGAGCGCGCCCTGATCGAGTTGCATCAGCGCCTTCTTGTAGAAGTCGTTGCCGCCGACGCCCAGTGCCACGCTCTCGAAAGTGGTGAAGTCCTGCCAGTTCTGCCCGCCATGGGCGACGGGAATGATGCCGGCTTTCTTCAGCGCCTCGGCCGCCACGAAGAACTCGTCCCAGCTGGTCGGCACCTTGGCGCCGGCCTTCTTGAAGGCCTCCGGGTTGGCCCAGAGCCAGTTCACGCGGTGCACGTTCACCGGCGCGGCAATGTAGTTGCCCTTGTACTTCATCACGTCGGCCACCACCGGGGGCAGCAGCGTGTCCCATTTCTCGGCCTTGGCGACGTCGTCGATGTTGGCCAGCACCCCTTCGCGGGCCCATTCCTGCAGCGAGGGGCCCTTGATCTGCGCGGCCGCCGGGGCGTTGCCGCTGACCACGCGGGACTTCAGCACCGTCATCGCTGAGTCGCCACCACCGCCCGCCACGGCGAAATCCTTCCAGGTGTGGCCCTTGCCCTGCAGCGTGGCCTTCAGGGCGGCAGCGGCCTTGGCCTCGCCGCCGGCGGTCCACCAGTGCAGCACTTCCACTTCGCCGGCCGTGGCAGTGCCGCAGACGACACAGGCAGCGGCCAGGGCCAGCAGACGCAGGGTGGGGGTGGGGGACTTCTTGGTCATGGGGGTGTCTCCTGAAAACAGGGCCCGGCAGCGTGCCGGGAGGGGTCGATCCGGACCGTCTGTACGGGACACCTGTCGGGCAGGGCACGTCACAGCCGGGCTGGGCGTTAATGTCTCGTCAATGTTCACTTCGGACTAGAGTGTTAACCCTGCATTTAATGTTAATAGAACATAAACGCAAACGAGCCCGTGCCGACGTCAGCGCCTTCCGCACCGAACGGAAGATCAGCTGCCTGCGTAAACTACCCTCATGAGTTCAAACCCGTCGTCCTCCGGCTACGTTCCGCCCCGCGTCTGGACCTGGAACCGCGACAACGGCGGCAAGTTCGCCTCCATCAACCGGCCGGTGGCCGGGCCCACGCATGAGAAGGCGCTGCCGCTGGGCCGTCACCCGCTGCAGCTGTATTCGCTGGCCACACCCAACGGCGTCAAAGTCACGGTGATGCTGGAGGAGCTGCTGGCCCTGGGCCATGCGGACGCGGAGTACGACGCCTGGCTGATCCGCATCCAGGAGGGCGATCAGTTCGGCAGCGGGTTTGTGGAGGTCAATCCCAACTCCAAGATCCCGGCGCTGCTGGATCGAACGGACCCGGCCGCCCCGGTGCGCGTGTTCGAGTCCGGTGCCATCCTGCTGTACCTGGCCGAGAAGTTTGGCGAGCTGATCCCGTCCGGTGCGCGGCGCGCGCAGTGCCTGTCCTGGCTGTTCTGGCAGATGGGCAGTGCGCCCTACCTGGGCGGCGGCTTCGGGCACTTCTATGCCTACGCGCCTTTCAAGATCCAGTACGCCATCGACCGCTTCGCGATGGAAGCCAAGCGGCAGATGGACGTGCTCAACCGTCGCCTGGCCGAGAGCGCCTACCTGGCCGGGGAGGAGTACAGCATTGCCGACATCGCCGTGTGGCCCTGGTATGGTGCGCTGGCCAAGGGGCAGATCTACGAGGCGGGAGAGTTCCTGTCGGTGCAGGAGTACCCGCACGTGATCCGCTGGGCCGACGAGATCGCCCGACGCCCGGCGGTGCAGCGCGGCCGCAAGGTCAACCGCACCTGGGGCGAGCCCTCCAGCCAGTTGCACGAGCGGCACGACGCCAGCGACTTCGAGCTGCGTACGCAGGACCGGATGGCGCCCTGACGGGGAATGGGGCAGCCTCGGCCGACCGATCGGCAGGCCGTACAGATGAGGGCGGCGCACCTAGAATCCGCGCCCCTGTCATCGCTGCCTGTCACCGCTGCCTCGTGGCGGCGGCGCATCCCTGCCCCGTCATGAACATTGTCATCAACGAAGAACTCAAGGCCTACATTGACCCTCTGACCGCCGATGAGCGGGAAGCATTGGAGCGCAGCATGCTGGCCGAGGGTTGCCGGGATGCGTTGGTGCTCTGGGGGGAGGTGCTGGTGGATGGGCACAACCGCTACGAGATCTGCAGCCGACACGGGCTGCCGTTCCGCACGGTGCAGAACCCGGCCTTCCAGTCGCTGGAGGATGTGCAGCTGTGGATGATCGACCAGCACCTGGGGCGGCGCAGTGTGTCCGACTTTCAGCGCGGTGTGCTGGCGTTGCGCAAGCGGGAGATCGTGGCGGCGCGCAAGGTGCGGGTGCTGGCGGGGTCCGCGCAGGCCGCCGATGCGGCGCAGCCGGGCGGCAGCGAGCCACCACCCTGGGAGGCTGACGAGGAGGCGGTACCCGGTGTGCCGCCGGCTTCCGCGGTGGTGGCAGGTGCCGGTGATGCAGCGGAGGTGAGCCTGCCGCCGCCCGACCCTTTGAACACCCGGGAGGCGCTGGCCCGTGCGGCCCGGCTGAGCAACAGCCAGGTGGTGATGATCGAGAAGATCCAGAAGCAGGCGGCGCCGGAGGTGGTGGCCGCGGTGCGCAGCGGCACGCTGTCGATCAGCGCCGCCGCCGCGGTGGCCAGCCTGTCGGCGGAGGAGCAGGTGGCGGCCGCAGCGGGCGGGCAGGAGGAGCTGAAGCAGGCCGCCAAACGGGTGCGCGAGTCCCGCCGCAAGCCGCGCGAGGAGGCACCGGCCGCCGAGCCGGTGGACGCCGACCTGCTGGCCGCGCTGCGCGAGCGCATCGCCGAGCTGACCGCCGAGAACGAGGCGCTGCGCGCGGAGATCGCACAGCTGAAGGCGACGTCCGCATGAGCCGGTTCATCCTCCCACCCAAGCGGATTCGCCCCTCTCCCCTCGTGGGAGAGGGGTTGGGGTGAGGGGGGCCAGCCAGACATCCCCGTCTGCGGCACCATCGCTGCTCCTGAACGAAGTTGATCGCCGAGGGCCTACAACATGACTGCTGAACGAACCGAAACCGCCTGGCTGGCGGGCGGCTGCTTCTGGGGCATGCAGGAGCTGGTGCGCCGGCTGCCCGGGGTGCTGAGCACCCGGGTGGGCTACAGCGGTGGGGATGTGCCCAACGCGACCTACCGCCACCACGGCAGCCATGCGGAGGCGCTGGAGGTGGTGTTCGACCCGGCGCGGCTGAGCTGGCGGGAGCTGCTGGAGTTCTTCTTTCAGATCCACGACCCGACCACGCCCAACCGGCAGGGCAATGACCGCGGCTCGTCGTACCGCTCGGCCATTTTTTTCCATACGCCCGAGCAGGAGCGTGTGGCGCGCGACACCATTGCGGATGTGGAGGCCAGCGGGATCTGGCCCGGCCAGGTGGTCACGGAGGTGGCGCCGGCCACGGCCTTCTGGGAAGCCGAGCCGGAGCACCAGGACTACCTGCAGCGCTATCCGGGGGGCTACACCTGCCACTACCCGCGACCGCACTGGCGGTTGCCGCGCCGATCGGGCGGCAGTGGCAGTGGCAGTGGCGGCATCGCCCCCGCTGCGCCGGTGGCCGAGCTGCTGACCTGGGACGGTGTGATGGACCTGCTGCGCCATGGCCAGCCGGCGCCGCCCGCGCGGGTGGAGCGCAGTGAAGCCGAGTGGCGCGAGCAGCTCACACCCGCGCAGTTCCAGATCACCCGGCTGAAGGCCACCGAGCGGCCCGGCAGCTCGGACATGTGCCGGCTGTTCGAGCCCGGCCGCTACCGGTGCGTGTGCTGCGGCACCGAGCTGTTCGACGCCACCACCAAGTACGACAGCCGCAGCGGCTGGCCCAGCTTCACCCAGGCGATCGCCCCGGGTCGGGTGGCCTACGTGGGCGACGAAAGTCACGGCATGTGGCGGGTGGAGACCACCTGCGCGGTCTGCGATGCGCACCTGGGCCATGTGTTCCCGGACGGCCCGGCACCCAGCGGGCTGCGTTACTGCATCAACGCGCTGGCGCTGGAAAAAGCCTGAGGAGAAACGGCTGCGGTCTCCCCGTCTCGATCGATGCATCGCCCTTTTGGGGGGTGAAGACCGACGTTGAAAAGCCGAAGGCGGCGGGGTCAAGTTGAGGCTTGAGGGGGCCGATATCGAGGGCGATGGTTTCCTTCGCTTCTCCTCGTTCGTGTTGCGGGTCCGCTTTGGTCAGTGCCCTGCTCTGGTCGGGACAAGAGGCGCGGCGGCTGACGGCAAACCACTGCAGTGGGTGGCGGCGCCGCGGCAGGGGGCTTCGGCAGCCGTTGTGGATCCTGTCGCTGCTGATGCTTCTGCTGCTGTGTTCGCTGCTGCCGGGCCGAGCTGGAGCGGCTTCGGCTGCGGCCCCTGCTGCATCGATCGCGGGGGTTGGTCTGATCCCCCAGGCTGACCTGCGCGGCATTGCCCCGCAGCTTCAGGTGCTGGAGGACCCGCAGGGTTCGCTGGACACAGCGGCGGTGCTGCGCCGGCAGCACGGCTGGACTCAACCCGGGGGCGATGCGCTGCGGCTGGGGCCGTCCCGGTCGGCGTTTTGGCTGCGCGTGCGGCTGGTCAACCGGGGGGATGGTGCGGGTGACTTCGTGCTGGCGCTGGGCTCGGTGCGGCAGGACCATGTGCGCTGGGTGGTGGTGGATCCCGCCACCGGGCGCATCGAGCAGGAACGTGACACGGGCGAGCGCGCAGCCCGATCGACCCGCCCGCTGGACACTCAGGAGATGGCGCTGCCGCTGCGGCTGGCCGCCGGGCAGGAACGCGACGTGTATGTGCGCGTGCGTTCCCATGACGGCCTGATGGAGCCGATGGCGGTGGAGGCGGGCGGGATGCTGGCCTTCCAGGACCGCGCGCGCCTGCGCCTGGCGCTGCTGACCCTGTACAGCGGCGCGCTGCTGGCGCTGCTGCTCTACAACCTCTTCCTCTTCGTGTCCACGCGCGGTCCGGAGTTTGCGGCCTACGTGACCTACGCCGCCGGGCTGCTGCTGTGGAACCTGGCCTACAACGGCATCGGTTCTGAGTGGATCTGGCGCGACCAGCCGATCCTCAACCACCAGCTGCCGCTGATCGGCGGCGCCCTGGCCCATGCCGGCGCGTGGTGGTTTGTGCCCACCTACCTGCGGCTGCATGAGCGGCCAGAGCTGCGCCGCACGATGTGGGCCTACCGGGTCGCGGCCTGCCTGCACCTGATCAACATCCCGCTGGCGCTGGCGGACTACTACACCCTCAGCACGAACATCGCCTTTTGGGTGGGCACGCCGATGCTGCTGTTCACGCCGTTCGTGGCCTGGCGCGTCGCCCGGCTGGGCCAGCGCGAGGGCCTCTTCCTGGCGGTGGCCTTCATTGCCCCGGTGCCCGCACTGCTGTTGTTCTACGCCCAGCTGTTCGGCCTGCTGCCGATGACGGAGTGGGGGCGCTTCAGCATCCAGATCGGCTCCTTCATCGAGATGGTGCTGCTGGCCTTTGGCCTGGCCGATTCGATGAACGCCCTCAAGGCCCAGAAGCTGGCTGCCGAACGTGCCCTGGCCCAGAGCCTGGAACGCAAGGTGGCCGAACGCACCAGGGACCTGGAGGCCGCCAACCGCCGCCTGTGCGAGCTGGCGGTGACCGACGAGCTGACGGGGGTGTTCAACCGCCGCCGCTTCAATGAGGACTGCGCCGCCAGGCTCTGCGACGGGGTGGCGCTCAGCCCCTTTGCGCTGGCGATGTTCGACCTGGACCACTTCAAGCGCTACAACGACTGCTACGGCCACCAGGCCGGTGACCGTGTGCTGCAGCAGGTGGCGCAGTTTGCGGCCGCGGCACTGCAGGGGCAGGGCCAGCTCTACCGCCTGGGTGGCGAGGAGTTTGCTGCCCTGTTCAACGCCGACAGCACGGATCAGGCCCTGGTCGTCACGCAACGGCTGCTGGCCAGCATCCGCGCCCTGAACCTGCCGCATGGCGGCAATCCCGCGGGCCGGGTGACCGCAAGTTTTGGGGTGCAGTGGTGTGAGCGCGGCCGGGCGGCGAACCTGGACCCCGACCAGCTCTATGCCAACGCCGACCAGGCCCTCTACGAAGCCAAGGCCCAGGGCCGCGACCGGGCGGTGGTGCAGCGCCGCACGGATCCGGCGGACACGCGGACTGCAGCGCCTGCCGGGACTGCTGCCTGAGGTCGCTCAGGCGCCGGCACAGTCGTCCAGCAGGGCTTCGATGCTGCGATAGGGGATGCCGCCATGGCTGGCCAGGCCGATCTGGCAGGTGCGGCTGGCGGAGACACCACAACCACAACCTTCGGGCAATGCCGGTTTGAGCCGCTTGAGGCTGTTGGCATTGAGCTCCGGGCGGCTGAAACCCAGGTCACCGGCAAAGCCGCAGCAGGCGATGTCCGGCACGGTCACCTCGGCGGCACATTGCCGGGCCAGCGACAGCAGTTTGGGGCCGGCGCCGAGTTTGGCGGTGCTGCAGGGCACGTGCACCGCGAGCTGATCAACGCTCGGGGTCAGCTTGAGCCGCGGCACCACCTGGTCGTTGAGGAAGCTCACCGCATCGTGCAGCTTCAGCCGGGCATCCAGCTGGCCGGCACGCTGTGCCTCGATCAGCCGCAGCGCACAGGGTGCGTTGTCCAGGTAGACGGGGATGCGGCCGTTGTCGCTGGCCTGCAGCAGCGCTGCCTCCGTGCGGCGCAGGGCCGCCATGGCCGCCGCACTGGCGCCCTTGCTCTCGAAAGGTTGGCCGCAGCAGAGGGTGCCCACATGCGGTGGCAGCATGGGTGCCCAGCCGGCCTTGCGCAGCAGGCGGAAAGCGGCGTCGGCCAGGGTGTCGCCGCCGCCGGGGTTCTCGGCAAAGGCGCGGTTGACGCAGCTGGCGTAGTAGACCAGCGGTTCGCCGCCCGGCACCTGGTTGTCCGCAGGCAGCCTACCCGCCGGGCCGGGTGTGGCCAGCGGGGCCACCGGCACCAGCGGAATGGCCCTGTGCATGGCGCTGTTCAGGGCATGCACCCGGTCGGCCCCCAGCACACCGCGGGCGAGTTTCAGCACCCCCAGGCCGGCACGGGCACTGCCCACCACGCTGCCCAGGTGCCGCTCCAGCGTCTGCGCCAGGGCGGGTTGGGTGGCCGGGCCGCGCAGCTTCTTGACAAGCAGGCCGGTGTTGATGCCCACAGGACAGCGGGTGGCACACATGCCGGTGGCCGCGCAGGTGTCCAGCCCCAGCCAGACGTACTGCTGCTGCAGCTCGGCCAGCAGGGCCGGGTCGCTGCCGTCGCGCTGCAACTGCTGGATGCGCCGCCACAGCACGATGCGCTGGCGCGGTGTCAGCGACAGGCCGTTGGAGGGGCACACCGGCTCGCAGAAGCCGCACTCGATGCACTTGTCGACGAGGTCGTCGGCGGCGGGCAGTCGCTTCAGGTCCTTCAGGTGGATCTGCTCGTCGCGGCTGATGATGACGTCCGGGTTGAGCAGGCCGGCCGGGTCGAACAGCTGCTTGATGGCGAGCATCACCTCGTAGGCCTCGTCGCCCCATTCCAGCCGCACGAAGGGCGCCACGTTGCGGCCGGTGCCGTGTTCGGCCTTGAGCGAGCCGCCGAATTCCACGGCCACCAGCTGGCCGACGTCGTCCATGAAGCGGCTGTAGCGCTGCACCTCGGCCTCGCTGTCGAAGCCGGGGGCGAAGACGAAGTGCAGGTTGCCGTCCAGCGCGTGACCGAAGATCAGCGCCTCGGTGTAGCCATGCTGCTGCAGCAGGGCGCGCAGGCGCAGCACGCCTTCGGCGAGTCGTTCGACCGGGAAGGCCACGTCCTCGATCACGCAGGTGGTGCCCACTGGGCGGGTGGCGCCCACTGCGGGGAAGAGGCCTTTGCGCACCGCCCAGTAGGTTTCGCACACGGCGGCGTCGCTGGAGAAGCCGCTGTGTGCCGCCGGGTTGTGGGCGGCCAGCGTGGTGTTGATCTGCTCGCAGTGCGTGGCCAACTCGTCGGCGCTGGCGCCGCGGGTCTCGATCAGCAGCGCGGCCGCACGTGGGGTGTCTGCGGTGGTGACGCCATAGAGGAAATCCGGCAGCCCGGCCTTGCCCTGCACCGCCAGGATGCTGGGCTGGTCCACCAGCTCCACCGCATCTACTGCCCCCTGCGCCTTGAGGGTGCTCACCGCCTGGCAGGCGGCCTCCAGTTCGTCGAACAGCACCAGAGCCGAAGCCTTGTGCGGGTGGTCCGGCACGGTGTGATAGGTGATGCTGGAGATGAAGCCCAGCGTGCCCTCCGAGCCGATCATCAGGTGGGCCAGCATGTCCACCGGATCGATGAAGTCGATCAGCGCATTGATGCCGTAGCCGGTGGTGTTCTTCAGCCGGTACTTGCGGCGCACCTTGGCCTCCAGCGCCGGGTTGCTGCGGATGCGCAGCGACAGCGCCTCCAGCCCGGCCAGCAGATTGGCTTGACCGCTGCGGAAGGCCACCACGTTGGGGGCGTCGGCGGTGTCGAGCAGCGTGCCGTCGCCCAGCATCACCCGCAGCGCGGCCAGCGTGTGGTAACCGTTCTGCGCGGTGCCGCAGCACATGCCCGAGCTGTTGTTGGCGGCGATGCCACCGATGCGGGCGGTGGCGATCGATGCCGGATCCGGCCCGATCTTGCGGCCGTAGCGGCGCAGTGCGTCGTTCGCGTGCTGGCCGATCACCCCGGGCTGCAGGCGGATGCGCGCACCGCCATCCAGCACCTCGATGCCGGTCCAGCCTTCCTGGATGATCACCAGCACCGAGTCGCTCACCGCCTGTCCGGACAGGCTGGTGCCCGCAGCACGCAGCGTCACCGCCACACCATGGGCCTGCGCCAGGCGCAGCACGACGGACACCTCCCGTTCATCGATGGCGCACACCACGATCTGCGGCAGCAGGCGGTAGAAGCTCGCGTCGGTGCCGTAGGCCAGCGTGCGGGTGGGATCGGTGATCAGGCGCTCGGCCGCCACGTGCGGGCGCAGGGCGGCGAGGAAGGCGGTGTGCTGGGGCGACATGGGCGGTTGCTCGGCGGGCCGATCGCCTGCTGCGGTGCCGGATCATCCGCAGGTCGATCGAATTGGTTAAATGGTCAGTCCAATGTGGTGACGTTGTGAACTGGATTGGAAGGTGCATTTCTTCTAACGTCAATCGAATTTCGTCAGGGAAATTACCTAAAGAGAACAGATAGGTCCAAAGGTAAGACCAATATTTGAGTGTTTTATCTGACCTCAACTGGCTCTGCTAGCATTGGTCTGACCAATCAGGATCCCGCATGGCCGACTCCCTGTCCCACCTTCAGCCCCTGAACACCCGCAAGCTCTCCGACCAGATCGTGGCGCAGCTGGAAACGCTGCTGCTGGAAGGCAGCTTCCGCCCCGGTGATCGCCTGCCGCCGGAGCGGCAGCTGGCCGAGCAGCTGGGCGTTTCGCGTCCCTCGCTGCGTGAAGCGATTCAAAAGCTCGCCGCCCGTGGCCTGGTGATGTCACGGCAGGGCGGCGGCACCTTTGTCACCGAGCGGCTGGACGCTGGTTTCACCGAACCCTGGCAGGAGATGCTGGAACGCCACCCGGAGCTGCACCGGGATGTGCTCGAGTTCCGCCGCATGCTGGAGGGCACCGTGGCCCGCCTGGCCGCCGAACGCGCCACCGAAGCGGACCGCGAGCGCATCGGCCGCCTCTACGCGCAGATGCAGGAGGCCCATGCCCGGGATGAGCGCGAGCGCACCTCCGAGATCGATGTGACCTTCCACCGGGCACTGGCCGATGCGGCGCACAACGCCCTGTTCACCCACCTCACCGGCAGCCTGCTGAACATGCTGAAAGGGCATGTCCACGACAACATCGCCAGCCTGTTCGAGGCCGAAGATGTGAGTGGCCAACTGCTGGAGCAGCACGGCAGGGTCTGGGAGGCGGTGCGCAGCGGCGACGGCAAAGCCGCCGAGGCGGCGGCACAGGCCCACATCGATTTCATCGAAGGCCGCCTGGGCGAGATGCGGGAGGTGGCGGCGCGGCGCGAGCGCTCGCAGCGCCGCAGCGGGGGGTGATCCTCTCTCTCTGCTGTCCTGCTTTGCAGGTCCCGGTCGGCAAGGTCAGCGAGGGCGGCTGGGGTGCCCAGTGTTTCCTGCAGCACCGGGCGGACAGCGCGTCACCAGCCTGCCTGGTCCGATGCACCTCGTTCGGAAGTGCTGCAATCGATTGTTGGCGGCGTTGTCAACCATTGGAATCGTTGGCATAGTCGCCAACGTGGATGCCGAGCTCATCACCCGCTTCAAGGACGTGACGCCCGAAGGTGGCGTGATCGAGCTGGTGGTGTGGCGCGTGCCCCAGCCTGTGCCACCGACCACCCACGGTTACAAGTACAGGGCTGTCTACGCCATCCATGGCGTGCGGGTCGTCGGGTTCGACAACGAACGTGGCAAGGGTGATCACCGGCACGAAGGCAGCGTAGAACGGCCCTACCACTTCGTGTCTGTGAATCGGATGATTGAAGACTTTATCGCGGCAGTGGATGCCGCAAGGAGCGTCCCATGAGCACGACGAGCTCCGTCGGCAGGCCACTGCGCTGCCTCACCATCACCCTGCAAGCCGACTGGCGGGCCGCGTTGCGGCAGGCCGGCGCGCGCGCCACGGCCGACAGCTACCAGGGCGAGTTTCTGAACTTCGAGAGCCCCGGGGTGTTTTTTTCGCGGCTGAGCGAGAGGCGCTGGGCGCTGGTGCGTGCGATGCAAGGGCAGGGCGAGCTCGCGGTGCGCGAGTTGGCACGGCGTGTGGGGCGGGACGTCAAGCGTGTGCACGAGGACGTGCAGACGCTGATCGAGCTGGGCCTTGTGGAACGCAGTGAGTCCGGTGCAGTGATCTGCCCCTTCTCCGAGGTCCACATCGACATGAGGCTGCGTGTGGAACCGGATCGGGTGGTGCAGAAGACTGAGCAGGGACTGGCGGCTTGACCCGGCCCTTGGCGGCTCACGGTCGCACTGCTGCAGCGGACCGCCTGCGTTGTGGCCAGGTGGCCAGCACCACTCCGGTCAGGGCGAGTGCAAAGGCAGCCGCCTGGGGCGGGCTGACCGACTCGCCCAGGAAACCCACGCCCACCGCTGCGGCCGACAGCGGCAGCATCACCGTGAAGACCCCCGCCTGGGCGGCGGGGACGTGGCGCAGGCCGGTCATCCACAGCCAGACCGTGACCATGCTGGCAGCCAGGGCGTAGAACAGCAGCAGGCCCCAGGTGGGGGCGGTGACGCTCGAAAAATCGAAACTCAGCGCCTGCCACAGCCCCAGCGGGGTGACCAGCGCCAGGCCCCAGAGGTTCACCAGGGCGCTGATGCGCTTGGGGCTGACGTGGCCGGTGAGCTGCTTGCCGATGACCACATAACTGGCCTCGCAGAACACCGCTGCCAGCAGCAGCAGGTTCCCCAGCCAGGCCAGCGGCTGGGTGGCCGCGCCCGGTGCTGTGGCCGCAGCCTTGCTGAACGACACCAGTGCGATGCCCCCCACGGCGCAGGCGATGCCAGCCAGCACACGCGGGGCGATGCGCTCGCGCAGGAACAGGCGCGACAGCAGCGCCACCGCCCCGGGCAGCGCGGCCATGATCACCCCGGCCGCCAGCGCGGTGGACAGCGCCACGCCGTAAAGCATGCAGATGGAGAACAGGAAGTTGCCGAGAAAGCTCTCCCAGAACAGCAGGCGGCGGCGCCGGGCATCCAGCGGCGGCTCCCCGACGGGCCGGCGCACCCAGCCGGCCATGGCCACCGCTGCGATGCCAAACCGCAACCACGCCAGCAGGAAGATGGGGAAGAGGGTGACCAGCAGTTTGGACAGGCCGACGTAGGAGCCGACCAGGGCCATGCTGGCGGCCAGGCTGAGGTAGTCCAGCCAGGGGGTGTGGGTGGGCATGCAACTCTTCAGAACAGCGCGGCGTAGCGCTCCAGCTCCCAGGTGCTGACATGGCGGGCGTAGGCCAGCGCTTCGTCGCGCTTGAGTGCCAGGAACTGCTGCTGCAGCGTGGAGCCCAGCGCGGTGGCCAGCACGCTGTCGGCCGCCAGCGCGTCGCAGGCCTCGGCCAGACTCTGGGGCAGGGGGGCGATGCCACGGGCGCGGATCTTGGCCAGCGGCAGGTCGAACAGGTCGTCGGTGCAGGCCGGGCCGGGGTCCAGCCGGCGATCGATGCCATCCAGCCCGGCGGCGATCAGGCCGGCGGCGGCCAGGTAGGGGTTGGCGCTGGCGTCCGGCAGCCGCCATTCGAAACGTCCCGGCAGTGTGCGCAGCAGGGCGCTGCGGTTGTTGGGACCATGGGCCACGAAGGCTGGGGCCCAGCTGGTTCCTGACAGGCTTTCGCCCACCACCAGGCGTTTGTAGGAGTTGACGGTCGGGGCGGCCAGCGCACACAGGCCGGCGCTGTGCGCCAGGACGCCGGCCATGAAGGGGCGAAGCTCGTCGTCACCCAGTGCGTCGCTGTCGCCCGGATCGGTGGGCCAGAGCGAGACGTGGAAGTGCAGCCCGCTGCCGGGCTGGTTGGCAAAGGGTTTGGGCATCATCGAGAAGACGCAGCCTGCCCGCTCGGCCAGCGTGTGCGCGGCCAGCTTGAACAGCATCAGGTGGTCGCAGCTGGCCAGCGCTTCGTCGTGGGCGAAGTTGACTTCGTACTGGCCGTGGGCGTCCTCATGGTCGAGTTGGAGCACGGTCAGCCCGGCGTCCTCCAGCGCCCCGCGCAGCGCCTGCAGGAAGCCCAGCTGGCGGGGCAGGGCCTTGAGGTCGTAGCTGGGTTTGTCCAGCCGGTCGGTCGGGTCGGCCGGGCCCCAGTGGCCGGTGGCCGCATCGCGGCGCAGCAGGAAGAACTCCGGCTCGATCCCCAGGCGGAGTCGCCAGCCGCGTTCAGCCAGTCGAGCCACCTGCCGCCGCAGCACCTGGCGGGGGCAGGCGTCGAAGGGCTGGCCGTCGACAAAACCGTCCCCGACGATGCGCGCCACCCCAGGCAGCCAGGGCAGGGCGCGCAGTGTGGAGGCGTCGCCGCGGGCGTAATACTCCGAACGCGCGCCGGTGCGCCCGAGCCCGGTGCCGCAGATGGACGGGCCGGCAAAGCCGGCACCCTCGTTCAACAGGGTTTCCAGCTGGTGCAGCGGCAGCAGCTTGCCCTTGGCGACGCCCTGCAGGTCGGTGAACTGCACCAGCAGGGTGTGAATGCCCTCGGCTTCCAGTGAGAGCCGCAGGCCTTGTGCGTCGGTGGGGGTCAATCCTCGATCCGCAGCCAGGTGGTCTTCAGCTCGGTGTACTTGTCGAAGGCGTGCAGGCTCTTGTCCCGCCCGTTGCCGCTTTGTTTGTAACCGCCGAAGGGCACGGTGATGTCGTCCTCGTCGTACTGGTTGACGTGGACGGTGCCGGCCCGCAGTGCCCGGGCCACTCGGTGGGCGCGGTTGAGGTTGTCGCTCCAGACGCTGGCCTGCAGGCCGTAGGCAGTGCCGTTGGCAATGGCGATGGCCTCGGCCTCTTCCCTGAAGCGGATCACCGCGGTGACCGGGCCGAAGATCTCTTCCTGCGCAATCTTCATCGCCGGGGTCACACCGTCAAACACGGTGGGTTCGACGTAGTAGCCACCGGTCTCGGTGCGAGCCTGGCGACCTCCGACCACGCAGCGGGCACCCTGCTCACGGCCTGCCTCGATGTAGCCCATCACGGTGCGCAGCTGGGTCTCGTCGACCAGCGCGCCCATCACCGTGGCGGGCGCCAGCGGATCGGCCGGCTGCCAGGCCGGGGCGTGGGAGGCCAGCAGCTCCACGAATCGGTCGGCAATGCTTTCGTGCACCAGCACCCGCGACGGCGCGTTGCAGCTTTCGCCCTGGTTGAAGAACATCGATTCGGTCAGGGTCCTGGCGGCGCGCGGCAGGTTCTCGAAGTCCGGGAAGACGAGGAAGGCACTCTTGCCGCCGAGTTCGTTGTAGACCCGCTTGAGATTGGAGCGCGCCGCATAGTCCAGCATGCGCCGGCCGGTGCGGGTGGAGCCGGTGAAGCCGATGGCGTCCACCTGCGGGTGCAGCGCCAGCGCCTCGCCGGCTTCGTGGCCGTAGCCGGGCACCACGTTGAAGACACCCGGCGGCAGGCCTGCCTCCAGCGCCAGTTCGGCCAGCCGCAGAGCGGTGTAGGGCGACTTTTCGCTGGGCTTGAGCACCACCGAGTTGCCGGTGGCCAGGGCGGGGCCGAGCTTCCAGGCCGCCATGATCATCGGGTAGTTCCAGGGCACGATGCAGCCGATCACGCCCATCGCCTCGCGGGTGATCAGCGCCAGCGCATTCGGCCCGGTGGGCGCGATCTCATCGTAGACCTTGTCGATGGCCTCCGCGTACCACTGGATGCAGCGCGCCGTGGCGGGCACGTCCACCGTGCGGGAGAACTGGATGGGTTTGCCCATGTCCAGCGTTTCCAGCAGGGCGAGTTCGTCCTTGGCCGCCAGGATCTTTTCGGCAAAGGCCTGCAGCACCTTCTTGCGTGCGGCCGGAGCCCGCCGGGCCCAGCGGCCGTCGTCAAAGGCGGCTCGGGCGCTGGCCACGGCGGCATCGATGTCTGCCGCCTGGCCGCGCGCGACGCTGCCGAGCCGGCGGGCGTCGATCGGAGAGTGCTTGGCGAAAGTGCTGCCATCGGCGGCATCGCGTCGTTGGCCTTCGATGACACAGCGGCCATCCAGGGTCAGCGCTGCAGCCCGTTCAGTCCAGCTCAGGGTCGCGGCCGTCATGCTCAGAAGCTCACCAGCACCGAGGTGGCCAGCAGGTGGTTGGACTTGCTGGAGCTGCCGTCCTTGACGTTGGTGAACACCGGCAGGTTGGCGCGGTCCATGCGGTACTCGGCCTTGAAGGTGGTGTTGAGGTCCCAGAGATAGGAGGCGCCCAAGGTCAGCGCCATGCGGTTGGCGCCCTTTTCGGGGTCACCGGCTGCGTCCGGGCCGATGCCGTTGCGATCGTCGGCCGAGGTGTAGCCCAGCAGGCCGCCGCCATTCTTTTTGTTCTGGATGTAGTCCAGGCGTGCCGTGGTCTCGAAGCGCGGCATCCACTTGTAGGCGAACAGGGTGGAGGCACCGATCCATTGCGCATCCCGCAGCGCACCGGTCACCGGGTCGGCGGTAATGGCGGCATTCTTCTGGGTGCCGTAGGTGAGTTGGCCCTGCCAGGTCACGTCTCCGCGCATGAAGTAAGCGTCGACCTCGAAGAGGTGCGCCATCGTGTTCTTGCCGCTGTCGTTCGGGAACAGCAGGTCTCCGGTGGTGTCGTCCACCTCATCGGCCTTGAAGTTGGCCAGCTTGCCGTGCAGGCCGGCAAAGCCGAAGCCCTGGAACTCGCCCTTGGCGTAGTCGACCCGATAGACGAAGGCCGGCGTCTTGTTGCCGCTGGACTTCTTGGCGGTGTTGACGTTGGCAATCATCAGCTTGCTCAACCACTTGCTGCGGGAGTACTCCATGCCGGCGCCGGTGTAGGCGGTGGGCAGCGTGAAGTCGAACAGCAGGTTGTGGGTGATCAGCTTGTTCAGCGTGGGCTGCAGGTACTCGTAGCCCGACCAGTCCGGCATCTGGCCGGCGATGAAGCGGGTCTGCAGGCTGCCCAGCGGGATGGAGACGGTGGCCTCGTGCACCGGCGACGTGCCGTCGAATACCGAACCGACTCCGCGGTTGGGCGCCAGCGTCAGGCGCCACTTGGTGCCGGACTCGGTCTCCTTCTGGAAATCGATCACTGCAGCGCCGAAGTAGGAGTTGTCGTAGTTGTAGCCGTCGTCGTCCACCCGGTTGAGGAACTGGAAGCCGGCACGGTCCTGCGCCTTGTTCCAGATGAAGGTGGGGTCCATGTAGCCGCTGATCTTGAGCATCTTCATGCCGGCGGCGTCGCGGGAGTCCTCCATCGCCTCGGTCTTGACGGCGATGCGGTTCATTTCGGACTGCTGGTCGGGCGTCATGCCAGGGCCGCGCGACTCGAGCTTGCGCTCCAGTTCGTTGACCTTGTCCTTCAGGGCCTTGAGTTCATCGGCCACCGACGGGTTGCCCTGGGCTGCTGCCGCGGCAGGGAATACCGTCGTCAGGGCCAGCACCAGCGGGGCGAGCAGCAGAGGCAGCTGGTGGGCAGTGGGGCGCCTGGGGGTCATGGGGGCTCTCCTCGGATCGGGTTCAGGTAGGGGATGGTTTGGGGGAAGAACGGCGCAAACGGACGCCGTCAGTGTCGGGCGGCTTCGGCCATCTCGAGCTGGCGGCGCCGTTCGGCGCGGGCGATGGCGTAGCTGGCAGCGATCACGCCGATCGAGACCACCACCACCACCACAGTGGCAATGGCATTGACGCTGGGGTTCAGGCCCAGCCGGGCACGGGAGAAGATCACCAACGGCATGGTGGTGGCGCCCGGGCCGGACAGGAAGGCCGACAGCACCACGTCGTCCAGCGACAGGGTGAAGGTCAGCAGCCAGGCCGACAGCATCGACTGGGTGATCATCGGCAAGGTCACCAGCCTGAACACCTGGTGCGGGCGGGCTCCCAGGTCCATGGCGGCCTCTTCCAGCTGGGGATTGAGCTCCCCCAGCCGGGCCTGAATCACCACGGTCGCATAGGCCAGCCCCAGCAGCAGGTGACCCAGCCAGATGGTCAGGGTGCCACGCTCAGGGAAACCCAGCGCGCGCTGCACCGACACCAGCATCAGCAGCAGCGACAGTCCTACCACCACCTCCGGCATCACCAGCGGGGCATTGACCATGCCGGAGAAGACGGTGCGCCCGGTGAACCGGCGGTACTTGACCAGTGCAAACGCCGCCAGCGTGCCCAGCAGCACCGATCCGCAGGCGGTCATGAAGGCGATGCGCAGCGACAGCCACAGGCTGGTGATCAGCTCATGGTCCTCCGCCAGCGCGGCGTACCACTTCAACGTGAAGCCGCGCCAGACGTTGGGCACCGGCGAGTCGTTGAAGGAATAGACCACCAGCGCCAGGATCGGCAGGTAGAGGAACACAAATCCCGCAACCAGCCAGCCCACGGCAAAGCGTCGGTTGAAGGCGGCCGAAGTACCTCTGCTCATCGGCCACGCTCCTGTGCCTCGGCCTGGTACTTGTTGAAGATGGCCAGCGGTACAAGGATCAGGAGGATCATCACCACCGCCACCGCGGAGGCCATCGGCCAGTCGTTGTTGGAGAAGAACTCATCCCACATGGTGCGGCCGATCATCATGGTCTCCGGGCCACCGAGCAGCTCCGGGATGACGTATTCGCCCACGCAGGGGATGAACACCAGCATCGAGCCGGCGATGATGCCGGCCTTGGACAGGGGCACCGTGACCTTCCAGAATGCCACCCAGGGCGTGGCGCCCAGATCCGCAGCAGCCTCCAGCAGGCGCAGATCCAGTTTGGCCAGGTTGCCGTACAGCGGCAGGATCATGAAGGGCAGGTAGGTGTAGACCATGCCCAGCACCAGCGAAAAGGGGGTGTGCATCAGCTTGCCGGCGGCCGGGATCAGCCCCGCAGCGGCCAGCAGGTGGTCGGCCCCCACGGCGATCAGGGCATCGGCCACCCAGCCGTTTTCCGACAGCAGTCCCTTCCAGGAGTAGACCCGCAGCAGGAAGGAGGTCCAGAACGGCAGCATCACCAGCATCAGCAGCGCCGGCTGGACGCTGGAGCGGGCCCGGGCCATGAAATAGGCGAAGGGGTAGCCGATGGCCAGGCACAGCACGGTCGTGGCCGCGGCGTACTTCAGGCTGGCCAGGTAGGTGCGCCAGTACAACTCGTCCTCGGTGATGAAGACGTAGTTGCCCAGTTTCAGCGTCAGGCGCAGCAGGCCGTCGCTGTAGGTGATCAGGTCCTTGAAGTGCACCGTCTCCATCTCGGAGACACTGATCTTGGCCAGGATCAGGAAAGGCAGCAGGAAGAACACCAGCAGCCAGAAGTAGGGGATGCCAATCACCAGCCGGCGGCCGGTGAACCAGCCGCGCAGCTGCGGTCCGAGCGCACCGATTCGGGCCAGGCTCATTGGGTCAGCACCACATGGGCCGAGCGGGACCAGTGGGCCCAGACCTCGTCGCCCCAGGTCAGCTCATCGTCGCGGTGGCGCGTGGTGTTGGCCTGCGTCACCTTGAGCACCGCGCCACTGGCCAGCTTGAGGCGATAGACCGTGTAGCTGCCGAAGTAGGACATCTCCTGGATGGTGCCCCGGGCGGTGTTGAATTCGTCGGTTGGCGGGTGGCTGCTGACGTGGATCTTCTCCGGCCGCAGCGCCACCGAGACCGCCATGCCCGCGGTGCCGGTGATGCCATGGCCGACGTAGTGGCGGCAATCGGCACAGTCGATCACCACATGGTCGGGCTCGTCCACCGCCAGGGTGCCGTCCATCAGGTTGACATTGCCGATGAAGTCCGCGACGAAGCGGGTGGCCGGGGTCTCGTAGATCTCCTGAGGCGCTCCCACCTGCAGGAAGCTGCCCTCACTCATCACGGCGATACGGGAGGCCATGGTCATGGCCTCCTCCTGGTCGTGGGTCACCATCACGCAGGTCACGCCGACCTGCTCGATGATGTTGACCAGCTCGATCTGGGTCTGCTCGCGCAGCTTTTTGTCCAGCGCCCCCAGCGGTTCATCCAACAGCAGCAGTTGGGGCTGTTTGGCCAGGCTGCGCGCCAGTGCGACGCGCTGCTGCTGCCCGCCGGAAAGCTGGTGCGGCTTGCGCTTGGCGTATTTGCCCAGCTGCGTGAGCTTGAGCATGGACTCGACCCGCTCGGCGATCTGCGGCTTGGGCAGGCCGTCGCGCTGCAGTCCGAAGGCGATGTTCTCCCACACCGTCAGGTGCGGGAACAGCGCATAGGACTGGAACATCATGTTCAGCGGCCGCTCGTAGGGCGGCAGCCCGGCCAGATCCTGCCCGTTGAGGATGATCTGCCCGGAGGTGGGCGCCTCGAAACCCGCCAGCATGCGCAGCAGCGTGGTCTTGCCACAGCCCGACGAGCCCAGCAGCGCGAAGATCTCGCCTTTGGCGATGTCCAGGCTGACGTGGTCGACGGCGCGGTAACCCCCGAAGTCTTTCACCACGTCGCGGATGCGCAGGAAGGCGGGCCGATCGGCCTCCTTGCTTGCCACCGTTGCCACCGTCGGCGTCGCTGCCGACGCAACCGCCGGACCCGCCATGCTGCCGCTTGCCATCAATGCGCTCCAGTCGGGCGCTGACCCGCTTGGGACCAGCGCAAGGGTCTGAACCGTTTCAGAGGCCGGTCTTGAAGCCGGTGTAGGTGCGCGTCATCAGGCGGCGCAGGTCGTTGTTCAGCGCGTCGGGCGGCACCATCTTCTTCATGTCCGCGTCCGAAAGGAACACGGTCGGGTTGTTGGCGACCTCCGGCTTGACGAACTTCTTCGACTCCTTGTTCGGATTGGCGTAGAACACCTTGTTGGTCAGCGCAGCGTGCACTTCGGGGCGCAGCAGGTAATTGATCCACTTGTGCGCATTGCCCGGGTGGGCGGCATCGGCGGGGATCACCATCACGTCAAAAAACAGGATGCCACCGGTCTTGGGGATCAGCACCTGGATGTTCTGGCCGGTCTTGCCGTCGATGGCGCGTTGGCGGGCAATGCTGATGTCGCCGGACCAGCCCAGCGCCAGGCAGATCGAGCCGTTGGCCATGTCGTTGATGTAGCCTGAGGAGCTGAACAGCGTCACCGAAGGTCGGATGGACTTGAGCAGGGCTGCGGCGGCGGTGTAGTCCCCCGGGCTCTTGCTGAAGGCCGGCTTGCCCAGGTAGTGCATTGCCGCGGGAATCACTTCCGTGGCGGAGTCCAGGAAGGACACACCGCAGGACTTCATCTTGGCGATGTACTCGGGCTTGAAGATCAGATCCCAGGCGTTGTCGGGCATCGGGGTGGAGCCCAATGCCGCCTTGACCTTCTCGACGTTGATGCCCACGGTGGTGTAGCCCCACAGCCAGTTCACCATGAACTCATTGGTCGGGTCCATGCGCGAGAGCTGGGCCTGCACCGCCGGATCCAGGTTCTTCAGGTTGGGGATCTGCCCCTTGTCGATCTTGCGCAGCAGCCCGCCGTCGGCCTGCAGCTTGGCCCAGTTGGAGGAAGGCACGACGATGTCGTAACCGGTCTTGCCGGCCACCAGTTTGGCGTGGACGATCTCGTTGTTGTCGAAGTTGTCGTAGCGGACCTTGATGCCGGTTTCCTTCTCGAAGTTCCGGATCGTGTCCTCGGCGATGTAGTCCGACCAGTTGTAGATGTTGAGGACCTTCTCCTCTTCCTGGGCCTGGGCCGCGCCGGCCCAAACCGACAGGGCGGCCACCGCCAGGGAAACGACCGACCGGACAGACATCAGTTTCATGAAGAACACTCCGCAAGGGTGATGCCCCGCCGGCCGCTGGGCCGGGTGGCGGAAGACCTCATTGAAGAGGCCAAGGCTGGTGAAGTTGACGATTGCAACGAGTCTAAGCGTCGGCAGTGGGTTGCGGTCTCGGGATCACTCCCTGGAGGCACTTCGGAGCCGGTGGGATGACTTGCACGCAACAGTCGCAGGCTCAACGGGCCGGCTGGTGCTGCGGTGCACATCGCAAGCCAGACCCTCCATGCCACGGCGAGATCGGGTCATGCCAGCCAGCCTCGGCTTTGCAGGTCGGCCAGCGTCAGATCCAGGCAAAGCCGGATCAGGGCGAGCATTTCATCGATCTGTGCCCGGGTCATCACCAGCGGCGGGGCGATGATCATGCGGTCGCCCACCGCCCGCATGATCAGGCCGTTGCCGAAGCAGTGGCCGCGACAGAGCATGCCGACCTCCAGCTCTGGCGCAAAGCCTGAGCCGCTGGCCTTGTCCTTGACCAGCTGCAGGGCGCCCATCAGGCCGCAGGTCTGGGCTTCACCCACCAGCGGGTGGGCAGACAGCTCCCGGAAGGCATCAGCCAGGTAGGGGCCGAGGTCGTCGTGCACCCGCTCGACCAGCTTTTGTTCCTGGATGAGGCGGATGTTGGCCAGCGCCACTGCGCAGGCCACCGGATGGCCGGAGTAGGTGTAGCCGTGTTCGAACTCGCCGCCCTGTTCGATCAGCGCCTTGGCCACCCGTTCGCCGACCAGCACGCCGCCCAGCGGGATGTAGCCGCTGGTGACGCCCTTGGCGAAGGTGATCAGGTCCGGGCGGGTGCCCATGGTCTCGCAGCCGAACCAGCGGCCGGTGCGCCCGAATCCGCAGATGACTTCATCGCTGACCAGCAGGATGCCGTACTGGTCGCAGATGCGCTGGATCTCCGGCCAGTAGGTCTCAGGCGGCACGATCACGCCGCCGGCTCCCTGCACCGGCTCGCCGATGAAGGCGGCCACCTTGTCCGGGCCGACCTCCAGGATCTTCTGCTCCAGCCAGCCGGCGGCCTGCTTGCCGAAGTCCTCGCGTGACAGGCCCTTCGGCCGGCCGTGCAGGAACCAGTGCGGCTGCTCGATGTGGGTGATGCCCGGGATCGGCAGCCCACCCTGGGCATGCATGTAGGCCATGCCGCCCAGCGAGGCGCCGGCCATGGTGGAGCCGTGGTAGCCGTTCCAGCGGCTGATGATCACCTGGCGATCGGGCTGGCCCTGCAGGTCCCAGTAGCGGCGCACCATGCGCACGACGGTGTCGTTGCCCTCCGATCCGGAGCCGCTGAAGAACACATGCTGGAAGCCGGGAGGGGACACCTGGGCGAGCAGTTCGGCCAGCTCGATGGCCGGCGGCGTGGTGGTCTGGAAGAAGGAGTTGTAGAAGGGCAGTTCCTGCAGCTGGCGGGTGGCCGCGTCAATCAGGGCCTGCTGGCCGTAGCCGACGTTGACGCACCACAGGCCACTCATGGCGTCCAGGATGCGGGCACCCTCGCTGTCGGTGAGGTAGATGTTGTCGGCCCGCGTGATGATGCGCGAGCCCTTCTTGGCCAGGGCCTGGAAGTCGGTGAAGGGGTGCAGGAAGTGGGCGGCGTCCGCGGCCTGCCATTCCTGCGTGGTGCGGGCGGTGGTGCGGGTGGTGGGGCGGGTGGTATTCATGTGCTTGCTCTTGATCTCGTCATCCCCGCGAAGGCGGGGATCCAGTCTGGGGCGTTGGCTTCTGGATTCCCGCCTGCGCGGGAATGACGGTGGCGAGTGTTGGAGTGACTGAGGCGGAACCGGTTTCGGCTTCAGACGTGGAGCAGCAGGTGTTCACGTTCCCAGGGGGAGATCACCTTCATGAACTCGGCGTACTCGATCTCCTTGACCTCGGTGTAGACGGTGATGAAGGGGCTGCCGAGCACCGCGGCCAGATCGCGCTCCAGGCGCAGCTTTTCCAGCGCTTCGCCCAGGCTGCGCGGCAGCTGGAAGTCGCCCAGGTAGGCGTCGCCCTTGCACTCCGGTGTGGGCTCGATGCGGTTCTTGATGCCCAGGTAGCCGCAGGCCAGCGTGGCGGCCAGCGCGACGTAGGGGTTTGCGTCGGCGCCGATCACGCGGTTCTCGATGCGCCGGGCCGCCGGGCTGGCCACCGGGCTGCGGATGCCCACGGTGCGGTTGTCGGTGCCCCACTGGATGTTGATCGGGGCCGCCGTGAAACGCGCCAGCCGGCGGTAGCTGTTGACGTAGGGCGCGAACAGCGCCATGGCTGCCGGGATGTAGTGCTGCAGGCCACCGATGTACCAGTGGAAGGCCTGGCTCGGGCTGCCGTCCGGATTGCTGAAGATGTTCTGGCCGGCCTGATCCAGCACACTCTGGTGGATGTGCATGGCGCTGCCGGGTTCACCGGCGATCGGCTTGGCCATGAAGGTGGCGAACATGTCGTGGCGCAGAGCAGCTTCGCGCACCGTGCGCTTGAAGAAGAACACCTCGTCGGCCAACCCGAGCGGGTGGTCGTGGAAGAAGTTGATCTCCATCTGGCCGGCGCCGATCTCGTGGATCAGCGTGTCGACGTTGAGCTCCATCTGCTCGCAGTAGGAGTAGACGTCCTCGAACAGCGGGTCGAACTCGTTGACCGCATCGATCGAATAGGCCTGGCGGGAGGTTTCGGCCCGGCCGCTGCGTCCCTTGGGCGGCTTGAGCGGGATGTCCGGGTCGGTGTTGCGTGCCACCAGGTAGAACTCCAGCTCCGGCGCCACCACCGGGCTCCAGCCCTCGGCCGCATAGAGGTCACAGACGCGCCGCAGCACCGAACGGGGCGCGAAGGGCACGATCTGTCCTTCCTTGTCGTAGCAGTCGTGGATGACCTGCGCAGTGGGGTCGGTGGCCCAGGGCACCAGGCGCACGCTGCGCGGGTCGGGCCGCAGGTGCATGTCCCGGTCGGTGGGGTTGATGACGTCGTAGTAGGGGCCCTCTTCCGGGAACTCCCCGGTCACCCCCATGGCCACCACCGCCTCCGGCAGGCGCATGCCGCGGTCTTCGGTGAACTTCTGCCGCGGCAGGATCTTGCCGCGCGCCACGCCGGTGAGGTCCGGCACCAGGCATTCGATTTCGGTGACTCGGCGTTCGTTGAGCCACTGTTCCAGTTCGCTGAAAGTCAGGTTGTCGCGATTGACCATGGGGTTCCCCGTTGTCCATCCCGTTCGACGCCCGCAGCGTCAGGCCGGAGATGCTTCAGCCCGCTGTGAAGGGGCGGCCGTATGGGGCGCACGCCGTGCGCCACAGGCCGTCTCAGCGGTTTGGGGGGCGGTGGGTGTCGCGGTACTCCTGGCAGGCGGCGCCGAAGGCGCGCAGCAGCGTCATCGACACTGGGTTGTCGGCCGCACGCCATTCGGGGTGCCACTGCACACACAGTGCAAAGTGAGCCTTGGCACGGCCGGAGTCGATCGAGAAGGCTTCCACCAGGCCATCCGGCGCGAGCGCTTCCACGCGCAGGCCTTCGGCCAGCCGGTTCACACCCTGGCCGTGCACGCTGTTGACGCGCAGCTGCGCACCGCTTTCGAACAGATCGGCCAGCAGGCCACCCGGCTGCACCTGAACGGTGTGGGCCGCGCCGTACTGCACCTCGGCTGGCGCATCGGCGGGGGCGCGGTGGTCGTGGCGGCCGTCCACCTCCTGCACCGCCTGGTAGAGGCTGCCGCCCAGTGCGACATTGGTTTCCTGGAAGCCGCGGCAGATCGCCAGCAACGGCATGCTCCGCTGCAGCAGCTGCGGGATCAGCGGCAGGGTCCAGTCGTCACGCACCGGGTCCAGCGGCAACGTCTGGTCGTAGACCTCCTCGCCGTAGTGGCTGGGGTGGACGTTCGATGGAGAGCCGGTCAGCAGCACACCGTCGGCGAGGTCCAGCAGCTGGGCCAGTTCCTGAGGCGATGCAGAGGGCACCACCAGCGGCAGACAGCCCGCCAGGCGAACGGCATCGACGTATTTCTGACCTGCGACGTGGAAGGGATGCTGTCCGAGCATCCGGTTGCAGGCAGGCACCAGCACCACAGGCTGGCGGGACAAGGTCGCGGAGTTCATTGGGCTTGCAGCGGCGGGTTGCGGGTCCGGCCGCCCTGGGCTTACTGACATGGGTTGATGATCCTGTCTCCCTGGTGCAGGGAGTGTGCCAGAGGGAAAGCTTCGGCCGTGGCGGGGCTTTCACCGAGCCCTGCCGGGGAATGGGTCACCACCCCGCATCACGCAACCGATACCAGGCCATGCCCAGCACCAGCAACGGGGTGCGCAGCCAGGAGCCGCCGGGGAAGGGATGGTGCTTCAGTCGGGCGAACAGGTCGAAGCGTTCGCTGTCTCCACACATCGCCTGCGCTACCAGCTGGCCAGCCAGCCCGGTCAAGGCCAGGCCGTGTCCGGAGAAGCCCTGCAGGTAGTAGATGTTGCGGGCATGGCCCTGGGCCGGCAACCGGCCGAAGTCGGGCGCCCGGTTGATCGTCACATCGACGAAGCCGCCCCAGGCGTGTTCCACCTGGACGCCATCGAGCTGTGGAAAGGTCTGCAGCATGCGCTCGCGCAGCCCCTCGGCCATGCGCCTGGGCGTCACGGTGCTGTAGGTGGCCCGCCCACCGTAGAGCATGCGGTGATCGGCGCTGAGCCGGTAGTAGTCCAGCACCCAGTTGTTGTCGCACACCGCCGCGCCGCAGGGGATCAGGCTGCGCGCCCGTTCTTCGCCCAGCGGTTCGCTGGCCACGATGTAGGTGCCCACCGGCATGATGCGGGCATCCAGCTGGCGTTGCAGTCCTTGCAGGTAGACGTTGCCTGCCAGCAGCACCTGGGTGGCCGAGACTTCGCCATGGGCGGTTCGCAGCACAGGGCGGGGGCCTTCGCTGATCGACAGCACCGGGCTGTGCTCGTGCAGTTGGGCGCCCAGGCCGGCGGCCGCATCGGCCAGACCGAGGCTGTACTTCAAGGGGTGCAGGTGGCCGGAGCGGGGATCGTGCACCGCCGCACAGACCCGCGGGCTGTCGATCCAGCCGGTCAGTTCATGGCGCTCGATGCATTGCAGCGGGTAGCCGTAGGTCTGCGCCAGGTGGTCGGCATCGGCAAACAGGTCACGCACCTTGCGAGGTTGCACCGCCACACCCAGCCAGCCGTCGCGCCAGTCGCAGTCGATGCGGTAACGCTGGCAGCGCTGGCGGATCAGGTCCAGCGCCTCCACCGACATGCCGAACACCTGCCGGGCGGCCTCCAGGCCGAGCTGGGATTCGATTTCTCCCGGCGCACAGGCCAGCCCATGGATGGCCTGTCCGCCGTTGCGGCCGCTGGCACCGCCGCCGACCTCGCCGGCTTCGAGCAGCACCACGCGGCGTCCGCGCTCGGCCAGCTCCAGGGCGGCCGACAGGCCGGCCAGCCCGCCGCCGACGATGGCCACATCGGCCTGCACATGGCCTTGCAGAGGCGCCCAGCCCGGTCCCCGTTGCGCGGTGGCCGCGTAGTAGGAGTGGCGGGCCAGGGAGCGATCGGTGTCGAGCAGGGCCATGGGCAGTGCCGCCGGGTTCAGGCCACGCGGGAGATCGCGCCGCGCAGCGTGTCCACGATCTGTTCGATCTGGGTGCGCTCGATGATCAGCGGCGGCGACAGCGCGATGGTGTCGCCGGTGGTGCGGATCAGCACCCCCTTGTCGTAGCAGTCCAGGAAAACGTCGAAGGCCCGCTTGCCGGGTTCGCCCGGGCGCGGTGCGAGCTCGATGCCGCCTACCAGGCCGATGTTGCGGATGTCGATCACGTTGGGCGCATCGCGCAGCGAATGCACCAGTGCCGCAAAGTGATCCTGCAGCTCGCTGGCGCGGGTCAGCAGGCCCTCGTCTGCATAGGTGTCGAGGGTGCCGAGGCCGGCCGCGCAGGCCAACGGGTGGGCCGAGTAGGTGTAGCCGTGGAAGAGCTCGATGAGGTGCTCCGGCCCGTTCATGAAGGCATCGTGGATCTCCTGCTTGACGAACACCGCCCCCATCGGGGCACAGCCGTTGGTGATGCCCTTGGCGGTGGTCATGATGTCGGGCGTGACACCAAAGGTCTGTGCAGCAAAGGGCTGGCCGGTGCGGCCGAAGCCGGTGATGACCTCATCGAAGATCAGCAGGATGCCGTGCCGGTCGCAGATCTCACGCAGGCGCTGCAGGTAACCCTGCGGCGGCACCAGCACCCCGGTGGAGCCGGCCACGGGTTCCACGATCACCGCCGCGATGGTGGAGGCGTCGTGCAGGGCCACCAGGCGTTCCAGATCATCGGCCAACTCGGCCCCGTGGGCCGGCTGACCCACGCTGAAGGCGTTGCGTGCCGGGTCATGGGTGTGGCGGATGTGGTCCACCCCCGCCATCAGCGTGCCGAACATCTTGCGGTTGGCCACCATGCCGCCCACCGAGATGCCGCCGAAGTTGACTCCGTGGTAGCCGCGTTCCCGGCCGATCAGCCGGGTGCGGGAGGCCTGTCCGCGCACCCGCTGATAGGCCAGGGCGATCTTGAGCGCGGTGTCCACCGCCTCCGACCCGGAATTGGTGAAGAACACCCGGTTCAGCCCCGCCGGCGTCAGCTGCGTCACCCGGTCGGCCAGTTCGAAGGCCTTGCTGTGGCCCATCTGGAAGGGCGGGGCGTAGTCCATCTCCGCCGCCTGCGCCTGGATGGCCTGGACGATCTTCGACCGGGCATGGCCGGCGTTGACGCACCAGAGACCGGCCACGCCATCGAGCACCTTCCGACCGCTGTCGGTCCAGTAGTACATCCCCTCGGCGCGGGCCAGCAGGCGCGGCGCCTGTTTGAACTGCCGGTTGGCGGTGAAGGGCATCCAGTAGGCGTCGAGGTTGGGCAGGGAATTCACGGTCATGGCGGGTGGGGCATCGGGGTGGCAGTGCAGACTTTCAGTCTAGGCACAAGCGTGCACAACAGGGTTGCGCTTTGTGGGCGGATGAACCCGAGAACTTCGCATAAAGTTGCGTCAGTGAATCTCGTGGAGCAACGACATGCCAACGACCCATGAAATGGTGCAACTGGATGCGATCGACCGCGCCATCTTGCGGCAGTTGCAGGTGGATGCGCGTCTGTCCAACGTCGAGCTCGCGCAGCGGGTGCACCTGTCACCTTCGGCCTGCCTGCGGCGGGTGCGCCGGCTGGAGGAGGACGGGGTGATCGCCCAGGTGGTGGCGCTGCTGGATCCGCGGGCCGTCGGGCAGGCGGGGACGTCCTTCACCATCGTCAATGTGGAGCGCACCACGGCCGACACACTGGCGCGCTTCGAAGAGGCGGTGCGGCTGGAGCCGCGCATCCTGGATTGCTACTACGTGGCGGGGCACAACGATTACCTGATCCGTTTTGCCTACCAGGATGCGACGGATCTGGAGAACTTCCATTCCGAGGTGCTGGCTCGGTTGCCGGGAGTGCAACGCTCCAACTCGATGCTGGTGCTGCGCACGGTCAAAAAAACCACCGCGCTGGAGCTTTGAAGCCGCAGAAGACAAGAGGAAAGGCCGCCTCACGGCGGCCTTTGGGGCGGGCAGGGACAGGGCCAGGTCAGCCCTGCCGAGGGCTAGTCGAAATCAGGCCTTGGCCTGGCGACGCGTCTGCGCGCCGCTGCGGCCGACGCCAGCGTCGGGCAGCGCGGCCATGCGCTTCTTCGCTTCCGGGTAGATGAGCGTCTCTTCCAGGTCGATGTGGTCCAGGTAGAGGGCCTTGAACACCGGCAGTGCGGCGCGCAGCAGGCCCATGTCGTACCAGCTGTAGCCCTTGGAGACGGCCTCCAGCTGCGGCTCCAGTTCCAGCCAGTCTTCCTCCAGCCAGCCGTGGTCCTGCTGCAGGCGCTGCACGTGCTGGACCAGCTCGGCGTCGCCGCTCGCCAGAAGACTGGGAAAGACCGTTCGCTCTTCCTCCAGGTGGTGTTGGCGGGCGTGTTCGTTGAAGAAGCGCACAACCGTGGTGGCCAGGTCCTTGGCCCGGTCGTCCACGCCGTTGCCATCCAGGTGTTCGATCAGCTCGGCCAGCTGGTCCAGCGTCTTGAGCACATCGCGGTGGGCGGTGTCCAGCGCTTCGAACTCAACGGCCGGGGTGCCGACATGGGGCATGGGGTTGGCGGCGGAAACAACGGTCGGACTGACCATGATGGACTCCTGGAGGTGCTCCCCTTTGGGGCGATGGGCCATTCTTGTCCCGGCGCAGCATCTGGAGTTGCGCAAAGTCAAGCTCTGTGGCCCTGTGGGTTTCCTCACACCATCGGGCTGCAACGACAAGGCCGCACGGCGCGCCGGGTGCGTCGAAATGCCCCTGTGTGGGGTCCTGTTCTGGTGCGGTCGGCTTGCGCGTGCACCGGGTTCAAGCGACCCCCCCGAGATGGCACAGCGGTGGTGCGTTCAGTTGCGACCGGTGCTGCGGGCTGCGATGCGGCCGCAGAGGTAGGTCCAGACCGCTGTGGCGGCGGCCGTGCTGGTCAACTCCGCATGGTCATAGGCGGGGGCCACTTCCACGCAGTCCATGCCCACCCAGGGCAGGTCGGCCAGTTCCTCCAGCCAGGTAATCAGTTGGGCGGAACTGAGTCCCCCTGGCTCCGGAGTGCCGGTACCAGGGGCAAAAGCAGGGTCGAGGACATCGATGTCCAGGCTGAGATAAAGCGGCGGACGGCCGTTGGAGATCCAGCGCTGGCGCAGGCCGTCCAGGGCAGGGGCCAGTTGTGCTGCGTTGTCCAGGCCGCGCAGGGAGCGGGCGGTGTGGATCACGCCGCCGCGGTCGGCCACGTACTCCCGCGCTGCGCGATCACCCGATGAACGGATGCCGACCTGGGTGAAGCACTCGGGGAGCACCAGCCCCTCCTCGAAGGCCTCGCGCACCCAGGTGCCGTGCCCGCTGGGTTCGCCGAAATGGTCGGCCCAGGTGTCGCAGTGGGCATCGAAGTGCAACACCGCCAGGGGCTGGCCCAACCAGGCCCGGTAGGCGCGCAGCAGGCTGAGAGTGATGGAATGGTCCCCGCCCAGCCAGACCATGTGGTGGCGGCCCAGGAGCGAGGCAGCCTGAGCCTCCAGAACCGACCGCATCGAAGCCAGCGACGTGTTGGGCAGCGGCAGATCGCCCAGATCTCCCAGCCAGGGCAGGCCTGGTTTCTCCGGCAGGCCGCAGGGCCCCAGGGGGCTGACATCGAAATGCGGGTGGATGCCGTCGCAGAGCATCTGGCTGCTTCGCCGGATCGCATCCGGCCCGAAGCGGGCGCCTGGACGGTTGGTGACCGAACCGTCCCAGGCCACGCCGGCCAGGGCGAAGGGCTGGCCGTTGCGGGCCGGCCCGGTCTTGAGGAAATGCTGGGCGCTGCGGTAGGCGAAGTCGGTCATGGGTGGTAGGGGTCCGGCGTTCGGGAGCCACATTGTCCCGCGGTGAAGTGGGCAGGGTTTTCACTGGCTCAAAGTGCATTCCACAATGCGGAAAGCACATCTGCTGCAACGCGACATTTTTTCTCATGGCGAGAAACTGAATTTTGCATTGCAAAAAACAACGTGCAAGTTGTTGATTTTATTGATTTCAGTCCTATGTCTTATATAAGACATAAGTCTTGGCGAGCCGTCGAAGCAACGGTAAGCTTTCGGCCAGACAGCGACTACTTTCCTCAACCGTTCCGGAGGTCTTCCATGACGCAACCGACCCGCCAGCAACAGATCGACGCCCTGATCACCGATTGGGAAACCAACCCCCGCTGGAAGCTCGTCAAGCGCGGCTACAGCGCCGCCGACGTGGTGCGCCTGCGCGGCAGCATGCAGCCTGAGTACACGCTGGCCAAACGCGGTGCCGAGACGCTGTGGGAGAAGGTCAACGGCGGTGCCAAGAAGGGCTACGTGAACGCCTTCGGCGCGATCACCGCCGGCCAGGCGATGCAGCAGGCCAAGGCTGGCCTGGAAGCCGTGTACCTGTCGGGCTGGCAGGTGGCCGCCGACGGCAACACCTCCGAGACGATGTACCCGGACCAGTCGCTGTACGCCTACGACTCGGTGCCGACGATGGTGCGCCGCATCAACAACACCTTCAAGCGCGCCGACGAGATCCAGTGGAGCCGTGGCGTGAACCCCGGTGACGAAGGCTTCGTCGACTACTTCCTGCCGATCGTCGCCGACGCGGAAGCCGGTTTCGGCGGCGTGTTGAACGCCTTTGAACTGATGAAGAACATGATCGCCGCGGGTGCCGCCGGCGTTCACTTCGAAGACCAGCTGGCTGCGGTGAAGAAGTGCGGCCACATGGGTGGCAAAGTGCTGGTGCCGACGCAGGAAGCGATCGAGAAGCTGATTGCCGCGCGCTTCGCCGCCGACGTGATGGGCGTGCCCACCATTGTGCTGGCCCGCACCGATGCGGAAGCTGCCAACCTGATCACCAGCGACCACGACGCCAACGACAAGCCCTTCCTGACCGGCGAGCGCACGCAGGAAGGCTTCTACCGCGTCAAGAACGGTCTGGAGCAGGCCATCAGCCGTGGCGTGGCCTACGCGCCTTACGCCGACCTGGTGTGGTGCGAGACCGGCGTGCCCGACATCGGCTTCGCCCGCGAGTTCGCCCAGGCTGTGCATGCTTCCTGCCCGGGCAAGCTGCTGAGCTACAACTGCTCGCCGTCGTTCAACTGGCGCAAGAACCTGAACGACAGCCAGATCGCTGCGTTCCAGGAAGAGCTGAGCGCGCTGGGCTACAAGTACCAGTTCATCACGCTGGCCGGCATCCACATCAACTGGTACAACACGTTTCAGTTTGCCCACGCCTATGCCCGCGGCGAAGGCATGAAGCACTACACCGAAATGGTGCAGGAGCCGGAATTCGCTGCCCGCGAGAAGGGCTACACCTTCGTGTCGCACCAGCAGGAAGTCGGCGCCGGCTACTTCGACGACGTGACCACCGTGATCCAGGGCGGCTCGTCCTCCGTGAAGGCCCTGTCCGGCTCGACCGAAGAAGAGCAGTTTCACTGATCGAGCTGCGATCGGCTGCCGGATCCGACGGTCGATCCTCGCTGGGCGCAGCGTTTGGCCTGCGTCCCGAGCACAATGCCCGGCTTCGGCCGGGCTTTCCATTTTCAGAGTCCCTAAAATGGTGGCATCGATCAACGAGCAAGGACGAGAAAGGCAACCCGGTTATGACACCGCGAACGAGCACCGCCCCCTTTACCACCTCCACCGAGGTCTAGTCGGTCGGCCGCCGTTCTCGCTCATTTCCTTTCTCCAGAGACAAGCGCGGCCGGTTCCGCGCTTTTTTCTTGCCTGTTCAGCGGCCGGTGCAGGCTGCACTCAGAGGACTCCCCATGATCTCCATCCAATTGCCCGACGGTTCGCGCCGGGAGTTCGACGGCCCGGTTACCGTGGCCGAAGTGGCTGCATCGATCGGTTCCGGTCTGGCCAAGGCCGCGCTCGCAGGGCGCGTCGGTTCGGGTGGAGGCGCTCGTCTGGTTGACACCAGCCACCGCATCGATGCGGATACCGCGCTGGCGATCATCACCGCCAAGGATGCCGACGGGCTGGACATCATCCGCCACTCGACGGCGCACCTGCTGGCCTATGCGGTCAAGGAGCTGTTCCCTGACGCCCAGGTCACCATCGGTCCGACCATCGAACACGGCTTTTATTACGACTTCTCGTACAAGCGACCGTTTACGCCCGACGATCTGACGGCCATCGAGAAGAAGATGACCGAGTTGGCCAACAAGGACGAGAAGGTAGTGCGCACGGTCGTGCCTCGCGACGAGGCGGTGGCCTACTTCAGGTCCATTGGCGAGACCTACAAGGCCGAGATCATCGCGGGCATCCCGGCCGATCAGGACGTGTCGCTCTATGCCGAGGGCCGGTTCACCGACCTGTGTCGCGGCCCGCACGTGCCCAGCACCGGCAAGCTGAAGTTCTTCAAGCTGATGAAGGTGGCCGGCGCCTACTGGCGCGGTGACCACCGCAACGAGATGCTCCAGCGCGTCTATGGCACCGCCTGGGCCAGCAAGGACGACCTGCAGAACTATCTGACGATGCTGGAGGAGGCCGAGAAGCGCGACCACCGCAAGCTCGGTCGGGAGCTGGATCTGTTCCACATCGATGAGCACTCGCCCGGCACGGTCTTCTGGCACCCGAAGGGCTGGACCGTCTGGCAGGAGGTGGAGCAGTACATGCGCCGCGTCTACCGCGAGAACGGCTACCTGGAGGTCAAGGGCCCGCAGATCCTCGACAAGAGCTTGTGGGAGAAGACCGGCCACTGGGACAAGTACCGGGAGAACATGTTCACCACCGAGTCGGAAAAGCGCGACTACGCGCTCAAACCGATGAACTGTCCCGGCCACATCCTGATCTTCAAACAAGGCATCAAGAGCTATCGCGACCTGCCGCTGCGTTACGGCGAGTTCGGCGCCTGTCACCGCAACGAGCCCACCGGTGGCCTGCACGGCATCATGCGGGTGCGCGGTTTCACGCAGGACGACGGCCACATCTTCTGCACCGAGGACATGATCCAGGTGGAAGTGGCTGCCTTCACTGCGCTGCTGAAGAAGGTTTATGCGGATTTCGGTTTCACCGACATCATCTACAAACTGTCCACCCGGCCGGAGAAGCGCATCGGCACCGACGAGAGCTGGGACAAGGCTGAAGCCGCGCTCGCAGAAGGCTTGAAAGCTGCCGGCTGCGAATTCGAGTACCTTCCCGGCGAGGGGGCCTTCTACGGTCCGAAGATCGAATACACCCTCAAGGACGCGCTCGGGCGCCCCTGGCAGTGCGGCACCATTCAGGTGGACCCCAACCTGCCTGAGCGACTGGATGCGGACTTCGTCGGCGAAGATGGGCAACGTCACCGCCCGGTGATGCTGCACCGGGCCATCCTGGGCAGCCTGGAGCGGTTCATCGGCATCCTGATCGAGGAACATGCCGGAGCGCTGCCCACCTGGCTGGCGCCGACGCAGGTGGCGGTGCTCAACATCACCGACGGCCAGGCCGACTACGCCAGGGATGTCGCCAAATCGCTGCAAAAACAAGGACTTAGGGTCCTGTGTGATTTGCGCAACGAGAAAATCACGTATAAAATACGCGAGCATTCTTTGCAGAAGGTTCCGTACCTGCTCGTTGTCGGTGACAAGGAGAGGGTTTCTGGGGCCGTTGCGGTGCGCGCCCGGGGCAATCAGGATCTGGGGGTGATGGGCCTGGAGGCCTTCTCCCAGAAGCTGGCTGCCGAACTCGTTTCCCGTGGGGGTTGAGGGTCGGAGGTCTGGTTTTTCCAGGGCGCGTGTCATTGAACATCGGGCCCTGGCCCTGGAGGACTCAGACCATCGCTACCTTTCTTGATCGCCGGATTCCAAATGCCGAGCGCAAGCACCGCCTGAATCGCGAAATCACTGCCCTGGAAGTTCGCCTGAACGGGCCTGAGAACGAGCCGCTGGGCATTGTCAGCATCCAGGACGCACTGCGCATGTCCGCGGAGCACGATGTGGACCTGGTGGAAATTGCCCCGACTGCTCAGCCGCCGGTTTGCCGGTTGATGGACTACGGCAAGTTCAAGTACCAGGAGCAGAAGAAGGCGGCAGAGGCGAAAGCCAAGCAGCACGTCATTGATGTCAAGGAAGTCAAGTTCCGTCCGGGAACGGACGAGGGTGACTACAACATCAAGATGCGCAACCTTCGGCGCTTTCTGGAAGAGGGCGACAAGGGCAAGGTCACGCTGCGGTTCCGGGGCCGGGAAATCACCCACCAGGACATCGGCATGCGCTTGCTGGAGCGCATTCGCGATGAGTTGGCGGATGTGTCCCTGGTCGAGCACATGCCCAAGCTGGAAGGGCGCCAGATGATCATGGTGCTGGGTCCGAAAAAGAAGAAGTGACGGTGGGGCGGGTCTGCAAATGCAAAGGCCGTGGCCCCAGGTTTTGACAGAACGAGGTTGTGGCGGTTTGGTCGCCGCCACGGCCCGGTGCCCGTCGGCTCATGAAAGTCCGCGAAGCTCGTTTGCGGCGCCGGACGGGAACTTACGAGAAGGAGCAGTCATGCCCAAGATGAAGACCAAGAGCAGCGCGAAGAAGCGTTTTCGCGTGCGTCCGGGTGGCACGGTCAAGCGTGCCCAGGCCTTCAAGCGTCACATCCTGACGAAGAAGACCACCAAGAACAAGCGCCACCTGCGGGGTGCAGTCAATGTGCATGAGACCAACATGGGTCACATCGCGCAAATGCTGCCTTTCGCCGGTCTGTGATCATCACGTAACGAAGGAGTAAGACATGCCTCGCGTCAAACGTGGTGTCACCGCCCATGCCCGTCACAAGAAGGTCCTGGCCCTGGCCAAGGGCTACCGTGGTCGTCGCAAGAACGTCTATCGCATCGCCAAACAGGCGGTGATGAAGGCGGGACAGTACGCCTACCGTGACCGTCGTGCCAAGAAGCGTGAGTTCCGCCGTCTCTGGATTGCACGGATCAATGCCGCCTCCCGTTCGCTCGGCCTGACCTACAGCCGCTTCATGGCGGGTCTGAAGAAGGCCCAGATCGAAGTGGATCGCAAGGTGCTCGCCGATCTGGCCGTACACGACCCGGCTGCCTTCGGCAGCATCGTGGACAAGGTGAAGGCCCAGCTTGCTTGAGTAAGGGTTGTCGTTGAAGCCGGTTTCGGCTTCGCGACCCTCGAAGGCCGTCACCTGTGGGCGGCCTTTTTTCTTTCTGACCAAGTCGCGTGATGAACGATCTCGAAGAACTGGTGCAGGCCGCGGTGGCAGACTTTGCTGCCGCCGGCACGCCCGCGCAACTGGAAGACGCCAAGGCCCGTTACACCGGCAAGTCAGGCCGAGTGACCGAGCTGCTCAAGGGCATGGCCGCGCTCAGCGCTGAAGAAAAGAAGACCCGCGGCGCGGCGATCAACGAGACCAAGCGGTACATCGAGTCCGCGCTGACCGAGCGACGCCAGGCATTGGCTGAGGCTCAGCTCGAAGCGCAGCTGCGTGCCGAGGCGCTGGACGTCACGCTGCCGGGCCGCCAGGCGGGGCAAGGTGGCTTGCATCCAGTGTCGCGCACCTTGGAGCGCATCGAGCAGATCTTCGGCTCGATGGGTTTTGACGTGGCCGACGGCCCCGAAATCGAGACCGACTGGTACAGCTTTACCGCACTGAACAACCCGGAGAACCATCCGGCGCGTTCGATGCAGGACACCTTCTACGTGGACATGCAGGACGAGGCCGGCCGCCCGCTGTGCCTTCGCCCACACACCTCGCCGATGCAGGTTCGCTATGCCCGGCAGCACGCGGCCACCCATGCCGCAACGGATCCACTGCCGGAGATCCGTGTGATCGCCCCGGGCCGCACCTACCGGGTCGACAGCGATGCCACCCACTCGCCAATGTTCCACCAGTGCGAAGGCCTGTGGATCGGCGAGAACGTGTCCTTCAAGGATCTGAAGGCGGTGTTCAGCGACTTCTTCCGGACCTTCTTCGAGACCGACGACCTGCAGCTGCGCTTCCGCCCGTCGTTTTTCCCCTTCACCGAACCGTCGGCCGAGGTGGACATCGCCTTCGCCCAAGGGCCGCTGAAGGGCCGCTGGCTGGAAGTGGCCGGCTCCGGCCAGGTGCATCCGAACGTGGTGCGCAACTTCGGGCTGGACCCGGAGCGCTACATCGGCTTCGCCTTCGGCATGGGTCCGGACCGGCTGACCATGCTGCGCTATGGCGTCAACGACCTGCGCCTGTTCTTCGACGGCGACCTGCGCTTCCTCAGCCAGTTCCAGTGACCCCGCGCCAGAGGGGGCGGGCAGACCCGGCCACCTCCTGGCCCACCGACTGCGGCCCGCAAGGGCGTCCGGAATCGAGACATGCAATTCCCTGAATCCTGGTTGCGCGAGTTCTGCAACCCAGACCTGAGCACCGCGGCACTGGCCGATCTGCTGACCATGGCGGGCATGGAGGTGGAGGAGCTCCGCCCGGTGGCTCCGCCCTCCAGCGGCATCGTGGTGGCCGAGATCGTCACCGCCGAGCAGCACCCGAACGCCGAACGCCTGCGGGTGTGCACGGTGGATGCCGGCCACCACAGCAAGGACGGTCCGCTGCAGATCGTCTGCGGTGCGCCGAACGCGCGGGTGGGCATCCGCGTGCCGCTGGCGCTGGTGGGCGCCCAGCTGCCACCCAGCGAAGACGGCAAGCCCTTCGTCATCGGAAAGGGCAAGCTGCGCGGCGTGGAGAGCTTCGGCATGCTCTGTTCGGCGAGGGAGCTCAAGCTCTCCGAGGACCACGGCGGCCTGCTGGAGCTGGCCGCCGACGCACCGCTGGGTCAGGACATCCGCGAGCATCTGCTGCTTGACGACACGCTGTTCACCCTCAAGCTCACGCCCAACCTGGGCCACTGCCTGAGCGTCTACGGCATCGCCCGGGAGGTGTCCGCGCTCACCGGCGCGCCTCTGCACACACCGGCCATCACGCCAGTGGTGCCGACATTGGACGAGCGATTGCCGGTGCGCATCGAGGCGCCGGACCTGTGCGGCCGCTTCTCCGGCCGGGTGGTCCAGGGGATCGACCCCACTGCCAAGACGCCGCAATGGATGGTGGACCGGCTGGCGCGCTGCGGCCAGCGGTCGGTCTCCGCGCTGGTGGACATCTCCAACTACGTGATGTTCGAGTACGGTCGCCCGACGCACATCTTCGACCTGGACAAGATTCAGGGTGGGCTGGTGGTGCGCTGGGGTCGGGCCGGTGAGACGCTCAAGCTGCTCAATGGCAACACCATCACGCTCGACGAGCAGGTCGGGGTGATCGCCGACGAGCAGGCGGTCGAGTCACTCGCCGGCATCATGGGGGGCGATGCCACCGCGGTCGGCGACGACACCCGCAACGTCTACGTCGAGGCTGCCTTCTGGTGGCCGGAGGCAGTGGCGGGGCGCTCGCGGCGCTTCAACTTTTCCACCGACGCCGGGCATCGCTTCGAGCGCGGGGTGGACGCGGCGCTGACGGTGGTGCACATCGAGCGCATCACTGCGCTGATCCAGTCGATCTGCGGTGGCGCGTCCACGGCGGTGGGTCCGGTCGACGATCAGGTCACGCAGCTGCCGCAGCGCGCCCCGGTGCGACTGAGGGTGGCGCGTGCCGCCAAGGTGGTCGGCATGCCACTGACACAGGACCAGTGTGCCAGCGTGCTGCGCCGCCTGGGGCTGGAGGTGGCCGAGGCCGATGGCGAACTGACGGTGACGCCGCCGAGCTGGCGCTTCGACCTGCAGATTGAAGAAGATCTGATTGAAGAGGTGATCCGCGTCATCGGCTTCGAGCAGCTGCCGGAGGTGCCGCCGCTGGCGCCGGTGACCGCGCGGGTGCGACCGGAGTCGCAACGCAGCGGGTACGCCCTGCGCCGCCTGGCCGCCACGCTGGGCTACCAGGAGACAATCAACTTCAGCTTCGTCGAAGAGCGCTGGGAGACGGAGCTGGCGGGCAACGCCGATCCGATTCGCCTGCTCAACCCGATCGCTGCGCCGCTGGCGGTGATGCGTTCCAGCCTGGTGGGCAGCCTGGTGCAGGTGCTGCGCCACAACCAGGCACGGCGCGCGACCCGCGTGCGGGTGTTCGAGCTGGGCCGGGTGTTCCGGCGCGACCCTGCGATGGCCACCAGCGAGCAGGACGTGGTCGGCGTGAGCCAGCCACTGCGCCTGGGTCTGCTGGCCTGGGGACCGGTGGATGCTCAGCAATGGGGCCGCGGCGAGCGAGCAGTGGACTTCTACGACGTCAAGGGTGATGTCGAGGCGCTGCTTGCGCCGCGTCGGCCCCGCTTCGTGACCGCCAGCCACCCGGCGATGCACCCGGGCCGCTGTGCCGCGGTGGAGCTCGACGGTGCGGTGGTCGGCCATGTCGGCGAGCTGCATCCACGCTGGTGCCAGTCCTACGAAACCCACGGTGCGCCGATCCTGGCGGAGCTGGATCTGCCCGCGCTTTTGCACCGCGACTTGCCGCATTACCAGGCGCTGCCGCGGCAGCAGGCGGTCACCCGCGACATTGCGCTGATCGTGGGTGAATCGGTGTCCCACGACGCGGTGCTGGCGGCCGTGCTGGGGGCGCCCACCCAGGGGCTGCTGCGCAGTGCCCGGCTGTTCGACGTCTACCGGCCGAGTGCGGCCAGCGCGGCGATGGCTCTGCATGAGCGCAGCCTGGCGATTCGCCTGGAGCTGCTGGACGACGAGGCGCCACTGACCGATGCCCGCTCCGATGAGGTGGTCAAGGCGGTGGTGGATGCAGCAAGCCAGCAGGTCGGTGCCCGCCTGCGCGGTGCCTGATCCGGCGCCTGTCGCGCCTCAGTGGATCGAGACCATGGCAAGGGACCCCAGTACAGGAGACAGCGGATCGATGGAACGAGTGATCCTTCCAAGCATCGAGACACCCACGCTCACCAAGGCCGAACTGGCCGAGCTGCTGTTCGAGCGGCTCGGTCTGAACAAGCGCGAGTCGAAGGACATGGTGGAGGCCTTTTTCCAGCACCTGCACGACGCGCTGGTGCGTGGGGACGAGGTCAAGCTCTCCGGCTTTGGCAACTTTCAGGTGCGGCGCAAGGCGCCTCGCCCGGGGCGCAATCCGCGCACCGGCGAGGCGATCCCGATCGGGGCTCGCAACGTGGTCACGTTTCACGCGAGCCACAAACTCAAGGCGGTCGTGCAAGGGGAGACGCCCGCACCAGGGGACTTCGAGTAAAGTTGAAGTTCCCTTCAGAACCCATTGATTTCCAATGGAAAACTCCCTCCCGGCCATTCCGCCGAAGCGCTATTTCACCATCGGTGAGGTGAGTGAGCTCTGCGGTGTGAAGCCGTATGTGCTGCGGTATTGGGAGCAGGAATTCACCCAGCTGCGACCGATGAAGCGGCGCGGCAACCGCCGTTATTACCAGCACCATGAGGTGCTGCTGATCCGCCGCATCCGAGACCTTCTATACGAGCAGGGGTTCACCATCAGTGGTGCGCGCAACCGTTTGTCGGAGCAGGGGGCGGCGGTATGGCCGGGTCATGGAAGTGACGAGCCGGGTGGCGCCGTGGGACTGCTGGCCGTTGTGGCTGACCCGGAGGAGGCAGACGAGATGCCCCAGCCGTTCACCCTGGCAGCTCTTGAAGGGGATGTCGGCGGCGGTTCCGAAGCCACCCACGGCCTGGCTCACCCGGCCGAGCAGACCCCAGAGGAGTCTTCCAGATGGGAGCCTGCTCAACTGCGCCGCGAACTGCAGTTGATCCGCGCGCTGCTGGAAAGTGACGACTGAGCGTTGCCCGCGCCCGACAGTCATGGCTTGCCGTGGCGGATGATGCGGATGCAATAGGCTGTGCCATCGTGCACGATGTACGAAGATGTATCGGTCCGAGGAGCGTCGCGGCGAGACCGCTGGCGCGCGGCCATTCTGGAGGTTGCATGTCGGTTGAAGTGCTGGAGTGCCAGCGGGAAAAGAATGCCGGCCGTCGCCGGCCGTCGTGCCGCGCGACGCGATGGGGTTTGGCGTCAGGCTGGGTGGGCATGTTGGCCCTCCTGGTTGTGCCGGCATGGGCGCAGCAGGCCGCTTCTTCTGCGCTGGTTGGTGCCGCTTCCTCCGCCGCGTTGGTGGTTGACAATCCCTATGGCCTGTCGGCGCTGTGGGCCGGCAGCGACTGGGTGGCCAAGGCGGTGCTGCTGATCATGGCGGTGATGTCCATGGGCAGTTGGTTCATCCTCGTCACCAAGTCGCTGGAGCAGTCCCGTGTGTTGCGGCAGGCCCGCGAGGTCAACGACGGTTTCTGGGCCGCCGGGTCGGTGCAGCAGGCCGCCAGCGGTCTGACCTCGGGCAGTCCGTTCCGTTTCATTGCCGAGGTGTCGGTGCAGGCCGCCGGGCGTCATGAGGGGCTGCTGGGCCGCATCGACCTCAACACCTGGATCACGATGTCGATCCAGCGTGCAGTGGAGCGGGTGCAGTCGCGGCTGCAGAACGGCCTGGCCTTCCTGGCCACCGTGGGCTCCACGGCACCCTTCGTTGGCCTGTTCGGCACGGTGTGGGGCATCTACCACGCGCTCACCGCCATCGGGGTGGCCGGCCAGGCCTCCATCGACAAGGTGGCCGGTCCGGTGGGGGAGGCCCTCATCATGACCGCCATCGGTCTGGCGGTGGCCGTGCCGGCGGTGCTGGGCTACAACTGGCTGGTGCGTCGCAACAAGATGGTGATGGACGAGGTGAGGGCTTTCGGCGCCGATCTCCATGCGGTGCTGCTGGCTCAGGGCCCGCAGCCGTCCTGAGGCCTTGCCGCAGTAACGAGAAGAAATCGGCGAGCCCACATGGCGATGTTCCAGACCCCGGCAGCGTCCGAAGAAGAGGAGGTGCTCTCCACCATCAACACCACACCGCTGGTGGATGTGATGCTGGTGCTGCTGATCATCTTCCTGATCACCATCCCGGTGGTGAACTACTCCATCCAGGTGCAGCTGCCCAAGGAGCGCCTGGAGGTGCGGGAAAGCCGTCCCGAGAACATCGTGATTTCGGTGGATGCCGCAGGGGCGATGTACTGGTTCGACTCCCGCGTGGCCTCGGCTGAACAGTTGCGAGAGCGGCTGCTGCAGGTGTCCCGGCAGCAGCCGCAGCCGGAGGTGCATGTGCGCGCCGATGCCGGGGCCCGTTATGAGCCCGTGGGGCGCCTCGTGGACGCCTGTCAGCGCGCCGGCATCGCCCGCGTGTCCTTCATCACCGAGCCGCCCGCGCGGCATTGAGGAGCCCAAGTTGGGCATGCAGATTCCTTCCGCAGGTGCCGGGGACGACGCGGAACCGATCCTGGACATCAACACCACCCCGCTGATCGACGTGATGCTGGTGCTGCTGGTGATGTTGATCATCACCATCCCCATCCAGCTGCATTCGGTCAATCTCGATCTGCCGGTGGGCTCGCCTCCGCCCCTGGTGGCCCCCCCGCCGGTGGTGCGCGTGGACATCGATGCAGCGAGCGTGGTGTATTGGCAGGGCCTGCCCTTGTCCGGGCGTGCTGAACTGGAGGGCCGCCTGAGCGAGCTGGCTGCGCAGGCCGATCCCGCTGAACTGCACATTCGGCCCCATCGGGATTCCCGCTACGAGGTCTTTGCCCAGGTGATGGTGGCGGCCCGGGAGCGTGGGCTGAACAAGTTGGGTGTGGTCGGTGGCGAGCAGTTCATCGGGCGCTGACGCAGGATCGCATTCACAAGATGGACCTGGACTATCGCCCCGAAGAAGGCCGCCGCAAGGGCGTTGGCATCGCCCTGGTGCTGCTGCTGCACGCCTTGATCCTTTGGGGTCTGGTCAGCGGCATGGCGCGCAAGGCGGTGGAGGTGTTGAAGAAGCCAATCGAGATGAAGATCGTGCAGGAGGTGGTGCCGCCGCCTCCACCGCCGCCACCGCCCCCGCCGCCGCCCAAGGAACTGCGCATCCAGGACAAGCTGCCCCCACCGCCCGCGCCGCCGCCGCCCGCCTTCGTGCCGCCGCCGGAACTGCCGCCGCCACCTGCTGCGCCACCGCCACCGATCGTGGCGGTGCAGCCCGTGGCGCCGACGCAGCCGGTGGAAATCAAGCCACTCCCGCCGCCTGCGCCTCCTGCCCCACCGGCTCCGCCGGCACCGGCTGCCCCGGTGCGCGCCGAGATCGGCGTGGCCTGCCCGGGCTACAAGCAGGTGCTGCAGGACTCCCTCAGCGGGCTGTTCGACCGGGTCGGCGTCACCGGGGTGGTCAAGGTGAACCTGCGGGTGCGCGGGGGGCAGGTGGTGGAGGTGACACCGGTCAGCGGGCCCCGCGAGTACATGCGTTCGGTGCAGGCGGCGGCACGCCGCATGCAATGCCGGGTGGAGGGCGCTGATGAGTTGGTGGTGCCGCTGGAGGTGCTCTTCCGGGAGGAGTGAGGTGCCTTCGCCGAGGAATCCGAAGAACCGATCTGGAGGAACGATGGAACGACCGATCTGGACGCTGCGACGCTGCGGCCCCATGCTCACGGGGATGCTGTGGATTCCCGTGGCCACTCTTTCTCTCGCCGGCCGCAGCCCAGGGGGTGACCGCGGCGGTGGAGCTGGAGCGGGTGGAGATCACCGGCTCGGCGATCCGTCGCATCCCGGTGGAGTCGGCCCTGCCCGTGCTGCGCCTGGGGCCGGCCGACATTTCGCGCAGCGGTGCTCAGACGGTGCCGGACTTGCTGCAGGCCCTTCCCGCCATGCAGGGCTTCACCCAGACCAGCGAGTCGGTGGGAGGAGAGCGCGGCGGTGGTTTTGCGGGCATCTCGATCCACGGACTGGGTGAAGCACGCACCCTGGTGCTGGTCAACGGCCGCCGGGTGGCCACCTGGGGTGGGCAGTCCCTGACCGGCACCGGCGCGGCGGTGGACCTCAACAGTCTGCCCCTGGCCGCCGTCGAACGGGTGGAGATCCTCACCGACGGCGCCTCCGCGGTCTACGGGGCAGATGCCATCGGCGGCGTGGTGAACCTTGTCCTGAAGCGCGGGTTGAAGGGCCAGGAGCTGTCGGCCAGTCTGACCCGGCCGAAGGGGGGTGTGGGTCAAAGCAGGCAGTTCACCCTGAGCAGTGGCTTCGGCGATGTGGGAGAGGGGGGCGGAGGCCTGGTCGCCTTGTCGCTGGAGCGGCAGGCGGCCATCAAGGCAACGGATCGGCGGTTTGCACGCAGTGGGGTGGTGCCGTTCACGCGGGATGGCAAGCGGTATGTGTTCTCGAACCTGTCGTGGTATTCCACCGGCGCCAATTTCGAGGCCTACAACGACCTGGGCACGGACGACCTGGCGGACGACTTTTACCTGGGTGGCCAGCTCCAGCTGCTGGGCAACGGAGCCTGCCCGGCAAGGCACGTTGAGGCGGATGGCTTCTGCAAGTACGACTACGTGCAGGCGCTGGAGATCCTGCCCGAGTCCCAGCGGGAGTCGCTCTCGGTGGCCTGGGCGACGCCTCTGGGGCAGGGACACAAGCTGTCGGCCGATGTGCTGGCCAGTCGTTTCACCCTGCGTTCGCGCATCGCTGCAACCACCCAGGATCTGTGGATTCCGGACAGCTCACCGCTGTACTCCCGCTACCTGACGGGCCCCACCGCCCTGGATCCCTCTGTGCCCGCGGGAACGTCGTTCTATGGTTGGTGGCGCGCCGCGGACCTGGGGCCTCGCGCAACAGAAGACCAGACGCGTGCGCTGCACGGATCGCTGGCTTTGAGTGGCCAGCTGGCCGATTGGGAGTACGACGCGGCCGTGACGCGTTCGATCAGTTCGACCACGCAGCGCTACCTGAGCGGCTGGATCCGGCAGAACGAGTTGCTGGCGGCGATCGACAACGGCAGCTTCGACCCCCTTCTCGGCGCGGGGCAACAATCTCCCGACGGGCTCGCCTCCATGAAGGCGATGCAGTACCAGGGCGTCTTCAAGGCCGAACGCTCCGTGCTCGATGCCGCCGAGTGGCGCCTGCAGAGGGGGCTGGACGCCTGGGGCTTCAAAGGTCTGCGGCTGGCCGTGGGTGCAGACTTGCGGCGCGAGCAGGTGGAGTCCGATCCCAGCGAGATTGCGCAGGGCATCGGCAACAGCATGGCGGGTGACATTGCGGCGATGAAACCCTGGGATGTGTCACGCACGGTCTGGGGGGGATTTGGCGAACTGCTGCTTCCGTTGACCCCTGCGCTCGAGGTGGGGGCGTCGCTGCGGCACGATCAGTACAGCGATTTCGGCGCCTCCGACAACGCCAAAGTCTCGCTGCGGTTTCAGCCCGCGCCGGAGTGGATGCTGAGGGGGTCACTTGGTACTGGTTTCCGGGCGCCTTCCGTGCCGCAGATCCATGCCAGCCGACAGTACAACGGTGTCACCGCGGGGACGCCCAACTGTCCGACCGAGGCGCTGACTGCGCTTCAGGCCGAGGACCCGACGGTGGTCTGCCGGATCGACGGGAGTGCCCTTGACGTCATTGGTGCAGGCAATCGGGAACTCAAGCCGGAGCGTTCCGTGCAGTGGAGCCTGGGCGGACGGTTGGAGCCACACAAGGGCTTGAGTGTCGGGGCGGATCTCTGGGGCGTGGAGGTTCGGGACCGGATCGGGCAACTGAGTGAGTCCACCGTGCTGGGGAATCCTCAGGCCTACTTGAAGAACTTCACCACCTACGAGGATGCAGTGTCCGGGCAGCGTTTTGTGTCGCTCTACCTGCCCAACGAAAACCTGGGGCGCGAGCGCTACCTGGGGATCGACCTGGATGCACGGGGGCGCTGGCAGTCGTTCGGCTGGGTCTGGAATGCCCAGTTGATGGCCACCCACATGCTGGACTACCAGTATCAGTTGACGCGGGGCGGAGCGTGGCAGAGCAACCTCGGTGGCTACCGGGATGGCGGCGTGACCTTCCGCAACATCGTCCGTGTAACCCTGAATGCCGCTGCCGGAGCTTTCGAACATGGCCTGACCTTGCGCCATCGGTCCGGCTACACCGATGTGGCCTGCACGGCGGACGACTGTGGTCAGGTGTTGGAGCTCAACGCCGATGGCAGCCTGGGCAACGTGGTGGACATGGTGGGCCGGCGGGTGCCGAGTTACGCCACCTTTGACTGGATGACCCGCTGGAGTCAGCGTGCCTCGTCCGAGGGAGGCTGGCAGGTGGCTTTGGGTGTCATCAACCTGTTCGACCGCGACCCTCCCTTCACCATGAAGCTCGATGGGGGCCACCAGATCGGCTACGACAACCGCTACACCGATGCGCGTGGCCGCACGCTGTTCACCCGGGTGTCGCTCAGGTTCTGACCTGCGCTTCTTGACGGTTGCCGCGGTCTCGAAAACAACAAAGGCGCCACTGGCGCCCTGGTTGTTCCCGGCCCAACCGGGCAGGGCCCGGTGTGGCAGCGCGCTCAGACGCGCTTGCGATAGTCGTTGGTGCGGGTGTCGATTTCGATCATGTCGTCCTGGGCCACGAAGATCGGCACCATGACTTCATGGCCGGTGGCGATCTTGGCCGGCTTGAGCACCTTGCCGGAGGTGTCGCCCTTGACGGCGGGCTCGGTCCAGGTGATCTGGCGCACCACGCTGGTGGGCAGTTCAACCGAGATGGCCTTGCCGTCGTAGAACACCACTTCGGCGGTCATGCCGTCTTCGAGGTAGTTCAGGGCGTCGCCCATGTTCTCGGCCTCGACCTCGTACTGATTGAACTCGGGGTCCATCCAGACGTACATCGGGTCAGCGAAATAGGAATAGGTGCAATCCTTCTTGTCGAGGATGATCTGGTCCATCTTGTCGTCGGCCTTGAAGACGACTTCGGTACCGGAGTTGTTCAGCAGGCTCTTGAGCTTCATGCGCACGGTGGCGGCGTTGCGGCCACCGCGGCTGTATTCGGTCTTCAGCACGACCATCGGGTCCTTGCCGTGCATGATCACGTTGCCGGCCCGGATTTCCTGTGCGATCTTCATTTCAGCGTCCATGTGGCCCCGATGCCGGGGCGCGTTTCGCGGCGTGTGCTCCCGTCCGTTGAACGGGCCGCACAAGCCGCTTTGGGGTTGATCCGCGGGCGGTGGCGGCGTCCGGCAACCACATTGGGCTGGTGGGAGGAAGGCAACCGCAATTCCGCAAAGCTTTCGATTTTACTGTGCTTCTGTGTCTTCGGGCTGATCCGGGTCAGATGCGAGCCGATTGGACAGGGCCTGGCGGCGCACGAACGCCAGCAACTGGGTCGTCAGATCGGGCACCTCAGCCCATTGGCGGCTGCGTTCGCCGGCCCATTCCTGCCACCCACTCCAGGCCTGGCGGGGCAGGGGCCACTCCACGGGATTGGGCATGCCGTTGTTCCAGCGGCGAAAGGCCGTGCCGACCCGAGTGGCCACGTCGGCAGGCGCTCCTTGCAGATAGCGGACGAGAAAGGCTTCCAGTTTTGCCAGGTGCCAGGCTTCATCCTGCACATAGAGCTGCCAGACAAAGGGGCGCCCCGCCCAAAGGGCACGCACAGCCGAATCCTCCCCGCGCACCAGGTTCAGGTCGCAACTCCAGAGCAGAAGATCGAATTCGGGCTGTTCAACCGGTGGCATGAACACCAGGCGGAGCAGGCCGCGTTCGAAGGTCGAACCCGGCGTCGGGCTCGCAGCCAGGCCCAACCAGCGGGCGACCTCCCTGCTGCTGTAGCCCGGGGTCACCAGCACCGTCTGCAGGCAGGCCATGCTTGCGGACAACCAGGCGGGCAGGGCCGGCTGGGCATATCCGAACAACAGCACCAGGGTCTCCGGCTGAGCGCCGCTGTCGCGGCGCAGCTGGAAGTCGGTGCGTCCGATGCGCTGGTGCAGGAAGGCTTCGCGTGCACCGGCCTCGCCCTGGAATCGGTCGCGGTCTTCGACCAGCCCCTGTTCACGCAACAGCCCGCCAGTGGCCACCGTGAAGCCCGGGTAGAAGAACCACTTCGTCAACCCCTGCCCGGGGCCGATCATCTGGGGGGAGGGCAGGGCGTGACTGCGCTCCACATAGGCCTCGGCACTGAGGTACTCCAGGTTGATCCAGACCGGTGCTGCGCCTCGTCCACTTCGCTGGCGCATGGCTGCAACGAAGCCCTGCGGCAGGTCGCAGCCAAAGGCTTCCACGATCACCTCGGCTGGTTCGGGCCACCGCACCTCATCGTTCCAGGGCAACACCTGCACACCCGGCGCGCCCGCCGGTGCCATCCATGACAGCGCGGAGGCATCGTCCACCCACAGACGCACCGTGTGGCCGCGGTGGGCCAGATCACGGGCCAGCCGCCAGCACACACCCAGGTCTCCGTGGTTGTCGATCACCCGGCAGAACAGGTCCCAGGTCAGGCCTGTCTCGATGCGTGAGGGGCAGGCTGGCGGCACTCCAGGTGGCTGGGCCGCGGGCGAGCGAGTGTGCATCCGGGGATTATCCGGGCGGCACAATGCCGCGATGGCCCGCAAGTCCCCGACGCTCCCTTCCTCCTCGGCTCCCGTCCACGCCATGCCGGCAGCCGAGGACCCTTCCCAGCCGCCGCAGGCGCCTGCAGTCGCGGAGCCGGACCTGGATGCCGCCCTGGCCGCGCGCGAGCGGCTGCTCGCCGAGGTTGCCGCGTTGCCTGGCCTGCCGGGTGTCTACCGCTATTTCGATGCGGCGGGGCAGCTTCTGTACGTCGGCAAGGCGCGCAACCTGAAGAAGCGGGTTTCCAGCTACTTCCACAAGGACCACGGTGGCACCCGCATCGGCCACATGGTGGGCCGCATCCGTCGGCTGGAAACGACGGTGGTGCGCTCGGAGGCCGAGGCCCTGCTGCTCGAGAACAACCTGATCAAGACGCAGCAGCCGCGCTTCAACATCCTCTTTCGAGACGACAAGAGCTACCCCTACCTGAAACTGGTCAGCCATGAGTACCCGCGACTGGCCTACTTCCGGGGTGCGGTGGACCGGCGTCACCGCTACTTCGGCCCCTACCCAAGCGCCTGGGCGGTCAAGGAGGGCATCCAGCTGCTGCAGCGGGTGTTTCAGTTGCGCACCTGCGAGGACACGGTGTTCCGCAACCGCAGCCGGCCCTGCCTGCTCTATCAGATCCGGCGTTGCTCCGGACCCTGCGTCGGGCTGGTCACGCAGGAGCAGTACACGCAGGACGTGCGGCAGTCGGTGCGATTCCTGGAAGGCCACACCCAGGAGGTGATGGACGATCTGCAGGGCCGCATGATGGCTGCTGCCGAATGCCTGGACTTCGAGCTGGCGGCCCAGCTGCGCGACCAGATCGCGGCGCTGGCCAAGGTGCTGCACCAGCAGGCCATGGACACGGACAGCGAACGAGACACCGACATCCTGGCGGTCAAGGTGCAGGGCGGGCGTGCCTGCGTCAACCTCGCCATGGTGCGCGGGGGGCGCCACCTGGGCGACCGGGCCTACTTCCCGACCCATGTGGAGGAGGCGGCGGGCCTGTCGGTCCTGCAGGAGGATCCTGACACCACGGAGGTCGGCGAAGCCGCTGCGGCGGGGCTGCAGGACATCGAGGCCCAGGTGCTGGCGGCCTTCCTGGCGCAGCACTACCTCGGCAGTCCCTGCCCGCCGCTGCTGATCGCCTCCCACCCGGTGGAGCCGTCGCTGCTGGCCGCACTGGCCGAACAGGCCGGTCACAAGGTGGTGGTCCTCACGCAGCCCCGCGAGCAGCGCCGCGCCTGGCTGGACATGGCGCAAAAGGGCTGCGAGCTGGCGCTGGCGCGGTTGCTGGCGGAGGAGGGCTCCCAACAGGCCCGCACGCGTGCGCTGGTGGAGGTGCTGGACCTGGCACCCGAGGGTGTGGACGAGCAGCTGGAGGCGCTGCGCATCGAGTGCTTTGACGTGAGTCACACCGCCGGCGAAGCCACCCAGGCCTCCTGCGTGGTGTTCGAGCAGCACCGCATGCAGCCGGCGCAGTACCGGCGCTTCAACATCGCCGGCATCACACCGGGAGACGACTACGCGGCCATGCGCCAGGTGTTGAGTCGTCGCTACGCCAAGGTGTCACAGGCGGTGCAGCAAGGCGAAGGCCGGCTGCCGGACCTGGTGCTGATCGATGGTGGGCGGGGTCAGGTCAAGATCGCTGCCGAAGTGTTCGAGTCGTTGGGACTGGACCTGGGCCTGATCGTCGGGGTGGAGAAGGGCGAAGGCCGCAAGGTCGGGCTGGAGGAACTGGTGTTTGCGGACGGCCGCGACAAGGTCACGCTGCCCCCTGATTCGGCGGCGCTGATGCTGGTGGCACAGATCCGCGACGAGGCCCACCGTTTTGCCATCACCGGCATGCGCGCCCGGCGCGCCTCGGTGCGAACCTCCGGCAGCCGGCTGGAGGACATCGCCGGCGTCGGCCCCAAGAAACGCGCCCGCCTGCTGCAGCGTTTTGGCGGTGTGCGGGGGGTGGAGGCGGCCAGTGTGGAAGATCTGAGCACCGTGGAAGGCATCTCCCGCGAACTGGCAGAAGAGATCTACCGGGCCCTTCACTGAACTGTGTGCACAATGTCACCATGTTCTGGACACTGCCCACCTTGCTGACCTGGGCGCGGATCGTTGCGATACCGCTGATCGTTGGCATCTACTACCTGCCCGTCGCCATCGCGGATCGCAACCTGGCGGCCACCGTGCTGTTCGTGGTGGTGGCCCTCACGGACTGGCTGGACGGCTACCTGGCGCGCCGACTCAACCAGACCTCATCCTTTGGAGCCTTCCTGGATCCGGTGGCCGACAAGCTGCTGGTCTGCGCCGCATTGCTGATCCTGCTGCAGCTCGACCGCGTCAACGCCATGATCGCGCTGGTGATCATCGGCCGAGAGATCACCATCTCCGCGCTGCGGGAGTGGATGGCTCAGATCGGTGCTTCGCGTTCGGTGGCCGTGCACATGCTGGGCAAACTCAAGACCACCGCCCAGATGGTGGCCATTCCCTTTCTGTTGTTCGATGGGCGTCTTTTCGGGCTGATCGATACGCGGCTGTGGGGCACCGGGTTGATCTTCATCGCCGCCGTGTTGACCATCTGGTCGATGGTCTACTACCTGCAGAAGGCCCTGCCGGAGATTCGGGCAAAGGCTCGCTGAAGTGAGCGGCGTCGGACCGGCCGCCGAGCCGTTGGACAGCATTTGGCTGCGCGCCATGCCGCTGGTGTTCGTGCTGATCTGGAGCACCGGCTTCATCGTGGCGCGCTACGGCATGCCGCACGCACCGCCGTTCACCTTCCTGCTGGCGCGTTACCTGCTGTCGGTGCTCTGTTTCCTGCCCTGGATCCTGCTGTCCGGTGCCCGTTGGCCCTCTGGCCGACAGCAGTGGCTGCACCTGGCCGTTACCGGGACGCTCATGCACGCGGGTTACCTGGGTGGCGTCTGGGCTGCGGTGCGCTCGGGCATCGGAGCGGGCACGGTGGCGCTGATCGTGGGGTTGCAGCCCTTGTTGACGGCGATGTGGGTGGCGGGTCTCGCTCGACCAGCGGTGGCGGGCGGTGAGGTGAGGGAGCGGCTGACGTGGCGGCAATGGATGGGCCTGATGATGGGCCTGGCCGGATTGTTGATGGTGGTCTGGCACAAGCTGGGCCAGGGTGAGATTCAGGCCTTCAACCTCGCTGCAGCGCTGGCCGCTCTGCTGTCGATCACGGTGGGCACGCTGTACCAGAAACGCTTCGTCAAACCCTGTGACGTGCGCACGGCCAACTCGGTGCAGCTCCTGGCTGCGGCGGTGGTCTCGCTGCCGGTGGCCCTGCTGGAGCCTGGGCAGGTGGACTGGCATCCCGAGTTGTTCGGGGCCATGGCCTGGTCGGTGCTGGCGTTGACGCTGGGGGGCAGCTCGCTGCTGTACCTGTTGATCCAACGGGGCGCAGCCACTCGGGTGACCAGCCTGTTGTACCTGGTGCCGCCCTGCACGGCGGTGATGGCCTGGCTGCTGTTCGACGAGTCGTTTGGTGGCCTGACCTTGCCTGGCATTGCGCTGACCGTGGCGGGTGTGGCCTGGGTGGTGCGGGGAGGGCGTTGAGCCGCGCCCGCACCCGTTGTCTTGACTTCCGACAGGATGGACTGCGGGAGTACGTGCTGAAAGTGCATAGAATGCGCCTCCGCGTTGCCACAGGATCTCGTGATCCACGTTGGCAACTCCCCGAGCGGAGCAGCGCTGCTCCCATCTGCTGGATGGGAGGGTGAAGGGAAACCCGGGGTACTGAGAGGTTGCTTGTGAACAAGTCCGAGTTGATCGAACACATCGCCACCCAGGCCGACATCTCCAAGGCCGCGGCTGCGCGTGCGTTGGACGCCGTGATCGACGGCGTCACGCGCTCACTGGAGAAGGGCGACAGCGTCACGTTGGTGGGATTTGGCACGTTTGCCGTCGGCAGGCGGGCCGCACGCAGCGGTCGCAACCCGCGCACCGGTGCAGAGATTGCCATCAAGGCGGCACGGGTGCCCAAGTTCCGCGCAGGTCAGGCCCTGCGCGACGCCCTCAACTGATCCGAGAGGCCGAGGCGTCGGGAAACAGATCTGTCGGGTGCTTAGCTCAGTTGGTAGAGCGGCGCCCTTACAAGGCGTAGGTCGGGGGTTCGAGCCCCTCAGCACCCACCATCCACGACAGATCCGAAGACGCGGCGGCTACTCCAACAGCAAGGCGAACGCAGGTTCGCCTTTGTTGTGTCTGGCAACGGCAAACAGGCCCTTGACCAGTGCTACCAGGAAGCTTCGATGTTCGACTCTGTCCGTCGCCACAGCCGCGTGCTCCAGTTCGTGCTGGTGCTGCTGATCTTCCCGTCCTTCGTGGTGTTCGGCATCCAGGGCTACCAGAGCTTTGCCGAAGGCAACACCAGCGTGGCCCGGGTGGACGGCCGCGACATCACGCAGGTTGAATGGGACAACGCCCACCGCAATCAGATCCAACAGCTTCAGCAGCGCATGCCGGGCGCCGACCCCAAGCTGTTCGACGCTCCCGAATTCAAGCAGCGCACGCTGGAAGGCCTGGTGCAGGACCGTGTGCTCTTTGCCGCGGCCCACGATCAGCACCTGTCGCCGACCGACGCACAACTGGCTCGCTTCTACCAGACCGACCCCAACTACACCTGGTTGATCCAGGCCGACAAGGCCACCCGCGAAGGGCTGCTGGCCGCTCGGGGTCTGAATGAGGGCATGCTGGACGCGCAGGTTCGACAGGAGCTGGCCATGCGCCAGGTGCTGCAGGGGGTGGGGGGCTCGACCCTGGCCACCTCGGCGGCGGCCACGGCGGCGCTGAATGCCTTTTTCCAGCAACGCGAAGTCCAGGTCGCACTGTTTTCCGCCAAGGACCAGATGACCCAGGTTCAGGTCAGCGATGCGGAGGTTCAGGCCTACTACGCCGATGCTGCGCACGCATCCCAGTTCATGGCGGCCGAGTCGGTGGCGGTGGAGTACCTGCTGCTCGATCTGGCGGCGGTCAGTGCCAGCGTCAGCGTCTCCGACGAGGAACTGCGCAAGTACTACGACGAAAACGCGGCCCGGTACGGACAGCCGGAAGAGCGGCGCGCGCGCCACATCCTGGTGAAGACCGGCGGAGGTGCCGACAAGGCGCAGGCAAAGGCCAAGGCTGAATCGTTGCTGGCAGAGCTGTCCAAGGGCCGTGATCGATTTGTGGACCTGGCCCGCAAGAGCTCCGACGATCCGGACTCCGGCGCCAAGGGCGGTGATCTGGACTGGAGCTCCCGCGGAGGCATGGTGTCCAAGGCGCTCGAGGACGCCGTCTTCGGCCTGAAGAAGGGCGAACTGGCCGCCACAGCGGTGGAGTCCGAATTCGGCTTCCACATCGTGGAGCTGACCGATGTGCGCGGGGGCGGCAAACGCAGCTTCGACAGCGTGCGCAGCGAAATCGAAGCGGAGGTCAAGAAGCAACTGGCCCAGCGCCGCTTCGCCGATGCCGCCGAGCAGTTCACCAATCTGGTGGAGCAGGAAGACAGCCTTCAGCCCGTTGCCACACGGCTCAAGCTGGAGCTGCGTCGCCAGGACAACCTGACTCGCGCGGGGGCAGGTGCGGCCGATGCCTTGCTGGGCAACCCAAAGGTGCTGGAGGCGGTTTTCCGAGCCCAGAACCTGGCGGGCAAACGCAATACCGAAGTGGTTGAGACGGCGGCCAATCAGCTCTTCGCCGCGCATGTGCTGAAGCACGTGTCGGCCCGCAAGAAGACGCTGGAGGAAGTCAAGGATCAGGCCCGCATCGCCGTGCAGTTCCAGAAGGCGGCAGCAGCGGCCAAAGCCGAGGGCGAAGCCCGGCTGAAGGACTGGCGGGCCAAGCCTGAACAGGCCAGCGGGCTGGCCGCACCCGTGTTGCACTCGCGTGCCAAGCAGGCCGCGCTGCCCCCCGCCATCGCCGATGCGGTGCTGCGTGCCCCCACGTCGTCCCTGCCCGGTTGGCTGGGCGTGGATCTCGGCGCCGAGGGTTATGCCGTGGTCAAGCTGTTGAAGGTGGCCGATGCCGACCCCGCTGCCTTGGGGGATCCACAACAATCCCGCAGCCAGTACGCCCAACTCTGGAGTCGGGCAGAAACCGATGCGTACCTGAAGGCCCTGCGTCAGCGCTACAAAGCGCAAATGACCGCCAAGCCGGCTGCCGCCGCGACCGGCGTGGAGGGCGCGGCGTCCCGTTGAAGGTTCTTGGGGCAGCAGGAGCAAGACTTCGCCAAAAACCCTAAAGGCTTGCTTCTGGTGCGAAAAGCGCTCTATAATCTCACTCTCTTGCGGTGGCTGTAGCTCAGTTGGTAGAGTCCCAGATTGTGATTCTGGTCGTCGAGGGTTCGAGTCCCTTCAGCCACCCCACCCAGTTTGTTCAGCACACGGCCCTTCGGGGCCGTTTGTTTTTGGCGAATCGTCGAAGGCCAGTTCGACCAGCGTGAAGGCGACGAATCCGCTTTCTTCAGGATGCCAGGATGCCTGCTGCCATGTCCCGCCACGAAATCGAACTGCTTTCCCCCGCCCGCAACGCCGAGATCGGTATCGAGGCGGTGAACCACGGCGCGGATGCGGTCTACATCGGCGGGCCGGACTTTGGTGCGCGGCACAACGCGGGCAACTCGGTGGCCGACATCGGCCGGCTGGTGGCGCATGCGCAGCGCTTTCACAGCCGCATCTTCGTCACGCTGAACACCATCCTGCGCGACGACGAGCTGGAGCCTGCGCGCCGGCTGGTCTGGCAGCTGTACGACGCCGGGGTGGACGCGCTGATCGTGCAGGACATGGGCCTGCTGGAGCTGGACCTGCCGCCCCTGCAGCTGCACGCCAGCACGCAAACCGACATCCGTACGCCCGAGAAGGCGCGATTCCTGCAGGATGTGGGCTTCAGCCAGATGGTGCTGGCGCGGGAGCTGGCGCTGCCGGAGATCCGCGCCATCGCCGCCCAGGTGCAGGAGGCGACGCTGGAGTTCTTCGTGCACGGGGCGCTGTGTGTGGCCTATTCCGGCCAGTGCTTCATCAGCCACGCGCACACCGGCCGCAGCGCCAACCGGGGGGATTGCTCCCAGGCCTGCCGCCTGCCCTACACCGTCACCGATGGCCAGGGGCGCATCGTGGCGCATGAGCAGCATGTGCTCTCGCTGAAGGACAACAACCAGAGCGCCAACCTGGCCGCGCTGGTGGATGCGGGCATCCGCAGCTTCAAGATCGAGGGCCGCTACAAGGACATGGGCTATGTGAAGAACCTCACTGCCCACTACCGGCTGCTGCTGGACGAGCTGCTGGACGCCCGGCCTGAGCTGGCCCGTGGCTCGGCCGGCCGCTGCAGCTACGGCTTCACACCCGACCCGGACCGCAACTTCAACCGCGGCAGCACGGACTACTTCGTCAACGGCCGGCTGGACGACATCGGCGCCTTCGACACCCCCAAACACGCCGGCCTGCCGCTGGGCTGGGTCACCAAGGTGGCGCAGGACCATGTCGAGGTGCAGCTGGACGAGGGGGTGGGGGACCTGAACAACAACGACGCGCTGACCTACCTGGACCTGCAGAAGGAGCTGGTGGGCCTGCCGATCAACACCGCGCGCTGCACCGATGCCGGCCAGCGCCTGTGGCAGGTGGTGCCCAAGGAGCCCATCGCCAGCTACAAGGACCTGCGCCGCGACACCCGCCTCAGCCGCAACCGCGACATGGCCTGGGACCGGCTGCTGGAGAAGAAGAGCGCCGATCGCCGCGTGGGCCTGTGGCTGCGCCTGGCCGACACCCCCGACGGGCTGGCGCTGACGGCCACCGACGAGGCCGGGGTGGAGGTCACGGTCGCCCAGCCCACCACGAGGCAGGCGCCGAAGGACGCCGCCCGCGCCGAGGCCACGCTGCGCGAGCAGCTCGGCAAGCTGGGCAGCTCGGTCTACGCGCTGGAGGGCCTGTCGCTGGGCACCGCCCAGCCCTGGTTTGTGCCGGCCAGCACGCTCAACGGGCTGCGCCGCGCCACCATCGAGGCGCTGGACGCCGCCCGCCTGGCCGCGCACGAGCGGCCGCCGCGTGCCCGGCCGGTGGAGCCGCCGCTGGCCTACCCGGAGGACAGCCTGAGCTACCTGGCCAACGTCTACAACCAGAAGGCCCGGGACTTTTACGCCCGGCATGGCGTGAGGGTGATCGAGGCCGCCTACGAGAGCCACGAAGCCCTGGGTGAGGTGAGCCTGATGATCACCAAACACTGCGTGCGCTACTCGCTGAGCCTGTGCCCCAAGCAGGCCAAGGGCGTGACCGGCGTGCAGGGCACCGTGAAGGCCGAGCCGCTGACGCTGGTCAATGGCAGCGAGAAGCTCACCCTGCGCTTTGACTGCAAGCCCTGCGAGATGCACGTGGTCGGCCGGATGAAGAAGTCCGTGCTGAACCAGAGCCGGCGCGAGGAGGCCGAGCGCCTGGCCGCCGGCGTGCCGATGCAGTTCTACCGCAGCCGGCCCGCGCAACGGCCTGGCGGCTCGGCATGACCCAGGGCATGACGCGCGTCCAGGCCAACCTGCTGCTGTTGGTGGTGGCGTTGATCTGGGGTTCCGCCTTCGTGGCGCAGAGCACGGCGATGGCGCATGTCGGGCCGATGACCTTTACCGGGCTGCGCTTCCTGATCGGCGCAGCGGTGGTGCTGCCGTGGGCGCTGCGCGAGTGGCGCTTCCTGGGGGCGCGGCAGCTGCGGCCGGGCCGGGGCGATGCGCTGCAGATCGCCGGCCTGGGCGGGCTGCTGTGGCTGGGGGCGGTGATGCAGCAGATCGGCATCATCGGCACCACGGTGACCAACGCCGGCTTCCTGACGGCGCTGTACGTGCCGCTGGTGCCACTGCTGGCCTGGTGGTGGCTGGGGCGGCGCCCGCATGCCTCGGTCTGGCCGGCGTCGGTGGGTTGCCTGGTGGGCACCTGGATGCTGTCCGGCGCGGGGCAGGTGCAGCTGCAGACCGGTGACCTGTGGGTGATCGCCTCCGCGCTGCCCTGGGCGGTGCATGTGCTGTACGTCGGCCGGGTGGCCGACCGCATGGCCGCGCCCTTCCTGCTGGCCTGCGGGCAGTTCCTGGTCTGCGGGCTGGTGTCGCTGGCCTGGGCCGTGGCGTCCGAGTCGGTGTCGGCCGCGGCGTTGGGCGCGGCGGCGCGGGACATCGCCTACACCGGCATCGTCTCGGTGGGCATCGGCTTCACCGCGCAGGTGATCGGCCAGCGCAACACCGCCGCGGCGGACGCAGCCATCATCCTGTCGTCGGAAACCGTGTTTGCGGCCCTGTTCGGCTATGCGCTGATGGGCGACCGGCTCAGCGCCCTGGGCTGGAGCGGCTGTGCGCTGATCCTGGCCTGCATCCTGCTGGTGCAGCTGCTGCCGATGTGGCGTGAGCGGGTGGCTGCCGCGGCGCGCTGAGGCAGGCCATCGGGCGCAGGCATTCGGGCGCAGGCATTTGGTCGCACGCCATCGCGCCATCCACAACACACCAACAACAACGCCGCAGCCGGTGCCCCGGTCTGCGGCGTCATGCCACGCAGTGCGCTGCGATCAGAACATGTAGCGGCCCATCAGGTCGAAGCGGGAGAGCTTGCCCTCCTCACCCGCAAAGGTCTTGCGCAGGCCGTGGATGTACTCGGCGCCGAGCTCGACGTTCTTGATCGGTGAGTAGATGGCACCCACATGCACCTGCGTCAGGCGCTTGGACTGTTCCCAGCCGTAGGCCTGGCTCTCGGCCACGTAGGCGGCGTCGGCCCGGGAGCGGTTCAGGCCCACCGCCAGGTTGGCGCGCAGCGCCGGGCTGTAGACATGCGCCCAGCCCAGCACCAGGCCGTCGTTCTTGTCGAAGAGGATCTGGCCGGCGCCGTTGACCATGAAGCCGGTGGAACCGTACATCATGTCGTAGTCGCCGTTGACACGGGCGAACTGCGCCATCAGCAGGTTGCTTTCGTTGACCTTGAAGCTGCCGCCCACGCCCACGCCGTAGCCGCGCCTGGCCTCGTCACCGGCGCGCTTCTCGTGGCTGAGCAGGCGCAGGTTCAGCGCGCCCCAGTCGAAGCTCTTGTCCGCGCGCAGCACCAGGTTGGGCACGCGGGCGCCGTTCTCCGGGTCCTCCAGCGCGGCGGCGAGCTTGTAGCCGCCCTTCACGTCCGCAAAGGTGTAGCGCAGCATGCTGCGGCGGGAGAAGGGCGAGCCGATCGGGCCGTTGAAGTCCACCGTCTCCGGCAGGTTGTCCAGGTCCATGAAGGTGGACCAGGTCTGGCCCACCAGCCAGCCGGCGTACTCGCCGTAGGCGTGGCGCAGGCGCAGGCGGTTGCGGGTGCTGTCGCCGTAGCTGTAGAAGTCGGCTTCCACCTTGGTGGTGAAGGCACCCACGCCGGTGGGGGTGGCGCTCTCGAAGCCGAAACGCGAGGTGCTGGCGGTCAGCTTGCTGCGGCCCTTCCTGACGCTGGCGTCGCTGGCCAGCGGCTGGGTCATCAGGTCGGTGAAGTAGTCGCTCTGGCCGGGTTTGCCCAGGTCCTGGATCCAGTGGGCCTCGGCATGGCCATAGAACCTGACCGAGGTTTCGGAGCCCGGCAGTCGGAAGCTGCCCGGGATGTCGCCGGCCACCACCGAGTCCTTGGACTTCAGCTCCAGCTGGTCCACCCGGTCGCCCACACCCGCAGCGGACTTCTCCTTCTTCAGTGTCTCGACTTCGCTGCGCAGCTTGCGGACTTCCTCGCGCAGTTCATCGACACCTGAGGCGGCGTTGGCCTGGGCCTGCGCCAGTGCAGGTGTCAGGGCGGAAACCAGCGCGGCAGCGGCCAGCGCGGTCATCGTGGGACGGAAGGTCATGGCTTGTTCTCCTTGGGGAAACCGTCGCAGGAACGCAGGTCTGTTCAATGAACGATGAGGCCCAGGAAGGCGCGGATGCGCTCGTTGTCCTGGGCGGCAAAAAAGACGTCGGGCGGCGCATCGGCAGCGATGCGCCCCTGGTCGATGAAGAGCACCCGGTCGGCCACCTCGCGGGCAAAACCCATCTCATGGGTCACCACCAGCATGGTCATGCCGCTGCGGGCCAGTTCCTTCATCACGTCGAGCACCTCCTTGACCATCTCCGGGTCGAGGGCGGAGGTGGGCTCGTCGAACAGCATCACCTTGGGCTGCATCGCCAGGCTGCGGGCGATGGCCACGCGCTGCTGCTGCCCGCCCGAGAGCTGGAAGGGGTGCTTGTGCGCATGGGCCGCCAGGCCCACCCGCTCGATCAGTTCCTTGGCGCGGGCCTCGGCCGCGGCACGGCTGAGCCCGCGCACCCGGCGCGGCGCCAGCGCCACGTTCTCCAGCACGGTCAGGTGCGGAAAGAGGTTGAACTGCTGGAACACCATGCCCACCTCGGCACGCAGTCGCTCCAGCTGGCGGGCGTCGTCATTGACCTCGATGCCATCGACCACGATGCGCCCGTTGTCGTGCGTCTCCAGCCGGTTGAGCATGCGCAGCAGCGTGCTCTTGCCCGAGCCGGAGGCACCCAGGATCACGGTGACCTCGCCCGCCTGGAACTGCGTGCTGACGTCCTTGAGCACATGGTGGCTGCCGAAGTGCTTGTTGACCCCCTCGACGGAAATGAAGGGACTCGTCATGCCACAAACCGCTCAGACAGACGCTCCAACGGCAGCCCCAACGAAGGCAGGGCAGCCAGCAGCCGCCGCGGATCCGGCTGCGCCGGTCCGCCGGGGGCGCCCCCCTGGGGGGGAGCGCCGCAGGCGCTACGGGGGGGGTTCATAACTTCCCTTCGATGTCGAAGCGGCGCTCCACCGCATCGGAGAACTGCGTCATCACCGTGGTCAACACCAGGTAGATGACGGCGGTGGCGATGAACACCGGCACCGCCTGGAAGGAGGTGCTCTTGACCTGCGAGCCGGCGTTGGTGAGTTCCACCACCCCGATGGTGAAGGCCAGGGAGGAGTCCTTCAGCAGCGCCACCACGTTGTTGACCAGCGGCGGCAGGGCGATCTTGAAGGCCTGCGGAAAGGTGATGTCGATGAAGGTGTGCCACTTCGACAGCCCCAGCGCCTTGGCCGCCTCGATCTGCCCCTTGGGCACCGCCTGCAGGCCGGAGCGGATGGCCTCGGCGTTGTAGGCCCCGACGTTGAGCGCCAGCGCAACGCAGGCGGCGGTGAACTCCTCCAGCCGCAGGACCGGGTGCAGCTCCGGCAGCGCAAAGTACACCGCCAGGACCTGCACCAGCAGCGGCGTGCCCCGCATCACCCAGATGTAGAAGCTGGCGATCCAGCGCAGCGGCGGCAGCCGCGAGGTCTTGCCCAGCGCGGCCAGCAGCCCCAGCACCACGCCGGCCAGGCCGGACACCAGGGTCAGCATCACCGTCACCCGGGTGCCCTGGGCAAACAGCTCGGCGTTGTTGCCGATGGGATCCGGCGCCCTGGCGAGCGGGATGGTGATCAGCCAGAGGATGGCGATCATCAGCAGCGCAGAAGCCAGCATCGTGGCGCTGCTCTTGCGCTGGCGGGACCAGTGGGCCGGCCAGATCGACAGAAAACGGGAAGCCAGGGAATCCAGCAAGGAACTCGCCCCTACAACAAAGAAGAGGGCACAGCGACCGCAGCCGCCGCAATGGAAGAGCCCATCACCCGGGCCCGGGCGGCCTCACATCACTTGCAGCGGATGTCCTCGTTGAACCACTTCTTCGAGATCGCCGCGTAGCTGCCATCGGCCTGGATGGCCGCCAGCGCCTTGTTGATCTCGGCGGCCAGGCCGGTGTTGCCCTTGGCCACGGCCGAGGCGATGCGCTCCACGAAGAGGAAGTCACCCATCTTCATGCCGGCGTCCGGGTTGGCCTTGAGGGAGTTCAGCGCCACGAACTTGTCGGTCACCCAGGCATCCACCCGGCCGCTGACCAGCGCGGCGCGGGCGTCGGTGTCCTGCGGGAAATTCTTGATCTCCTTGACCGCAGCCAGCTTCTTGACGTTCTCCAGGTAGCTGGTGCCGGTCTGCACGGCAATCGACTTGCCGGCCAGGTCCTTGGCCGTGCGCACGGCCGCATCCTTGGCGATGATCACGCCGCCGGAGCAGTAGTGCGGGTCGGTGAAGGTCACCGCCTTGGCACGCTCCTCGGTGATGCCGTGCGAGGCGATCACCATGTCCCAGCGGTCCTGCCGCAGGCCGGTGAGCAGGGCGTCGAAGCCCAGCGCCTTCCATTCCACCTTCACCCCCATCCTGGCGGCCATTGCCTCGGCCACCTCGATCTCGAAGCCGCTGAGCCTGGCGCCCTGGAAGTAGTTGAACGGGGCGAACTGACCCTCGGTGGCGATGTTGATCTTGCCGTCCTTCTTGATGTCTTCGAAGGAGCGCGCCTGCGTGCCGGTGGCCAGGGCACACAAGGCCGCTGCAGCCAGCAGTCCTCGGGCAAAGGTCTTCAGAGACTTCATGGGTGAGGTGTCCTCTTTTGCGGATTCGCTGATCGCACGCAGCGCGCAGTCGTGCAACAAAACCGTCATTTTGTCGCAATCTTCGGGGTGTCAGCGACCGGACAGGTCAAGCCGGACGCAACGTGCCGTTGGCGCCACAGTGGCCGGGTCGGGAACGCGAAGCTGCAGGGGTGTCAGTCTGGGCGAGGCGCGTGCCGATTGCCCGCTGGGCCTCTTGTGGGATCCCGCCCTGCGGCCGCGTTGAAGCTCAGCGCCCCAACGCCTCCCGCGTCAACAGCAGCACTTGATCCGCCCCGGCGCTGACTTCCATCCAGACCACCTCCAGTCGGGGGAAGGCGGCTTCGAAGAACTCGCGTTCGTTGCCGATCTCCAGCAGCAGCACGCCACCCGGGGTGAGGTGGTTCGGGGCGTCCTTCAGCAGGCGGCGCACGAAGTCCATGCCGTCGGCACCGCCGGCCAGGGCGATCTCCGGTTCGGCGCGGTACTCCTGCGGCAGCGCCGCCATGGAGTTGGCGTTGACGTAGGGCGGGTTGCAGAGGATGAGGTCGTAGCGGTGGGGCAGAGCCGTCAGGCCGTCGCTGGCGATGAGGCGGATGCGCTCGCCCAGGCCGTGGCGCTGGACGTTGATGCGGGCCACGTCCAGCGCGTCCGGGGAGATGTCGGCGGCGTCCACATCCACTTCCGGGTAGGCCATCGCGGCCAGCACGGCCAGGCTGCCGTTGCCGGTGCACAGGTCCAGGACGTGGTGGGTGTCGGCGCCCAGCCAGGCGTCCAGCTGCATGCCCAGCGCCGGGTCGCCGAGCAGCTCGGCGATGAAGGAGCGCGGCACGATGCAGCGTTCGTCCACGTAGAAGGGCACGCCCTGCAGCCAGGCCTCGCGGGTGATGTAGGCGGCGGGCTGGCGGGTGGAGATGCGTTCTTCGATCACAGCCTCCACCAGGCGGGCACGTTCGGCGCTGACCGGGGAGGCAGCCACCTCGTCCAGGGCGTCCACCGGCAGGCCGAGTTTCCACAGCGTGAGCCAGGCGGCCTCGTCGTGGGCGTTGGTGGTGCCGTGGCCAAAGGCGACGCCGGCCTCCTGCAGGCGGCCGGCCATGGCTTCGACCAGGCTGAGCACGGTGCTGCCTGCCGGGACTGAGCCGGGAGGAGGGGGGCTGGCAACAGGAGGGATGGGAGGAGGGGGATGGGCGTCGGCGGGCTCCGACAGGTCAATGTCGGTCATGCCAGCAGCCCTTCCAGGGTGCGGCGGTAGATCTGCTTGAGCGGCCCCAGGTCGGCCACCGCAGTGTGCTCGTCGATCTTGTGGATGCTGGCGTTGATGGGGCCGAACTCCACCACCTCCGGGCAGATGCGGGCGATGAAGCGCCCGTCCGAGGTGCCGCCGGTGGTGGACAGCTCGGTCTCCAGGCCGGTGACCTCGCGGATGGCGCCGGACAGCGCACCCAGCAGTCGGCCCGGTCGGGTGAGGAAGGGCTGGCCACCCAGGGTCCAGCGGATGTTGAACTCCAGGCCGTGGCGCCGCAGCACCTCTTCCAGGCGGGCCTGCAGACCCTCCGGGGTGGATTCGGTGCTGAAGCGGAAGTTGAAGTCCAGCACGAAGCTGCCGGGAATCACGTTGGTGGCGCCGGTGCCGGCGTGGGCGTTGGAGACCTGCCAGCTCGTGGGCGGGAAGTGGTCATTGCCCTCGTCCCAGCGCAGCGCGGCCAGTTCGGCCAGCGCCGGCAGGGCCTGGTGGATGGGGTTGCGCGCCAGGTCGGGGTAGGCGATGTGGCCCTGGATGCCCTGGACGGTGAGCCGGCCGGAGAGCGAGCCGCGCCGGCCGTTCTTGACCATGTCGCCCAGGCGCTCGACCGAGGTGGGCTCGCCGACGATGCAGGCGTCCAGCCGCTCACCGCGCGCGGCCAGCCAGTCGCAGACCTTGACGGTGCCGTCCACCGAGGGACCTTCCTCGTCGCTGGTGAGCAGGAAGGCGATGCGCCCGGCGTGGTCCGGATGGGCCGCGACGAACTCCTCCACCGCCACCACCATGGCCGCGAGCGAACACTTCATGTCCGCGGCGCCGCGGCCGTAGAGCTGGCCGTCGGCGTGGGTGGGCACGAAGGGGTCGGAGCTCCACTGCTCCAGCGGGCCGGTGGGCACCACGTCGGTGTGCCCGGCCAGCACCAGGGTCGGGCCTTCACGCCCGCCGCTGCGCACCGCCCAGAGGTTGCAGACGACGCCGTCGGCCGGGCCGAAGGGCAGGGGGTGGCAGTCGAAACCCTGTGTGGCGAGCCGCTCGGCGATCAGGGCCTGGCAGCCGGCATCGTCCGGAGTCAGGGAGCGCCGGGAGATCAGTTCTTCCAGCAGGCGGAGGGTGGGGTGGTCCATGCGCAAAGGGTGGGGAGCCGCGGCCGGTCAGCCGTGCGGTTTGCCGGGAACGATGCGGGTCAGCGTGGCGCGCTGGCGGCCCTTGGTTTCCGCAGGGGTGTGCACGTCCAGCGTGATTTCGGTGAAGGAGGGGCCGGGGGCGGCCTCCTGCTCTGATTCGCTCAGGCGTTTGCTCTGCACCAGGTCGTTCTGCAGGCGCCAGAGCAGGTTGGTGGGCGAGTCGGCGTGGGACAGGCCCTCGTCACGGGTGACGATGCCTTCGGTGATCAGGCGGGCGATGTCCTGCTCGAAGGTCTGCGAGCCTTCGGCGATGGAGCGTTCCATCGCATCCTTGACGCCGCTGAAGTTGCCCTGGTCGATCAGCTCGGACACCAGCTGGGTGTTGAGCAGCACCTCCGCGGCCGGTACCCGGCCGCCGCGGGTGGAACGCAGCAGCCGCTGAGACACCACCGCCTTGAGGCCGGAGGACAGGTCGGTGAGCAGGGCCGGGCGGGCCTCCGGCGTGTAGAACGACAGGATGCGGTTGAGTGCGTGGTGGCTGTTGTTGGCGTGCATGGTCGACAGCACCAGGTGCCCGGACAGCGCGTAGGACAGCGCTGCACTTATGGTCTCGCGGTCGCGGATCTCGCCGATGAACAGGCAGTCCGGCGCCTGGCGCATGGCGTTCTTCAGGCCGATCTGAAGGGACTGCACGTCGCGGCCCACCTCGCGCTGGTTGACCACCGACTTCAGGTTGGGAAAGAGGAACTCGATCGGGTCTTCGATGGTCAGGATGTGCCCGGCCATCGAGCGGTTGCGGTGCTGGATCATCGAAGCCAGCGTGGTGCTCTTGCCGGTGCCGGTGGCGCCCACCATCAGCACCAGGCCGCGTTTGGCCATCGACAGCGAGCTCAGCGCCTCGGGCAGGTGCAGGGTGTCCAGCGCCGGGATGTCGGTGGGGATGCAGCGGAACACCGCTGCCACCGTACCGCGCTGCTTGAAGGCCGAGAGGCGAAAGGTGCCCACGCCCTGCAGCTGGATGCCCAGGTTCAGCTCGCCGGTTTCCTCCAGCTCTTCCAGCTGGGTGGCCGACACCATCTCCGCCAGCAGCTGGCGCGGCTGGGTGGGGCCGAGCTGTTCCTGCGTGAGCTGCAGGATCTGCCCGTGGATCTTGATCAGCACCGGCATGTTGGCCGACAGGAAGACGTCCGAAGCGCGCTTCTCCGCCATCAGGCGCAGGATGCGCTCCATGTTCTTCGTGCCGGCAGTCATGCGGGGTTCCCCTCGTGGTGTGGTTCTGGTGTCACAGGCACTGAAGCAGGCCCGGGCACGGGTGGCAGGCCACCGGTGCCTGAGCGGCTCGGCCGATCAATCGCGCAGCAGGTCGTTGATGCTGGTCTTGGAGCGGGTCTGGGCGTCCACGCGCTTGACGATGATGGCCGCGTACATGCTGTAGTCGGCACCGTTGGCGGCCTTTTTGGGCAGGTTGCCGCTGACCACCACCGAGCCGCTGGGGATGCGGCCATAGGAAATCTCGCCGGTGGCACGGTCGAAAATGGGGGTGCTCTGGCCGACGTACACGCCCATGCCCAGCACCGAGTTCTCTTCGACGATCACGCCTTCGACCACCTCCGAGCGCGCGCCGATGAAGCAGTTGTCCTCAATCACGGTCGGGTTGGCCTGCAGCGGCTCCAGCACGCCGCCGATGCCCACGCCGCCGGAGAGGTGCACGTTCTTGCCGATCTGCGCACAGGAGCCGACGGTGGCCCAGGTGTCGACCATCGTGCCCGAGTCCACGTATGCGCCGATGTTGACGTAGGAGGGCATCAGGATCGCACCTGCGGCCACGAAGCTGCCGCGGCGTGCCACGGCAGGCGGCACCACACGCACGCCGGTGGCGCGCAGCTCGGCATCGCTCAGGCCGGCGTACTTGGTGGGCACCTTGTCGAAGAAGGTCAGGTCGCCGCCGCCCTGCACCAGGTTGTCGTTGAGGCGAAAGCTCAGCAGCACCGCCTTCTTGATCCACTGGTTCACCTGCCACTGGCCCACGCCCTGGCGCTCGGCCACCCGGATGCGGCCGGCATCGAGCTCACCGATCACATGGGCCACAGCCTCACGCACCTCCGCCGGAGCGACGCTGACGGACAGGTTGGCGCGGTTGTCCCACGCGGCTTCGATGACTTGCTGGAGTTGGCTGGACATGGGGGAGAGTGGAAGTCTTGGGTTGGAAGAGCAATGGAACGTTCAGCCGCCGCGGGCCTGGCGGATGAAGCCGGCGATGCGCTGGGCCGCCTCGAGGCATTCATCGACACCCGCCACCAAGGCCATGCGCACCCGCCCCGCCCCGGGGTTGCTGCCATGGGCTTCGCGGGCCAGGTAACTGCCCGGCAGAACCGTGACATTGTATTGAGCCAGCAGTTCCCGGGCGAAACGGGTGTCACTGCCGTCGCAGACGTTGTCGGGCACGCGGGCCCAGAGGTAGAAGCCGGCGTCGGGCAGGCGCACGTCCATCACCTCGGCCAGCACGGGAGTCACCTGGGCGAACTTGCGTCGGTAGAGCTCGCGGTTGTCCACCACATGGGCCTCGTCATCCCAGGCGGCAATGCTGGCCTGCTGCACCGGCAGGGGCATCGCACTGCCGTGGTAGGTGCGGTAGAGCAGGAAGTTCTTCAGGATGTGGGCGTCGCCGGCCACAAAACCGGAGCGCAGGCCCGGCACGTTCGAGCGCTTGGACAGGCTGGTCAGCAGCACCAGCCGCTCAAAATCCTTCCGACCCAGCTTCTGCGCCGCTTCCAGGCCGCCCAGCGGCGGCTCGTCGCGGAAGTAGATCTCGGAGTAGCACTCGTCCGAGGCGATCACAAAACCGAAGCGGTCGCTCAGCTCGAACAGCCGGGCCCATTCTTCCAGCGGCACCACCGCACCGGTGGGGTTGCCCGGCGAGCAGACGTAGAGCAGCTGGCAGCGCGCCCAGGTGGCCTCGTCGATCTGCGACCAATCCGCCGCAAAGTTGCGAGCCGGGTCGCTGTTGGCGAACACCGGCGTGGCTCCGCCCAGATAGGCTGCGCCTTCGTAGATCTGATAGAACGGGTTCGGGCAGACCACCACCGGCCCCCCGGCGCCGACGTGCCGGTTCGGATCCAGCACCGTCTGCGCCAGGGAGAACAGCGCCTCGCGCGTGCCGTTGCAGGGCAGCACCTGCGTGGCCGGATCCACCTCCACGCCGTAGCGGCGCTGCAGCCAGCCGGCGCAGGCGCGGCGCATCGCTGCCTCGCCGCCGGTGGCCGGGTAACCGGCCAGGCCGTCCAGGGAGCCGGTCAGCCGTTCCTTCAGGAAGGGTGGGGTGGGGTGCTTGGGCTCGCCGATGCCCAGGCTGATCGGGCGCAGGTCGGGGTTGGGCGTCACGCCCTGGAAAAGGCCCCGCAGCCGTTCAAAGGGGTAGGGCTGCAGGCGCTGGAGCAATGGGTTCATGGGCGGGATTTTCTCACCCGCAGAGCGGCTTCCTGGCCGATGCAGCGCATCAATCTTGAGCATAGCGGATGACGATTGGATGCAGATGCGTGATTGCGGGAGACTAAGTCCATCGCCCCACCGCAACGAAGGAGAAGACGATGAGCCAACCCTCTCAGTGCCCGTTCCACGCCGCTCAAGCTTCCGGTGCCGCCGGAGCGCGCAGCACGCACGGAAAGCGCTCCAATGCCGACTGGTGGCCCAACCAGCTCAACCTGGCCATCCTGCACCAGCACGCGCCAGCGTCCAACCCGATGGACGCGGACTTCGACTACGCCCAGGCCTTCGGCACACTGGACTACGCCGCCCTGAAGGCCGATCTCACGGCGTTGATGACCGACTCCCAGGACTGGTGGCCGGCCGACTGGGGCCACTACGGCGGGCTGTTCATCCGCATGGCCTGGCATGCGGCCGGCACCTACCGCACCGCAGATGGCCGGGGCGGCGCCAGCACCGGCAACCAGCGTTTCGCGCCGCTCAACAGCTGGCCCGACAACGGCAACCTCGACAAGGCCCGCCGCCTGCTCTGGCCGATCAAGCGCAAGTACGGCAATGCCATCTCCTGGGCCGACCTGTACATCCTGGCCGGCAACGTCGCGATGGAGAGCATGGGCTTCAAGACCTTCGGCTTTGGTGGTGGCCGGGAAGACATCTGGGCGCCGGAGGAGGACGTCTACTGGGGTGCCGAGGAGGAGTGGCTGGCCACCAGCGACAAGCCGCACAGCCGCTACAGCGATCCGCAAGGTGCCCGGCAGCTGGAGAACCCGCTGGCGGCGGTGCAAATGGGCCTGATCTATGTGAACCCGCAGGGACCGGACGGCCACCCCGATCCGGTGGCCAGCGGCCGGGACGTGCGCGAAACCTTCGCCCGCATGGCGATGAACGACGAGGAAACCGTCGCCCTGGTCGCCGGCGGCCACACCTTCGGCAAGATGCACGGCGCCGGTGACCCGGCCCTGGTCGGCCCGGAGCCCGAGGCCGCACCGATCGAGGCCATGGGCTTCGGCTGGATCAACCGGCATGGCAGCGGCCGGGCCGGCGACACCACCACCAGCGGCTTTGAAGGCGCGTGGAAACCCAACCCCACCCGCTGGGACATGGGCTACCTCACCATGCTGTTCAAATACGAATGGGAGCAGGTGAAGAGCCCGGCCGGCGCCATCCAGTGGCAGGCCAAGGATGTGGCGCCCGAGGACCTGATTCCCGACGCCCACGATGCGTCGAAGAAGCATCCGCCACAGATGACCACGGCCGATCTCTCGCTGCGCTTTGACCCCGCCTACGAACGCATCGCGCGCGATTTCCTCGCCCACCCCGAGAAGTTTGCCGATGCCTATGCCCGAGCCTGGTTCAAGCTCACCCACCGGGACATGGGCCCGAAGCTGCGTTACCTGGGCCCGGAGGTTCCGGCAGAAGACCTGGTCTGGCAGGACCCGCTGCCGCCGGTGGACCACCCGCTGATCAGCGCCGCCGATGCCGCCGACCTGAAGGGCAGGGTGCTGGCCAGCGGCTTGACGGTGGCCGAGCTGGTGTCCACCGCCTGGGCTTCGGCCTCCACCTTCCGCGGCAGCGACCGTCGCGGCGGCGCCAATGGGGCACGCATCCGCCTGGCGCCGCAGAAGGACTGGGCGGTCAACCAGCCGGCGCAGCTCGCCAAGGTGTTGGCGGTGCTGGGTGAAGTGCAGCGCGGCTTCAATGACTCTGCACCCGGAGGCCGCAAGGTCTCGCTGGCCGATCTGATCGTCCTGGCGGGCAATGCCGGGGTCGAAGCGGCTGCCCGCGCCGCCGGCCACTCGGTGGAACTGCCGTTCACCCCGGGCCGCACCGATGCCACCGCCGAACAGACCGACGCCGATTCCTTCGCGGTGCTGGAGCCGCAGGCCGACGGTTTCCGCAACCACCGCAAGGCGAGCTACAGCATGCCGCCCGAGGAGATGCTGCTGGATCGCGCCCAGCTGCTCACCCTCAGTGCGCCTGAAATGACGGTGCTGGTGGGCGGTCTGCGGGTCCTGGGTGCGAACACGGGCGCATCGCCCCACGGCGTCTTCACCCATCGGTCCGGGCAGCTGACCCCCGACTTCTTCACCCAACTGGTCGACATGTCCACCGCCTGGGCGCCTGCCGGCGACAACCTCTACGAAGGCCGTGACCGCCGCAGCGGCGCGGTGAAGTGGACGGCGACCCGCGTCGATCTGGTGTTCGGCTCCAACTCGCAACTGCGCGCCATCGCCGAGGTCTACGCCCAGGACGACAACGGTGCCAAGTTCGTGCGCGACTTCTGCGCGGCCTGGACGAAGGTGATGAACCTGGACCGCTTCGACGTCTGATCGATCCTGGATCGATGTTTGATCGACCCCTGGCGCAACCCCATCGCCGTCGCTTTGCCGTGACGGCGGTCGGCGTGCGCAGGTTGCATCGATGGCGGCGGCGTGGAGTAGCATTGGGCCATGATTGAGATCCGATTCACTCCCGATTCTCTCCCGCCCTGGGGGGCTGTTCTGGGTGCCGCACTCGCAGCCTTGGTGACGCGCAGCGTGGCGATGGGCGTGCTGGCAGGCAAGCCGGTGACGCGGCTGGATGCCGCCGTTGTCAAGCGACTGGCCACGGCGCTTCAGCGCCACGGTATCGGTTCGAATGCCGGGATCCTGTTGGCACCGCTGGTGGCCGAGCCGGCGCAGACCATCGACGCCGCAACACAGCGGCGCCTCGAAGAAGGTCTGAGCCACTTGAACGAGGCGCTGGAAGCCTCGGCAACGCCGAGCGCCGAGTGGCCCTCCATGCGAGAGGTGTTTGGCGACGAGCTGCTGTTGGATCTGCTCGGGGTCGGTGCCACCTCGCTGCGGCGCTACGCGAGTGGCGAACGCACGACCCCCGACGACGTGGCGGCCCGGCTGCATTGGCTCGCGATGGTGGTGGCCGACCTGGCTGGCGCGTACAACAACTTCGGTATCCGGCGCTGGTTTGAGCGTCCGCGCAGCCAGCTTCAAGGCAAGAGTCCGCGGCAGGTGCTCGGCAACGCCTGGTCGCCGGACGATGAGGCTGCCTCACGGGTGCGCGCCCTGGCCTCGGTGCTGTCCGGGGCTCAGCCACTCGCGGCATGAGCTGGCGGGTTGGATTCCGGCACTGCGATCCGCGCTTCGGCTTCCTGTGGCTCACGGCCGCACAGCCTGAGGCGCGCTGGCATGCGGCAGGCGAGGGGCCGGCCAACTATTTCGCCGACACGCCGACCGGCGCCTGGGCCGAGTTCCTGCGACACGAGGGAATCACCGACGCTGCCGACCTGGCAGGCGTCAGGCGCTCGCTCTGGGCGGTTGAACTTCCGGACAATGGCTATGCAACGCCAGCGTTGCCCGCGACGGTGCTTCAAGGCGGAGCGGCGAGTTATCCGGCTTGCCAACAGGCTGCACGGAAGCTGCGCGCCGCCGGGGCCGAAAGGCTGGAGGCGCCGAGCGCCGCACTGCTGCCGGGTGGAGCCAGCGGCACAAGGGCAACCATCTCAGGGCTGACAACCGCCGCCCCCGCACGCGACGGCCAGGTCTGGGTGCTGTTCGGCGCTGTCGATGTGCGGGGTTGGCTCGTGGTCGACGCCGGTGCTCCGCCAGCGGCTGTGCTTTCGGTTGTCCGACACCTGTAGCAATGTTCTGTCGGCTCCCGGCTTCTTCCATGCTGTTGCGTGCTTCCATCAGGAACTTGATTTGACATAATACACATCGTCATGCATTAACGCTCCGGAAGGCCGGGGCTGACCCCAGGCCTTCCGGTTGGGTGCCGCTCAGGCCGGCACGCCCATGCGCAGTGCCATTTCCTGCACCCATTCCTCTCGCGGCTTGAAGCCCGGCAGCGTGCGGGCATGCGCTTCGGCCTGGGTCAGCAGCGCCTCGGGCGTTTGCTTGAAGTCCATCAGCTCGACCATCGGCTGCACCACGTACCAGGGCGTGTTCCAGAACAGCTCCAGCCGGTTGCCCTCCGGGTCGTGGAGGTAGAACGACAGCGCATTGCCGTGGCTGAGCGAGCGCGCCTCGCGGCCTTCGTCCACCACCAGCTTCTGGTAGGCGGCCAGCAGTGTCTCCAGGCTGTCGGCCAGGAAGGAGATCTGGTTGATGACGTTGAACTCCACCTTCTCGGGCCGGGCCTGGATCAGCGCAATCTGGTGGTGCGTCTGCGGGCTGCGGCTGAGGAAGACGATGTTCACCGGCCCGCCCTCGGTGGGCAGCGGCCCCTCGTCGGTGACGGTGAAGTCGAACACCCGGGTGTAGAAGTCCTTCATCGCCGCCAGGTCGCGCACGTGCAGACCGATGTGATTGATGGAAAACCCGGGGGGCGGTCCTGGTCGATGGTTCGGCTTGCTCATGGTCAATCTCCGATCTAGAATCTCAAATAGTGAGATTTCATTGTATTGAGATGTCTGTGACCCTTGCAAGCCTCTCCTTGTCCACCCGGCTCTGGGGCCTTTCGCAGGTCATGCGCCTGTTCGCCCGGCGTTACCCGGCCTTCGCGCAACACATGGCCGGCTACGACGGCGTGGCGCAGATCCGCCTGCAGGATGGCAGCCAGGGCCGCTGGTTCGCCTTCCGCGCCGGCCGGCTGGAAACGGGGCGCGGCATCCACGCCAGTCCGGACCTGAGCCTGGTGTTCCGCGACCTGGACACCGCAGCGAGCTTCCTGGACCCGCGGGTGGACCAGGCGCTGATCGTGCACGCGGCCAAGAACTTCAAGGCCATGGTGCAGGGCGACGAAGACGGCATCGCCTGGTTCATGCAGCTGCTCAACCTGATCCGCACGGTGGGATGGGAGCGCGGCCTGCCGATGCCCGACGGCTCGCGCCGCTTCACCCAGGTGACCAACGGCGGCCCGCTGTTCGTCTACGTGAAGGACGGGCGCATCCTGCGCGTCACGCCCATCGAGTTCGACGACGCCGAGGACGCCCCCAGCTGGGTGATGCCCGCACGCGGCCAGGTCTTCAAGCCGCTGCGCAAGGCCAACGTCGCGCCGCACGCGCTGGCGGTGAAGTCCACCGTCTACTCGGACCAGCGCCTGCTGTACCCGATGAAGCGGGTGGACTTCGACCCCAGCCAGCCCCCCGGCCAGCGCAACGAAGCGAACCGCGGCACCAGCGGCTATGAGCGCATCTCCTGGGACGAGGCGCTGGACATCGTGGCCGGCGAGATCCTGCGCATGAAACGCGAGCACGGGCCGGGCGCCATCGCCACCTACCACTCCTCCCACCACCAGTGGGGCAACGTCGGCTACTACCTCAGCGCGCTGATGCGCTTCGGCAATGCCATCGGCGTGACCCGCGTGGCGCTCAACCCGGACAGCTGGGAAGGCTGGTACTGGGGCGCGATGCACCACCTGGGCAACAGCTTCCGCCTCGGCTCGCCGACCAACTACGGCACGCTGCAGGACTGCCTGGAGGAGTGTGAGCTGATGATCTTCTGGTCCAGCGACCCGGAGTCCCAGTTCGGCACCTACGGCGGGCAGGACGGCGGCCAGCGCCGGCTCTGGGGCAAGCAACTGGGCATGCAGTTCGTGCACATCAACCCGCACTACTGCCCCACCGCCGGGATGATGGGCGGCAAGTGGATGCCGATTCGCCCCGGCACCGACAACGCGCTGGCGATCGCCATCATGCAGGTCTGGATCGCCGAGGGCCTGTACGACAAGGAGTTTGTCGCCACACGCACCACCGGCTTCGACGAGTGGCGCGACTACGTCACTGGCGAGAGCGATGGCGTCCCCAAGACGCCCGAGTGGCAGGAGGCCGAGACCGGCATCCCCGCCCGCGACGTGCGGGCGCTGGCGCGACTGTGGGCGAAGAAAAAAACCTACCTCGCCCCAGGTGTGCGCGGCAGCGGCCTGGGCGGCGCCTGCCGGGGTGCCAACGGCATGCAGTGGGCGCGGGCCATGATCCTGCTGATGGCCATGCGCGGCTGGGGCCGCCCGGGCGTCAACTTCGGCAACCTGCAGGGCGGCACGCCGGTGGACCTGCACTTCTATTTCCCCGGTTATGCCGAGGGCGGCATCTCCGGCGAGCTGAACCAGACGGCCGCCGCCGCCAACAACTACACCCGCATGCCGCACCTGGTGTCGGTCAACCCGGTCACGCAGACCATCCCCCGCCAGCGCCTGCCCGAGGCCATCCTCGACGGCCAGGCCGAGGGTTACCCGCTGGACCCGAGTTCGATCGAGGGCCAGTTCCGCCGCACCATCTACCCGGCGCCGGGTTACTCGCGCGTCAAGATGCTCTACCGCTACGGCGGCTCGTCCTTCGGCACCATCGGCGACTCCAACCGTTTTGTCGCGATGTACCAGAGCCCCAACCTGGAGTTCGTCGTCAACCAGTCCATCTGGGACGAGGGCGAGGCCAGGTTCGCCGACGTCATCCTGCCGGCCTGCACCCAGTTCGAGCGCGACGACATTGGCGAGTGGGGCAACGCCGGTGGCTTCGGCCTGCACATGCAGGAACAATTGAATCACCGCGTGATTGCGATGCAGCACCGGTGCATCGAGCCGCTGGGCGAGTCGAAGTCCGACTACCAGATCTTCTGGGACATCTGCAAACGCCTGGGTCTCGGCACCTACTTCTCCGAAGGCATGACCGAGCTGGACTGGTGCCGCCGCGTCTTCGATTCCACCGACCTGCCGAAACACACGAGCTGGCGGCAGTTTCTCAAGAAGGGCTATTTCGTCGTGCCCCCCGCCCCCACCGGCCTGCGCCCGCCGCGCGACATGCAGTGGTATCTGGACGGCCGGCAAAAGGACGTGCCCGAGCCCTACCCCCTGCCCGGTGCCTATTCCTCGAAATACGGCGAAGGCCTGCAAACCCAGACCGGCAAGATCGAATTCATCTCCTCCTCGCTGAAGCGCTTCGACCCTGACAGCCCGGATCGCCCACCGCTGAACCGCTACATCCCCGCCTGGGAAAGCCCCAAAACCGAGCACGGCGTGAATTACCCGCTGCAGATGATCACCCCGCACCAGCGCTTCAGTTTCCACACCATGAGCGACGGCAAGGACTCCGCGATCAACGACATCCGCGACCACCGCGTCTGGAAGGACGGCCACTTCTGGTGGATCCTGCGCATGAGCCCGGCCGACGCCGCCGCGCGCGGCATCGCGCACCACGACCTGGTGGAGGTCTTCAACGACCGCGGCCGGGTGATCTGCGCCGCCGACCTCACGGCCACGCTGGCGCCTGGCGTCGTGCACAGCTTCGAGTCCTGCGCCACCTACGAGCCGCTGGGCACGCCCGGTGCGTCGGCGGACATCGGCGGCTGCATGAACCTGCTCACACCCAAGCGCCCGCAATCGGCCAAGACCTCCTCCACCGCCGCGATGACCGCCCAGGTGCAGGTGCAGCGCTGGGAGGGTGAACTGCCACCCGACCGGCGGCGACCCTTGAATCAACCTACCCGGTCGGAGGTGCAAGCATGACGGCAGGTGTGTCAAATCCGAGCCGAGGGCCGAGCGCCGGGCCGCTCCCAAGCCGGCCCGCCATCCCCTCGGGGGATCTGCCGACGTACTCGTTGGACGAGGGGCGGACATGAACGCGCCGAAGTGGAACCTCATCATCGACCTGGACCGCTGCAACAACTGCAACAACTGCGTGCTGGCGGTGAAGGACGAACACGTCGGGAATGACTTCCCCGGCTACGCCGCCCCCCAGCCCCTGCACGGCCAGCCCTGGCTGGAGCTGAAGCGGGCCGAACACGGCCAGGCGCCGATCGTCGACATCGTCCACCTGCCGGCGATGTGCAACCACTGCGACGACGCCCCCTGCGTCAAAGCGGGCCGCGGCGCGGTGAAGAAACGCGCCGACGGCATCGTCCTCATCGACCCCCAGGCGGCGCGCGGCCGCCGCGACCTGGTCGACGCCTGCCCCTACGGCGCCGTGCGCTGGAACGAGGAGCTGCAACTCCCCCAACACTGGATCTTCGACGCCCACCTGCTCGACCAGGGCTGGAAAGCCCCCCGCTGCGCCCAGGCCTGCCCCACCG
>JADJCH010000011.1 GCA_016703325.1 Burkholderiales bacterium | reverse complement strand
TCAGCTTCTGACGCTGGCGCGCCACCAGTCGCAACTGCCGCACCCGCAGCGGTGGGATGAACGACCCGCAGGAGTCCGGCCCGCGCCAGAGCGGCCGGGCCACTGCGCGTCGGCGATGTCGGTCTTGCGACCGGGCACGGCTTTGACGTGCCGCGCGTTGACCACCCACGCGGAGATGCCCACCGACCTTCCAGTGCCGCAAACGGGCTCTTCCAATACACGCCCGGGTTTCCATGACCACCACCCGGCCTGATCTCAAGAGCCCACTGGGCCAGCGCGCGGTCGCGCTTGAAGGCGCTGAACTCACGCATGGTGACTTCCACCCGCCCATCATGTCATGCTCGACGATGGCGCAGGCCGTGATCTGGCCTGGTGAACGTCCAGCGATGGCGCGCTTGTGTATCGGGGGCAATGTGCATACCCGAACCCTGCAGCTTGAACAGGGCTTCAGTTCGGCCTCAGGTCTGCCTGACGTGAGCGCTGGAATCGTTGAAAGATGCGGCATCTCCGATCATGGGTAGCCGTGTCGATCATGTTCAAACACAGTCTGAAGGCCCAGCTGGCGCTGGGATTTGCCGCCGTCGTTGCGACGTTTCTGATCGCATTGATGTTCCTGGGGGGCCAGTTGATGGCTCTGGAGCAGGGGGTTCAGCGCGTCGATCAGCGCAGCCTGCCGCTGGTCACCGCCGTCGACCGGATGGACCTGAGCCGTTCGGAGGTGCAGCAGTTCCTCACCGACGTGGCCGCGACCCACGACCCGGCGGCCTACCAGGAAGCCGACGCAGCGGCGAAGCTGTTTCTCCAGGCCGCGGACGACGCGGCCGGGCGGCTCACCGAGGCGGCCGACAGCGACAAGCTGGCGGAGCTGGGCCTGGTGCGCAGGGACTTTGACCGCCTCCACCGCAGCGGTCGGGAGATGGCCGAGGCCTACGTCCGCGATGGCCTGGAGGCCGGCAACCGCCTGATGAAAGGCCACGACGGACAGCCGGGCTTCGATGCCCTCAGCGCCAGCCTGGGTGAACGGTTGACCGGGCTGCGCGAGGCGGTTCAGGCCCAGGCCCGCGCCGACGCCGACGCCGATCTCCTGATCGCCCGCCGCATGCGCTGGTCGATGATCGCTTCAGCCTTGCTGGCCACCGCGGTGGCCGGCCTGGCCGCTGCCACCATCATTCGCCGCGTGCTGCGGCAGCTGGGCGGTGAGCCGCAGCGCGCCGTGTCCGCCGTCGAGCAGGTGGGGCAGGGTGATCTGGCGTCGCCGGTCCCGCTGGACGGTGCCGATGCCGACAGCCTGCTGGCCCATCTGAGTGACATGCAGCAGCGCCTGGCCCATGTGGTGCACACCGTGCGGGACCGTGCCACCCAGGTGGAAACCGCCAGCATCGAGCTGGAAAAAGGCAGCCAGGACCTGGCCGAGCGCACCGCCGCGCATGCCGGTTCGCTGGCCGCCGCGGCTTCGTCGATGCAGCAGGTGAACGAAGGGGTTCAGTCCAGCGCAGCGGGTGCACTGCAGGCCAACCAGAAGGCGGAAGCCGCACGCGAGGCCGCGTTGCGCGGCGGTGAGCTGGTGGAGCACTTCGTCGGCACGATGGATGGCATCCAGCAATCGTCACGGCGCATTGCGGAGATCATCGGTGTGATCGACGGCATTGCCTTCCAGACCAACATCCTGGCGCTCAACGCCGCGGTCGAGGCCGCCCGTGCCGGCGAACAGGGCCGCGGATTCAACGTGGTGGCCAGCGAGGTGCGCAGCCTGGCCAGCCGTTCGGCCGAGGCGGCCCGGGAAATCAAGGCCTTGATCTCCACCAGTGTCGAACGGGTGGAGGAAGGCACCCGCCAGGTCGGCCAGGCCCGGGCGGTGATGACCGAGGTGGTGACGGACATCGAACAACTCAGCCAGGCGGTGGGCGACATCAGCCGCGCTACCGCAAGGCAGCAGGACCAGGTGGCCCAGGTGGCCGGTGCCGTGTCCGGCATGGACCAGGTGACCCAGCAGAACGCCGCCATGGTGGAACAAAGCGCAGCAGCCATCGGCCACATGCGCCGGCAGGCCCATGAGCTGCGCGACGCGGTGGATGTGTTCCGGCTGGCGAACGACCCCGCGTCGGCGTGATCAGCAGGGGGGACTGTTCAGTCCCTCACTTCCAACCAGCGCGGTCGAAGGCCTTCTGCGCGGCGACGGTGTACTTGGCGATGTCGCCGATCGGCAGGCTGTCGGACTTGAAGCTGCCCAGAGACTCCAGCTCGCGGTTGGCGGCCACGGCACCCTTGACCACCGGCCATTCGTTGTTGCCGTTGGCGAAGTAGGCCTGGGCTTCGTTGCTGGCCAGGTACTCCAGGAACTGGATCGCGGCGGCCTTGTTCGGCGCGTGCTTGAGCACGCCGGCACCGGAGACGTTGATGTGGGTGCCCCAGCTGGCCTGGTTGGGCCAGACGATGCCAACGGCACGCATGGCGGTCTGGTCCTCCGGCTTGGTGGAACGCATCATGCGCGCCACGTAGTAGCTGTTGGACAGGGCCACGCCGCATTCACCGGCCGCCACGGCCTTGATCTGGTCGGTATCGCCGCCTTTGGGCGCACGGGCAAAGTTGGCCACCAGCCCCTTGGCCCAGGCTTCGGTCTTGGCCTCGCCATCGTGGGCGATCAGCGCGCCGCCAAGCGACAGGTTGTAGGGATGCGAGCCGGAGCGCACGCAGACCTGGCCCTTGAGCGCCGGGTGGGCCAGGTCCTCATAGCTCTGCACCTGCTCGCGCTTGACGGCCACCTTGTTGTAGACGATCACCCGGGCACGGGTGGAGAACGAATACCAGGTGGCGGTGCGCAGGTGGGCGGGGATGCGCTCCTCCAGCGTCTTCGACTGCACGGTCTGGAACAGACCCAGCTGGTCGGCGATCTGCAGCCGGGTGGCATCCACGGTGATCAGGATGTCCGCCGGGCTGGAGGCACCCTCGTTGCGGATGCGCTCGACCAGCTCGTCCTCCTTGCCGTCGATGCGGTTGAGTTTGATGCCGGTGGTTTTGGTGAAGTTGCTGTAGAGCGCCTCGTCGGTCTGGTAATGGCGCGCCGAGTAGATGTTGAGTACCTTCTCCTGGGCCGAAGCCATCGGCGCCGCGAGGGCCGCGATCAGTGCAGTGACCAGGGTGGCGGGGGCAAGAAGCGAACGACGTGACATGGCAGCGATTCGAGGCAGGGGAAAGGGCGCAGGATGATGCGAACGATTTGCGCATATTAACAAGAATCGTTCTCAGTGCAGAAATACTGCCGGCCGATGGGTGCGTGTGCTTTGACCTTCCGCAAACGCTGACGCCTGCGGCCGGAGGCGAACCCACCGGTTCTCAGATCCCGCGGGCGCGGTCGGCCCTGAACTGCGTGACGAAGGCGGCAAAGCGGCCGGCCTCCAGTGCCTCGCGCACCTCGCGCATCAGGTTCAGGTAGTAGTGCAGGTTGTGGATGCTGGTCAGCATCGGCCCGAGCATCTCGCCGCAGCGGTCCAGGTGGTGCAGGTAGGCGCGGCTGAAGTTCCTGCAGGTGTGGCAGGTGCAGGTCTCGTCGATCGGGCGCTCGTCGCTGCGGTGTCGGGCGTTGCGGATCTTCAGGTCGCCGAAGCGGGTGAACAGGTGGCCGTTGCGCGCATTGCGGGTCGGCATCACGCAGTCGAACATGTCCACGCCGGCCGTCACGCCTTCGACCAGGTCCTCCGGCGTGCCCACACCCATCAGGTAGCGCGGTTTGTGAGCGGGCAGGCGGTGCGGCGTGTGGGCCATGATGCGCAGCATCTCGTCCTTGGGCTCGCCCACCGAGACGCCTCCCACCGCGTAGCCGGGAAAGTCCATCTCCACCAACCCGGCCAGCGACTCCTCGCGCAGGTTCTCGAACATGCCGCCCTGCACGATGCCGAACAGCGCGTTCGGGTTGGCGAGCCGCGCGAACTCCGCCTTGGAGCGTTTGGCCCAGCGCATCGACAGCTCCATCGAGCTGCGCGCTTCCTTTTCGGTGGTGATGTGACCACTGCCTTTCTCGCCCTGCCAGTACGGCGTGCACTCGTCGAACTGCATGACGATGTCGGAGTTCAGCACCGTCTGGATCTGCATCGAGACCTCGGGCGTGAGGAAGAGCTTGTCGCCGTTGACCGGTGAGGCGAACTTGACGCCCTCCTCGCTGATCTTGCGCATGTCACCCAGCGACCAGACCTGAAAGCCGCCGCTGTCGGTGAGGATGGGTTTGTTCCAGCTCTCGAAGCGGTGCAGGCCGCCGAACTGCTGCATCACGTCCAGCCCCGGGCGCATCCACAGGTGGAAGGTGTTGCCCAGGATGATCTGCGCGCCCATCGCTTCCAGGTCACGCGGCATCACGCCCTTGACGGTGCCGTAGGTGCCCACCGGCATGAAGATCGGCGTCTCGACGACGCCGTGGTTGAGCGTGAGCCGGCCGCGCCGGGCGTGGCCTTCGGTGGTCAGGAGGTCGAATTGCAGCATCCCGGGATTGTCGCCGCTGAGGTCGCAGCAGTGGCTGAGCGGCAGATCAGCCCACGCGTGGAACGGCGGCTGCTTGTGCCAATGCTGCCCTGACGTCGAAAATGCAATCGTTGCAATCAACCCGGGAGCCTGTGGTGCCGACCCACCTTGTTGTTCGCAACATCGATCCCGCCGTGGTTCAGGCCCTGCGGCTCGAAACCTCGCTGGAGTGCCCTGGAACACGGCCGATTTCCAGGGCACGGGCGTGAGGCTGGACAACCCCTTTGGGGCGGATCGGCCTTGGTCGGCGGATCGCGGGGTGTGGGTGGGGATGCAGCGTAGCCGCAGTTGTCGCAGCACAGCCACTGCCCGGCGCGCGTCGGCTGGTCGCACACAGGGGATGTGTCACGCGATCCGGGGGCGCGAGGGTACTTGTGCCGGTTTTCGCACTTAGACTTGGTATTGGGTGCTGAAGCGCTCACCTTGGGAGCCTGTTCAGAAAACAAGAATGCGGCCGACCTCAGTCTCGAACTTTGCCCAGCTCCAGGCGCACGATGAACAGCTCGTGCGCCTCGGGATGCTGGCGGAGCGTTACTTCGCGCAGGACCCCAACACCTGCCTGCTGAAGTTGCGACAGCTCGCGGAGCTGCTCGCCCAACAGGTGGCCAGCAGGGTGGGGCTCTATACGGGCCCGGACGAGAAGCAGGTCGATCTGCTGCGCCGGCTGCAGGATGAGGGCATCGTTCCGCGCGAGGTCAGCACGCTGTTTCATGAGGTTCGGCGCTCTGGTAACGAAGCCAATCACCAGTTGACCGGAGACCACCGCAGTGCACTGATGGCGCTGCGGTTCAGTTGGCAGCTTGGCGTCTGGTTCCACCGGACATTTCAGGATCCAGGCTACAAGTCCGGCCCCTTCGTACCACCCGGTTCGCCGGCCGACGAGAGTGCCGAGCTGGCAGCCGAGTTGGCTCGCCTGCGCAGCGAACTGGCACAGTTCCAGGCCGCCCACCAGCAGGTGGCCAGCACGCTTGGCCAAGTCCAGGCCCAAGCCAAACAGGCCGAAGACGACAGCGCCTTCTGGGAATCGATGGCGGCTGAGGCCGAAGCGGCCAAGGCTGAGCTGCTGAAGCGCCTTGCAGACCAGCAGGCTCACGCCAGTGTGTCACCCGCGCAAACGGTGGCGCGCTACGTGTCTGCGGCGAACTCGGCTGCTGCCGTGCTGCACATCAGCGAGAGCGACACGCGACAGCTGATCGACAAACAGCTCGCTGCCGCCGGCTGGAGGGCTGATTCCGTTCTCCTGACTTACGGGAAAGGCGCCCGGCCGCAACGCGGCGAGGCACGGGCCATTGCCGAGTGGCCCACCGAAACCGGCCCGGCGGACTACGCCCTCTTTGTCGGCCTGACGCCGGTGGCCATCGTCGAAGCCAAGCGCAAGCACGTCGATGTGTCAGCGGCCCTGCAACAGGCCAAGCGCTACAGCAGGGGGTTCAGGCCCACGGCCGAGGTTGAGCTGCCTGCGTCCAACTTCGGGGCGCAGGGCGAGTTCCGCATACCCTTCGTGTTCTCGACCAACGGCCGCCCCTACCTGCGGCAGCTGGCTGAGCAGAGCGGCGTGTGGTTCTGCGACCTGCGTCGGCCTGAAAACCTGGGCCACGCTCTGGACGGCTGGTACACCCCTGAGGGCCTGACCGCTCTGCTGCAGCGCGATGACGCCCGCGCCCACGCCGAGCTGGCCCATTCGCCCTTCGACTACGGGTTCCCGCTGCGGCCCTACCAGCAGCGCGCCATCTTGGCCACCGAAGCCAGCATCCGTGATGGCCAACGAGCCATCCTGCTGGCCATGGCCACCGGTACCGGCAAGACCAAGACCTGCATCGCGCTGATCTACCGCCTGCTCAAGGCCAAGCGCTTCCGGCGCATCCTGTTCCTGGTCGACCGATCGGCGCTGGGTGAGCAGGCCGCCAATGCGTTCAAGGACACGCGGATGGAGCGCCTGCAGACCTTTGCCAACATCTTTGGCATCAAGGAGCTGGACGACCCGACACCTGACGGCGACACCGCTGTGCACCTGGCGACCGTGCAAGGCATGGTCCAGCGCGTGCTGTACTCCGCCGATGGCAAGTTGCCACCGCCGATCGACCAGTACGACTGCATCGTGGTGGACGAATGCCACCGCGGCTACCTGCTGGACCGCGAGCTGTCAGACACCGAACTCAGCTTTCGGGGATACGACGACTATGTGTCCAAGTACCGGCGCGTGCTGGACTACTTCGACGCTGTGAAGGTCGGCCTGACGGCCACACCAGCGCTGCACACCACGCAGATCTTCGGTGCGCCCGTCTTCACCTATGGCTACCGCGAGGCGGTGGTGGACGGCTACCTGGTGGACTACGAGCCGCCGATCCAGGTGCACACACTCCTCTCCGAGCGGGGCATCTCCTGGAAGGCCGGCGAAGAGGTCAAGCGCTACAACACCGGCCGCCAGCAGATCGAGCTGTTCAAGACGCCCGACGAGATCAAGCTCAAGGTCGATGACTTCAACCGCAAGGTCATCACACGATCGTTCAATGAGGTGGTCTGTGCCTACCTCGCGCAGGAGCTGGATCCGGCCTCCCGCCGCAAGACCCTGATCTTCTGCGTCAGCGACAGCCACGCGGACATGGTGGTGGGCCTGCTGAAGAAGGCCTTCGAGGCTCAGTACGGCGCGGCCGAGGACGACGCCGTCATCAAGATCACCGGCGCGGCCGACAAGCCCCTGCAGCTGATCCGCCGCTACAAGAACGAGCGCCTGCCCAACGTCGCGGTCACCGTCGATCTGCTCACCACGGGCGTGGATGTACCCGAGATCTGCAACCTGGTGTTCCTTCGCCAGGTGAACAGCCGCATCCTGTTCGACCAAATGCTGGGCCGCGCGACGCGGCTGTGCGACTTCGGCGGCAACGACGTGAAGGACGCCTTCCGCGTGTTCGACGCGGTTCGCATCTTCGAGGCCATCGGCGACATGACGGCGATGAAGCCCGTGGTCGTGAACCCGAAAATCAGCTTCACCCAGCTGGTTCAGGAGCTGGCCACGCTGAAGGACGAATCCGCCACCGAGCTGGCGCGCGACCAGTTCCTGGCCAAGCTGCAGGCCAAGAAGCGTCACCTGACCGACAAGAACCGGCAGGACTTCGAGGTCAAGGCGGGTATGTCGGTGCAGGCCTTCGCCCAGAAGCTCAAGGCCCTGCCCCTGGCCGATGTGGCGGCGTGGTTCGTGCAGAACCCGGAGCTGGGCGAGCTGCTGGACCGCCGCAACGACGGCCCCGAGCGCGAGATGTTCGTGTCGGATCACACCGACGCCTTCGACCGCGCCGAGCACGGCTATGGCAAGGCCAAGAAGCCGGATGACTACCTCCGCGCCTTCAGCGAGTTCATCCAGACCCAGGGCAACCAGATTCCGGCGCTGGTCACGGTGCTCACCCGGCCCCGAGAGCTGACGCGTGCGCAGTTGCGTGAATTGGTCCTGGCATTGGACCGGGCCGGCTTCACCGAAACCAACTTGGCTTCGGCCTGGCGCGAGCTGACCAATCAAGACATTGCGGCGCGCATCGTCGGCTACATCCGCCAGGCCGCCATCGGTGACGCGCTGGTACCCTACGCCGAGCGTGTGGACCGGGCCTTGCAGCATCTGCTGGCCCATCCACCGTCAGGCAAGCCCTGGAGCAGCCCCCAGCGCGACTGGCTCAAGCGCATCGCGGCGCAGACTCAGGCCAACCTGCTGGTGGACCGCGCCGCCATCGACGACCCCGACTTGATCTTCAAGCGCGATGGCGGCGGATTCACCCGACTGGACAAGGTCTTCAACGGCCAGCTTCAGCCCGTGCTCGACGCCTTCAACGATGCACTCTGGGCCTTGCCGCCGGAAGCTGCCAACCGCTGACCCTTCTTCTTCTTGAATACTCGATCCATGTCCAACCCCACTGCTGCACTCGACATCGGCGCCAAGCTCTGGTCGCTGTGCCACGTGCTGCGCGATGACGGCGTCACCTATCACCAGTACCTGAGCGAGCTGACCTACCTGTTGTTCCTGAAGATGATGAAGGAGACGGGGCGGGAAGACCGGCTGAAGGTATGGAAGCGGCCGAAGAAGTCCGAGCCACCGGTCGAGCAAGCCGGCACCCGCTGGGACGACCTGCTCAACGCATCCGCGCCCGAGCGGCTCGACACCTACAAGGAGATGCTGCTGGACTACGGCCTGCACGGCCGTGGCGCGGTGCAGGAGATCTACGCCAACGCCAACACCTTCATCACCAAGCCGGCCACGCTGAGCAAGCTGGTGACTGACATCGACGCGCTCGACTGGTACAGCGTACAGCGTGACGACCTGGGCGATCTCTACGAAGACCTGCTGGAGCGCAACGCGGGCGAGAAGAAGAGCGGCGCCGGCCAGTACTTCACCCCGCGCCACCTGATCGACAGCATCGTCAGCGTCATGAAGCCGCAGCTGGGCGACGTGATCCAGGATCCGGCGGCGGGGACCTGCGGCTTCCTGATCGCGGCCAACAACTACCTGCGCCAGCACAACGACTTCGACAGCCTCAGCGACGAGGCGCAGCGCAAGTACCGGCATCAGACCTTCTTCGGCATGGAGCTGGTGCAGGACACGCACCGCCTGGCGCTGATGAACATGCTGCTGCATGGCATCGAAGGGGGCGTGACCTATGGCGACACACTGAGCGACGACCACCAGGGCCTGCCTCCGGCCACGCTGATCCTCAGCAACCCGCCCTTCGGCACCAAGAAGGGCGGCGGCCTGCCCACGCGCGGCGATCTCACCTTCGAAACCAGCAACAAGCAGTTTGCCTTCCTGCAGCACATCTACCGGGCGCTCAAGCCAGGAGGCCGAGCCGCCGTGGTGCTGCCCGACAACGTGCTGTTCGAGAGCAACATCGGCACCGACATCCGGCGCGACCTGATGGACAAGTGCAACCTGCACACCCTCCTGCGCCTGCCCACGGGCATCTTCTACGCCCAGGGCGTGAAGACCAACGTGCTGTTCTTCACCCGCGGCCCGGATGTTCCAGGTGGGGACAAGGGCAACACCCAGGAAGTGTGGGTGTACGACATGCGGGCCAACATGCCCGCCTTTGGCAAGCGCACACCTTTCACGCGCGAGTACTTCCGCACGCCCGCCGATGCCCCGGCCGACGTGCCGCGCGACAAGTTCGAAGACGTTTTCGGCCCCGACCCCCAGGGCGGCCCCGCAGCCCTGACCCAGCGCGTCGACAGCGGCGACACCGGCCGCTGGCGCAAGTTCACCCGGCAGCAGATTGCCGACCGGGGCGACAACCTCGATCTCGCCTGGCTCAAGGACGACGGCGCCGACGGCGCGCAAGAGCAGCGCGAAGACCCGGCCCTGCTGGCTCGCCTGGCCATGCGCGAAATGAATGCCGCGCTGGCGGAACTGCGCGCCCTGGTGGAAGCCCTGGGCGAAGACCCCGATGCCGAGCTGGACGAACTGCTGCCCGACGGCCAACCCGATGCCCCCTGCAACCCCGAGGGGGCCGCATGACCCCTCCGGCCCTGGTGCCCGCCGACGCGCTGGCCAACCTGCACGCAGAGCTGCGCAGCCTGATCGCCACCAGCCGGCAACGCCTGTCGGCGGTGGTGAATGCCGAACTCAGCGGCCTGTACTGGACATTGGGCCGGCGCCTGGCCGACGAAGTGCTGGGCGGTGAACGTGCCCGCTACGGCGCCCAGCTCATGGTCAAACTGGGCGAGAACCTGGCGGCGGAGTTCGGCCGTGGCTTTGAGGCCAAGAATCTGCGCCGCATGGTGCAGTTCGCGCAGGCCTTTCCTGAGCCGGAGAAAGTCGCATCACTGATGCGCCAATTGAGCTGGACCCACTTCCTGCAGTTGCTGCCCGTCAAGACCGAACCGGCACGCTGGTTCTACGCCCAGCAGTGCATCGCCGAGCAGTGGAGCGTGCGCGAACTGCGCCGCCAGATCGAGCGCAAAGCCTTTGAGCGCAGCGAAATGGCCCGGCTGCAGGCGGGCGTCGCCTCAGCACCCGCCCTCCTGCCCGCCACACCCTCGCCCGCCCTGGTCTTCAAAGACCCCTACTTCCTGGACTTTCTGGGCCTGCGCCAGGGCCATGACGAGGCTGACCTGGAGGCCGCCATCCTGCGCCAGCTGGAAGCCTTCATCCTGGAACTGGGCCGCGGTTTCGCCTTTGTCGAGCGCCAGAAGCGCATGGTGATCGACGGCGAAGACTTCTACCTGGATCTGCTCTTCTTCCACCGCCGCCTGCGCCGCCTGGTGGCCATCGAGTTGAAGCTCGGCCGCTTCAAGGCCGCCCACAAGGGCCAGATGGAGCTGTACCTGAAATGGCTCGACAAATTTGAGCGCCAGCCCGGCGAAGAATCTCCCATCGGCCTGATCCTCTGCGCCGAATCCAGCCGCGAGCAGGTGGAGCTGCTGCAGATGCACAAGGACGGCATTACCGTGGCCGAATACTGGACAGAACTGCCGCCCAAGGCGGAGCTGGAGCAGCAGTTGCACCGGGCGCTGGTGGAGGCGCGGGAGCGGTTGGCGAGGCGGGGAGTATTGTTGGAGGGGGATGGGGATGAGTGAGTTGCCAGATTCGTGGGTGCTTGCCCCGTTGGGATCGTTGCTGTCTGCAGTCACCGGGGGAGGAACGCCGAGCAAAGCCAACGCTGAAAATTTCCGCGGTTCGATCCCCTTCATGACCGTGAAGGACATGCACGCCCGGTTCATAGAGGACACGCAAGACCACATCACTGAGACCGCACTGACTGAGAGTGCGAGCACGTTGGTACCTGCGGACACCCTGATCGTCGCGAGCCGCATGTCGCTTGGCAAGATTGCCCGCACAAAGGTTCCTGTTGCCATAAATCAGGACCTAAAGGCATTGGTTCTTCATGAGGGCATCAACAAGACATACATCGAATACGCGTGGCGAGCCTCAGAAGCGCGAATCCGAGCGATGGGTACCGGTACAACCGTCAAGGGGATTCGCCTAGAGGACATTCGAGGTTTGTCGGTACCTCTCGCGCCCACCAATGAGCAAACCCGCATCGCCGACCAACTCGACACCTTGCTGACCCGCATCAAGGCCTGCAACGATCACCTCGATGCCATCCCGGGGCTGCTCAAGCGGTTTCGGCAGGCGGTGTTGGATGCCGCGATGACTGGTTCCCTGACGGAAACGTGTCATCAAGAACAGCAGCCTCACGATGCTGGTGCTGTAGTTGCCATCAGATTGGCCGCCGAGAAGGCGCCCGTCAGCCGGAAGCTACAGGAATTCATCCTCAATCACCCGCCGTTGCCCGCGGTAGATGGTCTCCCCGAAGGTTGGCTTCGAACGCACGTTGGCATGATTGGCTCGGTGAGCAACGGCAGCACGCCTTCGAGGGGCAAACCGGAATACTGGAATGGCGATATTCCTTGGGTGAGTTCTGGCGAGGTCGCAAACGCGGCGATCACTGGCACGCGTGAAGCAATCACTCGCGCGGGGTTTGACAATTCTTCGGTTCGACTCCTGCCAGCTGGCACCGTCCTTGTCGCAATGATTGGGGAGGGCAAGACACGCGGCCAGTCGGCATTGCTCAAGATTCCGGCATGCATCAACCAGAACGTTGCCGGTGTCATTCCTGTTCCAGACCTGATAGATCCGCGCTACTTGTGGTATTGGTTTCAACGCCAGTACGAAGTCACGCGCACCCATGGAAATGGTTCAGGCCCGAAAGCACTGAACTGTGATCGCATCCGCGAACTGGAAGTCGTTCTGCCGCCCTTGAATCAACAGCTGGAAATCGTGCAACGAATTGACAGCCTGTTCGGTGTTGCAGCTCAGATTGAAAATCTCCACAGAACGGCGCGATCAAGGGCGAAACAAATAGCGCCGCAGGTCTTAACTATCGCCTTCCGGGGTGATCTGGTCCCGCAAGACGCCAAAGACGAGCCAGCCAGCCACTTGCTCCAACGCATCGCCGCTGCGCGGGCCGAGCTTCCCAAGACTGCACCGAGCGGCAAGAAGCGGGGACGGAAGGCCACTGAGATGCCGGCTGCACAACCGGCCAGGCAGACAGGCTTGCCTGCATGGATGGATCTGCCCGCAGACGCCTGGTCTGACCACGGCGCGGTCCACGACGAGCACGTGGTGACGGCTATGCTCACGGCAGTCCTCAAAGCCTGGGGCCAGCCCATGCCGCAGCAGCAGGCTCGTCTGGCTGCGCTGCTGTGCCTGCAGCCACGCCTGTTCACTGCTGCCCTGCCGGCAGAGCACGCCAAGCAATGGCGCCGCTTGGTCGGCCAGGCGGCCGAGCCGCTGCCGGCCCAGGTGGCAAGCTTGCAGCCGGCGCTCAACACCCCCTGGCGTCGCGCTCTGGCAGGCATGCGCGGCCGGGGTGATCTGCTGGAGTCCGGCCAGGGCACCCTGGCCGCTTGGAGCCTGGGCCCGGAAGCCTGCCACGTGGACACCTCGGGCTGGCCCGACGGCCGTGCCGCCTTCACGCTGGCGTACCTGCAGACACAAGGGGTGGATGTGGTCTTGCCGACCCTCTCGATGGAAGCGCAGGAGTTCGTCCATGCCCGCGCAGCCTGATCTCTTCGGGCCGGCACCGCTGTCGGTCAAGCTGCCACTGGGCGGGGAACTGCCCACACTGTGGGTGCGGCGGCTGACGATCTGGAAGGCGCCACGCGAGGTGGTGCGCAGCGTCGAACTGCGGCCAGGCCTGAATTTCATCTGGTCGCCTGACCCGGCCGATGCTGGCGCCCGTGCGGCGGCAGATGACGCGGCAACGACCGGCGAACTGGGGCACGGCGCGGGCAAGACGCTGTTCTGCCGCTTGCTGCGCTATTGCCTGGGTGAAGATCGCTTCGCACCAGACCCGCAGCGTCTGAGCATCGGCACCGCTTTCCTGAACGGCTGGGTCTCGGCCGAGGTGATGCTGAAGGGCAGGCCATGGGCCGTGTTGCGGCCCCTGGGTATCGGGCGCGGCCATTTCGCCGTCGAGGGTGTCTCGCCCGAGCAGCTCTTTGACCGGATGAGCGAACCCACCGGCATGGCGCCCCTGCTCGATGCCATTGAGCATCAGATCCTCAGCGCCAAGGCGGCCCGCCTGATGCCCGTGGAGCACAGGCACGACGCCTGGCGCGTGGCCCTGGCCTGGCTGACCCGAGACCAGGAATGCCGTTTCGACCATGCTTTGGACTGGCGTGCTGCCGAATCGGACTCCGACTCACCGACTCGCTCCATGTCGCGCAGCCGCCTGCAGGACGCATTGCGGGTGCTGCTCGCCGCCATCTCGCCAGAGGAGATGGAGCTGCAACTCTCGGCCAATGCGCAAGGCGAAGCGCACCGGGCCAAGCTTCAGGAGTCAGCACGCTGGCAATGGAGCTGCGAGCAACTGCGCGCAGAGTTGTTGCGCAGCCTGGAACTGCCTGCCAGTGCCGTACCCGATGGCCGGCTGTCCATCGACCTGCTGCGCCAGACTGCACGCCAGAAGTTGGCCCAGGCCGCCAAGGTCGATCCTGCCGTGGATGTGTCGCAACTGGGTGAGTTGAGGCAGCGCACGCGCGATGCCGCACAGGCGGTCACCGAGCTGGAACAGCACCTGACAGTGCTGAGCAGCAATTTGCCGCTGCATGAATCGCTGCTCCGGCAGCTCCGCGCCGAGTTGCCTGGCAGTTCGGCCCGGGTGCGCGATGCGGAAGTGCCGAGCTGCCCGATCTGCGAGGTGCCCATCGACCGCGCACTTGCCGAAGGCTGCAAGCTCTCGCGCAGGCCGGCGGACCTGGCTGGGTTGCGCCAGCGACATCAGGAGCTCACAGACCAAATCGCCGCCAAGGAGGCGGAGATCGAGACGGTCAAGCAACATGCAGCGGCCGCGCAAGGGCAGTTGCCAGCAGCCCGCGCGACACGCGACAAGCTGCGGGAAGTCTTGACCAAGGCCGAGCGCTTGACTGACAGCCGTTCCTCAGCCTGGGGCCAGGGCAGAAGGCGCCTGGACGACATTCAACGCTTGGAGCATGCCTGGGCGGCCTGGGAGCAGGCTCAGACACAGGTGTTTCAGCTCCAGGAAGAGATCGATGCCAAGCGAGAACGCCTGGCAGCCTTTCGCGACCAGCAGGCCGCCGTCTTTGCCAGCGTCTCGACGTTCTTCGACGCGGTCATCCGCGCTGTGGTGGGGCCCACCGCCACCGGGCGCATCAGCTTGGACGGCAATGGTCTGAAGTTGGCCGTGCAGTGGGGCGGAGAGCGTTCCACGGCAGCCATCGAATCCCTGAAGGTCATCGCCTTCGATCTGGCCGTGCTGTGCATGAGCATGGAGGGCGCGACGCGCCTGCCCGCCTTCCTGGTGCACGACAGCCCACGCGAGGCCGACCTCGGACTCAGCGTGTATCACCGCCTGTTTGACCTGGTGAGCGGCCTGGAAGGGGCAACGACTTCAGCCTTTCAGTACATCGTCACCACCACGACGCAGCCGCCGCCCGAATCTCAGAAAGAGCCATGGCTGCGGCTGGAGCTGCGTGGCGCCCCACCTGAAGAGCGCCTTCTTCGCTGCGACCTGCCATGAGCGACATCAAACTCTTCCGCCTCCAGTCCGGCGTCGCCACTGAATTGCAGGGCGATGCCTCCGACCTGGAAAAGCCGCTGCAGAACCTGATCGAGGCCAACCTCGACACCTTGTTGGGCATCCGCTTCCTGGCCACCGAATACTCCACCGGCAAGACGCACGCGGGCCGCATCGACTCGCTGGGCCTGGACGAGAACAACTGCCCCGTCATCCTGGAGTACAAGCGCTCCGTGGGTGAAAACGTCATCAACCAGGGCCTGTTCTACCTGGACTGGCTGATGGACCACCAGGCCGAGTTCAAGCTGCTGGTGATGGAGAAACTGGGCAAACCGGCCGCTGATGCCATCGACTGGACCGCGCCTCGGCTGGTGTGCATCGCCGCCGACTTCACCAAATACGATGGTCACGCGGTGCAGCAGATCAACCGGAACATCGAGCTGATCCGCTACCGGCGATTTGGCGAAGAACTGCTGCTCCTGGAGCTCGCGAACGCCAACACCGCGAGCGCATCCAAGGCGCCCCTGAGCAAGACCGCAAAAGCCGCCAAGCCAGCCCCCGCATCGGAACCGGTGCCCGCCGCCAAGGTGGCAAGCGGGGATCGGTCCTATGCGGAATGGCTGCCGCTGCTGCCCGCCCAACTCAGCGATCTGGTCGACTCGCTGGAAGGCTACGTGATGTCTCTGGGCGACGATGTGCAGCGCAAGGAGCTGAAGCTCTACGCGGCATTCAAGCGCCTGAAGAACTTCGCGTCGTTGGTCCTGCAAAAGAACCGACTGCTGCTGTACCTCCACGTCGACCCGGAACAGCTGAACCCCATCCCGCCGAACGGGCGGAATGTCAGCCAGCAGGGGCACTGGGGCACCGGCGACCTGGAGCTGTCGCTGACCTCACAGGCTGACCTGGACGCGGCCAAGCCCTTGATCCTGGTGGCCTACGAGGGTCGCGCCGGTATCGTGGCCGCGCCGGTAGTCAAACGCACTGAGCGCCGCCTTCGCCCCCTCGCCGGTGGCGATGATGATCTGCTTGTAGGGCACGGTGGTCACGTCCCCCGCGCCGAAGATGCCGGGCTGGCTGGTGTGGCACCTGGCGTCGACCACGATTTCGCCGAAGCGGCTGAGCTCCACCGTGCCCTTGACGAAGTCGCTGTTGGGCACCAGGCCGATCTGCACGAACACCCCCGCCAGCTCCTGGTGCTGCTCGGCGCCACTGACGCGGTCCTTCCACTTCAGGCCGGTCATCTTCTGGCCGTCGCCGACCACCTCGGTGGTCTGGGCGCTGAGGTGGACGGTGACGTTGGGCAGGCTCTTGAGTTTGTCCACCAGCACCTGGTCGGCCTTGAGCTGATCCATGAACTCCAGCACCGTGACGCTGCGGACCACGCCGGCCAGGTCGATGGCGGCTTCCACGCCGGAGTTGCCGCCACCGATCACCGCCACGTCCTTGCCCTTGAACAGCGGGCCGTCGCAGTGCGGGCAGTAGGCCACGCCCTTGGTCCTGTACTCCTGCTCGCCGGGTACGTTCATGTTGCGCCAGCGTGCGCCGGTGGCCAGGATCACGGTGCGGCTCTTCAGCTCGGCGCCGTTGCCGAGCTTGACGGTGACCAGCGCGCCGGGCTGCGCCGGCGGGGTGAGGGACTCCACGCGCTGCAGCGTCATCACGTCCACGTCGTAGTGGCGCACATGGGCTTCCAGCGCGGCGGCGAATTTCGGGCCTTCGGTTTCCGGTACGGAGATGAAGTTCTCGATGCCCAAGGTATCCATGGTCTGGCCGCCGAAGCGTTCGGCCACGATGCCGGTGCGGATGCCCTTGCGGGCGGCGTACACCGCCGCTGCGGCGCCGGCCGGGCCGCCACCGATGATGAGCACGTCGAAGGGGGCCTTCTCGTTGAGCTTGGCGGCTTCGCGCCGGGCGGCACCGGTGTCGATCTTGGCCAGGATCTCGCCGAGCTCGATGCGGCCGCTGGCGAAGTCGGCGCCGTTGAGTTCGGTCTTGGGCACGGCCATGATCTGGCGGCGCTCCACCTCCTCCTGGAACAGGCCGCCGTCGATGGCCACATGGCGCACACGGGGGTTGAGCACGGCCATCAGGTTGAGCGCCTGCACCACATCCGGGCAGTTGTGGCAGGTCAGGCTCATCCAGGTGGTGAAGGAGAAATCACCCTCCAGAGCCTTGATCTGCTCCATGACCTCGGGTTCCTGCTTGGGCGGGTGGCCGCCGGCCCACAGCAGTGCCAGCAGCAGCGAGGTGAACTCGTGCCCCATCGGCAGGGCGGCGAAGTGCACGCCCATGTCCTGGCCGACGCGGGTGATCTGGAAGGAGGGGCGGCGCTCGAACTGCCCGTCGAAGCGGGTGGAGATCTTGGCCGGCGCCACGGCGGCGATTTCGGTGATCAGCTCGCGGATGTCGGCGGCGCCCTGGGAGTCGTCGAGGCTGGCGATCAGTTCGATCGGCTGCGTGATGCGCTCGAAGTAGGCGGCCAACTGGCCCTTGGTGCTGTCGTCCAACATGGTGCGGTCCTTTGCTGCGGAGATGCTTTCGAAGGGGTGAAGTCGTTCCGACCTCGTTGAAAGCGTCCGGCGGCGGGCCGCAGGGGACTTTCAGCGAGGCCTGATCGGGTGATCGGGCCGGGGGAAAGGGGCGGGCCGGAGGCCCACCCGCAGGCACATCATCGTCAGACGGTGGGTCTGAAGCGTGCTTCAGATCTTGCCGACGAGGTCGATGGAGGGCGCCAGGGTCTTGGCGCCTTCCTTCCACTTGGCCGGGCAGACCTGGCCGGGGTGGGCGGCGGTGTACTGGGCGGCCTTGAGCTTGCGCAGGGTCTCCGACACGTCGCGGGCGATTTCGTTGCTGTGCACTTCCATCGTCTTGATCACGCCGTCCGGGTTGACGATGAAGGTGCCGCGCAGCGCCAGGCCTTCTTCGGCGATGTGCACGCCGAAGGCGTTGGTCAGGGCGTGCGTGGGGTCGCCCACCAGCGGGAACTTGGCCTTGCCGACGGCGGCGGAGGTCTCGTGCCACACCTTGTGCGAGAAATGGGTGTCGGTGGTGACGATGTACACCTCGGCACCGGCGGCCTGGAAGGCGGCGTAGTTGTCGGCAGCGTCCTCGATCTCGGTCGGGCAGTTGAAGGTGAAGGCGGCCGGCATGAAGATCAGCACGGACCACTTGCCCTTCAGGCTCTCGTCGGACACGGGGATGAACTCACCCTTGCCGTCGCGGTTGACGAAGGCGGTGGTCTTGAAGGGCTGGACGGTGGTGTTGATCAGACTCATCTCAGGGACTCCTGTGGTGGAAAAGTGCTCGGTTGAGCGTTGGGATGGATGAATCTTAGGGGGTCCATCCAGGACGCGCCAATTGGCAATGCCTTGACCATCAATAGCCATTGACTATGGTTGATTGAAACTTAATATCCCTCAATTCGGGCCCGACCCGCGAGAGGATCAGGCCAGCGCCACCCAGTGGTTGTCGATCGCCATCGGCTTGGGCCAGGTCAGCATCTTCGGTGCCGAGTTCAGCGACCAGTGGGCCACCCCGGCATGGCTGGCAAACAAGGTGCCGGAGAAGCGGCCGGCGCCGGCCGCCGACGGGGTCAGCGCGTAGATGCCCTGCAGTTGCGCCACCGTGGACATGTGCCGGGGTTCCGAGGGGTGCCACCACAGGCCGCGGTGGCTGCGCTCCGAGGTGATCATGAAACCGCCGCCCGGAGCGGCCACCACGTCGCCTGCGTAGCCGCCGGCCTGGGCATCGTGGCTGGGGATGAACAGTTCCCGGCCGTCCCACACCGCCAAGGCCGGGGCGACGCGGCGCTGCGACGCGTCGTCGTGTTCGGCCTGCAGTCCGATGCCCAGCAGTGCCGGACCGTCCTGCCCCTCGGACCAGGCCATGTGCCGCAGGCTGAGACGGGCGTCCGGCAGGCGCCAGGTGCCGGTGACCCCCCCGCGCTGCGGGTCGAAGCGGATCAGCGCCGAAGCCATGCGCTCGATCTGAATCTTGCGGCCCGCTGCATTGCGGGGGATACCGCCGAGGGTGATGAGCAACTGCCCATCGTCGTCCAGCAGCATCTGGTGCGCATCCACGCCGGGCAGCTTCCACTGCGCGACGCTGCGGAGGGTGGCCGCCTCGCGCACGCCCAGCCAGTTGCTGCCGTCGCGCGGGTCGGTTTCGGTGCTGTACAGCCAGCGTCCGTCCAGGCTGGGTTCGACGTGGCCGTTCAGCGAGCGGCCATGGGGTTCGGCATCAACAAGCACCCGGCGTACCTCGCGACCCTGTGCGTCGCAGTGCAGCAGCCAGCGGCCGGGCCGGGTGGCCACCGCGATGAAGCCGCCGTCGGCCAGCGCCAGCAGGCCGTGCACCCGGTCCGGTGCCGGCAGGTCCGACAGCAGGTGCACCTGTTGGGCGTCCCAGTCGATGGCCAGGATGCCTACCCGGTCGATCGGCTCGCCGGACTCGGCCTTGGGCACGCGCCAGCCGGCGGCCAGCCGCTGCACGCCGGTGGGTGGCATGGGGCCGGCGGCTTGAGCCGGCAGCAGGCCGGCAGTGGACATCAGCAGCAGGGCACTGCCGCCCAGCCAGCTGCGGCGTGTGGTCGATGGGATCATGGGGGACCTAAACTAATACGAACGATTCGCATTAGTGTACATCCTGCGAGCTCCGATGAAACCCTGATACGGCTCAGCGCTGCAGCTTCACCGCGCGCGACAGACCGCGCAGGACCTGCTTGTGCTGCCCCAGCGGCCCCACCACCTGGGCATCCACCCGGCGCAGTTGCGGAAAGGCGTTGAACCACTCCACCTGCAGCTGGCGCAGCTGGGCCGGCCGCTCGCACTGGAAGGTGTAGCGGGCCTCCAGGTCGGCATGCCCATCGACCGCTGCCTGTGCGCCTTTCTCCTTCTTTTCCAGCGTGGGCGATTGCACTTCGGCTGCCGTCAGGCGGCAATTTGCGGCGGCATCGGTCACGAACAACCCTTCCGGCTGGCGCAGTCGCTTCAGCAGGGCGTCGGCGCGCTGGCGTTCCCGGTCGTTGCGAGGGGCGTGCTCGAAGCCCAGCAGGCTCTCCAGCGGGGCCTGCACCGACACCGTCAGCTGCTTCTGCTCCAGCGCGATGTCCATCTGTGCCAGGCCATGCTGGTGGCCGGCCGTCGACCCATGGCTGTGGGTGGGAGCGGCCGCCACCGCATGGCTCAGCGACAGCATGAGCGGGAGGAGGGCCGCCAGGGCAGGCCGGGGCGATGGGGCAGGGCGGGAGGAGGGGCACATGGTGGAAAGGGTGCTGGGTGTCCAGGGGTCAGGGGCTGCAGTCCAGGCAGCGGCCGTAGAGCGTGAGGTCATGGTCCTCGACGGTGAAGCCGGCCGGCGCCAGCCGCGACAGGTCGCCGGGGCAGGCAAACACGTCGAACACCCGCTGGCAATGCCGGCACTGAAAGTGGTGGTGGTGGTGCCGATCGGCCAGTTCGAAGCGCGGGTTCTCGCCCGGCAGGTTGACCGTGCACAGGGTGCCGTCCTCCGTCAGCGACTTCAAGTTGCGGTAGACCGTGGCGATGCCCAGACCGGGGGCCAGCGACTGGGCCGTCTCCAGCACCTCCTGGGGCAGCAGCGGGCGATCGGCCTGGGCAATGGCATCGCGGATGGCCGAGCGCTGGCGGGTGTTGCGTTCCATGCGGCGAGGTTAGCGGATCCGGTGGGCGGCGAGCGCCGCCGCCGAGGCGTTCCGGTCTTTGTGTTGTTATGATAATGCCATCTCATTACTGATTTGGACTGGCCATCATGGACCCACGATCCCCGTCTCGATCCTTTGTCGGCCGGCTTACTGCGGCCGGGCTGCTGGCCGGGGCCAGCATTGCTGCGTCTGCCCAGCCGGTGGATGCTCCGGCTGCACCTGCGCAGCGCGCTGCCGGCTGGGAACTGGGGGCCGTGCTGGACCTGGCGCTGAACTCCCGCGAGCTGGCACTGGGCCAGCGCCCGCAAGGGGCCGGCCTGGGCCACAGCGACTTGCTGGCCCGCGGGCCGCTGGGGTCGCAGCTCAGCGCGCAATTGAATCTGGCGGTGCACAGCGAGGTGGACGACGCCCAGAAGCTGGAGGCCGAGCTGGAGGAGGCCTGGGTGCAGACCCGCAGCCTGCCGGCTGGCTTTCAGGCCCGGCTGGGCCGCTTTTCGTCGCAGATCGGCTACCTGAATGAACGGCATCCGCATGCCGACGACTTTGTCGAACGGCCGCTGCTGTACCGGGCGCTGCTGGGCGGCCACTGGTTTGACGATGGCCTGAGGTTGAACTGGACCGCGCCGACCCCTTTCTACCTGATGGTCGGGGCGGAGGCCTTCCGTGGCCGTCAGCTGGTGAAGGAGGCGACGCAGGCGACACGCAGCCGTCAGCCGGGTGCCCACACCCTCAGCGCCAAGGTCGGCGGTGACCTGGGCGAGTCCCAGAGCTGGCAGGCCGGAGCCGCCTGGTTGTTCAACCGGCGCGAGGCGGTGGTCGAGGACCATGAAGACGCGGCCGGTGGTGAGGAGGAGAATGAGCATGAACATGCCCATGGCGCGCAGTTCAGCGGCCGCCACACGCGGCTGTTCGATCTGGCCTGGAAATGGTCACCCCAGGGCGACAACCGCCGGGAGCAGGTGAAGCTGCTGCTGGAATGGGCCGAGACGCGCCGCCCGAATGCCTTTGCCACCGCAGCGGACCGCCACCGCGCCGGCTCGCTGTCGCTGGTCTGGCGATTCCTGCCGGAGTGGGAGGCGGGCCTGCGCAGCGACTGGCTGCGCGCCGCGCAGCCTCACGAGGAGGGCTTCGAGCCGGTGCGGCTGCGTGAACATGCCGTCATGCTGGCCTGGAAGGCGGGCCATGCCCAGACCCTGCGCCTGCAGTGGACGGGCCAGCGACGCCCGGTGGGGTTGGAGGAGGTGGCGCGCCGGTCGGTGCAGCTGCAGTACGTGCTGTCTTTTGGAGCCCACGGTGCCCATGCGTACTGACGACCCCCAAGGGCCGGGCGATGCCCGTCCCGGCCCCCCGAGGGGGCGCCAGAAAGCTTGGGGCGGCCCGGCGCTTTCTGGTGACGACCCCCCAGGGCCGGGCGATGCTCACCCGCAACGCTGGCGCGGTGCACTGGCGCTGGTGGCTGCCCTCGGCCTGGCGGCCGGTTTCAGCGCGCCGGCGGCGGCCTTCACCGTGTTCGCCTGCGAGCCGGAGTGGGCCGCACTCACCCGGGTGTTGCTGCCGCAGGCGCGGCTGCATGTGGCCACCCATGCCCGCCAGGATCCGCACCACATCGAAGCCCGGCCCGCGCTGATCGCCCAGTTGCGCAGCGCGGACCTGGCGGTGTGCACCGGTGCCGGCCTGGAGGAGGGCTGGTTGCCGATGCTGCAGCAGCGCGCCGGCAACCCGCGGGTGCAGGAGGGCGCCCCCGGCCTGTTGCTGGCCGCCGAGCAGGTGAAGCTGATCGACGCCCGGCCGGGCCAGTTGCGCCAGCCTTTCGCAGGCGACATCCACCCCGAGGGCAATCCACATGTGCATGCCGACCCGCACCGCCTGCTGGAGGTGGCGCGAGCGCTGGCGCGCCGCCTGGCCCAGTTGGAGCCCGCCGAGGCGGCCGCCATCGACGGCCGGTTCAATGCCTTCGAGCGCGACTGGCGCCGCCGCATCGCCGACTGGGAGCGCCGCGCCGCGCCGCTGAAGGGCCGTGCGGTGGTGGTGCAGCACGCCTCATTCGCCTACCTGTGGAACTGGCTCGGTCTGCGGCCGCTGGCCGATCTGGAGCCCAAACCCGGCCTGGCACCCAGCCCGGGTCACCTGCAATCGCTGTTGACCACACTGCGCGCCCAGCCGTCCCAGGCGGTACCTGCCGTGGTGGCTGTGGTGGTGGCCCAGCACCAGGATGCGCGGGCCGGGCGCTGGCTGGTCGATCAGCTCGGCACGGCGCTGCCGCTGCTGCAACTGCCCGCCACCGTGACGGACGAGGCCGCGGCGGATGCCCTGGGCCGCTGGTACGAGCAGTTGCTGCAGGCCCTGCTGTCGTCTGTACCGCCAGGCCCTGGGCCGGCGAGCCCGGCAGCCGGTCCGGCCGCGTCGAACCCGGGGCGCTGAGGATGGAACACAGCTGGTTCCTGCTGCCGGCGCTGGCCCTGGCCGCTGGCCTGCTGGCCCTGGCGCCTCTGGGCGAACAGGTGCTGGCGCGCGGCGTGGTGTTCATCGACCTGGCGGTGGCTCAGGCCGCTGCAGCCGCGGCGCTGTGGGTCACCGCCGGCCAGGAACATCCCGACCTGCCGACCACCCAGGCCGCTGCAGCTGCCGGGGCGCTGGCCTGCGTGGGGCTGGTGGCCGCCTTGACGCGGCGCTGGCCGCAACAGCGTGAGGCGCTGATCGGGCTGGTCTACGTGGCCTCGGCCTGCCTGGCGCTGATGGCCGCCCGCCAAGGGGTGCATGGCGCCGAGAGGCTTTCGCAGCTGCTGGCTGCGGACATCCTCTGGGCCGGCGGGTCGCAGGTGCTCGCACTGCTGGCCTGCCTGCTGGGGGTGCACCTGCTGCGCTGGACAGCACCACGCCTGTGGGGCCGTGATGCCGGCTTCTACCCGGCCTTTGCCCTGGTGGCCAGCGTGGCCGTGCCGGTGCTGGGGCTGTTCGTGCTGTTTGCGGCGCTGATCGTGCCGGCGCTGTGGCAGCGGCGCGGTCTGCCGGGCTGGGCGGCACAGGCCGGCACGGCCACGGTCGCAGCCGTCGGGCTGGCCGCGTCCTGGTGGCTGGATGCGCCCAGCGGGGTCTGCGTGGCCCTGGCCATGGCGCTGTGGGGGGTGGCCAGCGCCTGGGCCGGGCCCGCGGTGTCGGAACCGTCGCATGTGGCCACGCACCTTGACCCAAGCGGCGGGGGCACCTGCTGTGGGTCTGCCGTGGATGATCGGTCCGCAGGAACTGCAGCCTGACCTGCCCAGCGGGCGAGACGCTGCACCAGCGGCCTTTCTTTGAGCGGCATCAGCTTCCGTTCAACCGGCGCACCTGGAAAAAGGGGGGTTGTGTATCATGAGAATGATTCTCATCCATTCTTTATGAACGCTCCTGTCTTGGCTGCCGTCTGCGGCCTTCATGAAATGGCGTTGAAGCAAGCGGCGACCGTGGTCGGTGTGGCTGCGCCACCCCAGGCGCCGGAGTGGTCCGGCTGGCTGGCCGAGATCGGCTTCCTCCCGGGCGAGCGCGTGCAGCTGTTGGGCCGGGCGGTGCCGGGGGGTGATCCGCTGGTGGTGCGGGTGGGGGACTCCACTTTTGCGCTGCGGGTGGCGGAGGCGGCCTGCGTGCAGGTGCAGCCTCTTGCGGGGGGCGAGCGATGAATGAATCCGTCGTCCACATCCACCGCGGCGGGCCGCTGCTGGCGCTGGTGGGCAACCCCAACTGCGGCAAGACGGCGCTGTTCAACCGCCTGACCGGCAGCCGGCAGAAGGTCGGCAACTACGCCGGGGTGACGGTGGAGCGCAAGGAGGGCCAGTTCAGCAGCCCGGCCGGGCGGGCGCTGCGGCTGCTGGACCTGCCGGGAGCCTACAGCCTGAATCCGCGCTCCCCGGACGAGTCGGTGACGGTGGATGTGCTGCGCGGCAATGCCCGCGGCGAGAAGCGCCCGGACCTGGTGGTCTGCGTGGTCGATGCCACCCAGCTGCGCCGCAACCTGCGCCTGGTGCTGGCGGTCAAGCGGCTGGGTCTGCCCTGTGTGGTGGCGCTGAACATGGCCGACCTGGCCGAGAAGCGTGGCATCGTGGTGGATGCGGAGGCGCTGGGCCGCGAGCTGGGGCTGACGGTGGTGCGCACAGTGGCGGTGCGGCCCGACGGCACCGATGCGCTGCGCGAGCTGCTCGACCAGCCGGAGGTCTGGCACTACCAGCGGCTGCCCGGCGACGTACGCGACCTGGCGCCGGAGGTGGATCCGCGCGGCGACCACGCCGCCGTGCAGGGCATCCTCGACCGCCTGGGGCTGGCGGAGGTGGCGCCGCACCTGGCCAGCGACCGCATCGACCGGGTGGTGCTGCACCCGCTGGTGGGTCCGCTGCTGCTGGCGCTGATCCTGTTCCTGGTGTTCCAGGCCGTGTTCGCCTGGGCCGAGGCGCCGATGGGCTGGATCGAGGCGGCCACCGCGGCCGCGGGCGAGGCGGTGGCCGCGCAGCTGCCGCAGGGCCTGCTGCGCAGCTTCCTGGTGGACGGACTGATCGCCGGGCTGGGTGGGGTGCTGGTGTTCCTGCCGCAGATCGTCATCCTGTTCTTTTTCATCCTGCTGCTGGAGGAGTCGGGTTACCTGCCGCGGGCGGCTTTCCTGCTCGATCGCATCATGGGCAGCGTGGGGCTGTCGGGGCGGTCGTTCATCCCGCTGCTGTCGAGTTTTGCCTGTGCCATCCCCGGCATCATGGCCGCGCGCACCATCGCCAACCCGCGCGACCGGCTGGTGACCATCCTGATCGCGCCGCTGATGACCTGTTCGGCGCGGCTGCCGGTGTATGCGCTCCTGATCAGCGCCTTCGTGCCGCCGCGCGAGGTCTGGGGCGGTGTGGAATTGCAGGGGCTGGTGCTGTTCGGGCTGTACCTGGCGGGCATCGTCACAGCCATGGCGGTGGCCTGGCTGCTCAAGCTGCTGACGGCCGGGCGCCAGGTGCGCACCCTGATGATGGAGCTGCCGAGTTACCACTGGCCGCAGGCGCGCAACATCGCCATCGGGCTGTGGCAGCGCGTCAAGATCTTCCTGCGCCGGGTCGGCGGCATCATCCTGGTGCTGACCGTGGCGCTGTGGGCGTTGGCGAGTTTCCCGGCCCCGCCCGAAGGCGCCACCGGCCCGGCGGTGGCGTACAGCCTGGCCGGCACGCTGGGGCGGGCGCTGGCGCTGCTGTTCGAGCCGATCGGCTTCAACTGGCAGATCAGCATCGCGCTGGTGCCCGGTCTGGCCGCACGCGAGGTGGCGGTGAGTGCGCTGGCCACCGTCTACGCCCTGTCGGCCACCGGCGACGACGCTGCCGGCGTGCTGGCGCCGCTGCTGGCGCAGGACTGGAGCCTGGCTACCGCGCTGTCGCTGCTGGCCTGGTTCGTGGCCGCGCCGATGTGCCTGAGCACCCTGGCCGCCATCAAGCGCGAAACCGGCAGCTGGAAGATGGCCGGCATCGCCGCGGCCTACCTGACGGCGCTGGCCTACGCGCTGGCCTTCGTGACCTACCGGGTGGCGCTGGCGCTGGGCGGCGGGTGAGGCGGGCCGGGCCGGGCGGCGTTCCCGCTCACTGCACGGCCCGGGGGGCCGCCGCGGATTCAGCGGGCCTGCTCCCGCGGCGGGGCTGGCGGCCGCCGCATCACCGGCATCGTGGCGCAGGGGTTCTCGCGGTGCACGGCGGCGGTGAGCCACAGGTGGGTGGCTGCCCCGCGGCTGTCGCGGATCGTGGCTGCATCGTCGCTGCCCCGTTCGCCGAACAGCACACTCAGGCAGCCCTCCTGCGGTTGCAGCGTCCGCAGGATCCGGCCCACTCCCCAGTCCTGCCGCACGTGGCCATTGCCGGCCAGCAGCACGGCGGGACGGCCCGTGCTCGCGAGCAGAGCCTGTGCCATCGCGGCATCGCGGGCGCGCTGTGCCAGACGCATGGCCGGCAGGCGTGATTCGGGCAGGTGGCCACAATGGCCGTCGCGCAGGTCGCTGTCCAGACTGGATCGGGACGGATCGTCGAGCTCGGTGCGTGCCAGCAGTTCGGCCAGATCGGTCGGCACGGCGCCGGCCCCTTCCCTTGCGATGCGGCGCGCCAGCTCGGCCGGCAGGTTGCCTCCCTGCAGAGGCAGGTTGGCTTGGCGCAGTGCGTCGAACAGGGGTTGGTGCAACGGCCATTGCCAGCCCTGGGGATCGAAGCCCGCCGCCTGCAGAGCCGGCAGCAGCTCGCCTTCCCTGGAGGCTTGCCGGCTGCGGGTCAGGTGCTCGGCCACGACGGCGGGTCGTGCCATGCCGGCGAGCTCCTGCAACAGGGCCGCACGGCGGCGGTGGTGCCAGGTGTTGTCGTGCAGCTCGCCGAGCAGGAGAAAGCGGCTTCCCGCCATCTGGCGCATCAGCTCGGCCCGGGTGATGTCGCGCCCGCTGTCCAGTTCGACCAGCCGGTCGTTGCTGTCCAGCGACAGCCGGGTGATCGGCTGGGCACAGCTGGCCAGCAGGCCGGGGAGCAGCGTTGTGGCCATGCCGGCCCGTCCGATCCGACCCAGGCAGTGCCTGCGCGTGATCGTTGCCTCCATCGGCTTCCCCATGTCCCACCGGTTCGGCCTCCGGATCTGCTCCAGGGCTGGTGCTGGAGCGATGGAATCAGGGCGGCGAAGTTCATCGGTCATGCAGTGCATCCCTCGGTTGGTGCAGGTCAAGTCAGGGGTGCCGCGTGGTGGGCGGTCTGTCGCTGGCGTGACGGCACCACAGTGTGTTGTGTCCAGCCCATGACGGAGCGCAGGAAAGCTGCAATGAGGGTGCACCTGGGGTCCGGGACTGTGCCTGCCGCGCTACAGTTGGACCCTTTGTCCACCTGTCCCAGAACCTGGACCCCGGGCCCGCCGTCAGCGGCCCCGAGTGACGTCCCGCGCAGCGCCATGACCCAGCAGAATACCCCGATCGCCCTCGCCACCGCCCCCTCCCTGAGTCAACGCGACCTGGGCAAGCATGCCTACAGCCGCGAAGAACTGCTGGCCTGCGGTCATGGCGAACTGTTCGGCCCCGGCAACGCGCGCCTGCCGCTGCCCAACATGCTGATGATGGACCGCATCATCCGCATCGACGACACCGGCGGTGAACACGGCAAGGGCCTGATCGAGGCCGAGCTGGACATCCGCCCGGACCTGTGGTTCTTCGGCTGCCACTTCGAAGGTGATCCGGTCATGCCGGGCTGCCTGGGCCTGGACGCGCTGTGGCAGCTGGTGGGCTTCTGGCTCGGCTGGCGCGGCAACCCCGGGCGCGGCCGTGCGCTGGGTGCCGGCGAGGTGAAGTTCTTCGGCCAGGTGCTGCCCACCGCTCAGAAGGTCACCTACCGCCTGGAGATGAAGCGCGTGATCGAGCGCAAGCTGGTGATGGGCATCGCCGACGGCCGCATGCTGGTCGATGGCCGAGAGATCTACACCGCCACCGACCTGAAGGTGGGCCTGTTCACTTCCACCGAAAGCTTCTGAGATGCGTCGCGTCGTCGTCACCGGTTACGGCATCGTTTCCAGCCTGGGCAACAACGCCGCCGAGGTGTCCACCAGCCTGCGCGAGGGCCGCAGCGGCCTGAAGTTCAACCCCAAGTACGCCGAGATGGGCATGCGCTCGCAGGTGAGCGGCCGGCCCGACCTGGAGCTGGAGGCGGTGGTGGACCGCCGCAACCTGCGCTTCATGGGCGACGCCGCGGCCTATTCCTGGCTGTCGATGAAGCAGGCCATCGAACACGCCGGCCTGGCGCCCGAGCAGGTGTCCAACCCCCGCAGCGGCCTGGTGGCCGGCTCGGGCGGCGCCTCCAGCTTCAACCAGGTCTGGGCGGCCGACACACTGAGGGCCAAGGGCATCAAACGCGTCGGACCCTTCATGGTGACCCGCACGATGGGCAGCACCGTGTCGGCCTGCCTGGCCACGCCGTTTGGCATCAAGGGTGTCAACTACTCCATCACCTCGGCCTGCGCCACCAGCGCGCACTGCATCGGCCATGCCGCGCAGCTGATCGCCTGGGGTCAGCAGGATGTGGTCTTCGCCGGTGGCGGCGAGGAGGAGAGCTGGGAGCTGTCGCTGCTGTTCGACGGCATGGGCGCCATGTCCAGCGGCCGCAACGACCAGGCGGACAAGGCCTCCAGGGCCTTCGATGCCGGGCGCGACGGTTTTGTCATCGCCGGCGGCGGCGGCATGCTGGTGCTGGAGTCGCTGGAGCATGCCCAGGCGCGCGGCGCCCACATCCTGGCCGAGCTGGTGGGCTTCGGTGCCACCTCGGACGGCCACGACATGGTCGCGCCCTCCGGCGAAGGTGCGGTGCGCTGCATGCAGCAGGCGTTGACCACCGTGAAGACGCCGGTGGACTACATCAACGCCCACGGCACCTCCACCCCGGTGGGCGACATGGCCGAGCTGAAGGCGGTGCGCGAGGTCTTCGGCAATGCGGTGCCCGCGATCAGCTCCACCAAGTCGCTGTCGGGCCATTCGCTGGGCGCAGCCGGTGTGCAGGAGGCCATCTACTGCCTGCTGATGATGGAAGGCGGATTTGCCGCCGCATCGGCCAACATCGAGAACCTCGACCCCCTGGCCGAAGGCCTGCCGGTGCTGCTGGAGCGCCGCGACGCGCCGCTCAACACAGTGATGTCCAACAGCTTCGGCTTCGGCGGCACCAACGCCACGCTGGTGTTCTCGCGCTTCGCGGGTTGAGGCTGGAACCGGCGGGTCCTGCTTTGTCCTGAGCACGCCCAAGTGCGGGGTGCCGCGGCCAAAGCCAGCGCACCTGAGGCCAGGCAACAGAAGCCCGCCACCCGCCCTGCGTGCGCCACCACATCGGTGCGTGAGGCACCGCGGGCCAGGGCTTGGCGGTACGCATCAGGCGCAGCGAGTCGGCCGGCTCGCGCACCTGGTCGGCGAGCTGCTCCATCGGTCGCCGGCAGGCGTCCAGGCAGGTCAGCCGCCAGCCGATGGGCAGGACCGCGTCCCGGGCGGTTTGGATCAGAAGGGTGAGCATGCACTCCTGGGTGCGCCGGGCTGAACAGCCATGCTGCTGCGCCAGCGCCTCTCCGCAGCTCAGGTAACGCGCCAGCAGGCGGGCGTCGTCCGGGTGCGGCCCCAGCCGGATCTGCATGCCCAGGCGTCGCCAGAGGTCCACCACGGAGAGTGCGTCGGGAGCGGGCATGGATCCTCCTTGGGGTTCAGGCTGCGTTGATGGGACAGCACGAAGGTCAGTTTAAATAGGAATGCGTCGTATTAGCAACAGCAACCATTGAACTTGAACTGGATCATGGAGAACGTGGCGTGAAGGATGGATACTATCGATAACAGCAATCATTCGTATTAAGGAAGTGTGATGTTCCAGCGACCCCGTGCCGGTGTGGCTTCGTTGACCCAGCAGGCTGTGGCCTGGTTGCGGCCGGTGGCGGGAGCGGTCCTGCTGTTGATGGGCGGCTCCATGGCGGCAACGACTGCGAACGCGGCGAGCGCAACAGAAGCTGTTGCCACGGAACGCGCAGGGGATCCAGCGGCGCAGCCGGGGCGGGCGCTGCCCCGGCTCTCCACAGTGCAGGTCACCGCCAAGGGTTACGCCGCCAGCGCGCTGGACACCCCGGCGGCGGTGCAGGTGATCGAGCGCGATCGGCTGGATGCTGCGGGCATGAGCCTGGGCGATGCCCTGCGCGGCGAGCCCGGCCTGGCGGTGGCCTCGGACGGGGCCCAGGGTGCCAACCCGGTGCTGCGTGGGTTGAAAAAGGAGGGCGTCGTGCTGCTGGTGGACGGCATGCGCCTGAACTCGGCGCAGCCGGCCGGGGCCGTCGCCTCCTTCATGTCGCTGGCGCTGGCCGAGCGGGTGGAGCTGGTCAAGGGCGCCTCCTCGGTGCTCTACGGCACCGGGGCGCTGGGCGGGGCGGTGAACGTGCTGCTGCCGCAGGCGCGCTTCGAACCCGGCCTGAAGCTGCAGACCGCCCTGGGCTGGGAGAGTGCCTCCAAGGGGCTGCGCGGCACGGGTGTGCTCAACCTCTCCGAGGGCGACTTTGCACTGATGCTGGGGGCCGCCTCGCAGCGGCTGGACGACTACAAGTCCCCTGAGGGCACGGTGGCGCGCACCGGTTACGACGCGCAGAGCCTGATCGGCCAGCTGCGCTGGCGCCCGGATGCCGCGCAGCAGCTGCGCCTGTCGCTGCAGCAGCATGTGGACGAGGACGTCTGGTACCCAGGCTCGACCCGCTCGCTGCCCAATGCCGCGCTGGGAACCTCGACCGTGCATTCGCCCGAACAGCGCCGCAATCTGGTGGAACTGGGCTACAGCCGCCGCGGCGGGCGCGACGCACCGAACCTGGATGTGCGGTTGTGGCGCCAGTCGGTGCAGCGCCAGATCTGGTCCTACGCCAACCAGTTGAAGCGCGAGATCGCGCAGACGACGGTGTCCTTCGACACCACCGGCGTGGACCTCAAGGCCGACTGGCTGCTGCACCCCGAGCACCTGGTCAGCGCGGGCGTCAACCTCTGGCGCATGGAGGCCTCACCCGAGCGCTACATCGCCAGCCCGACGCCGCTTTCGGCCCTGCTGCGCAACGACCCCTTTGCCGATGCGCGCATCCGGGCCGCCGGCCTGTTCGTCCAGGACGACATGCGCTTCGGTGCCCTGGGGGTGCTGGCCGGGCTGCGCTGGGATCGGGTCGTGGGTGAGGCGGCGTCCATGTCCAACGGCGCGGTCACCAACGGGCTGGACCGCAGCGACTCGGCCCTCTCCGGCTCCGTCGGGGTGAGCTGGGAGGTGACGTCGCTGCTGCGGCCCTATGCCAACCTGGCGCGCGGCTTCCGTGCCGGCGAGATGCGCGAGCGCTACGAGGCCTCGCCGCGCGGCGACGGTTACCACTACCTGGGCAACCCGCAGATCGAGCCGGAAACCTCGCTGCAGCTTGAGCTGGGCGTCAAGGGCGCCGATGCCGTCTGGGACTACAGCGCGGCACTGCACCAGCAGCGCATCAGCCACTACATCACCGGCCAGGCCACCGGGGCCACCGTGGGGGGGCTGCCGGTGAAGGCCACGGTGAACCTGGGCAGTGTGGTCATCCGCGGGCTGGAGGCGCAGGCGCGCCGGCAGTTTGGTGTCGGCCAATGGGCGGATGTGAAGCTGTCGGTGCTGCGCGGTACCAACCGCGACCTGGACGAGCCGCTGTTCCAGATGCCGGCCGACGAGCTCTCGCTGGGCTGGGGTGCCGCGGTGACGCCGGCCTGGGCGGTGGACAGCCGCCTGCGCCTGGTGCGCCGGCAGGACCGAGTGGCCACCGTGTTCTCACGCGGCACCGAAGATGCCACCGCGGGCTTTGCCACGGCCGACGTCGGCGCCACCTGGCGGTATGCCCGCGACCACAGCCTGCGCATGGCGGTCAAGAACCTGGCCGACAAGGCCTACCACGAGCACCTCACCGAGGGCGTCTCCGGCCAGGAGATCCAGGCGCCGGGCCGCAGCCTGTCGCTGGCCTGGCGGGGGGCGTTCTGATGCACGCGACGGATCGACGGTTGTCTGGACCAGGAACGCGGCGCGCTGCCTTGGCCGCGGCGGCGGCGACCCTGGCCGGTGTGGCGCTGCGGCCGGCAGGAGCACTGGCCCAGGCGCAGGCGCCCGCGCCGGCGGCGGCGGCGCCGCGGCGTGCCCGCCTGCGCCTGGCCGGGCCGCCGGCGGCAGTGTCCTTTCCGCTGATGCGGCTGGTGGAAACCGGTGCGCTGGCGCCGTTGGCCGAGCAGGTCAGCTTCACGCTCTGGAAGGACCCCGACCAGCTGCGCGCCCTGGTGCTGGGCGGCCAGGCCGATGTGGTGGCGCTGCCCAGCAACGTCGCGGCCAACCTCTACAACCGCGGCGTGAAGCTGCGCCTGCTGAACCTGGCGACCTGGGGCGTGCTCTGGCTGGTGTCGCGCGACGCGGGGGCCAGGACGCTGGCGGACTTCAAGGGCCGCGAAATCGCCATGCCCTTCCGCGCCGACATGCCCGACCTGGTGTTTCGCCTGCTGGCGCAGCGCAGCAGGCTGGAGCTGCCGCGCGACATCCGCCTGCGCTACGTCGGCACGCCGCTGGACGCGATGCAGCTGCTCATCACCCGCCGCGTCGACCATGCGCTGCTGGCCGAGCCGGCGGTGTCGATGGCGCTGCGCAAGACGCGCTCCTTCCCGGTGAGTCTGATCGCCCCGGATCTGCACCGCAGCGTCGACCTGCAGCAGGAGTGGGGCCGGCTGTACCGGCGCGAGCCGCGCATTCCCCAGGCCGGCCTGGCACTGATGCCGGCACTGCGCGACGATGCCGCCCTGGCCGCTGCGCTGCAGACGCACTACGCCGCGGCGCTGGCCGACTGCGAGGCGCGGCCCGAGGCCTGCGGTGCCACCGTGGTGGCGCAGGCCCCGGTGCTGGAGGCCAGCGCGGTGGCCGACTCGGTGCGTGCCGACAACGCCCGCTTTGCCACCGCCGCGCAGGCGCGGCCCGAGCTGGAGTTCTTCTTCAACGAGCTGATGCGCCTGGACCCCGGCATGGTCGGCGGCAAGCTGCCCGAGGCGGACTTCTACTTCGGTTGACCTGCGCCCTGACCCTGACCCTGACCCTGACCCTTCGTATTCGACCGATCCCCCCCCCGACACGCGGCAGCCGTCGCCACCCGGCGTTGTCACCCTGAGAACCGATGCCGGCGCCTGCCGGCCCCCGGAGCTGCCCGATGAATCCACCTTCGACCCCACTTCGACCCCACTTCGACCCAAATCCCACCTTGACCTCGAGCGCCGACCCGACGGAAGCTGCCTGCCCTTGCGCCCTGCGCCCGCTGGTGCTGGCCTGCCTGACGTTGCTGGCCGCGCCCTGGTGGGCGGGCGCTGCGTCCGCCCAGGCGGTGGTGCCGGCGGCCGCCGCGGCCTCTGCCCCGACTGCATTTGCTGCATCTGCTGCATCCTCCGATGCGGCCGCGCCCGCCGCCGTGCTGCGCAAGGTCACCGTGACCGCCACGCTGACCGAGCAGGATGTGCGCACCGCGCCGGCCAGCACCACCGTCATCACCGCCGAGGAGATGGCTGCACGCAACGCCGGTGACCTGCTGGAGGCGGTGCGGGGCGCGCCGGGCCTGACGCTCAGCCCGCGCCAGGTGGGCGGACGCAAGACCCTGGCGCTGCGCGGGCTGGAGGGCAAACACACCCTGACCCTGATCGACGGGCGGCGCATCAGCGCCACCGACGACGTGGTCGGCCACTCCGACTACCAGTACGGCTGGCTGCCGCTGGCGGCGCTGGAGCGCATCGAGGTCATCCGCGGCCCGATGTCGGCGCTGTACGGCTCGGAGGCGCTGGGCGGCGTGATCAACCTGATCACCAGGACGCCGACCGACCGCTGGCAGGGCTCTGCCGGCCTGAGCGGATCCGACCCCACCACCGCCGGCCAGGGCGGTCGCAGCGGCAAGGTCTCCGTCACCGCAGCCGGTCCGCTGGCCGAGGGCCTGGGCCTGCGCGTGAGCGCCGAGGCCCTGCGCAGCGGCAGCACCGCCGAGGAGGAGGATCCGCGCTACTCCGAGATCGAGGGGCGCCGGTCGGTGGGCGGCTCGGCGGTGCTCAGCTACCGGTTCAACGCCAACCACAGCCTGGAAGCCGGCCTCACCCAGGCCGACGAGGAGCGCTTCTACGACAGCGTGTCCGGTTCGGGCACGGCCGCCAAGGCCTACCGCAACACCTACGACATCGACCGGCAGCAGGCCCATCTGGGCTGGCGCGGCCGCTGGGCGGGCGGTGACGGCCAGTTGCGCACCTACCGCAGCGACATCGAGATCCTCAACTCGCGCAGCAACGGCGTGGCGGCCACCCGGCCGCAGTCGATGAGCGACCGGGTGCTGGACGGCCACGCCGGCCAGCGCTTCGGTGACCACCGCGTCACCGTGGGCGGCGAGTGGCGCGAGGAGACGCTGACGAACGCCGGCCTGACCGGCGGCCAGGACGACGCCACCCACCGCGCCCTGTTCCTGCAGGACGAATGGGCGCTGACCGATGCGCTGATGCTCACCGCCGGGCTGCGCAACGACCACCATGAGTACTTCGGCAGCGAAACCAGCCCGCGCGCCTACCTGGTCTGGCAGGCCAGCCCGCAGTGGGTGGTCAAGGGCGGCGCGGGCCATGCCTTCAAGGCGCCCACGCTCAAGCAGATCTCGCCGAGCTATGTGGGCTCGGAAGGTCCGCACACCTTCCTGGGCAACGCCGACGTGCGTCCGGAGAGCTCCAACTCGTTTGAGCTGGGCGTCGATGGCCAGCTGGGGGCCTGGCAGGTCCGTGCCACCGCTTTCCAGACCCACGTCAAGGACCTGATCACCTACCGCCTTCTCAGCGTGGTGGGCAGCCGCCGCACCTACCAGTACGACAACGTGGACGCCGCCCGCATCCGCGGCCTGGAAACCGGCTTCACCTGGCAGGCCAGCCGCCAGCTGGCCTGGAGCACCGACCTGACGCTGCTGGACACCGAGGACCAGTCCACCGGCAGCGAACTGGCCGACCGCCCCGGCACCAGCCTCACCACCCGCCTGGACTGGCGTGCCGCGGCCGGCTGGTCGCTGCGCCTGGGCGCCGAGTACACCGGCAGCCAGACCGCCACCGGCGGGGCTGACCTGCCGGCCTACACCCTGGTCAACGCCAGCATCGGCCAGCAGTGGAAGCTGCCCGGCGGCCAGCCGCTGCACCTGCGCGCCGGGCTGGACAACCTCACCAACCTGCGCCTGGCCGAGAAGTCCGCCGACTTCGGCTGGGCCGAACGCGGCCGGCGCCTGTTCGTCAACGCGCGGGTGGATTTCTGAGTCATGGGATGAACGCCTGCTCCTTCACCTCTTCTTTCAGCCCCTTCGTCGGCCGGCCCGCCCGTCCGATGCCCCAGGTTCATCGCCGACAGCGGTCAACGGCTGCGCCATGGGCCTGATCCGGCGTGCCCTGCGTGGCGCCCCTGCCTACCTCTGGAGCGGCTGGGGGGCGCTGGCCAGCCTGCTGCTGGCGCTGGCCGCGTGGGAGGCGGTGGCCGCCTTCACCGACCCGCTGCTGCTGCCCGCACCGCTGCAGGCCCTGCAGGCGCTGCTGCAGCTGGGCGAGCGCGGGCAGCTCTGGCCTGAACTGGTCGTCACCGCGCGGCGGGCGCTGGGCGGGCTGGCGCTGGCGGTGGGCGTGGGCACGCTGGCCGGGCTGCTGGCCGGGTTGTCGGCGGGGGTGTCGATGGCCGCGCGCCCGCTGGTGACGGTGCTGCTGGGCACCCCGCCGATCGCCTGGCTGGTGCTGGCACTGCTGTGGTTCGGCGCCGGCGACGGCACGCCGGTGTTCACCGTCTTCGTCGCCTGCCTGCCCATCGTCTTCACCGCTGCCCTGCAGGGCACCCGCACGCTGGACGGGCGGCTGCGTGACATGGCACGCGTGTATGGCCTGCCGCGCGGCATGATGCTGCGCGAGGTTTATGCGCCGCATGTGCTGTCCTACGTCTTTCCGGCCTGGATCACCGCACTGGGCAGCGCCTGGAAGGTGGTGGTGATGGCCGAGCTGCTGGCCACGGCCGATGGTGTCGGCGCGGCCCTGGCCGTCACCCGCTCGCAGCTGGACGCCGCCGGCACCCTGGCCTGGATCGGCGCGGTGGTGGGCTGCCTGCTGCTGGTGGAGTACGCCCTGCTGGAGCCGCTCAAGCGGGAGCTGGAGCGCTGGCGGGAGGGCGAGGCATGACGAACGCGACTGCTGCGCTGCGCCTGGAGGGCCTGACGCACGCCTTCGGCCCCACCGAGGTGCTCAGCGACATCCACCTGACGCTGCGTGCCGGTGAGGCGGTGGCGCTGCTGGGCCCCTCGGGCGGCGGCAAGACCACCCTGCTGCACCTGGCCGCCGGGCTGCTGACGCCGCAGCAGGGGCGTGTGCAGCGCGGTTTCACCCGCTGCGCGGTGATGTTCCAGCAGCCGCGCCTGCTGCCCTGGCAGCGCACGCTGGACAACATCGCCCTGGGTCTGCGTGCTGCCGGACACGCCCGCGCGCAGGCCCGCGAGGCGGCGGCGCAGATGGGCCGGCGCGTCGGCCTGGACGAGGCGGCCCTGCAGGCCTGGCCGCACCAGCTCTCCGGCGGCATGCAAAGCCGTGCGGCGCTGGCACGGGCCCTGGCGCTGTCGCCCGAGCTGCTGCTGATGGACGAACCCTTCGCCGCGCTGGACATCGGCCTGAAGGCGCAGCTGCAGCAGCTGCTGCTGGCCGAAACCGCCCGCCACGGCAGCGCGCTCCTGATGATCACCCACGACCCGGCCGAGGCGCTGCGCCTGGCCGACCGCGTGCTGGTGCTGGCCGGCCGCCCGGGCCGGATCGTGCACGAGCAGCGCCTGAGCGTCGCACCCGCGGCCCGCAGCGCCGCGCAGGTGCTGCAGCTCAGCGCTGAACTGTTGCAGGTGCCGGCGGTGCGGCAGGCCTTCGAATTGCCCGACGAGCCTGGAGCGGTGGGACAGCCCTGCCCGAAAGCCCCTCCCCCCTCGTGGGGGAGGGGTTGGGGAGGGGGCCTTCAAGGTTGGGGAGGGGGCCTGCGACGGCGCCGGCCCTCACCCCCGGCCCCTCTCCCAAGGTGGGAGAGGGGAGCAAGACGCCCAAGACCCTGCGCTGCGAGGGACCCACATGTTGAAACGCGCCATTCACCCGGCACCCTGGGGCCTGTCGCTGGACCACCCGCAGTGGCAGTGCGGCATGCGCCCCTTCTTTGCCGCCGGCACGCTGCTGGCGCTGCTGGGCATGCTGCTGTGGCTGGCCTTCCTGGTCGGGGGCCTGCCGCTGCCGGCGGCGGCCGACCGGCTCGGCCCCTTTGCCTGGCATGGCCAGACCCTGTTGATGGGCCTGGGGCTGGCCGCGGTGGTGGGCTTCGTGCTGACCGCGGTGCCGGAGTTCACCGCCACCCCGGGCTGCGAACCCCGTCGGGTGCGGGCGCTGTTCCTGTGCTGGCTGACCGGCTTCGTCGCGTCCCAATGGGCCGGCCCGGTGGCGCTGTTGCTGGGCGCTCTGGGCTGGACGGCGCTGCTGCTGGGCACCCTGGCCTGGGCGGCGCCGCGGCTGTGGCGCGACCCGGCCCGCGCCCAGCTGGCCTTCGGCTGGGCGCTGCTGGCCTTGACCGCCGTGGTGCTGGGCTGGCATGTGGATGCCTGGCGCGGTGCGCCCCTGTCGCGCTGGCTGGACGCGCTGCTGGGCGTGCAGATGGCGCTGATGGTGGTGGCGCTCAGCCGCATCTCGATGCGCATCGTCAACCGCTCGCTGGACGACCTGCATGCCGCCCAGCGGCGCGCCGGCCTGCCGGTGGGCGACACGGTCTACCTGGCGCGCCCGCCGCGCCGGCAGCTGGCGCTGATCACCATCGGCCTGTTCACCGCCACCCAGTGGGCCGCGCCGGGTGAACGCGTCACCGGCTGGCTGGCGCTGGCGGCCGCGGCGGCGCTGGCGCACCTGCTCAACGACTGGCATGTGGGGCGGGCACTGCTGCACCGCCGCCCGCTGATGCTCTATGCCGTGTACGTGTCGATGGCGCTGGGCTACACCGGCCTGGGCCTGGGGGCGCTGGCCGGACAGGCCGGCTGGACCTCCGCCGGGCGGCACCTGCTGGCGGTCAGCGCCTTCGGGCTGGGCATCCTGGCGGTGTTCGCCATCGCCGGGCGCACCCATGCCGGCTGGCCGGACGAGCGCCGCGCCTGGCTGCCCGCCGCCGCGGCGGCGCTGCTGCTGGCCGGCGCCGCCCGGGCGGGCGCAGCGTTCGGCCTGGCACCGGTGATGCTGCTGGTGGTGGCCGCACTGGCCTGGCTGGCCGCCTGGGGCGCGGTGGCGGTCTGGCTGCTGCCGCTGTGGCAGGCCGAGCGCCCGGACGGGCGGCGCGGCTGCGATGAACCGGATGAGGCGGGCAGCGGCTGCTGAACTGGGATGGAAGGCGGTCGGGTCGCCCGGACGCCGCTCAGCTCTGCAAGCCCAGATGCTCCCCCAGGAAACCCGCCAGCAGGCGAAAGAATGCCAGCCGGTGGCGGTGGCTGCCCAGGTGGTGGTTGCCCCCATCTTGCTCGACGTAGCGCACCGGCTTGCGGGCGCGCTGCAGCGCCGCGGCCATGCTGCGGCTGTGCTGCACCGGGACCACCCGGTCGGCGCTGCCGTGCACCAGCAGCACCGGGGCCTGGATGCGCTCGGCCTGCAGGGCCGGTGAGGTGGCGCGCAGCTGCGCACGGTCGCCCCAGAGGCGTCCGATGGAGGCTTCAGCCCATTCGGCGCCGCCGAAGTAGTTGGAAGCGTGCTGGATCAGCTCGATCAGATCGCTCACGCCCGCAAAGCTGACCACGCAGCGGAACAGTTCCGGCGTGCGCACCGCTCCCATCAGTGCGGCGTAGCCGCCGTAACTGCCGCCGACGATGGCCAGGCGCTTCGGGTCGGCGATGCGTTGGGCCATCGCCCACTGCAGCGCATCGGTCAGGTCATCCTGCATCTCCAGGCCCCAGCGGCGCAGGCCGGCATGCTGGAACTCGCGCCCCAGACCGGTCGATCCCCGGAAGTTGACCTGCAGCACCGCGCAGCCGCGGCTGGCGATGAACTCGGCCCAGAGGTCGAAGTTGTCGTCGTCCCGGCCGCTCGGGCCGCCGTGCGGCAGCAGCACCAGCGGCAGCGCCGCCAGGGGACGGCCTTCGGCATCGGCGGGGGTGCCCGGCGGCAGGGTCAGGAAGGCTTCCAGCATCAGCCCATCGCGGCTGCGGATGGCCAGGCGGCGTGCGCCGGCCAGCTGTTGGGCAGGCAGGCGCGGGTGCTGCTCGGCCAGCAGCACCAGCTCGCCGCTGCGCTGGTCGCCCAGGTAGTACTCACCCGGCTGGCCGCGGCCGCTGGAGTGCAGCAGGTAGCGCTGAGCGTCCCGGCTGAACTGCAGCAGCCGGTTGCGGCGGTCGGGCAGCGCGGCGTCCACCTCAAGGGCGACGCGGCGCAGCTGCGGATTCCACAGCTCGGCGCGCGGCTCGGCAAACGCTGTGCCGTCGCCCATGCGCAGACCGATCACGGCCTGGCTGTCCACGGCGTGGATCGGCTCGCCCGCCACATCGCGCTGCGGGTGGGCCAGCAGCAGCCGGCGCGGCAGCTCCGGCATCGACAGATCGACGCGGAAGATCGCTGCCCGACCCTGGTGGCCGGCGCGCACCAGCAGCTCCTGAGGTTGGGAGGTGAAACCCAGCGGCCAGATCGCATCGGACCCCCAGGGCTCGAAGCGCCACAGCGTGCGCCATCGGCTGCCGTCCGGATCACAGGCGATCACCTCGACCTGCTGCCCGTCCAGGCGCAAGCCGCAGCGCACACGGTGCCGGGCATCGGTCAACCAGTTCCACACACGGCGTTGGGGCGGCTCGATCAGCCGCCGCTCGCCGGTTTCGATGTTGACGCGGTAGACCCCCGGCGATGCGCTGCCTTGCGGCGGCAGTTCCAGCAGGATGTGCTGCGGGTCGTTGGGCAGGAGGTCGACCACACGGTCCTGGATCTGCGGGCCGCGCTGCGTCTCGAACTTGCCCGGTGGGCCTGGCTGCACCAGGTTCAGTGCTCCGCCGCCGTCGGCACGCACCGACAGCAGCCGCGTCTCCACAGTACCGTCGAAATCCCGCCGCCCGAGGTGGCGCGTGCCCACCAGCAGCCGCTCGTTGCCGGCCCATTCGATCCAGGCGATCGACACGCCCGCGTCGTTGCGCAGCAGCGGCGTGACGCGGTCGTCGCCGATGCGGCGCAGCACCAGGCCGGAGGTCTGCTCGCCGTCGCCGCTCAGGTGCATCAGGGCGGCCAGTTGCCGGCCATCGGGAGACAACGCTGCGTCGGTGAGGCGGGGCAGCTCGGCAAAGGCTTCCAGCGGCAGCGCCGACCGGCTGTCATCCCTGCGGGGCGGTGCATCCGCGGCACTGGCCGGGAAGGTCGGCAGGGACGACAGCGGCAGCCCCAGCGTGGTCAGACTGAGGCGGCGGCGGGTCAGGTTGGGCATGGTGCGGTCTCCATCGGGGTGGTACGCCCGCGAGCGCTTCGTGCCGTGAGGCTCAGCCGAAGTGAACCGGCTGACCTTGGGCATCGAAGGGAATGAAGCCGGCGATGCGCCCGGACTGGATCGACTCGACCATGCGCTGCAGCGGCGCGTCGGCGTCGGCGCTGGTGGGGCTGCGGCCGGCGCTGCCCGACAGTGCCGCCACGAAGACGATGTCCCAGGGGGGGCCGGCCCGCCGGGACTCGTCGAGCAGGGCATTGAAGGAGTTCAGCTCGGCGGGCGATTTGTCCACGCACATCAGCGGGGTCAGGGTGCCCCCTCTGCCGGCCCGGAAGCGCGCGCGCTGACCGGGGGTGGCGTCGCTCGGCAATTCGGCGGCGGTGAAAACAAACAGCAGCCGCTGCGGTTCGGCTTGTTCAGAGGCTGCGCGCAGCAGGTCGTCGAAACTGGCAATGTTCATCAAGGGCTCCGGTCGATCTTCATCATCAGGCTGGCGTGAAGCAGGCCTGCGGGCCGGAGATGGTATTCGCCGTTCACAGGTTCTCAGGGTGCGGATGCCGCGGCGGCAGGTGCACCGCCCTCGGGCACGTAGACCATCGAGCCGTCCTTCATGCGGTAGGCCACACCGGCCTTTTCGCCGTCGCCGCTGCCGATGTGGCCGTTGGCCTTGTACTTCTCGATCTTTTCGCCCTTCTTGATCAGTACTTCCATCGAGGGTTTGCCGGGGTCGGTGATGACGGTGACATCGCGGTGGCTGAAGGGATTCATCAGCGGGTTCTGCGCCACCGTGACCAGCAGCGCGGCGATGATGACCAGGAAGAGGTCGATGAGGTTGACCACCGAGAGGATGGGGTCGTCGGTCTCCGCCTCGTGCAGCAGCTTCAGCGCCATCAGCGTGCTCCTGCCGGGCCTGCCGTGACGCCCTGGGCGATCAGCAGCATCTCCTCGGCCAGCCAGCGGCGGCGCACGTTGGCCACCCAGAAGGTGATGGACGCGGCGATCAGCGCCAGGATCACCGCCGAGAAGGCCACAGTGAGGTTGTCGGACACCCGGGCGAGGTTGCCGTCGGACAGGCCCTTCAGTGCCGGGCCCATCGGGATCATGGTGGCCACCAGGCCGAGCATGGGCGTGACGCGGCTGGCGATGCGCGGGCCCTCCAGCAGGCGGTGGGCCTGCAGGTCCAGTTCGTCCTCGCTCAGCCCCTGCGGCGCGGCGGCGCGGTGCAGCGCCAGCAGCGGGCGCCCGGCGCCGCCGCGGCGGCGCCAGGCCAGCACGGCAAACTCGCCCAGCACCCAGAAGGCGTAGAGGAAGAGCAGGGCAATCAGCGCCAGGGTCGGCAGCAGGAAGACCTGCGAGACCTGGTACATCGTGGTTTCGATCAGCTCGGACAAGGGTTCTCTCCAGGAAACGACAAGGGACTCAAGCCGCACGGGCGGCGCCCAGGACCGGGTGGCGCCAGGCCCGCGCGGCGCCACCCAGCAGCGACAGCAGCAGCAGGGCCAGCCCCGCCAGCGTCAGGACGGCCGGCGGTTGCGGGCGCGGCGGCACCTGCTCCAGCCGCAGGCCCTCGATCGGCGGTGCTGTCGGCGCGGGCGGAACAGGCGCAGGCGCCGGCTGCGCGGGGGGCGGCTCGGCCCGTGCCTGGGCCGCGGTGGCCTCGGGCTGTGGCGCCGCCAACCCGAAGCCGGCCTGGGCCACGAATTGCTCGAACACCGCGTTGTCGCTGCGGACCGCGTGGCGCAGCGCCAGGTCACGGTAACGATCCAGCAGCTCGGCCAGGGCCTTCGGGTCGGCCTGCCACTGGCCGAGGCGGGCGGCTTCGATCATGCGTTCGATGCTCTGGGCGAGCGCGTGCGGGTTGTGCTGCTCGAACCACGGCTTGAGGCCGAGGTTGTGCTTGTCGCGCACGTAGACGTCCATGAACTCCTGCCACTGGTCGTGGCGCACGATCTCGCGCGCCACGCTCTGCCAGCCGGCGAAGTTGTTGATGCCGTCGAGCACCGCCAGCGTGCCGGCGTAGCCCTCGGCCATCAGGCCCTGGATGTGGCCGGGGTGGAAGTTGCGCGTGGCCAGCTCCTTGGCCAGGAACTGCGCGGCGCCCTCGACGCGCCCGCCGCCGGCTCCCCGCAGGTTGCTGATGTAGAGCTCCGGCGCCTGGCCGTCCAGGTGGCGCACCGCCAGGCCGATGCCGCCCAGGTACTGGAAGGGGTCGTCGGTGGTCAGCATGCCGTAGAGGTTGCTGCTGCGCGAGAGCACCGCCGCCTCGGTGCCGCGCAGGTGCTCGGCGTAGAGGTTGAGCCGGGCGGCGGTGGAGACGCCGGCGCGGCCCCAGGTGGCCTCGTCCGGGCCGTAGGCGTACTGCATGCGCGAGAGGTAGAGCTCGGCCAGCTTGCGGTCGCCTTCGCCCTGGGTCTTCCAGGTGTCGGTGGCCAGTGCGGCATCGTCCAGCCCGCTGCCGTAGCGGCCCGATTCGCTGGAGAAGAGGCGGGTGGCGCCTGCCGCGCGGGCCTCGGCCGCCGGCACGCCGTTGGCGACGAGGCTGCGTTCGATGCGCGCCGAGTTGGCCGCCACCGGGTTGTCGGCCTCGGCGCGGGCTTCGCTGGCCAGGCGCACCGCCTCGGCGAGCTGCTTCATCACGTTGGGAAAGTGGTCGCGGTACAGCCCGGTGGCCGACAGCACCACGTCCACCCGGGGCCGGCCGAGCTGCTCGCGCGCGATGAGCTTGACGCCCGAGACCCGCCCGCCTGCGTCCCACTGCGGCTGCACCCCCAGCGCCCAGAGAGCCTGCGCCTCCAGCAGGCCGAAGTGGCGCATGGTCTCCACCGACCAGAGTGTGAAGGTGAGCTTCTTCGGCAGCCGGCCGGACTTGACGCGGTGGGTGGCCAGCAGCTGGTCCAGCGCCTGCTTGCCGGCCTCCCAGGCGGCCTTCGTCGGTACGCGGCTGGGGTCGAAGCCGTAGAGGTTGCGCCCGGTGGGCAGGGCGTCGGGGTTCTTGATCGGGTCGCCGCCGTAGCTGGTGGGGGTGTAGCGCCCGTCCAGCGCGCCCAGCAGGGCACGCAGCTCGTTGGCCGCGCCCAGGTCCTCGTACCAGCGGCGCGCCTGGGCGAGCTTCTCGCGCGCCGCCGCGTCCAGGTGCGGCACCTCGGCGCCGTCCTTCAGGTGCGCGGCCAGCAGGCGGTAGGGCTTCGTTTCGACCAGCTTCGTGTAGTCGGCCACCATCAGCTCGTCGGCTTCTTCCTTCGCGTCGTTCGGGTCCTTGACGCCCTCCCAGAAGTCCTTGCCCAACATGGTCAGCACCTGGGCGATGCGCCACTTCTCGTCCACACCGCGGCCGAAGGTGTGCAGGCCCATCGGCTGCACGGTCAGGGCCAGCTCGTGCAGGTGGTCGTGCACCGCGGCGACGAAGCCGTCGAAGTCCGCGGCGATGCGCGCATCGCTCCAGCCCATGTCCAGGTGGATGCGCTCGCGCCGCAGGTCGGCCAGGAACTCGGCGCGGATCTGCTCCTTCACGCCGCCGGCGTCCTGCGCGATCCACTGGTGCAGCAGGTCGTGGATGCGGGTCAGCCGGTCGTGCAGGCCGGCCGGGGTGAGCGGCGGCGTCTGGTGGCTGATGATGGTGGCGCGCCCGCGCCGCTTGGCCTGGGTGGCCTCGCCGATGTTGTCGACGATGTAGGGGTAGACCACCGGCGTGTCGCCCACCGCCAGCGTCGGCCAGTCGAACACCGACAGGCCGCGCTCCTTGCCCGGCAGCCACTCCTGCGTGCCGTGGGTGCCGAAGTGCACCAGGGCATCTGCGGCAAAGGCCTGCCGCGCCCAGAGGTACACCGCGAGGTAGAAGTGCGAGGGCAGCGCGGTGGTGGAGTGGTACAGCGCCTTTTCCTTGTCACCGCCCCGCTCGGCCCGGCCGGGCTGCGGCAGCAGCGTGACGTGGCCGAGCTGCAGCCGCGGCACCACGAAGAAGGGCTCGCCGCCGCGCCAGGACGCGTCGCGCAGCACCATGCTGCTGCGCTCGGGCTCGCCCCAGCGCTGCTGCAGGGCCTGGCCGACCTGGGGCGGCAGGGCCTGCAGCCAGCGGCGGTAGTCGGCCACCGGCAGCCGGTCGGCCAGGCCGTCGCGCAGCAGCTCGCCCAGCACCGCCGGGTCATCGGCCGGGCGGTAGCCGGGCGCCAGCAGGCGCTGCAGGCGGGCCGTGAGCGGCTGCTCGTCCAGGGCCTGCGTGCGGTAGCCGGCGCCCTGCAGCGCGCTGAGCGTGCCGCTCAGGCTGCGCGGCAGGTTCATGAAGCTGGCCGAGAGGTTCTTCTCCCCGGCCGGGTAGTTCCAGAAGAAGATCGCCACACGCTTGTCGGCCGCCGGGCGGCGCTGCAGCTGTACCAGGTTCAGCGCCTTGGCCACCACCGCATCGGCCTGGGCGGTGATGGGCACCACCTGCTCGTCGCCGGCACGGGTGGCCGCGGCGATCTGCAGGTCGGTGACCCCGGCGTATTCGGCCTGGGCCAGGTAGAAGGGCACGTCCATCAGCGGCACGCCCTGCGGGTCGGCGGCCCAGGCCGCCTCGTCGCCGCGACGGTATTGCATCGCCTGCAGTACCGGCAGGCCCAGGGCGGCCAGCTCGGTGCGCCGGCCCTCCGGGTTGAGCGTGATCTGGGTGTTGATGATCACGTCGGCCAGCGGGCGCCCGCCCGGCGCCGGGGTCAGCAGGCGGCGCAGCGCATCGGGCTCCATCACCGGGCTGTAGAAGGGCAGCGCCAGCGCGCCGGCGGCCTCGATGCGCCGCACCAGGTGGTCGATCAGGCCGGTCTGCTGCGCGGCGATGCTCTGCTGGTGAAAGGCGATGGCCACCACCGGAGGGCGCAGCGCCGCGTCGATGCCGCGCCAGGCCAGCCAGCGCTGCGGGCCGTCCAGCACCAACTGCGGCAGATCGGGGTGGTAGATGCCGGCCACCGGGAACACGATCGGCGCGGCAGCGGCCTGCTTCCAGGTGCTGCCGCGCCGATCGCCCGCCCAGGCTGACAGCGTCTTGAACAGGTTTTCGAAGTTGTGTTGGCCGCCGTTGACGAAGTAGCCGTGCAGCCGCCGGGCCAGTGCGGCGTCCAGCCCGCCGCCGGGGGTGGGGGCGGCGGTGCCCAGCCAGACGTGCGGCCGTGTTGCCAGCGCCGGCAGCGCCTTGGCCAGGCGCGCACGTACGAACTCCTCCATGTGGGCGCGCGGGGTGTCCAGCAGCACCAGGTCGGCCCCGTCCCAGAAGGCGGGGTCGGTGTCCGCAGGCAGTTTCTCCACGAAGCGGGCCTCCAGCGCCAGCCCCTCGGCCGCGGCCAGCCGCTGCAGCGAGACGAACTTGCCCGCGGCCACCGGGCTGGTGGTGACGACCAGCACCCGGGCCGCTGTGCCTGCGGCCGGTGCGGCGCCCGCCGCCGCCCGTGCCGGCTGCAGCCAGGCCGACAGCAGCAGCACCAGCAGCACCAGCGCCAGCCAGCCCATCGCAAGGCGGCGCTGGCGGCGGCACAACTGGGCGACGGAGGGGGAGGCCGGCTGCGGCGCACGGCCGTGCCGCGGCACCGACAGGACATCGGCCGGCTGCTGTTGGGGCTGCATCACGGTGGGCTGCTCAGAACTGCGTGCGCACACCCAGTGCCACATTCCGGCCGGGCTGCCAGGCGTCTGGGCATGCCGGCGCTTGCGAAAGGTGCAGGGGACAGGTGACCACGCGGGACTCCGGAATGAAGGGGGTTCATCCGGCTGGCGATGGGCGGCCCTGGTGGTCCGCGGCTGGCTGGGATGCTGAAATGTTACTATAAAATGAGAACGATTCGTATTAAATTTAATCCCTGACCCTGCGGACGTGTCATGCCGGCAACGCGGCGTTCCCATGGATGGACTTCAATGCGAATGCTTTGCATTAGCAAACTATCATGGAAGAATGTGTGATGCGAAATGCGAACAGGCGGGAAGGGGCGGCATGGCGAATGGCGATGAGTTGCGCACGCGCGGGTTGAAGGTGACCCTGCCGCGCACCAAGGTGCTGGAGGTGCTGCGCGATGGCCGCGGGCACATGAGTGCCGATGAGGTGCATCGCTGCCTGATCTTTCAGGGTGTGGAGATCGGTCTGGCCACGGTGTACCGGGTGTTGAGCCAGCTGGAGCAGGTCGGGCTGGTGCAGCGCCAGACCTTCGAGGCCGGGCACGCGGTGTACGAATTGGCGCGAGACGGGCACCACGACCACCTCGTCTGCGTGCGCTGCGGCCGTGTCGAGGAGTTTCACGATGCGCAGATCGAGGCGCTTCAGCAGCGGGTGGCGCAGGAGCGCGGATTCCTGCTGGTGGAGCACCACCTGTCCCTGCTGGGCACTTGCGGGCGTTGCCGGGAAGAACTGTCGCGGACGGTGCTGTCAAAAGACTTGTAAATAGGAATGGGTCGCATTACAGTTATGGCATGCGATCACCACTTTCGGTCATGAACCTCGGGCACGATGAAATGCGGCCGGCCCATCCGCCCGTGTCGGCCGCTCCCTTTGGTGAGCAGGAGCCGGATCGGCCGCAGCGCTGGCACAGCCGGGTTCTGCTGGGCGAACGCAAGGAGGTCGAAATCGAACATGACGGCATGGTCTACCGGCTGCGCCTGACGTCGTTGGGCAAGCTGATCCTGACCAAGTAGCCGCTGGTTTCGCTCGTTTTCCGAGTTTCTCGACGGGGTGCCGCCGTGGCGCCGCCCTTGCCAGCCCGTGCGGCGCTGTGGCGTCTGAAGCCTGCGCCGGACCTGCCAGCCAGTCGACCTTCCTCTCCCTTTTCTCCTGATTTCGACTGCGTTCGGCGAGGTGTGGACATGGTGATGATGCGGGTGGAGTGGTTTGTGGTGGGGGTGTCCTGATGTGCGCACCCCGTCCTGGTCTGATGCATTTGATGGAGCGCGGCAGCGCGCTGGATCCTGCCGATGCGGCTGGCGCCGTGGAGTCCTCACCATCTGGCGCGCTGCTGATGCGCCGTCCGCCGGAGGTCCCGGACGCTCGCGACCATGCCTTGAATGCGTTGGCGCAGGCGATGGCCGGTTCGGCGGGGTGCGAGGTGTCCCGGGCGGACGGCGGCGATGGTGCCGATGGCGCGGCCGTCAAGGGCAAGGGCTCGCGTCGCCGGCGTCTGTGGGACCTGCCGCGCCATGCCCATTGCCCGGTGATCGGCGGCTGCCTGTCGATGGGGTTGCTGCGCCGGCTGTCGCAGCGCTTCGTGCCTGCCGAACTTCTTTCCAACGACTACGAACTGCACTGCGCTGCGGTGCAGGCGGCGGCCCAACGCGGGGACTGGTCCGAGAGCCTGCAGCGCGGGCTGGAGGAGCGCTGTGCGCTGGAGCTGCGCCACGGGGGCAGCCTGCGCAGCGTGGACGACCTGCGGACCCGGTGGCGCGAGGCGGTGCGCCGGCACGACCTGTCGCGCTGGCTCTGGGTGGTGCTGACCCACCCGCTGTGTGACGCGGAGCTGGAGTCAGAGGTGCTGCATGAGATGCACATGCTGCAGCACCAGGTGGGCACACAGGAACGGGCCGATGCGAAACGGCTGCTGCAGCTGGAGGCCCGGTTGGCCGAACGCGACCGGGAACTGGCGGCCGTGCGGGCGCGCCTGCAGCAGTCGACCGCCCGGCGGGCTGCGGACCTGGAGCGTTTGCAGGCTCAGTTGCTGCAGGTGCGTGCGCAGTTGCTGGGCCGCGAGACCCTGATGGCCCAGCTGCGCGACGAACTGCGCCGCCTGGAGCAGGAGGTGCCGGAGCTGCGCTCGCGCGAGGCGCTGGCGCGGCAGGTGGCCGAGCAGCAGGAGCGCCTCCAGGAGCTGGAGCGGCAGCTGCGCCGCCGGGAGTGGGTGAACGGAGGCCACCGTGCGCCATCGCTGCGTGTCGAGTCAGACCCCGGGGCAGGGCAGGTCGGCGACGGCGAACTGCTGCATCCAGCCCCCGAGGCCGCAACCGCGCTGCTGCAGGACCAGGTGGTGCTGTGTGTGGGCGGTCGGCCGGCCAGCGTGCCGATGTATCGGCACATCGTGGAGCATCAGGGCGGGCGTTTCCTGCACCACGACGGCGGAGAGGAAAGCCATGTGGCCCAGCTCGACGCCCAGCTCGGTGCGGCCGATCTGGTGCTCTGCCAGGCCGGCTGCATCAGCCACAACGCCTACTGGCGGGTGAAGGACCATTGCAAACGCACCGGCAAACGCTGCGTGTTCCTGGAGCGACCCAGCACCAGTGGCCTGCTGCGCAGCCTGGAGCGCCTGGAGCCGCCGGTATAGGCCGGTTCACCGGGGTTGTGAAGGCAGCAGGGGGCGTTCCCAAGCGCGGTCGCCTCTGTGTTGTCGCGGCAAGGCAACATTCACGAGGAATGTTTCGCAAGTACCAATAGGAATCGTTATCATTTGCGCATGCGGCCCAGCCGGAAGCCAGGTCAGTGTGAAGCCCTCCAGGGCCTTCACCCCGCAGCAGCCAAGCCCCACAACGTTCATGCAGGTGCCGAGTTTGGTCGGTGCCCGGTGGCGTGCCGGGCACCCAGAAAACGATTCCCCGATGGACTGCACGACCATGGCTCGCTCACGTTCCCGCGCTCTTTCTTTTGCCCGACCCGCTGCCCGACCGGCTTCTGACAGCCTCCGACCGGTGGCCCGTGCGGCCCGTTTGACCTGCGCCGCCTGGCGCCACCTGCTGCCCGCCGGCGCCTTGATGGCGGGCGTGGGGCTGTCTGCGGCCGCCTGGGCACAAACCCCGGCGCCCGCGGCACCGGCCGCCTCCTCGGCTGCTCCTGCGGCCGCCGAAACCACGCTGCGCAAGATCACCGTCAAGGGCCGCGGCGAGGTGGCCGGCAAGGACAGCCTGAAGGTGGAGACCACCCGCATCGGCAAGGGCAAGCAGGAGCTGCGCGACATCCCGCAGTCCATCACCGTGGTGACCGAGAAGCTGGTGCTGGACCGCCACCTCGACACCCTCAAGGACGCCTTGAAAAACACCGCCGGCATCGCGTTCCAGGCGGCCGAAGGCGGCGAGGAGGATGTGCGCCTGCGTGGCTTCTCGCTGCAGTCCACCGGCGACATCTTCATTGACGGCATGCGCGACCCGGCCTTCTACGAGCGCGACAGCTTCAACTGGGACCGCCTGGAGCTGCTGCGCGGCTCGGCGTCGATGTTGTTCGGCCGCGGTTCCACCGGCGGTGCGGCCAACCAGGTCAGCAAGCAGCCGCAGCTGGTCAACCGCCACCAGGTGGACGTGACGCTGGGATCACACAGCTACTTCCGCGGTACGGGCGACTTCAACATCGTCACCGGTGAGGACGCGGCGCTGCGCATCGTCGGCATGACCCACCAGGCCGCCAACGACGGCGCCGGCAACAAGATCGACAAGGACGGACTGGCCGCCACCTACGCCTGGGGCATCGGCACGGCCAACGAGTTCCAGGTCGGCCTGTACACGCTGGACAACCGCAACGGCGTCAACTACGGCCTGCCCTGGCTGGAGTCGGGCGTGGCCGGTGCCAACCACCTGTGGAAGACCGACCCGAAGAACTCCTACGGGGCTGCCAGCGACCGCAGCAACGGTGGGGTGGACTACCTGTCGCTGCTGCATGTGCACCGCTTCCAGGGCGGCGGTGAGCTGCGCAGCCAGGCGCGCGTGGCCAACTACGACCGGGACCTGCGCGCCAGTGCGATCCGCTTCGCCAACGCCACGCTGCAGCCCGACGGCGCGGCGGTGACCAACAGCACCTTCAGCGACGCCACCGTGCTCACGCGCGGCAACAACAACAAGATCCAGGACATGCAGGCCAAGTATGTCCAGAGCGACTACAGCAACAAGTTCAACGCGCTGGGGTTCAAACATGAAGTGCTCGGCGGCATCGATGCGGCGCATGAGGACTTCAACAACTTCAGTGCCACAGCGCTGACCAAGGCTCGCACGACGGTGGGTACACCGAACGATGGTGCGGGTGTGGACGAGAGTCTGCGGGTCATCAGCAAGAACCGTGAGTTCACCGCCAAGGGCATGGGGGTGTACGCCCAGGACCTGGTGCAGATCGCGCCGATGTGGAAGCTGCTGGGCGGCCTGCGCTGGGACCAGTTCCAGGGCGACTACCTCGCGGTGGCCGCCTCCGGCAACCCGAACCAGGTGGTCAACGGCGTGACCTATCCCAACCCCTGCTACGTGCCGGCCAACTCCCGCCTGCAGCGCGACGATTCGCTGTGGAGCAAGCGCATGGGGGTGCTGTTCCAGCCCACGCCGTACAGCTCCTACCACCTGTCGTACGCCACCTCGTTCAACACCGCGGGTGACGCCTACCAGTACGACCCGGGCACCTCCAACACCGACCCGGAATCCAGCCGCAACATCGAGCTGGGCGCCAAGCTGGATGCCCAGGACGGCCAGTCCTCCATGCGGGTGGCGCTGTTTCACTCCACCAAGTACAACGAGCGCAACCGCGACGCCGACACGGTCAACGGCTGCAACTACGTGTTGTCTGGCCAACGCCACTCGGCGGGCGTGGAGCTGGACCTGTCCGGCCGCATCACGCCGGCCTGGGAGGTGTTCAGCTCCTTCGCCTGGATCCCGACGGCCAAGGTGGATGAGTCCACCGGTTCCACCGGCACCGAGGCGGTGGGATCCCGTCCGGGCCTGACGCCCAAGCTCTCGGGCACGGTGTGGACCACCTACCAGCTCACGCCCAGGCTGCGTGTGGGCGGCGGCGTCAACGCCCGCTCCAGCGACAAGCCGGTCGGCCTGGCGGCCACCTCGCCGCTGAAGGCGCCCGGCTTCGTCACCTACGACCTGATGGGCGAGTACCAGATGCTGGCGGATGTGGCCTTCAAGCTCAGCGTCAACAACCTGACCGACAAGCACTACGCCGACATGCTCTACCGCGGCCACTACATCCCGGGCAAGGGCCGCATGGTGATGTTCACCGGCACCTACAAGTTCTGACCTCCAAGGAACGCTGCGCCGTGCCCACCATGTCCACCCTGCACAGCCCTCTGACCGCCGTCCAGGTGCTGCCGCCGCACAGCAGCGAGCCCCTCGGGCCCGCTGCCAAACGGGCCCTGGTGGCGGGGATGCTCGGCGCCCATGTGCTGGGCGGCTGGGCCCTGCTGCAGGTGCCGGCGGTGCGGGAGGCTGCCGGCCAGTTCGCACCGATCAGGGTGGAGATGATTGCGCCCGAGCCCGAGGCACCCAAACCTCCGCCTCCACCGCCTCCGCCGCCGCCAAAGGTGCAGCCCAAGACGCCACCGCCGCCCGCGCCGGTGATCGCAGCGGCACCGCCGCCCATTCCCCAGCCGGCACCGGTGTTCACTGCGCCGCCCCCGCCACCGGAGCCCCCGGCGCCCCCCGCGCCAACGGCACCTCCCGCCCCTGCGGTACCGCCGGCTCCGCCCGTGCCCCCTGCACCCGCGCCGGCAGCGCCCCGGCAGGTGGTGCTGACGGAAACCGACTGGATCCGCATTCCTCAGCTGGACTACCCGCTGGCCTCCAAGCGCCTGCGCGAGCAGGGCGTGGTGCTGGTGCGCGCGCTGATCGACACCCGCGGCATGCCCCGGCAGGTGGTGCTGCAAAAGTCCTCCGGTTTCCCCCGCCTGGACCAGGAGGCACTCGGCAAGGCCGTCACCGCCCGCGTCAAGCCACGCACCGAAAACGGCGTGCCCTTCGAGTTCTGGATCGTCATGCCGCTGGCCTTCGAGCTCGAAGACTGACTCCCTTTCAACTTCTTGTGCTGATTCCTCATGAACCCTGCTGCACCTGACCTCGCCGCTTCGGCCTCCATGCTGGCCGAAGCCATCCCTTCGATGGGTTTTGCCCATTTCATTGGCCAGTCCGATGCCGTCGGCAAGGGGCTGCTGGTCATCCTGGTCGTGATGTCGGTGCTGTCCTGGGCGCTCATCCTCATCAAGGGGCTGACCCAGTTCATCCGCAAGCGGCGCAGCGATGCCTTCCTGAACTTCTTCTGGAATGCCCGCTCGCTCGACGAGGTGGCCGGCGAGATCGCCACCCACGGGGTGCGCGACCCCTTCGGCCACCTCACCGCCCACGCCATCCACGCCCGCCAGCACCACGCCCGCTACGGCGCGGCCAAGCTGGAGGAGGCCGGCAGCGCGCAGGACTTCGTCACCCGCACCCTCAAGAAGGTGCTGGACGAGGAAACCACCCGGCTGGAAAACGGCCTGACCACCCTGGCCACCATCGGTGCGACCGCGCCCTTCGTCGGACTGTTCGGCACCGTCTGGGGCGTCTACCACGCGCTGGTGGCCATCGGCATGAGCGGTGCCGGTACCCTGGACAAGGTGGCCGGCCCGGTGGGCGAGGCGCTGATCATGACCGGCATCGGTCTGGCGGTGGCCATCCCCGCGGTGGTGGCCTACAACGCCATCACCCGCAGCAACCGGGTGCTGGGCGCCAGGCTGGATGCCTTTGCCTTCGAGCTGCTGACCTTCCTGTCGATGGGCAGCCCGCTGGCCGAAGCCTCCCAGGGTGGTCAGCGCAGCCATGCGCCGGCACCCGCCGTGGAAGGCGCAACCGGCGGGGCGGCTGTGCAGTCGCTGCGCCCGGCAGCGGCCTGATCTGCCCTCGACCCCATCCAGGACACAGAGGAAACGGACCATGGCCTTTGCCAGTTTCGATCGCAAGACCGCCGGTGCACCGATGGCGGAAATCAACATGGTGCCGCTGATCGACGTGATGCTGGTGCTGCTGGTGATCTTCATCGTCACCGCGCCGCTGCTCACCCACGCGGTCAAGCTGGAGCTGCCGCGCGCGAGCTCGCAGGTGAACCCGCCGGTGCCCGACAAGATCGAGTTCGCCATCGATGCCCAGGGCCTGCGCTACTGGAACGGGGAGCTGCTCAGCCGCGAAGACGCCGCCGCACGCTTCAAGCTGGCCGGCGGCAAGCCGGTGCAGCCGGAGATTCACCTGCGCGCCGATGGGGAGGTGGCCTACCACCATGTGGCCGAGACCCTGGCCGATGCCTCGGCCGCCGGGTTGAGCAAGGTGGGATTCGTCAGCCAGCCGGAATCCCGCTGATGCGCCGTTGTCCGGCTTTGGCGCGGTGAAGCGGCAGGGATGCCGCCCGCGGCAGCTCGGGCGACCGGGCGTTGGAGCGATCCAACATGGCGGGGGTGTGTCTGCGGCATCGGTCCCGAACCTGACCCCAAACCGGGAGGGAGGATCGCCGGTTCGGCAGCGACTGGGTACATTCACCCCCTGCCAAGCCATCGGTCGGGAATGGAGCCACAAGCGGGTGTTGTCGGGGGAGTCCGGGTGTCGGCCAGCGTGCCGTGCCGGGTATTGCTGGTCGATGGCCATTCGCTCTATCGCCAGGGGTTGCAGCTGCTGATGGCCTCCTGCCTGCCCGAATGCCAGGTCCTGGCCCTGGCCGATCTGGCCGATCTGGACATTCCCGGCGAATCACCGGCGGGCCCTGGCCCATCGCTCCACCCAACCCACAGCGTCGATCTGCAACGTCCTTTCGACCTGGTGCTGATCGACCTGGACCAGCGTCGCTTCGCTGCGGCCGAAGCGCTGGCCGAGGCGCAGCGCCGCTTCAGCCCTGCGCCGGTGGCGGTGTTGCTGGACCGCGAAACCGCGCCGCAGGTGGAGGCGATCCTCGCGCTGGCTCCGCAGGCACTGATCCACAAGACGGCCAGCGAAGCACAGCTCTTCGACGGGCTGACTCGACTGCTGTCGTCGGGCCGGTCCGGCGGCCCGCACCGGCCCGGCGAGCCGATCGCGCTGCCGCAACCCCGGGTGGGTGGCCGACCGTTGGTGGTGGGTGGGCCGCGCCCGGCACTGCATCTGTCGCATTCGGCCGGCCAGGCCTTGTCCGAAGCCGAGGAGTTCTGGGATGAACAGAGCCTGGAATTTGGCCTGCAGAGCCTGGACGACCTGCGCGCCGAACTTTCCGCGCGTCAGTTCGACGTGCTCCGGCTGATGGCCTGCGGCCGCACCAACAAGCAGATCAGCCGGGAGCTGGGCCTGGCGGAATCCACCGTCAAGACCCACGTGATTGCCATCTTCCAGAAGCTTCAGGTCAACTCCCGAACCGAGGCGACCCTGCTGGCCAGCCGGCTGGGGCTGATCGCCTCGGCGCCGGCCGGTGCGGGCTGACCGGACTCTGGGATCTGACTCTGTGACCGGACTCCGGGCTTGGACCCCGGGGGCCGTTCGCGGTCTTACTTGGGCTGCAACTGCAGGATCCAGCCGACCAGCTTCTTGGCTTCGGCTTCCTTGATGGCCACGGCGTTCGGCGGCATGGCGAGGCCGGAGGCCTTGCCCTTCCAGTGGCTGTCGTAGGGGTTGGAGCCCTTCAGCACGGCCTGGGTCAGCTTGCCCTGGGCAGCCTTGTCGCCCCTGTACTTGGCCGCCACGTCCCGCCAGGCCGGGCCGATCGGGGGCAGACCCTCCGGGCCCTTGGCGCCCGGGTCCACATGGTGGCAGGTCATGCAGCCGCTGCCGGTGGCGAGCTTGATCATCGCTTCATCCTGCGCTGCGCTGTTGGCGAAGGCTGGCAGGGTGGCCAGCAGGCCAGTGCAACCGAGGGTGATGAGTCGGGCAAGGGTGGTCATGGAGGACTCCAAAGGGTCAGAAGAGACGGGATGACCTCGACATTAGGGGCCGGTTTCTGGTTCCTATTGAGCAATATCAAGTTCCTTCCGGGTTTTCCTGGGTTGGAGCAGCGGTTGTTTCCTCGCGTGCCGCCGTTGTTTCGTGCTGGAACAGCCTTCTGTGGTGCCACAGCGTCAGCCTCAGGGGGCCCGCGGTGGATGCATCAGCGGCGCGAGAGGAGCATCGCATCGCCATAGCTGAAGAAGCGGTAGCGCTGGGCGATCGCGTGGTCGTAGAGCTGGCGGATGCGTTCGCAGCCGGCGAAGGCACTCACCAGCATCATCAGCGTGCTGCGGGGCAGGTGGAAGTTGGTGACCAGCCGGTCCACCACCCGGAACTCGAAGCCGGGGGTGATGAAGATGTCGGTCTCGCGTGCGCCGGCCAGCAGCGGGTCGTCCGACCCAGCTTGCGCTGCGGCCCGGCCGGCCGACTCCAGCGCGCGCAGGCTGGTCGTGCCCACGGCCACGATGCGCCCGCCTGCGGCGCGGGTGGCGTGGATGGCGTCGACGGTGGCCTGCGGGACCTCGAACCACTCGCTGTGCATGCGATGGTCCTCCAGCCGCTCGGCCCGCACCGGCTGGAAGGTGCCGGCGCCCACATGCAGCGTCACTGCGGCGCGCTGCACGCCGCGCGCATCGAGGGCGGCCAGCAGGGCCTCGTCAAAGTGCAGTGCCGCCGTCGGTGCGGCCACCGCGCCGGGGTGGCGGGCGAACACCGTCTGGTAGCGCCGCGCATCCTCCGCGGTGTCGGCGTGGGTGATGTAGGGCGGCAGCGGCACGTGGCCGAAACGTTCCAGGAGCGAGAAGGCGTCACCCGGAAAGCGCAGGTGGAACAGCCCGTTCTCCGGCCCGCAGCGGCCCAGCACCTCGGCACGGAAGGATTCGCCCGCGTCGTTGCGGAACTGCACCGCCTGCCCGGCGCGGGGCGACTTGCTGGCGCGCAGGTGGGCCCAGACCTCGAGGCTGTGCGCCCCATCCGCCGCGGCCAGCACCCGCTCGACCAGCGCCTCCACCGCGCCGCCGCTGTCCTTGGCGCCGTAGAGCCGGGCGCGGATCACCTGGGTGTCGTTGAACACCAGCAGGTCGCCGGGTTCGAGCAGGTGGGGCAGCTCGCGGAAGATGCGGTCCACCGGTGCGGCATCGCCGCCCGCCGGCCCGGCATCCAGCAGCCGCGAGGCGCTGCGCTCGGCCGCCGGCGCCTGGGCGATCAGGTCGGGTGGCAACTCGAAGTCGAAGTCGGCGACCGTCCATTGGCGGGGGGCGGCAGGCGTGGTGGCGGCGGAGGAAGGCGACGATGGCGACACGGTGAGCGGCTTGCAGGGCAGGGGAGGGAGGGTGCAGAATATAACGAATGTTATAACGTCCGTCCTGGACACCTCCCGTCATCCCGGAGCCCGCCATGCACACCCTCAAGCTCACCCAGATCGGCAACTCGGTCGGCGTCATCCTGCCCAAGGAGGTGCTGGCGCGGCTGAAGCTGGAGAAGGGCGACACGATCTACGTGACCGACACGCCGGACGGCGTCGCGCTGACGGCCTTTGACCCCGCCTTCGAGGAGCAGCTGGAGCTCGGTCGCGAGTTCATGCGCGAGTACCGCGACACCTTCCGCGCCCTGGCCAAGTGATGCGGTGGAGGTTGCCATGACGGAAGCGGTCAACCAATCCTGGCGCTGGGTCGACAAGCGCATGCTGCTGCTGCTGCACGATGAGAGTCTGGCGTTGCATGGCGGTGCAGCCGGTTTGCGCGATGAAGGGCTGCTGGACTCGGCTCTGGCACGGCCGCAGAACCTCGCGGTGTACGGCGATCCGGATCTGGCCGATCTCGCGGCCGCCTATGCCTATGGGCTGGCCAAGAACCATCCCTTCGTGGACGGCAACAAGCGTGCTGCTTTCCTGGCGACCGGTCTGTGTTTGGCGCTCAATGGCTGGCGTCTCACGGCCAGTCAGGCCGATGCCACGGTGGCGGTGATGACGCTGGCAGCGGGCGAACTCGAAGAGAGCGCCTTCGCCGCCTGGCTGCGCAGCCACATCGCGCCGCGCTCGCGCTGAGCCCCCTCTTCGCAACATGTCCAGTTCCGCTCCGGACGGTTCGACGGCGGTCGCCCCCGCGGCCAGGGCGGCCGACAAAGCGCCGGCCAAGTCCCTGCCCCAGCGGGCGATGGAAAAGCTCGGTCTGCGGCGCGACATCGACCTCGCGCTGCACCTGCCGCTGCGCTACGAGGACGAGACGAAGCTCACGCCGATCGCCGAGGCCCGCCCCGGCGACACCGTGCAGGTCGAGGGCGTCGTGCGCGAAGCCAAGGTGGAGCTGCGCCCGCGCCGGCAGTTCATCGTCCACCTGGCCGAATCGCTGGAGGTGGGGGCCAGCGCCGCACCCGGCCGGCGCCGTGCCGAGCTGGTGCTGCGCTTCGTGAACTTCTATCCCTCGCACCAGAAGACCCTGGCCGCGGGTGCCCGCGTGCGGGTGCGCGGCGAGCTGCGCGGCGGCTTTTTCGGCCCGGAGATGGTGCACCCCACCTTCAAGGCGGTGGACGCCGCCACGCCGTTGGCTGCCTCCCTGACGCCGGTCTACCCCGCCAGCGCCCAGCTGCCGCAGGCCTACCTGCGCAAGGCGGTGGCCTCGGGCCTGTCGCGTGCGCCGCTGGATGAACTGCTGCCGGCGCGCATCGCGCCCACCGGCCTGCCGAGCCTGCGCGACGCGTTGCACTTCCTGCACCACCCGCCGCCCTCGGCCAGCCTGGCCGCGCTGGAGGACCACAGCCACCCGGCCTGGCAGCGCCTGAAGTTCGAGGAGCTGCTGGCCCAGCAGATCGCCCAGCTGCAGGCGCAGCGCGAGCGCCGCAAGCTGCGCGCGCCGGCACTGTGGGCTTCGATCGGTGGCCTGCACGAGCGGCTGCTGGCCGTGCTGCCCTTCCAGCTCACCGGGGCGCAGCGCCGCGTGGCCGAGGAGATCGCGGCTGACCTGGGCCGCGAGCAGCCGATGCACCGCCTGCTGCAGGGCGACGTCGGCTCCGGCAAGACGGTGGTGGCTGCGTTGGCCGCCACCGTGGCCATCGACGCCGGCTGGCAGTGCGCGCTGATGGCGCCCACCGAGATCCTGGCCGAGCAGCACTTCCGCAAGCTGGTGCAGTGGCTGGACCCGCTGCTGGCCGAGCGCGGGCAGGGCATCGCCTGGCTCACCGGCAGCCGCAAGGGGAAGGAGCGCCGCCGGATGGTCGAGCGTGTGGCCAGCGGCGAGGCGGCGCTGGTGGTGGGCACCCACGCGGTGATCCAGGACGACGTGCACTTTGCCAAACTGGGCCTGGCCATCGTCGACGAGCAGCACCGCTTCGGCGTCGCGCAGCGGCTGGAGCTGCGCCGCAAGCTGGCGGGCGATCCGGACGGTGCGAATGGGCAGGACGGTCCCGATGGCCCCAACGGCCGCCCGGGCACGCTGGAGCCGCACCTGCTGATGATGAGCGCCACGCCCATCCCGCGCACGCTGGCGATGACCTACTTCGCCGACCTGGACGTCTCCACCCTCGACGAGCTGCCGCCCGGCCGCAGCCCGGTGGTCACCAAGGTCTTCGCCGACAACCGTCGCGAGGACGTCATCGCCCGCATCCGCGACGAGGTGGAAGGGCAGGCCCGGCAGGTCTACTGGGTCTGCCCGCTGGTGGAGGAGAGCGAAAACCTTGACCTGCAGAACGCCACCGAAACCCACCAGCACCTCAGCGCGGCCCTGCCTGGGCGCATGGTCGGCCTGATCCACGGGCGCATGCCAGCGGCGGAGAAGGCCGCCGTGATGTCGCTGTTCTCCAGCGGCGACATGGCGGTGCTGGTAGCCACCACGGTGATCGAGGTGGGTGTGGACGTGCCCAATGCCAGCCTGATGGTGATCGAGCATGCCGAACGCTTCGGCCTCAGTCAGCTGCACCAGCTGCGCGGCCGGGTGGGGCGCGGCGCGGTGGCGAGCGTGTGCGTGCTGCTCTACACCGGCCCGCTGTCCCAGACCGGCAAGGCCCGGCTGAAGGCGATGGTCGAGACCACCGACGGCTTCGAGATCGCCCGCCGCGACCTGGAGATCCGCGGCCCCGGCGAGTTCATGGGCTCCCGCCAGAGCGGCGACGCCCTGCTGCGCTTCGCCGACCTGGCCGAGGACGCCCCGCTGCTGCAACGCGCCCGCGCCGCCGCGCCCGAGCTGCTGGACAAACATCCCGCTGCGGCGCGCGCGCATGTGTCGCGCTGGCTGGGGGGGAAGATGGAGTATCTGAAGGCGTAGGTGCTGAACTTGGAGTGGGCGGTCGCTCTCCCACAATTTGTCACACCTTGCCGACTGGATAACTTCTACGCTGCGTGCGAAAGGTCTCGAGACATCGCCTTTTGCCCTGCAAGTGGCAAGAGGTCCGCCCGCCACACAGCAGATGAGGATTGTCCGCCATGCCTTCCGCCTTGAGCTACCCCGGGGTCTACATCGAAGAGATCCCCAGCGGGGTTCGCACCATCACCGGTGTGGCCACCTCGATCACCGCCTTCGTTGGCTTCACGACCAAGGGAACGCCCGACCTGGCGGTGACCATCACCAGTTACGCCGACTTCGAGCGCACGTACGGCGGGCTCCACCGCGACAGCCCGGTCTCTTACGCAGTCCGGCAGTTCTATGCCAACGGAGGCGCACAGGCCGTCATCGTGCGTGTGGCGACCGGCTACGCGAGCACCCGGTGGCAGCTTGATGGCAGCGCGGGCGCCGTGCTTGATGTGGAAGCGTCCAGCCCCGGGACGTGGGCCAGCGCCCTGCGCATCACGGTCGACCGCGCTGGCGCGCGCAATCCGCTGTCGGAGTTCAACCTGGTGGTATCGGAGCTGCAGAGTGACGGCCTGACCTTGGTCGCCCTCGAAACGCACCGCAACCTGAACATGAACCAGAACTCGGCCCAGTACGCCGTGTCCGTGGTCAACAACGCGTCCTCCCTGGTGCGTCTGGCGCGCACGGCGCTGGTGTTTGCCCAGCGCGGATACGCCCTGAGTGCCGCGCCGGTTGCCGCGCCCTTGAATCCGTCGGATGGCGTGATCGCCGGTACCCTCAATGGCTCGACCCCTTTCCAGCTCACTCTGCTGGGAACCCCCTGGAACGATATCGCTGCACTGCTGGCGGCCACCACCGCCGCCATCAATGCAGCCGGCCTGGGCGCCAGCCTGTCGGCCAACCGAGCCGACGCGGACGGCACCGACAACCCCGTCGGCGACTTCCTCAAAGTGGTGTCTTCCACAGTGGGCGAAACCTCCCGCGTGAGCATCGCCGGTGGCGCCTTCGGTGGCCTGGCTGCGGCCATCCAGCTAGGGCTGGCCAACGGCGGCGCCGAGTTCAACGGCGATGCCGAGTACCAGCCATTGGCCGTCGCCAACGTGGCGCCGTCGGCGGACGGTGTCGATGGCACCCGGGCAGGCCCCATCGAACTGATCGGCAACGAAGCGGCCAAGACCGGCATCCACGCCTTGCTGGACGTGGACCTGTTCAACCTGCTGTCGATTCCCGAGACCTTCGATATGACGGAGACCAACGCGATCAGCGTGATGAGCGCCGCCGCCGGTCTTTGCGAGTCGCGCAGGGCTTTCTATCTGGCCGACCTGCCGTCCCTGCACAACTATGCAGACTTTGCGGCATCTGCGCCCGCATGGCCTGCCGCCTACCCGCAGACGCGCAACGGTGCGGCGTACTTCCCAGCCGTGCGCATTTCCGATCCCCTGGACGGCCTGCGCCTGCGCAGCATGGCCCCGTCTGGGACGGTGGCAGGCATCTATGCGCGTACCGATGCGTCGCGCGGCCTCTGGAAAGCGCCGGCCGGCACCGACGCCACCATGAACGGGGTGGTGGAAATGGCTCAGAACTTGACCGACCGTGAAAACGGCGTCGTCAACCCCCTGGGCTTGAACGTGCTGCGCAGCTTCCCGGCCTACGGCCGCATCGTCTGGGGTGCTCGCACCATGCGAGGCAGCGACGCCCAGGCCGACGAGTACAAGTACGTGCCGGTGCGCCGCCTGGCCCTGTTCCTGGAAGAGAGCCTGTTCCGCGGCACGCAATGGGTGGTGTTCGAGCCCAACGACGAACCGCTGTGGGCGCAGATACGGCTGAACATCGGCGCCTTCATGCAGAACCTGTTCCGCCAGGGTGCCTTCCAGGGCCGGTCTCCGCGCGAGGCGTACTTCGTCAAGTGCGACCGCGAGACCACGACCCAGAGCGACATCAATCTCGGCATCGTGAACATCCTGGTCGGCTTCGCACCGCTCAAGCCCGCCGAATTTGTGGTCATCAAGTTCCAGCAGATGGCCGGTCAGATCGACGTTTAAGGAGCAGCAGCCATGGCACAGTTCAGCGTCAACGCCCAGCGGTTCGATCCCTACAAGAACTTCAAATTCCGCGTCAAGTGGGACGGCCGCTACGTGGCCGGCATCTCCAAGGTGGGCGCGCTCAAGCGCAGCACCGAACTGGTGGAGCATCGCGAGGGTGGTGACCCGTCCGCCTCGCGCAAGTCGCCCGGCCGCAGCAAGTTCGAAGCCATCACACTCGAACGCGGCGTCACCCACGACAAGGAATTCGAACAGTGGGCCAACAAGGTCTGGAATTTCGGTTCCGGCCTGGGTGCAGAGGTGTCGCTGCAGGACTTCCGCAAGGACCTGATCATCGAGATCTACAACGAAGCGGGCCAGCTGGCGCTGGCCTACAAGGTCTACCGCTGCTGGGTGTCGGAATACCAGGCCACAGCCGACCTGGACGCCAATGCCAATGCGGTGCTGATCCAGACGATCAAGCTGGAGAACGAAGGCTGGGAGCGCGACTATGACGTGAGCGAACCGGCCGAACCGCGCTTCACCGAACCGGCCTGATGCCATGCGCACCCCCAGCGAGCGCGAGCTGCTCGCCCTTTGGGAAAGCGGGCTGACGCGCCACCCCATCGACCGGGCCTTGCTGCTGTGCGCCTGGGCACGCCCCGACGTGCCCGGCAATGAGCTTGCCCATTTGCCACTGGGTGCGGTCAACGAAGCGCTGCTGCGGCTGCGGCGCGCCCTGTTCGGCCCACGGTTGCAGGCGCAGGTGGCTTGTGAACGTTGTGGCGAGGCGCTGGAGATCGGGCTGTCGGTGGACGAGCTTCTGCCGGCCTCTCAAGGCACTTCACCACCGCCGGTGTTGCAGCTGGAGGGGTTCGAGTTCCGCCTGCCCGACAGCGCGGATCTGGCTTCGGCGGCTGGCATGGTTGATGCCAGGGCTGCCGCCGAGCAGTTGTTGGAACGCTGCTGCCTGCCGCGTTCGCCCGAAACGGTCCTGTCCGACGAGGTCCGCGCGCGCATCGAGGCCTGGCTGGAAGCCAGCGACCCGCTGGCCGATCTGCGTCTGCAGCTGAGCTGTGAGGCCTGTGGTCACGTGTGGACCGCGGCGCTCGATCCGGCGTCCTGGCTTTGGGACGAAGTGCAGCGCAGCGCGCGCCACCTGCTGGCACAGGTGCATGCGCTGGCCCGCGCCTACGGCTGGACCGAACCGCAGGTGCTGGCGCTGACCCCGCAGCGCCGCAGCATCTATCTGGACATGGTGCAGGCATGAGCGGCTATCTGCAGCGCCTGGCCGAACGCGCCCTGGGGCAGAGCAGGCCCCTGCGAACGCTGGCGCCACAGCGCGGGTCGGGCGAAGAAGCTCCCGTGCAGGTGGACGAGCCATCGGCACCGCTGCCGCACTCGGTAGCCCGCACGCAAGCCATGCCCGCGTTCGTGCATGTGCCGCATTCGAACGAGGAAGCTCGCCAGCAACCTGGTCTTTTGCAGGACAGCAACACCGCCCCTGGTGAGCCTCCTGCAGTGAGGCGCACCGCTACCGCCGACAAGGCGCCGAATGTGCAGTCCCAGACCCCATCGGTTTCAACCGAAGGCATCGCCATTCGAGCAGACGCCGACGGCACCCCATCTGCACCCTGGCCGCAAGAACCGTTGCCACTGCTGGCCTTGAAGCCGCTTCACGGCACATCGCAAGCCCTGGCGCAGCTTGGACCGATGGCGCAACAAGCAGATGCAACCCATGCGGGAGTCGACACAGCACCGCCGGACGGGCCTGCCGTGCGGATGCCTTCTCCACAGCTGCCTCGCACCGAACACCACACTCAAGTGCCATCGCCGAACCGGGCCCTGCACCCTCACCCGGTCCAGAGCAGTGCCCGGCGGCCTGCCAAAGCGTCGGAAGAAACCACCGAGGTTCACGTGACCATCGGTCGCATCGAAGTCACGGCCGTGCAGGAAGCACCGATGCAAAAACCGTCATCGCGCCGTCGGCCCGCGCCCATGTCGCTGGACGAATACATCGCCCGCCGCCAGGGAGGCCGCGCATGACCACCGCACTGGGCATCGCCGCCGTGACCGCCGTGCTGCGCGACCGCCTCAACGACGGTGTGGTCGATCACGACGTGTCGGCTCTCACCGGCAGCACGGTCAGCGTCACCGCGCTGGCGCCCGACCGGGTGCTCACTGCCGACGGCGCGGAGTCCAGCCAGCTCAACATCTTTCTCTACCAGGTCACGCCCAACACTGGCTGGCGCAACGAAGGCCTGCCTTCGCGCGACGCCACCGGACGCAACCGGCTGAGCAACGCACCACTGGCACTGGACCTGCACTACCTCATCACCGCCTACGGCAGCGAGCCGCTGCACCGTGAAATCCTGCTCGGCTATGCCATGCAGCTGATGCACGAATACCCGGTGCTCACGCGCGAGATGATCCGAACCGCGCTCAACCCGTCGCCCGACGTGGGCGCCAATCTGCCGCCCGCCCTGCAGGCCCTGGCCGACTGCGGGCTTGCCGACCAGGTCGAGAGCCTCAAGATCACGCCGCAGTTCCTGAGCAGCGAGGAACTGTCCAAGCTCTGGACGGCCACCCAGTCGCACTACCGCCCCAGCGCGGCCTACCAGGTGTCGGTGGTGCTGATCGAAGCGCAGCAGAGCACCCGGCCCACGCTGCCGGTGCTCACCCGGGGCAACCGCGATCCCATCAGCGGGCGCGAACGCGGTGTGGTGGTCACGCCCGGTCTGGTGCCGCCGCTGCCCACGATCGAAGCGGTGCTGCCGGACGGCCAACAGCCGGTCATCCGCCTGGGTGACAACACCCGCCTGAGCGGCCACCACCTGGACGGCACGGGGCGCGCGGTGCGCCTGCAGAACGAACGCCTGGGCGTTGACCAGTCCATCGCCGCCAGCGGTGCCAGCGCGGGTGACGCCATGGACTTCATCGTGCCCACGGCCAGCGCGGCGGACTTCCCGGCGGGCGTGTACGACCTCACCGCCCGTCTGGTGATGCCGGGTGAAACCAGCGTCCGCGACAGCAACCGCCTGGCCGCGGTCATCGCGCCGAACATCACGGTGCTGCCGGCGGATCCGGTGCGCATCGAAGTCAATGGTGACGCCACGTTCACCGTGCAGTTCACCCCGGCCCTGCGAGCGGGGCAGACCGTGTCGCTGCTCATGGGCACGACCGAGATCCTGCCCGAGGCCTTTGCCGCGCCCACCACGTCGCTCAGCTTCATCGCCCGCGGCGTAACGGCCGGCGCATCGCCCGTGCTGCGCCTGCGCATCGATGGCGTGGACAGCCCCATCGTGGACCGCAGCGTTGCGCCACCGGTGTTCTTCAACAAGCGGGTCAACTTCGAGTGAATGCGCCGCACGAACTCGACTGGACCAGTGCCAACCAGCAACTGCTGGTGGCCGAGTTCGCGCGCATCCGCGCACTGCTGGTGCAAGAAGACGGGGCGGTCGCGCAGGGCAATCTGGAGCGCTGCGCCGCTCGGCTGCGCACACCGGCAGCCATCGACAGCCTGAGCGAGTGCTTTGGCCTGAGCCCCTTTGAACGCGAGGTGCTGCTGCTGATCGCCGGGGTGGAGATGGACGCTGCCCTGGCGCGCGCCTGCCGGGACAGCAGCGGCCACGCCTTCGCCACCTTCGGACTGGCCTTGGCCGCGCTGCCCGACGCTCACTGGAGTGCCATCGCGCCGCAGGAGCCGCTGCGCCGCTGGCGCCTGGTGGAGGTGGACGACGCGGCAGGTCTCACCAGCGGCCGTTTGCGGCTGGACGAGCGGGTGCTGCATTTCCTGGCCGGACTCAATGGGCTGGACCACCGCCTGGCCGATCTGCTCAGCCCCTTGCCGCCGCCCGGCCTGGTGGCAGACGAACACCGGCACCAAGCCGATGCGATGGCGCACCGGCTGACACTGCCGCGCGTCCCAGCGCCCACCATACCCGTGGCTCGGCCCGCCGCGGTGCAACTGACGGGCGACGACGCGCATGCGCAGGAGGACATCGCCCACTTGGTGGCAGCGCGGCTGGGACTGGGCATGTGCCGCCTGCCCGCTGCCCACATCCCCGCCGGTGCGCATGAAGTGGCCTCGCTCGCCACCCTCTGGCAGCGCGAAGCGGCCCTGCTCGGTTGTGGCTTGCTGATCACCGGGGCTGACGGTCATGTCGGGCCGGTGGGCGCCCTGGTGCGGCGCCTGCAAGGGCTGGTCTTCGTCGCCGCACGCGAGCCGTCCGACCTGGGCGCCCACACCCTGGTGGAGACCGTGCGAAAACCCGATATCCCCGCCCAGCGCGCACTCTGGCAACAGGCGCTGGGCGCGGCAGCAGCTCCGCTGTCGGCCACCATCGACACCCTGGCCGGCCGCCACCGCCTGGGCGCGCGGCGCATCGGCCAGATTGCCGCGCTCACGCAAGAAGTAGAGCCCGCCCACATGCCATCCGCCCTGCAAAAGGCCTGCTGCGGTGACGACAGCGCGCTGCGCGAACTGGCCCAGCGCATCGACGCGCACGCCGGCTGGAGCGAACTGGTGCTGCCCGAGGCCCAGCGCCGCATGCTCGAACAGATCGCGGTGCACACGCGTCAGCGCATCAAGGTGCTGCACGACTGGGGTTTTGCCGACCAGGGCGAACGCGGCCTGGGCCTGGCCACCTTGTTTGCGGGCGAATCGGGCACCGGCAAGACCCTGGCGGCCGAAGTGCTGGCGCGCGAACTCGGGCTGGCGCTCTACCGAATCGACCTGTCCGCCGTGGTCAACAAATACATCGGTGAAACCGAAAAGAACCTGCGCCGGGTCTTTGACGCAGCCGAGGACATCGGCGCCATCCTGCTGTTCGACGAGGCCGACGCCCTGTTCGGCAAGCGCAGTGAAGTCAAGGACAGCCACGACCGCCACGCCAACATCGAAGTCAGCTACCTGCTGCAGCGCATGGAAGCCTACCGGGGCCTGGCCATCCTCACCACCAACCACAAGGCCGCGCTGGACAGCGCCTTCAGCCGCCGCCTGCGCTTTGTGGTGCAGTTCCCGTTCCCGGATACCGCACAGCGCGAAGCCATCTGGCGCAGCGTGTTCCCGGCCAGGGCGCCGGTGGGCCCGCTCGACTTTGGCAAGCTCGCACGCCTGAACGCCACCGGCGGCAGCATCCGCAACATCGCCCTGAGCGCCGCCTACCTGGCCGCCGAAGCCGACACGCCGGTCACCATGGGCCTGCTGCTGCAGGCTAGCCGGCTGGAAGCCGCCAAGCGCGACAAGCCGTTTGCCGATGCCGAGACGCGGGGGTGGGTATGAAACGGGTGAATGTGCACATCGACCGACTGGTGCTCAAAGGCCTGGGGAACGGCTCGGCCGAGGCCATTGCGCAAGGCCTGCAGCAGCAATTGGCTGCCACGCTGTCGGGCCATGGAGCGGTGGACGCGTTGAGCAGTGCGGGCCACATCGCTCGACTGCAGATGGGGCCGGTGGCCATGTCTGCCGACGCCTCACCTGTGGTAGTCGGGCACTCACTGGCCCACGCCATTGGCAAAGGAGCGACGCGATGAAAGCCCTTGCCCCCGTGCAGACCACGTCCTCGCCGTCGTCCACGACGGGATCGAACTTCTTCCTGCAACGCAAGTGCGCGTGTGGCGGACCGACTGGCCTGAGCGGCACGTGCGAAGAGTGCGCCGACAAGAAACTGCTGGGCCAGCCACTGCAAGCCAAGCTGGTGGTGGGGTCGCCGGACGATCCGCTGGAGCAGGAGGCGGATCGGGTGGCGGACCAGGTGCTGCGGATGCCGGAGCCGAGTTTGAACGCGCATCGCTATGCCAAAGAGATGCAGCTCCAGCCATTGGTTCAGCGGAAGTCTGTCTCAGACCCATATGCGGACACAGAGCCGCCAGCCTCGGTGCACGAGCTGCTTCGCTCGCCAGGCCAACCCTTGGGCGCAGCGGAACGCCAATACTTTGAACCCAGATTCGGACACGAATTCAGCCAAGTAAGAGTGTACACAAGTGCACTGGCAGCAGCATCGGCGCATGCGGTCCATTCACTTGCCTATACGGTAGGAGGAAATATTGCCTTTGCTGAGGGTAGGTATTCGCCGGCGACTGCCGAAGGCAAACGGCTCTTGGCGCATGAATTGACGCATGTGGTGCAACAGGGAGCGGGGAATCCTATTGGCCCTATCGCTGATAGATTCATGCAAGGGCCGGGGGAGGTCCACGCCAAAGGTAGAAATTCGTCGAGACTGGCTCGCGCTCCGGAAACCAGTGGAGGAACCGCTCCGGCACTGAGAAGTGACGGCCTGACCGCGTCGGAAATCAACATGCTGAACGAAGTTCGGGGTCGACTGGTTCCAGTCGCAGAGCGATCAACCGCAATAGTTGGTATTTTAATCGCCGAAGATGGTCGTAAGTTCGAACTAAAGAGCGGCGGTGGTCAAGGATTTTCTTCTCATGTTGAAGGAAAAGCGACCTCCAAGATGGAGGAGCTTGGAATCACTAAAGCAACACTTTTGGTAGAAAAAGAACCCTGTCAAATTTGTGATCGCAGTGTCTACCCACAAGAAACAGGGCCCGAATCGCCTTTAAAGAGCTCGCGAACTGGAGCGGATCTGAGTCGGCAAACCTCTAAAATAAACACCGCGATGAAGATCGGCACCGAGTTGACAGTTGTTGACCCACATTCAGCTTCACTCTACCGTGGGGTCAAAATCGTTTCGGTGACCGCATTGACGGGCGCAGGCGGGGGAAGGACGAAACCTGGCACGGGCACAAAGGGAGGCGCGCCAACTCCGAAACCAAACGCAGGCACGGCTCCATCGGCCGCAGCGACGCCAAAAACTGGTGCCGTCACTCCGAAACCAGCGACCGCCACCGCGAGCAATGGCGCCAGCATAGTCACGAGCGCCGAAGCCCGATTGGCCGCAAGAACTGCAGCCAAAGACCTTTCATCCAACGTAAAAATACTGAAAGTCGCCAGAGGATTAAATGGCGCTCTTCGAATTATAGGTTTCATAGGCACGTTGCTCACACTCGACACATTCACCAAAATGACGATGAACTCGTTGGCCGGGAATGGATTTATTCTGACCAAGGAAATAGCAGAAGCTGAGAGTCTGGCGAAGAATGCCGCCTCGACAAACAACGACTATCTCGTATTTTCGGAAAAACTAACTGAAATGCAGCCTTATTTCTGGCGAGCAACGAGGGATTCGCTCGCTTCGGGACAAGCAGCATCGAGCATCAGCGATATTGACACGTCACTCGACGCATTGCGCGGGGATTTGGCCAAACAGATTGCCCTCGTGAAAGCTGCAAGGTCGGAGGCAATGGCAAAACAAAATGTAGCTGAAAAAATCCTGAGCGATCCTGTGGCCAGCGCAGCGATCGCTGCGGCAACATTTGGAACAGCCGACTTGGCGATGCTGTTTGCTGCCTCGCAAGACATGGCTCGGATCGCTGGACAGTTAGGCAGCGCGGCAGCAGATCTGACCGCGCTCAAAACACAGGTCGACGAGGATTTCGATTTTATTCACGCATGGTTCGAAACACTATTTGAGAATTGCCAAAAGGGCGGTCATTGCTCATTGACTGTTATCGATATTCCTTTTGTTGGAACTTCTCGGATTCATGGATTGCCCGGCGAGGCCAATCCTTAATTCAAAAGATCGCTGCAATATATGAACATATGTGAACAACAGAGGGCAGACCAATGATTGATGAGTTGAGCGCCTTACACATGACCACCCCCCCCCCAGCTGCTCAAAGCCGGCTTGGTCCTGATTCACCTCGAATCGGCCCAGGTGCAATGCATCGTTGCGCTGCAATACAACTCGCAGAAGCTCACGCCCAGTCTGCAGGTGAACGCCGCGGGGGGCAAAGCGGCGGACCGAAGCGAAGCCATACGTTTCAAGGGACCGGCGGTGGAGAACATCAGGCTCGAAGCCGACTTCGACGCCGCCGACCGGCGAGCGATTCCGGACCTCCCCGCACGACGGTGGGGCGCGGTTTCCCCGATGCCATTGCCGTCGGCCACGGAGTGACGCGATGAACGCCCATGCCGACGTACGGACCAGGTCCTCTTCGACATCCTCAACTGGTGCCGGCTTCCTGCTGCAACGCAAATGCGCCTGCGGAGACCATGCAGACAAGAGTGGCGAATGTGCACCCTGCGCTGCCAAAAAGTACCTGCAACACCAGCTCGTCGTCGGCGCGAGCCACGACCCGCTGGAGCGAGAAGCTGACCGGGTCGCCGATCAGGTGTTGGCAAAGCCGGCCCATTCCGGTGTGGCCGCCGGTCCGGTGCACATCCAGCGCTTCAGCGGGCGAACGGCTCTGCCATCGATCAGCGCACCCGCCAGTGTCGACACGGCTCTGTCCAGCCCAGGTCGGCCGCTGGAGCCGGCGCTCCGTGAGGATTGGGAGACGCGTTTTGGACACGACTTCGGTCGAGTGCGGGTGCACACCGGCGCCACCGCCGAGCGCTCGGCGCGGGATGTCCATGCCCAGGCCTACACCGTCGGGTCCCACATTGTCTTCGGCGCCGGCCGCTACATGCCCGATTCCGACGCGGGACGGCGCCTGCTGGCGCATGAACTGACCCATGTGGTGCAACAGGGCGCGGTGCTGAGGCGGCATGCCATCTCGCCGCAGGTGCGGGGCCCAGACGACCCGCAAGAGAAGCCGCATGCTCCCGAAGAGCAGTGGGACGACGACGCAGCGACCGGCGGTTACGGGCTGAGTACCGCGCCCATGGCTGGCCGATTGCAGCGACTGCCGGAGGATGAAGCCCTCGATGGCGGCTGGGAGGAAAAGGACGAGGCGGCGCGCATCCGCGCCGAAATGCCCGCGTTGATGGAATGCATGCGCAAGGCCCCGCCCGATCCCGATGAGTGCACGCCAGCACAGGCGTTGACCTGGGCCAATTTCGCGGGCACGCCCAACATGCGCGTCGAGTTCGGCGCGCTGACCGTTTCCGACCTGCGCGAGCGCACCGCCAACAGCGCCCGGCGCACCTGTCTGGCCGACCCCACCGGAATCCCGACCCGCGGCGTGCAGGCGTTCTTCATCCCCAGCCGGTCATGGGTGAAGCCCATGTTCACCCGCACCAGCAGCCTCGCCGCCACAGGTTGCAGCCAGGTGGTCAACAAATGCGCCACAGCCATCCGCCAAACGCCAGGGTCTACCTGGGCCTTGAATACCTCCCCGTCCGCGGAGTGCGCCGCCAGCGCCACGCCCCGGGGCGACAGCGCCACCAGCGTGGCGGAATGCACCAGCGTCGTCGGCAAGGACTGCACCGACCGGGCCGCTGCGGAGTCGGCCCGCCTGCTGCGACACGAGCAGGGGCATTTCAACGTCACCTGCGCCATCGCCAAGAAGGCCAACAACATGGCTTACACCGATGCCAGCTTTCCCGATCTGTTGAAAGCCGCCCGCAGCATGTTGCAGGGCGTGCACGACAAATACGACGCCCAGACCAGCAATGGCTGCAACGCCAGCGCCCAGGCCACATGGGAGGCGGATATCACCAACGGCCTGCCCCAAGAAACCATCAACTTCGGCAGCGGGAGCACGCCATGAGCCTGTCATCCTCGCCGCGCACCCTCAAAGCCGGCCTCGTCCTGATTCACCCCGAATCGGCCCAGGTGCAGCGCATCATTTCACTGCAGTACAACCCGGAGAAGCTCACCCGCAGCCTGCAGGTGAATGCAGCGGGGGGTGAGGCGGCGGACCGCAGCGAGGCCATGCGCTTCAAGGGACCGGCGGTGGAGACGATCAAGCTCGAAGCCGACATCGACGCCGCTGATCAACTGGAATTTCCCGACCAGCACCGCACGACGGTGGAGCACGGTATTGCGCCGCAGCTGGCGGTGCTGGAGTCGCTGGCGCACCCCACGGTGGCGCAGTTGCGGGCAGTGGACCAGCAGGCCAGTTCCGGCACGCTGGAGATCGCGCCCATGGAGGCACCACTGATGTTGTTCGTGTGGAGCAAGAGCCGCATCGTGCCGGTGCGGCTGACCGAGTTTTCCATCACCGAAGAGGCGTTCGACCCTTCGCTCAACCCGATCCTGGCCAAGGTCAGCATCGGCTTGCGCGTGCTGTCGGTGGACGACCTGGGCTTTGCCCACAAGGGCGGCAATCTGTTCATGGGTTACCTGCAATCCAAGGAGCAGCTGGCCGGCAAGGCGCTGGCGGGCAGCTTCAGCAGCATGGGCATCGGAGGCATCGGCTGACATGGACACCTTGCAAGCCTTTCTGCAGGCCAACGGCCTGGTCACCCCGCTGTACCCGGCCACCAGCCGCTACCACGGCCTGTCCAGTGCGCAGCTGACGGCGGCCGATGGCAGCACCCTCACCTACCTGCGGCGCCGTTTCGTGCCGCCGCCGGAACACTTTGCCACCCTGACCGAGCACCTGGTGGTCTCGGGCGACCGGGTGGACAACCTGGCCGCCCGCTACCTGGGCGACCCGCTGCAGTACTGGCGCCTGTGCGACGCCAATGGCGCGCTGCGCCCGGCCGAGCTGACCGAGGTGGTGGGCCAGCACATCCGCATCACCCTGCCCGAAGGCGTGCCGGGAGCGCCCGATGTTCGCTAAGGGCATCCAGCTGAGCCTGAAGATCGGCCCGGTGGTGCCGCTGCCGGCACCACGCGTGGTCATGGACGCGCTGGACAGCGTGGAGGTGCGGCATTCGGCCGGACAGGTCAGCGCCTTCACCTTGAGCTTCAAGTTCAACTCCAAGTCCGAACTCAACACCCTCTTCATCATCGCCGGGGCGCAGAGCGTGACACCGGCAACGCCTGCCCTGCGGGTGATGCTGATCGTCACGATGAACGGCACACCGCAACCGCTGTTCGATGGTGTGCTGACCAAGGTGGAGGTGCAGCCCGGCGGCCAGGGTCAGCCCGGCACCGTGACGGTGACCGGCGAAGACCTGACCCGCGTGATGGACACGCAGGACTGGAGCGGCCTGCCGTTTCCGGCCATGCCGATCGAGGCGCGCGTGGCCCTGCTGTGCGCCAAGTACGCAGCGTTCGGCGTGCTGCCGGTGGTGATTCCGGCGCTGTTTCCCGACGTGCCGATTCCGGTGGATCGCATCCCGGCTCAACAGGGCACCGACCTGGCCTACATCCGCCAGCTGGCCCAACAGCTGGGTTATGTCTTCTACATCGAACCCGGCCCGACACCGGGCACCAACATCGCCTACTTCGGGCCGGAGATCAAGGTCGGCATCCCGCAGCCGGCGCTGAACATCGACATGGACGCGCTGACCAATGTCGAGAACCTGAGTTTCAGCTTCGACCCGACCAAGGGCGTTCTGCCCATCGTCTACATCCAGAACGCACTCACGCGTGCGCCCATCCCGATTCCGATTCCCAACCTCAACCCGCTGCAGCCGCCGCTGGGGGCCCTGCCCACACCGTTGTCCAACGTCACCCAGCTCAAGGACACGGCGCGCATGAACCCGATGCAGGCCATCTCGCGCGGGCTGGAGGAGGCCAAACGTTCGCAGGATTCGGTGAGTGCTTCGGGCAGCCTGAACGTGCTGCGCTACGGCCGTCCGCTGCGCGCGCGCGGCCTGGTGGGCGTGCGCGGCGCGGGCTTGGCCTACGACGGGCTGTACTACGTCTCCAGCGTGAAAAGCACGCTCAAGCGCGGTGAGTTCAAGCAGGAGTTCAGCCTCACCCGCAACGGTCTGATCTCCATCACACCCAGGGTGCCGGTATGACGGGAAATCAGTTCTTTGGAAAGTACCGCGGCATGGTGCTCAACAACGTTGACCCGATGCAGCAAGGCCGCCTGATGGTGCAGGTGCCCGACGTGGCCGGCCTGGCGCCCACCAGTTGGGCCATGCCCTGCGTGCCGGTGGCCGGTCTGCAGAACGGCATGTTCGCGCTGCCCATGATCGGCTCGGGCGTGTGGGTGGAGTTTGAAGGTGGCAACCCCGAATACCCCATCTGGACCGGCTGCTTCTGGGGCAGCGCCGCCGAGGTGCCCGCCATGGCGCTGCTGACCCCGCCGGTGATGCAGGCCATCACCCTGCAGACCACACTGCAGAACGGCATCACCATCTCCGACCTGCCGGGTCCCACTGGCGGCATCATGATCAAGAGCGCCTCCGGCGCGACGCTGATCGTCAACGACACCGGCATCTACATCCAGAACGGCAAGGGCGCGATGATCACCCTGGTGGGGCCGACGGTGACCCTCAACAACGGCGCCCTGACGGTGGTCTGAAGGAGCGTACGCACCATGCCCGGACCTCTCCTTCATATCGGCGCTTCGGTGCTCTGTGCCCACGGCGGCACGGCCACGCCTACCACACCCAACCCGCGCGTGCTGCTGGGCGGCCAGCCCAGCGTGACCCTGTCCACGCCGTATGTCATCGCCGGCTGCCCCTTCACCACCGGCACCAACCCCATGCCCTGCGTGACGGGCCAGTGGTTGGTGGCGGCCACGCGCGTGTTCTCCAGCGGCCAGCCGCTGGTGCTGCTGGACAGCCGGTCCATCTGCACCCCCAACGGCACGCCCATGATGCCGGTGATGGCCCAGTCGCGTGTGATCGGGAGCTGAACATGAGCGCCTACCAGCTGCACCACCCCTACCAGGTCGACGGACGCGGCCGCAGCGCCGAAGCCGACGAAACCGCCTACATCCGCGGCCTGATTGAGCAGGTGCTGTTCACCACGCCCGGTGAACGCGTGATGCGGCCGGACTTCGGCAGCGGCGTGATGCAGCTGGTGTTCGCTCCCAACAGCGACCAGCTGGCCGCCACCACGCAGTTTCTGGTGCAGTCGGCCCTGCAGCAGTGGCTGGGCAACCTGATCGCGCTGCAAGGCGTGGAGGTGCAGGCGGTGGACGCTGCGCTGCACGTGGAGGTGCGCTACGCCATCCTGCGCACCGGCGAACAGCAGGTGGCCGCGTTTACCCGCGAAGGGGCGCTGCCATGATCTACCACTGCTGCGACACCCCGCGCCGCAATGCGGTGGACGCGCACCCCACGCTCAACGGCATCGACTACCTGGAGGTGCTGGACAACGAGTCCCCCGAGCCGGGCCTGCGCCAGCGCACACTGCTGGTGAGGCTGCTCAAGCCGGTACCGGCGGACCTGGGGGTGGAGCAGGTGCGCATCGAAGGTGGCGAGCGGGTGCGCCTCATCGACGTGTTGTGGGTGGCGGCGGCTTCGGCCCCCCCCGCCGAAGCGACGGCGGCCGAACAGGCCTTCTTCACGGCGATGCCCGAAGCGGCCAACGTGCTGCTGGTGCGCACCGACCGCTATGGCGACTTTTCCACCTACACCCTGCGCCTGGTGCAGTCGGCCGGTGCACAGCGGCCACCGGCCGGTTTCGACCCGGTGCTCTCGGACATCGCCTTCTCGTTCAAGGTCGAATGCCCGAGCGACTTCGACTGCCAGGCCGCCACGGTCTGCCCGCCGGAGGTGCCGACCGCGCCGGTGATCGACTACCTGGCCAAGGACTACCCCACGTTTCGCCGCCTGGTGCTGGACCGCATCGGCCAGCTCATCCCCAACTGGCAGGAGCGCAGCGCCGCCGACCTGGGCGTGACCCTGGCCGAACTGGTGGCCTATGCGGCGGACCAGCTCTCTTACCAGCAGGACGCCATTGCGACCGAGGCCTATCTGCACACGGCGCGCCTGCGCAGTTCGCTGCGGCGCCATGCGCTGCTGGTGGACTACGCCATGCACGACGGCTGCAACGCCCGCGCCTGGCTGCATGTGCCGGTCAGCGCCGACAACGTGCTGCTCAGCCGCGCCGCCACCCGCTTCTGCACCCGCGTGGCCGGCCTGCCGGACCGCATCGAACCCGGCTCCGCCGACGAGACCACCGCGCTGCGTGCCCAGCCCGTGGTCTTTGAACCGCTGCACGACGCCACCCTGCACGCCACGCACAACGAGATCTTTTTCTACACCTGGGGCAACAGCCGCTGCTGCCTGCCCAAGGGCGCCACCCGCGCCACGCTGGCCGGGCACCATCCCGCGCTGGCCCGGTACGACGTGCTCCTGTTTGAAGAAGTCATGGGACCGCTGACCGGTGTGGACGCTGACGCCAACCCCGCACACCGCCACGTGGTGCGGCTGTCCGAAGACCCGGTGGCGGATACCGACCCGCTGACCGGCGAAGCCATCACGGGCATCGCCTGGTTCGCCGAGGACGCGCTGCCCTTTCCGCTGTGCATCTCGTCCGACGCGGGCGACGACATCGGCACGCTGGACAACGTGAGCGTGGCACGCGGCAACATGGTGCTGGCCGACCACGGCCTCACCCTGGCGGCCGACGAGGACCTGGGCACCGTGCCGCCGTCGCGCCTGAGCTACCCGCCCGACCGCGATGCCAGCCGCTGCACGCCATCGGTGGCGCAGCAGATACCGCCGCGCTTTGCGCCCGCGCTGGCACAAGCCCCACTCACCTTCGCCGGCACGGTGCTCAAGACCAGCGAGACCGCGGGTCTGCGCAACAGCGAACGCCTGGCCTTCGACCCGCAGGCACCGGCCGCCGCCGCCACCGTCTGGCGCATGGAAGACACCCTGCCGCAGATCGCGCTGGACAGCACGCTGGGCACGGTGGCGCAGACCTGGACCCCGCGGCGCAACCTGCTCAACAGCGACAACGATGCACCGGAGTTTGTGGTGGAGGTGGAGCACGACGGCAGCACCCGCCTGCGCTTTGGCGACGACACACACGGGCGCCGTCCCGAAACCGGCACCCTCTTCAGCGTGCGCTACCGCGTGGGCAATGGTCGCAGCGGCAACATCGGCGCCGAGGCCATGGCGCATGTCATCCACTTGGACCCGGCCGTGACGGGGGTGCGCAATCCGCTGCCGGCCGTGGGCGGCACCGACATGGAGGATGCGGCCACCCTGCGCCGACGTGCGCCGCAGGCCTTCCGGCGCCAGGAACGCGCGGTCACGCCCGAGGACTACGCCGAGGTCACCGAACGCCATGCCGGTGTGCAGCGGGCGGCCGCCACGCTGCGCTGGACGGGCAGCTGGCACACGGTCTTCATCACCGTGGACCGCGACGGTGGATTGCCGGTGGATGCCGGCTTCGAAGCCGACTTGACCCGCCATGTGGACCGCTTCCGCATGGCCGGCCGCGACACCGAGTTCAACGACCCGGTCTACGTGTCGCTGCAACTGGAACTGCTGGTCTGTGTGTTGCCCGGGCACTTCAGGTCCGATGTGCAGGCGGGCCTGCTGGCTGTGCTGGGCAGCCGCCCCCTGCCTGACGGCAGCACCGGACTCTTTCACCCGGACAAGCTGTCCTTCGGCCAGACCGTCTACCTCAGCCAGATCTACGCCGCGGCCCGGCAGGTCGCGGGTGTGGGATCGGTGAACGCCACCGTGTTCCAACGCCAGGGCATCGCCGCCCCGCAGTACCTGCAGGACGGTTTCATGCGCCTGGCCCGGCTGGAGATTCCGCGCCTGGACAACGACGCCAATTTCCCCGAGCACGGTCTCCTGCGCATCCATCCGTTCGGAGGCCTGTAGCCATGAGCGATGTCCGCCTGAACACCTGCGGCGCCTGCGCCGGCGTGGACTCCGAAACGCCTGCGCGCCTGGACAATTCGCCCGGCCTGGCGACCATCGCCTACCGTGTGGGTGTGCACGGCACGTTCAAGGAGTCGATGCTGGCGGCCCTGGCCGGCCAGGCGCTGACCACACGCGACGACACCGACTTCAGCATCGCGCTGTGCGACGCGGTGGCTTCCACACTCGACGTGCTGAGCTTCTACCAGGAGCGCATCGCCCACGAGAACTTCCTGCGCACAGCCACCGAACGCCGTTCCATCCAGGCGCTGGCGCGCCTGATCGGCTACGAGCTGGCGCCCGGCGTGGCCGCCAGCACCTGGCTGGCCTTTGGCCTGCAGGAGGTGCCAGGCAGCCCGGCCCTGTCGGCCGCGCCCGTGACCATTCCCGTGGGCACCCGGGTGCAGAGCGTGCCGGGCCAGGACGAGACGGCGCAGACCTTCGAGACGGTAGAAGCCGTGCAGGCGCGTGTGGAATGGAACGCCATTCCCGTGCAGACCACCGTGCCCTCGCAACCCCTGTTTGGCGACCGCTCGCTGTGGCTGGCCGGCATCGGCCTGGGCGTGTTGGCCGGCGACGCCATCCTCATCGTCGGCAGCGAGCGAGGAGAGGACGACGAAGGGTCCGAGCGCTGGGACATCCGCGTGCTGAGCGCCGTGACAGAAGACAAGCTGCGGCTGCGCACCCGCGTCGAATGGATCGAAGGATTGGGCAGCCACTCGCCGCGCGTCGAACCCACGGCCATCGGCGCCACCGTGCACGTGTTCCGCCAGCGCGCAGCGCTGTTCGGGCACAACGCGCCCGACCCCCGCCTGATGGACGCGACGACCGGCTCCAAGCTCAACCACCTGGTGAAGGGCAGCGGCATCGACCAGACCTGGAAGCACTTCAGCATCCGGGGCACGCAGATCGACCTGGATGCTGCCTACCCCAAGATCGTGCCGGGCAGCTGGTTCGCGCTGGTGACCGATGAACCGTTGATCGCCTCCGGCAGACTCACCCGCTACACCGAGCTGTACCGCGCCGAGACCGTGAGCTTCCCGTCCCGACGCGACTACGGCCTCTCCGGCAAGGTGACCCGCATCGAACCGGATGCCACCGAGAACCTGGGGCAGTTTGGACTGCGCGAAACCCTGGTGCTGGCGCAGTCCGAGGAGCTGCCGGTGACGGCCACGCCGTTGGAGCATCCGCTGTACGGCTACACGCTGGAACTCGCGCGCCCGGAGCGCGACCTGGCACCCGGCCAGGCGCTGGCGGTCAGCGGCCAGCGTGTGCGCATCCGCATCCGCCGTGGCCAGCCCGACGTGCCTCTGGCGCTGGAGGATGGCGAGACGGTCATCCTGTCCGAAGGCGACAGTCTGCGCCTGGACGCGCGCCCGGAGATGAGGGTCGGCGCCGCCTGGCTGTTGCTCTCGCCGACGGGGCTGGTCGGAGTGCTCCGGAACCCACCGCCCCGCACGCTGCGCCTGACGCTGCTGGACAAAGACGGCCGCCGCGGCACGCTGGAGGTGCTGTCCACCGTGGTGGAACTGGCCCCGGCGGAAGCCAAGGACGAGTTGGTGCGCGAGATCGCCTTCATCGATGCGCTGGTCACGGCGGTGGTGCACGACCGAAACCGCACCACGCTCACGCTGTCCGCACCCTTGCGGCACTGTTATGACCGCGAGACCGCCTTCGTCAACGCCAACGTGGCCAAAGCCACACACGGCGAGACGGTGAGCGAGGTGCTGGGCAGCGGCGATGCACGCGTACCCAACCTGCGGCTGTCGCTGCGCCAGTCGCCGCTGACCTGTGTGAGCGCGGCCACACCCAGTGGGCGCCAGTCGACGCTGGAACTGCGCGCCAACGACATGTTGTGGAGCGAGGTGCCCAGCCTGTACGGCAGCGCACCCACCCAGCGCAGCTACCAGATCGACATCGACGAGGACACCGGCACCAGCGTGCTGTTTGGCGATGGCATCGAAGGCGCGCGCGCTCCATCGGGCGACCACAACATCCGCGCCGTGTACCGCAAAGGCCTGGGCCTGGCGGGCAATGTGCGCCATGGCCAGCTCAGCACCCTGCTCTCGCGCCCGCTGGGCGTGGCCTCAGCCATCAACCCCGATGCCGCCACCGGCGGCGAAGACCCGGAAGCCGAAGGCAAGGCGCGCGAGAACGCGCCGCTGACGGTGCGCACACTCGATCGGGCCGTGTCGATCCGCGACTACCAGGACTTTTCCCGCGCCTTCGCCGGCATCGCCAAGGCGCACGCGCTGTGGATCGCCAGCGGCCCGGCGCGCGGTGTGTTCATCACCGTCGCGGGGGAGCTGGGTGCGGAGGTTCCCGCCGACAGTGACACCTTCGTCAACCTGGTGGACGCTCTGCACAGCTACGGCGACCCGCTGATGCCGCTGCGGGTGAGCAGCTACCGCGATGTGCGCTTTGCGCTGTCGCTGACCGTGAAAGTGGCCGCCGACGCCGACGCAAGCCTGGTGCTGCCCGCCGTGGAGAGCGCACTGCGGCTGGCTTTTGGCTTCGACGCACGCCGGTTTGACCAGGGCGTTTCGGTGGACGAGGTGGTGGCCGTGGCCCATGGCGTGGTGGGTGTCGAGGCGGTGCAGGTGCTGCAACTGCAGCGCGTGGACACCGCGTCGCCAGCGTTTACGCCGCGCCTGTTCGCCGCCCTGCCCCTGGCGTCGCTGAACGGGGAACCCCTGGCCGCCGAACTGCTGACGCTGGACGACGCGCCACTGAACCTGGAGCAGATGCCATGAGCTTTGACACCGACACGCTCTACCGCCTCCTGCCTGCGATCCACCGCATCCGCGACGAAGAACGCGAACCGCCCGGTGCGCTCAAGGCGCTGCTGTCGGTGATCGCCGACCAGCTGCAGGTCATGGAGGAAAACCTCGACCAGCTGCACGACGACCTGTTCATCGAGACTTGCGCCGACTGGGTGATTCCCTACATCGGCGACCTGATCGGCTGCGAACCCCTGCACCCGCTGGGCCAAGCCCGCGGACTCGCACGCGCCGAGGTGGCGCACACCATCGCCCTGCGCCGACGCAAAGGCACGGCCGCCGTGCTGGAACAGCTGGCGCGCGACGTCACCGGCTGGAACGCTCGCGCGGTGGAGTTTTTCCAGCTGCTGGGCACCACGCAGTACATGAACCACCTGCGGCCGGGCAACCACCAGGCACCCGATCTGCGGCGCTGGGAACCGCTGGCACGCGTCGGCACCGCTTTCGACCGCGTGGCCCACACGGTGGACGTGCGGCGCATTGAGAACGGCAGTGGCCGCCACAACATTCCCCAGGTCGGGCTCTTCCTCTGGCGCCTGGGGGCCTACCGGCACACGCAGAGCCCGGCGGTGCGGCTGGACGACCGGCGCTATCTGATCAGCCCGCTGGGCGCGCCGCTGCAGCTGTTCACCCAGCCGCGCACCGAGGATGAAATCACCCACCTGGCCGATCCGGTCAACGTGCCCGATCCGATCCTCCGCCGTGTGATGGCCGACCGGCTGGCCCTTTACGCCGCCCGGTTCCAGACCGCGCCGGTGGCGCCCGACAATCCGGTGATCGACAACGCGGACCCGAGCCTGATCCTCTACGTCGATGGCACAGAAGTGGCGCGCGACGCGCTGGCCGTCTGCAACCTGCAAGACGACGGCGCCACCTGGGCACACCCGGGGCCGGCCGACCGCTACGCCATCGACCCGGTGCTGGGTCGCGTTGCGGTGGGCGCGGACCTGCCGGTGCCCGCATCGGTCGCGCTCACCTACCACCACGGTTTTTCGGCCGACATGGGTGGCGGCGAATACAGCCGCCCGCGCAGCGCCGACGCAGGCGGCACGGTGGTGCAGCAGGTGCCCAACGTCCACGCCACCATCGCCGCCGCGCTGGCGGCTCTGGAGGAGCTGGGCGGCAGCGGTGTGGTCGAAATCACCGACAGCGGGCGCTATGAAGAGACCCTGGCCATCGCGGTCGACCCCGACGCCCGGATCACCCTGCGCGCGGCCAAAGAGGCCTGGCCCACGCTGGTGCCGGGCGGCGAGTTGCTGCTGTCTGGCGCTGCGGGCAGCGCCATCACCCTCGAAGGGCTGCGCGTGGCCGGCGAACGGCTGCGCGTGCCGGACATCGCGGGCAACGAACTGGCGCGCCTGGACATTGTGCACTGCACGCTGGTGCCGGGCCGCGCGCTCGACGCGGCGGGTGAGCCCGTGGCGCCTATGCTGGAGAGCCTCACGGTTGAGATCGCCAACGTCGCGGTCACCCTGGACCACGCCATCGTCGGCGCGCTGCGCCTGCACGAAGGCGCGACCCTGTCGGCGCGGGACTCGATCATCGATGCCACGGCCACCGATCACATGGCCCTGGCCGCAACCGACCATCTGTCCGCCAGCGGCACGGTGTCGCTGGACGCCTGCACCCTGATCGGGAGAATGCGGGCAACCGCCGTGGGCACCCTCTCCAACAGCATCCTGCTGGCGCGTGCCGCGGCGGGCGACACACTGCCCGCGGTGCATGTGCTGCGCCGCCAGACCGGCTGCGTGCGCTTTTCCTGCCTGCCCTTCGATTCGGCCACACCGCGGCGCTACCGCTGCCAGCCGGACAGCGCCGACGCGCAGGCGCAGCAGACGCCGCGCTTCACATCGCTGCGCTACGGCCATCCCGCCTACGGCCAGCTCGCGCGCGCCACCGCAGAGGTGATCCGCCGTGGCGCCGACGACGAGAGCGAGATGGGCGCCTTCCATGCCTTGTTCCCCGCCCAGCGGGAAGCCAACCTGCGGATCCGGCTGGACGAGTACCTGCGCGTCGGGCTGTCGGCCGGCATCTTCTACGAAACCTGAGGGACGCACCATGAGCTTCGACGCCAGCCGCTTCGGCTTCCACCCCTGGAACGACTACTTCGGTGTGGTCATGCAGCAAGGCCGGGTCCAGATCGACGCCGACTGGAACGAATGGGTGGCCCAGCTGGGCCGGCGCCTGCAGGCCGGCACGCTGGACACGGTCGGCCGCGCCGTGGTGCCCCGGACCACGCCCGAGGGCTTTCACATCCTCGCCAGCGGCGGCGCGATCAGCATCGGCGTGGGCCGCATGTACGTGGACGGCCTGCTGGCCGAAAACCACGGAACGCAACCCGCCGCATGGGACAGCCGCCTGGCCGAACTGGGCGGCACGGCCCCGGTGCCGCTGCTGAACCAGCCGTACCTGCCGTACAACGCCGGCAACCCATCCGCAGCGGCGGATGGGTTCAATCCGCCCACGCTCACCGGCGGACCGCACCTGGTCTACCTGGATGTGTGGCAGCGCGACATCACCCACCTGCAGGACCCCGATCTGGTGGAAAAGGCCGTGGGCGTGGACACCACCGGCCGGCTGCAGACCGTGTGGCAGGTGCGGGTGCTGCCGGACATCGGCAACGCCGGCTGCGCCACGCCGGACGCCGAGGTGCCCGGCTGGGCCGCGCTCACGGCGCCTTCGGGCGGGCGGCTGAGCAATGACACGGTGGACGTGCCCGGCGAGGTCTCGCCCTGCCTGGTGCCGCCCGCCGCCGGCTACAAGGGGTTGGAAAACCAGCTCTACCGGGTGGAGATCCACCGTGGCGGACCGCAGGCCACGGCCACTTTCAAATGGTCGCGCGACAACGCCACCGTGGCCACCCGGGTGAGCGAGATCCAGGGCGGCAACCGGCTGGTGGTCGAGAGCGTCGGTCGCGACGACGTGCTGGGCTTTCACAACGGCGAGTGGATCGAGATCCTGGACGACTGGCACGAACTGCACGGCGTCCCGGGCCGCCTGCACCGCATCCTGCCGGCCAACGGCGTGGACCCTGCCACCCGTTCCATCACGCTCGAAACCGCCTTGCCGGCGGGCCTGTTCCCGGTCGACGGCCAGGGCCTGACCGACCCGCAGCGGCACACGCGCATCCGCCGCTGGGACCAGACCGGCAGCATCAACCGCGAGGACGGCAGCGCGTTCCACAACCTGGACACCACCAGCGTGTCCGACGGCATTCCCGTGCCCCCCGCGGGCACCCGGCTGGTGCTGGAAAACGGCATCGTGGTCGATTTCTCCGTCATCGCCGGTGGCCATTTCCGCGCCGGCGACCACTGGTTGTTTGCCGCGCGCACGGCGGACGGCAGCATCGAGCCGCTGACGCAGGCGCCCCCACGCGGCATTCACCATCACTACGCGCGGCTGGCGGTGGTGACCCTGCCCGACACGGAAACCGACTGCCGCGTCTTCTGGCCGCCCCAGATCACGGGCGAGAGCTGCGACTGCACGGTTTGCGTGCACCCCGCGGAACACAACGCCGGCACGGCCACCATCCAGCAGGCCATCGACGCGGTGCGCGCGCGTGGCGGCGGCACCATCTGCCTGGACATCGGCACCTATGTGCTGGGCGCCCCGCTGAACCTGCAGAACGTGCGGTCGCTGCGCCTGCGCGGCCAGGGCTGGGCCACCGTGCTGAGGCCGGCAGAAGTCGGCGCGGCGCTGCAGATTGCGCGTGGCATCGGCGTGACGGTCGAGAACCTGTCTGTGGTCGGCATAGCCTCCGGTGCCGGCACCACCGCCATGATCGATGTCAGCCATTCAGTCGACGTGAGCCTGCGGCACCTGACCATTGCCGCCGCCGCCCCGGGCGACGCGACCTCGGCCGGTATCGCCGTCTCGGGCCTGCTGCTGGCGTCCCGCATTGAGGACTGCGTCATCGTCGCCGAGCAGTGCATCGTCTCGTCCACCGGTGGCCAGCAACCCTACCTGTTCACGGCCAACGTCCAGGTGACCGGCAACGTGCTCATGGGCAGCCAGCGCGCGCTCAGCTTCAGCGGCAACAGTCTGCACACCGCTTTGACCCGCATCAGCCACAACCTCATTCTGATGTGCAGCCAGGCCGGCCTGGAGCTGACCGGCGCAACTCTGCCGGCGGCCAGCGTCGCGATCGAAGGCAATGTGATGCAGCTCTCGGGCACTGGCGTGATCGGCGGCACCGATGGCCTGCGCGTGTCGGACAATCAAATCACCGCAACGGCGGGTCGTGTGCCGACAGACGGCATCCGCATCCAGCAAGGTCTGGACAAGGCCGCCATCGACCGACTGACGATCACAGGCAACCGGCTGCGTGGTCAGCGCGGGCATGGCGTATCCCTGCGCCATGCGCTGGGCAAGGCAACGATCCAGTGCAACACCATCGACGACACGCTGGGCGGTGCCGTCGTCATGGGGGCGGAGGCTTCGGCGGCGTATCTGAGCATCGAGAACAACCGGTTCACGAACATCGGCGCTGGCTTCAACGGCAACCAGCTGCCCTTCTTCGGTGTGCTGCTGTTGGCGGTGGACCGTGCTGACGTGGTGGGTAACGTGTTCGATGGCCTGGCCCGCCACGCGCTGGTGAGTCAGTTGCGCTGCGCCCTGCTGGCCCTGGCCTGCTGTGAGGTCCGTGCCGCCGACAACCGCCTGTATGGCATCGGTCCTTCGGGCACGTTCACCCAGCGCGTCATCGGCATCGGGGTTGGGCCGGGATTCCAGCATGTGGCCATTCAGAACAACAACGTCGCACGGCGCGCAGCAGAAACCGAGGACGTATCGGTCGGCAACTGGCAGCCCTTGCTGATTCTCGGTGGCAACGCTGCGACCGCCGCCGCTGGTACCGCCGTTGCTGCCGAGCCCGTGGCCGTGCCCGGCGTGGCGGTCCTGCCGGTGAAGGGCGGACAGGCCTACCTGTCGGCCAGCCAGCTGCTGTTGCGGGCGACCGGTTCGAGCAGTGTGCAGGTGAGCGGCAATCGCCTGCGTGGTGACCACTCGCTGGTGCCGGCCACACAAATCATGGTGGTGCAGAGCTGCCAATTCGTTCAGAACGACATCCACATCACCGGAGGCGAAAGCTCGGGCCTGCTGGCCGGTGTGGTGGTGGCCGAGCATGCCAATGTGGCCAACAACCGGCTGGTGGCTGACGGTCGTGGCGAGATCTTCCTGCTGTTCACCACCAAGGCCAAGTTTGCCATCCTCGGCAATCTGACCACGGGTCCGCTGCATGCAAATGGAGCTCCGCTTACCGCTCCTTGGGATGCACTGAACGTTCCGATCTGAACCGGAGATGCACATGCGATTGACGACACTCAGCAGCACTGAGAAATCGCTGGACGACTTGGTAGACCGCCTCTATCCGAATCTGTCCGGCCAGAAGCGCAAGCAGGTGACAAGTGCCTTGCTCAAGGAGAATCCCCAACTGTCGGCAGCGCAGCCGCTGCGACCGGGGGGGGTGATCAAGGTTCCCACCCGAGCGGTTCCCCAGCCCAAAGTCGCCGGTCTCACCAACGATCCGGTTGAAGACCTGCGCGCCAGCCTGAAGGGAGCCTTGTCCGGCTATCAGGAATTGCTCGCTCAACGAATCGAACAGGGAATTGCCGAAGCCGCCCGCCAGGAAGATCTGCTCAATGAGAAGGACATTGCCAGCGCGATCAAATCGTCCAAGGAAGCGCCAGATTTGGCCAAACAGCTGAGCACCTTGCTCAAGAAGCGCAAGAAAACATTGATGGACGAAATGAAGTCCCGGGCGGAATTGTTTGCGTTGATCGAGAAGGATCTTGATGCTTCATTCGATTGAACTGAACCCCAGTCGGCGGTCAGTTGCTCGTGGGTGAAGAGGCCTGCGGCAGGTCCTTCACCTCGAACCGCAGGAAGTCGACCAGTCGCTTCGACTCCACCACTTCATCGTGCGGCGTCAGCAGGTAGCGCCAGGGTTTGCTGCCGACCGATGCGGCGTGGTCCGAGGCATGCCGGCACCAGCGTGCCGCTGCAGCGTGCCGCTGCAGCGGCCTTGGCCTGCACTTCCTGGGTGTCGAGGTCGGCCCGGGCCTTGGTCTCGACCATCAGGATCCAGGCATCTGTTTCCGCGACGAAGTCGGGGATGTACTCCGGCTGCTCGCTGCCCAGCTTGTAGTAGATCTGGAACTGCCCCTTGGCCGGCTTGAGCCACTTCAGCGCGTCGCGTTCAAGGAGGACCGCAAAGCGCCGCTCGGTGTCCGAGTCGAACTTCTGCAGCGGGTAGAGGCAGCGCTCGAAGGCACCGAACAGCATCTGCTTGATCCTGCCCGGCTCGGTGACGGTGGCGCGGTGGTGCTGGGCCGGCTGCCCCGCCGCCACGGTGAAGTTGCAGGTCTTCAGTGCCGTGAAACCCCGACTGACCTGCACCTCGTAGCCACTGGCTTCTTCCCAGAAGTGGGCCAACATTTCGGCCCGAATGAGCCGGGCCAGCTCGGCGCCGTAGGTGTCGAAGATCTCGTGCAGCTCGGCCTCGGCATAGTTCTGCGCCTGGTAGTGCGCCACCGCCTGCCCGGCCAGGTCGTACAGCAGATCAGCCTGCGTGAAGTAATCGATGTCGTCGAAGTCGATCAGCTTATTGACGAGGTAGTCCTCGAAGCGCTTTTCCCGGATGCCGGACTCCCGGCTCATCGTGAACTGCTGGTTCGTGCGCAGCACCTGACCGAGGATTTCACGCTGGCCCGGCTGGAAGTTGGGCAGCATGCCGAGCTTGAACGGGTGGCAGCCGGTCGTGACCTCGCCGGTGGGGACGACGGAGATCCGCGGAATGTCGATGGTCTGCTGAGCCAGCATTGCCGTGGTCTTGCTCACCACCGTGGCCAGGTCCAGCGCGGGGGCGGCCCCGTCTGCGCCCGCCAGCAGGTCGCCCTGGGCAGGCTTCAGGCGTTCGCTCACTTCCGCCAGGATGGCCGATTGCACCGCAGGTGTGAGCAGCGCCCGGCTGGTGGGCACGAGGTCACGCTTGACTTCGTACTGGCCGATCACCTCCATCACCACCAGCGCCGCTTGTCGTTCGCCTGCAGTGGTGAAGACGGCGGGCGCCGTCTGGGGCGCCGGTTGGGGCGCCTGTGGTGCTGCTGCTGCACCGGGGTCGGTGGGGGTTGGCGCAATGGCCTGCGTCGACGCCGGCGCAAGGGTCGGCACGGCAGTGAGGCCCAGGCGCGTCATCGCCCCGGAGCCGACCTGGACGCTGACCTTCCTGTCGTCGGCACTCGGGGCTTCCAGGATCACCTGCTGCAGGCGGATGGGCGAATCGCCCCGGTTGGCCTCGTCGACGATGTCCTGGAACCGGTCGTGCGCCACGATGTTCAGGCGGTCCACCGCCGCCACCCCCGTGCGCTTGCCGTAGGGCAGCCGCAGGCCCCGGCCGATCGACTGCTCGATCAGCGTGCGTGCGTTGGCCGCCCGCAGCGGCACGATGGTGTAGAGGTTGGTGACGTCCCAGCCTTCCTTGAGCATGTTGACGTGGATGACGATCTCGGTGGGTTCGTCCACACTCTCCACGGCCAGGAGCCGGGTGATCATCTCTTCTTCCTCCGCCCCGCTGCGGCTGGAGTCCACCTGAATCACCTTGTTCGCGTAGCGCCCCTCGTAGAAGGCCGTCGATTCGATCAGCTTCTTCAGGTCCGAGGCGTGGCTGGTGTCCCGCGCGATCACCAGCATGAAGGGCTTCACCACCTTGACTCCGTTCTCGCGGGCGTAGGTCAGCAGCTCGACCTTGGTGCTCTCGTGCAGGCGAACACCGTCTTCCAGCTTGATCTTCTCGACTTCCTCGGGCGAGTGCGCCGCAGCGGAGAAGTTGCGCTGGGTCACGGCGGCGGGCTCCTTGACGAAGCCGTCTGCCATGGCTTTGGCCAGCGGGTAGTCCATCACCACGTTCTTGAACGGCACCGGGCCGCGCGTGGATTCCACGAAGGGCGTGGCAGTGACTTCCAGGCCGAACAGGGGCTTCAGCTCGTTGATCGCCCGCATGCCCGCCAGCGCGCGGTAGCGGTGCGACTCGTCCATCAGCAGCACCAGGTCCGGCAGGTTGGCCAGGTGGTTGAAGTAGCTGTCGCCCAGCACCTCCCGCATCCGCTTGATGCGCGGCTCCTTGCCGCCGCGCACCTCGGAGTTGATCTTGGAGATGTTGAAGATGTTGATGCGCACGTCGTGAGCAAAGCCAGCCGTCTGGTCCTGCACCACGGCGCCGGTCTGGTCGTAGTTGTCGCCGGTGATGATCAGCGGCGGCTGTTGTGCAAACTCGGCGATGCCCTTGAAGACGTACTTCGGCGTGTTGCGGGTGAAGTCGGTGATCAGCTTGTTGTAGATCGTCAGGTTGGGCGCCAGCACGAAGAAGTTATTGATGCCGTGCGCCAGGTGCAGGTAGGCGATGAACGCGCCCATCAGCCGCGTCTTGCCCACGCCGGTGGCCAGCGCGAAGCACAGCGACGGGAACTCCCGCTCGAAGTCCTGCAGTGTCGGGAACTCGGCCTTCAGCGTGGCGAGCAGGGCCGGCACGTCCTGCTCATGGCCGAGCAGCTCCGGCGCTTCGGCCAGTGCGCGCACCAGCTTGGTCAGTGACTCCGCCTGCGGTGGGCGCAGCGACAGGCGCCCATTGATGTGGTTTTGAACGCGGGCACTCATTCATCCTCCCCTTGATGGTCATTCCCAAGCCGCTTGAGCAGGCGATCAAAATCGCTTTCGAACAAGCGGTCCTGCACGATGCGGTATTTCTCGAACTCACTTTCCGCATGGGCCTTGGCGATTTCTGCCGTCACTTTTCCAGCGTCCCGCAGGATCTCGCGGTCGGTGGCTTCGATGAAGCGGTTCAGCCGCGTTTCCCAGTCCTGCATGGTCATGGGAATCTTGCGCAGTGCCATGCTTTCGGCAACTTCCAGATAGGCGTTCACCAGCCGGGTGAGCTGTGCCAGTTCGCTTTCAGTCAGATAATTCTTGGCCACCACCACGTCGAACTTCTGGATCTTTCCCAGCGGTGCATCCGTCCAGCTGGTCAGCCCCATGTGTTCCTTGCCGGCGTCGGCACGCCTGTAGATCACCTCGGCGGCCGTCTGCCCGTGAATGGCCCAGTGCAACTTGTTCTGTACCGTGGCAAAAAAGCGTTTCGTTGCTTGAGCCTGGACGTCGTAGTCAATGGCTGTCGCGTAGATGTCCGTGATCTTCTGGTAGAACTTTCGCTCCGAAAGACGAATCTCCCGGATGCGCTGCAGCTGTTCCTCAAAGTATTTGTCCGACAGTATGGAGCCGCCACTCTTCAGGCGCTCGTCGTCCATCGCAAAGCCCTTGATGGAAAACTCCTCGACGATGGTCGTGGCCCATTTCCGGAACTGAACGGCCCGCTCTGAATTGACCTTGTATCCCACGGCAATGATGGCCGCCAGGTTGTAGTGCTGGGTGTTGTACCCCTTGCCATCCGAGGCAGTTATCCGAAAATTTCGGATAACTGCTTCTGCCTGCAATTCACTGTCCGAGAAGATCTTCTTGAGGTGATAGTTGACCGTACGCACATCCACATCGTAGAGCGCAGCCATCATCTTCTGGGTCAGCCAGACATTTTCGTCGGCATAGACCGCTTCAACACCGCCCTGGCCGCTCGCCGCAACAAAGGTCAGGTACTCGGCGGCCGAGGAGCGCACGATGGAACTTGGGTGCTTGTCTTTCATGGCGCAGTTCCTTCGTCATCGCCAGGCAGGCTGGCCGGGTGCGCATCTCTTCTGTCTTGTTGGTTGACCGGGTCGCCCTGCGGCGTCTCGTCCGCAAAGGCCGCCAGTTCGCTCTCCAGCGCCTCCACCGTCGGCAGGCTGCTCACCAGCGATTCGGGCAGGTCCCGCACCAGCTGGTACTCGGCCACCCCCATGGGCTTGTCGATGCCCGACAGGGCGTACTCCACCACGGTGCGTTTCTGCGTCTTGCACAGCAGCAGGCCGATGGTGGGGTGGTCGTCCGGCGCCTTGATCTGCCGATCCACAGCGGTCAGATAGAAGTTCAACTGGCCGGCATGTTCCGGCTTGAAGGCCGTGGCCTTCAGTTCCACGACCACGTGGCACTTGAGCCGCGTGTGATAGAAGAGCAGGTCAACGAAAAACTCATCGCCTTCGACCTCCAGCCGCACCTGCCGGCCCAGAAAGGCGAAGCCGCTGCCCAGTTCCAGCAGGAATTTGGTGATGTGCCGCACGAGCGCGTTTTCGATCTCACGCTCATGGGCTTCATCGCCCAAACCCAGAAAGTCGAACAGATACGGATCCTTCAGGGTTTCATGCGCCAATTCAGAATGCGGCACCGGCAGGCGCGCACCGAAATTGGTGACGGCCCGTCCCTGGCGATCATGCAGTCGGTTGCGGATCTGCAGTTCCAGCGTGGCGCGCGACCAGCCTTCCGTGATGGCTCGTTCGGCATACCACAGGCGCAAAGAAGCGTCCTTCAGGCGCGTCATCAGGACCACGTTGTGGAACCAGGGCAATTGTGCAGCAGCCTGCTGCACAATTTCGCCACCCGGCCAGGCTTCAGCGAAGTCCCGCATGTACATGAGATTGCGCAGGGAGAAGCCCTTCATTTCCGGAAAGGCTTCGCGCAGGTCACGGGCCAGCCGCTCGATGACCTTGCTGCCCCAGCCTTGGGCGGACTGGCGCTGCAGAATGTCGCGGCCGATCTGCCAATAAAGCTGGATCAGCTCTGCATTGGCGGCCAGCGCGGCGCGCTGGCGGGCCGTCGCCACGCGCGCCTTGATGTCGGCCAACCAGTCGGCGTAGTCGATCGGAAGGGGGGTGATCTTTTCGCTCATGGCCTGTCCTCCCCGGTCGAATCACCAAACAGATCCACGGTGAGTTTGTCGCGCCGGGCGCCCTTCTTCCCCGCGGCCGGGCCGGCATCGGCCACCGGCGCAGACGATCCAGACGATGCCGATGACGCCGAAGGCGCAGCCAGGGGCAGGTTGGCCACATTCAGGCTGTAGTCGTCATGGCCCCACTCGCAGCGGGCCAGCACCATCTTCGGAATCTTCTTCAGCGTCAGGTTCGGCCAGCGTGCGGCGGCCTGCGCGGCCGTGATGCCGTGGAAGGCTGCGCAGCACACCAGCAGGCTCTGGTCGCTGCCGACTTCATCCGACAGCGCCTGCAGTTGTTCAGCCGACAGGTTCTGCGTGGTGACGTAAATGAAGTCCCGCTCGCTCGAATGACCGTGCTGCCACCACTGCACCTCGGACGGCGCATAGCTGAACCCCTCCAGCTTGGCCAGCGCCTCGGCCAGTTGCGCGGCGTTGTACTCCGGGTTGATGACCGGGTTGCCCCAGCGGTCGTTGACGATCAGGCTGGGCGCGAGCCTGCAATACCGAAACCCCCCGCCGCCTTGCCAGTTCACGCTGTCGGTGATGCCGCCCTTGTCTTCGCCGTCGATGACCTTCTTCAGCCGAGGAATCACATGCGTATGGCAATGCTCACCCAACTCCACCATGATCCAACGCCGGCCCATTTTGTGGGCCACGGCGCCGGTGGTGCCGGAGCCGGCGAAGGAATCCAAAACAAGGTCGCCGCGATTGCTTGCAATTCGCAGTATCCGTTCAAGCAAACGCTCGGGCTTTGGGGTCGAGAAGATGTCATCTCTGCCAAAGATTCTGGTCACCTCCTGCTTCGCCTCGCGATTGTTGCCAACCTCTTCATGTGCCCAGACTGTTGTCGGTACCAGTTCGCCTAGTTCAGACTTGAATCTCTTTCGAAACGGGAACGTCCTGCCTGTCTTTCCCCACCAAATTCGATTATCAGAAACCAACTCCTCAAAAGATGCCTTTGAGAGGCTCCACCATCTATTATTTCGTGGCTCAAATTGATCGCCATGGGGGCCAATCACTTGATACTTCCCGTCTGCATAAGGCTTTGCAGCAGTCAGGTCGGATCGACGCCAATCTCCGCGCGGATCATCGTCCGGATTCCAGAAATCGGCGTCGCTGGCTTCAGTGCGATCAACCTTGTTGCGTCGCCATTTGGAGAGATCCTTGGCATAGACCAAAACGAAGTCATGGTCTGATGAAAAATGCTGAGCCGAATTGTTGCGGGCGTGTAGTTTCTGCCAAATAACTGTCGCCACAAAATTGGCCCGTCCAAATACTTCATCACACACTACCTTCAGATAGTGTGCCTCGTTATCGTCAATCGTGATCCACAGCGAACCATCGTCCGACAGCAGGTTCCGGATGATTTCGAGGCGATCGCGCATCAGCCCGAGCCAAATCGAGTGCTCCAGCCCGTCGTCGTAATGCGTGAAAGCACTGCCGGTGTTGTACGGCGGATCAATGAAGACGCACTTCACCTTGCCTGAAAACTCCTGCTCCAACGCCTTGAGCGCCAGCAGGTTGTCGCCAAAGATCAGGCGGTTGTCGAAGAGGTCGCTGTCGGAAACCCGATGCCTGGCGTGATAGGACTTCGCCGGGTCTTCCAGCAGAATGCGCGGCTCCAGCTTGGGGCGCTTTTCCTTGCCGATCCAGGTGAGTTCTAGTTTTTGTTTGTGGGTCATTCCAATTCCTTGCGATTCGCGCAGCATGCGCCGGGCAACGCATTCAGTGTGTTTGGGCGTAGACGGTGCTGGTCTGCGCCCTTGTCAGCAGCGGCGGGATCAGGTGCGCCTTGATGGCGTCGGTGTGGATCCTGTAGTTGACCTTGGCCAGCGTGCGTTGAAAGCTCCACTCCAGGGCCGTGGCGCGGGACTCTTCGTCTTTGAGGCGCTGGAACTCCTTGATGAGGTAAAGCTTGAACTCCGGGCTGAGCCAGGAGCCGAACTCGAAGGCGATGTCCTTGTGGGCGTAGGTGCCGCCGCCGCGCCCCGCCTTGGCGTACAGCCCGATGGCCCCGGTGGCGTCGATCCACTTCCTGGGCGAAAGGGAGAAGCTGTTGAGCCCCGCTTGGGTCTTAAACCCCTCGAATTCGAGAGGTTTGGAGTCAGGGTTGTAGAGCTGCTCCCACACGCCGAGGAACTCGATCGTGTTGCGGTGCGCGCGGGTCATCCCCTTCGCTATGACGCGGTTGCTCATGTCAACTCCCATTCGATGGTGAACAGCGTTTGCTCCTGCACCTGCTGCCGCAGCTGAACCTCCAGCTGCTCGATCAGGCCGTTGCGCTGGGCCTCGACCTCGTCCTGGCGGGCGAACAGCTCGCGGCGCAGTTTGCTGCGGCGGCCTTCGAGTTCGCGCTGGCGGCGTTGGTGGGTCAGTTTGTCTTCGAGTGTCGGTGCAGTGGCCGCTGTGCGGCGCAGGTCCTTGATCTCGGCGTCGATGGCCTTGATGTCCTGCTCCAGCCCGAGCTTGAGGTCATCCGCCCAGGCGTCGAGCTTGCGCACTTCCTGGTCGAAGTAGCCCAGGTTGCGCTGGTTGATGCCCTGCAGCAGAGCCCGTTTGCGGGCATCCACATCGGCGCTGAGAACCTCGTCGGGCGCGCTGAAGAGGCCGGCCGGCTGTGTGTGTGTGAGTTCGTGGGCGGGCAGGCGCAGCAGTTTGGCCGGGTCATCTTCGGCCAACACCTGGCCGGCCGAGGTGCAGGCGGCGGCAACCAGGTGCTGTTCCTGTTCGCCCAGGGCTTCGACCGACACGAGTTTCAGGGTCAACCAACCGGTCTGGCCCCGGTAGGCCTTGAGCGTGCTGACCTGCGTGCCATGGGCGTCGTAGTCGAACACCAGCCGCGCAGGGCCCAGGATGCGGCCTTGGGCCTGTTGGGCGATCCAGCGGGCCAGGGGGTGGCCGATCCGGTAGAGGTGGGAATCGCCGGAACGGCGGGGGAGCTCGTAGCGGCCCAGCGCGACCCCATCGGGCGCGGCCTCCGGGCTGCGGTGGAGAACGAAGCCCTGCTCGTCGAAGCTGGCGCAGCCGGCCAGCTCCGCCTCGGTCAGGTCCATCAGCAGGCGCTCGTACTTGCCGCGGGCGGCGCGGCTGTCGGCGGTCCTGGAGCCGGTGATGCGGTCCGTGCCCGCGTGGCGCTTCAGCCAGTCCTTGTAGACGGCCTGGGCGCGCGCGTCGCTGTTGCTGCCGTTGAACAGCACGATGCCGTCGCCGTAGGCCGTGCCCTCCAGCAGCGTCAGCAGGTAGGCCTGCGTGCGCTTGGACTCGGTGAAGAGGATGGCCTTGCGGGCGGCGCCCAGCCGCGCCAGCTCGGCAAAGGCCCTGTCCAGCGCGGTCAGAAGGGCGCTGCCCTTGGCATTTTGGCGGATCCGGCTGGCCAGCGCCTTGAAGTGGCGCAGCTCGGCGATCTCCTGCGCCACGGCATCGCGCTGGCTGGCCGTGGAAGTTGGCGTCGTCGATCCGCGCTTGTCGCCCTGGTCCCCTTCTTCTGCGCGCTCTTCCTCCGTCTCGTCGAGCTCCTCGTAGTCGTCGTCCAGAACCTGCGCCAGATCCGGCAGGTCGGGCGCTGCCGCGAGCTCCCCCTCCAGCCGGTTGGCCATGGTCTCCAGGGCGCCGGCGATGGCGTGTGTGGACGAGGCCAGCAGCTTCCAGAGCACGAGGGAAATCAGCTGGCGCTGCCCGTCCGGCAGGGCCTTCAGGTTGCTGCAGGCAAAGAGGGCGGCCTCCACCTGATGCGGGTTGAGGTCCACCTGCGAGTCCACCAGGGTGGAGGCCAGCGACTCCACGCTGTCGCCCCCGGCGCGCCGGGTGAGCAGCCAGGCAACGTACTGGCGCTGATGGGGTGTCAACAACGGGCGGGCCACGCTCAACTTGTCCTCCGCTCTTTTCATGGATTCGATCGGCTCGAATGGACCCCAGGCAGCCTAACCGGCCAACGAGGGACCTCGCCGGCATCGTCGGTTCACTGGTGCGGATTTTCGCGCCTGGCCGGTGCAGGCATGCATCGCGCTTGCGGTCGGTCAGTCACAGCCGCGTGTACCCGGCCTCCTTCTGCCCCCGGACCGCCAGCACCAGCACCCAGTCCCGCGGCGCATCGTAGGCATAGAGCGCCACGTAGCCGCGGCTGCGGCGGCCGATCACCAGTTCGCGCAGCTCGGTCGGGTGTCGGCCGATCGGGCGGCCGATGCAGGGGTTGCGCTGCAGCACGTCGATGGCGGCCACGATGTCCTGGGTCCGTCCGGCCGCATCGTCCACGCCGTGGGTCACCAGTTGGTCCAGGATGCGCTCGAAGTCCTCGGCCACCTCGGGCGCGAAGTCGATCGTCGTCATGGGGTTTTCAGGGTCAGCCGGCGCGGCGCTTCGGCTGGGGGCGGGCTGGAGCTTCTCCCGCCGAACGGCGTTCCAGCCAGTCGCGCATGTCGGCCCAGGACACGGTTTCACCGGTCTGTGAAACGCGTGCCAGCCGCTCGGTGGCGATCGCCTCGAACTCGGCGCGGCGTTCTTCCTGCTCGGCCTTCTCCGCCACTGCTTCGAGGATGAAGTTGTGGGCCGTGGTGCCCAGGCGTTCAGCCGCGGCTGTGACCCGGGCCTTGAGGTCGTCGTTCAGGCGGATGGTGGTGGTGGCGGACATGGGGCCTCCGGTCGAGGCGGTCAATGTAGCACTTGAGTGCTACTCATGCGACCGGTGGGAGCCGGACTTCATCCCCGCACCGCCAGATTCCCCCGCAGCAATTCAGGTTCGCTGAGCGTGGGCCGCAGCCGCTGGCGCAGCTCGGCGCTCAGGTAGGGCCAGATCAGGGCCTGCACCTGGCGGGCGCCGCGGCGCATCGCGGCTTCGGCGTTTTCGGGCTCCAGGGCGCGGCGTGGGTCGCGCACGTACTCGAAGCTGAGCCAGTAGTTCAGCAGCACGACGATGGAGGTGGCCAGGGCGTCGGCCTCGTCGTCGTTGAGGGCGGTGCCATCCACCGCGCACAGGCGCACCACACGCTGGCGCACCGCGGCGGTCTGCTGGGTGAGTGCGGCCTGGCAGCGGGTTTCCAGCTGGCGGTTGCGGGTCAGCAGGTCGTTCAGGTCGCGGAACAGGAAGCGGTAGTCCCAGCACAGGCGGAACAGCCGCGGCACCAGCAGCCAGGCGCCTTCGGCATCGTCGGCCGGGCCGGCGGCGTGCAGGGCCTCCTGGAGCGCGCGCTCGTAGCGTTCGACCAGCGCATTGACCAGGGTTTCCTTGGCCGGGTAGTGGTAGTAGAGGTTGCCGGGGCTGATGTTCAGCTCGGCCGAGATCAGGGTGGTGGAGACGTTCGGCTCGCCAAAGCGGTTGAACAGTTCCAACGTGTGGTCGAGGATGCGCTCGGCCGTGCGGCGTGGCGCCTTGCGGTTGGGAGAGCGGTCAGTGGTGGCACTGGCGGCGGGGCTCATGGCGACGAATCTAGCATTGGCCGGCAGCCATGCCGCTGGGGGTTTTCAGCGGGACGGGACACCCGCCCCGGTCGCGCTCAAGTCCCCTGATCGGCCGCCGTCAGCCCCGCTGCCTAGAATCCGCCTCCAATGCAACCTGCCATTTCCTTCCAGAACGTCGGCAAGACCTACCGCGGTGCGCGTGGCACGCTGCAGGCCCTCACCGAGGTGAGTTTCGACATCCAGCCCGGCGAATTCTTCGGCCTGCTCGGGCCCAATGGTGCCGGCAAGACCACCTTGATCAGCGTGCTGGCAGGGCTGTCCCGTGCGACCGCGGGCCGGGTCACGGTGATGGGTCACGACGTGGTGACGGACTATGCCGCGGCGCGCAAGTCGCTGGGCATCGTGCCGCAGGAGCTGGTGTTCGACCCGTTTTTTTCGGTGCGCGAATCCCTGCGCATTCAGAGCGGCTACTTCGGCGTCACGGGCAACGATGCCTGGATCGACGAGCTGCTCGCCGGCCTGGGCCTGGCCGACAAGGCCGGCGCCAACATGCGTCAGCTCTCCGGCGGCATGAAGCGCCGCGTGCTGGTGGCTCAGGCGCTGGTGCACCGCCCGCCGGTGATCGTGCTGGACGAGCCCACCGCCGGCGTGGATGTGGAGCTGCGCCAGACGCTGTGGTCCTTCATCGCCCGGCTGAACAAGGAAGGGCACACCGTGCTGCTGACCACCCACTACCTGGAGGAGGCGGAGGCGCTGTGCGGCCGCATCGCGATGCTCAAGCAGGGGCGGGTGGTGGCGCTGGAGCGCACCTCGGCGCTGCTGGCCGGTCGCGCCAGCACGATGCTGCGCTTCAAGACCGACGATGCCTTGCCGGCTGATTTGCTGGCGCAGGCGCGGGTGACCGGGCGTGTCGCCCAGATCAAGACCCGCGACGCGGTGGAGGTGGAGGCGGTGCTGGCCCGGCTGCGCGCGGCCGGCGTGCGGGTGGAGGACCTGGAGATCGGCCGGGCCGACCTGGAGGACGTTTTCCTGGAGATCATGCAGGGGCAGGCGGCGACCGGGCCGACGCCTTTGCCGTCTTCAACGTCCACCGTGGAGGCTGTCTGATGCTCGCCGGTGCCCGTACCCTGTACCACAAGGAAGTGCTGCGCTTCTGGAAGGTGAGCTTCCAGACCGTGGGCGCGCCCGTGCTCACCGCGGTGCTGTACCTGCTGATCTTCGGCCATGTGCTGGAGGACCACGTCAAGGTCTATGACCAGGTGGGCTACACCAGCTTCCTGATCCCGGGGCTGGTGATGATGAGCGTGCTGCAGAACAGCTTCGCCAACAGTTCCTCCAGCCTGATCCAGAGCAAGATCACCGGCAACCTGGTGTTCCTGCTGGTGGCACCGCTGTCGCACTGGGCCTGGTTCGTGGCCTACGTGGGCGCCTCGGTCACGCGCGGGCTGGTGGTGGGCGCCGGGGTGCTGGCGGTGACGGTGTGGTTCGCGCCGCCCGGCATGGCGCAGCCGCTGTGGGCGCTGGTGTTCGCGGTGCTGGGGGCGGCGCTGATGGGCTCGCTGGGGCTGATCGCCGGCCTGTGGGCAGAGAAGTTCGACCAGATGGCGGCGTTCCAGAACTTCATCGTCATGCCCATGACCTTCCTGGCCGGGGTGTTCTACTCGATCCATTCGCTGCCCGCCTTCTGGCAGCAGGCCAGCCACCTGAACCCCTTCTTCTACATGATCGACGGCTTCCGCCACGGCTTCTTCGGCGTCAGCGATGTGTCGCCATGGATCAGCCTGGCGGTGGTGGGTTCGAGCCTGATCGTGGTCAGCGCGATCACGCTGCGGCTGCTGGCGTCGGGGTACAAGCTGCGGTCGTGAGCGGGGGCGCGATCCGCAACCCACCCTGCAACCCACCCTGCAACCCACCCTGCAACCCACTCCGCAATGTGCCTCGCTGCGAGCCCGGCGACTTCACTGCGGGGCTTCGACCCGGCAAGCTCCCAGTGCTGCCGCCCGCTGGATGAATTTGCGGTCGAAGGTCTTCAATGTGTCGAGGTGCTGACACTGCGCCAGGTGCAGGGCGTCGGCAAAGTCCAGCCCATCGGCCTCGTGCCAGCGCAGGGCCTGCGCCACCGCAGCGGCCTGCGCCGTGTGCACATTGGGCAGACCGAACAGCCCGCGCAGGCCACGCACCACCTGGGCCGGCTCGAAGCGATAGGCGAAGCGCAGCACCCACTCCGTCTCCAGCACCACCGTGTCGGGCACCAGCACTTCGTGTTCCTGAAACAGGCGGGTGCTGGCTGCGTGCTGCAGCGGGTCGTCGGCCACCAGCAGCCGCACGACGATGTTGGTGTCAACGGCGATCAAGCCACTGCTCCTGCACACCCGCGGCCAGGGCTGCTGCGATGTCGTCGTCGGTCAACGCCGGTCCGCTGTGCGGCAGGCAGCCTGCCACGTCCTCCAGGCAAGTGGCTGGGAAGCGGGTGCGCGGGCGCAGCAGCAGGCCTTCGCCCACGTCGATCACTTCCAACTCGGTTCCGGCCGTCCAGCGGTGCATCGTCCGCAGGGGCTTCGGGATGATGATCTGGCCCTTGCTGGACATGCGGGTGGTGGCCGGTGGTGCCGACAGGGGATCCATGGAGGGTCCTCAGGTAAGACGACGGTAAGATTATGCCCGTGAGCCGGTCGGAAAGACGATCCCGGTACAATTCACGCCATCATGGCCGATCCCACTCCCGACCAAGTCCGTGCGCTGATTGCCGCGGGCCTTTCCTGTGATCACCTCGAAGTCGAGGGCGACGGACGGCATTTTTTTGCCACCATCGTCTGCAGTGCCTTCGAGGGCCACAGCCGCATCAAGCGCCACCAGCAGGTCTACGCCGTGCTGGGCGAGCGCATGCGCGCCGAGATCCACGCGCTGTCGATGAAGACGCTCACGCCCGTCGAATGGCAGGCGCAGCCGGTGCAGCACGGCGCGGCTGCAGCCGGCATCAACCCCCACCACTGATTTTTCTGCGCGTTCGGCCTGGCGCCCGCACGCCGTGCCGGCGCCCTTGACTGCATTCCATGGACAAACTCCTGATTCGCGGTGGCCGGCGGCTTGCCGGCGAGATCACCATCTCCGGGGCCAAGAACGCCGCGCTGCCCGAGCTCTGTGCCGCGCTGCTCTGCGCCGAGCCGGTCACCTTCGCCAATGTGCCGAAGCTGCAGGACGTCTCGACCACGCTGAAGGTGCTGCGCCACCTCGGCGCCACGGCCGAGCGCAAGTCATCGGACGGTGGTGAGCGTGACGACGAAGTCACCATCGATGCCGGCCAGCTCGTCACCCGCGAGGCGCCCTACGACCTGGTGAAGACCATGCGTGCGTCGATCCTGGTGCTGGGCCCGCTGCTGGCGCGCTTTGGCGAGGCGCGCGTGTCGCTGCCCGGCGGCTGCGCGATCGGCTCGCGCCCGGTGGATCAGCACATCAAGGGCCTGCAGGCCATGGGCGCGAACATCGTCGTCGAGCATGGCTACATCGTGGCCAAGACCGGTCCAGGCATGAGCCGCCTGAAGGGTGCGCGCATCACGACGGACATGGTCACCGTCACCGGCACCGAGAACCTGCTGATGGCCGCCACGCTGGCCGAGGGCGAAACGGTGCTGGAGAACGCGGCGCAGGAGCCCGAGGTCACCGACCTGGCGGTGCTGCTCAACGCGATGGGCGCGCGCATCGACGGCCTGGGCACCGGCCGGCTGCGCATCCAGGGCGTCGAGGCGCTGCATGCGCCGAAGGTGGCGCACCCCATCATCCCGGACCGCATCGAGTGCGGCACCTTCCTCTGCGCCGTGGCCGCTGCGGGGGGTGACGTGACGCTGCGCCGCACCCGCGCCGACCACCTCGACACCGTGCTGGACAAGCTGCGCGAGGCGGGCGTCCAGCTGGAATGCGGTGAAGATTGGATCCGCGTGTGTGCCGAGGGCCGCCCGAAGGCGGTGAGCTTTCGCACCAGCGAGTACCCGGCCTTCCCGACCGACATGCAGGCGCAGTTCATGGCGGTGAACTGCATCGCCGAGGGCGTCTCGCGCGTGACCGAGACGATCTTCGAGAACCGCTACATGCACGTCAACGAGCTGGTGCGCCTGGGGGCGCACATCGCCGTGGACGGCCACACCGCCATCGTCGAAGGCATCCCCAGGCTGTCGGGCGCCACCGTGATGGCCACCGACCTGCGCGCCTCCGCGAGCCTGGTGATCGCCGGCCTGGTGGCCGAGGGTGAAACCCGCGTGGACCGCATCTACCACCTCGACCGCGGCTACGACCGCATGGAGGTGAAGCTGCGCGCCCTGGGTGCGGACATCGAAAGGATCAAGTGAGCGCCGACATGATCACGATGGCCCTGTCCAAGGGCCGCATCTTTGAGGAAACCCTGCCGCTGCTGGCCGCTGCCGGCATCGAGGTGACCGACGACCCGGAGAAGACGCGCAAGCTCATCCTGGCCACCAACCAGCCCGGCATCCAGGTGGTGCTGGTGCGCGCCACCGACGTGCCGACCTACGTGCAGCACGGCGGCGCCGACCTGGGCGTGGCCGGCAAGGACGTGCTGCTGGAGCACGGCGGCGAGGGCCTGTACCAGCCACTGGACCTCAAGATTGCGCGCTGCCGCATGAGCGTGGCCACGCGCGAGGATTTCGACTACGCAGGCGCCGTCAAGCAGGGCTCGCGCATCCGCGTGGCCACCAAGTACACCGCGATTGCGCGCCAGCACTTTGCCGACAAGGGCGTGCACGTCGACCTGATCAAGCTCTACGGCTCGATGGAGCTGGCGCCGCTGACCGGCCTGGCCGATGCCATCGTCGACCTGGTGTCCACCGGCAAGACCCTGCTGGCCAACCGGCTGCGCGAGGTCGAGCCCTTCATGGACATCTCCTCGCGCCTGGTGGTCAACCAGGCTGCGCTGAAGCTCAAGCGCGACCGCCTGCGCCCGCTGATCGATGCGATCGGCAACGCTGTGGCCAAAGACTGATTCCATCCCCCGCACCGACCCCATGACCGCCGTCGCCGTCCGCCACCTCGATACCTCCGCTGCCGACTTCGAAACCGAGTTCCAGCGCGTGCTGCACTGGTCGGCCGAGACGGGCCATGCGATCGAGGAGCGGGTGGCCGCGATCCTGGCCGATGTGCGCTCCCGCGGCGACGCTGCAGTGCTGGAGTACACCCAGCGCTTCGATGGTGTGGCGGCCGATTCGATGGCCGCGCTCGAGCTGACCCGCGAGGAGCTCCAGGCCGCCTTCGACGCCATCACCCCGGCGCAGCGCAGCGCGCTGGAGGCCGCGGCCAAGCGGGTGCGCGCCTACCACGAGCGCCAGCTGCAGGCCTGCGGCCTGAGCTGGAGCTACCGCGACGAGGACGGCACGCTGCTGGGCCAGAAGGTCACGCCGCTGGACCGCGTGGGCATCTACGTGCCCGGCGGCAAGGCGGCCTACCCATCCTCTGTGCTGATGAACGCCATCCCCGCCCATGTGGCTGGCGTCGGCGAGATCATCATGGTGGTGCCCACGCCGGCCCGCAGGGACGGCTCGTCCAAGGATTTGAAGGGTGAGAAAAACGCCCTGGTGCTCGCTGCCGCCTACGTCGCTGGCGTGAGCCGCGCCTTCACCATCGGCGGCGCCCAGGCCGTGGGCGCGCTGGCCTACGGCACCGCCACCGTGCCGCGGGTGGACAAGGTCACCGGCCCGGGCAACGCCTACGTGGCCAGCGCCAAGCGCCGCGTGTTCGGCCAGGTGGGCATCGACATGATTGCCGGCCCCTCGGAAATCCTGGTGCTGGCCGACGGCACGACGCCGCCGGACTGGGTGGCGATGGACCTGTTCAGCCAGGCCGAGCACGATGAGCTGGCCCAGAGCATCCTGCTCTGCCCCGACGCCGGCTACATCGCCCAGGTGCAAGCAGAGATCGACCGCCTGATCGACGGCATGCCGCGCCGCGACGTGATTCGCGCCTCGCTGGAAGGCCGCGGCGCCCTGATCCTGACGAAGGACATGGACGAGGCCTGCGCGATCAGCAACCGCATCGCGCCGGAGCACCTGGAGGTCAGCTCGCGCGACGCCCACCGCTGGGAGCCGCTGCTGCGCCACGCCGGGGCGATCTTCCTGGGGGCCTTCACCAGCGAGAGTCTGGGCGACTACTGCGCCGGCCCGAACCACGTGCTGCCCACCTCGGGCACCGCGCGTTTCTCCTCGCCGCTGGGCGTGTACGACTTCCAGAAGCGCAGCAGCCTGATCGAGGTGAGCGAGCAGGGTGCCCAGACGCTGGGCCTGATCGCCGCCGAGCTGGCCTACGGTGAGGGCCTGCAGGCGCATGCGCAGGCGGCCGAATTCCGGCTTCGAAAAGGTGCACCATGAGCTTGCCTGGTACCGAATCCGTGACCCTGGAATTGGAGGATGACACGGCGGCCTGGCTTGAGGAGAGGGCGAAAGAGCTTGGCGTGAGTGTTTCCGACGTCGTTGCTGAGACTCTCAAGGGCAAGATGGCCGCAGTGACGCCCTGTCTTCCAGAGCGCCTGCGCGCCACGCTGCGAGCCGACATCCAGGGCATGCACGCCTACGCGGTGCAGCCCAGCGCCGGGCTGATCAAGCTCGACGCGATGGAGAACCCCTTCGCCCTGCCGCCTGAATTGCAGGCCGAGCTGGGCCGGCGCCTCGGTGCGGTGGCGATCCACCGTTACCCCGGCGCCCGCATCGACGACCTGAAGGCCGCGCTGGTGCAGCACATCGACCTGCCGGCCGGCTGCGCGCTGATGCTGGGCAACGGCTCGGACGAGCTGATTGCGCTGCTGGCGCTGGCCTGCGACCTGCCGGGCGCGAAGATCCTGGCGCCGCTGCCCGGCTTCGTGATGTACGAGATGTCGGCCCGGCTGCAGGGCCTGGGCTTTGTCGGCGTGCCGCTGACGGCGGACTTTGAGCTCGACGGCGTCGCGATGCTCGCGGCCATCCGGGAGCACCGCCCCGCGATCACCTACATCGCCTACCCGAACAACCCGACCGCCAACCTCTTCGACGATGCGGTGATCGACGCGATCGTCGACGCGGTGGGCGAGCAGGGCGGGCTGGTCGTGTTCGACGAGGCCTACCAGCCCTTCGCTTCGCGCAGCCGGCTGGCTCAGGTGGGGCAGGGGGGGCAGCGCGACCACGTGCTGGTGATGCGCACCCTCAGCAAGTTCGGCCTGGCCGGCATCCGCCTGGGTTACCTGGTCGGGCCGGCGGCGCTGATCGCCGAGCTGGACAAGGTGCGCCCCCCCTACAACGTCAGCGTGCTCAACGCCGAGGCGGCGCTCTTCGCGCTCGAACACGCCGACGAGTACGCCCGCCAGGCCGCGCTGCTGCGCGCCGAGCGCGAGCGCCTGCTCGCCACGCTGGCGGCGCTGCCGGGTGTGCAGCGTGTCTGGCCCAGCGAGGCCAACATGATCCTGATCCGCGTGGCCGATGCCGCGACCACCTTTGCCGGCATGAAACAGCGCGGCGTGCTGATCAAGAACGTCTCGGCGCTGCACCCGCTGCTGGCCCACTGCCTGCGCCTGACGGTGGGCACGCCCGAGGAAAATGCCCGCATGATCGAGGCCCTGGCAGCCGCCACGGCCTGAACCACCGCCATGACCGATACCACGCCCTCCCGCTGCGCCGAAGTCCGGCGCGACACCAACGAAACCAGGATCCGCGTGCGCGTGGACCTGGACGGCACGGGCCGCGCCCAGCTGGCCAGCGGCATCGGCTTTCTGGACCACATGCTCGACCAGGTGGCCCGCCACGGCCTGATCGACCTGGAGGTCGAGTGCCAGGGCGACCTGCACATCGACGGCCACCACACGGTGGAGGACATCGGCATCACCCTCGGTCAGGCGATCGCCCGCGCCGTGGGCGACAAGAAGGGCATCACCCGCTACGGCCACAGCTACGTGCCGCTGGACGAGGCGCTCTCGCGTGTGGTGGTGGACTTCTCCGGCCGGCCCGGCCTGGCGATGGACGTACAGTTCACCGCCGGCATGATCGGTGCGCTCGATACGCAACTGGTGTTCGAGTTCTTCCAGGGCTTCGTCAACCACGCGCTGGTCAGCCTGCACGTTGACAACCTCAAGGGCGTCAACGCGCACCACCAGTGCGAGACGATCTTCAAGGCCTTCGGCCGTGCGCTGCGCATGGCGCTCACACCCGATCCGCGCAGCGCGGGCGTGATTCCTTCGACCAAGGGAACCCTCTGACATGGCACGCACAGTCGCAGTGGTTGACTACGGCATGGGCAACCTGCGCTCGGTGTCGCAGGCGGTGCTGCACGTCGCCCAGGGCAGCGGCCTGGAGGTGGTGATCACCCACCGCCCCGAGGAGGTGCGCGCTGCCGAGCGGGTGGTGCTGCCCGGCCAGGGTGCGATGCGCGACTGCATGGCCGAGCTGGCCGCCTCCGGCATGAAGGACGCCGTGCTGGAGGCCGCAGCCGGCAAGCCGCTGATGGGCGTGTGTGTGGGCATGCAGATGCTGCTGGATCACAGCGAGGAGCAGGACACCCCCGGCCTGGGCCTGATCCCCGGCCAGGTGCGGCGCTTTCGCCTGGAAGGCCGGTTGCAGAGCGACGGCAGCCGCTACAAGGTGCCGCAGATGGGCTGGAACCGCGTGCGCCAGCAGGCCCACGCTCACCATGGCGGAGGCGTCCACCCGATCTGGGCCGGCGTGCCCGACGGCTCCTGGTTCTACTTCGTGCACAGCTACTACACGGCGCCCGAAGACGCGGCCCACGCCGCAGGTGAAACCGACTATGGCACCAGCTTTACCTGCGCCGTGGCAAGGGATAACATTTTTGCCACCCAGTTCCACCCCGAAAAAAGTGCGGATCAGGGTCTGGCCCTGTACCGCAACTTCCTGAGCTGGAAACCCTGACCTCGATCTGAACCCGCTGGCCCGCTGCGCCACTTCACGCTGCGGCGGCATCCCTCCGACACCCGTTTCCTCCACCCCGCACCGACGACGGCCATGTTGCTGATCCCCGCCATCGACCTCAAAGACGGCCAATGTGTTCGCCTCAAGCAAGGCGACATGAACGTCTCCACCACCTTCGGATTGGATCCGGCCGCCATGGCGCGCCGCTGGCTGGACGCTGGCGCCCGCAGGCTGCATCTGGTGGACCTGAACGGGGCCTTTGCCGGCAAACCGGTCAACGAGGGCGCCATCAAGGCCATCCTGCATGAGGTGGGCGATGCCATTCCCGTGCAGTTGGGGGGCGGCATACGTGACCTGGACACCATCGAGCGTTACCTCGACGACGGCCTGAGCTACGTCATCATCGGCACCGCCGCAGTCAAGAACCCCGGCTTCCTGCGTGACGCCTGCACCGCCTTCGGTGGTCACATCATGGTGGGCCTGGATGCCAAGGACGGCAAGGTCGCCACCGATGGCTGGAGCAAACTGACCGGCCACGAGGTGATCGACCTGGCCAGGAAGTTCGAGGACTACGGCGTCGAAGGCATCATCTACACCGACATCGGCCGCGACGGCATGCTCTCGGGCATCAACATCGACGCCACCGTCAAGCTGGCCCAGGCGCTGAGCATCCCCGTGATCGCCTCCGGCGGCCTGAGTAACCTGGCCGACATCGAGGCGCTGTGCGCCGTCGAGAACGAAGGCGTGCAGGGCGTGATCTGCGGCCGTGCCATCTACACCGGCGACCTCGACTTCGCCGCCGGCCAGCGCCGCGCGGACGAACTCAACGGCGCCTGAACCTGTTGAGCGCAGTGGGCAGGCCGGGCTGTGGGCAACTCTGACATCCGCTGGCAACAGCGTCTGGCGAATTACCAGCGAGCCCTGGCGCAGCTCCAGTCAGCGGTGGAGTTGCAGACTCAGCGGCCACTCAGCGAGTTGGAGCGGCAAGGCCTGATCCAGGCTTTCGAGTTCACGCATGAACTGGCCTGGAACGTGATGAAGGACTTCTTCATCTGGCAAGGCCGCGGTGACATGACCGGCTCGCGCGACGCCACCCGCGCCGCCTTCTCGGTTCAGCTGATCGAGGACGGCGAAGGCTGGATGGAGATGATCACCAGCCGCAACCGTGCGATCGATTCGTACCAACCCGCCACGGCAGTGGCTCTGGCTGACTGCATCTTGCGGCGTCATGTTGACCTATTGGCTGCCTTTGCAGCCCGGATGGAGCAGCTGGCGGGTCCGCGTATCGACTGATTGAGGACCGACATGCTCGCCAAACGCATCATCCCCTGCCTGGACGTCACCGGCGGCCGGGTCGTCAAGGGTGTCAACTTCGTCGAGTTGCGAGACGCGGGCGATCCGGTCGAGATCGCCGCGCGCTACAACGACCAGGGCGCCGATGAGCTGACCTTTCTGGACATCACCGCCACCAGTGACGGGCGGGACCTGATCCTGCACATCATCGAGGCCGTGGCCTCACAGGTCTTCATCCCGCTGACGGTGGGTGGTGGGGTGCGCACGGTGGCCGATGTGCGCCGCCTGCTCAACGCCGGGGCCGACAAGGTCAGCTTCAACTCCGCCGCGGTGGCCAACCCGCAGGTGATCCGCGACGCCGCGGACAAGTACGGCTCACAGTGCATCGTCGTGGCCATCGACGCCAAGAAGCGCGTCGGCGAGGACCTGGCCACCAAGGGCCCGGGCTGGGACGTCTACACCCACGGCGGGCGCAAGAACATGCACATCGACGCAGTGGCCTGGGCCACGCAGATGGCGCAGATGGGCGCTGGCGAGATCCTGCTGACCAGCATGGACCGCGACGGCACCAAGATCGGCTTCGACCTCGAACTCACCCGCGCGGTGGCTGACGCGGTGCCGGTGCCGGTGATCGCTTCAGGCGGCGTCGGCAACCTCGACCACCTGGCCGACGGCGTGCAGCAGGGCGGCGCGGATGCGGTGCTGGCCGCCAGCATCTTCCACTACGGCGACCACACGGTGGCCGAGGCCAAGCAGGTGATGGCCGCACGCGGGATCACGGTGCGCATCTGAGGTGCGACGGAGAGCGGCCCCGGTGAGCCGCTCTCGGTCAGATCAGGCGGCGGCCTGACCGCGCCGCCGCCGCGCCACCGCTCCCAGCACCCCCAGGCCGGCCAACAGCATGGCGTAGCTCTCGGGCTCCGGCACCGGCGCCGCGTTGAGCGTCACCACCCAGCTCTGCTGGGTGCCCTGGTAGCTGCCGTTGCCCACCAGCGTGTTGCCGTCGTCGGAGACGGCCACCACCTCCGACAGCACCCAGCCCGTCAGGTTCATCGCCTGATCGTTGGTGAGGTAGTCCGACAGCTCGCGCATGCCCAGGGTGGCCGTCCAGATGAAGGGCTGGTAGCCGGCGCCCGAATGGCCCCGGCCGACCATCACCGAGCCGTCGCCGCTCACGTCCCACCCCGCGCCCGCCACGCTGCCGCCCGGTAGATCGCCCAGGTCGTGCAGGCTGCCGGTGGCGCGGTCCCAGTAGGCTGCCACCCGACCCCCACCGGCCCCGCCCGTGGTGCCCACGATGGTGCTGCCGTCGGTGGAGATGGCGTTCGCCCAGCTGAAGCTGCCGCGCACGTCCGTCAAGGCGGTGGCGCCGCCGGTGGTCCACACCAGGGGCGCGTAGCGGGAAGCCGCGCCGTCAAGTGCGTGGCCCACCGCCACCGAGCCGTCGCTGTTCAGGCCGTAGCCATGCGACAACGTGCCACCGTTGACGAACCCCAGGTCCGTGGTGCTGCCGCCCACCCAGCGTACCGCCTCCCATTGGTTTGCGGCGTTGCGAGCGCTCCCCAGGATCACCGCGCCGTCGCCTGACACCGCATAAGCCGCTGCGGTGGAGCCACCCAGGCCGCTCAGTGTGCTGAAGGAGCCGCTGGACCACACGAAGGGCGTGGAGGTGCTGCCGCCGTCCTCCGAGCGGTAGCCGACGATGGTGCTGCCGTGGTGGACGCGGCAGTGGGCGTGATGCTGGAGCTGCCCAGCGCAGGCAGCCCCAGATCCACCAGCCCGCCGCTGGCTGTCCAGGTCAGCCCCAGGGTCTGCGTGCCGCTGCTGGCGGAGTTGCCCTTGGCCAGCACCACGCTGCCGTCGCCGGACAGGCCGGACAGGCCGGTCACGCTGGTGGAGCTGCCGCCGCTCATCAAGCCGATGCCCTGGATGGAGGCAGCGGCCTGAGCGTTACCGACGCCGGCGGCGGCCAGTGCCAGGGCCAGCGCCAGGAGGCGCCATGGGGGCGCGAGCCGACAGGGCAGGGGCGGTCTGTTGTGCATGGAAAGTCCTTCCGGATCGTTGTGGGTTGGTTGAACGCGCGCGAGGAGGGGGCTTAACAGGAGTCCTCCGGATGCCGCGAGCGGCTCGGCCTGTTCAGCATGACCCCTTGCGCCAAACCCCGCCTGCTGGTCCTGGCTGTCGACGGCCTGGACTGGGATCTTCTGCATCGCTTGGTCGATGCCGGGCAGATGCCCTTCGTGACCCAGTTGATGAAGGCCGGCGCCAGCGGCCCGATGCGTGTGCCCGCGCCGGCCGGCGCCTGTGCGCAGTGGACCACCCTGGCCACGGGCACCTGCGCGGATGAGCATGGCGTGCTGAACGATCTGTGGGTGCGCCCGGATGGCATCCGCAGCAGCCGGGTCGGGGGAGCGCAGCGGCGCCGGCCCACGTTCTGGGAGCTGGCGGCGGCACAGGGGCGGACGGCGCGCGTCGTCGCTTGGCCGGCGGCGACCGGCGCAGCTGACGGGCTGCTCGGTGCTTCGCCCGAGGCTGCCTCCCGCCTGCAGATCGTCGGGGAAGGCTTCGAGCGTGCCGAGCACGCCTCAGAGACCTGCTGGCCCCTGTCGCCCGACTGTGTGGAGCCGCCGGACCTGAGGGCGTTGGTGGAGCTGGTGGATGAGGCGCGCGTTCATCCGGAGGATCTGGCCGTGTCGCTGGTGCAGCCACTGGTGCCCACGGCCCGACCGGGAGAGGCCAACGCGCTGCTGCGCCCGGCCCGCTGGCAGCTGGCGCGCTGGTCAAGTGTGCACAACCTCGGCGTGCACTGGGCCAGCCAGGGCGATGACGCCTTGATGGTGCTGCGCCTGGACGGTCTGCCCGAGTGGCTGAACCTGCTGCGCCGCCATGCGCCGGAGCAGCCGGCAGACGTGGGCCTGGCCCCCTGGTACCGCTACCTCGACCTGCTGGTGGGGCGCTACATGGCCCTTCTGGGCCGGCAGGCGCACCTGATGCTGCTGTCCAACGCCGGCATTCCTGCGGCGCCCATCGGCTCGGGCGAGTTGTTCCGCGGCGATGGCCCTGGAGGTCTGGTGCTTGCCGGTCCCGACGTGCCGGCCGACATCCTGCTGGAACGGGTGTCCGGCCTGGACGTGGCCCCGACTTTGGCGGGCCTGCTCGGCTTGGTCGACCAGCCGGGCTGGCCGGGGCGGGATCTGCTGGCGCGCCAGGCCGGGCCCTTCGACGCCCGCCGCCAGCACAAGGCCCTGCCTGCTGCGCCAGCGCTGCGGATGGACGATCTCATCTCACCGGTGCAGCGCGATGAAGCCTGCCTCGACTGGCTGCGCTCCCAGGGCTGCCCGGTGGCGCCGGTGGAGCACCTGGAGCGCAACACGCTGCCCCTGCGCATGCGCCGGCTCGCGGCCTGGGTGTCGGTGCGCAGGGCCAGGGGGGACGCCGCCGGCGCCATCGCGGCCCTGCAGGTGGTACTGCGTGAGGTGCCGCAGGAGCTGGGTGCCCGTGTCACGCTGGGCGAACTCCTCCTGGAGGCGGGGCGCTTCAGCGAGTGTGACGAGCTGGCCCTGGGGCTGCCGCCGCAGGCTCACGAGGGCCTCTGGGCCGACGTGGTTCAGGCGCTGCTCGGTTTCGCCGCACGCGATTGGTTGCGTGCAACGCTCCACCTCCAGCGTCTGGTGGCTGCGGGTGCTGCACCACTCAATGCACCGTCCTGTCTGGGTCGGGTCCACCTGCGTCAGCAGCAGTGGGGTGAAGCGCTCGCGTGGTTCGACCAGGCGCTGACGTGGCCTGGCGATGTCGCCCGGGTGCATGAGGGCCGGGGACTGGCCTGCCAGGGGTTGGGCCGCCCAACGGAAGCGGAGCAGGCCTACTCGCGGGCGATCGCGGAACAGCCTGACGACGCGCGCCCGCACCTGCTGCGCGCCCAGGCTCGACTGGCCGGTGGCCATCTTGATCATGCCGAGTCAGGTTGCCGCCGAGCCCTGACCTTGGACAGCTCCGTGCCCGGCGGTTATGCGCTGCTGGCGCAGATCACGCTGGCGCGTGCGGCGCAGCCGAGCGATCCGTCCAGGGATCCGGCGCAGCTGGTATCGAATTCAGACCCATGCTGACTCTCTGGAATCCCTCTTCATCCATGACAACCCTTGCAGGGAATCCCATGAAACTCATCCATCTTCTTAAGACCGCCGCTGCCGTGACTTGGGCCGCCGCCGCATCATCGGCGTCTGCCGCCATCACCATCAACATCAACGAGGTCGGTTCCGATGTCGTTGCCACCGCCAGTGGCACCGCGAATACCTCGTCGTTTGCAGCTCCCATCGAGTTTCCCGCCGGAGTTGAGACCTACATATTTCCGAGTTCCACTGCAGGGGGCCTGCTGGTCGGAGATGGTTCTATTGCGAGAACCTGGGACTACTACCAGGAAATCACAACCGTCAAGATTGTCTTCGGAATCGGAAACTTCGCGTACGCCAGTTCGAGCACAGGGGACGTTGTCGGCATCACGCAGGATATTGATTTCATGCCCGGTGACATCTACTTGCCAGTCAACTATGTGTCGGGGACAGCACTGTCAGGCTCCTCGACCTGGTTGGGGCAAAGCATAGCCAGTTTGGGCCTGTACCAGGGTAGCTACACCTGGCACTGGGGCAGCGGTGTCAATGCCGATTCACTGACGCTGAACATCTCAGCTTCTGCTCCGGTGCCCGAACCGGAAACCTACGCGATGCTGCTGGCCGGCACTCGGAGTGCTGGGTGCGGTGGCGCGGCGGGGCCGCCAGACTTGCAGCCCGCGTCAGGCTTGGTAGAGCGAAAGAACCGGGAGGAACCAGTGCGGCACTGCATCGGCCCGCAGTTCCATTCCCTCGCCGTCGGAGATCTCGGCAATGAGGAGGTTGTTGGCACCGGAGTTGTCGAAGACGTAGGCGCGGCTGCTCTGTTCGATGGCCGCAGGCAGCAGGGCCAGGGAACGGGCGTACCTCTCGACGATCTTTTCCATGGGTACCAGATGCCCCCGTTGAGCACTCGGTTGCGCACGCGCTCGATGTTGATCTCGGGGTCGTCGGTGGCAACGAAGTACAGATAAGTCCGAAACCCCTGCTGGCGGGCTGAGCGCATGAACTCCACCTTGTCCGGCGAAGACATCACCGTCTCGAAGGTGAAGGAGCGGCCTGCGGCGAGCAGCCGATGTCGAATGAAGTCCGACAGCACCGAGGCGAGGTAGGAATTCACTTCGACGCCATCGAAGCTCAGGATGGTTCCTTCGGTGCGCAGGAACTGGGCCTGCAGCCGCATCTGGGGGAACTTCGCGAGCAGCGAGGACTGCGAGAAGAAGTCGGGCAACCCGTCAAGGTCGGCCGTGGTCAGTTCGAAGGCCGCCAAGTCCAACCGCTCGTACAGCCCTGCGGCCTTCTCGATCTCGTCGGCGTTCACATAGACGCCGAGCCATTGCGGCCTCAGAGCCTCCTTGATCGTGCTCTTGCCGGAGCCGTTGGGGCCGGCGAAGACCCGCAGACGGGGGGTGCCGAGGCTCAACGGCCGTTGCGCCGCGTCAGGATCTGACCCCGCTGCACCGCAATCCTGGGCGGCAGATCCCGCAGGACGCGCCGTTCGCCACTGGCCGACATCTCGACCAGTTGGTCACCACAGACCTCGATCACGCGGCCGGAGGTCTGAAGTGCCTGCTGACGCGCAAGCTGCACCGCGTGTTGGGCCAGTTCCGGAATCCGCGCTTCTGCAGACTGCAGGGCGGCTTCGTCGATCGACTGGGGCTGCTTCATGGTGGCCGATTCCTCTTGCCTGAGCTGAAAGCGAGGTGGATTGTCTCACCTCGGAACCGAGCGCTGCTGCCCAGGATCATCGCTGCCAGGTTCTGCGGCGACAGATGGGGAAGGTCACCCTGGAGCCCTGGTGTTCAAGCCGCCTCCCGCAACGCCCGCCTCAGCACCTTGCCCACATTCGTCTTGGGCAGGCTGTCGCGGAACTCCACGATGCGCGGGCGCTTGTAGGCGGTCAGGCGGTCGTGGCACCAGTCGCGCACGGCGGCCTCGGTGAGCGCCGGGTCGCGGCGCACCACCACCAGCTTGACGGCCTCGCCGCTCTTGGCGTCGGGCACGCCGGTGACGGCGCACTCCAGCACGCCGGGCAGTTGGCTGACAACTTCCTCCACCTCGGTCGGATACACGTTGAAGCCGCTGACCAGCACCATGTCCTTCTTGCGGTCGACGATGCGGAAGCGCCCGTCGGCCTCCATCACGCCGATGTCGCCGGTGAGGAAGAAGCCGTCGCCGCGCAGCACGATGGCGGTTTCGTCCGGGCGGCGCCAGTAGCCCGCCATCACCTGCGGGCCGCGCACGGCGATCTCGCCGGTCTGGCCAGCACCGAGGCGGCGGCCCTCGTCGTCGAAGATGGCCAGCTCCGTGTCGGGCAGCGGCAGGCCGATGGTGCCGTCGAAGTCGGTTCTGTCCACCGGGCTGCAGGACACCACCGGTGAGGTCTCGGACAGGCCGTAGCCCATGCAGATGCCGCTGCCGGTGACGGCCTTCCAGCGTTCGGCCGTGACCTGCTGCACCGCCATGCCGCCGCCCACGCTGACGCGCAGGTGGCGCCAGTTGACGGTGGCGCAGTCCGGGTGGTCGGCCAGCGCCTGGTAGAGGGTGTTGACCGCCGGGAAGAAGTGGAACACCTGCTTCGACAGCTCTTTCAGCGTGCCGGCCAGGTCGCGCGGGTTGGCGATCAGGATGTTGCAGCCGCCCACACGCAGGCCCAGCAGCAGGCAGGCGGTGAAGGCGAAGACGTGGTACAGCGGCAGCGCACAGACGATGGTGAACTGCTGGCCGATCAGGGTGCGGCGTGCCGGCTCGAACCAGGCGGCGCACTGCTCCACGTTGGCCAGCAGGTTGCGGTGCAACAGCATCGCGCCCTTGCTGACGCCGGTGGTGCCGCCGGTGTACTGCAGCACCGCCAGCGTGTCCGGGCCCAGCGCGGGTGGCACGAAGGGCGCGCCGCGGCCGCGTGCCAGCGCATCGTTGAAGTACAGCGCAGCGGGGATGCGGTAGGCCGGCACCTGCTTGCGCACATGGCGCAGCACGGTGTTGACCAGCGTGCCCTTGACCGGGCCGAGCAGGTCGCCCACACCGGTGATCAGCACCTGCAGCCGCGGCAGGCGGGGCAGCACCTGCTCCACCACGGAGGCGAAGTTCTCCAGCACCACCAGCAGCTTGACGTCCGCATCCTGCAGCTGGTGCTCCAGCTCCGGCGCGGTGTACAGCGGGTTGACGTTGACCACCACCAGCCCGGCGCGGATCAGCCCGCAGACCACCACCGGATACTGCGGCACGTTGGGCAGCATCACCGCCACCCGGTCGCCGGCCTGCAGGCCCTGCGACTGGGCGAAGGCGGCAAAGCGGCGCGACAGCCGGTCCAGCTCGCCGAAGCTCCAGCTGCGGCCCATGAAACGCATCGCCGGCAGCGCGGCATGCTGGCGAAAGCTCTCCTGCAGCAGGTCGGCCAGCGAAGCGTGGCGGGTCAGGTCCAGGTGGGTGGGCACACCGTCCGGGTAGCGGTTCAACCAGGGCCGTTGTTGCTGCAGGGGCTGCTCGTCCATGAGGGTTCGGGTTCGGGTTCGGATTCAGGTTGTTCTTCGAGGCCGATCGACGCAGCGCCGCAGTGCTCCCGGGTCGAAGCACCGCCACAAAGGTTCAGGAGGGCCGGGGCTGACATTGTCCGAAGCCCTTCCTATACTGAGTGGTCATTTTTGGTCACGCCATGGTCATTCACTGCCAATCGGTGGAGTTACGGGAAAACCCTGTGGAGCTGGCTTGAGACGGGACGCACCGCTGGCCCAGGTGCCGGCGCGCTACCTCAGCGCGCTGGTGCAGCGGCTGGAATCCGAGGGCTTCGACACCGCAGCGGCACTCGCGCAGGCGGGCATCGACCGCAGCCGGCTCGATGCCAGCGAGGCCTGGCTGACCCGCAGCGAGCAGATCGCGGCGCTGCAACTGCTGTCGCACGGCAGCCAGCGCAGCGACTTGGGTTTCCTGATGGGGCTGTCCATCAACCTCGGGCGGGTGGACGTGGTTGGGCAGATGCTGCTCAATGCGCGCAGCCTGCACGACGGCTTCCAGCGCCTGGCGCCCTTCTTTGCGCTGGTCACCCCTGCGGTGCGCATGCAGGTGCATGCCGATGCGGCCGGGCTGCGCAGCCGCTTCAGCCTGGCGCATCCGATGCCCTACGACGTGGCGGTGATGGTCTTGGAGGCCGTGGTGGTGGCGGCGCATCGGCTGATGCGCTTCATCCGCCAGGAGCGCAGCACGCCCTGCCAGCTGCTGCTGGCCTGGACCGCACCGTCGCACGCAGTGCAGTACCGCGGGCTCAGCGGGGCCAACGTCACCTTCGGCCTGGGCGGCACACCGGAGGCGGAGCTGCGCCTGAGCGCCGAGGTGGCCGATGAGGCCTTGCCGATGGCCGACGCCGCGGCGATGGTCACCGCCGAGCGCCGCTGCGCCGAGCGGCTGGACGAGCTCAAGGCGCTGCGTGGCCTGGGCGCCTGGCTGCGCTGGCTGGTCTATGCCACGGAGGAGCGCCAGCCCACCCAGGCGGAGGCGGCTGCGCTGCTGGGGGTGTCCGAACGCACCCTGTCGCGCCTGCTGGTGGCCGAAGGGACGAGCTTCGGTCGCCTGTCGCGCCAGGTGCGCCACGACAAGGCCTGCGAGCTGCTGGCCCAGCCCGCGCTCAGCCTGGCCGCGGTGGCGCACCGGCTGGGCTACACCGACCTGTCCAACTTCAGCCGGGCGTTCAAGGCCCTGGCCGGAGGGCAGACGCCAGGGGAGTACCGGGAAGTGGCGCTGCGCCGCACGCCACCCGGCGGCTGATGAGGGTCCTCAGGCCGATCAGCCTGGTCAGCCGCTGACCACTCCAGCCATGCGCAGCACCTCGAAGTGGCTGCCCTTCACCTGCGCCAGCTCGCTCACCAGCGCGTCGTTGTCCCAGCGCTCGTCGGGTGCGCCGCTGACGTACCAGTTGCTGCCGTTGTCGGCCACGATCATTCCGTAGGTCTTCATGGCGCTCAGCAGGGCACGGGTCGCGGTGCTGAAGGTCGGGGGGATGACGTAACTCGCCTTCAGCCGCACCCGCATGCCCATGGGCGGCAGGTTGGCGGAGGCATCGCTGCTGGCCCAGTGGGTGGCCGGTGCCACATAGGCGCGGCGTGTGCGCGCCACCGTGAAACGCAGCGCATGGCGGATGCCGCCGGGGCCGGCCGCGGCCTCCTGCCAGCGCGCCAGGCCAGGGAAGATCGGCAGCCCTGCGGCATCCGCACTGGTCCAGCCGGGCTGGCCGCCGGGGCGCACGGGGTTGCCGTCGAGGCGGAAGACGGCGCCTGCGTCGGCCGACCAGCTGCCGTCGCCTTGCGGGAAGGCGCGGTACAGCTCATAGAGCCGGTTGTGATCGCGGTCGATCACCAGCACATGGCGGTCACCCGTGGCGGCAGCACCGCCTTCCACCGGCGCATCCACAGGCACCGGGTAGGGGCCGGGGTCGCTTTCATCGCCATAGGCGGTGAAACGGATGCTCACCGGCGTCTGGCTGCCGGCCACCACCACGTAGGGGATACCGATCGGCCCGCCCGCCCAGGTGCCGGCGCCGAAGTCCGGGTGCAGCCCGGTGGCCAGGCCGATGCCGGCGATCAGCGCGTCGGAGTTCGGGTCCACCTCGGCGGTGGAGATGTCGCGGTTCCAGTCGTTGTCCGCGGGAAAGGGCAGCGCGCCGTTGAGGTCGGCGTTGGCGCCCAGGCTGGCGAAGCTGATGTCGGCGTAGTGGACAGGGCCGGCCGGTGCTGGGTCGGGTGAGGGAGCAGGGGACGGGGACGGCGACGGAGCGGGCCCCTGCGCGGCAGCGTCGCCCCCGGCCGAGCCGCCGCCGCAGGCGGCCAGCCACAGCGTGGAGAGGCTGCCCAGCAGCAGGTGGCGTCGCTGGGTGAAACTTGGGCAGGGGCGGGGCAGAGGTGGGGGATCAGGCAGGCGGTCCATGCCCACAGTCTGATGCGGCTGTGCCCGCACCTGGGTAACCGGCAATGGCGGGTGGTGAGCAGGTGCATCGCGGGCCGGTGGCCCAGCTCCTCGGTCCTCGCGGGGGAGCCAACCTGCGACACTCTTGCCCCTGTTCGCTGTTCCCAGTCCCACGACCCCTGACCTGCCTGGCCGCCGAAGCGCCCTCCGCCCATGAAGACCTACCAGATCGAGATCCAGCGCCTGAAATCGATCACCCACGACCACGGCCGGCTGGAGCTGCGTGTGGATGCCCTGGTGCTGCCCAGCCAGAAATCCCGCGGCGGAGAAGACGCAGATGCGTCGCCCAGCACCGTGGTCAGCCTGAGCGAAAAGGACGCCCGCTCCCTGCTGATCCTGCTGAAGGCGCAACTGGCCGACCTGGAGCCGCGCAAGGGGCGCAGCCAGCGCTGAACGGCGCGCCGCACCGGCTTGGTTGCGGCTGTTGCGGGTGTCACATGTCGAGCCGATACACCCAGAAACTCTCGTCGCTCTCGATGGCGGCCAGCAGCGCCGCCGGGCTCAGGCCGGTGATGCGACGCACCTCGCGGCACAGGTGGGCCTGGTCGGCATACCCGCTGTCCAGCGCGGCGATGGCCCAGTCCATCTCGCCTTGCTGGTAGGCCGCCACGCAGCGGTAGAAGGACTCTTCGGCGCGCAGCATGCGCCGCAGGTCGCGCTGCGGCTGGCCGGTCCAGCGCTTGATGCGCCGCTCCACCTGCCTCAGGCTGCTGCCCACGCCGGACTGCGCGGCGCGCAGCGCCAGGTTCTCGGCCCAGAAGCGGTAGCGCGTGGCGCGCGGGATCGATTGGTCGCGCACTTGCAGCCAGCGCGGCTCCAGAAAGTCCTCCACCAGGCGGATGCGGCTGGCGTCGTCGGGTGCGTCGAACACCGTGTGCGCCATGGCCTGCCAGTCGGCATCGAAGACCTGCTCGAAGGGCAGCACGCGGTCGACCAGCTCGGCCATCGACACGCCGGTGAGCGCCTCCACCGCCATCGGCGTCAGCGCCACCATCAGCGCATCCACCGCACCGGGGTTGTGGCTGACCACCGGCACGCGGTGCGGGCCGATCAGGCACAGCCGCGGCGTCGCCTCGTGCACCACCTGATCGCCGCGCCGCACCACGTCGGCCTCGCCCTCGAAGAGCCAGTTGATGGCGCAGAGCAGCGAGGCCGGGAAGTGGTTGTCGCGCTGCCCGGCCGTCAGCGGCAGGCCCACCGTGCGGCGCACGATGTGCCCGCGCACGCAGGACGCCAGCGACAGCCGCGGCGGCAGCATCGCGCTGCGCGGCGGGTGGTGGGCAACGGGGGCGGCCGACGCGAGCGGGGCCGCCAGGGCGCGGTCGATGAGGGGGGTGAACATGGCCGGCAAGGAAGGGATCGGATCGGCGGGGCGGCTGGCGAAGCGGCGGTGTCGAAATCGTTCAATACCGGCGGGCCGCTGCTCGCCACACTGGCGCACAAGCCCAGCCACTCTACCCGCCCTCCTGCACCCCCATCCATGGATCCCGTTCTCCTGCGGCAGGTCTGCCGCACCTACCACCTCGACAGCGTCGGTGTGCCCGCCCTGCGCGACATCGACCTCACGATCCGCGCCAACTGCTTCACCGTCATCAGCGGCCCCTCGGGCAGCGGCAAGACCACCCTGCTGAACCTGATCGGTGGCATCGACCGGCCGGACGCGGGCGTCGGCGCAAACTCGGGTGAGGTCATCGTCGCCGGCCAGCCGCTGCAGGCCCTGAGCGACGACGCGCTGGCGGACTTCCGCGCCCGCCACCTGGGTTTCGTGTTCCAGAACTTCAACCTGCTGCCGGTGCTGACCGCGGCGGAGAACATCGAATACCCGCTGCGGCTGACCGGTGCCAGCCCGGCACGGCGGCGCGAGCGGGTGCGCGAGCTGCTGGCCGCGGTGGGCCTGGCCGATCCGGTGGATTTGGGCGGGCGCCGCCCGGGCCAGCTCTCCGGCGGGCAGCGCCAGCGTGTGGCGATTGCCCGCGCGCTGGCCTGCGCCCCCGCGCTGGTGCTGGCCGACGAGCCCACCGCCAACCTGGACAGCGCCACCGGCGCGGCCATCATCGCGCTGATGCGGCGCATGCAGCGCGAGCAGCAGGTGTCCTTCGTCTTTTCCTCGCACGACCCGCAGGTGCTGGCGGCGGCGGACGATCGCGTCTACCTGCGCGACGGGCGCATCACCGCGTTGGAGCGTTCTGCCGACACCACGGCCAATTCATCAGGGGAAGGCGGTGGAGGCATGGGCGGGCCGAGCGCCGGGCCGCTCCCAAGCCGGCCCGCCATCCCCTCGGGGGATCGGCCGCTGTACTCGGCGGACGAGGGGCTCCAATGAACACCCTCGATCTGGCCCTGCGCAACCTGCTGCGCAACCGCCGCCGCTCGCTGGCCACGCTGCTGGCGATGGTGATCGGCCTGTGCGCCACCCTGCTCTTCGGCGGCTATGCCGGCAACACCCTGTACGCGATGGAGACCGGCTACGTGCAGCTGCACGGCCACCTGCAGCTGCAGCGGCGCGACCACTTCCTCTACGGCAGCGGCAACCCGGCGGCCTACGGCATCGCCCACTACCCGCGCCTGATCGAGCAGATCCGCCGCGACCCGGTGCTGGCGCCGCTGCTCACGGTGGTGACGCCCAAGCTGCAGCTTGGCGGCATCGCCGGGCACTTCTCGGCGGCGCTGTCCACCAACGTGGCCTCGGTGGGTGTGATTGCGCCGGAACAGGCCATCCTGCGCGAGTGGAACGACTACGGCGCGGCCAGCTACACCCCGCCGATGTCGCTGCTGGGCACCCCCGCCGACTCGGTGGTGATCGGCACCGGCGTGGCGCGCAAGCTGCAACTCTGCCAGGCGCTGGGCGTGTTGCCCTGCCCCGCACCGGCCCGGGCTGCCACGCCAGCCTCAGCACCGGCCATGCCGGCGGACCTCGCGGCGCTGTCCGCCCAGGAGGCCGGGCCCGCCCCGGCCGCCACCGCCACCGCCAACGCCAACACCAAGCTGCCCCCACCCGCATCGAGATGCTGGCCGCCACCGTCCAAGGCGCGCCCAACGTGGTGGGCCTGAACGTGGTGAAGGCGGAGAACTTCGGCCTCAAGGAGTTCGACGACAGCTTCACCATCCTGCACCTGGCGCAGGCGCAGCGGCTGGTCTACGGCGCGGCCGAGCCGCAGGTCACCGCGATCCAGCTGCAGCTGCGCCACACCGCGCAGATGCCGGCGGCGCGCGCCCGGCTGCAGCAGCTGCTGGACGGCGAATGGAAGTCGCGCGACCTGGCGGTGGTCGACTTCCAGACCCTGGCGCCGGTGTATGGCCAGACGATCGAGTTCTTCGACTCGGTGTTCGGCTTCATGGCCACGCTGATCGGCGTGATCGTGCTGTTCACGGTGGGCAACACCATGAGCATGGCGGTGCTGGAGCGCACCACCGAGATCGGCACGCTGCGTGCCATCGGCCAGCGCCAGAGTGGTATCCGCCGGCTTTTCGTCGCCGAGGGCCTGCTGCTCGGCCTGGCGGGTGCCCTGCTCGGTACGTTGGCCGCCCTGGGCCTGGCGGCGCTGATCAACCGCAGCGGGCTGACCTGGACGCCGCCCGGCTACGTCTACGCCTACCCGCTGCAGGTGCGCGTCTGGGGTGCGGGGGCGATGCTGGCCGGCAGCGCCGCCGGGCTGATCGCTGTGGCCAGCCTGTCCGCCTGGTGGCCGGCGCGGCGCGCGGCGCGGCTGCAGATTGTCGATGCGCTGCGGCATGCCTGAGGAGAGGTCATGAACTCGTCGAGTCCCCTGCTCACCGCCGACCGCCGCACCGTCCTGCGCGGACTCGCCGCACTGCCTGTGCTGCCACTGGCCACGGCTGCGTCGTCTGCATCCGCCGCCCCCAGCGCTCAGGCCCTCCTGGCGGCCAGCGATGCGGTGCGCAACCCGGATTTCCCGTTCGGCCTGACCAACACGCTCACCGAGTACCGCAACGGCCAGCAGACCGACAGCCTGACGCTGGCCATCGTCGCCAAGGCCGACCCGGAGCGCGGGCCCTTCCGCAGCCTGGTGCGCTTCGTCGCCCCGGCACGCGACGCCGGCAAGCTGATGCTCTACGCCGGGCGGGACCTGTGGTTCTTCGACCCCGCGAGCCAGGCCAGCATCCGCCTGTCGCCGCAGCAGCGCCTGCTCGGGCAGGCCTCCAACGGCGACGTGGTGACCGTCAACCTCTCGCGCGAGCACCGCGCCGAATGGGTCGCCGAGGAGCAAATCACCGACGGCGAGCGCCGCCCACGCCGCTGCCACCGGCTGCGCCTGCAGGCCACGGTGGCCGAGGCCAGCTACCCGCTCATCGAGCTCTGGGTGGACGCGGCCACCAGCCAGCCGCTCAAGGCCCGCTACCTCGCCGCCAGCGGCCAACTGCTCAAGACCGCCTACTTCCGCCGCTGGCAGCGCCAGCTCGGCCAGGAGCGCCCGACCGAGACGGTGATCATCGACGGCCTCGACCCCGGCTGGGTCACGGTGATGCGCTACTCGGACTGGGTGCAACGCGAGGTGCCCGACGCCTGGCTGCAGCGCGAGTACCTGCCGCAGTTCAAGCCGTGAGGCCGCCCCGGAACCCCCTGCCGCCATTGCGCGCCCTGTTGCTTGCCGCGCTCGCCGCTCTCGCCGGATGGGGCTCGGCCGCCACAGCGCAGGCCGGCGCCCCCAGCGACCTCGACGCCCTGCAGCTTGCCGACCGCACGCCTGCGCCCGCCGCGGCCCCGGCGCGTGATTGGCAGGGCCACGTTGAAGCGGCGGCCGGCCAGGCCCGGCGGGCGACCTGGGCGGGCGGCGGGACATTGGGCACCCAGCGCCTGAGCCTGGCCCTGCAGCTCGACACTGCGCTGGCGCCCGGCTGGCGCTTCGTGGCCGCCAACCGGCTCGACCTGGATTGGCCGGCGCAGCCAGGCAAGGAGCAGCACGCCCTCCACACCCTGCAGGAGGCCTACGCCAGCGGGCAGATCGATGCAGCGCAGACCGTCGACCTCGGCCGCGTGCGCGCCCACTTCGGCGTGGCCACCGGCTACAACCCCACCGATGTGTTCCGCGGCGGCTCCCTGCGCTCGCAGGCCTCGGCTGACCCGAACAGCCTGAAGCGCAACCGACAGGGGGCGGTGATGCTGCGCAGCCGCCACCTCAGCGAGGCAGGTGCGCTGACATGGTTGGTCTCGCCGCGCCTGTCGGCCGACTCGCAGCCCAGCGACGCGCCGTTTTCGCTCGACACGGGCGCCAGCAACGCCCGCCATCGCGCGCTGCTGGCCTGGAGCCCGAACCTGGGCGGCGCCTGGACGGAGCGGCTGAACGTGCAGACCCTGCTGCTGGCGCAGGAGGGCCAGGCCCCGCAGGCCGGGCTGAACCTTTCCGCTTTGCTCGGCGAGGCCACCACCGCCTTCGCCGAATGGACCGGCGGACACAGCCGCAGCCAGCTGGCCCAGGCGCTGGGCACCCCACAGGAGACGCACTTCCACCCGCGCCTGAGCAGCGGCTTCACCTGGACATCGTCGCGCAGGCTTTCGGTGACGCTGGAGATCGCACACAACCGCGCCGCACCCACCGCCACCGCCTGGCAGGCGCTGCAGACCGGGGCCGGGCTGGGGTCCCCGCTCGCCTACACCCTCTATCGCCAATGGGTGAGCAATGCCCAGGAGCTGACCACCCGCCGCCTCTGGGCCGTCTACGCCAGCTGGCCGGACGCCTGGGCTCAGCACCTGGATCTGAGCGCGATGCTGCGCGTCAACCCGGACGACCACAGCCGGCTGCACTGGCTGGAGTTGCGGCAGCACGGTGAGCGCTTCGACGTCGCCCTGCAGTGGCAGCACACCAGCGGCACGCCGCTGAGCGACTTGGGCGCTGCGGCCCGGTCGGGCGTGTGGCAGCTGAGTCTGCGGCGCTGGTTCTGAGCACCTCGTCCCGCCGCTGGCAGGTGAGGGCGCAGCGGTCGGCGCCCGGTCACCTGCCGGAGGGCTGTCGGCCTCAGCGCCCGTAGTAGGCCGTGAACGAGGCCTTGCCCAGCAGTCCGGCGCCCAGCCCCTTGTTCAGCACAAAGCCGTGCAGTGCGGCCGACCCGGTCTTGGGGATGCCGGCGGCGGCATGCAGGTTGTCCACCCCGAGCGCAAAGACGGTGAAGATGTAGCGGTGCGGCTTGTCGCCCACCGGCGGGCAGGGGCCGCCCCAGTTGCCATTGACGCCGGTGGCGCCGGTGTCGAAGAAGTCGCTGTGGCCGCCGTTGGCCCCTGCCGGCAGACCGGCCGGTGAGTTGCCCGCACCCTGCTTCAGCGACGTCACCGAGGCCGGGATGTTGTACACCGTCCAGTGCCAGAACCCGCTGCCGGTGGGGGCGTCGGGGTCGTACACCTGCACCGCAAACGACTTGGTGCCCGCCGGCGGGTTGGACCACACCAGTGCCGGCGACACGTTCTGGCCCTTGCAGCCGAAGCCGTTGAGCACGTAGGTGTTGGCGATGGTGCTGCCGGCGGCAATGTCCGGGCTGGTGAGGGTGAAGGCCGCCGGGGCGGGCGCAGGCAGGCTGGAGCAGCCGGCAAGCAATGCCATGGCTGCAGTGCAGCCGAAGGTCAGGGCGAGGGGAAGACGCTTCATCGGAAACCTTTCATTGCAGACGGCGCCGCAACTCGAGCTGCGGCGATCCAAGACACGAACAAACTGCACGTCGCGCTGGGAGCGATTGTTCAGTGTCGCGAGCTGGCGTGCCACTGCGCAGAAACCCGAGCCACACCCCTGGAGCCCGTGGCGCTCAGGGGCGGGATCCCTCAACCGGGCGGGCGGCGTGCCGGGGAACAACGGTTCCGCTGCAGGGCTGCTGGTCGCAGCACAGGGTCACAGCCGGAACAACGGGTGCAGCTTCTGCAGCAGCTTCGGCCCCATGCCCTTGACCTCCAGAAGGGCTTCGACGGACTTGAAGGGCCTGGCGGCCACGATGGCCGTGGCCAGCTTCTTCGACAGGCCCTTGATGGCCGCCAACTCTTCTGCGCTGGCGGTGTTCAGGCTGACGCGGTTGTCCGCCGCCTTGTGCTTTGCCGCCGGATTGCGGGGCGTGTCCGGGGTGAGGGAGGGGGCAACAGCCGTAGAGGCCGACTCCACCGCCGGTTGCGCTGCCGACTCCACCGTCGGTGCTGCGGCTTCGGTTGTGGAATGTGCTTCCTTGCCGGCAAAGTTCACCGTGATCACGTTGGCCGAATGGCCCTGGACGGTTGCTGCTGCGTCCGCGGCCTTCTCGGCCACCCTGCCGACGGCATTCTCGACGACATGGGGATGGGCGAAGTTGACATGATCGCGGGTCACGAAGCCGGCCCCCTCCCATTCCCGCAGCATCTGGGTCAGATACCAGCGGCCCGGCAGTTTGAGTCATGGATCTCTGTGATGCGGGCGGATGGCGTCAGCGGTCCGTTGTGCGTTGGCCGTTGGGACGTTGTTGCAATCGAACGGCCTTCGCCGTCAGCGATGAAGAGTTGCAGCCCTGACCTGCGCGGGTCTCCGCGGCAACCGTGTGCCCGCCGCATTTCTGCGCAATCTTTCAACAAGACAGACGGTGAAGCGCGCCAGCGAGCGCAGAACCGCTGCGCTCGATCCGCGCCGCACTTTCAGGCCCCATGTTGCACACCACCTCCGCAGGAGCCCAGATGAACTGCGCCGATGCGATCTACCGCCGCAGCCTCTCGCTGCCCGATCCAGCGGCAAGGGAGGCGCTGGACTTCATCGACTTCCTGGCAGGCGATACGGCAAGACGCCGGGATCGGCCGATCGGCTCGCTCCAAAACGAGACTCGGCGGCGCTGATTCAAGCGGTGGCGGGTGGATGGGGACCGGACGTTCCGGATGACGTCGACGATGCCGATCTGGCTCAGGATGCGCTGCGGTACGAGATCTGACGGTGACACTTCCTGACCGTGGTCACCGCGCAGCCTGCGTGAGTTCGAGCGCGTCCGGTCGTTGAAGGTAGAGAACCGGATCGACAGTTGATGCCTTGAAAGGCAAAAAGCCCAATCGGCTTGCGCCGATCGGGCTTTTTTTGTGGGCGGTGATGCATTGCCTGGATACCCGCCTTCGCGGGTATGACGGGGGGCGGTACCCGCCTGCGCGGGTATGACGGGCTCAGCTCACTTCTTCTGCGGCGGCAAGTCCGTGCAGGAGCCGTGCGCCACCTCCGCCGCCATGCCGATGCTTTCGCCCAGCGTGGGGTGCGGGTGGATGGTCTTGCCGATGTCCACGGCGTCAGCGCCCATTTCGATGGCCAGGGCGATCTCGCCGATCATGTCGCCGGCGTGGGTGCCGACGATGCCGCCGCCGAGGATCTTGCCGTGGCCGTGCGCTTCCGGGCTGTCGTCGAAGAGCAGCTTGGTGAAGCCTTCGTCGCGGCCGTTGGCAATCGCCCGGCCGGAGGCCGTCCAGGGGAACAGGCCCTTCTTGACCTTGATGCCCTGCGCCTTGGCCTGGTCCTCGGTCAGGCCGACCCAGGCGACTTCCGGATCGGTGTAGGCCACCGACGGGATGACGCGGGCGTCGAACTGGGCCTTGGCCAGGGAGGCGTCGCCCTTGAGCTCGCCGGCGATGACTTCGGCGGCCACGTGCGCCTCGTGCACCGCCTTGTGGGCGAGCATGGGCTGGCCGACCAGGTCGCCGATGGCGAAGATGTTCGGCACGTTGGTGCGCATCTGCACGTCCACGGGGATGAAGCCGCGGTCGGTCACGGCCACGCCGGCCTTGTCCGCTGCGATCTTCTTGCCGTTGGGCGTGCGGCCGACGGCCTGCAGCACCAGGTCGTAGAGGCCTTCGCTCTTCGTGCCATCCAGGCCCTCGAACTGCACCTTGATGCCTTCCGGTGGCCTCGGCGCCGACCGTCTTGGTCTTCAACAGGATGTTGTCGAAGCGGTGGGCGTTCATCTTCTGCCAGACCTTGACGAGGTCGCGGTCGGCGCCCTGCATCAGGCCGTCGAGCATTTCCACCACATCGAGGCGCGCGCCCAGCGTGCTGTACACCGTGCCCATTTCCAGGCCGATGATGCCGCCGCCGACGATGAGCATCTTCTTGGGCACCGACTTGAGCGCCAGGGCGCCGGTCGATTCGACGATGCGCTCGTCATCGGGAAGAACGGCAGGCGCACCGCCTGGAGCCGGCGGCGATGATGGCGTTCTTGAACTTGACGACCTTGGTCGTGCCGGTCTTGTCCTGGCTGCTGCCGGTGGTTTCTTCGACCTGCACGTGGTAGGGCCGACGAAGGCGCCGTAGCCGCGCACGGTGGTGACCTTGCGCATCTTGGCCATCGCCGCCAGGCCGCCGGTGAGCTTGCCGATGACCTTTTCCTTGTGGCCGCGCAGCTTGTCGATATCCACCTCCAAGGCACCGAAGCTCACGCCCAGGTCACCGAAGTGGCTGACCTCGTCCATCACCGCCGCGACGTGCAGCAGCGCCTTGGAGGGGATGCAGCCGACGTTCAGGCACACGCCACCGAGGGTGGCGTAGCGCTCGACGATGACGGTCTTCAGGCCGAGGTCGGCGGCGCGGAAGGCGGCGGAGTAGCCACCCGGGCCGGCGCCGAGCACCAGCACGTCGCACTCGACGTCGACCGGGCCGCAGTAGCTGCCCGCTGGTCCAGCGGGAGCAGCCACCGGCGCCGGTGCCGCAGCGGCCGGAGCTGCGGCAGCAGGTGCGGGGGCTGCTGCCGGTGCGGCCGCGGCGGCCCCGGCAGCCTCCAGCGTCAGCACCACCGAGCCCTGGTTGACCTTGTCACCCAGGGCGACCTTGATCTCCTTCACCACACCGGCGGTGGAGGAGGGGATCTCCATCGAGGCCTTGTCGGACTCGACGGTGATCAGGCTCTGCTCGACCTTCACCGTGTCACCCGGCTTGACCAGGATCTCGATGACGCCGACGTCCTTGAAGTCGCCGATGTCCGGGACTTGCACTTCAATCAATGCCATGTGCAGTCTCCGGTCAGAGGACGATGCGGCGGAAGTCCGCCAGCAGCGATGCGAAGTAGACGTTGAAGCGCGCAGCGGCCGCGCCGTCGATGACGCGGTGGTCCCACGACAGCGACAGCGGCAGCATCAGGCGCGGCTGGAAGGCCTTGCCGTCCCACTTCGGCTCGATCTGGCTCTTGCACACACCCATGATCGCCACTTCCGGGGCGTTGATGATGGGGGTGAAGTACCGGCCACCGATGCCGCCCAGCGACGAGATGGTGAAGCAGGCGCCGCTCATGTCGGCCGGGCCGAGCTTGCCGTCGCGGGCCTTCTTGGCCAGTTCGCCCATTTCCTGGCTGATCTGGAAGATGCCCTTCTTGTCGCAGTCCTTGATGACCGGGACGACCAGGCCGTTGGGCGTGTCCGCCGCGAAGCCGATGTGGAAGTAGTTCTTCAGCACCAGCTGCTCGCCGTCCAGCGAGGCGTTGAACTCCGGGAACTTCTTGAGCGCGGCCACGGCGGCCTTGATCATGAAGGCCAGCATCGTGACCTTGACGCCGCTCTTCTCGTTCTCCTTGTTGGTCTGCACCCGGAAGGCTTCCAGGTCGGTGATGTCCGCGTCGTCGTGGTTGGTGACGTGCGGGATGACCACCCAGTTGCGGTGCAGGTTGGCGCCGGAGATCTTCTTGATGCGGCTGAGGTCCTTGCGCTCGATCGGGCCGAACTTGGCGAAGTCCACCTTCGGCCAGGGCAGCAGGCCGGGGAAGGCCTCGCCGCTGGCGGTCGCGGCGGCAGGGGCCGGGGCCTTGGCCTTCTGCGCGGCGGTCTGCACCGCACCGGCCATCACGCCCTTGACGAAGGACTCGATGTCGGTCTGCGTGATGCGGCCCTTGGGCCCGGAGCCGCTCACCTCGGCCAGCGGCACGCCCAGTTCGCGGGCGAACTTGCGGATGCTCGGGCTGGCGTGCGGCAGGCTGGCGCTGGGGGTGCCGGGGTTGTGGGCGGGCAGGGCGGCAGCGGTCGCCGGAGCGGGCGCGCTGGCCAAGGCAGGAGCAGGTGCTGCAGCGGCGGCCGGGGCAGCCGCAGCGGGGGCGCCGACGCCCTCGATGACCGCGATCAGTGAGCCGATGTTGACCTTGTCGCCCAGCGCAACCTTCAGTTCCTTGATGACGCCGGCGTGCGACGACGGGATTTCCATCGAGGCCTTGTCCGACTCAACCGTGATCAGGCTCTGCTCGACCTTGACGGTGTCGCCGACCTTGACCAGCAACTCGATGACGGCCACGTCCTTGAAGTCGCCGATGTCGGGCACCAGCACCTGGATCGGGCCGGTGGCTGCGGCAGCTGCCGCGGGGGCGGGCGCTGCGGGCGCCGGAGCCGGGGCGGCCACAGGGGCTGGGGCAGCGGCAGCAGGTGCAGCAGCCGAGTCGGCCGCAGCAGCGCCGGCCACTTCCAGCAGCAGCACCAGCGAGCCTTCGCTCACCTTGTCGCCCAGGGCGACCTTCAGCTCCTTGACCACGCCGGCGTGAGCTGGGGATCTCCATCGAGGCCTTGTCGCTCTCG
>JADJCH010000010.1 GCA_016703325.1 Burkholderiales bacterium | reverse complement strand
TCAAGCTTGCGCTCGTGCAGCTCTCGTGCTCTGTCATCTTCAGAAAGGAGGTGATCCAGCCGCACCTTCCGATAAGGCTACCCCTTGTTAAAGCGACCACCCCAGTCACGAACCCTGCCGTGGTAATCGCCCTTGCGGTTAGGCTAACTACTTCTGGCAGAACCCGCTCCATGGTGTGACGGGCGGTGTGCTTTACAAGACCGAACCTTCACCGCGGCAAGCTGATCCGCGATTACTAGCGGTTCCGACTTCACGCAGTCGAGTTGCAGACTACGATCCGGACTTAGGACCGGTTTTCTGGGGATTGGCTCCCCCTCGCGGGTTGGCAGCCCTCTGTACCGGCCATTGTATGACGTGTGAGCCCTACCCATAAGGGCCATGAGGACCTGACGTCATCCCCACCTTCCGGTTTGTCACCGGCAGTCTCATCAGAGTGCCCTTTCAGCAACTGTTGGAAGGGGTTGCGCGTCGTTGCGGGACTTAACCCAACATCTCACGACACGAGCTGACGACGGCCATGCGGCACCTGTGTGCAAGCTCTCTTTCGAGCACTCCCAGATCTCTCCAGGATTCTTGCCATGTCAAGGGTAGGTAAGGTTTTTCGCGTTGCATCGGATTAAACCATCATCCTATCGCTTGTGCGGGTCCCCGTCAATTCCTTGAGTTTCAACCTTGCGGCCGTACTCCCCAGGCGGTCAACTTCGCGTTAGCTTCGTTACTGAGTAGAAACCGACCCAACAACCAGTTGACATCGTTTAGGGCGTGGACTACCAGGGTATCTAATCCTGTTTGCTCCCCCACGCTTTCGTGCATGAGCGTCAGTACAGGCCCAGGGGGATTGCCTTCGCCATCGGTGTTCCTCCGCATATCTACGCATTTCACTGCTACACGCGGAATTCCATCCCCTCTGCCGTGCTCCAGCTTTGCAGTCACAAAGGCAGTTCCCAGGTTGAGCCCGGGGATTTCACCTCTGTCTTCAAAACCGCCTGCGCACGCTTTACGCCCAGTAATTCCGATTAACGCTTGCACCTACGTATTACCGCGGCTGCTGGCACGTAGTTAGCCGGTGCTTATTCTTCAGGTACCGTCATCCCCGAGGTATTAACCCAAAGGATTTCTTCCTGACAAAAGCGGTTTACAACCCGAAGGCCTTCTTCCCGCACGCGGCATGGCTGGATCAGGCTTGCGCCCATTGTCCAAAATTCCCCGCTGCCTCCCGTAGGAGTCTGGGCCGTGTCTCAGTCCCAGTGTGGCTGGTCGTCCTCTCAGACCAGCTACAGATCGCAGGCTTGGTAGGCCTTTACCCCACCAACTACCTAATCTGACATCGGCCGCTCCAATCGCGCGAGGCCTTTCGGTCCCCTGCTCACCCTCAGGTCGTATGCGGTATTAGCCACTCTTTCGAGTAGTTATCCCCACGACTGGGCACGTTCCGATGCATTACTCACCCGTTCGCCACTCCCCAGGGGTTGCCCCTCTACCGTTCGACTTGCATGTAAAGCGTGCCGCCAGCGTTCAATCTGGAGCCAGGATCAAACTCTTCAGTTCGATCTTGAATTACTCAACGGAATCGAAGACTCACAGCAGACCTAAAGCCTGCAGCTACACTTCTTCTTCCGTGAGCGTCTGAAATAAAGACCTTGATTCCTCAAGAACCTTCGGCACAAAGCCATTCAAACGCCCACGCTTATCGGCTGTGAATTTTAAAGAATAACCACCAATCAACCAACTCGCCAGCCAACCCGAAGGTCGTTTTGCTTTCGCGTCGCGCCGTTGATTAGCAGCGAAGACAGAGATTATTGTCTGTTCGACATTTCCCTGTCAACTACCAGGTCTTTCGATGCGACTGGAATCTCTTCCAATCCCACCGGCATCCAAATCAGGCAAACCACACCCCACTCGAACCACCCAGCAGCCCCGCCAACCCCGATCCGCAACTCAGTTGCAGTTCATTCATCAGCGGAGCCCGCTATTGTGCTCAACCTACGGGTGAGGAGCAAGTGGTATTCCGACTAAATCGAGTGGCTTTCGGGGGTCAGCAGGCGATCCACGACTTCGACCCAATGACGCACCGGCAAGGCCGAGCCGCTCTGCAGGTGCTGAATGCAGCCGATGTTGGCCGATGCGATCACCTGCAGACCATCCCGGGAGAACGACTCCAGCTTTCGGTCGCGCAGCTGGAAGGCCAGCTCCGGTTGCAGAACCGAATAGGTGCCCGCCGATCCGCAACACAGGTGCGCATCCCGATTCGGCATGCGCAGCTCCATTCCCAATTCTGACAGCGCTGTTTCGACCACCCCCCTAACCTTCTGCCCATGCTGCAACGTGCATGGCGGGTGGAACCCCACGGTCTTCCAGGCCTGCGGGCGCTGCAGCGCTGAGGCCACCTTCGGTCGCAGCGCAGGCACCAGGCTCGGCAGCAGTTCAGACAGGTCCTTCGCCACTTCGGAAACCCGCCGCGCCTTGTCGGCGTAGTCCGGATCATCGGCCAGCACGTGCCCGTACTCCTTGACCATCAGGCCGCAGCCGGAGGCATTCACCACGATCGCCTCCACCGGAGTGCTGCCCCCCAGCCCCTCCACCAGGGGCCACCATGCGTCGATGTTGCGTCGCATGTCTGCCCGCGCGCGCTCATGGTCTCCCAGGTGGGCACGGACCGCCCCGCAGCAGCCGGCACCGTCGGCCACCAGGGTCTGTATGCCGCAGGCGTCGAGCACCCGGGCGGTCGCACTGTTGATGTTGGGGGCCAGCGCCGGCTGCACGCACCCCAGCAACAGCAGCACCTTGCGCGGATGTTCGCGGGCCGGCCAGCGGTGCACCTGGTCCTGCGACGCGGCGGGCTTCTCAGGCACCTTGGCCTTCAACGCAGCGGGGAGCAGCGGGCGCAGCGCTTGGCCGAGTCTGAGGGCGGGCGCAAAGGCCGAAGAGGTCATGCCTTCGCGCAGCAGCCACCGCACCCGGCGCTCGGAGGCTGGCCGGTCCACCTTGGCATCAACGATGCGCCGCCCCACCTCGATCAACTGCCCATACTGCACACCCGACGGACAGGTGGTCTCGCAGTTGCGACAGGTCAGGCAACGGTCCAGGTGCTGTTGAGTCTTGCGTGTCGGCGCAGCGCCTTCCAGCACCTGTTTGATCAGGTAGATCCGTCCGCGCGGACCGTCCAGTTCATCGCCAAGCAACTGGTACGTCGGACAGGTGGCCGTGCAAAAGCCGCAGTGCACGCACCGCCGCAGAATGGCTTCGGCCGCGTCGCCGTCCGGGGTGCCACTGAATTCGGGGGCCAGTTGGGTTTGCATGAGGATATGGGTCGCGATCGTCCGGGGGACTTCGTCCGGGAGTCAGATCGCTGCAGGAGAGGAGACGTCCAGCGCTCACAGCCCCGGGTAAAACCTGCCCGGATTGAAGACGCCAACGGGATCAAAGGCCTTTTTCAGCTCACGGTGGATGCGATCCAGCGCGGGGGTCAGGGGGGCAAACACCGATCCGCCCGCCCCCAGTTGCTGCGCCTTGTCCTTAGCGCGGTACAGAGTGGCATGGCCCCCTGCACGACTGGCCCGTTCTCGCACGCGCTGAGCCGGCTCACGCGTGACCCACCAACGCTGCGCGCCGCCCCACTCGATCAGTTGCTCTCCGACGAGCTGCAACGGCTCTGTCCCCGCCGGCACCCCGAGACGCCAAAGCGCAGCGCCGTCGGCCAACGCCCGGCGGGACTCGGCGAAAAATTCGTCGGTCTGGTCGCGCATGCCGTTCCAGAAGCGCTGTGCCAGAACAGGATCGATGCCCTCGCCGCCCATCTTGTGGACCGCGGCCTGAACTGCCGCCATGGCTCCGGCCAGCCGCACGACCAGCGCGCCCTGCCACCAGGCACTGGCCTGAATCGGCAGTGGCTGGCCGCCCCAGGCCTGCAGCCGCTCGATCGCCTCGGCCTCGCTGCAATCGAAGCGCAGCGTCGCGGACGCTGGCGGCAACGGCAGAACCTTCAGCGACACCTCGCAGATGACACCGAGAATGCCCAGCGACCCGGGCAGCACCCGCGACACATCGTAGCCGGCCACATTCTTCATCACCTGCCCGCCGAAACTCAGGACCTCCGCCTGGCCGTTGAGCAGGGTGGCACCCAGCACAAAGTCCCGCAGACTGCCGACACTGCTGCGCGACGGGCCGGACAGGCCTGCAGCCACCGCCCCGCCGATGGTGCCGCCACGCAGGCCGGGACGTTCCGGATCGGGGAAATGAGGGGGCTCGAACGGCAGCCACTGCCCGCGCTCGGCCAGCGCCGCCTCGATGTCGGCCAGCGGCGTGCCGGCGCGGGCGGTCAGCACCAGCTCACTGGGTTCGTAGCTGCTGATGCCGGACAGCTCACGCACGTCCAACGTCTCGCCCTTCACGGCCCCGCCGTAGAAAGACTTGGTTCCGGCCCCCCGGATGGCCAGTGGAGTGCGCGCCTCCCGAGCGGCGCGCACACGTTCCACCAGGCTGTTCAACGCCTTGCTCATGTGGTCTGTATGGTTCGGTTCGCCCCGCCGTGCATCAGAAGCGCGGCAGTTCGGCGAAGGGCAGGAGGCCCTTCTTCACATGCATCTGCCCGTACTCCGCACAGCGGTGCAGCGTCGGGATCACCTTGCCTGGATTGAGCAGCCCGGCCGGATCGAAGGCCCGCTTGAGCGCCGCCATCTGCTCGCGTTCCTCAGGCGAGAACTGCACACACATCGAGCGGATCTTCTCGATGCCAACGCCATGTTCGCCGGTCACCGTGCCGCCCAGCCTGACACTGGTCTCCAGGATCTCCGCACCAAAGGCCTCGGCGCGCTCGAGTTCACCCGGCCGGTTCGCGTCGAAGAGGATCAGCGGATGCAGGTTGCCGTCTCCCGCGTGAAAGACATTCACGCAGCGAAGCCCATGGCGGTTTTCCATCTCACCGATGGCAGTGAGGATGTCGGCCAGACGCTTGCGCGGGATGGTCGAATCCATGCACATGTAATCGGGGCTGATGCGCCCGCTGGCCGGAAAGGCATTCTTGCGGCCGCTCCAGAATCGCAACCGCTGCGCCTCGTCGCGGCTGACCTCCAGCCGGCTGGCACCACAGCCGCTCAACACCTCGGTCATGCGACGGACCTCTTCCTCCACTTCCTCTGCTGTGCCATCGCTCTCGCACAGCAGGATGGCCGCTGCCTTGAGGTCATACCCCGCGTGGACAAAGTCTTCCACGGCAGCGGTCATCGGCCGATCCATCATCTCCAGGCCCGCAGGAATGATGCCCTCGGCGATGACCTGGGCCACCGCTTCGCCGGCGGCCTGCACGGAAGGGAAGCTGGCCATGATGCAGCGTGCCAGTTGGGGCTTGGGCACCAGCCTCACGGTGACCTCGGTCACCACCGCCAACATGCCTTCGCTGCCCACCACCAGCGGCAGCAGGTCCAGGCCGGGAGCGTCCAGCGCCTCCGAGCCGAACTCCACGAGCTCGCCTTCCATCGTGAAACCGCGCACCCGCAGCACGTTGTGCAGGGTCAGTCCGTACTTCAGGCAGTGCACACCGCCGGAGTTCTCCGCCACGTTTCCACCGATGGTGCAGGCAATCTGGCTGGACGGGTCCGGCGCGTAGTACAGGCCGTGAGGGGATGCAGCCTCGCTGATCGCCAGATTGCGCACGCCGCACTGCACTCGAGCGCTGCGCGAACGCCGATCGATCTGCAGGATGCGGTTGAAGCGGGCCAGCGACAGCGTCACACCCATGCGATGCGGCATGGCGCCACCGGACAGGCCGGTGCCCGCCCCCCGGGCCACCACCGGCACCCGCAGCCGATGGCACACCTTCAGGACCGCACGCACCTGCTCCTCGGTTTCGGGCAGTGCCACCACCAGCGGCCGCTCACGGTAGGCCGTGAGCCCATCACATTCGTAAGGAATGGTGTCCTCTTCCTGCCAGAGCAGCAGGGAGGTCGGCAACACGGCACTGAGCGCCGTGACCACCTCAGCCTGCCGGCTGCGGCGTTCGGCCGGTCCGGGGTCCGGGAACTCGGCCACAGCCGGACCGACCCCTGCAGATGAGGCGGCTGCAGCCAGGGCGTCACGCGGCACAGGAGCATTCATGGGTTGGGAGTCTTCACAGGCCGGCCAGTCAGGGCGCAGCCGCTGCAGTCTGAGGCTGAGATGCGGGTCCGCACGCCGATCGGGCCGCGGCAAGTCACGCAGGTGGAAATGTAGCGCCCTGCAGGAATCGGTCTGACCAGAGGGCATGGCAATCGTGAAGCGCTGGCGGATTCACCCCTGTCCGGAGGCACGTTTCAGGAACAGCGTGAGCACGCCGGTGTAGCCGTAGACGTGCCTGCGTGCAATCTCCCCACCGGCAAAGAAGCCGACCAGCGGCACATCCCCCAAGGCATGGCGGATCAACTGCAGTTCAGCCGATGGCGCGCCAAAGTGGGGCCCGCCCCGGCCTGAGCAACTGACGTAGATCGCCCCGGCCACCCGGTCTTCGGGTCGAAGCACCGCTCCGGCCCCAACCGAAGCGATCCCGTCGCCCTCCTCCGGGCAGAGCTCCTCGCGCAGTTCGGCACAGATGCGCACCAGATCGCGTCGGGCAGCTTCCGTGTTGCGGGTGCAGAAGGCCAGCCGCATGCCCGCCTCCACCCGGTCGGCCAGTGCGACCCCGGAGCGCAGCGGGTCCAGCCCGATCAGATGTCGAACCCGTGTGTCGGCGCCAAACTGTCCGGCGCGCAGCAGCATGTCGTCGCGCGAATCGGTCAGCCCGGCCAGGGTGGCACGCAGCCTGGGCAACGCCTGTTTCGGGTCGTCCAACGTCACTCCCAGATCGGCCAGCAGTGCTGGCAGAGCCGGCTCCCCATCCAGGCCGAGCACCAGGTTGTTCTGCGCCGCAGTCACCTGGCGCACCGGCCCCACCGGCTGGCAGCCCTGCGTCACTCGCGACAGCAATGGCAGCCCCGCGTCAAAAGCCACACCCGACACGCCCCCCTCGTAGAGGCCAGCGGCTTCTCCCTCGGGATCCAACGCCACCTGGACCGGCAGACTGAACTGCAGGTTCCGCCCCCGCGAGGCCGTCAGCCCCCCAAACAGGTAACCACTGTCGGTCCGTTCAGCCAGTTCGCCCACCAGGGTCTGCAGGTCGGCTTCGGCGCCATCGGCGTGCACCAGTGCGGTGTGCGCCAGACCCCGGGGCAATGGATGCTGGCCATTGAACAGCCGAAAACTGCCCTGCGGCAGCGCCGCCAGCATCAACACCAGTGCTGGCTCGTCGAAGTACTCCACCCCGCTGGCGGCCACGCCGATGCCGACGCAGCCCGTCCATGCCACCCCAGGCCAGCGCAGGCGCAGCTCGCGCAGCAAGGTCGATGCAGCATCGACGTACCGGTCGGTGATGTAGAGCCAACCGAGGTTGGGCGTCGCGACGCCTGTCCCTGTCCAGGGCTGGGTCTGGGCCTGGGCCTGGGCCTCCACCTGCGCAGCGGCCAACGCCAGCGCCATGTGGGCATCGGGGTGGGTGGCGTGACCGACCCGGAAGGCCGGCCATTCAACCGATGCGGCAGTCGCCATTCAGCCCCTCGCCTTCGGCGCGGATCGCTTCGCTGCGGTTTTGGCGGCGGGCTTGGCGGCCTGCTTGGAAGCCGTCGTCTTCTTGGCGGCAGCCCGCTTCGCTGCTTTGGCGGTGACCGGGCCCTCCGCGGCCTGCTGCACCTGCGACGCCACCACCTGGGCCGCCATCTCGGCCCCCTTCGACAGGGGCTCGACGGCCGCAGCAGCAGCGGCGGCGGCCACCGGTGCGGCCTGAGCCACCACATCGGCTGCGGCCGCTCCTGCCGCCTGCATCGCCTGGCTGGCCTGCTGAGCTGCGTCCCCCGTGGCCTGCATCGCCTGCGTGGCCAACTGGGTGAACTGCTGGGTCAGCGCACCCCACCACTGCATCGGGTCCACCGCCCCACCGGCTCCGACCGTCGGGCGGTCCTCGTCGTTCTCGGGCGACCTCTGTGCCGCAGCAGGTGCCGGTGCCGGGGACGCCGCCCTGGGTGCAGGCGCCGGCTCGCCCGCCTGCGCACCGAACACTCCCGGCACCCGCACCTTGAGCGCATCGCTGAGGTCGGCCATCGACACATTCATGCCCTGCAGTGCCGACAGCGTCATGCGCTGCACTTCCATCGCCTGGATGGTGGCGCCGATCATGCGGGCGTTCTGCTCCAGCCAGAACTGCACCGTGCGCAACTCGGCAATGCGCTTGTCCAATTCCGCCGGGTCGAGCACCGGGGCGATCCACTGGCCCACCGTGGGCAGCGTGTGACCGGCGTTCTTCACCAGTCCCTGCAGAAAGTCAAAGCCGGGCACGAACTTGCTGAAGGCATCGGTGTAGGCCTGGGCGTAGCTGTTGTCGGTCACGGAAGTCTCCTGGCAGTCAAGGAATGGAAAAGGGAGGAAGGGGGGGTGTGAGGCATAGGATCCTGCAATCCGTGAAACGATTGTGCCGGCCGCCCGGGGTGGTGTCACCCGGAACCGACCCCTGCCCATGCCTGCGACGTTTCAATCACCAGGCTGCATCAGGAGTGTCTGCTCGATCCCGCCAAACACACTCATGCCGTCGGTGCCGAACACCTCGATGCGCAGACTGTCCCCATCACGCAGTGCCGCTGGAGCCTGATGATCGTCCGACGGGGCCGGGGTGGTCGGCTGCTTGCGCCGCCGCGGGGTCGTTGCCTGCTCGACCGCTGTGTCTGCTGCCGCCGTCTCCCATTCCCGACGTGCCAACTGCATTCGCGCCGCCCGCTCGACCCAGGAGGCGCTGGCCAGACCCGAAGGCAGTCCACTCACCGGCCCTGCCGAGACGATGCTGCCGGCGCGCAGCGGACGCAATCGGGCTGCGTCCGCAATGAGCTGCCCGAAATGGAAGTACATGCCCTGGGCGCAGTCAATGTCGCCCCACGCCTCCCCCCGGCAGTGCATCCGCAGGTTGGCGTGCAGTCGTCCGCGCTGCCAGCCTCCGCCCACTTCGTCCAGCGTCACGGCCACCGGAGCCCAATGGGACGCAAAGGGAAGAAGCGACGTCGCCGGATCGCCCGCCATCGAAGGCAGGGCGCTCCAGTCAACGGACAACATCAGCAGACGGATGCCTTCCAACGCCAGGTCCGGCGCCACACCGGCCGGCAGATCGGCAACCACCGCCGCCAGCCCAGCGGCCACCTCCGGCTGGGTCACACCGGCAGGTAGCAGCATGTCGTCACAGGCCCCCACGCCCCAGTCTCCCGGGCACAACCGCGTCACCGGATCGACCTTCAGGTCCACTGGTGCGTCCTTGCCTTCGGCCTGCGCCCGCAGCGCTCGGTGAGCCGGCCACGCGCCTGCCAGGGTGCGACCGAAGGCCCGTGGCAAGGGGGCAGTGCACAACTGCGGCTCAAAGGCAAAGGCATGGCGGGCCTTGCCATGGTTGAGGGTCTCCGACAGGTCCTGCAACAGAGGCGCCAGGTAGTTCCAGTCGTCCAGCACCTGCTGCAGCCGGGTCGCGATGCCGGTGGCATAGTGCGCCAGCCCCAGATCGCGCGAGACCACCACCAGTTGCCCGTCGCGGGAGCCGTCTTTGTAACTAGCGAGTTTCATCGTCGATGCAGGAGACCGGTCAAAGCGAGGCGGCGCATTGTAGATTTCGGGACCCGCAGCTTCGGCCGGCTCCACGGCCCCTGTGTTCCGATGACCTTGAACCGACGATGGCGCCGACTTGCAGGTGCCCTGCTGCTGGCCTTGGCCGTGGCGGCTGTGCACCTGTGGCTGTTGCAGCCCCCGCAGTTCGACACCGCAGTGCAGGCCCCGGCCCCTCCTTTGGAAACCCGACCTGCAACCGTGCTGCTGCCAGCGCCGAAGGCCTCCGGTCCGTCGGCGGCCGATGCCCATGCTGCCACCTCTACCGCTCAACGATCGGAGCAGCCCGACGTGCAGGCCTCAGTGGTCACAGCTCAGTCCAGCACATCGGCCGCGTCCTCTGGCCGACGCAGCGGGGCCCGCGCTCCAGGATCCCCGGCAGCAGAGCCTGGCGCCTCCAGACACTCACGCGCCATCGAAGCATCGCCCATCGACCACACCGCAGAGGCCCAACCGTCCATGGCAACCGACCCGGCTCCTGCTGCAACAGCGCCCACCGCACCAGGCCGACCGGCGACCGGACGATTTGCAGCAACACCTGGTTGTCCGGCCGTTCCTCAGGAGCAATTGCCGCCTTCGGTGAACGTGCGCTACAGCCTCGACCGCGGCGGCATCCATGGCGAAGGCCAGCTGGAGTGGCGTCACCTGCCCGACCGTTACCGACTCAAACTGGAGGGACGGCTGCCGGTGGTCGGAACCATCCTGCTGCAGCGCAGCGACGGACTTTTTGACGCCTGTGGCCTCGCACCCCGCCGACACAGCGAGCGGCGCCTGGGCCGCAGCGAAAGGGCTCTCACCATCGAGCGTCAGGGTGACAACAGCGGCACCGGAGCTGTCGTCGCAGAGGACCGGCTGCGTTTTTCCACCCGCAGCCAATCGCTGGCACTGCGCCCGGGCACCCAGGATCGGCTGAGCTGGCTGGTGGAGATGGCCGGCCTGTTGAGTGCGTGGCCCGCCCCCGGACCGACCCAGGGTGATCGCATCGGGCTGGACGTCGCGGCCGTCGGGGGCGATGTGCAGCATTGGATCTTCGTGCTGCAAAGCCGCAGCGAGCAAGGACAGCTGCACCTGTCGCGGGTGCCGGACGAACCCTTTGACACCCGCGCCGACATCTGGACCGACCCGCAGCGCGGCCATTGGCCGGTGCGGGTGGAACTTCGGGAGCCCCGCGGCGATCCACTGGTGCTGCGCCTCACCGGCTGGCAACCGGTTGGCCCCTGAGCAGGGCGGGGACTTGAAACCCGGTGCCACGGACTCCATATGACACCTCAAGGAGAGTTTGTCCATGCAGATGCTCTACAACTCGGAAAACTTTGCGGTGGTCCACATCGAGGTGGCTGAAGCGGCTTCGTCCCCTGCTTGGGCTCACGACGGGGTGGAAGCACCGCGCCGCGGGGGCTACGAGATCGTCGACAAGCAGTCGCGCCGCGAGATTTTCATCGAGGGTACGCTGGCCGAGTACTTCAAGGCAGGGGTGGAGGCGCTGATCCAGCAGTCTCCCAGCGCCGAAGAAATCGACGACTACCTTTCGGCCTACACCGTCCTGGCCCAGCAGCCGGTGCTGCTGCACTGAATCGGTCGTCCCGCCCTGGGCGCGCTGCCGGAGGCCGGCGCGGCACGGGCCCGCAGGATTCCCGTTCCCTTGATCTTGCGCAGCCATGCGGGATAGGGCGAAGATCCGCGCGCCGGCAGCCGATGCCTGGGGCGATGCGTTTCTCCCCTCGGACTGCAGCGCGGAGGGGTCGATGCGCAAGGAAATCCGTCCAGAGTCCGAGGGCAGCACGCAGCGCAAGTCGCGCTCGCGCGCCGTGGCGCGCGGCCTCGTGGTGCCCCGTTGCGCCATCGACTCCTCGGTGCTCGACCGCCTCAGCGCCCGCTTCATCCTCAGCCTGACGTTGCGCCATGCCCATCGCCTGGCGGGGCGGCGGGATTGGAACAGCCTGCTGGGCGTCATCGCCCGGCAACTGGTCTGGCCGGTGACCGTTCTCGGCCGACTGCGGGCCTTCCTCGGCCGGCGTCTGCATCAGCACCCGGCCTGGGCGGGCCATGAGGCCCTGGACGATGCAGCCTTCCTGGCCAGGCATGGCGCCTGGTGCGGCCCCTACGAGGAAAACACCCTTTTCTTCTACCTGGACGAGTACATCAAGGACGCACCGAAGGACCTGCTGGCGGTGTTTGGCTGCACCCACGACTGGCTGGCCGGCAGCCTGAAGCACGGCAGCTCCCTGGTGCAGGACAACGTGGACCGCCTGGCCGCCCTGCTGCAACTCAACGCGGCCGAACGCGCCCTGCTGCTCTACGGCACGCTGGCGCGGTCCCAGCGTGAACTGCGCGGCCTGCTGGTGGAGTTCAAGGTCGCCAGCGCCCAGGAGGCGTACGCCACCCTGGCCGAAGTGGCCGGCGTCGATGCCCGGGATGTGGCCGACGCGTTGCGCAGCGGCAGCCGGCTGGAGCGCATCGGCATGGTGGAGAACCTGATCTCCGAGCACAACATCACCGATCTGGCCGACCTGATGAAGGTTTCAGACCAACTGCCGCCGGTGCTGATGCGGGAGTATCGCGACCGGCAGGACCTGATGGCGGTGTTCACCCGCCCGGCCACCCGCAGCGAGCTGACGCCGGGTGACTTCGGCTACGTGGCCGACGAAGTGGAGTTGCTCACCACGTTGCTGCGCCATGCGGTGCAGCGCCGGGAGGCGGGTGTCAATCTGCTGCTGTACGGCCCGCCAGGCACCGGCAAGACCGAGCTGGCCCGCGTGGCGGCACAGGCCGCCGGTCTGGACCTCTATGAGGTGGAATATGCCGATCGCGAGGGCAATTCACTGTCCGGGCGTGATCGCTACCGCTCGCTGCAGATCAGCCAGGTCTTCCTCAAGGGCAGTGCGGGCGTGGCCCTGCTGTTTGACGAAGTGGAGGACGTGTTCCCCGCCGTGAGCGCCGACGCCGCCCAGCTGATGGCTCGACTGGAGAACCACGGCGGCGAGAGCCTGGCCGGCAGCTCGGTCAACGGCAAGGCCTGGGTCAACCAGATCCTGGAAACCAACCCGGTGCCGGTGATCTGGGTCACCAACCGCATTGAGCAGATCGACACGGCCTTTCGCCGCCGCTTCCAGTACCACCTGGAGCTGAAGTCACCGCCCCCGGGCGCACGCGATGCACTCGTCCGCAAGGCGCTCGCCGGTGTGGAGGTGAGTGCAGACTTCACTCAGCGCCTGTCGCAGCGCAGCGCCCTCACGCCAGCGCAGATCCGCACCGCGGTGCGTTTTGCAAGGCTGATCGATGCGCAGGCGGGTGAGCCGTCAGCAGGGGCCGCCGATCTCCGCCTGGAAGCGCTGATCGAGCGCCAGCTGACCCACGCCGACAAGGCCCTGGGCAGCACCGAACGCAGCGATCGCGGCGCGCGCCCCGTGGTGACTCAGTACGACCTGGGCCTGCTCAACGTGGAGAGCCGCTTCCCCATTCCACGCATCGTCGAGGCGCTGCTGCGCCGCGGTCACGGCGCGCTGTGCTTCTACGGGCCGCCAGGCACCGGCAAGACCGCGCTGGCCGAACACATCGCCAGCGAACTCGGTCGCAGGCTGATGGTCCGCCAGGCCAGCGACCTGGTCAGCAAGTATGTGGGTGAAACCGAACAGGCCATGGCGCGCATGTTCGAAGCGGCCGAACAGGAGCAGGCGGTGCTGCTGCTCGACGAGGCCGACAGCTTCATGCGCAGTCGCCGCCGCGCCGAGCGCAACTACGAGGTCAGCGAGGTCAACGAGATGCTGCAGGGCATGGAGCGTTTTGCCGGCATTTTCATCTGCACCACCAACCTGTTCGAGGACATCGACGAGGCAGCGCTGCGGCGCTTCACCTTCAAAATCCGCTTCCTGCCGCTCAACGGCGAGCAGCGCGAGCGCATGTTCATCACCGAAGCCCTGGCGGGAGAAGGCATCCGGCTCAGCCCCGAACAGCGCCAGCGCCTGGCCCAGCTCGATCAACTGGCCGCGGGAGACTTTGCCGCGGTGAAACGGCAGGTGGACATCCTCGGCTGCGGCTTCGAGCCGGACGAGTTCCTCGCCCAGCTGGAGAGCGAGCACCGGGTCAAGCCTCAGGTGCGCGAGCGTCGCGGGATGGGGTTCCTGAAGCAGTGAACCGACCCGCCGGGCCTTGCCCCTGCCCGCCCGCCGCAACGGTCCGGGCGTTAGCCGCTCAGGGCGTCGGCCAGGCCCTCAGGCGCGCACGCCGCCGCGCAGGGCCGCCGCCAACGCGGCAAAACCGGCCTCGTCACCTCGGGCGAGCAGGCCGGCCTGTTCACTCCAGGTGTCGGGGCGCGCGAGGCGATACCGCGGCCCGGCGGCTTCCAGCAGGGCCAGCAGGCGCGGCACAGCGGTGTGGGCCAGCTCGGCAAAGGTGCGGATATCGCCGGACTTCAGGATCTCCGCGATCTTCGGCCCGATGCCTTCGATGCGGGTGAGGTCGTCGGGGGTCGCGGCAGCGGGCTCGATGCGCGCGACGGGCAGGAGAGTAGTGACCGCAGCCGCTTCCACGGCCACACCGGTGGAACCACTGGATGCAGGCTGCACCGGCGCGGATGACACCGTCGTCGTCGCCCACCAGGAGGTCGGGAACGCCCAAGGCGCCAGCCACCACGGCAGGCTGCCCTGCAACGTGGCGGTCCAGGGCTGGGCGGGCAGTGCCGCCCATGTCGACCAGGGGGCCGTCCAGGCTGCGCCCCAGGTGTTCCAGTGGTCGGCCATGCTCTTCCAGGCCGACAACGGGTCATTCATTCGTTCGGTGTTCAGCCAGGCGGCCGGCGGCAACATGCAGTTCATGGCAAGACCTCCTCGGTAAGGAGGCGATTGTCGCAGCGCAACATTGACGAAGTACTGACTGCGAACCCGTTGTTCAGACGCCGCGCCAGACACCACTCAATCCTCACTCGACACGGTCGGTGTGAACTGCGGCGCAGCACCCATCAGACGGCTGCTCCGTACAATCCCGGCCATGTCCCAGCCCACCTACACCCGTGCCGCAGCCCTTCCGGCCCTGATGAATCAACGCATCCTGGTGCTCGATGGCGCCATGGGCACGATGGTGCAGCGCTGGAAGCTCAGCGAAGCGGATTTCCGCGGCACGCGTTTCGCCGACCATCCGGTGGACCTGCAGGGCAACAACGACCTGCTGGTGTTGACCCGGCCGGACGTGATCCGCGCCATCCACGAGCAGTACCTGGACGCAGGCTCAGACCTGATCGAGACCAACACCTTCGGCGCCAACCGCGTCGCCCAGGACGACTACCGGCTCGGCGAGGTCGCCTATGAGCTCAACGTCGCCGCCGCAAGGCTGGCGCGGGAGTGCTGCGACAAGTTCTCCACGCCGGACAAGCCGCGCTTCGTCGCCGGCGCGATCGGCCCGACGCCGCGCACCGCCTCAATCAGCCCGGACGTCAACGACCCCGGCGCACGCAACACCAGCTTCGACGAGCTGAAGGACGCCTATCTGGAGCAGGCCCGCGGCCTGCTGGACGGCGGCGCGGACCTCTTCCTGATCGAGACGATCTTCGACACGCTCAATGCCAAGGCCGCGATCTTCGCCGTCGACGAGCTGATGGAGCAGACCGGCGAACGCCTGCCGGTGATCATCTCCGGCACCGTCACCGACGCCTCCGGTCGCATCCTCTCCGGCCAGACGGTGGGCGCCTTCTGGCACAGCGTGCGCCATGCCCGGCCGCTGGCCATCGGCCTGAACTGCGCGCTGGGCGCCACGCTGATGCGGCCCTACATTGAGGAGCTGTCGAAGATCGCCGGCGACACCGCCATCTCCTGCTACCCCAACGCCGGCCTGCCCAACCCGATGAGCGACACCGGCTTCGACGAGACGCCGGAGGTCACAGGACGGCTGGTCGAGGAGTTCGCCCGCGACGGCTTCCTCAACATTGCCGGCGGCTGCTGCGGCACCACACCGGACCACATCCGCGCGATCGCCGAGCGCGTGGGCCGCTACCGCCCGCGCTGCGTGCATGCGCAGCCCTCACAGGCCTTCACCGGGCTGCTCGCCGCCTGAGGCGGCCCGCCCGGCATCCGGCAGGTCAGGTGGGCGCGCACAGGCTGATGCGCCCGTCCACCGCGCAGACCCCCTCGGCGAAGGCCAGCACCGGATTCAGGTCCAGCTCGTCGATCATCGGCAGGTCGGCCAGCAGCGCCGAGACGCGCTCGATCAGCTCGACCAACGCGGCCTGATCCACCGCCGGGCGGCCGCGCACGCCGCCGAGCAGCGCGGCTGCGCGGATCGAGCCCAGCATCGCGCGGGCCTGCACCGGCCCCACCGGGGCGAGCCGGAACACCACGTCCTTGAGCACCTCGACGTGGATGCCCCCCAGTCCGAACATCAGCAGGTGGCCCAGGCCCGGCGCACGCGTCGCCCCCACGATCAGTTCCTGGCCGCCGCGCAGCTGCTGCTGCACCAGGAAGCGCAGCTCACCGAGGTGGGCAAGGCGATGCTGCATGTCCAGCGCGGCCGCACGCACCGCGTCGGCATCCGCCAGGTTGAGCTGCACGCCGCCCACGTCGCTCTTGTGGCTGGCCGCGGCGATGTCGATCTTGAGCACCACCGGGAAGCCGATCTGCTGCGCCGCCGCGGCCGCCGCCTCGGCATCGGCGGCGATGCGCCAGGCCGCCAGCGGGATGCGCCAGCATTCGAACAGGCGCGCCACCTCGTCGGCCGCGAGCTGGCGGCGCCCGTCGCGCTGCGCCGCCGCGACGATCGCGCGGGCCGCCGACCGGTCGACGTCGTCGAAGTGGCGCGGCTGGTCGCGGGGGCGCTCGCGCAGGCGGCGCCAGCGATCCAGCGCGGCCAGCGCGCGCGCCGCCTCGCCGGGGTGGGCGTAGCAGGGCACACCGCCGTCCCGCAGGATGCCCTGGGTGAGGCGGAAACGCTCCTGCGCCAGGTCGGTCATGAAGTTGCAGACGATCGGCTTGCGGCGCTGACGGCTGGCCGCGACCACCTCGCGGGCGATGGCCTGGGTGTCGGTGAACGATGGCGTCACCAGGCAGAGGTAGATCGCGTCGATGTCCGCGTCGTCCAGCAGCACGGCCAGCGCGGCACGGAAGTGCTCCGGCCCGGCCGTGGAGATCACGTCCACGGGGTTGTCCACCGCCGCCTGCGGCAGCAGGGCGGCACGCAGGCGCTCGACCGAGCGCGCCGACAGGGCCGGCACCTCCAGCCCGGCCCCCACCAGCACGTCGGTGGCAATCACCGCCGGCCCGCCGGTGTTGGTGAGGATGCCCACGCGCGGGCCGCGCGGGACCGGCTGCGTGGCCATCGCCATCGCGGCGCGGATCATCTCGCCCTCATCGGTGAAGGCCAGCATGCCGGTCTGCTCGAAGATCAGCTCGGTGGCGATGTCCACCCCGGCCAGCGCGCCGGTGTGCGACGCGGCCGCCTTGGCACCGCGCTCGGTGCGCCCGGCCTTCATCGCCAGCACGGGCTTGCGTGGCGCCACCTCGGCAGCCGCTTCCAGGAAGGCCTGCGGGTCGGCAAAGCCCTCGGTGTACAGCACGATCACCTCGGTGCCCGGGTCATCGCCCCAGTAGCGCAGGATCTCGGCCAGCGAGACGTCGCAGGCGTTGCCGTTGGAGGCGTACATGCGCAGGCCCACGCCGATGTCGGCCAGGCCCTGCAGGATGAAGCCGCCCACGCCACCGCTGAGCGCGGCCAGCGAGACCGTGCCGGGGCGCGGGTGGGTGTTGGTGAAGTTGCAGTAGGCGCGCAACTGCGGGTCGGTGTTGATGATGCCCTGGCAGTTCGGCCCCAGCACGCGGATGCCGTGGCGCCGCGCCTCGGCCAGGAAGGCCTGTTGCAGCCGCTCGCCCTCGGCACCGGTTTCCTTGAAGCCGGCCGAGTTGATGATGACCGCGCGCACGCCCTTGGCGCCGCACTCCGCCATGGCCTGCGGCACCTGGGCCGCAGGGATGGCGATGTGCACCAGGTCCACCGGGCCGGGGATCGCGCCCAGGCTGGGGTAGGCCGGCAGACCGCGGATCTCGGCGGCACTGGGGTGCACCGGGTAGATCGGGCCGCGAAAACCGAAGGTCTGCAGGTTCTGGACCACGGAATGGCCGATGCTGTGCTCACGCGCCGAGGCGCCCATCACCGCGACTGAGCGCGGACGAAACAGGGCATCGAGCGTCATGCGCACTCCAGCAGTTGTTCGACGAAGGCCTCGGCGTTGATCTTGGTCTGCTCGTCGGAGACGCAGCGCAGATCGTTCAGATCCCCCGACAGCACCAGCGAGGGCACGCCGGTGCTCGCCTGCAGGCGCTGCGGCAGGCCGTAGCGGTTGTTCGAGTTGTAGGGGCAGGTCTTGGCGTCGTGGAAGATGATGCCGTCGACCTTGAAGCGCTGCTGCATGTCCGCCAGATAGCGCTCCTTGTAGGGCTCGGCGCGCACGATGAACAGCTCCAGGTAGGCCCGCGCCATGCTGCGGAAGGGGTCGGCGCCATCGAAGGCCGGGAAGATCCAGCTGCTGCAGTAGGTCGAGGCCACCACCGCCGTGCGCAGCGCGGCAAACATCTCCGAGTGCTGGCGCAGCCGGCCCCACACCGGCATGCCCTCCCAGTACAGCCGCAGGCGTTCGCCCTGCACCGCGCCCACGCCGTCGGTACCGCGCTGGCGCAACTCGGCCAGCAGCACGGCGTAGTAGTCCAGCGCCTGCTGAGTGCCGCGCAGGCACACCGCCGGCCCCATGTGGATGGTGCCGTCGAAGAAGGTCAGCGGCGCGGGCGAGTGCATCGCGGTCTCCAGCACGTCGCGCCAGATTTCGCTGCAGCGGCGCGACAGCGCCACCGTCTCGCGCAGGCGGTCGATGTCCAGCCGCGCCCCGACGATGGCTTCGAGCGGCGCCACCAGGGCCTCGATCTGGCGCGCGACGTCCTCGACCAGCCCCTCGGTGACGTCGTTGACGTTCTTCGGGCTGGAGATGCCCAGCGCCGGCACGCCCAGCTCACGGGCGTACCAGCCGAACCAGTCCTGCACATCGCGGCACTGGTTGGTGTTGTAGACCAGCACGTCCGGACGCGGCACGCGCTCGATGCCCGGGTAGGCCTTGGACAGCGGCGTGCGCTGCTTCAGCCAGGCACCGATGTCGGCCGTCAGGTAGGAGCAGATGTCGGGCGAGTAGCCGGCGGCGTTCGCCTCCGGGATCAGCTCGGTGGACTGGCGCGTGGAGCCCAGCATCGCACCGTGGTTCTCGGGGAAGTACACCGCGAAGCCCAGCGCGCGCAGCAGCTCGGCCGGGCCCACGCTGGTGCACCAGGCCACCTTGCGCCGCCCGGTGACGGCGGCATCGTTCAGGTCGTAGAAATACTCCCGCATGATGCGACCCATCAGCTCGGTGGCCTGGATCGTCTTGCGCGCGGTGGGTGAGGTGGGTGAGGTGGACATCGTCAGTCTCCTTGGTCAGGTGGGGCGTCGGCGGCGACCTGGCCGGCCGCTGCGTCCCGTGCAAACAGGGCGGCGCCCAGGGCGCCGACGAACTGGGGCTGAGCGGGCAGGCGCACCGGCCGCTCGATCAGCCCGGCCGTCATCTCGGCCAGGTAGGGGTTGTGCGCGACGACCCCGCCGGTCATCACCACGCCATCGGTCAGCGAGTCCATCTCCAGCACCCGCTTGATCACCGAATAGAACAGGCCCTTGACGATGTCGGGCACGCGGCGACCGGCGCGGATGTTCTCCAGCACCTCGGTGGCCGAGAACACAGTGCAGTAGCTGCCGAGCTTGATCATCTCGGTGGCCTCGGCGGCCAGCGCGTTGAGCGTCTCCAGCGAGACGTCGAGGCGACTGGCCATCTCCTCCAGGAACGCCCCGGTGCCGGCGGCGCACTTGCGGTTCATCTTGAACGACTGGCGCCGGCCGTCGGCACCGACCTTGATGACCTTGTTGTCCTGCCCGCCGATGTCGATGATCGAGATCGCCTGCGGAAAGAGGTGGTAGCCCCCGCGTGCCAGGCAGCCGATCTCGGTCTTGGTCTCCTCGGTGACGAAGGCCACGTTGCTGCGCCCGTAGCCGGTGGCCACCGCCGCGGCGATGTCACCGCTGCCGGCGCTCGCCATCTCCAGCGCCTGGGCCAGGCAGGCCCGCGCCGTGACCGCGAAGTCGATGCCCGACTTGCGCACCGCCTGGCCACGCAGCCCACCGGCGGCATCGATGAGCACGACCTTGGTGCGCGACGAACCGAGGTCGAGGCCGAGGTAGAGCGCAGCGGGTACAGCGGGTACAGCGCGTGCAGCGGGGTGGGTCATGGCGTCAACGGGCCGAAGGAAGGTGACCCCAGCTTAGGCACCCCTCCCCGTCGCGACGAGCCGATTGCGGCAGCGCTCAGCCGATTCCGGCAGAGATCGGGTGCGGTGCCTGGCCGGCGGCGGCGTCACGCGCCACCGCCCCCGGCGCTCAGCCGCGGCGCCGGGTCTGCGAGGGCGGCTCGCCGAAGCGGCGCTGGTACTCGGCGGCGAAGCGACCGAGGTGGCCGAAACCACAGCACAGCGCCGCATCGGCCACGCTGACCTCGCCGCGCTGCAGCCACTCCCGCGCAGCGTCCAGGCGCAGCTCACGCAGCACGCGCATCGGGCTGCTGCCGCGCCAGGCCTGGAAACCCGCGCTCAGCGTGCGGATGCTCACACGCGCGGCCGCGGCAATGTCGGCCAGCGTCAGTGCCTGCGCGATGTGGGCACGCATGAACTCCTCGGCCAGGCGCACATGACGCGGCGCCAGGGCCGGCACGGGGGCGGCCAGCCGCTCGCTGTAGCTGTGGCGGTGCTCGGTCAGCAGCGTCAGCATCGCCAGCTCCTCCAGCTGGCGGTGCACGCGCGGCGCCAGCACCGCCGGCAGCGGCATGCAGGCGTGGTCCAGCAGCAGCTGAACCACCACAAACCAGCGCCGCTGGGCGCTGCTGCCTTCGGCCATCACCGGTTCGAACTCCAGCGGCCGCGTCAGGGACTGGCCGAGCAGCTGGGCACAAAAGGCCGATACCGCGTCGCACTCCAGGCGCACGTGCAGGCGTTCGCTGTCGGCGCTGAACCGCTTGACGACGTCGCGGGTGGCCGAGTCGACCATCACCAGGCCGGCACCGCCCTGATCGCAGCGGCGCCCGGCAGCAGCGACTTCGCTGCGCCCGCTCAGCTGCGTCGAGACCAGGTAGAAGGTGCGCGCCGCCCGCTGGGCCAGCTCCACCTCGGAGCTGAAGCTCAGTGAGGAGATGGCCAGCGAGCCGACCCGCCCGGTGCACAGACGCATGCAGAAATCGCCGGACGGCCCGATCAGCTGCAACCGATGCGGGCTGAACTCACGCGCCAGCCGGGCCGAGGCCTGCTGCGGGTCGGCCATGCCGTCGGCGGGCCAGCCTGGCGCCATGGCCAGTGGCATGCGTTCACGCAACAGCAGCAACTCGGTGGGCGTTGCGGCCAGTGAAGCGGCAGGGGACATGGCGGCGCTGCAGGGGCAACGGGAACGGCCAGGGAAGGCCACGGCTCTTGATTGGACCCGATCCAGCCGTGCCCGGCAAGACTGACTGGCTGACTGACTTTCGATCGAGTGATTGACGGATTGCCTGAGCCTGCTCGCCCAGGTGGCCTCAGCGTGGGTTCGGCAGCTCCCGCGCGGACACGGTCAACTCAGTGCTGGTGCTCGGCGCCGCCTGGGGCGCGGTGAATCGGGCCGCCGCCAGACCCTTGAGCACCAGATAGTCGCGCACTGCACCCGCCCGGTCGATGCCCTGCGCCGGTGGTTTGCGCGCATCCGACGGCGCACTGCAGCGCAGGGCCCAGGTCGGCTGCTTGCGGCCGGCGTCGGCCACGCGGTCCAGCACCGCCGCCAGTGCCGGTCGGACCGCAGCCGAACCGGCGTCGAATCCATGCGGCTGCGGCAGCACGATGCGCAGCACCTGAGTGGCAGGCGGGCCATCGGCTTCGGTCCAGCGCAACTCCAGCGGGGTGCCGGCGAACTCGCGTTCCAGCCGGGCATGCAACTGCGCGAGGGCAGAGGGCTCCTTCAACAGAATGCCGCCGCTCGGCGGGGAGGTGCAGCCGGCCATCCAGCCGGCATGTCCCAACACCAGCGCCACAAGCACAAGCGAACCGGCACGACGGCCAAGGCGGCGGCGCGAGGCCGTCTCCGTTGAAGAGAACGAGTGCACAGAAGAATGAGGACGCGACATTTTCACGCCCCGATTGTCCTTCGTTCTCCGCCGCGTGACCCATTTCCGGGTGCAAGCGCTGCAACCCCTTGGCGCCTGCCTTCACAGGGCAGCAGGCCCGGCGGGAACGGGCGGCTCTCACTACAATTCGCGCTTCCCGAGGGGCGTTGCAACGGCGGCTGAAGTGATCCAGCGCCGCCAGGCTCGGGGCAGGCTGGCCGCGCCAGCCCCTGCAACGACGCTCACCCGGCCTCGCGCAGGTCCCTGGGTGAGCCCTGGGTGAACGTGAGACCGGGTTGATTGAACCGCTGGTGCCCCGGGCACCGGTTGCCTGACCCGCCCATGACTGCCATCACCTCCTCCGACACCCCTGCCGCATCCAGCACCGACGCGCCGCCGCCGATGCGCCTGTCCGGACTGGAACCGGTCCTGATCGGTACCGGCTCGCTGTTCGTCAACGTCGGCGAGCGCACCAACGTCACCGGCAGCCGGGTGTTCGCCAAGATGATCCTGGCCGGCGAGTACGAGAAGGCCCTGGCCGTGGCGCGCCAGCAGGTCGAGAACGGCGCCCAGGTCATCGACATCAACATGGACGAGGCCATGCTCGACAGCCGGGCCGCGATGGTGCGCTTCCTGAACCTGATCGCCGGCGAGCCCGAGATCGCGCGCGTGCCGATCATGATCGATTCGTCCAAGTGGGAGGTGATCGAGGCGGGCCTGAAGTGCATCCAGGGCAAGGGCATCGTCAACTCGATCTCGATGAAGGAAGGCGAGGCCGAGTTCAAGCGCCAGGCCAAACTGGTCAAGCGCTACGGCGCCGCCGCGGTGGTGATGGCCTTCGACGAAGCCGGCCAGGCCGACACCTACCAGCGCAAGATCGACATCTGCGCGCGGGCCTACCGGATCCTGGTCGAGGAGGTCGGCTTCCCGCCCGAGGACATCATCTTCGACCCGAACATCTTCGCCATCGCCACCGGCATCGAGGAGCACGACAACTACGCGGTCGACTTCATCAACGCCACGCGCTGGATCAAGCAGAACCTGCCGGGAGCCAAGGTGTCGGGCGGCGTGTCCAACGTGTCGTTCAGCTTTCGCGGCAACGAGCCGGTGCGCGAGGCCATCCACACCGTGTTCCTGTACCACGCCATCCAGGCCGGCATGGACATGGGCATCGTCAACGCCGGCATGGTGGGCGTCTACGACGACCTGGAGCCCGAACTGCGCACGCGCGTTGAAGACGTGGTCCTCAACCGCCGCAAGGACGCGGGCGAGCGCCTGATCGAGATCGCCGAATCCGCCAAGGGCGCCGCCAAGGACGACAGCGCCAAGCTGGCCTGGCGCGGCACGGCCGAGGTGCCGGTGAGCGTCGAGGACCGCCTGAGCCACGCGCTGGTACACGGCATCACCGACTTCATCGAGGCCGACACCGAAGAGGCCTGGCAGGCCATTGCGGCCCAGGGTGGGCGCCCGCTGCACGTCATCGAAGGCCCGCTGATGGCGGGCATGAACATCGTCGGCGACCGCTTCGGCGCGGGCAAGATGTTCCTGCCGCAGGTGGTCAAGTCCGCCCGCGTGATGAAGCAGGCCGTGGCGCACCTGCTGCCCACCATCGAGGCCGAGAAGAAGGCGATGCAGGATGCCGGCGGCGACGTCAGACCGAAGGGCAAGATCGTCATCGCCACCGTGAAGGGCGACGTGCACGACATCGGCAAGAACATCGTCACGGTGGTCCTGCAGTGCAACAACTTCGAGGTCGTCAACATGGGCGTGATGGTGCCGTGCCAGGACATCCTCGCCAAGGCCAAGGCGGAAGGCGCGGACATCATCGGCCTGTCGGGCCTGATCACGCCCAGCCTGGAGGAGATGCAGCACGTCGCCGCCGAGATGCAGCGCGACGAGTACTTCCGCGCCAAGGGCACACCGCTGCTGATCGGCGGCGCCACCTGCAGCCGCGTGCACACCGCCGTGAAGATCGCGCCGAACTACACGGGGCCGGTGGTCTACGTGCCCGACGCCAGCCGCTCGGTGGGCGTGTGCTCGGACCTGCTCTCCGACGAGCGCGCCGCGAAGTACATCGCCGAGCTGAACGCCGACTACGCCCGCGTGCGCGACCAGCACGCCAACAAGAAGGCCACCCCGCTGGTCACGCTGGCCCAGGCCCGCGCGAACAAGGCCCCGATCGACTGGGCGGCCTATGCGCCGCCCGTGCCGAAGTTCCTGGGCCGGCGCGTGCTGCGCAACCAGGACCTCGCCGAGCTGGCGAACTTCATCGACTGGGCGCCCTTCTTCCAGACCTGGGACCTGGCCGGCAAGTTTCCGGACATCCTGAAGGACGAGGTCGTCGGCGCTGAAGCCACCCGCGTCTTCAGCGATGGCAAACGCATGCTCCAGCGCCTGATCGACGGCCGCTGGCTGCAGGCCGGCGGCGTGATCGGCCTGTGGCCGGCCAACACGGTGGACGACGACGTGATCGAGGTCTACGCCGACGAGTCCCGCTCCGAGGTGCTGCTGCGCTGGCAGCCGCTGCGCCTGCAGACCGAGCGCCCGGTGATCGACGGCGTGCCAAGGCCGAACCGCTCGCTGGCCGACTTCATCGCGCCCAAGGGCAGCAAGGCCGACTACATCGGCCTGTTCGCCGTCACCGCCGGCCTGAACATCGAGAAGAAGGAAGCGCAGTTCCTGGCCGACCACGACGACTACAGCGCCATCATGCTCAAGGCCCTGGCCGACCGCCTGGCCGAGGCCTTCGCGGAGTACGCACACCAGCGCGTGCGACGCGAGTTCTGGGGTTATGCCGCGGACGAGTCCTTGAGCAACGAGGCGCTGATCCGGGAGGCCTACCGCGGCATCCGCCCGGCGCCCGGCTACCCGGCCTGCCCGGACCACAGCGTCAAGCGCGCGATGTTTGAGGTGCTCGACGCGCCCGAGATCGGCATGGGGCTGACGGAGAGCCTGGCGATGACGCCCGCCGCCTCGGTGAGCGGCTTCTACCTGGCGCACCCCGAGGCGGTGTACTTCAACGTCGGCAAGGTCGGCGAGGATCAGCTGGCGGACTACGCGACGCGCACCGGCCTGTCGGATGACGAAGCGCGGCGGGCGCTGGCGCCGCAGCTGGGCTGAGGATCTCTTACCTCCCCCTTTGGAAAAGGGGGACCGAGGGGGATTTCTGGGAGGCCGGTCAAATCCCCCCAACCCCCCTTTTTCAAAGGGGGGTGAAGAGTCCGGCTGTCACGCGAGGACGAGATTGTCTCTGTGGATCAGTTCCGGCTCGTTGGCATAGCCCAGCAGCCCTTCGATCTGCGAAGATGGCTTGCGGGCGATGCGGCGGGTCTCACTGGCCGTGTAGTTGGCCAGTCCGCGGGCGATCTCCGTGCCTGCGGGTGAACGCACGGCGATCACGTCGCCGCGAGCGAATTCGCCCAGCACCTCGACCACGCCGATGGGCAGCAGGCTTTTGCCTTCGTCGCGCAGCTTGAGCACCGCACCATCGTCGATCACCACCGCACCACGCAGTTGCAGGTGGTCGGCCATCCACTGCTTGCGTGCGGCCTGCTTGGCGGTGGTGGCCACCAGCAGCGTGCCGATCGATTCGCCCGCCACCAGGCGCAGCAGGGCATCCTTCTCGCGGCCCCAGGCGATCACGGTGGAGGCACCGCTGCCGGCAGCGCGCTTGGCCGCCAGGATCTTGGTGATCATGCCGCCCTTGCCGATGGAGCTGCCGGCGCCACCGGCCATCTGCTCCAGCTCGGGTGTGCCGGCCTGCGCCTCGTGGATGAACTGGGCGTCGGGGTCCTTGCGCGGATCGGCCGAGTACAGGCCCTTCTGATCGGTCAGGATGATCAGCACGTCGGCCTCCACCAGGTTGGCCACCAGCGCGCCCAGGGTGTCGTTGTCGCCGACCTTGATCTCGTCGGTCACCACGGTGTCGTTTTCGTTGATCACCGGTACCACACCCAGTTCCAGCAGCGTCAGCAGCGTGGTGCGGGCGTTCAGGTAGCGCTCGCGGTCGGCCAGGTCGGCGTGGGTCAGCAGCACCTGGGCGCTGCCCAGTCCCTGCTGGCGCAGGGAGGTCTCGTAGATCTGCGCCAGGCCCATCTGGCCCACGGCCGCGGCGGCCTGCAGCTCGTGCACTTCCTTCGGCCGGGTCGCCCAACCCAGGCGCTTCATGCCCTCGGCGATCGCGCCGGAGGACACCATCACCACCTCGCGGCCCTGGCGCACCAGCGCGGCCAGCTGCACGCACCAGGCGTGGATTGCCTCGGCATCCAGGCCCCGGCCCTCGTTGGTCACCAGGCTGGAGCCCACCTTCACCACGATGCGGCGGGCATTCTTCAGGATCTCACTCATGGCTTCGCCTCGATCGGCAGGCAGGTGATTTGTCGTTCGAAAGGATCAGCGAAACCGGGGATCCTCGGGATCCAGCGGAGCAGGAGGATCCACCACCTCGGTCGGTGCCGGGAAACGCGGATCCACATCCACTTCGGCCGGCGGATTCAGGCTGCTCAGGTACTGGTACAGCGCACGCACCAGCGGCTCACAGCCTTCGCGGGTCAGGGCGGAGATCTCGTGCACAGGCCCCTTCCAGCGCAGGCGCTTGACGAAGTCCTTCACACGGGCGGCACGCTCCTCGGCCGGAACCATGTCCAGCTTGTTGAGCACCAGCCAGCGCGGCTTGTCATACAGCGACTCGTCGTACTTCTTGAGCTCCTTGACGATGGCCTTGGCCTGCGCCACCGGATCGACTGCATCGTCAAAGGGTGCCAAGTCGACCAGATGCAACAGCACGCGGGTGCGCTGCAGGTGGCGCAGGAAGAGATGACCGAGCCCGGCCCCCTCGGAAGCGCCCTCGATCAACCCCGGAACGTCCGCGACCACAAAGCTCTGGCTCGGCCCCACCCGCACCACACCGAGGTTGGGGTGCAGGGTGGTGAAGGGATAGTCCGCGATCTTCGGTCGCGCGTTGGAGATGGCCGCAATCAGCGTGGACTTGCCCGCGTTGGGCATGCCCAACAGACCCACATCGGCCAGCACCCGCAACTCCAGCTTGACCGCCAACACCTGACCCGGCCAGCCGGGGGTCTTCTGTCGGGGCGCACGGTTGGTGCTGGTCTTGTAGTGCAGGTTGCCAAAGCCGCCATCCCCGCCCTTGGCGAGGATGATCTTCTCGCCGTGGGTCAGCAGCTCGGCGAGCTTCTCGCCGGTCTCTGCGTCGGAGATGATGGTGCCCACAGGCATGCGCAGCACCACATCTTCCCCGGCGGCACCGAACTGGTCGGCTCCCCGGCCGGATTCGCCGTTGCGCGCCTCATGGCGGCGGGTGTAGCGAAAGTCGACCAGGGTGTTCAGGTTGCGGTCCGCAAGGGCATACACATGCCCGCCCCGACCACCGTTGCCGCCGTCGGGCCCACCAAAGGGGATGAACTTTTCCCGGCGAAAGCTGCAGCAGCCAGCACCGCCATTGCCGGCGGCCACGTCGATGGTCACTTCGTCGACGAACTTCATGAAACCTCCTGGTGCCGAACGCCCTGCGCCCAGCGAACATCATGCGGCCGCCACGCCGATCCGGAAAGCAAAAAGCCCCGGCAGACCGGGGCTCGTCGCTCGGGCAAGCGCGCGGCGTCAGGCCGGCGTCACCACCACGGTCTTGCGGTTCAGTGCGCCCTTCTCGGTGAAGGACACCTTGCCGTCGACCAGGGCGAACAGGGTGTGATCACGCCCCATGCCGACGTTGGGGCCAGCGTGGAAACGGGTACCGCGCTGGCGCACGATGATGGAACCGGCGCTCACCAGTTCACCACCGAAGGCCTTGACGCCGAGCATCTTCGGCTGGGAGTCGCGGCCGTTCCGTGTGGAACCGCCGCCTTTTTTCTGTGCCATGTTTCAGCTCCGTGAGACGATGGTTGAACCGGGTGTCAGCCCAGCACCGCTGCGATCTGCAGCTCGGTGAAGTTCTGGCGATGACCCTGGCGCTTCTGGTAGTGCTTGCGACGACGCATCTTGAAGATGCGAACCTTGTCGTGCCGGCCATGAGCCAGCACGGTCGCCTTGACCGTTGCGCCTTCAACCAAGGGCGTGCCCACCTTCAGTTCAGCGCCGCTGCCCAGCGCCAGAACCTGGTCGATCACGATCTCTTGGCCAACTTCCGCAGCAATCTGTTCTACCTTGATCTTCTCGCCGGCAGCAACCTTGTATTGCTTGCCACCGGTTTTTATGACCGCGTACATATCAGCCCTTTCACGGCCCGACTTCGCCGAGCCCATCCTTCAAGGCCGCAACACCTCGGGTGCAGCAGCCGCCTGCAATCTCGCCAACGCCGGACGCACAGAAGGCACCCAAAAGCCGACGAAGCTTTCGATGTTAGCACAAAAAATCTGAGCACGAGGCAGTACACAGCGCAAAAACACGCCAACCACCGAGCCAAAGCGTGAAGGTGACTCTGCTCCAGACTTCCGGTGTAACCAACTTCCTATAATCCCGCTCCAATTGCATGCCAACCGGCGTCACCTTCTCCTGAACACTTGTGAGCTCGATCGCCGTTTCCGCCTCCACGTCCCCCGCCACGGTGTTGCAGTTGATGGCCCCGGAAATGGCACAGGTCGACGCCGTGATCCACCGCCGGCTGACCTCAGAGGTGGCGCTGATCAACCAGATCTCGCACTACATCGTGAATGCGGGGGGCAAGCGCATCCGCCCGCTGCTGGTGCTGCTGTTGGCTCGCGCATTGAATTTTGAGGGGCCAGAGCGCTTTGAACTGGCCGCAACGGTGGAGTTCATCCACACTGCCACACTGCTGCACGATGACGTGGTCGACGAGTCCGACTTGCGTCGCGGCCGGGAGACGGCCAATGCACTCTTTGGCAACGCTGCCAGCGTCCTGGTCGGCGACTTCCTGTACTCACGCGCCTTTCAGATGATGGTGTCGGTGAATCGAATGCGCGTGCTGGACGTGCTGGCCGATGCAACCAACGTGATCGCCGAAGGGGAAGTGCTGCAGTTGCTGAACATGCACGACCCGGACATCAGCACCGATGACTACCTGAGGGTGATCCGCTACAAGACCGCCAAGCTGTTCGAAGCCAGCGCCCGACTGGGCGCGGTGTTGGCCGACAGCCCCAGCGAAGTGGAAGAACGCTGCGCCGCCTACGGTCGCGCCCTGGGCACAGCCTTCCAACTGGTGGACGACCTGCTGGACTATGAAGGCGCCACCGCAGAACTGGGCAAGAACGTTGGGGACGACCTGCGCGAAGGCAAACCCACCCTTCCCCTGCTGGTGGCCATGCAACGAGGCAGCGAAGAACAACGGCAGTTGATCCGCCAGGCGATCGAGCAGGGCGAGGTGGAACGCCTGCCCGCCATCGTCGACATCGTTCGCTCCACGGGTGCGCTCGAAGCCACAAGGCAAGCCGCGCGCAGTGAAGCCGAGAAGGCCGCACAACAAATTTCTTCTCTACCCCCTTCCCAGTTCAAGGAAGCTCTACTACAATTATGTGTTCAGGCAGTTGATAGAAAGTCGTAAGACAATCAAGTCAACAGCCAGCCGAGCAAATCAAAGCAGTTCGGCAAACTTCGGGGTGTAGCTTAGCCTGGTAGAGCGCTACGTTCGGGACGTAGAGGCCGGAGGTTCGAATCCTCTCACCCCGACCAGGACAAACGTCGAAGGCCGCTCCATGTGCGGCCTTCGTGCTTTTGGGCCCAGCTTCCAGAAGCCCTGCTGCCGCGCGAGCAGGCCCGCGCGGCACGGCAGGCGCCAGTAGCAGCGGTCAGTAGTTGACGCTGTGACCCGGCAAGTCGATGCGCAGCATCGTGCGCTGGGCAGCGCCCGCCGCCGCTCGGGCAAAAGCAGGGCCCCAGATCGGGTCCCGAAAACGATCGATCCCCGCCGCATCGGCCACCGAAAGCAGCTTGTCTGCGACCAGCACCTTGCCGGAGGCACGCATCGGTTCGCATCCCAGCGCCAAAAACTCGCCATCCAGCCAAGCCCTGGCCTCAAACGAGTCCATGAGGGCCTCCACCACGAAGCGGACGTCCTGATCCGCACCAAAACTGACGATCACCTCTGCACTCATGACCAAGACCTGTTGATTTCACACGGGTGAATGCTACCGCCTCAGCCGCGCCGCGCCTTGACGGCCTGGTGCAGGATTTCCAGCAGTTGCTCGGAATCCTCCCAACCGATACAGGCGTCAGTGATGCTCTGGCCGTAGGTCAGCTTGGCGACGTCGTTTTTGCCAGGGGTGAACTTCTGGGCGCCGCCGACGAGGTGGCTTTCCACCATCACGCCGAACACCTGGCGGCTGCCCGCAGCGATCTGGCCGGCGATGTCGCGAGCCACCACCATCTGCCGCTCGTGCTGCTTGCTGCTGTTGGCATGGCTGAAATCGACCATCACGTTCGGGGTCAGCTTGGCGCCTTCGAGTTCCTTCACCGCTTCAGCGACGCTGGCAGCGTCGTAGTTGGTGGTCTTGCCGCCGCGCAGGATGACGTGGGTGTCCTGGTTGCCCTTGGTGGTGACGATGGCCACCTGGCCGTTCTTGTGCACCGACAGGAAGTGGTGCGGGCGCGACGCGGCCTGGATCGCGTCGATGGCGATCTTCAGGTTGCCGTCGGTACCGTTCTTGAAACCCACCGGTGCCGACAGGCCCGAGGACAGCTCGCGGTGCACCTGGCTCTCGGTGGTGCGCGCGCCGATCGCGCCCCAGCTGATCAGGTCGCCGATGTACTGCGGCGAGATCACGTCGAGGAACTCGCTGCCCGCGGGCATGCCCAGGCGGTTGATGTCCAGCAGCAGCTGGCGGGCGATGCGCAGGCCCTCGTCGATGCGGTAGCTCTCGTCGAGGTAGGGGTCGTTGATCAGGCCCTTCCAGCCCACCGTGGTGCGCGGCTTCTCGAAGTAGACCCGCATCACCACCTCCAGCGTGCCGGCGTACTTCTGGCGCAGCGGCAGCAGGCGGCGAGCGTATTCCAGGGCAGCGGCCGGGTCGTGGATCGAGCAGGGCCCGATCACCACCAGCAGCCGGTCGTCCTTGCCGTGCATGATCTGGCGGATATGGCGGCGCGTGTCGGCCACCAGGGACTCGACCGGGGTGCCCCGGATCGGGAAGAAGCGGATGAGGTGCTCGGGCGGCGGCAGCGGGGTCACGTCATGGATCCTTTCGTCATCGGTCTGCGAGGTCTTGTCCACGGGGGCCGGCCAGCTGTCGGCGGTGAGTTGGGTGGCTTTTGCGTTCATGACGAAGGTCTCCGAAATCGATGAAGAAGCTGAGGACGGGATGCGGGTTGTGCAGGGCAAAAAAAAACCGCCGGGGTTCCGGCGGTTTCCTGGATCTGCGAGCGTTCTGCTAGGACTGTACGCTGGCCTCTCCTCCGCCGGTGCGGTGCGAGAACCAAAAGTAAAAGCCGAAGAAGAAGGCCGGACGATGCATAGCGATGAAATGTAGCACGGCCAACTTGGCGCGAGGCTGACGACGCGCTCGGCAAACCTGCTCGGGGGAATTCAGGCGGTGCCGCCCACCGTCAGCCCGTCAATGCGCAACGTCGGCTGGCCCACGCCCACCGGCACGCTCTGGCCTTCCTTGCCGCACACGCCCACGCCCGAGTCGAGTTCCAGGTCGCGGCCGATCATCGACACGCGCTGCATCGCCTCCGGCCCGTTGCCGATCAGCGTGGCGCCCTTGACGGGGTAGAGGATCTTGCCCTTCTCGACCCAGAAGGCCTCGCTGGCCGAGAAGACGAACTTGCCGCTGGTGATGTCCACCTGCCCGCCGCCGAAGTTGGTGGCGTACAGGCCGCGGTCGATCGAGGCGATGATCTCCTGCGGGTCCCGGTCGCCGGCGAGCATGTAGGTGTTGGTCATGCGCGGCATCGGCACGTGGGCGTAGCTCTCGCGCCGTGCGTTGCCGGTGGGCGCCACCTTCATCAGGCGGGCGTTGAGCGAGTCCTGCAGGTAGCCCTTGAGGATGCCGTCCTCGATCAGCACGTTGCGCTGGCTGGGGCAACCCTCGTCGTCGATGTTGAGCGAGCCACGTCGGTCGGCGATGGTGCCGTCGTCCAGCACCGTGACGCCCTTGGCAGCGACGCGCTCGCCGATGCGCCCGGCGAAGGTGCTGGAGCCCTTGCGGTTGAAATCGCCCTCCAGGCCGTGGCCCACCGCCTCGTGCAGCAGCACGCCCGGCCAGCCGGGGCCCACTACCACCGTCATCTCGCCGGCCGGCGCCGGGCGGCTTTCCAGGTTGGTGAGCGCCGACTTGACGGCGCGATCCACGTAGCTTTCCAGCAGGGCGTCATCGAAGTAGGCGAAGCCAAAGCGCCCGCCGCCGCCCGAGGAGCCCACTTCGCGGCGGCCGTCCTGCTCGGCGATCACGGTCACCGACACGCGCACCAGCGGGCGCACGTCGGCGGCCAGGGTGCCGTCGGCACGGGCGATCAGCACCACGTCGTATTCGCCCGCCAGCCCGGCCATCACCTGAACGACGCGCGGGTCCTTGGCGCGGGCCAGCTTCTCGACCTTCTCCAGCAGCGCCACCTTCTGCGTGCTGTCGAGCGTGGCGATCGGATCCAGGCCGCCGTACAGAGCGCGGCTGGGAGCAACCTGGCGGGGCGAATCAATCTTCACGCGCCGGCTCTGACCGGCAGCGGCAATGCTGCGCACCGTGCGCGCGGCGTCGAACAGAGCGGCCTCGGAGATGTCGTCCGAGTAGGCAAAGGCGGTCTTCTCGCCCGCCACCGCACGCACGCCCACGCCCTGGTCGATGCTGAAACTGCCGCTCTTGACGATGCTTTCCTCCAGGCTCCAGCCCTCGCTGCGGGTGTACTGGAAGTACAGGTCCGCATCGTCGATGCGATGTGCCGAGATCAGGTTCAGCGCCCTTGTCAGAGAGGACTCGTCCATCCCGAAGGGAGACAGCAGCAGGTCGCTGGCCACCGCCAGCCGCTCAAGGGTAGGTTCGCGCGAAATCATCGAACCATTGTAGGCGGGCATCCTTCAGCCTGCGGCGGCGGGGGATGGACCGCCGCAGGGCGCCCTCCTCGGACGCGGCAGACCTCCCCCATCGGGGGGAGACGCCCCTTGATACGGGTGGCTACGATGTCTTTCATCCCCAGACGATTCGACCAAGAGAGCCCCCATGCAAGCCATGCTGTTGAGCGACCAGCCGCCCCTGCTCCAAGGACTCAGCGACACCCTGCGCAGCCTGTCCGCGCGGATCACGCTGCGTCGTGCCGACGCCGCTCACGACACGGGTGCAGCGGACCTGGTCTTTGTCGATCTGGCCTGGTGCGGGTTGGCTCGCCTGCCCCAACTGGCCGAGGACCTGCGCAGACAACGCCGGGATGCGGCTCTGGTGCTGTTGCTCGACCGACCGGAAGACGTGTCGCAGATCGAATCGGTTCAGGTCGATGCCGATCTGCTGGTGGCCAAACAGGCCTCACCCCAGGCCGTGTGTCGGTCGATGCGCCGCTTCCTGCCAGAGGCGGCCTGAAGGCCACTCCGGCGCTGCCAATGAAGCAGCACCGGGATCCTGGAATCAGCGCTCGATGCGCGCCCAGGCAGAATGGTTGTGGATGGACTCGAAGTTCTCCACCTCCACCACATAACGGCCGATGCGCGGTTCGGCATTGAGGCGCAGCGCCACATCCCGCACCAGATCTTCGACGAACTTCGGGTTCTCGTAGGCGCGCTCGGTCACCCACTTCTCGTCAGGCCGCTTCAGCAGGCCCCAGATTTCGCTGGAGGCACTCTCTTCGGCAAACCGGACGATCTCGGTCCAGGCCATCGGCTCCAGAAGTTCCAGCCGCAGACTCACTTCGGAGCGCTGGTTGTGAGCCCCGTAGTCGGAGATTTCCTTCGAGCAGGGGCACAGGCTCTTGACCGGCACCACCGCCTCGGCCCAAACCGACAATTGACCGTCCCGTTGCTGCGCCGCCCAGCCGCCGCGGTACTCCAGCAGGCTGGCCACGCCGGACACCGGCGCACGCTTGCGGATGAAGAAGGGAAACCGGGCCTCGATGTGCCCTTCCTGCGCATGCAGGAGGTCCAGCATGGCCGGCAGTTCGCTGCGCAGCGACGCGGCATCGAGGGGACGATCCAGCGACTCCAGCCAGGCCACGAAGCGGGACATGTGGGTGCCCTTGTGCTCGGCCGCCAGCGCGACGTCCAGCGTCCACTCTGCCACCGTCGGGCAGACGTCGCCACCCACCTCGATCGACAGCGGATACCTGAGCCGCCGCACACCCACCCGCTGGATGGCCAGATGGCGCAGGTCCTGCTCGCTCTGGGTATCGGGAATATGCCGGGTCCCGGCAGACAGGGGGGCAGAGGTATGGAGACGGTCGTTCATGTTCAAGTTCCAGCCGTGGAGTGTGCCAGCGCCGCACACTCGCTGCTCCGGCGGGGTGATGCCCCCAGGTCCGCAGGTCACAACGGCTCAGCCGGTCGAGCCACCAGTCAGGTATCCAGACGGGCCGGATTCAGGCGTTGGCCACCGTGCGCAGGTGCCCTGCCGCCACCGCCGTCGGGAAACGCGCCCGGATCGATGCCTCGATCCCCGCCGCATCCAGCCCGCACATGGACAGCAACAGCGCCGGATCACCGTGCTCGATGAACCGGTCCGGCAGGCCCAGCGTGAGCACCGGCAGGTTCAGCTGGGCCGACTGAAGGGACTCCAGCACCGCAGCACCAGCGCCTCCGGGCAGGCAGCCTTCTTCCACCGTCACCAGGGCATCGTGGCTGCGTGCGATGGAGAGCAGGAGCTCCTCGTCCAGCGGCTTGACGAAGCGCATGTTGACCACCGTGGCATCCAGGGCTTCGGCCGCCTCCAGCGCCGGGTACAGCAAGGTCCCGAAGGCCAGGATGGCCAGTCGGCGCCGACTGCCGGGCGATGCGGACGTCTCGCGGCGAAGCTCGCCCCGCCCCCAGGGCAATGGCTCCAGGTCACTGCCCGCAGCCAGACCCACACCGCTGCCGCGCGGATAACGAACTGCCACCGGACCGTCGTGCCGATAGGCGCTGGTCAATGCCCGGCGCAACTCCGGCTCGTCGGCCGGAGCGATCAGCGCCATCTGCGGAATGCAGCGGGTGAAGGCGATGTCATACGCGCCGGCATGCGTCGCCCCATCCGCACCCACCAGCCCCGCACGGTCCAGTGCAAAAACCATCGGCAGGTTCTGCAAGGCCACGTCGTGGATCATTTGATCGTAGGCGCGCTGCAGAAAGGTGGAGTAGATGGCCACCACCGGCTTGAAGCCTTCACAGGCCAGCCCGGCAGCAAAGGTCACCGCATGTTGCTCGGCGATGCCCACATCGTGGTATCGCTCCGGGAAACGGCGGTGAAACTCCACCATGCCGGAACCCTCACGCATGGCCGGGGTGATGCCCACCAGCTTCGGGTCAGCTGCCGCCATGTCGCAGAGCCACTGGCCGAACACCTGAGTGAAGGTGGGCTTCGGTGCTGTAGCCGGCTTGACGATGCCCACGGCCGGGTCAAACTTGCCGGGGCCGTGGTAGGTGATCGGGTCCGCCTCGGCCAGCTTGTAGCCGTAGCCCTTCTTGGTCACCACGTGCAGGAACTGGGCACCCGGTTTGTCGCGCAGGTTCTCCAGCGTCGGGATCAGGGCATCCAGGTCATGGCCGTCGATCGGGCCGACGTAGTTGAATCCCAGCTCCTCGAAGATGGTGCCCGGCACCACCATGCCCTTGGCATGCTCCTCCAGGCGGCGCGCCAGCTCGAACAGCGGCGGTGCGTTCTTCAGCACCTGTTTGGCCCCCTCGCGGGCCGCCGCATAGAAACTGCCGCTCATCAGCCGGGCCAGGTACTTGTTCAGTGCGCCCACCGGTGGGCTGATCGACATGTCGTTGTCGTTGAGCACCACCAGCAGGTTGGGCACCTTGCCCGCATGGGCCATGCCTCCGTTGTTCAGCGCCTCGAAGGCCATGCCTGCGGTCATCGCACCGTCGCCGATGATGGCCACCGCCCGCCGTCGCTCGCCCTTCATCTGGGCAGCGATCGCCATGCCCAGCGCAGCGGAGATGGAGGTGGACGAGTGGGCTGTGCCAAAGGTGTCGTACTCGCTTTCGTCGCGGCGAGGGAAGCCGGACAGGCCGTTGAGCTGCCGCAGGGTCGCCATGCGTTCGCGGCGGCCCGTCAGGATCTTGTGCGGGTAGGTCTGGTGGCCCACGTCCCACACCAGTCGGTCCTCCGGGGTGTTGAAAACGTGGTGCAACGCAATCGTCAACTCCACCGTACCCAGGTTGGACGACAGGTGTCCGCCGGTGCGCGACACCGATTGCAGCAGCTCCTCGCGCAGTTCGGTGGCCAGTTGCTTGAGTTCGACCCGGTTCATGCGGCGCAGATCGGCCGGGCTGTGCACGCGGTGGAGCATGGGGCGAGCGTGAGGACTGTTCATGTCGGGATGATGTTCTTCGAAACCTGCTTCGGTGTGCGCCCGGTCACGACTGGCGCTCGACGACCCGGTCGGCCAGCATGACCAGCCAGTGCCGGTCGGCCACCTCGCTTCGCTCCAGGGCTGCGCGGGCGCGTTGGTGCAGCGCGTCGGCACGCCGCCGCGCTCCGTCCAGGCCCAACACGGACACGTAGGTCGGCTTGTTCTGGTCTGCGTCCTTGCCGGCGGTCTTGCCCAGCACGTCGGAGCCCTGGGTCACATCCAGGATGTCATCGACCACCTGGAAGGCCAACCCCAGCGCAGCCCCGTACTCTGTCAGCGCATCCCATGAAACCGAATCCAGACCGACGCCGCCACAGGCGGCCCCCATCTGAACACTGGCCTGCAGCAGCGCCCCTGTCTTGCGCCGGTGCATGTCCTGCAGTGAGGCCTCATCCAGCGGCTGGCCAACGCTGGCCAGGTCGATGGCCTGGCCACCGGCCATGCCCTGGACGCCGGAAGCACGGGCCAGCAGGGAACACAGGCGGGCCTGCAGCGGCGGCGCCACCGGATTCCCCCCACCGGCATCTTCGTCGGGGGTCAGCACCTCGAAGGCCAGTGCCTGCATCGCATCGCCAGCCAGCATGGCCTGGGCCTCACCGTACTTGACGTGCACGGTGGGTTTGCCACGGCGCAGCACGTCGTTGTCCATGCAGGGCATGTCGTCGTGAATCAGCGAGTAGGCATGGATCAATTCCACCGCGCAGGCCGCTCGCAGGGCGGCCTCACCGTCGGCACGCAACGCCTGCGCCGCCGCCAGCACCAGCAGGGGACGCAGACGTTTGCCACCGTCCAGAACTCCGTAGCGCATCACCTCGCCGAGGCCGGCCGGCACATTGGCGCACACCAGTTCGTCAAGCTTGCACTCCACCCGTGCCAGCTGAGAGTCCATCCAGGACTCGAATGATTTGCGCATCATGAAACGTCCCCCCAGGCCTTGAGCTGCCCCTCCTCCAGCACCTTCACCTGCACTTCCACCGCGTCCAAGCGGGAGCGGCAGTGATTGAGCAGTTGCATACCGCGCCGAAAGGCTTCCAGCAACTGGTCCAGCGGCAGCTGGGAGCTCTCCATGGCCTGCACCAGCCGGTCGAGTTCTTCCAGGGCCGCCTCGTAGCTGGCGGGTTCGGGAGGTGCGGCAAGAGCCGAGGCGCGCTTGGTCATGTCGGCAGGGGAAAGCTTTCCATTGTAGAGGGGGGTCGGTCATTCGATGAGCCCCTGTGCAACCTGTAACCCTCTGGCCGCCATGATGGCGCAGACATTCGAAGGGGCTCGACCGGCCGCTCGCCGCCACAAGGCCTTGCACCCTTTGGGCCGGCGCTCCTGTCCAGGCAGGCTAAAATTCACGGTTCGCCTGGGCAACCGCCCACCCTGGTCCTGCCGCACACCCGCCGGACAAGTTCCGACGCCGCGGCTTTTCCTCCTCCTGCCCTGGCCTGGACCGTTCCGGGTGGTGGTTCGACATGCATTTTTGGAGATCCTGGGGATCATGTCCGACCTGAGCCTCGCGCAGACCGCGCTGCAAAGAAGTCGCACTCAACTGCCGGTGACGAGTTACTTCGATCCGGTGCTCTTCGACCAGGAGCTGCGACTCATCTTTCAGTCCGGTCCCCGCTACCTGGGGCACGAACTGATGGTCCCCCAGGTTGGCGACTTCCATACCCTGCCCCAGGAACAGGAAGGGCGTGCGCTGGTGCGCACCGACAAGGGCGTCGAGCTGGTGTCCAACGTCTGCCGGCACCGCCAGGCCGTGATGCTCAAGGGTCGCGGCAACACCGGCGGCCAGGTGATCTGCCCCCTGCACCGCTGGACCTACGACCTGCGCGGCAAGCTGCTGGGGGCGCCGCACTTCGTCGAGGATCCCTGCCTGAACCTGCGCAACTACCCGGTGCGCAACTGGAATGGCCTGATCTTCGAGGACAACGGCCGCGACATCGAGGCCGACCTGGCCGGCATGGGCCCGAGGGAGGATCTCAGCTTCGAAGGTTATGTCTTCGACAAGGTCATCCAGCACGAGTGCCACTACAACTGGAAGACCTTCATCGAGGTCTACCTGGAGGACTACCACGTTGCACCCTTCCATCCCGGTCTGGGCAACTTCGTCACCTGCGACGACCTGCGCTGGGAGATGGGCCGCGAGTTCTCGGTGCAGACCGTGGGTGTGGCCGACGGCATCGGCAAGGCCCTGGGCAAACCCGGGTCGGAGGTCTACCGCCGCTGGCACGAGCAGGTGGCGCGCTACCAGGACGGCCGCACACCCAAACACGGCGCGATCTGGCTGACCTACTACCCGAACGTCATGGTCGAGTGGTACCCGAACGTGCTGACCGTCTCCATGGTCTACCCGGTCGGCCCGGAGAAGACGCTCAACACGGTGGAGTTCTACTACCCCGAGGAGATCGCCGCCTTCGAGCGCGAATACGTCGAGGCCCAGCAGGAGGCCTACATGGAAACCTGCATCGAGGACGACGAGATCGGCGAGCGCATGGACGCCGGCCGCAAGGCCCTGATGCAGCGTGGCGACAACGAAGTCGGGCCCTACCAGAGCCCGATGGAAGACGGCATGCAGCACTTCCACGAGTGGTACCGGCGTCGCATGGGCGAACACGCGCCCGAATGACGTTGCCCCGACGCGATCGGCCCACCGCCACATCGGGAACGCCGCAGCCGCGCCCGGCAGCCACCTCGGCAGGCCTGCTGATGGTGGCAGCGGCGTTTCTGTTTGCCACCATGGGGGTGTGCGTCAAGCTCGCCTCGGCGCACTACGGCAGCGCGGAGATCGTGATGTACCGTGGCCTGGTGGGCGCCTTGCTCATGGCCGTGCTGGTGCGATGCAGCGACGCAACGCTGCGCACCGCGGTCCCCGGCATGCACCTGTGGCGCTCCATCAGCGGGGTCAGCGCGCTGGTGCTGTGGTTCTATTCGATCGCCGGCCTGCCGCTGCCCACGGCGATGACGCTGAACTACATGTCGTCGGTGTGGATGGCGCTGTTCCTGATCGGCGGCGCCATCCTGGCCGGCGGCTCCCGGGTGGATCCCCGCCTGGTGGCCACCGTGCTGGCCGGCTTCGCGGGCGTGGCCATGGTGCTGCGCCCCACCATCGACGGGCAGCAGCTGTGGTACGGCCTGGTCGGGCTGATCTCCGGCGTGCTCTCTGCCATGGCCTACCTGCAGGTGACTGCACTGGGGCGCGTGGGCGAACCCGAAACCCGGGTGGTGTTCTACTTTTCAGTGGGCGGCAGCCTGGCCGGAGCCATCCTGTCGGTGCTGACGGGCGGCTTCAGTGCCCACACCCCTTGGGGCCTCTTCCTGTTGCTCGCCGTGGGCCTGCTGGCCTCCAGCGCCCAATTGTTGATGACGCGCGCCTATGCCATCGGCCGCCCGCTGGTCAATGCCAGCCTGCAGTACCTGGGCATCGCCTTTGCCTTCGTCTACGGCGTACTGCTGTTCGACGACCCGCTGCATCCGCTGGCCGTTGGTGGCACCTTGTTGATCGTTGTCGCCGGGCTCGGCGCTCTGATGCTGCGCCAGGGCCACCAGGCGCGCACACGGCCGCAGGAGACGCTGCCCCCCGATCTTGAACCCTGAACCCGCCCCTGACCTCCACTCAGACCGCCACCTGCACCGAGAGGATTCCGCCATGACCGCCGCCTCCCCGCTGATCGACCCCGCCGGCCTGCGTGCACGGGGCCACGCTCCCCTGGTGTTCGACTGCCGCTTTGACCTGGCCCGCCCCTCCTCAGGTGAAAGCGCCTACGCAGAAGGTCACATCCCGGGCGCCCTGTACCTGCACCTGGAGCGCCACCTCAGCGCCATGCCACCCGCCCCGGCGCTATGCGGCGGCCGCCACCCCCTCCCGCCACGGGAGGTGTTTGCCGCCACGATGGCGGCCCAAGGCCTGCGGCCAGGACGGCCCGTGGTGGTCTACGACGCCGCCAACGGCATGTATGCCGCCAGGGCGTGGTGGATGCTGCGCTGGATCGGTCACGACAACGTGCAGGTGCTCGACGGTGGCTGGGCCGCCTGGTTGGCCACGGGCGGAGACATCGAAGCGGGAATCCTTGCACCCACGCCCGTCGACGCCCCGCATCCCCTGCCAGACGAGCCGGTCATGCAGACCATCGGGGCGAGCGAACTGCTGGCGCAACCGGACCGGTTCACAGTGATCGACGCCCGCGCCCCGGAGCGTTACCGCGGCGAGACCGAACCGCTGGACCCGGTGGCCGGCCACATTCCAGGCGCCCTGAACCACCCCTTCACGACGAACCTGCATCCCGACGGGCGCTTCCTCGACGCGGCCACCCTGCGCGCGCGCTTCGACGAGTTGCTGGGCACTGCCCCCGCCCGGCCAGTGGTGCAGCAATGCGGCTCCGGCGTCACCGCCTGCCACAACCTGCTGGCCATGGCGGTGGCCGGGCGGGGCGACACCTGCCTCTACCCGGGATCCTGGAGCGAATGGTGTTCGGACCCCGTCAGGCCGGTGGCCAGAGGCTGACACGGAGCGGACGCCGCAGCAGCGCCGATTGACCCCAGTCAAGATGCACGGGCCCGATCGGCGCATCATCAAGTCCGTCCCACTCCCCGCCCGCAGTAGGAGGTTTCATGTACAAGCGCATCCTCGTCCCGACCGACGGCTCCGACATCACGGCCAAGGCGGTTGACTCCGCGGTCCAGCTCTGCAAGGCCTTCGGTGCCGAACTCTGCACGCTGGCGGTGAAGGAGCCCTTCCCCTACAGCGCCATCTCGGAGATGCAGCCCATCCCGCCGCAGGAGTTCTTCGACTCCCAGGAACGCATCGCCGTCAAGCACCTGCAGGCCGTGCGCGATGCCGCCAACGCTGCGAGCGTGAATTGCACAGCCGCCTCCATCGAAGCGCTGCATCCCTGGGAAGCCATCCTCGACTACGGCAAGCAACAGGACTGTGACCTCATCGTGATGGCCTCACACGGCCGTCGCGGTGTGGCCGCCCTGTTGCTGGGCAGCGAAACCCAGAAGGTGCTCACCCACAGTGCGGTACCGGTGCTGGTGGTGCGATGATCCGAGCGGTCAGACCCGCCCTGAATCGGGTCCGCAAAGAAGAAGGGGGTGGCACTGCGCCACCCCCTTCTTCCTTGTTCATGGCACCCGGGAGGCCCCAAGGCCTCCGGTGCGCCGGCGATCAATCGTCGTCGCCGCCGCCAAAGACGCCACCCAGCAATCCGCCGGCCGCCACCCCGCCGAGCAGGGAGCCTTCCTCCCGGCCACCACCACCGGCCTGGGGTGCTGCGGCGAAGACTCGGCTGGCCAGGCGCGAGAACGGCAGGCTCTGCAGCCAGACCGTGCCCGGGCCGCTCATCTTGGCCAGGAACAGGCCCTCGCCGCCGAACAGCGCCGTCTTGATCTTGCCAACGTACTGGATCTCGAAGTTCACGTCCGGCGTGTAGGCCACCACACAGCCGGTGTCGACCATCAGTACCTGCCCCGGCTGCAGCTCACGCCGCACCACCGTGCCACCGGCATGGACAAAGGCCAGCCCATCGCCTTCGAGCTTCTGCATCACGAAGCCCTCGCCACCGAAGAAGCCCACCGACAGCTTCTGCTGGAAGTGAATGCCCAGGCTGACACCCCGGGCCGCGCAGAGGAAGGAATCCTTCTGGCAGATCAGCATGCCGCCCAGCTTGCGCAAGTCCATCGGCAGGATCTTGCCCGGATAGGGTGCAGCAAAACCCACCCGCTGCTTGCCGCCGCCGTGGTTGGTGTACACCGTAGTGAACAGCGACTCTCCGGTGATCAGCCGCTTGCCTGCGCCCATCAACTTGCCAAAGAAGCCACCACTCTGTTTGGCACCGTCACCAAACACCGTGTCCATGCCGATGCCGCCGTCCATGAACATCATGCTGCCGGCTTCACCGATGGCTGCTTCGCCAGGGTCGAGTTCAACCTCGACGAATTGCATCTCCGAACCCTTGATCTCGTAGTCGATCACGTCCATTGCCATGTGGGAATCTCCAGATGAGTGCGCCGGCCCCTGCCGGCCCGGTCTGCCAGAAAAAGTTCGGGCGGGATTGTGCTTCAGTTGTTCTTCAGTTTGCGGCGGTCAGGGTGCGCTGGCCGCTGCAGCAGCGCGCAACGGTCGCAGCAGCCGCTCTTCAAACTCGGCAGGCGCCACGAACTGCAGCACCGGCCGAGCCTTGCCGTTGCCATCCAGGCTGACCACCAGGCCGCGCTCCGGATAGAGCAGGTGCACACTCCCATCGGCCAACCCGACACGTTCGGCCTGCGCCCCGAAGCGCTCGCGCACCGTCGCCTCTTCCAGCCGCGCCCCCGGCAGAAACACCAGGCCCGTCACCGGCGCCTGCGCAGCCGTCTGAAGATCTGCAGCCCCCAGTGCGTACCGCCGTGCCCCGCTGGGCTGCGGCTCGTTGGACGGTGCCCGCGCCACCCAGTCGGCCAATTGCGCGGCCTCGACACCCCCACTCAAGATCAACTTGCCCTGCAAGGTTCCCACCTGGACCAGTTCCAGAAAGGCCTCCAGACTGGCCGCACCGCCCCCCGCCTGCACCACGGCCACCTTCATGGCTTCACCGGGCCACAGGGCCTGGGCCTGCTCGAGCCGACTGGCCGCCCGCCCACCCACCGTCAGGCCCATCACCTGCACCCCACCTGAGGGCTCCACCTGGGCCCGCCAGGGCAGCTGTGCCAAAGCCGCAACCGGCGCTCCCGCTTCCTGCCGCCCCGCTCCGCCTTTGCCGCCCAGCAGCACAGCGACCACGATCACGACCAGGGCCCCGAAAAGCACCGCCAGAACGATCTGCCACATGGGACGTGGCGCAAGGGGCGGAGGGGTCGCAGCGGAGGGATCGGTCATGTGGAGTCAGGCAGTTTCACGCCAAAGAGGCCCCAAAGCCTACCCCAGTCCGCACGGCAGACCGTTGATGGCGTGCAGCTCCTGAGTCCACAGGATGCATTTCGCCAACGTCGTCAAAGACATCAAAGACGATGATCCTCCGGCCCAGCCGCGCCATGCCGAACCTGTCTGCCTTGGGAGACTCCCCCGCCGGTCAATGAAGATCGTCAGGAAGCATCGTCTGGCGGGGAAGCTGATCCGTGCTGACCAGGCAAACCATGTCCTCCATGGCGGCCGGGCGACGGTGTATCGGCTTCACACCTGCCCAGCGGCATGCGAACGGGCCACCGTGCGGAGCACGGCCCAGTCCTCCTCGGACATCGGGGCTGCTTCACCGCTGTCGATGCCGGCCTGATACAGACCTCGCAGCTGCCTCGCAGCCTCTTCGTCGCGCCGAATCAACTCCCGCACGTACTCGCTGGCGTTCCCGTAGAGACCGGAACGAAGACGCTCATCGACCACCTCCCGAAGGGCATCGGTGAGCGAGACGTTCATGGTGGGTGTCTTGGCTCGCAAGACGCCATTGTTGGCGATTGGCAAGGATTGTCAACCCGAGACAGGTGGCCTCCAACAACGCCAACCAGCGCCGCGCGCAGCGCTGTTGTCGGATCTGGAGTTGAGCCTCACTCCACCGTCACGCTCTTGGCCAGGTTGCGCGGCTTGTCGACGTCGGTGCCGCGGGCGCAGGCGGTGTGGTAGGCCAGCATTTGCAGCGGCACCACGTGCAGGATGGGGCTGAGGGCGCCGTAGTGCTCCGGCATGCGGATCACGTGGATGCCCTCGCTGCTTTCGATGCGGGTGTCGGCATCGGCAAACACGAACAGCTGGCCGCCGCGGGCGCGCACCTCCTGCATGTTGCTCTTGAGCTTCTCCAGCAGGTCGTCGGCCGGGGCGATGGTCACCACCGGCATTTCGGCGTCCACCAGCGCCAGCGGACCGTGCTTGAGCTCGCCCGCGGGGTAGGCCTCGGCGTGGATGTAGCTGATTTCCTTGAGCTTGAGCGCACCCTCCAGCGCGATCGGGTAATGGCGCCCACGCCCGAGGAACAAGGCGTTGTGTTTGCCGGCAAAGGCCTCTGCGAAGGCCATGATCTGCGGCTCCAGCGCCAGCACCGACTGCACTGCGGCCGGCAGGTGGCGCAGGTTGCGCAGGCCGGCGTCCAGGCCAGCCTCCGGGATGCTGCCGCGCTGCTTGGCCAGCACCAGCGTCAGCAGGAACAGCGCCACCAGCTGGGTGGTGAAGGCCTTGGTGGAGGCCACGCCGATCTCGACGCCGGCGTGGGTGATGAAGGCCAGCTTGCATTCACGCACCATCGCGCTGGTGGCGACGTTGCAGATCGTCAGCGTGTGCGGCATGCCCAGTGAGCGGGCGTGCTTGAGCGCGGCCAGCGTGTCCGCCGTCTCGCCACTCTGGCTGATGGTGATGACCAGGGTGCGGGGGTCCGGTACGCTCTCACGGTAGCGGTATTCGCTGGCAATCTCGACCGCGCAGGGAATTTTGGCAATGCTTTCCAACCAGTACTTGGCGGTGAGGCCCGAGTAGCTGCTGGTGCCGCAGGCCAGGATCAGCACCCGGTCGATCTGCGCAAAGATCTCGGCCGCCTGGTCGCCGAACAGCGCCGGGGTGATGGCCTCGATGCCTTCGAGCGTGTCGGCGATGGCGCGCGGCTGCTCGAAGATCTCCTTTTGCATGTAGTGGCGATAGGGGCCGAGTTCGGCGGCACCGCTGTGGGCATGCACGGTCTTGACCGGGCGCTCGATGCGGGCAAAACGACCCTCGGCCTGGCGGGCACTGATCCAGTACTTGCCCTGCTGCAGGTCCACCACATCGCCTTCCTCCAGGAAGACGATCTGGTCGGTCACGCCGGCCAGCGCCATGGCATCGGAGGCCAGGAAGTTCTCGCCCTGGCCCACTCCCAGCACCAGCGGAGAACCCTCGCGGGCACCCACCACCCGCTGGGGCTCGTCGCGGCAGAACACCGCGATCGCGTAAGCGCCCTTGAGCTGGACGATGGCGCGCTGCACCGCATCAAACAGATCACCTTCGTAGATCGAGTCGATCAGGTGGGCGATGACCTCGGTGTCGGTCTGGCTGGTGAACTCGTAGCCGCGCGCCTTCAGTTCGGCACGCAGTTCGTCGTGGTTCTCGATGATGCCGTTGTGCACCAGCGCGATCCGGCCGGCCTTGGCGCTCTTGGCGTCATCGCCCGGGCCGTGGCTGAAGTGCGGGTGGGCGTTGTGCACCGCCGGCGCACCATGGGTGGCCCAGCGGGTGTGGGCGATGCCGACCAGGCCTTCCACCCCATCCTGCGCGACCAGCGCATCCAGCTCCGCCACCCGGGAGGTGCTGCGCGAGCGGCGCAGCTGCCCACCTTGATGCACCGCGACGCCGCAGGAGTCGTAGCCCCGGTACTCCAGACGCTGCAGGCCCTGAATGAGGATGGGGACGATGTTGCGCTGACTGACGGCGCCGACGATGCCACACATGGGTGCGAATCTCCGTGGAAGGGAAGGAGAAGCGGGAGCAACCCGCTGAAACAGAAGCTGGCCGCGATGGTAAGGACAGATCCGTGAAAGTAATCATCCAAAAGTCACAACTTGCGCAACAATCCACCATCAAATCACAGGGAAGGCGTTATCTTTCTTTTGTCCACCATCAGCGCACAAAAATTTCATGACACCCCCTGTTTCAATGGATGCCATCGACCTGCGTCTGCTGGAGGAACTGCAGCGCGACGCCGCCCGCTCCAACCAGGATCTGGCCGAAGCCGCACACGTCTCTGCGGCCACCAGCCTGCGGCGGGTGCGCCGGCTCACGGACGCCGGTGTGATCGAACGCACCGTGGCCGTGCTGTCGCCGCAGGCCCTCGGACATGGCCTGACGGCGATCGTCGAGATCACGCTGGACCAGCAGTCGGCCGAGCGGCTGCAGGCCTTCGAGGCCCGGGTGATCGCCGATGACGGGGTGCAACAGTGTTATCGGACCAACGGGGGTCCGGATTTCGTTCTGATTGCACAGGTGGCGGACATGCCGGCCTACCAGGCGCTGGCGCAGCGCCTGTTCAACAACGATGCCAACGTGCGCAACGTGCGCTGCTTCTTCAGCGTGCACCGCGCCAAGGTGGGACTGGGGATCGCGTTGCCCCCGGCCTCCCCTGCCACGCCAGCCTGATCCGGAAGGCCAGCCGCCTTCAGCCACCGCGCCCGACAGACCACAGCAGCAGGGCCAACAGCGGCAGCCAGATCCACCAGCGGCGAACCCAACGGCCCCACCGTCCCGACTTGGCTGCCGCGCGGGCCTGCAGCTGGGCACGCAGCCGCCGTTCACGCTGCAGCCACTGGTCGTAGACGTGGCGCCGCGCGGCGTCCGACAGCACCGCTGCGGCAAGCTGCAGCTCGGCCCGACGGGCATCGGCCCGCAGAGCGCCCCCCGGCACCACCGGCCCCTCCAGACCGAGCCGTCCGATCGCCCGGGCCACATCCTCGGCAGGAGCACCCTCGGGCAGATTCAGCAGGGCATAGTGGCTGGGGTCGATCGGCAGGGACGTATCCACCAGGCCGTCCTTGCCGGCCGGCTCCGGGTGCACCGCCGCGCGGTGCCGGTCGATCTCGGCATCCAGATCGGACGGCGAGCCGGAACGGGGCTCGCCCGCCGCGGCCTGAGGTCGGCGCAGGCGGGGTTCGATGTGCGGCTCCAGCGTGGTGGTCACGGCGGCAGCTTCGGTCAACTCTTCTTCGGCGCCTTCACCGGGCGACTCCAGCCGGTGATGGCGGCCTGTTTGCCCCGCGCCACCGCCAGGCTGCCGGGAGCGACATCCTTGGTGATGGTGGAGCCGCCGCCGATGGTGGCCCCCGCACCCAGCGCCACGGGCGCGACCAGGACGCAGTTGGAGCCGATGTGCACATCCGCCTCGATCACGGTGCGGTGCTTGTTGGCGCCATCGTAGTTGGCGGTGATGCTGCCGGCGCCGTAGTTGACCCGCTCGCCCACGGTGGCGTCGCCCAGATAGGCGAGGTGGTTGGCCTTGGCGCCGCGCGCCAGGGTGGAGTTCTTGACCTCGACGAAGTTGCCGATGTGCACCTCGGCACCCAGCCTGGCGCCCGGGCGCAGTCGGGCGAACGGGCCGATCAGCGCACCCTCGCCGACTTCCACCCCGGCGGCTTCGCCGTCGATGTGGGTGAAGGGATGCAGCACCGCACCGGCGGCGATGCGGGCGTTGCGAACCACGCAGTTCGCGCCGATCGACACCTCATCGCCCAGCTCCACCCGGCCTTCGAAGATGCAGTTGACGTCGATGGCCACATCCCGGCCGCACAGCAGTTCACCGCGCACATCGAAGCGGGCCGGATCGGCCAGGCGCACGCCGGCTTCCATCAGGTCTTCAGCCCGCTGGCGCTGGTAGCGGCGCTCCAGATCGGCCAGCTGCACGGGGCTGTTCACACCCAGCACCTCGGTCTCGTTGTGCGCCAGGGTGGCCACCACCGGCACACCGTCGGCCACGGCCATGGCGACGATGTCGGTCAGGTAGTACTCCTTCTGGACGTTGTCGTTTCGCAGGTTGGCCAGCCAGCGGCGCAGGTGGTGGGTGGGCGCGGCCATCATGCCGGTGTAACCCTCGCGGATCTCGCGCTGCGCAGCGGTGGCGTCCTTGTGCTCGACGATGGCGCGCACCTGATGGCCTTCGCGCAGGATGCGGCCATAACCGCTGGGGTCGTCCAGCAGCACCGTCAGCAGCACCAGCTTCTCGCCGCTGCAGGCCTGGATCAGCGCCTGCGCGGTGTCGGCGCGCACCAGCGGCACGTCTCCATTGAGGATCAGGGTGGTGCCCGCCTCGGCCAGTTCAGGCACCGCCTGTTGCACGGCATGGCCGGTGCCCAGCTGCGGCTCCTGGCGCACGAAGGCCAGCGGCGCCTCGGGCAGCGCCGCGCGCATGGCCACCTCCACCGCCTCGGCGCCATGGCCGGTGATGGTGATCAGCCGCTGCGCCCCCAGCCCCGCCCCGGTCTCCAGGACGTGCTGCAATAGCGGCTTGCCCGCCAGGGTGTGCAGCACCTTCGGCCGGGCGGACTTCATTCGGGTGCCTTTGCCGGCGGCCATGATCACGATGTCGAGGCTCATGCACAGATCCTTGGAGCGCTTGGGAGCTTGCTGATGGAGATGGGAGAAACCGCCATTATCAAACCCGGGTTGACCCGAAGCTGTCGGCCGGGCATCTCGGCAACCGCTGCAGCCGTGACCCCCTGCGCAATCCGGCTGCTGCGTTGGGCCTTCGCATCGGTTCTGGGCCTGTGGCTGGCGGGCTGCAGCAGTGTCCAGCTGGCCTATGGCAACGCCCAGACGCTGACCTGGTGGTGGCTGGACCGCCATGCCGACTTCACCGCCGAGCAGAAGCCGCAGGTTCAGGCCGCCATCGACCGGTGGTACGACTGGCACCGCCGCACGCAGATCCAGGACCTGGCCCAGCTGCTGGAACTCGCGGCCCGGGACGCACCCAATGAAGTCACCGCCACCCAGCTCTGCACCTGGATCCCCCAGTTCGAACAACGTCGCAGCCGTTATGTGGAGCAGCTGGTGGCTCCGGTGGCGGAGATCGGCGCCCAGCTGTCCCCCCAACAGTTGCGCCAGGTGGAGGCCCGTCTTGCCAAGACCCTGCAGGACTGGCGCCGCGATCACCTGCAGCCCGACCTGGAGGAGCGCCATGAGGCCGCAGTGAGCCGCCTGCTCGAACGCGCGGACACCGTCTACGGCCGGCTCGACCGGGCACAGAAGGACTTCATCGGCGAGGGCGTGCGTCGTTCGGCCTGGGATCCGGAGCGCAGCCTGGCCGAGCGTCAGGCCGATCAACGCGACACGCTGGCCACCTTGAAAGCTCTGGCCCAGCCCGGTCTGACCGCCTCACAGCGGCAGGAGCTGGCCCGCAGCAGCCTGCTGCGCCTGGGCCAGCCCAGCAGCGACAGCCAGCGGCGTTACCGCGAACAGCTCTACGCGGCCCAGTGCCGCTTCACGGCCGAACTGCACAACCGCATGACGCCCAAACAACGCGAACATGCCGCCGAGCGGCTGCGCGGCTGGACGCGGGACCTGAGGAGCTTTGTGCCGGATTGAGTCGGGTCCCGATCCGGCTCAGCGCGTCACAGCCGATGCCGCCGATGCTGCCGCTGGCGCAGGGGTCGGCGCCGCGGGCAGCGCCACATTCACCCGCTGCTCCCCCGCGGTCCACTGCGGAAAACCGGCCAGCGCCGCGTCGAACAGCGCCGGCAAGGCCTCATCGCCCAGCACCCGGGCCTCTTGGCGCACATGGGCTTCGATCAGCGGCTCCCGGGTGATGCGGTCACGCAGCAGCAGCGCCACCTCCCGGACCTCGTAGGTGGGCTGTGCCGGCCAGCCGAAGCCGACCGATCCACCCCAACCCACCCCCGGGGCACGACGCAGCCCCACCGGCCCCGGCCCTCGCCAGACGCCCAGGCGGCCGCCCCAGTAGAAATCCGCCCAGGGATCGACCACGCGCCCCTCGCGCAGGCCGAGTTGCACCAGCACGTCGGCCGAGGCGGCATCCGCCGCCCGTCGGAACCCGGCCCGCTCCAGCGCCGCCTGGGCGGCCGCCTCCAGGCGCTGCTGTGCGGGACTGCGCGGCTGCTGCGAAGGCAGCCGCTCCAGGGCATAGCTGCCCGCCGGCCGGCCTGCAGGCCAGGCGCCAAAGCGCTGCACGTCCACCGTGATCTGCGACAGGGAAGCACAACTGGTCAGGCCAACCAGTGGCAGCGCACCCAGGACCAGCAGCAGGCCCAGCCCCCGGCGCCGGCTCAGCGAGCGGGCGGAACTGGCGGAAAGGGGGGAATGGGCGGAACGATCGATCGCGATGGACATCGATGGCCTCCTGGTGCTGCGGTCGGGCGGGTGGTCGCACCGATCAGTTCGGGCCAGCGCCGGTCAGTGCCGGTCAGCTGCGCTGCCGGGTCATGAACTGCACCGGCGCCTCCTCCGGCAGGGCGGCGGAGGCTGGCGTGGCGCAACTCTCGTCCTCATCCTCGTCGAAGGCATGGTCCCCGGCCGGGTCCGCCACCCCGGTGGGGCGGATCGTGGTGAAGGGGTAGAGCTTGCGGTCCATCAGGTGCGAGGGCACCACATGCGCAAAGGCGCGGTGCATGTTGTCGATGCGGCCAGGGTACTTCTGGTCCCACTCGCGCAGCATCTGCTTCATCTGCACACGCTGCAGGTTCTCCTGGCTGCCGCAGAGGCTGCAGGGAATGATGGGGAACTGCCGGTGCTCGGCCCAGCGCTCCAGGTCCTTCTCGGCCACGTAGGCCAACGGGCGGATCACGGTGTGGCGGCCATCGTCACTGACCAGCTTGGGCGGCATGCCCTTGAGCCGCCCGCCGAAGAACAGGTTCAGGAAGACGGTGCCGAGGAAGTCGTCGCGGTGGTGGCCCAGTGCAATCTTGGTGGCCTTGAGGTCGTCGGCCACCCGGTACAGGATGCCCCGGCGCAGGCGCGAACACAGGCTGCACATCGTGTTGCCCTCCGGGATCAGGCGCTTGACGATGCTGTAGGTGTCCTGGTTCTCGATGTGGAACTCCACCCCGCGGCTTTGCAGGTACTGCGGCAGGATGTGCGCCGGGAAACCCGGCTGCTTCTGGTCGAGGTTGACCGCCACGACGGAAAAGCGCACCGGCGCACGCTGCTGCAGGCCGATCAGGATGTCCAGCAGACCGTAGCTGTCCTTGCCGCCGGAGAGGCAGACCATCACGCGGTCCCCCTCCTCGATCATGTGGAAGTCGGTGATCGCCTCGCCCACCTGGCGGTGCAGGCGTTTGCTGAGTTTGTTGATCTCATGGGCGGCCTTGCGCTCCTCGGCCTTGCGGGCCGCTGCAGCGGCGGCACTGTCGTCGGTGACGACGGAATCGTTCAGGGCATTCATCTGTGCAATCTCGTCCATCTCTGCAACCGTGGCGGAACCCCCACTCAGGCGGCGGGCTTGATCCGGAAGATCTCCACCCCGACGCTCTGGCAGTCGGGGTAAACGTCGGGCTTCTCGGTGGACACCCGCACCGCGCGCACCTTGGGGTGTGCCAGCATGAGGTCGGCCACGTCGTCGCACAGCGTCTCCTGAAGGTGGATGTGGCCCCTGGACACCCGCTCGGCGATGCTGCGGCGGATGAAGTCGTAGTCCACCACCTCATCGAGCTGATCGAGCTGCGGCGTGGTTTCCGCCAGCGGCACATACAGATCGACGTTGATCAGCACACGCTGCTCGCCACGTTTCTCGAAGTCGTGCACACCGATGTTGATCCAGACCTCGTAGTTGGCGAGGAAGACGCGGCGGCAGTCCATCAGGGAGGGATGGGCCAGGAGACTGAGCATGGTGAACCTTGTGGAACCAATGGAAGGGGCAGGCAGGTCGCGCAGAAGGGCTGAAGGGATCGGCCCGGCGGTCAGGCCGCAGCCTCGGGCCGCAGCAGGTAGTACACGTCGCGCGGCTGGCCCAGCAGATGCTGACCGCCGTCGATCATCAGCGTGCTGCCGGTCAGCGCTGGCGATTCGAGTGCGAAACGCACCGCCCGGGCCACGTCCTCCGGTGTGGAGGAGCGGCCCAGCGGTGTCATGCGGTGCGCCGCGGCGAACTCGGCCTCGGTCATCGGGCCGGAAGGCAGCGTCACTCCCGGCGCCACACCCACCACGCGCAACCGGGGTGCCAGTGCCAGCGCGAGCATCTGCGTGGCGGCCTGCAGCGCCGCCTTCGACAGGGTGTAGGACAGGTGATCCGGGTTCAGGTGCGCCAGCTTCTGGTCCAGCAGGTTGACCACACAGCCGCGACTGCCCCACTCCTGCACATGGCGGTGCAGCGCCTCGGCCAGCAGGATGGCCGCCGCGGTGTTGACCCGCCAGTGCCGCTCCATCGCCGCGTGGCCGAAGGAGTGCACGTCGTCGTGCTCGAAGGTGGAGGCGTTGTTGACCACCGCATCCAGCCGCCCGGACCAGGCGAGCACCCGCGGCACCAGTGCCCGGCAGGCGGCCTCGTCGGCCAGGTCGGCGTCGAACAGTTCCACGTCGGCGCCGAGGGCCCGCAACTGCGCCGCAGTGTCCTGCGCTGCCCCATCCTGCACATCTCCCGCCGAGCCCCGGTGGTGCAGGGCGATGTCGTGCCCGGCCCGGGCCAGCTCGAGCGCAATGGCCCGGCCGACGCGACGCGACGCGCCGGTCACCAGGGTGCAGGGACGCAAGGCGGCGGAAGCAGGTGCAAGGTCGGCAGAGACGTCGGGCATGGACATGGGCAAGGGCGGCATCGGAGTCGCCCCAGGCCATCCCCACGGTGGAAGAGGCAGCAGAGGCAATGAAGACGCAGTCAGTGTGCAGGTGGCGCAGGCGATTCGTCGACGGTTCGATCGGACGCACCAGGCCACCCCGCCAAGGGGCTTCCTACAATCCGGGCGTGAGCTCCACTTCGACCCTTCGCCCCGGGCAGCGCCCCGAAACGACCGCCAGTGTATCCAGCACGGCCGCCCCCCTCGGTGAACGTGGCGGCGCGCTGCTGCGGCACATCCACAGCGAGATCGCGGCCAACAACGGCTGGCTGGGCTTCGAGCGCTTCATGGAACTGGCGCTGTACGCCCCCGGACTGGGCTACTACAGCGGCGGGGATCGGCAGTTCGGCCTGATGCCACGCGCCGACGGCTCCGGCGGCGACTTCGTCACCGCGCCGGAGATGTCGCCGCTGTTCGGCCGGGCGCTGGCACGGCAGGTGGCGCAGGCCCTGCAGGCCACCGGCACCCGGGAGGTGTGGGAGTTCGGCGCCGGCAGCGGCGCGCTGGCAGCTCAGTTGCTGCTCACGCTCGATGCACTGGGCTGCGCGCCCGAGCGCTACACCATCGTCGATCTCTCCGGCAGCCTGCGTGAGCGCCAGGCCCGCACGGTGGCCGAGCGTGCACCGACCCTGGCGCCTCGGCTGCGCTGGGTCAGTGAGCTGCCCGAGGCGCTGGAGGGTGTGGTGGTCGGCAACGAGGTGCTGGACGCCATGCCGGTGGCGCTGATCCACTGGAACGGCGAAGGCTGGCAGGAGCGCGGCGTCGCGCTGGACGCAGACGGCCGCCTGGCCTGGGCCGACCGCCCCACCGACCTGCACCCGCCGGTGGACAGCGGCTTCGTGCCCGGCACCGTGACCGAGCTTCCCCGCATCGCCAGCGGCTTCATCCGCACACTGGCACAGCGGCTGCGGCGTGGCGCCGCGTTTTTCATCGACTACGGTTTCCCGGAACACGAGTACTACCACCCGCAGCGCAGCGGCGGCACGCTGATGTGCCACCGCGGCCACCGCGCCGACGCCGAACCGCTGGTGGATGTCGGCTTGAAGGACCTCACCGCCCACGTGGACTTCACCGCCATGGCGCTGGCCGCCCAGGAGGCCGGCCTGCCGGTGCTGGGATACACCAGCCAGGCGCGTTTCCTCTTCAACTGCGGCCTGATGGCCGACCTGGAGACGGCGGACCTGCGGGAACGCGCGATGGCCCTGAAGCTGGTCACCGAGCACGAGATGGGCGAGCTCTTCAAGGTGCTGGCACTGGGCGCGCCGGGCTGCGAGTTCGACCCCATCGGCTTTGCGGCCGGCGACCGCACCCACACCCTCTGATTGCAAGGCCCGCCTCCATGCGCTGGCTGCTCATCACCCTGGCCGCCTTTGTGGTCTTCAACGGCCTGCGCGGCTGGCTGGAAAAGATCGGCCTGGGCCGGCTGCCCGGCGACTTCAGCTTCCGCGTCGGTGGGCGGGAGTGGTACTTCCCGTTCGGGTCGTCGGTGATCCTGGGAGTGATCGGACTGCTGATCGGCCATTTCTTCTGACGGGCCTCCCAGCCACTTTCCACCGGAGAGGTCTCACCCCGCAGCAGTGAGCAACTGTCCCCTCATGGTCCGTACCAGGCTTCGCCCCCGGCGCAGCAGGCGGGTTCCGGCGTCCAGCGCCGGGTTCAAAACCAGCGTGCCAGTCACCAGTCGCTGACGTTGCGGCCAGATTTCTTCAATGTACGAGCCACTCTGGGTGCAGCTGTCCCAGCGGTCCACCTGAGACGGATCCAGGTGCGCGATCTGCTTGATCTTGTTCAGGATGCCCGGGCCAAACTCCCGATAGGTCTCGTCGTAGGCGCTCTTGAAGATGTAGCCGGTGCGCCGCTGCAGGAAGCAGAACTGCGAAGAGATGACGCGCCCCTCGAGCAGCAACTCGGTGAGCAGCAGCTCGCCCCGCTGACGGAAGGACTCGGCCATTTCCCGAAAGAATCGCTCCCGCTGCGGCAGCGCCAGCAAGGATGACCCGGATTCACCCTTCCAGCCCGCGTTCTCCAGTGCAAGGAAAGTCTCGATCTGCTCGGAGGTGACCTCGGCTCCAGCGGTTTCGCGCCACTCCAGCCCCCCGCGTTCGGCCAGACGACGCTGACGGCGGCGGATCTCGCCCATCTTCTTGCGGGAAATACCCTGCAGCAATTGGGCGGGATCGCGCGGCACATCCAGGAAGGCCCGTTCGCGCCGACGGTCCTCGATCCAGTGGGCGCCCAGCCGGTTGGGCAGGGCCTCCAGCCGATGCAGCAGCCCGCTGTCACCTGGCAGGTCGGGAATTTGAAGCGCCGAAACACCCCGTCGCGGCCCCTGCCGACGCAGCACCTCCAGCGCCTGAGCAGCGTGATCGCGATGCAGGAGCATGCCGCCCAACGGGGAATACGGCGTGCTCATCACCTGCCAGGACGGCGCGGGCAAGGTCCAGCGCGGCGGCACCGCCGTGATCGGCACCACCCCTGCCAAAGAGCGCGCACCATCCCTGTTCCGCCAGACCAGCAGTCGAACCACATCTGGTTCGAACAACTGGCGCATCGCCGGCAGGGCGAAGGACAGACTGATGAAGGGATGGAGATCCAGGGCCAACGGCTCCAGGGCGAGCCACTCCGCGATCAGCATCGGGGTGATCTGTGAAAGCAGCAGAAGATTGAGATCCATGGCGCGCTGAAAATGGAACCAAGCGCCGAAGTGTGCCGCAGCGATCCATGCCGCCAACCCTGCGCTCAAGGCAGAACGTGAAGAATGCAGCAGCCGGATCTGCCGCTTCAGCCAGCGGGCAACAGGGCCGGATGGGGCCGCCCCGTCAAGTGCCGCCCCACCGCATCACAGCGGGCGGCATGCAGCGCCAGCCCCACCGCCGTGCCGCGCTGACCACGCGCGAGGGCCGCTTCGGCCACCGCAGCGCTGTCCACCGCGCGGGCGGCGGACAGGGCCCGGCGCAGGTGGTCGGCCTGTGGATAGGGTTGATCCTCGAAGCCCAATCGGCCGCGGGCATCGCATTCGCAGGCCAGCAGCAGCTGCTCGAAACGATCCGGGCGGCGCCAGGCGTCGCAGCGGTCGAACAGGCGCACCAGCGCCGCCGCGCCAATGCCTTCGCAGCGGTGCGCATGGCCATGCTCGCGTGCCACCAGCTCCGCCAGCGCCGCACAGTCGCCGGGCACCCGCAGCCGCTGGGTCAGGCCGGGCAGCAGGCGCAGGCTGCGCTCTTCGTGGCCGATGTGGCGCGGCAAGATGTCGGCCGGTGTGGTCGCCTTGCCCAGATCGTGCGTCAGCGCCGCCCAGCGCACCGGCAGCGGTGCTTCCAGGCGGGCGGCCATGTCGATCACCATCAGCGTGTGCACGCCGGTGTCCACCTCCGGGTGGTAGTCGGCTCGCTGCGGCACGCCGAACAGGGCCTCCACCTCCGGCAACAGCCGCTCCAGGGCGGCGCAGTCGCGCAGCACCTGCAGCATGCGCGAGGGGCGCGGCTCCATCAACCCGCGGGCCAGCTCCTGCCAGACGCGTTCGGGCACCAGCGCATCCACCTCACCGGCGGCCACCATGCGGCGGCACAGCGCCAGCGTCTCGTCGGCGATGCGGAAGTCCGGCCAGCGGGCGGCAAATCGCGCCAGCCGCAGGATGCGCACCGGATCCTCCTCGAAGGCAGGGCCGACGTGGCGCAGCACCCCTTCGGCCAGGTCGCGCGCGCCACCGTACGGGTCGACCAGTCGGCCTTCCTCCGTGCGCGCCATCGCATTGACCGTCAGGTCACGGCGCGACAGGTCCTGCTCCAGCGTCACCTCCGGGCCGGTGTGGAAGACGAAGCCGTGGTAACCCCGGGCGGTCTTGCGCTCGGTGCGCGCCAGGGCGTACTCCTCACGGGTGTGGGGATGCAGGAACACCGGAAAGTCCTTGCCCACCGGCAGGTAACCGGCGGCCCGCATCGCCTCAGGTGTGGCACCGACGATCACCCAGTCGCGATCGCCGCCCGACCCTGCCGATCGCCCGAGCAACCCGTCACGCACCGCACCACCCACCAGATAGGTCTTCATCCTTCGATCCAAGCCTGTCGCTCAACCGGGCCACCCCATCGTCGGCAGCCATGGCCGCGGACCCTGGGGGAAACACCGATCGGACACGAGGATAACCTGGAGCCCCGGGCGAAGGTAAGGTCGCTCTTGAACTGGTTCAATGACACCCGGCCCGATGTCGCGGACCCTGACGGCTTCGACTCAGACCTTGACGCAGGCCAGTTCTCGCTACCAGGTCCCCACCTGTCCACCATCGATCGATCGCCGCAGCCCCTGCTCAGCCCACCGCCGCCCATGATCAGCCGACCGACGCCCTCGCCTGCCGCTCACCGCTGCGGAATCCTTGCACTGGCCATCCGGCTGCTGCTGAGCAGCAGTCTGCTGTTCTCCACCGCTGCCCTGGCGCAGAACCTGGAGCGCGGCAAGGAGATCAACGCCACCTGCGCCGGCTGCCATGGCGAGTTCGGCCAGGGCGGCAAGAAGGGTGAGTACCCCCGCATCGCCGGCCAGCGGGCCGCACACATCGCCGACCAGTTGCGCGCCTTCCGGAGCCGCACGCGCATCAACCTGCCGATGTTCCCGTACACCCAGGAGCGCGAACTCAGCGATGAGGACATCAAGGACGTCTCAGCCTACCTGGCCAGCGTCGAGCTGCCCACCGAATGGCCCACCTTCAAACCCGACGACGACGCCCTGACCCGGCTGACCGCGATGGAAAAGGTGATGATCCTGCCGCGCGCCCCCGGCGACATCGACCACGGCCAGCGCGTCTACCAGCAGGACTGCGCCTCCTGCCACACCCGCACCGGCATGGGCCGCGGCTCGATTCCCCGGCTGGTGGGCCAGTACACCAGCTACCTGCGCCGGCAGCTGGATCTGTTCATCAAGGGTGAACGGCCGCACGATCGCGACGAAGAAAGCCCCAAAGGGGTCACCGACCGCCTGTCGGATTCGGACCTGAACGACGTGCTGGCCTACCTGACCTCGATCCAGTCGCCGCAGCCTGCGCCGGCCGCGGTGCCCGCGCGCTGACGCGCTGCTGCAGCCCGTTGCTGGTGGATCGGTTGACCCGATGGCCTGTCTCTTCCCACCCCGCTCTCACAGAGGTACCGCGATGTCGGCCCTGCTCCACCCCCAATCCGGCACCCGATGGGGCCGGGTGTTCGGACTGCTGTCCGCTCTGCTGCTGGGCCTGACGGTCTGGTCGATGCTGGCGGCCGCTCCGGCCCGCGCACAAACTCCGGCGCCCACCTCGGCAACCTCGTCGGCCCCCGCCGGGGCCACCTCCGGCAGCGACCAGCCGGTGCATGCCCTGGCCCGCGAAGGCAGCCGCAGCGAAATGGAACAGCTGCTGCGCAGCGACGCCCGCCTGCGCGACACCCGCAGCGCACTGGGCGCCACCCCCCTGCACCTGGCCGCCACCAATGCCGACACCGGTCCGCTGCAGGCCCTGATCGCCGCCGGGGCCAACCCCAATGCCCGTGACGGTGAGGGCCGCACCCCCTTGCACATGGCAGCCTTTGCCACCCGCACCACCGCGGCGCGGCTGCTGCTGCACGCTGGTGCCGACCCCCTGCTCAAGACCGATGCCGGACGCGACGTGCTCAGCCTGGCCCGGCGAGTGCGCGCCGACGAGCTGGCCGGCGAGGTGTCGCTGTGGATCCTCAAGGGCTGCAAACCGGGCAAACCGTCATGCTGAACCGCCAACTGCTCCCGCCGCTGCTGTCTGCAGCTGCCGCCGGGCTGGGCCTGACCCTGGGTGCGGCCACCGCCCAAACGGAAACACTACCCCCACCCCGACCGCAGGCCACGGCCCTGCCGCCGGTGACGGTCTACGCCCCCAGCCCCTGCCTGGCCTGCATCGACTGGGCCGAACACCTGCGCCAGCACGGCTTCACCGTCACGATGGAAGACAAGCCCCAGGTCGAGATGCCCCGCATCAAACGCTGGCTGAACGTGCCCTCCGACCTGGAGTCGGTGCACACCGCCCGTGTCGGCCCCTACTTCATCGAGGGGCATGTACCGGCCGAGGACATCCTGACTCTGCTCAAGGAACAGCCCAAAGCCCGCGGACTGGCGGTGCCGGGCCTGCCCCGCGGCGCCCCCGGTCGGGAAAACTACAACCCGATCTGCGACACCGCCTGCACCATCCTGGACAACGCTGCAGCCGAACCCACCGTGCGCCGGGAGGCCTTCAACACCCTGCTGATCGGCCGCAACGGCCGCAGCAGTGTCTGGGCGAGGCACTGAGGCAGCAGCCGTCACCCTCGGGCGCTAGCATCGGCGCACCTGGTTGTTGCCGCCGCAGATGTACGCCCTTCTCGCCAGCGCCGTCGTCGGCAGCCTGCTCTTCTCTCCCGGTGACCGCACTCGCGCGGGCGACGAGTGGCTGATCAGCGCTGGGCGCAGCGTGAAGCACCGAGGCGAATTCGGTCACGAGGGTCTGTACACGGTGGAATACCGCCCTGGCGCGGCGGCAGTGACGGACGACCCGGACAGTCGCTGGGGCCGGCGGTGGCGGGATCTGCATCCGGTGTTCGGGCTGGGGGCCTCGCCGGACCACACCCTCTACCTCTATGCCGGCTGGCGCAAGGAGCTGCGCTGGGGCCCGGTTCGGTTGTCGCCTTCGTTCAGTCCGGTGCTGTTCCAGCCCTTTGGGGACAGCGACCCCCATGCACGCCTGCAGTTCCGCACCGCCATCGAGGTGCACGCCCTGCCCGTCGGAGCGGTGGAACTGGGGGGCGGCTACTTCCACATCTCCAACGGCACACTGAACCGCCGCAATGCGGACATCGACGCCCTGTTTCTGTCACTGCGGCTGCGCTTTTGAGATCCGCATTGACCCTGGACCCCGCATCCGAGCTCAGCCCAACCCCAGCCGGCGCTGCAGCAACTCACGCAGCCACTGCTGGTCCTCACCCCGGGGCTGGGGGTTGTCCACCTGGCGCAGGGTCTGCACCGGCACGCCGTCGCCGCGCAGACGGTAGGCCGCGTCCAGGCGCATCTGTTCGGGCGGATCGGCACTCAGCCAGACATGGCACTGGCTGGACGGCAGCGCATCACCCGCCGGCAGAGCCGCATCCGCACCACCGATCGCCGCCAGGATCTGCCGCGCCGCCGCCGCCCCCAGGTCCGCGGCAATCTGTGCGGTTTTCGGGTATGGCCCGAACAGGGGTGAGACCCGGTCCAGCGCATCACCGGCCAGCCAGATGCGCTCGTCGTGGGGTGAACGCAGGGTGAGCGGATCCACCGCGGCCCAACGGGTCGCTGTGCCGCTGCCGTCCACCCCCAGCAGCCCGGCCTGGGCGTACAACGTGCCGGCGCCCATTGGCGGCAGCAGCAGCGCGTGGTCGAAGCGGAAGTCACCCTCGTCGGTGCCGGCGCTGCGGGCCCAGGGATCCACCCGGCGCAACTCGCTGTAGGGCCTGTGTTCGATCACCCCGGGCCAGCGGTCCTGGAACAGGCGGGTGAACCGCGGCAGGCCGGCGCCGGCATCGAGCAGCGTCACCCGCGCCTTGAGCCGGCGCTCGCGAATCCAGCCGGCCAGCAGCATCGCCCGTTCATACGGGGCGGGCGGGCAACGGTAGGGCGCCGGCGGCACGCTGAGCAGCAGCTCGGCCGCGGCCTCGCTGTCGGTCACCCGCGGGCAGCGGGCCTCGAAGCGCGCCAGCGCCTGCTGCAGCGGCTCCAGCTCGCGCGCCTGAAACCCGGCGGGGAACTGTTGACGCAGTGCCTGAGCGGCCGCCGTGTCGCCTGCCGTCCAGCCGCTGTCGTCGTATTCGGCCCCGGTCGCCAGCAGCAGCACGTCGTAGTCCAGCACGGCTGCGTCCGTCTCCAGGCGGCGACGCACCCGGTCGATGCCGCGCACCGTTGCGGCCACGAAACGTGCCCCCAGTGATGCCGCATGGGCCGCCAGGTCCACCGGCGCCGCCGGCAACGCGGCGCGCCCCACCAGCCAGGGTGAACTGAGCGGCAGGCAGCGGAAATGGCGGTCGCGGTCCACCAGCGTGACCTCAAGGGCACTGCTGTGGCGGCGCAGGGTGTGCAGCGCACTCAAGCCGGCCCAGCCGCCGCCGACGATCAGCAGCCGCGCTCGCGCCCGCGCACCCGCCGGCGCGGCCAGGCCTGCGGGCAGCGCTGCCGCAGCCACCCACCGACCGAGCCGGTCCAGCAACTCCCGGCGCGAGGCCGAGTCCACGTCCATGCGCTGTGGCTGCTGCGTCACCGCTGCGGTTCCGCCTCCAACCAGCGGCGGATGCGCGCCACCACCTGGTCCACCGGGGTGCTGTAGCCAAAGCGGGTCAGCAACTGGCCTTCCGGGCCGACCAGGAACAGCCCGGCGGTGTGATCCACGGTGTAGGCGTTCGCTGCGGCACCGGGTTCGCGCACGATCTCGTAGCGCACGTCAAAAGCCTTGGCGGCGACCGCCACCAGCTCCGGCCGGCTGGTCAGGCCGATGATGCGGTCATCGAAACTGCGGGTGTACTCGGCCAGCACCGGCAGGCTGTCGCGTTGCGGATCGACGCTGATGAAGAGGGGCTGCACCTTCCGGGCCACCTCACCCAGCGAGGCCAGCACCTGCTGCATCTCCAGCATCGTGGTGGGGCAGACATCCGGGCAGGACACATAGCCGAAGGCCACCAGCTGATAGCGCCCGGCAAAGTCCAGCGCCGTCACCGCCCGGCCGCCCGGGCCCTGCAGGATCCAGCGCGGCACGCGGCGCGGTGCTTCGGTGGTGGCCTCCGGTTCATCGACCACACCGGCTCCAGCAGGGGCGCTGTGCTGGGCCTGCGCCGCACCTGCGAGCGCCAGGCCCAGACTGAGCAGTCCGGCGGACAGGCCGGCACCCCAGGCCACAGCGGGCCGTTTCAGCCGGTTCGTGTTCATTGCGCCCCCCCATGGCCTGAGGCAGGCAGCACCCGCTGCAGCCGCTGGGCCAGCTGGTCGAGGCGGGCAGCACGTGCCGCGGGTTCGCTGCAATCGGTAGCGGCTCGCGTCACGGCCAGGAAGGCCTGCTGCGTGCCTTCGTCGTAGGCCGTGGCGTAGCGGGCCGTCTTGGGCGCATGGGCCAGCATCAGCGACTTGGCGCGGCGCATCGCCACCGAGTCCTGGCAGGCCAGCGCCTCGCCGTTGACCTGGGCCAGCTCGGCCACTTCCTTCAGGCCAGTTTCGGTTTCGGCCGCACCGGCCTGCGACCAGGCACCGGCAACGGCCCACAGGCCCGCCAGGAGGGCGATGCCCGCGCGGCGGTGCAGGAGGGAAAGAGGGCTCGTCATCATCGACTCTCGTGTGCAATAAGAGTGCCGGCCGCCTCGGCACGCATGCGCGGCCGCGGATCCTGCAGCACCCGGTAGGGGGAAGTGAACGGCGCCAGGCGCTCGAGAAAGTCGAGCAGCTCCAGCGCCGGGCTGTTGCGGAAGAAGGTCGCCATCGGCGTCTCCATCCAGATGCGGTCGGCGAACAGCAGCACCTCGTGCGGCCGGTCGCCAAAACCGTCGTGGTTGCGATCGAAACCCTGGTACTCGTCCCAGCTGTTGCCGCTCCACTGATGCGCCGCTCCAGCCCCCTGGGCGCTGATGGCCACGGTGGTGAGGTTGGCGGTGAAGCGGTTGTCGCTGAATCGGTCGGCACCGGCCTCGCCGTAGAAGAACAGACCGATCAGGTTATGCGCGAAGTGGTTGCCCTGGATGCGCAACTGCCCCAGCCCCTCCACCGTGGCGTCGAGCTTCATCCCAACCGCGCAGTGCAGCACCTCGTTGCCCTCCACCACGCTAAGGTGGCTCTCCTTGAGCACGATGCCCGCGCCGCCGTCGGTCAAGGCGTGGGCAATGCGGTTGCCGCGCAGCTGCAGCTCGGGCGAATACAGCACCACGATGCCGGTGCCGGTGTGGCTGAGCCGGTTGCCTTCGGCGCGCAGCCGGGGCGAAAACACCGCATGCAGGCCGTAGCGGCCGTCGTTGAAGCGGTTGTTGCGCAGCAGGTTGTCCGGCGAATTGATCAGGGTGAGGTCGCGGCCACGCTCGAACAGGTTGCCCTCGATGTGGTTGTGCCGGCTGTTCCACAGCCGCAGCGCATCCCCGCGCATGCCCGGCAACAGCGCCTTGCCGATCACCCGGTTGCCGCGCAGCTGGGCCCGGCTGGCGGTCTTGAGGTGCAGGCCGAAGAGCACGTCCTCCAGACGGTTGTCCTCCACCACGAGGTCCCGGCCCTCCAGCAGCAGGCCGGCATCGATGCGGTCCTGCGAGTCACCGCTGCCGCGCAGCGTCAGGCCGCGCAGGTGCACGCCGTCGGCGGCGACGCTGAGGACCGTGCCCTGCCCACCGGCGTCGATCACCGCCTGGCCGCCGCCCTCCAGCCGTATCGGCCGTTCGATGCGGGCCGGCCCCTGGTAGTGCCCAGGCGCCAGAGTGAGGGTGCCGCCGGCCGGGGTGGCGTCGATCAGGGGCTGCAGCGGCTGCAGCCGGGTCGCGGCGGGCACCGCCGGGGACGGCAGGGCCACGATGGCGGCGTGCACCCCACCGATCCAGGGCGCCAGCCAGGCCAGCAGCGTGGCCAGTGCGAGCCCGATCAACGCCCGTCGCTGCATCCCACCTGCAGGGATCATGGGCAGCATGCCGGTTCTCCCGGGCTCCGGGCCGCGCGCCTGCGCAACAGCAGCACGAAGGCGATGGCCCCCACGTTCATCAGCAGGGCATAAACCACGCTGGGCACGGCCATCGCCGGCTGGCCCAGCAGCTGCACACCCACGTAGATGCCCAGGGCGGAGTTCTGCAATCCGCATTCGGTGGCCACCGCGATGCGGTCGCGCCGCTGCAGGCCCACGCCGTGCGCCAGCGCCCAGGCTGCGGCCAGCACGGCGGCGTTCAGCAGCGCACAGGCCGGGCCGATGCGGGGCAACTGCGCCAGCAGCAGCTCCCGCTGCGACCAGAAGGTGGCCAGCACGATCAGCAGGAACAGGCCGGTGGATACCCGCCGCGCCAGCGGTTCAACACGCTCCACCCACTGCGACCGCCCTGCCCGCTGCGCCATGCCCCGCAACGCCATGCCCAACAGCACCGGCAGCGTGGTGAGCAGAAACATGCTGCGCACCATGCCGCCCAGCGGCATCTGCACCTCCAGCCCCCGGCCGAGGAAGTGCTGCAGCGAGGCGTCCAGCAGCAGCGGCAGCGTGAACATGGCCGCCACGCTGGTGACGGCCGTCAGGGCAATCGACAGGGCCACGTCGCCATCGGCCAGGTGGGTGAGCAGGCCGGAACTGACCCCACCCGGGCAGGCGGCCAGCACCATCAGGCCCACGGCCATCACCGGGTCCAGGCCCAAGCCGGTGGCCACGCCCCAGGCCAGCGCCGGCAGAAGCAGCATTTGCCCGACCAACCCCACCGCCAGCGCCCGCGGGCGCCGCAGCACCGCCCGGAAGTCCGTCCACTGCAGTGTGCTGCCCAGGTACAGCATGATGAAAGCCAGCGCCAGCGGCAGCAGCACCGCCGTGATGGGAGAGGCATTCATCCCGTCACCCCGGGGCTTTCAGAGCAGCAGCCCGAGTGCCAGCAGCAGCCCCAGCAGGCTGCAGGCCTTGGCGGTGGAGGCCAGGTGCTGGTTCAGCCAGGCGCCGGGCGCCCGCGCCCCCAGGCTGCGCACCAGGCGCAGGCTCACCGGTATGGCCAGCAGCCCCAGCCAGGCACCGGGGTAACCCCCCAGCGCCAGCGCCACCACCCCCAGGCCGGGCAGCAGCATCAGCAGCGCATAGACCCGGCGTGAACGGTCCCGCCCCAGCCGGGCCACCAGCGTGCAGCGGCCGGCGCGACAGTCGCCCTCCAGGTCGCGGTAGTTGTTCACCAGCAGCACCGCAGCGGCCGGCAGGCCCACCACCACCCCGGCGAGCCAGGCCGCCGGCGTGGTCCGGCCCAGCTGCAGCCAGTGGCTGCCCGCCACCGCCACCAGACCGAAGAAGAGCAGCACGAACACCTCGCCCCAGGCCGAGTGCGAGATCGGCCGCGGGCCGCCGGAATAGGCCCAGGCCGCGAGCAGGGACGCCAGCCCGGCCACCAGGATCGGCCAGCCCCCGCGCTCGACCAGGAACACGCCCAGCCCCAGCGCCGCCAGCAGGCAGCCGATGGCCGCACGTTGGAGCAGCGCCGCGCTGACCCAACCGGCCGCGGCCACCCGCAGCGGGCCGATGCGACCCTCCACGTCCGTGCCGCGCTCAAAGTCGGCGGCGTCGTTGTGCAGGTTGGTGGCGATCTGGATCAGCAGCGCGCAGGCCAGCGCCGCCGCAAAAGCCCAGCCGTCCAGCGCCCAGCCGGCGCTGCCGCGGCCGTCCGCCCAGGCCAGCGCCGTGCCCAGCAGCACCGGGGTCACCGCCAGGCTGAGGGTGCGCGGACGGATCGCCAGTGCCCACACCCGCCAGGCCGGCAGGGGCACATGCCCGGCCGGCACCGGGGCGCGACGGGCGCCGGAAGCCGGCGCGGGCTGAACCTTCATGGACGACTCCCGAAGTGCAGGCAGGCAATGCCAAAGGACAGATTCTCCCAACTCACCCGGCTGAATCCGGCCGTCTGCATCAGTCCGGCCAGCTCGCGCTGGTCCGGGAAACGCCGGATCGACTCGATCAGGTAGCGGTAGGCCGCGGGCTCCCCCGCCACCGCAGCGCCCAGGCGCGGGATCACCCAGCGCGAATACAGGTCGTACATCGGCGCCAGCCAGGGCTGCGGCCGGGAGAACTCCAGGCAGACAAAACGCCCACCCGGCCGGAGCACCCGCCGCACCTCCTGCAGGGCCTGCGACACCTGGGTGGCATTGCGCAGGCCGAAGGACAGGGTCAGCAGATCCACGCTGGCGTCGGCCAAGGGCAGGTGTTCGGCCTCCCCCTCCAGCCACTGGATCGACTCGCCTCCCGGCCGGCGGCGGCCCACGGCCATCATCGCCGGGCTGGGATCGCAGACGATCACCTCCCGCCCCGGGCCCAGCAGCAGTCGAGCGACATCACCGGTGCCGCCGGCCAGGTCCACCACCCGGCCACCCCGACCCAGTCCACCTTGCACCCGCCGCGCCAGCACCCGCTTCCACAAGCGGTGGATGCCGAAGCTCATCAGGTCGTTCATCAGGTCGTAACGCGGCGCCACCGCCTGGAACACCGCGCGGATGCGTTCGCGCCGCTCCTGTGTTTCCACCGCCTCGGCGCCGAAGCTGTGGTCGATGGCGTGGCCGCGCCGGTCCCTACCTTCACCGATGCGAGCGTCGTTCGTCATGACGGCTCCGCCGCACGCCGGGCCGCCGCAGCCAGCTGCTCCCGGCTGAGCAGGCCGAGCCGGCTGGCCACCACCGCGCCGCGGCGGTCCAGCGCCAGGGTGAAGGGCAGCCCGGCCTTGGCGTTGCCCAGGGCCCGCATCAGGTCCAGCCCGCCGCCGCGGGCCAGCAGCACCGGGTAGTTGATGTCGTAGGCGCGGGCAAAGTCGCGCACCGCCACCGGGTCGCTCTCCAGCGCGATACCCACCACCGCCACCGCGCTCTTGCGCTCGGTGTGGGCCACCAGCTCCGGAATCTCGACCCGGCAGGGCCCGCACCAGCGTGCCCAGAAGTTGACGATCAGCGGCCGCCCCTGTGCCACCGCCGGCAGGGCCGACCAGCGCTGCGGCTGGTTGTCCAGGTCCCACAGCGCGGCCGTGGCCAGCGGCTCGGAGGACCAGCGCCCGGGCGGCTCGAAGGTCAGGCCCGCGGGGGCAGCGCCTTCCGCCGCACGCAACCAGGACGGCACGGTGAGCCCGGCCAGCCCAGCCATGGCGACCAGGCTGCGGCGGCGCGTGCAGGTCCGACTCCGCATCACGGCAGGTCGCCCTTGCGGAACAGGGTGTAGCCCAACAGTGCGGCCAGCCCACCCAGCAGGCTCGGGTAGGCCAGCGCAAAGGCCATGTAGCCGCCGGCGCCGAAGTTGTCGAGGATGACAAAAGCCGAGGGACCCAGGACGATCAACTGCGGATCGAACAGCGCCAGCGCCGCGGTGCGGAAGACCTGCAGCGGATTGGCCAGGGCGATGCCCACCGCCACCTCCGGGCTGACGCGGCCCTGGATCATCACGCCCAGCAGGATCAGGTCCAGGAACAGCAGGAGCAGCAGCCAGAGCAGGAAGGCAGCACCCTGAGCCATGTCGGTGCTGCGCGCGATCGACGAGATCAGCATGCCGAAGCCCAGGAAGCACAGCGCCATCGCCGCCAGCAGAGCGGTGTAGTAGCCGAACATTGTCCAGGGCACCTCGATGCCCCGCAGCACGGCAATGACCACCGCCGCCAGCATGGCCGCGGCCACCGGCAGGAACACCACCAGCCAGCGGCCGATGAACTTGCCCCAGTACCAGGCGCCCAGCGACACCGGCAACGACAGCAGGTACTCGAACACGCCGGCCTCCCTGTCACCGGCCACCGACCGCACCGTGGTGATCAGCACGAAGATCGGCAGGATGGCCATGGTGAGCTGGATGTAGGTGACCAGCAGCCGCGACAGGCCGATGAAGCCCAGCACCCGCGATTCGGTCAGCCCGAACAGGAACAGCATCGCCACGATACCGCCGAACACCAGCGTGTAGATCAGGAACCAGCGCGAACGCAGCGACTCGACGATGTCCAGCCGGGCGGTGCGCCACCAGCCGGGGATGCGGTCGGCCGGGGTGGCCTGAGCTTGGGAGGCAGCGGAATTCACGAGTGACGGCAGGGACGGAGGCACGGAAGGAGGCAGGATGGAAGACATGGTCGACTCGGCAGCTCGGCGACTCAGCGGCCCCGGGCGAGCACATGCTCGCGCATGGTCAGGAAATCCACCGACCCGGCATCGGGCCGGGGAGTGGCGGCAAAGTTGTAGCCCATGGGAGAGGCGCGACTGACGTACTGCGCCTGACGGGCGTCCAACCAGTTCGGCACGGTGCCGCGGCTGGCCAGATCGGCCACCCACAGGCGGGTGTCCGGAGCCAGCATCCAGGGTGAAGAGGCAGACTTGTCGCGCTGCCAGAACACCGCGCAGCCGATGTCATCGAACTTCAGCACCTGCTTCGGCCCGCCGCCCACCATTGCGGCGGCAAAACGCCGGTCGGAGATCACCATGCGGCAGCGCGCACAGATGTCGCGGTCCCAGCGAATGGGATCAAGACCGGGAGGCCAGCCTTCGTCGCGGCTGCAACCGACCAGAGCAGCCCACAGCGGCGACAGGCCGAAACCAGCCGCCAGGAGCCGGCGACGGTTCACGACGGCACCTGCTCGGTGAGCTGCAGGTCGCTCACCAGCCCGGCGTAGCGGGAGATCATCCCCAGGAAACGCAGCCGGTCGGCCCCGGCCACGAGCCCCTCCCAGAGCAGGCCCTCGCCACGGTCCACGAACTGCCAGCCCGCCAGCGCCTTGGCCAGCGCGGCGTCCGCACGGCGCACGGTGATGCGCGCCTGCAGCAGGCTGGTCAGGTTGACGTCTTCGGCCACCCGGTCGTCCAGCACCACCTTGCCCATGTCGAGCTCGATCACCCGGTTCACCAGCGAAGCCACCTCGTTGAGCCGGTGGCTGGAGATCAGCATGGTGGCGTCCTGCGCCCTTTCGGCCAGCAGCTCGAAGAACACCTTGCGTGCCTGCGGGTCGAGGTTGGCGGCGGGCTCGTCCAGGATCAGCACCCGGGCATCGCGGCCCAGTGCGATGGCGATCAGCAGCTTCTGCTTCATGCCGCCGGACAGGCGCACAAAGGGCCGATCGGCGATGGTCGCGACCTCCAGCCCCAGCCGCGCTGCCAGCTCGACGATGCGCTGCGGCGGCGTGCCGCACAAACCGGCCGCAAAATCGATCAGCTGGCCCACCGGCATCTTCAGCGGCGGCGGCAGCTGCGGTACGAACCCCACCTGGCCCAGCACCTGGGTGCGCTCGTGGCGCGGCGAGCGGCCGTCGATGGTGATGGCGCCCTCGTGGGTGTACTCCCCCAGCAGGCAGCGCACCAGCGTGGTCTTGCCCGCGCCGTTGGAGCCGATCAGCGCCACCCGCTCACCCGGGCCGATGTCGAGGTCGATGCCGTCGAGCACCCGGGCGCGGCGGAAGGTCTTGGAAACGGAGTCGATGCGGATCATGGGAACAACGAAACGGTGCTCAACGGAACGCGCCGGAGCGCGACGGAGCGCGACAAAAAAGGGGCCGGGCGTCTGGGGGGTGATCCTGCAGCAATTGCCGCAGGCTACCTTGACCTACAACAATTTCGACAGACCCTTGACCTCGAACTTCAGCGATCCGCTCGGGCAGGTGTCCACACACAGGCCGCAGCGGGTGCAGTCCGGGCCGATGGGCACTTCGGTGTCCACCGCGCGGCCCTTGATCACCGTGTCAAGCACATGCGGCACCAGGCAGACCTTGCGGCAGTCGCCCTCGTGGAAACAGCCTTCCAGGGTGTACTTGACCCGCAGCGGGGAGACGATGCCCACCACCCCGTAGGTCAGCCCGATCGGGCAGGCATAGCGGCACCAGGCGCGGCGGGAGAAAAACACCTCGAAGAACAGCAGCGCGATCACCCACAGCAGCGCCAGGCCCGGGCCGTAGATCAGCGCCCGCGAGAGGATGCCGGTGGGCGAAATGGCCTCGAAGACGGTGTAGCCGGTGGCCAGCGCCAGCAGCGCGAAGATCAGCCAGAACACCACCCGCAGACGGCGGTCGATCGGCGCATCGGACACGAGCTTCTTCTCGGCCAGCCAGAGGTGCAGCTTCTCCGCCCATTCCGCCAGCAGGTGGTAAGGGCAGACCCAGGAGCAGAAGGTACGCCCGCCCAGCAGCGCCCAGCCCACCAGGATGGTGCCGGTGCCGATCAGCAGGTTCACGATGATGTGCTTGTGCGCCAGCATCACCTGCAGCGCCGAGTTCAGGTCGATCAGGTGAAAGCCGATGAAGCGCGAAGCGCTCAGCGAGCCCTCCAGCAACTGCACGTCCAGCCAGTACGACAGCACGAACAGCAGGTTGGCGGTGATCAGCGTGGCCCAGCGGCGGTTGCGCCAAGTGTTCTTCTTGACCGCGTGCTCGCGCGCGTGCTTCTTCTCGGCGATGAAGTCGCGGTTGCCCTGCTTGAAGATGTGGATCTTCTGCGCCGCGGGGGCGATGTCGGCCTCCTCGGGCCGCTTGGGCTCGCGGCCGAGCATGAGGAGGATCTGCTCGACGAAACGCTTGCGAAGTTGCGTGCTCATGCTCTCCACACCTCCCGCGGCACCACTTCGATCGCCGCCTGTTCAACCGGGCAGACCATCTCGCACACCCCGCAGCCCACGCAGGGCTCGTGCACCACCGGCTGGCGGCGCTGGCGGCCGTCACCCAGGGTGACGGTTTCGATCGAGATCGCCTGCGTCACCGGGCACTCGCGCACGCACAGGTCGCACTCGGCCACGTCGTAGGGATGGTCGGCCACGGGAATCGGCTTCCAGCGGTCAACCTCCATGTAGCGCAGCTGACCTTTGAACTGCGCACCGCGCGCCTGGCCCTTGAAGCCCTTGCCCTGCATGGCCAGGCAGCTCTCGGGCCGGGTCAGCCGCGCGATGCCGATGCGCTCGGTGAGGTTCAGCGTCGGCTCAGGGTCCTTCTGCTTGGCCTTGAGCACCGGTTTGGCGGCCAGCGGCGCGCCGGGGCGGGTCTTCACGAAATCGGGCTTGTGGTAAGTCAGTGCCCCGGTGGGGCAGGCCAGGATGCACTGCACCGCATCGCAGGAGAAGTCGCAGGCCTGCTCGCGTGCGGCAATGTAGGGAGCCCCCACACCAAAGCCATCCACCAGGTCGGCCAGCTTGATGGCATTCACCGGGCAGACCTGCACGCACTGGCCGCACTTGATGCACGAAGCCAGGAAGTCCTTTTCATCCAGCGCACCGGGCGGACGCAGACGCTGACGCTGTGCGTAAGCCAACGGCAACCAGCCGGACAGGGCCGCCCCCAGCACGCCACCCGACAGCAGCACGGTGTGCAGGACGCGGCGACGCGCCTGGCGCTGCTTCTCCAGCGACATGCGCTGCGCCGCCGTGGCAACGGGCTTGGCGGGCGGCTTCTCAGGCTTTTCGGGCGGCTTCTCGGGTGGTTGGGACTGGACGGGCGGCTCTTGGGGGGACAGGGCCGGCGGTTGAACATCGGAGTCGCTCATGGGACCCTCGCAAAAGACTCAGGAGGCACTGCGCTGGCCTGTGGCCAGGTCCGGCCGGTGCAGGCGCGGCTGCTCGTCGCGCAGCTGCAGATCCGGAGAGGAAAAGGGGGCCAGCCGTTCCAGGAAGTCCAGCAGCTCCAGCACCGGCGAGGTCTTGAAGAACCGTGCGGCCGGAAACTCCATCCAGATCTGGTCGGCGTAGGCAAAATGCTCGTGCGGCTTGTCGCCGATGCCGTCGGCATTGCGGTCGAAGCCCTGGTAGGTGTCGAACCAGTTGCCGGCCCAGCGGTTGGCGTAACCAGAGTCCTTGCCGGCACGGAAGATGTCCGTGAGGTTGCCCTCGAACAGGTTGTCGGCGAAGACGTTGCCGCCCAGTTCGCTGGTGAGCTGGACGGCGATGCCGTTGTAGGCAAAGCGATTGCGCAGGAAGCGGATGGTGGTGTTGGGCTGGAAGGGCGAGATGTCCGACCCCACGCCGATGGCGGAATAGATGATCTCGTTGTCCTCGATGAAGATGTCCGACGCCTCCTTGAACCCCAGCGCCATGCCGGTGGCCCCGGTGGCGTGTGAGATCAGGTTGTGGCGCGCCCCACCGCCCTCGCAGTACATGAAGTACACGCCCACCGCGTTGTCGATGAAGCGGTTGTGCTCCACGATGTTGCGGTTGGCGAACATGAAGTGGATCGAGTAGCGGCTGCGCCGGCCTTCATTGCCCAGGTAGAGGTTGTCGTTCGAGTACCAGGCCACCATGTCCCGGGAATCGGTGACCAGGTTGTTCTCGATGCGGTTGCGATGGCTGTACCAGAGGCGGATGCCGTCGCCGCGTACGCCCAGATCTGCCGCCTTGGAACGCACGCGGTTGCCGCGCAGGAGGTTGTCGTGCGACTGCTTGAGGTCGATGCCGAACAGGCAGTCGGCAATCGTCACGTCCTCGATGGTGTTGCGGTGACCGCGCACGTTCAGGCAGCCGTCGTCGGAGTCGTGCGAATCCCCCGAGCCGGTGATCGTCAGGTGGCGCAGGGTGGCACCGTTGGTTTCGACCACGAAAACGGTGCCCTTGTCGCCGCCGTCGACCACCACCTCGCCCTGCCCCACCAAGGTCAGCGGCTTCTTCAGGTGCACCGGCCCGGCGTAGCGGCCCGAAGGGATGTTGAGCACGCCGCCTTCGGGCGCGGCATCGATCAACTCCTGCAGCGGCTTGAAGCCGTGGATGCGCTTGTCGCGCAGGTACAGCGGGATCAGCTCGACCGGTTTGTCCACATCCACCCGCGGCGCGGTGGAAAGGTCGGCGGCCGATACGCGGGGGGCGTCGCTCTGCCCGGCTGTTTCGGTCGGTTGTTCGCCCGCTCCGAAGGGCGCGAGCTGGGCCGCAGCGGTCAGCGCCAGACCGGCACAGGCCAGCCACGCTGCACGCACCAGCGACCGGACCACCCGCCGCTGCGTCATGCCGGACTCCCGGCGGCCTCGCTGCGCAGCTGCTTGCGGCGCAGCAGCAGCGCCACCAGCAGGCAGCCCGACGCAGCCAGCAGCAGCGCATAGCCGTAGTGCGGATAGGAGAAGGTGGAGAACTGCGCCACCTTGCCTTCACCGAACACGGTGGGCATGAAGGGCTTGACCGTGAAGGCGCCCCAGGGGTGCAGGTTGTGGCCGAAGAACCAGAGCCAGCCGGCGTACTCCAGCACGAAGAACAGCGGCATCAGCGCAGGCACCAGGGCCATCAGCAACTCGAAGCTGCGCAGCTTCCACACCCCCAGCCAGACCACCGCCATCGCGGCCACCAGTACGCCGACACCCACCTTGGTGTAGAGCGCCACGTTGTCGCCCCAGGCCTGGATCTTTTCGGGCTCCTTGAAGAAGGTGCCCGCCTCCTCGACGTAGGCCTTGACGTGGCTGGCCAGGTGGCCGAGCACGAACTGATCCACCACCGCCCAGGCGGCCACGGCGGCAAAGCCCAGGCCCAGCACCGCCAGCCGCGCTCGCCGTTCGATGACCGCAAAGGCAGCCATCATCACCACGAAAAAAGCCACGAAGAACTTGGCCAGCGGCTTCTCGACCGGCGCACCGGTGGAGATCGGGAACATGCCGACGTAGTGGTTGATGGTGTTCATCTCGTGAACACAGTCCAGGCCCTTGGCGTTCTTGTTGAGATCCTTCTTGGCATCGAGCACGGGGTTGTAGCGCTCGGTGTCCTTGTCGATGTCGTCCTGGATGGTCTCGTTGGCCAGTTGCGAGCCCTTCACGGCGGCCTTGCAACCGTTGTGGACACCATCAAGGTGGAAGTGGATGCGGATGCCGTCGGGGAAGGCATCCTTCGGGTAGTTCGGCGCGGTCAACGACACCCACCAGATCGGGGCGAAGTAGGCGGCGACCATCGCGAGTAGGGCCACCAGAGTGAGCAGACGGATCAGACGGGTCTGCTTGCGGGTGGCGGGACTGGCGGAGGTGGCGGGTGCTGCGGACATGGGAATGGTGTGAAAGTCGGGAAGGTGCTGCGGCCCATGATCGCAGACGGGAAAGGCAACGCCGACCCCGTCGGCGACCTCGGGCCGCCGTCTCAGGTCACTTCTTCTTCGCTGCCGGCTTGGCCTTGCACATCGAGCCGGGCATCACCAGGCTGGACTGGTACGCGGAGATCGCCACCAGCTGGTCGTTGGTGTAGGGCTTGATGACCTTCACCATGTCCGGGTTGGCGTTGCGGCGGTGGCCGTCGCGGATCTCGGTCATCTGGCGCAGCAGGTACTTGTAGTGCTGGCCGGCGATCACCGGGTAGAACTTTTCCTTCTGGCCCTCGCCGTTCTTGCCGTGGCACTCCAGGCACTGCTTCTCGTAGAGCGCCTTGCCGGTGGCGATCTGGATCGCGGCATCCTTGCCTTCATAGACCCCGTGGGTGGTCGGGATGCACAGGCTCTCGATGTACGCGGCCGCATCGGCCAGCTCCTGCGGGTCGGTCAGCGAGATCGCGAAGGGGTACATCGTCGGGTTGTCGCGCAGGCCGGCACGGATGTCGGCCATCTGCTTGATCAGCACCGTCGTGTGCTGGCCGGCCAGCTGCGGGAAAGTGCCGTCCGGGCGACCGGCGCCGGAGGGCAGGTGGCAGGCACCACAGGCCTCGTAGGCCTCTTCACCTTCCTTGACGCGACCCTTCTTCTTCAGGGCCTCCATCTTCTCGCCCTCCTGGGCGTTCCATTTGTAGTCCTTGCCTTCGATACCGTCCTTGTGGGGTGCAGGGCCGGCAGCCAGGGCAAAGGTGGCCGTGAACATCGCGGCGGCCAACAGGGTCAGTTTCTTCATCATCGTGATTTCTCCAGAATCTCAGGGGCAACCGGCATCAGGGCTTGAGCTTGGACAGGTATTCGGCGATGACCTTGACCTCGGCATCCGAGACCAGGTGCATCACGCCCTTCATCGCCGCGCTGTTGCCGTTGGCACGGGCGCCGCTCTTGATGTCGAGCATCTGCTTTTCCAGGTACTTGGCGTTCTGGCCGGCGATCTTGGGGTAGTCGGGCATCAACGGCTTGTTGCCGGTCGGGCCGTGGCAGGCAGTACAGGTCTTTTCCTTGTACAGCGCTGCACCGTCGGCGGCCAGGACGGGGCTCAGGGCGAAGGCGCCCAGCAGGGCGCCGATGAGGAGTTGCTTCACGGAGGGCATCCTTTGCGTGAGTGGACGAAGCGGGGCCCGCCAAGGGTACGGGGCAACCCCGCTTCGAACCATGAACCATGTCAAGGAAGACTCAGCGACTTGATCTACGACAAGTCAACCTGCCCGTCCCGCGCATGGAACCAAACAGCAAAAAAGGGGCGGATCGCTCCGCCCCCTGGCTCAGTTCAGTCGCGGGTGACCGCTGCTCAAACGGTCCCCCGCGGGAAGTTCACTTGACCTTCTTGGCGCCGTTCTGCTCCAGGAAGGTCTTGGCACGCAGACCCAGGTCGGCCGTCTTGACCTGGTATTGCCAGATCTGCTCAGCCCACAGGTTGGCGTTTTCCCAGTCCTTCTTGGCAGCGAAGGCCTCGTGCTTCTCCTTCAGGCCCTTGGTCTTGCCGAGCTGGTCGAAGGCGTCTTCCACCATCGCGACCACTTCCGGGAAGTCCTTGTAGTTCACGCTGGTGATGTAGGCCACCACCGAGTCGATCACCACCTGGGTGTCGGCCACCTTCTTCACCGTGGCCTTGTAGTCGGCTTCGGTGTAGCTGCCGGCTGCCAGGGTGGTCTTGGTCGGCTTCCAGCCCTTGGGCTTGACCAGCAGGTAACCCTGCATTTCCAGGTGCAGCGCCGAGCAGAACTCGGTGCAGTAGTACGGATACACACCTTCCTTGTCGGCCTTGAACTTCACCGTCACGGTCTTGCCGGGCTCGACCGAGGCGTGGGTGTTGTAGGTCGACACGGTGAAGCCGTGGGTCTCATCCTGCGCGCGCTCCAGGTTGGTCAGGTGGATGGTGACCTCGTCGCCCACATCCACTTCGATCGTCTCGGGCGTGATGTGCGAGCGGATCAGGGTGCCGAACACCTCGACCTTGTTGCCCTTCTTGACCGTCTTCTCCTCACCCGCGCGGACCGCACCCGGGTGCTTCTCGTCGGTGCGACTGTCGGTACCGACCTTGTAGCGCACCGCCGGCTTGAGCTTGTTGGCGGCGATGGCGGTCACGTAGTGCGGCTCACCCAGCGGCAGCGGCATGTCGTACAGCAGCTGCATCTTGTCGCCGGAGATGTCGATCAGCTGGTGGTTCTGCGGGTGCAGCGGGCCCACCGGCACGAAGCGGTCGATCGCCAGCTTGTTGAGCGCCACCAGGTACTTGCCGGCCGGCTTGGTGGTGTCGCCCTCCATCGTCATCAGGTGGCCGATGTTGTAGTGCACGCTGATCTTGTCGAGCACCTTGCCTTCGCAGAAGTTCCACTTGGCGACCTGCGAGTCCACGTACAGCGAGGTGTAGGCCACGCAGGCCTTGCTGTCGTACTGCGTGTGCAGGGGGCCCAGACCCAGCGACACCTGGGTGTGCAGGGCATCCTTCATCGCGATGACGGGAATGCCGTACGGATCCTTGGACTCGAACTTGCCCGCCTTGATGGCGGCCTGGATCTTCTCGAAGCTGTAGACCGACACGTGGGTGTCGAGCTTGCCGGCCACCACGAGCAGCTTGCCGTCCGGGGTCACATCCACGCCGTGCGGGCTCTTGGGCTCCGGGATCAGGAAGAGGATGCCTTCCTTGATCGCCGTTTCCATCATCAGGACATCGTGGCCGTTGATCTTCTTGGCCTTGCCCTGGGCCACCAGCTCGGCGGCCTTCTTCCAGTTGATGACGTGCAGGTAGTCGGTGTCCTTGGCGGAGCAGCCGGCCTCATAGGGCGGACGGCCCTTCTCGATGCCGCCGACATAACGCTCCGAGCAGAAGCTGTTGGTGAAGCTCCAGCCATCCGACGGGCCCTTGCCGAAGTCCGACAGATCCTGCGAGTACGGCGGCAGTTCGAGCGAGAAGCTCTTCTTCGGGTCGATGCGACCTTCCTTGCGGTCGAACTTCCAGTAGGTCACACCGCCGCGGTA
>JADJCH010000009.1 GCA_016703325.1 Burkholderiales bacterium | reverse complement strand
AAGACCAGCATCGACCGCGAAAAACTCTGCAGCTGCAGCATCAGCAGGGTGAAGATCAGGAACAGCATCATCGGCACCCCGACGGCAATGGAGCCCTGGCCTTTGCCGCTCTCCTCCACCGCACCGGCCACGGTGATGGTGTAGCCCGGCGGCATGCGCCGCTTGAGCTCCTCCATGGCCGGGGCCAGCTGGCCACTGACCGTGGCGCCCTGCATGCCGTCCACCACGTCGCCCTGCACGGTGACGGCAAACTGCCGGTTCTCCCGCCACAGCACCCCGGGCTCCCAGCCATGGCTGATGCGCACCACCTGCGTCAGGGGCACCACCCGGCCGCTGGCGGTGGGCACGTAGGCGGAGCCCAGGTCGTTGATCGCGGCGCGGTCGGAGGCAGGCTGACGCAGCACGATGTCCACCAGCTTGTCACCTTCGCGGTACTGGCCGATGGTGGATCCGGTCAACAGCATGCGGGTGGCCTGGGCGATGCCCTGGCTGGTCACTCCCAACGCACGGGCCTTGTCCTGGTCCACCTCGAGCCGCAGCGCCTTGACCGACTCGTTCCAGTTGTCGTTCACGCCGCGCATGTTCGGGTTGCGGCGCATCAGCTCCTTGGCGAGGTCGGCCCATTGCCGCACCTGTGCCGCATCCGGCCCCATCACCCGGAACTGCACCGGGTAGGACACCGGCGGCCCGTTGGGCAGCAGCTTCACGCGGCCACGCGCCTCCGGAAACTCTTCGGCCAGCAGGGTGGGCAGCCGCTTGCGCAGCGCCTCCCGCTCCGGCAGGCCCTTGGGCAGCAGGATGAACTGGCTGACGTTGCTCTGCGGAAAGATCTGGTCGAGCGGCAGGTAAAAGCGCGGCACGCCGCTGCCGATCCAGGCGGTCACCCCGTCAATTTCCGGTTCGCCGGCCACCCGGGCCTCGAATCGGCGGGCCAGCGCCTCGCTCTCCTGCAGGGTGGAACCCTCCGGCAGCCAGAGGTCCACCAGGATTTCCGGCCGGCTGGAATCCGGGAAAAACTGCTGCTGCACCCGGCCCATGCCCGCCAGGCCGAGCACGAAGGTGGCGATCGTCAACCCGATGGTGATCCAGCGGTGTTGCACGCACCAGTCCACCAGTGTGCGGAAACGACTATAGAAGGGGGTATCGAACAGCTCATGTCCGGCGCCGTGGGCGGCCAGCGGCTTCACGCGCAGAAAGCGTGCACCCAGGTACGGCACGAAATAGACCGACACCACCCAGGAGATCAGCAGCGCGGCAGAGGTCACCGCGAAGATGGCGAAGGTGTACTCCCCCACCGTGGACTGGGCCATGCCGATGGGCAGGAAACCTGCGGCCGTGACCAGCGTGCCGGTGAGCATCGGCATCGAGGTGGCGTCGTAGGCGTAGGTGGCGGCATAGAGCTTGTCATGCCCCTCCTCCAGCTTGCGCACCATCATCTCCACCGCAATGATGGCGTCGTCCACCAGCAGGCCCAGCGCAATGATCAGCGAGCCCAGCGAGATCTTGTGCAGCCCCACGCCCCAGTAGTACATCGTCACGAAGGTGATGGCCAGCACCAGCGGAATCGTCAGCGCCACCACCAGGCCGGGCCAGATGTCGATGCGCAGCGGCCGGGTGTGCAGCCCCAGGCTGATGAAGCTGACCGCCAGCACCACCCCGACCGCCTCGATCAGCACCTTGACGAACTCGCCCACCGAACGCTTCACCGCCTCCGGCTGGTCCTGGATCTGGCTGAGCTCGGCACCCACCGGCAACTCGGCCTGAAGGGCGGCCAGCTCCTTCTTCAACGCAGAGCCCAGCCGGATGATGTCGCCGCCCTTGGCCATGGAGATGCCCAGCGCGATCACCTCCTTGCCCTGGTGGCGCACCTTGGTGCTGGGCGGGTCGATGTAACCACGGCGGATCGTGGCGATGTCGGCCAGTTTCAGCTGGCTGGCCACACCGGTGCCCGGCTGCACCGCTCGGATCGGCATGCGGCCCAGCTCCTCCACCGAGTGGAAGGCCCCACCCACCCGCAGCATCAGGTTCTGGCTGCCGGCGTCCAGCGTGCCGGCGCTCTCCACCGCGTTCTGCGCCCCAAGCTGGGCGATGACCTGGGTCATGTCCAGGCCCAGCTGGGCCAGCCGCTTGCCGGGAATCTCGATGAAGATCTTTTCGGCCTGGGTGCCGAACAGATCGACCTTGGCCACATCCGGCACCCTCAGCAGGCGCGAGCGCACCCGGTCGGCAAACTCGCGCATCTCTTCGGGAGTGAAGCCGTCCGAAGTGAGCGCAAAGATCGAACCGTAGACATCGCCGAACTCGTCGTTGAAGAACGGCCCGATCACCCCCTGCGGCAGCGTCGAGCGCATGTCGCCGATCTTCTTGCGCACCTGGTACCAGACATTGGCCACGTCCTTGGGCGGTGAGCTGTCCTTGATCTGGAAGATCGTCACCGACTCACCCGGCTTGGTGTAGCTGCGGATGATGTCGGCGTAGGGCGCTTCCTGCAGGGTCTTCTCGATCTTGTCGGTGACCTGCTCGGCCATCTGCTGCGCCGTCGCGCCCGGCCAGACCGCCTGCACCACCATGGCGCGAAAGGTGAACGGCGGGTCCTCATCCTGGCCGAGCTGGAAGTAGGCCACGAAGCCCAGCGTCATCAGCACGATCATCAGGTAGCGCGTCAGCGCCGGGTGCTCCAGCGCCCAGCGGGAGACGTTGAAGCCGCTGCGTGAGCGGCTGTCGTGGCTGTGGTCCTTCATGTCGGATGCCCTGCCCGTCTCAGCGCGACGCTGCGTAGGTCGCGGCGGTTGCAGAGGTTGCGGAGGGGGCCGCAGCAGGAGCCGTTGCGGCCGCGGCTTCACCTTCACCCATCGGCGCACCCAGCGTGCTGCCGCTGCGCGGCTCCTGGTAGCGCTTGACCTTCTGGCCCGGCGCCAGCGCATGCACCCCGGCGGTCACCACCTGCGCGCCCACCGCCAGGCCGCCGGAGACCAGCACCTGCCGGCCATCCGCGCCGGCCACCTGCACCGGGTGGGGCCGCACCGTCATCTCCTGGGGATCGAGCAGCCAGACCACGCTGCGCCCGCCCTGTTCGGTCAGCGCCGACAGCGGCAGCCGCACCACCCCCTCGCGCGACGCACCGGCCACCCGCACGGTGGCGGTCTGCCCCAGGCGCACCTCGGCGCGGCCGACATCCGCCTTGGCAAGGAAGGTCCGGGTGCTGGGGTCGGCCGCTGCGGCCACCTCCCGCAGCGTCGCCGGCAGCGGCGCAGCTGCGCCAGCGCCCGAGCCGCTCCACAACGTCACCTGGATCGCCCCCGGCTTGCCGCGCAGCGCCCGCAAAGGCGCCACCCGGTCCTCCGGAATGCTGAACACCACGTCGCGCGGCCCGTCGTGCGCCAGCCGCAGCACCGGCGTGCCCGCACCCAGCACGGCACCGGGCTCGGCCTCCACCGCCGTCACCACCCCGGACACATCGGCCAGCAGGCGGGCGTACTGCGCCTGGTTGCCCTGCACGCCGGCCTGGGCGCGAGCCTGCTCCAGCTGCGCCTGGGCCGCCTTGACGGCGGTATCGCGCCGCTCCACCTCGGCTGCACCGACAAAGTTCTGCGCAAACAGCTCGCGGGCACGCTTCAGATCCGCCGCCACCTGGTCCAGGTTGGCCTGCGCGGCCCGCAGCGCAGCCTGTGCCGCCTCCTGGCCGAGCTGCAGATCGGTGGGGTCGATGCGCGCCAGCAGCTGACCGGCCTTGACGCTGTCGCCCAGTTCCGCGCGCCGCTCCAGCAGCTTGCCGCCGACGCGGAAGGACAGCCGCGATTCGGTGCGCGCCTTCACCTCGGCAGCGAACTCCTGGCTCGCCGCGGCGCTGCCCTGCCCGACGGTGAGCAAACGCACCGCCCGCACCGGCTCGGGCTGCGCCTGGGGTCGGCTGCAACCGGCCAGGCCGGCGGCCAGCAGCAGTGCACTCACAGAGGCCCAGGGCATCCAGGCAGACGAACGGATAGAAGTAGGGTTCATGGGCGGCGGTGCGGATCGGACTACTGACTGACTGGTCAGTAATATACGAGCCGAGTGTGATCCTTGTCAAACTGCACGTTCCAACCCGGCAGCGGTCCGGACCTGCGAGCCGGAACCGATAATCCGCCCCGCCTTCAGATCCCCGAGCCTCCGAACGCCCGAACGCATGAGCGTCGACCACTACGAGAATTTCCCCGTCGCCTCCTGGCTGTGCCCGCCGGCCCTGCGCCCGGCGGTCACCGCCATCTACTGGTTTGCAAGGACCGCGGACGATCTGGCCGACGAGGGCCATGCGCTGCCGCTGGAGCGCATCGTCGCGCTGGAGGCCTACCGCGCCGACCTGCACTCCGTCGCACGGGGCCTGCCGCCTTCGCCGCGCTGGCAGCGGGTCTTCGAACCGCTGGCCCAGGCCTTTCGCCGCCACCACCTGCCCCTGCCCCTGCTGGAGATGCTGCTGGACGCCTTCGAGCAGGACCTGCGCCAGCACCGCTACCCGGACCGCGAGACCCTGCTGCTGTACTGCGAGCGCTCGGCCAACCCGGTCGGGCGGCTGCTGCTGCACCTCTACGGGGTGCGCGACACGGTGTCGCTGGAACAGTCCGACGCCATCTGCACCGCCCTGCAGCTGATCAACTTCTGGCAGGACCTGAGCCGCGACCTGCCGCGCGACCGGCTCTACCTGCCGCTGTCGGATTGCCAGCGCCACGGCCTGACGATCGACCAGGTCATGACCAAGCAGGACACGCCCGCCAGCCGGGCCCTGCTGGCCGAGCTCAGCGACTGGGCCCGCCGCCTGATGCTGCAGGGCGCTCCGCTGGCCACCCGCCTGCCCGGGCGCGCCGGCTGGGAGCTGCGCGTGGTGGTGCAGGGTGGCCTGCGCATCCTGGACAAGATCACGGCGCTGCAGCACAACTGCCTGCGCCAGCGGCCGCGCCTGCGTGCCTGGGACGCCCCACTCCTGCTCTGGGCGGCGCTGCGCATGGGAGCGTCATCCGCGGCAGCGACAATCCCCGTCCAATGACGCCCGAACAGTACGCCCAGGAGAAGGCGGCCGCCAGCGGCTCGAGCTTCTACTACGCCTTTCTCTTCCTGCCGCCGCCGCGGCGGGCGGCCATCACCGCCTTCTACGCCTTCTGCCGGGAGGTGGACGACGTGGTCGACGAGGTCAGCGACCCGATGGTGGCGGCCAACAAGCTGGCCTGGTGGCGCAGCGAGGTGCAGCGCGCCTTTGCCGGCCAGGCCCAGCACCCGGCACTGCAGGCGCTGATGCCACACGCTGCCGCCCACGGCATCACCGCACAGCACCTGCTGGCGGTGATCGAGGGCTGCGAGATGGACCTCAGCCAGAGCCGCTACCTGGACTACATCGGCCTGCAGCGCTACTGCCACCTGGTGGCCGGCATCGTTGGCGAGGTGGCGGCCAACATCTTCGGCCGCACGCAGGACGCCACCGTGCAGTACGCCCACCGCATGGGCCTGGCCTTCCAGCTCACCAACATCATCCGCGACGTCGGCGACGATGCCCGGCGCGGACGCATCTACCTGCCGATCAACGAGCTGCAGCGCTTCGACGTCAAGGCGCACGAGGTGCTCAACCGCGTCTACAGCGAACGCTTCACGGCGCTGATGCGCTTTCAGATCGAACGCGCCCACCAGACCTACGACGAAGCCCTGGCCCTGCTGCCCGAGGCCGACCGCCGCGCCCAGAAGCCCGGCCTGATGATGGCCAACATCTACCGCACGCTGCTGCACGAGATCGACGCCGGCGGCTGCCAGGTGCTGCACCAGCGCATCTCCCTGACCCCGGTGCGCAAGCTCTGGATCGCCATGAAGACCAACTGGCGGGGGCGATGACGCCTGCCCTGCAGCCGGCTGCGCACCGTCGGCTGGCGGTGGTTGGCGCCGGCTGGGCCGGCCTGGCGGCAGCCGTGCAGGCGGTGGAGGCCGGCTGGCAGGTCAGCCTCTTCGAGATGGCCCCGCAGCCCGGCGGCCGGGCCCGCAGCCTGGTGGCACGCGAGGTACCGGGCCTGTATGGTGCTTGGCGGCCCGACAACGGCCAGCACATCCTGATCGGCGCCTACACCGCCTCGCTGGCGCTGATGCGCCGCGTGGGCGCCGACCCGCACCGACTGCTCTGGCGCGGCCCGCTGGCGCTGGTCGACGCGCGCGGTGACGGTCTGCGCCTGCCGGCCGGACCGGCCATCCCCGCCTTCCTGCGCGCCGTCTGGGCCCTGAAGCGCTGGAGCGTGGCCGACCGGCTGGCGCTGCTGCGCCACTGCAGCGGCTGGCTGCTGAGGGGCTTTCGCTGCAAATCCTCGACCACGGTGCAGCAGCTCACCGCCGCCCTGCCGGAAGCGGTGCGCCGGGAACTGATCGACCCGCTGTGCGTGGCCGCACTCAACACCCCGGCCGCGACCGCCAGCGCAGCGGTTTTCCTGCGCGTGCTGCGCGACGCCCTGTTCGCCGGCCCGGGCTCCAGCGACCTGCTGATCCCGCAACGTCCGCTGGCCGAATTGCTGCCCGAACCGGCTCTGCCCTGGCTGCAGCAGCGCGGCGCCTCACTTCAGCTGGGCCGACGCGTGGGCCGCCTGCAGCCGAGCGCCACCGGTGCAGGCTGGACGGTCGATGGCGAGCCCTTCGACGCCATCACGCTGGCCTGCAGCGCTGCCGAGGCGGCGCGGCTGAGCGCCGATGTGGCCCCTGCCTGGTCGGCCCGCGCGGCGGCCTTCACCTATGAACCCATCCTCACCGCCTACCTGCAGGCCCCCGGAGCCCGCCTGATCGCGCCGATGGTGGCCTTGGCGGAAGGGCCGCAGGCACCGGCCCAGTTCGCCTTTGACCACGGCCAGCTCGGCGGCCCGCCCGGCCTGCTGGCCCTGGTGGTCAGCGGCGCGGCCGGCTGGGTGGCGCGTGGCCAGGATGCCGCGGCCGCGGCGCTGCAGCAGCAGGCTGCCCAGTTGCTGCGGGCCAGCCCCCAGAGCGGACTGGGCGAGCCCGAACTGCTGCAGTTGATCGCGGAGAAGCGCGCCACCTTCCGCTGCGTGCCCGGGCTGGACCGGCCGCCGGCCTGGATCTGCCCGGGCCTGGCGGCGGCGGGGGATTTTGTCGAAGGCCCCTACCCCGCCACGCTGGAAGGAGCGGTGCGCAGCGGGATGGCAGCGGCGCAACTCCTGACCTCGCCCTCCCCGCCCTCACCACGGGCGTAGCATGCGGCCGAACACCGGGCACGCCAGGCCCGGTGACCGCCAGAGAACATGAGCTCCAGCCCAGACGCCCTCCCCACTTCATTGCTCACGCCCACACCGGACGCGCCCCGCTCCCGCTGGCTGCGCCGCCTGGCCTGGAGCCTGGCCGGTCTGGTGTTGCTGCTGGCCCTGCTGGTCGCCGGGACCACATTCTGGCTGCCCGGCTGGCTCAAGACCCAGGCGGAGCTCAAGGGTCAGGAGCTGCTGGGCACCCCCGTGACGCTGCAGACCGTCGAGCTGCGCCCCTGGGCGCTGCAGGCCCGGCTGCAGGGCCTGCAGGTGGGGCCGGACGCCGACCCGCTGCTGCGCCTGGACGCGCTGGATGTGCAGGTGGCCGCAGAAAGCCTGTGGCAGCTGGCGCCGGTGGTGCAGCAGCTGACGCTGCAGGCGCCGGAGGTCTGGCTGCGCCGCAACGCAGCGGGCAGTGCCGAAGGCCCCTTCAACTTCAGCCCGGCGCTGCAGCACCTGCGTGACTGGCAGGCCCGCCAGCCGCCCTCCCCGCCCCCGGCGCCTGATGCAGCGCCGGCCCGATTCGCTTTGCACAACATCCGCCTTGAGGGCGGAGCACTGCACTACCGCGACCTGCCGCTGGACCAGCGACATGAGGTCAGCGAGCTGCGCATCGGCCTGCCCTTCCTGTCCAACCTGCCGGCCGACGTCGCCATCGACGTGCAACCGCTGCTGGAAGCCCGGCTGGACGGCAGCGCGCTGCGGCTGTCCGGCCAGGCCCGCCCCTTTGCCGACGGCCGCCCGGCCGAGCTGGCGCTGCGCTGGCAGGCCCTGCCCCTGGCGCCCTGGGCCAGCCTGCTCAAGGCGGTGCTGCCGCCCGAGCAGGCGGTGCAACTCGACAGTGGCAGTCTGGACAGCGACCTGACCCTGGCCTTCGAGGCCCGGCCGGCACCGCAGCCGCCGCGGCTGCAGATCCGCGGTGAGGTGGCCCTGCGCGATCTGAAGCTGGCCTCCGCGCCGATGGGTGTGCAGGCCGCCTGGCAGGCGCTGAAGCTGCAGGGCCTGGACCTCGCGCCGCTGGAGCAGCACTTTCACCTGAAGGCGGTGACGCTGGAGGGCCTGGACCTGGCGCTGCGGCGCGGCACGGCCCCCGCCGGTCGAACGGCCAGCGCGCCGCCTGCATCAGCAGCCCCCGCGGCGGCCGCCTCCTCGTCCGCCGCCGCCGCCAGCCAGGCCCCGCTGTCCGCCCGCATCGACGCCCTGCACTGCAGCGGCTGCCGCATCACGCTGCGCGACGAGACGGTCTCGCCCGCCGTGTCGCTGGGCCTGGAGGCGCTGGACCTGCAGTTGCAGCCGCTGTCCAACGACCTGTCGCAACCGATCCAGCTGGCGCTGACCACCGGGCTCAGCACCGCACTGGCGGGGCAGAAGCCGGTGCTGGGGCAGGTGTCGGTCAACGGCCAGGTGGTGCCGCAGCCGCTGTCGCTGCAGGCTGCGCTGAAGCTGGCCGACATCGACCTGCGGGTGGCCCAGCCCTACCTGGCCCCGCACGTCAACCTGCTGCTGGCGGCGGCGCGCTTCGGCACCGACGGCCGGCTGGATCTGGCGCTGCCGCCGACGCCGACCCAGGGCGCCCCGGGCGGCCCCGCGCTGCACTACCGCGGCAAGGTGGAACTGGCCGGGCTGCGAACGCAGGACAGCGTCAATGGCGCAGACTTCCTGGGCTGGAAGTCGCTGGCGCTGGACGGGCTGGACCTGCGCCTGAAAGACGGGCAGCTGGATGCCGACCTGGGCCGCATCGGCCTGGATGGCCTGACCGCGCGGCTGATCCTGCACCCGGACGGCCACCTCAACCTGGCCGACATCGTCAAACGCGACCAGCAGGCCGCCCCCACCTCCATCACCACGCCGCAGAGCGCGGCCTCGGCACCCGGTGCAACGACGGGCACCGCGCCGGTCGCTGCGCCCGCCGCATCGGCAACTTCATCGGCGGCGCCCGGATCGGCCGCGTCCTCCCCCGCCCCGCGGCTGCGCTGGCAGGCCATCACGCTGCGCGACGGTGCGGTGCACTTCAGCGACACCTTCATCCGCCCCAACTACTCGGCCCGGCTGACCCGGCTTCAGGGCAGCGTCTCCGCACTGCGCTCGGACAACCCGCAGCCCGCCGACCTGAAGGTGGCCGGCGCGCTGGACGACGGCGCCCCACTGTCCATCGCCGGTCGGTTGCATCCGCTGGGCCCGCAGCTGTACACCGACCTGGAGGCCTCCGCCCGCGGCATCGCGCTCACCCGCATGTCCACCTACGCGGAGCGCTGGGCCGGCTACGCCATCGAGAAGGGCACGCTGTCGGTGCGGCTGAAGTACAAGATCGACCAGGGCCGGCTGGAGGCGGAGAACCAGCTCTTCCTCGATCAGCTGACCTTCGGCGACCGGGTGGACAGCCCGGACGCCACCCAGCTGCCGGTGCAGCTGGCGGTGTCGCTGCTGAAGAACCGCCGCGGCGAGATCGACCTCCAGCTGCCGGTGGCCGGCACGCTCAGCGACCCGCAGTTCTCGGTGGGCGGCATCGTCTGGCGGCTGCTGCTCAACCTGCTGGAGAAGGCGCTGACGGCACCGTTTTCGCTGCTGTTCGGCGATGGCGGCTCCGAGGCCGCGCAGGTGGACTTTGCCGCCGGTGCCACCGAGCTGGACACGGCCGCCCGCGACCGGCTGGACGGCCTGGCCGCCAAACTGGAGGACCGCCCGGCGCTGAAGCTGGAGGTCACCGGCCACGCCGACCAGGTGGCGGACGGCGCTGCGCTGGCGGCGGCCCAGGCGGCATCTCAGGCCGCAGCGAACAAGGCCGCACCCAAACCCGCGGGCGTTGCGTCTGCCGTCGCCCCTGCACCGTCGGCCTCCGCCGCCGCGGCCCAGGAAGCCGCTCGCCGCGTCGCCCTGCAGGCCTTGGCCGACCGGCGCGCCGACCAGGTGATGGCCTACCTGTCGGCCAAGTTGCCGCCGGAGCGCATCCTGATCACCCGCTCGGTGGTGGATGGTGCACCTGCACCCCTGGCCGATGCGGCCAGCGCGGCCCCGTCCACAGCCTCCCCCGGCGCCGGCATCCGGCCCTCCGTGCAGTTCAAGCTGAAATGAGCCCCGGGCCTTCGGCGCCCTCCCCAGGGGCACCCCCCGCCCCCCAAAGCCCCCCACAGGTTTCATGCGTCCGGTAGCCTCGGCCCAAGGATCAGTGAAATGACATCAACGCTGCCATTGCACCGCGAGCCCGACCTGCTCGCCGCACTGCGGCGGGCGCGGCGCATCGTCGTCTTCACCGGGGCCGGGGTGTCGGCCGAGTCCGGCATCCCGACCTTCCGCGATGCGCTGAGCGGGCTGTGGCAGCACCGCGACCCGATGGCGCTGGCCACGCCGGAGGGTTTCCTGGCCGATCCGCCGCTGGTCTGGGGCTGGTACGAATGGCGCCGGCTGAAGGTGCGGCATGCCCTGCCGAACCCGGGCCATCGGGCCATCGCCGAGCTGGCCGCGCTGCGCCCGCAGCTGACGCTGATCACCCAGAACGTCGACGACCTGCACGAGCGCGCCGGCAGCCCCCAGGTGCTGCACCTGCACGGCAGCCTGCATGCGCCGCGCTGCTTCGACTGCGGCAGCCCCTTCGATCCACCCACCGACGCAGCGGCCACCGCCGACCCGGCCGTGCCGAAGGGCTGGCGGGCGGTGGCACTGGACCACGACGGCCAGCGCCTGCCGCCTCCGCCCTGCCCCGCCTGCGGTGGTGCGGTGCGTCCGGGGGTGGTGTGGTTTGGTGAAGACCTTCCGCCCGGGGCCCTGGAAGCGGCCATCACCGCGGCCGAACAGGCCGATCTGCTGATCTCGGTGGGCACCTCCGGCTTGGTGGAGCCAGCTGCCGCCATCCCCCGCGTGGCGCAGCGTGCCGGCGCCTGGGTGCTGCATGTGAACCCGCAGCCCATGGCCTTGTCGGGCATCCGGGAGCGGCATCTGCAGGGCAGCGCCGGTGAAGTGCTGCCGGAGGTGGTGGCAGCACTGCGGTCCTGAACCTCAGCCCCGGTCAGTGTCGGGATCCACCGGCGGGAGCCCGTCCAGCCAGTCCACCAGCTGAAGCAGGTCCTCCACCTCGACATGGTGGCCGTCCACTTCAGGCAGCCCATCGGTTGACGGCGGGAGGGCCCCAGGCCGCGACGTGTGAGGGGCCAGCTCCGGATGCGAGCGCCGCACCCAGGCGCTGTGCAGGCCGGCGCGGCGGGCGCCGACGATGTCGGCCTGCCAGTCGTCGCCGATGTGCATCACCTGCTGCGGCGCCATGCCCAGTCGCTCGCAAGCCACCCCAAAGATGCGCGCATCCGGCTTGGCCACGCCGACCGCGCGGGCGCTTACCGCACCGACGAACCAGGGCGCCAGCCCGGTGGCCTGCAGGTCGGCATTGCCGTTCGAGAGCGACAGCAGCGGCCCGTGTGCGGCCAGCCGCTGCAGCGCGGGGCGCACATCGTCGAACCAGCGCACCTGCTGGCGCACGGCCATGAAGGCGTCGAAGGCCGGCTCGGCCAGCGCCGGGTCATCCCCCGCGGCGGCCAGGGCGCGGCGCAGGGTGATCAGGCGCAGCTCGGACAGGTCGTGCGCCAGCTCCGGGTGCGCGCGGCCCACCTCCAGCCGCAGCGCCGCCATGCGCTGGCCGCCATCCCAGGCCAGGGTGGCGGGGGCGTGCCGGGCCAGCCAGTCGCGCAGCACCCGCTCGGCCTGGCGCAGCGTGGGCAGGATCGGCCAGAGCGTGTCGTCCAGGTCCAGCGTGAAGGCGCGCGGGCGGCGGTCGGAGGCATCCGGAAGGTTCATGCCGCCAGTGTCGCCGCTGGCAAGAAGGCCGGGGCCGAGAAGGGCGTCACGCCGGCGTGGACAATCCGCCCCATGGCATCTCCCCGCTTCGCCCCCGAACCCCCGCACCGGCACGGCCAGCCCGAACGCACCGGCGTGCTCGTCGTCAACCTCGGCACCCCAGAATCCCCCACCGCACCCGCGGTGCGGCGTTACCTCGCCGAGTTCCTCGCCGACCCGCGGGTGGTGGAGATCCCGCGGGCGCTGTGGCTGCCCATCCTGCACGGCATCATCCTGCGCACCCGGCCGGCCAAGTCGGCCGCCAAGTACGCCAGCATCTGGCGCCCGGAGGGCTCTCCGCTGGCGGTGTGGACGGCCAGACAGGCGGTGATGCTGCAGGGCTACCTGGGCGAACGTGGCGTAAACGTGGTGGTGCGCCACGCCATGCGCTACGGCCAGCCTGCTGTCGCCCAGGAGCTGGACGAACTCAAACGCGCCGGCTGCACCCGCATCCTGGTGCTGCCGATGTACCCGCAGTACTCCGGCACCACCACCGCCAGCGTGATGGATGCGGTGCACGCCTGGGCACTCACGCAACGCCACCTGCCGGAGCTGCGCTGGGTGAAGCAGCACCACGACGAGCCGGCCTACATCGAGGCACTGGCCCAGCGCGTGCTGGACCACTGGCAGCGCGAGGGCCGCGGCGACCACCTGCTGCTGAGCTTCCACGGCGTGCCGCAGCGCACCCTGGAGCTGGGCGACCCCTACCACTGCCAGTGCCTGAAGACCGCCCGCCTGCTGCGCGAGCGCCTGGGACTGCCGCCCGAGGCCGTGAGCCTGAGCTTCCAGAGCCGCTTCGGCCGCGCCAAATGGCTGGAGCCCTCCACCGACGCCACGCTGAAATCGCTGGCCAAAAAGGGCGTGAAACACCTGCAGGTGTTCTGCCCCGGTTTTTCGGCCGACTGCCTGGAAACGCTGGAGGAGATCGCGATGGAAGGCCGCCAGACCTTCCTGGCCGCCGGTGGCCAGCGCTGCGAGGCCATCGCCTGCCTGAACGACCACCCGGCCTGGATCCGCGCGCTGGTGGACATCACCCGCCGCCACCTGCAGGGCTGGCCGGTGGAAACGGCCGACCTGCCCCGCCCGGCGGAGCTGGAGGCACAGCGGCAGCGGGCGCTGGCGGCGGGGGCGAAGAACTGAGCCGCTGCGGCGCCCCTGGACGAGGCGTCACCAGGCGGTGGCCCCCGCGTCGATGTTGAAGTCCGCCGCAGTGACCCAACTGGACTCGTCCGAGCCCAGGTAGACCGCCAGCCAGCCGATGTCCTCGGTCTGGCCCAGGCGCTTGAGCATGAACTTCTCCAGCACCTGCTCCCGAAACCCCGGGATCTGCTCCAGCGGCTGGCGCGTCGCGGCGGTTTCCACCAGCGCCGGGCTGATCGTGTTGACGCGGATGCCGTGCGGCCCGCCCTCCATCGCCAGCTGCCGGCTCATCGCCAGCACCGCGCCCTTGCCCGCACAGTGCGCCAACGCCGGTGACAGCGGCAGCGCCATGCGGGCATTGGCCGAGGCAAAGTTGATCACCGAAGCAGCACCTCGGTCCTTCAGGTGCGGCCAGGCCGCCTGGCAGGCCAGGAAGACGATGTCCACCTCGCCCACCAGGGTGCGGCGCCAGTCGCGCTCGTAGTCCATCTCCTCCAGCCAGCGGAAGGCGCCGAAGGCGGCGGCGTTGACCAGGATGTCGATGCCGCCGTGGCGTTCGGCCGCCTGCGCCATCAGGCGGCGGGCCGACGCCGGGTCGGTGAGGTCCAGCGGATGGAGGCTGTCGATCACCAGGCCCTCGGCCGCTGCAGCCTCGACCGTGGCCTGCGCGGCAGGGGCATCGATGTCGCAGCCGATGACCGTGGCACCCTGCAGGGCGAACATCCGGGCGATGCCCTGGCCGATGCCCGCGCCGATGCCGGTCACCACCGCCACCTTGCCGGCCAGGCGGTCGCCGCGCCGGGCCGGCAGCGCTGCGCGCGGCTCAGCGCCGGCCATGGCGCAGCCCCGCCACCGCAGTCAGCGCTGCCATGGCGGCCAGCCCCAGCACCGCCCAGCTCAGCCAGCCCACCGCCGCGGCGCGGCTGCCGGCGCCGTGCTGCTCCAGCCAGACCACGATCAGCGGATTGAGGAAAAGCCCGAACTGGAAGGCCGACTGGAAGGCACCGATGCCCATGCCGCGCCGGGAGACAGGCAGCTCGCGCATGTTCCAGGTCACCATCGCCGGCAGCACGATGCCCATGCCCAGCCCGTTGACGAAGCCGGCCACCGTCAGGGCCTGGTAGTCACCCGCCTGGCGCATCAGCACGAAGCCGATGCCGGAGATCAGCGCCCCCAGCGCCAGCTGCCAGGCCACGTTCAGCCGGGTGGCCAGCACCCAACCGAAGATCAGCGTGCCGGCAATCACCCCCAGGCTGTTGATGCCGTATGCCATGCCGATCTGCGCCGGCGAGCGCACGCCGATCGCGCCGTGCAGGAAGCCGAAGTGCACCGGCACCGTGAGGAAGGCGATGCCCAGCAACACGGCGAAGCCGCAGATCATCCCCAGCCGGTCGGAGCGGAAGGACTGGCTGTCCTGCGCAAACTGCTCCGGCGTCATGCTGGCGCGGGTGCGCGGCTCCCACAGGAACCAGGCCATCAGCGGCGCCAGCGCCAGGCTGATCGCGAACACCGTGTACGGCGCACGCCAGCCCTGCTCGGCAATCAGACCGCCCAGCGTGTTGAACAGGAAAGCCGAGGTGGAGGCCACCGTGGTCTGCAGCGACATGTAGCGGTCCCGCTGGGCGCCGCTCCAGTAGTCGCCGATCAGGGTGGTGCTCACCGTCATCAGCACCGCCTCCATGATCCCCAGGGCGCAGCGGCTGGCCAGGATGGCGTAGAGCGAATCCAGGTACAACGGCGCGGTGCCCACCGCGGCGTACAGCACCGCGGACCCCACCAGCAGCGGCTTGCGCCCGAAGCGGTCCGCCAGCTCGCCGACAAAGACGCTGACGATGGCCACCGTGAGCAGCGGCATCGACATCGTCATCGGCACCAGGTACTCCACGCCGGGCACATCCTGGAAGTGCGCCTGCATCGCCGGCAGGCTGGGGCCCAGGATGGCGGTGACCAGCACGTTCAGCCCGCAGGTGACCAGCAGGATGAGGGCGTGGATCAGGCGCGGCTGGGGCATGGCGCCCAACCCGGTTGGACCGGTTGGACCGGCCGGACTCGCCCCCAGGGCGGTGGAATGGCTCATGGATGTCTCCTCGGGAGATTGGACGGTGTTTTTCGGGGGGCGAAACAAGGGCGGGTGCGCAGGAACAACCGGTCGTCAGTCCGCCACCGGTTCCCGCTCGGCCCGGGGACAGACAGCCAGAAAGTGCTCCACTTCGGGCGCCGCTTCAAAAAAGCCCTGCAGCAGGCTGCGCACCCGCTCGAAGGCCAGCGACTTCACGAAGCCCAGGGTGTGGTCCTCGATGCGCCGCCACTCCACCAGCAACGCGTAGTGCTGAGCGTTCTCCACCGAGCGGCGCAGCTCATGCGACAGGTAGCCGCCCGCGTCGCGCAGGATGGGCTCGACCTTGGCGAAGGCCTGTTCGAATGCGGCCTCGCGACCGGGCCGCACCATCAGGGATGCCACCTGCAGGATCACGGCCGCCTCCCCGTGCCGGGCTTCGGCCAGTGGCTCAGCGGCAGACCGGCCACCGGGGAGCGGAAGCTCGGCAGCGTCGTGCCCGCCAGGCTGCCGAGGTACACCGTCTTCAGGTCCGGCCCGCCAAAGGCGATGCTGGCCATCATCGGCGCCAGAGTCCCCTTGCAGGAGGCCATCAGCTCCGGCGTGGTCGTGCCGGCCTGGTAGTGCTGCTCGTACACCGCCAGCGCCTGCGGGTTGCCATCGTCCAGCAGCATCAGCAGCTGCCCATCCGGCGTCAGCGCAATCAGCCGCTCGGTGAGCACCAGCGTGATCCAGAGGTTGCCCACGCTGTCGATGGCAAAACCATCCGGGAAACCGCCCAGGTCGGCCGGCCCGTAGATCTCGCGGTCGGTGAGCGAGCCATCGGGTTGCACCCGCAACCGCGAGATGCGCCGGGCGTTGGTCTCGGCCACATACAGCCACTCCTCGCGGGAGTCCAGCCGGCACTCGTTGGTGCCGACAAAGCCCTCGGCCACGATGCGGATGCCGCGCCCGTCGATCAGGCCCACATAGCCATCGGCAGAGCGCTCGTTGATCGATTTCGTCCAGGGCACCTGGCGCGTGGTCACGGTGAACCAGATGCGCCCGCGCGAGTCGGTCAGCACGAAGTTGGCCTTGCCCAGCGGCCGGCCGTCGATGTGCGTGAACAGCGTGCGCGAAGTGCCGCTGCGGGTCATCAGCTCGATCGCGTCGGTGCCGAAGTTGGCGATCAGGATGTCGCCATCGCCGTTGAAGGCAATGCCGTTGGGCAGACTGCCGCCCAGCACCAGCGACCGGGCGTCCAGTGCACGATCGGCCGCCCGGTCGTCGATGGCGCTCTGGCGGATCAGGGTCTGAGTGCCGTCGGCATCGATCTTCATCACACCGCGCGCATCGGCCGTCCAGACCGTGCCGTCGGGCTCGCAGAGGATGCACTCGGGGCGCTGCAGATCGACGCCCAGACAGCTGATGTCATGCCGATCGACTTGCCAGCCAAGGAGTGGATTCAGGGTGGGGCTCATGGGTTGTGAGGATTCGATTGCGGCAAATCGTAGGCAGCGGCCCCACGATCGGGAAATCGAATCTGGCGATGCAGCGCATCGCGCAATCCCATATTTGGGATAACCCTGAAACCGCCTCCGGCGGCCGTTACATCCGCCTACACTGCCGCAGGACAACCTGCATCCCACCGATCGAGTCGTCCCTTTCGTTCCTCTTCTTCCCCCTCGTCCCCTCGTCTCCTCATTCCCGCCATGCGCTACCAGCGCCTTGACCTCAACCTGCTCACCGCCCTGCGCGCCCTGCTCACCGAGCGCAACGTCACCCGCGCCGGCGAGCAGCTGCACGTCTCCCAGTCCGCCATGAGCGGCATGCTCGCGCGGCTGCGCGAGTACTTCGACGACCAGCTCATCGTGCCGGTGGGCCGGCGCATGGAACTCACCCCGCTGGGCGAACAGCTGGTCGAAAAAATCAACGACCTGATGCTGCGCCTGGACGCCACCCTGGCCACCCGGCCGGACTTCGACCCCGGCAGCTCACGCCGCCAGTTCTCCATCGTCGTGTCCGACTACGTCGTGCAGGTCCTGCTGCTGGCCGTGCTGCGCGAGGTGCACCACGAGGCACCTGGCATCACCCTCGAATTCCGCCAGCCCAGCAACACCGCCTCGGTGGATCTGGAGAACGGCGAAGTCGACTTTGTCATCAACCCGGCCCGCTTCGTCACCCCCAACCAGGCCAGCACCGTGCTGTTCGAGGACAGCTACCACCTGGTGGTCGACCCCACCCACACCCCCTTGACCGGCGGCGTCGACCTGGCGCAATTCAAGGCCCTGCGCCACGTCACGCTGGAGATCAACGGCCGCCCCCAGTTCGAGAGCTGGTTCCTGGCCGAACACGGCGCCCTCCCCCAGGCCGAGGTGGTGGCCCACAGCTTCGGCCTGCTGCCCCAGCTGGTGCTGGGCACCGCCCGGGTGGCCGTCATGCACACCCGCATGGCCCTGCAGGTGCGCAAGTTCTGGCCCCAGCTGCACCTGCTCCCCCTGGCCTTCGACGCCCCCCGCCTCGTCGAAACCCTGCAGTGGCACCGCTACCGCGACCTCGACCTCGGCAGCCAGTGGCTGCGCGACAAGATCATCGGGCATGCGAAGGGGTTGCCGGGGGTGGAGGCGTTGATGGGGTGAGGGGAAGTTGCTGTTCGCGTTTCGCTGTCCTCTGCCATGGGTAGCAAGATGCACGGGCTACCTCTGATAGCTGCTGTTCCAGGCAGGTGGTGTTCGGCCTGAGGACCGGAGTCGATGGACCTTCTGTGCGCACAAGGCAGGTTGACCGAACTCGGCGGGTCAGTTCTCAGTGTCGACTGAACCCCTGCCCACGTTCATCTGCAACAGGAAAGCAAGCACAACGCCGTTCGAAGTGCAGTTGAGCTTCGATTCAGGCTGCCGACGCCATGCGATGGGTCATGCGATCAACGGCCTCGGTCAGTGCCGGCAGATCCTGTTCGATGACCAGCCAGATTGCGCCCAGGTCCACGCCGAGGTAGCCGTGAACGATCACATTGCGAAAGCCACTGAGATCGCGCCACGGAATGCGCGGCTCGGTGGCCTTGATGTCGATGGACAGGCGCTGGCTGGATTCAGCCAAGGTCTGCAGATTGCGAATGACTGCATCCTGCACAAGGCTCGATCCGTCGAAGCGAGCGCGTTCGAGCCCGGTGTACTCCCGGATGCGCTCCAGGCACTCGCGCATATGTGCCAGCAAGACTCGGTCAGCCTCCGGCCCGGGTGTCACAGCAATACGGCGTCCGACAGCACCCGGTCGCGCAGTGCGGGGTGCAGGCTCGGTTCGGTGACGACGTCGACACGGCGACCCAGCAGTTCCTGGGCGTCCAGGAGCAGGCCTCCCAACGCGAGAGCGCTGGTACCTGGGGCCAAGGTGACCAGCAGGTCGACGTCGCTGTTGTCGTTCGCTTCGCCTCGGCTCATCGAGCCGAACACCCGAATGTCCGTCATCCCCCGTCTCCGGGCGATGGCAACCAGTTCGGCGCGGTGGCGTTCGATCAGCGGGTGCATGGCGGAAAGTGTATGCCAGCCGGGCATCCGCCGCAGCTGTGCCGTAGCTGATCCGCCGCAGCTGAGCGCACGGCCGCCGCGCCAGCGGACCGTTCAGAACCCGAACCCGCCCCCGTCCACGTTCGTCACCTGCCCGGCGTAGAAGACGGCGTCGTCCGACACCAGGAAGGCGAGCGTCCCGGTGAGGTCTTCGGGCACGCGAAGGGGTTGCCGGGAGTGGAGGCGTTGCTGGGGTGAGGGGGAAAGGAGCGGCGGGGCGCCACCGAACCGACCCGTTGTTGCCCCGTGGTGACCCGTGGTGCCCGAGAGATCCCTCATCCGTCCGCCACCCCACGCGTTGTTCGTCTCTCCAACACATCACAGCGGGCGCAGTGCGCGAGCCGATGCAGCCACGACGCCTTGGGTCAGTCCGTCCATCAGCGATGACGCCGCGCGGGCATGCTGCCAATACAGCGGCACGTCGAGGGCCGTTCCAGGCACCAGTTCGACCAGCGAGCCCTGGGCCAGATGAGGGGCGACCAGCACCTCGGGCTGCAGTCCCCAGCCCATCCCGGCCAAGGCGGCGGTGACGAACGCATGGGCCGACGGCAGGGTATGCCGAGGCAGTTCCACATCTCGGTGGCACAGACGCCGCACCCACCGGGCCTGCAGGTCGTCCTTGGCGTTGAAGGCGAGGCTCGGCGCCCGCGCAAGGCTTTCAGCCCCGACACCGTCGGCGAAGTGGCTCGACATGTAGGCCGGGCTGGCGGTGGCCCGGTAGCGCATGGCACCCAACGGTCGGCTGTTGAAGCCCGCCGGGGGCCGCGCAGTACCTGTGACAGCGGCCAGCACGGCGCCGTTGCGAAGCCATGTGGCGGTGTGATCCTGGTCGTCCACCGACAGTTCGACCAGCACCGGGGCCGCCGCCGCGAACGCCGCCACTGCGGGGGCAAACCAGGTGTCCAGGCTGTCCGCATTGACTGCAACCGGCAGGGCGACGCGGGTCAATCCTTCAGGCGCCAGCGCTGGCAATGCCCCCTGCAGCTCCTGCTCGAGCAAGCGCACACGATCCACATGCTGGCACAGGCGCCGACCCGTGTCGGTGGGCCTGCAGGGTTGGCCGCGTACCACAAGGGTGCAGCCCACCCGCTCTTCCAGGGAGCGAATGCGCTGTGACACCGCCGAGGGCGTGACGAACAGCGACTGAGCCGCGCGCTCGAAGCTGCCTTCCCGGACGACGGCGGCCAGTGCAGAGAGCGCGGCATAGTCGAGCATGATTCAGTTTGACTTCATCGAGATTCGCGAGTTTAGTTTGTCTTCTTGCGGTGAGGCAGGCAATCTGCGCAGCATGGAACCTTCAGCCACAGCTTCTCTCGCTCTTGCGGTGTTCTTTCAAGGCCTGGCCCTGAGTTTCGGGCTGATCGTGGCCATCGGTGCGCAAAACGCATTCGTGCTGCGACAGGGCCTGCGCCGCGAGCATGTGGGCAGCGTGGTGTTGTTCTGCGCGCTGGCCGACGCGGTGCTCATGGCTTCGGGTGTCATGGGGATGGCGCAGGCCCTGGGGCAAAGCCCGAACCTGGCACGCGCGCTGGCCCTGGCGGGTGCGGCGTTCCTGGCGCTGTACGGCTGGCAGGCGCTGAAGCGGGCACGCCATGTCCATCGACTGGATGCATCCACCGCCGGTTCGTCGTTGTCGTGGGGTGCGGTGGCGGCGCAGGCGGCCGCCTTCACGCTGCTGAACCCGCATGTCTACCTGGACACCGTGCTGCTGGTCGGAAGCATCGGCGCGCAGCAGCCGGCCGCGCTTCGAGGCTGGTTCATCGCGGGCACGGCGGGGGCCAGTCTGATCTGGTTCTCGCTGCTGGGGTTCGGCGCTCGTTGGTTGGCACCCATGTTTGCCCGGCCAAGGGCTTGGCAGGCTCTCGACGGCTTGATCGGCGTGACCATGTTCGTGCTGGCAACTCTGCTGGTGCGGCACGCGCTGGCCGGGATCTGAAGGACTTCGCAGGTACATCAATCCACTGACGGTTGCACGAACCTGCACGGCCGTCACCACAGGGTGCACAGTACGCCCTGAGCCCCATCCCACCCTACACAACCACCCCAGGCCAAGCATGTACCTCCCCGCGCACTTCGCCGAACCGAACATCGAAGAACTGCACCGCATCGTCCGGGACCATCCGCTGGGGCTGCTGGTGCGGCAGGGCCCGGCTGGGCTGGAGGCTGATCACCTGCCCTTTTTGCTGGATGCCGGCTCCGGTCCCCAGGGTGCCTTGTGCGCGCATGTGGCCCGCGCCAATCCGATCTGGCGGGAGGTGAACGAGGGCGACGCCGTGCTGGTGGTGTTTCGCGGTGTGCAGGGCTACATCTCGCCGAACTGGTACCCGGCCAAGCAGGAGACGCATCGCTTCGTGCCGACCTGGAACTACGAGGTGGTGCATGCCCACGGCACGATCCATGTGCACGACGACGAGAAGTTCGTGCGCGGCGTGGTGGCCCGGCTGACCCACCGGCATGAGGCCGATCAGCCCCGGCCGTGGAAGATGGGCGACGCGCCGGCCGACTACCTGGCCAGCCAGCTCGGCCACATCGTCGGCATCGAGATCCGCCTGACCCGGCTGGAGGGCAAGCGCAAGCTCAACCAGAACCACGAACCGCGCAACCGCGAAGGTGCGATCCAGGGGCTGCAGTCCACCGGCCACGGCGACCTGGCACAGGCCATGCGCAGCAGCCTGGCCGGTGGCAACCCGGGCTGAAGCCCAAGACCGGTCAGCTCCGAGAGCCCGCCGAGCGGTCCGCTTGACCGGCCGCTGCGCGACGTTGCCGCCTCTCATCCTGCGAGGCGCCCCTCACGATGTACACCGCCACCTTCACTTTGGCGCCTGGCGAGTACGACGGCTGGGAGTCACTGCAGGGCGCTGCAGTGCAGTCTTGACCCATCACAGCCCGGCCCGCTACATTACTGACCAGTCAGTCATTTACTTGATCCCTCCGCGTGTCCGACCCTTCGAGCCTGCCCCCGGCCCCCGCCCCTGCCGATCCCGGCCCCACCTCCTCCGCCCACCAGCGCCGCAAGGCGGAGCGGCCGCAGGAGCTGTTGGACGCTGCACTGGAGCTTTTTGTGGAGAAGGGGTTTGCGGCCACCCGTGCCGAGGAGGTGGCCAAACGGGCCGGAGTGTCCAAGGGCACGCTGTACCTGTACTTCCAGAGCAAGGAGGAGCTGCTCAAGGCGGTGATCCGCGAGCAGCTGTCCAGCCGCATCATCGCCGGCGCGCAGGTGGCGGCGCAGCACCGGGGCAGCTGTGCCGAGCTGCTGCGCAGCGTGTTCCCGACCTGGTGGGCCGATGTGGTGCGCAGCAGCAGCTCCGGTGTGTTCAAGCTGGTGGTCGGCGAGGTGCGCAACTTCCCGGACATCGCGGAGTTCTACCAGCAGGAGGTGGTCGAACCCGGCCTGCGGCTGGTCAGCTCCATCGTCTCGAGCGGCATGGAGCGTGGCGAGTTCCGCGCCTTGCCGGTGGACATGGTGGCCCACTCCATCCTGCTGCCGCTGGTGATGCTGTGCATCCACAAACATTCGCTGGGGGTGTGCTGCCCGGCCGAATCGCTGATGGACCCGGAGGCTTTCATCCGGCTGCACATCGACCTGATCCTCCAAGGCCTCGCCCAGCCCGGCGATGGTGCGTGAACCGATGAATCCCACCCTGCGACGTGTCACCCTCGTGCTGCTGCCCGTGGCCCTGCTGATCGGCGCGGCCGCCTGGTGGAAGTCCAGCCGCTCGGTCCCCTCCACAGCAGCCCTCACCGCAGCGCCCCCCGCCGCGGCGACGGCCAGGCCGGGTGCCTCCTCGGCCCTGGCGACCCCCGCCCCGCTGGAACTGCGCGACAGCGATCTGGTCGCCCTGCGCGAGTTGCCGCTGCAGCGCAGCCTGGTGTTCACCGGCAGCCTGCGGCCGCTGCAGTCCGGCTGGGTCAAGGCCAAGGTGGCCGGGGAGCTGACCCAGCTGACACCGCGCGAAGGGGATGCGCTGCGTGCGGGCGACCTGGTCGGCCGCATCGATGCCAGCGAGTTCGAGATGCGGCTGCGCCAGGCGCAGCAGCAGGCCGCAGCCGCCCGCGCCCAGCGGGAGGTGACGCGGCGGCAGCTGGAGAACAACCGGGCGCTGGTGGGCCAGGGTTTCATCTCCGCCACCGCGCTGGACACGGCGCTGGCCAACGACAACGCCGCGCAGGCCACGGCGGATGCGGCGCAGGCCGCCGTGGACCTGGCCCAGAAGGCCCTGGGAGACACCCAGCTCAAGGCGCCGCTGGCCGGACAGGTGGCCCAGCGGCTGGTGCAGCCGGGTGAACGCGTGGCGGTGGATGCCCGGGTGATGGAGATCGTGGACCTGAGCCGGCTGGAGATCGAGGCGGCGCTGCCCGCCAGCGAGGCCGCGGCGCTGAAGGTGGGTGCCATGGCCCGCCTGGAGGTGGAAGGTCAATCCGCGGCGCTGCAGGCCCGGGTGGCCCGCATCAACCCCAGCGCCCAGGCCGGCACCCGCGCAGTGCTGGCCTACCTGTCCCTGCCCGGCGGGCCGGGCCTGCGCAGCGGCCTGTTTGCGCGTGGCGAGATGGTGCTGGAAGAACGCCGTGTGCCGGCTCTGCCGCTGTCGGCGGTGCGCACGGATGCCGCGCAACCCTATGTGCTGGTGTTCGAGGGCAGCCGGCTGCAGCAGCGCCGGGTGGAGCTGGGACTGAGAGGCCGGGTGGCAGCCCCCCCCAACGGCAGCCCCCACAGCGGCCCCACCGGCGCCGACGAGGAGGCGGTGGAGATCCGCAGCGGGCTGGACGCCGGTGCGCTGGTGCTGCAGGGCCGCCTGGGCAGTGTGCGCGACGGCCAGCCGGTACGTCGGCTGGCGACGAACGCCCTGCCGGCCGCCCCCGCGGCCTCGCGCTGACCCCCGGGACCGCCCACCATGTGGTTCACCCGCATCTCGATCGCCAACCCGGTGCTGGCGACCATGCTCATGGCCGCGCTGATGGTGCTGGGGCTGTTCTCCTACCAGCGGCTCAAGGTCGATCAGTTCCCGGACATTGAATTCCCGATCGTGGTGGTCACGGTCGAGTACCCCGGCGCCTCCGCCGAGGTGGTGGAGACCGAGGTCACCCGCAAGGTGGAGGAGTCGGTCAACGCCATCGCCGGCATCAACCAGCTGTCCTCGCGCAGCTACGCCGGCACCTCGGTGGTGATCGTGCAGTTCGACCTGTCGATGGACGGCCGGCGTGCCGCTGACGACGTGCGCGAGAAGCTGGCGGTGCTGCGCCCCACCCTGCGCGAGGAGGTCAAGGAGCCGAAGGTGCAGCGCTTCGACCCGGCGTCGCGGCCGATCTGGTCGCTGGCACTGACTTCCGCCGATGGGCCAGCCGGTGGGCAGGTGGACGCGGTGCAGGCCTCCACCTGGGCCGATCAGGTGCTGCGCAAGCGCCTGGAAAACGTGCGGGGTGTCGGCTCGGTGGCGCTGGTGGGGGCGCGCAAGCGCGAGATCAACATCTACCTGGACCCGGCGGCCATGGAGTCCCTGGGGGTGGGCGCCGACCAGGTGATGACCGCGGTGCGCACGGAGAACCAGGACCTGCCCGCGGGCACGCTGCGTTCGGCCGAAGGCGACCGGGTGGTGCAGATCGAGGGGCGCGTCGGCCGGCCGGAGGACTTTGCCCGGCTGGTGGTGGCACGGCGCAACGGCACGCTGATCCGCCTGGGCCAGGTGGCCCGGGTGGTGGACGGGCCGGAGGAGGTGGAGTCGCTGGCGCTGTACAACGGCCGGCGCACCCTGGCGCTGGACGTGCAGAAGGCCCAGGGCGAGAACACGCTGGACGTGGTGGACGGACTGAACGCCGCGGTCGCCCAGCTGCGTGCCAACGGCGAGCTGCCGGCCGGGCTGAGCCTGGACGTGGTGCGCGACGGCTCCCGACCGATCCGCGTGTCGGTGGCCAATGTGCGGCAGACCCTGCTGGAAGGGGCGCTGCTGACGGTGGGCATCGTCTTCCTGTTCCTGAACTCCTGGCGCTCCACCGTCATCACCGGACTGACGCTGCCGATTGCGCTGATCGGCACCTTCGGGGTGATGCAGTGGGCGGGGTTCTCGATCAACATGATCACGCTGATGGCGCTGAGCCTGTGCGTGGGCCTGTTGATCGACGATGCCATCGTCGTGCGCGAGAACATCGTGCGCCATGTGCAGATGGGCAAGGACGCGCGCCGTGCTGCGCTGGACGGCACCGCCGAGATCGGCCTGGCGGTGCTGGCCACCACGCTGTCGATCGTGGCGGTGTTCCTGCCCATCGGTTTCATGGGCGGCATCATCGGACGCTTCTTCCACCAGTTCGGCATCACCATCGTGGCGGCGGTGCTGATCTCGATGTTCGTGAGCTTCACGCTGGACCCGATGCTGAGTTCGGTCTGGCACGACCCGGCCATCCATGCGGAAGGTCAACCCTTCCAGCCCCGCAGCCTCTACGACCGCACGCTGGGGCGGCTCACCCACTGGGTGGACCGCGCCTCCCATGCGATGGGGCGGGGTTACGAACGCGCGCTGGGCTGGTCGCTGCGGCACAAGCTGGCCACGGTGCTGATCGCCGCGGGCAGCTTCATCGTCGCTGCCGGGCTGCTGAAGGTGCTGGGCACCGAATTTGTGCCCAAGGCGGACTTCTCGGAAACCTTCGTGAGCTTCCACACCCCGGTGGGCTCGTCCATCGAGGTGACCGAAGCCAAGGCCCGCGAGGTGGATGCGGTGCTGCGGGAACTGCCGGAGGTGCGCTACACCCTCACCACGATCAACACCGGGCAGTCGCAGGGCCGCATCTACGCCCAGGTCTATGTGCGCCTGGCCGACCGCAAGGAGCGCCGCCTCAGCCAGGACCAGCTCAGTGCCCCGCTGCGCGAGCGGCTGGCGCGCATTCCGGGCATCAACGTCACCCACGTGGGCCAGCTTGATCCGGTGGGCGGCCAGAAGGCCCTGCAGTTCTCCCTGCAGGGCAGCCAGCTCGACGAGCTGCAGCAGCAGGCCCGCCAGCTGCGCGAAGCCCTGGTGGGTGTGCCCGGCCTGGTGGACCTGGACACCAGCGCCAAACCCGACCAGCCCACCGTGGCGGTGCAGGTGCGCCGAGACGCAGCGGCCGACCTGGGCCTGTCGGTGGGTGCGGTGACCAACACGCTGCGGGCCCTGGTGGCGGGCCAGACCATCGGCAACTGGCGCGCCAGCGACGACCTGAACATCGACGTGAAGGTGCGCCTGGCGCCGCAGGCCCGCGATGCCGCGGCCGACCTGGGGCGCCTCACGCTGGCCCTCGCACCCGCCGCCGACGGCAGCCCGCGGCTGGTGCGGCTGGGGCAGGTGGCCGAACTGCGCGACAGCCACACCGCCAACCAGATCAACCGCCGCGACCTGTCGCGGGAGGTGGAGTTCACCGCCAACGTGCAGGGTCGCTCGCTGGGCGAGGTGTCGGCCGATGTGAAGCGCGTGCTGGAGCAGCAGAGCTTTCCGCCCGGCATGCGCTGGCGCTTCGGCGGCTCCACCAAGGACATGGCGGAGAGCTTCGCCTACGCCGTCTCCGCACTGGCGATGGGGGTGATCTTCATCTACATGATCCTGGCCTCGCAGTTCCGCAGCTTCATCCAGCCGCTGGCGCTGATGAGCTCGCTGCCGCTGACCCTGATCGGCGTGGTGCTGATGCTGCTGGCCTTCCGCTCGACGATGAACCTGTTCTCCATCATCGGCATCGTGATGCTGATGGGACTGGTGACAAAGAATGCCATCCTGCTGATCGACTTCGCCATCCGCGCCCGCGCCGGTGAGGTGCACACGCAAGCGGACGCCCCCGGCTCGCCGGGCCGGCCGATGGAGCGCGAAGCTGCGCTGCTGCTGGCCGCCCGGGTGCGGCTGCGCCCCATCCTGATGACCACGCTGGCGATGGTGTCCGGCATGGTGCCGCTGGCCTTTGCGTTGTCCGAAGGCTCCGAACAGCGCGCACCGATGGGCCAGGCGGTGATCGGCGGGGTGATCACTTCCTCCCTGCTGACCCTGGTGGTGGTGCCGGTGGTGTACTGCTGGCTGGATGATTTCACGCAATGGCTGCGTCGGAAAAGGTCCACCTCCACGGCTTGAAAGCGTTGCGCAGGGTCGCGCCTCCTAGAATTGCGGGCTTTGCTCCGCTTTGTCCAGAACTCCCGAAGGAACCGCGTCATGAACGTCGAACAGGCCCGTTTCAACATGATCGAACAGCAGATCCGCCCGTGGAACGTGCTGGATCCTGCGGTGCTGTCGCTGCTGTCGGTGGTCAAGCGCGAGGACTTCCTGCCGGCCGCGCAGCGTTCGCTGGCCTTCATGGACGTCGAGATCCCGCTGCCGGGTGGCCAGGTGATGCTCGCCCCCCGGCTGGAAGCGCGCCTGCTGCAGGACCTGGCCCTGCACCGCCACGAGAAGGTGCTGGAGATCGGCACCGGCTCCGGCTTCATGGCCGCGCTGCTGGCGCACCGCGCCCAGCAGGTGGTGAGCTGGGAGATCCGCCCCGAACTGGTGGCCATGGCCAAGGAGAACCTGCGCCAGTCCATGGTGATGAATGTGGAAGTGCGCCAGGGCGATGCCGCCGCCGGTGACGCCAGCCGCGGCCCCTGGGATGCCATCCTGCTGTCCGGCTCGGTGCACGAGGTGCCGCAGGCCCTGCTCGGCCAGCTGAAGGTCGGCGGCCGCCTGGTGGCCATCGTCGGTGACGAGCCGATGATGCGTGCCCTGCGGGTCGTGCGCCTCTCCGAGCAGGAGTTCCGCACCGACGTTCTGTTCGACACGGTGGCGCCGCGCCTGGAGGGTTTTGCGCCCGCTTCGCGCTTCCACTTCTGACGCTGCAGTCCCTTCGGGAGGTCTACCGGCCCCACCCTGCGGATGGCAGCAAATATACCCTATCACGTATATCATCGAGCCGTCCACCGCAGCCCCGGCTGCGCTTCATCGAACCGATCCGTTCGTGCCCGAGCCTGAAAGACCTTCCATGAATCCGACGCTGCGTTCCACCCTCCCTCCCCTGCGCCGCAGCGTGCTGGCGCTGGGGCTGCTTGCACTGGCCGCTGCGGCCCAGGCGCAGAACCTGCGGGCCCTGCACGACGCCGCCCGGGCCTACGACGCCACCTACCTGGCCGCCCGCAGCCAGGCCGAGTCGGTGCAATTCAAGGCCGAACAGGCCGAGGCCCTGAACCGGCCGTCGCTCGGCTTCCAGGCCGAAGCCAAGCAGGTGGGCGCCGACACCCCGCTGGGCGGCAGCCGCAATGGCCGGGTGATCTCCGGCGGGCTGAACGCCACCCAGTCGCTCTACAACGCGGCCAACTCCGCGACGGTCGACAAGGCCCGCCGCAGCCTGGCGGTTGCCCAGGCCGATCTCGCGATTGCGGAGCAGGACCTGATCCTGCGGGTGTCGCAGGCCTACTTCGACGTGCTGGCCGCCCAGGACGCACTGGCCACCGCAGAGGCCAACAAGAAGGGCATCAGCGAGCAGCTCGCCTCGGCCAAACGCAACTTCGAAGTCGGCACCGCCACCATCACCGACACCCGCGAGGCCCAGGCCAAGTTCGACCTGGTCTCGGCCCAGGTGCTGGCCGCTCAGAACGACCTGCAGACCAAACGCGCGGCGCTGGACCAGTTGGTCGGCCAGAAGGGCGTGACCCCGCTGCCGCTGCGCCAGGTGACGGCCCTGCGCAGCACCTCCAGCGGCTCGCTGGACGACTGGCTGGCCCAGGTGGAGAAGTCGCCCACCGTCAGCAAGGCCCAGGCCGGGCTGGACGTGGCCAAGCTCGAAACCCGCCGAACCGAGGCCGGCCACCAACCCACGCTGGACCTCAACGGCAGCCTGGGGGTGGCCAACAACCAGGGCAAGTACGCCATGAGCTCGCTGGGGGGTGAAGGCACGGCCCGCTCCCACTCGGTGGGGGTGATCCTCAAGTGGCCGCTCTACACCGGAGGCGCCATCCAGAGCCAGGTGAGCGAGGCCCTCAAGCTGGAAGACAAGGCCCGCAACGACCTGGAGAACGCCCGCAGGTCCCTGACACTGGGCACCCGGCAGGCCTACCTGGGGCTGGAATCGGGCAAGTCCCGCGTGGCGGCGCTGGAGGCGGCCGAGTCCTCCAGCAAGCTGGCGCTGGAGGCCACCCAGCTGGGCTACAAGGTGGGCGTGCGGGTCAACCTGGACGTGCTCAACGCCCAGACCCAGCTGTTCTCCACCCAGGCCGAGCTGGCCAAGGCCCGCTACGACCTGCTGGTCACCAGCCTGAAGCTGCGCCAGGCGGCCGGCTCCCTGAGCGCGGCCGACCTCGACCCGATCGACGCGCTGCTCAAGCCCTGAATGCCGGAGAAGCCCTGATCGCGCCTCAATGACGTGAGGACGACAGGGCGTCGATGGCCAGCGCCATGCGCTGCGCCGCGCCTTGATGGGCCTGCGAGAAGCGCAGACAGGCCGCTGCGCGGGTGGCCAGCACGTCGTCGTCGCTGGCCATCGAGCCGGCCAGCGCCACCGCTTCTTCCAGGCTGGACACCCGGGCGGCAGCGCCCTGTTCCAGCGCCAGCTCGGCCGCCTCCGCAAAGTTGAAGGTGTGCGGCCCCATCACCAGCGGGCAGCCACAGGCGGCGGCCTCGATCAGGTTCTGCCCACCCAGCGGCGCAAAGCTGCCTCCCAGCATCGCCACATCCGCCAGGGCGTAGTAGGCCGGCATCTCGCGCAGGCTGTCGCCCAGCCAGACGTCCGCATGCAGGGCCTCGTCGGGCGGACCGCCCTCCCCCCAGCTGCTGCGTCGCGACAGCTCCAGGCCGGTCTTGCGCACCAGCGCCGCCACCTCGTCGAAACGCTGCGGGTGGCGCGGCACGATCAGCAGCAGCGGCCAGGCTGCCGTGTTGCGCTGCGGCTGGCGCAGCAGCCAGGCGCGCCAGGCGGCCAGCAGGGGCTCGTCCTCTCCCTCGCGCCAGACGGCGGCCAGCACCACCCGGCGCTGCCGCACACCGCCCTGGGTCACCGGCATGCGGTCGCGCCAGCGCCGCCCGCGGGTGAACACCGCCGGGTCGGGCTGCAAGTCGAACTTGAGGTTGCCGCAGATCTGCACCGGCCAGGCCCCTGCTGCGGCCAGGCGCTGGGCGTCGTCGGCTGTCTGTGCCAGCACCAGGGCCAGGCGCCGTGCGGCCGGGCGCAGCAGGCGGTCGAAGCGCAGCGACTTGCGCAGGCTGCGCGCCGACAGGCGGGCGTTGGTCAGCACCATCGGCACCCCGGCCTCCGCCGCGGCAAACAGCAGCGCCGGCCAGACCTCGGTTTCCATCAGCACCCCCACCGCCGGACGGTGGCGCCGGAAGAAGCGCTGGGTGGCCCCGGGCGTGTCCAGCGGCAGCCAGCGCTGAGCATCGCCCGCAGCCAGCAGGCCCTGCCCGGCCTCCCGGCCGGTGGCTGTGCCGTGGGTGAGCAGCAGCGGCACACCGGGCCGCAGTTCACGCAGCCGCAGGATCAGCGGCTCGGCCGCCCGGGTTTCACCCAGCGACACCGCATGGATCCAGATCGCCCCGGGATTACTCGCTGCACCCAAGCCCAGCCTTTCGCCCAACCAGCGGCCGTACAGCGGCTCCCGGTGGGCCCGCCACAGCAGCCGCAGCAGCAGCAGCGGCAGCAACAGGCGCATCAGCAGGCCATACGACCAGCGCGCCAGGGTTTCAGCCCAGCGGCCCATCATGCCTTCGGTCTCCCGGCCCTGCTGCCTGCCGTTGTCACCGCCATCTCCTGCTCTGGCCTGTATCTGGCCCCGTGAAAAACCCGTCAATGCGCGGAAGCCTGCACCTGCGCTTCGGGCATCACCTTGCGCAAGGCGGCCATCAGATCGTGTTCGATGCGCTGCAACGCCTCGGGGCTGTGGCCCTCGAAACGCAGCACCAGCACCGGCGTGGTGTTGGAGGCGCGGATCAGACCGAACCCGTCCGGGTAGTCGCAACGCAGACCGTCGATGGTACCGATCTGCGCGCCCGGAAAGTCCGCCTGCGCCACCAGCTGCTCGACGATCGCATGCTGGTTGCCCGCCGGCACCGGCACGTTCAGCTCCGGCGTGCTGTGGCTGGTGGGCAGGGCCTTGAGCACCGCACTCGGATCGTCGAAACGAGACAGGATCTCCAGCAGCCGCCCGGCGGTGTACATCGCATCGTCGAAACCGTACCAGCGCTCACCGAAGAAGATGTGGCCACTCATTTCCCCGGCGATCGGCGCACCGGTCTCCCTGAGCTTGGCCTTGACCAGCGAGTGACCGGTCTTCCACATCAGCGGCACGCCGCCGGCTTCACGGATGCCGGCCGACAGGCGCTGCGAACACTTGACGTCGAAAATGATGGTGCCGCCCGGATGGCGCGCCAGGATGTCGCGGGCAAACAGCAGCATCTGGCGGTCCGGGAAGATGATCTCGCCGTCGCGCGTCACCAGCCCGAGGCGGTCACCATCGCCGTCGAAGGCCAGGCCCAGTTCCGCCTCGGTGGCGTGGACCACCTTGATCAGGTCGGCCAGGTTCTCCAGCTTGGACGGATCGGGATGGTGGTTCGGGAAATCGCCGTCGACGCGGCTGTACAGGTCGATCACCTCGCAGCCCAACGCCTTCAGGATGCCGGGTGACGATGCCCCCGGAATGCCGTTGCCCGAGTCGACCACGATCTTCATCGGCCGCGCCAGTTTGCAGTCGCCGGTGATGCGGGCGCTGTACTCCGGCAGGATGTCCATGGCCGCGATGCGCCCGCCGGGTGCCTGGTGGTAGTCCTCGGCCTCCATGCGCTGGCGCAGGCGCTGGATGGCCTCGCCGTGGATGGCCACACCGGCCAGCACCATCTTGAAGCCGTTGTAATCCTTGGGGTTGTGGCTGCCGGTCACCTGGATGCCGCTGCGGCAGCCCTGGGCACCGCGGGTGGCGGCCACGTAGTACAGCATCGGGGTGGTCACCGCGCCCAGGTCCACCACGTCCAGCCCGGTGGAGGCCAGCCCGCGCATCAGCGCCTCCACCAGCATCGGGCCGGAGACCCGCCCGTCGCGCCCCACCGCCACCGCCTTCTCACCGGCGGCCACCGCCTCGCTGCCGAAGGCCCGGCCGAGGTGCTCGGCAAAATCGGCGTCGATCGCCTGACCGACGATGCCGCGGATGTCGTAGGCCTTGAAGGCCGAAGCTGTCAGATTCATGCGCTGCGCTGCCCTGGAGTTGCAAAAAAGAAACTGCGGGCATTGTAGGGAGCGGCCTGGCCCCGCCCGCCGACCGTGTGCACGGGGCGACAGCCGGATGCGAATTCCGCTCGGTTCAAAAACAAAAAGCGCACCGCGGCCTGCGCCGGGGTGCGCCAGCTCCCGCGAGGAGCCGATCAGTTCAGGATCTTGCCCAGCCTCACCAGCTGAGTCTCCCCGCTGTTGTCGTTGATGCCGTCGTTGTCGGTGACAAACATCACCTCGCCGCTGGCCAGTACCGCCAGACCTTCGATCTTTTCCAGGATCCGGGCCGTGGGTGGCACGCAGATCGGCCATCAGGTCACGCACCAGGGTCTTGCGCAGCGTACCGCCATCGGCCACGCCGGTCAGGTCAATGCGGTACAGGCGCTTGACGCGCGCGTCCGGGCCCGCCTGGTTGTCGCGCTCCACCACCAGGAAGCGGTTGCTGCCCAGCGCCGTGATCTCCGACAGCCCCACCCAGCCGCCGTTGGGCGACGCGGCCGGGTCCAGCGGGTAGAAGTGGAACTGCCAGGTCTTGGCGGTGAGGTCGTAGACCGCGATGCGCGGCATCGCCTCGCCCAGCCAGGGGCGCTGCATCGCCACCACCAGCTTGCCGTCGGACTCGCTCACCCCTTCGAATCCATAGCGGGTCTGCAGGGCATTGACCGCATCGGGCAGCGTCACCACCTCCTCGATGACACCCGCGGCCGACACCCGCAGCAGCAGGTTGGCGGAGGTGATGTTGCGGCCGGTTTCGTAGGCGGTCTTGGAACCGGCCCCTTCCGAGGCGATCCAGAAACCACCGGTGCTGGCCAGGGAGATGCCCTCCGGATCCAGGTTGACCGTCTTGTCGGCGTTGATCATCGCCGTCACATCGGTCTGGTCGAAGGCCTGGTTGTCGCGGGCGGCCGGCAGCGTGGCGCCGAAGTTCTTCAGCACGTCGTTGGCATCGGTGATGCGCAGCTCGCTGCGGATCGCCGCAGGTGCCACCCCCACATCCACCGTGAAGATGCGGTTGGCGCGGTAGAAGCTGTCCTCGATGGCGTACACGGTGTTGCCGGTGGTGGCAGCCACCAGGCCAGACAGGGCGCCCCAGGGCATGGGCTTGCCGTCGGAGCGGTTGTCCGACTGCACCGTGGGGTACTTGGGCGCGGCCTTCTGGTAGCTGTAGACGTTGAGAGCGGACCGGGCGGGCAGGCTGCGGTCATCCACCTCGCTGGCGGAGATCAGCAGGCCGCGCGAGGGGATGGCGAGCAGCCCCTCCGGACTGAGGGCCCCGGGCAGGGCCTGCTTGTAGGCGGGTGCGGTGGGCTGGCTCATGTCGTACACGGCCACCACGCTGGAGCGCTCGGACGCCACGAACAGGTAGTCGGTGCTGCCGAAGCGGCCGAAGGCGACGTTCTCCGGCTCGTTGCCCTTGGCGTCGTTGCGGCGGTCGTTCATGTGGCCGATGCTCGCGAGGCGGTACTCCAGGTCCATGCCGGCGTCCCAGGCCACGCTGCCGTCGGTGTTGAACAGGGTGAAGCCGCGGCTGCCGCCGGCCAGATCCCCTTCGTTGGCGGTGGCAAAACGAGTCTTCGACACCCAGGTCACCCCATCGGGCTCACGCAGGCGGTCGGTCTGCGTCTGGGTGAACTGGACCAGGTTGGGGCGCTCGTCGATGAGGTCCACCCCGTCCAGCGTAACGCTGCCGGCCGGGAAGTGGCCGGTCACCGCACCGGTGGCCAGGTTCACCAGGGCGATGTGGTTGTTCTCCTGCAGCGTGACGACGGCGATGTTGTCCTCGTTGATCGAGACGTACTCCGGTTCCGGATCGCTGCCGTACAGGGTGGCGATGCCGGTCAGGTCCACGTTGCGGCGTGTCCAGGCCGTCGGGGCGCCCACCAGGTCGATGATGGCGAGGCCGCCTGCAGGCAGCTGGGGAATGGCGCCGCCGTTGACGCTTTCGTCGCGTTCGTTCTCGATCACCACCGCGGCGTAGCGGCCGTCCTTGCTGACCGCCACCGAATCCGGCTGGCCCCCCAGGTCCAGTTCGGCCACCACCGTGCGGGTGGCGATGTTCACCACCACCAGCTTGCCCGTGGGTGCCACGAAGGAGGCCGAGGTGTTCACCGCCACCAGGGCATATGCGCCCGCCACGGCCACCGAAGTCGGCTCGCCGTCCAGCGCCAGTGACCCCAGGCCCACCGGTGCGGACGGATCGGTGATGTCCACGAAGCCGATCTGTTTGCTCAGCCCGCTGGTGTAGACCAGCGTCATGCCGTCCGTGCTGGCCGCAACGATCTCGGCGTTGACGGCCGTGTTCGATTCACAGGAGGAGCCCAGCTGCTCGCAGATGGTGAAGGTGGACACGCGGTTGAAGTGCATCGTCGCATCGGGCACCGATGCCTGGACAGCGTTGTCCTTGTCGTCATCATCACCGCCGCCACAGGCGGCCACCGCCATCGCCAACGACGCTGCCAGGGCCAGCGCCGACAGGCGCAGATTCGGGAAAGACATGTCTGCGATCCTCTTTGCTTGTAAAGAAAACCACCGACCTTAGGCAGCTGTGGTGACAGGCGCGTGACGGATGTCACTGCCTGAATCGTTCCTCACCGGCCCGCGCCGCTCCCCATGGCGCAGTCCAGCAACTCGTCACCCAGCGCAAAAGCGGTCGATGCACCGGTGCCGCTGGTGACCAGACCGACCGCCACGCCCGCTGCCGGGCTGCCCAGGAACACAGGTTGATCTGCCGAGGCGTAGCTGCCCACCCAGTGTTCGGTGACCTGCAGGTCGCCCCCATCCAGCACGTTGTGCAGCTCGTTGAGGATCAGATGGTCCACCTCGCTGCGTGCAAAGGGCTGCTCGGCATCTCCGTAGACATGGCTGTCGCCCACCACCAGCGAACCATCGGCGCCAGAGGCGACAATCAGGTGCACCCCCTGCGCCAGATGCTGCGGCTGCTCCCGCTCCAGCCGCTGGCGCAGCACAGCCGCCTGCGGCAAAGTGGCAAAACCGGGGTAACGCAGCAGGCTGAGATCGGACGTCAGCGTGCAAGGCAGGGGCAATGGCCTTGCCGGTGCCACACGCAACATCTGCAGCGTGCAGACTCGGATGCGAGTGCGCAGGCCCGCGTCCGCCAGCCACTGTGCAGGCAGGCTGGACAGGTCGTGTCCGGGGCAGACGACGCAGTGCTCGGCTCGAAACACACCGCGGCTGCTGTGCACCCGCGGCAGATCGATCTCGTGCACCGCGGTGTGCCAATGAAAGTCCACGCCATGAATCTGCTGCAGCCACTGCGCCAGGCGCGCCACGGCCTCGCGGGATTCGATGCGCAGCTCATGCGGGCTGTGCAGCAGCAGCTCGCCCGGCCGCAAGGCGGGGCACTCCCGCTGCATCTGCGCGGGGCCCAGCAGCCGGCAGCCGGTGCCCATGTCACCGGCAGCAAAGGCTTCCAGCAGGGCCGCCGCCTCGGGCCGTTGGGCCAGCACCCAGGCCCCCCGCTGGAGCACCGGGATGCCCGCCTGCGGCGCAATTTCCTCCCAGGCTGCGCGGCTGATCTGCGCGCGCCGCCAGTGATCGGCCGGTCCCTGGCCGGTGACGGTGACAAAGCCGAAGTTGCGCACCGAAGCGCCGATGCAGCGGGCATGGCGCTCCAGCACCGCCACCTTCCACCCCCGCTGCCGGGCCCGCCAGGCCGTCGCCAGCCCGAGGATGCCGGCGCCCACCACCACCAGGTCGAAGTGGTCCGCGTGTTGCATCGGTCGCCGCCGTGATCAGGGCCGCTCGCCGGCGGCCAGGCGCTGCTCGATGTGCGCCACCACCGGCAGCAGGTCGGCCACGCTGTCGATCACGTAATGGGGATGGGCAGGGGCGAACTCGGCGCGCACCCGCCCCCGCAGGGCCTCGCGCTGCGACTCGGGCGCCGCCTGGTACTCGGCCAGGGTCCAGCCGGCCGGGCTGCCCGACAGCGCCAGCCCCACCGTCCACATGCCGGCGCTGCGTCCCTCCTGCAGGCCAGGCAGGGTGTCGTCGACCTTGATGCAGTGGGCCACCGCCGCGATGCGCAGTTGCTGCACACAGTCCAGCGCCATCCAGGGGCCGGGGCGAGCCCCTGCCGCCAGTTCATCGGCACAGACCACGCAGTCCGGCGCATAGCCGCGTTCAGCGGCGGCCTCGATCAGCCGCAGCATCACCTCGCGCGGGTAGCCGGTGGTGGAACCGATCTTCAGACCCTGTGCCCGCAACGCCGCCACCGTTTCCAGCGTGCCGGGAATCAGGTCGGCATGCTGCCCGACCCGTTCGACCTGCAGCGGGATGAAGGTGCGGTACAGGTGATCGACGTCGTCGTCGCCCATCGGCCGGCCGAAGCGGGCCTGCCAGCGCGCGGCCACCTCCGGATCACGGCCCAGCGCCTGGATGTGCTGCCACTTGCCCAGGCCCATCGGCCGGCGTGCCTCGGCCAGGCTCAGGTCGAAGTCATAGGCGGCCTTGAAGGCATCGACGAAGATCTGCGTCGGCGCGAAGGAGCCGAAGTCGACGACGGTGCCGGCCCAGTCGAAGATGACGGCTTCCAGGTGGCGGGTCATGGGCGGGTTCTCCTGAGGGTTTCTGTGGGGACAAAGGGGCGCAGGGGCGGCCAGTCACTCGGTGCAGGCGCCCGTCGGGATGCCCATCGCACGCAGCGTGGCGCCGATGGCCTGGACCACCGGGTCGATGTCGAAGGGCGTCAGCGCACCAATGCAGCCGACGCGGAAGGTCTCCACCTGGGTCAGCTTGCCGGGGTAGAGGATGAAGCCGCGCTCGCGCACACCCTGGTAGAAGGTCGGGAAGTGCCAGGCCGGGTGCACCGGGGCGTGGAAGGTGACGATGATCGGCGCCTGCGCCTCGGCGGCGAGGAAGGGGCGCAGGCCCAGCCCGCGCAGGCCTTCGACCAGGCGGCGGCAGTTGGCCGCGTAGCGCGCACCCCGGGCGGCCTGGCCCCCTTCCTCGTGGTACTGCGCCAGCGCCTCGGCCAGCGCCACCACCACATGCGTCGGCGGGGTGAAGCGCCACTGCGTGGTCCGCTCCAGGTAGGTCCACTGGTCGTGCAGGTCCAGCGCCAGCGAATGGCAGTTTCCGGCACTGGCCCGCAGCGCCTCGCGCCGGGCGATCACGAAGCCCATGCCGGGTACCCCTTCCAGGCACTTGCCCGAGGCGGCCACCAGGGCGTCGAAGGGGATGCGGCGCGCGTCGATCTCGATGGCGCCGAAGCTGCTCATCGCGTCGATCAGCAGTGCCCGGCCACGGGCGGCCACCACCCGGGCGATGGCCTCGAGCGGGTTGAGGATGCCGGTGCCGGTTTCACAGTGCACCACCGCCACATGGGTGATGGACGGGTCGGCGGCCAGCGCCGCGTCGATGGCGGCAGGATCCATCGGCTCGTGTTCGGCCAAGGGCAATTCCACGGCAGCCCGGCCGATGACGCCGAGGATCTTCAGGATGCGGGCACAGTAGGCGCCCTGGTTGGGTACCAGCACCTTGCCCTCGCGTGGCACCAGCGTGCCCAGCGCAGCCTCCACAGCAAAGCTGCCGCTGCCCTGCAGCGGCACGCAGACATGGGTGTCGCGGCCGTGCACGATCTCGACCAGCTGGGTGCAGACCTCGCCGGTGATGCGGTTGAAGGCGGCGTCCCAGCTGCCCCAGTCATGCAGCATGGCCTGCTTGGTGCGCAGCGTCGTGGTGAGCGGCCCGGGGGTGAGCAGCAGGGGGTCGCGGTCGATCAGGGGCATGGAAGGGGACACAGAAGACAAAGGGGGGCAGGTTCAGCGACTGGCCTGCCGCCAGGCCTGCTGGCGGCGCAGCAGCAGGCGCTCGGCCAGGGCATGCAGGAGGCTGTAGGCAGCGGTGGTGGCGATGACGAGGGTGGCCATCGCCGCGGCGGGGCCGAGCTCGCCGGCCTCGTCGAGGTTCAGGATGGACACCGACGCCGGCAGCGTGTGCGGCGCGTAGAGGAAGACCAGCGCCGACACCGTGGTCATCGCGTTGATGAACAGGTAACGCGCGATCTCCAGCACCGCCGGCAGGCACACCGGCAGCGTGACGCGCCGGAAGGTGCGCCAGCGCGACACCTTCAGCGAGGCCGACACCGCCTCGAACTCCCGGTCCAGGCTCTTCAGCGCGGTCAGCGCGGTGAGGTGGCAGGCGCTGTAGTAGTGCACCACGGTGGCCAGCACCATCAGCAGCATCGTCTTGTACAACACCCCCAGCGGGTTGTCGGGGTGGTTGAAGAAGAGGATGCAGCCGATGCCCAGCACCAGCCCCGGCACCCCCATCGGCAGCGCGGCCAGCGCCTGCACCAGCGCGGCAAGCCGGCCGCCGCGTGCAGCGGTTTTTTCCAGCAGGTAGGCGGTGACGAAGATGAAGGGGGTGCCCAGCCCGGCGGTCAGCGCCGCCAGACGCAGGCTGTTGAGGTAGGCGTCGCCCACGCCGGCCTCGGCCAGGCCGTAGGTGTAGTGGCGCAGCGTGGGCGCCAGGTTGTAGGGCCAGAAGCTGATGAAGGAGGTGTAGGCCGCCATCGCCAGCACGGCCACCAGCGCGGTGGCCAGCGTGCCGACGAAGAGGGTGAGCGGCAGGTCGCGCCGCCAGTCCGATCGGGCCACGTAGGGCACGGCCCGGGCGGTCAGGCTGGCCTGCTGGCGGCGCTGCACCTGGCGGTCGATGCCGTAGGCCACCAGCACCGGCAGCAGCAGCAGCATGGCCACCACCGCGCCGCGGCCGAAGTTCTGCAGACCCACCGCCTGGATGTAGATCTCCACCGCCAGCACCTGGAAGTTGCCGCCGATGACCTTGGGGATGCCGAACTCGCTGATCGAGTAGGCGAACACCACCAGTGCCGCACTGATCAGCCCGTAGCGCGCCGCCGGCAGGGTGACGGTGGTGAAGCGCCGCCAGCGCGAGGCGCGCAGCGCATCGGCGGCTTCGTACAGGCGGGCGTCCGCGGTGGCCAGCGCCACCACCAGGATCATCAGCGCATGCGGGAAGGCCGCGAAGACGGTGGCCATGACGATGCCCGGGGCGCCGTAGACAGAGGTGTTGCCCAGCCACGACTTGAGCACGCCCTGGGTGCCGAACCACTGGATGAAGCCGATCGCCCCCACCAGCGAGGGCCCCAGCAGCGGCGCCAGCCCCAGCACCCGCCACAGCGGCTTGAACGGCAGCGCGCTGCGCTGGATCGCGTAGGCGTAGAGGAAGGCCAGCGGCAGCGTGATCGCGGTGACCAGCAACGCCACCCAGAGCGTGTTCCAGGTGGCCGCGGCCATGCCGGGGCTGGCCAGGAACTCGCGAAAGTGCTGCAGGCCGACGCTGCCGTCGTCGTCGATCAGACTGTGGCCGAACAGGGCCACCAGCGGCGCGACGAGAAACAGCGCCAGCAGCCCGCCGGCCAGCAGCAGCAGCGCCTGCGCGCCCACATCGGGGTGGCTGCGGCGAGCCTTCGCGCCGCCCGCCGCGGGCAGCGTCTGCGCATGCGCCAGGCGGGGCAGCCGCGGCGCGGTGGAGGGCAGCCGCGGCGCGGTGGAGGGCAGCGGCGGTGCGGTGGAGGGCAGCGGCGCCCCCGGCAGGCTCAAGCGGCCTCCGGCATCGGCCGCAGCTGCTCGGGCGGGATGCCGATGCGCAGCATCGACCCCGGCACCACCGGCCGCCCGGCCAGGTAGTTGCTGGAGAACTGCGCCACCAGCGTCGGCGCACCGGCCGCGGCCGCCGGGCGCAGCGTCACCAGCGAGAAGGCGCCCAGGAACTCGCAGTGCTCCACCTGCACCAGGAAGCTGTTCTCGGCGGCCTCCAGGCCGTCGTGCAGGCGGATGTCCTCCGGCCGCAGGCTGAAGCGGTAGGGCCGGCCGGGCTGCAGGTCCGCCGCGCAGCACAGCGTCAGGTCACCGAACTGCAGACTGCGGCTGTCGCGGGCGGTGGCCTCGATCAGGTTGCTGCGCCCGATGAAGTCGGCCACGAAGCTGTTGTGCGGCTGGCGGTAGATCGCCTGCGGATCGCCCACCTGCTGGATGCGCCCGGCGCGCATCACCACCACCCGGTCGGCCATTGCCAGCGCCTCCTCCTGGTCGTGGGTCACCATCAGCGTGGTCACCCCCAGGCGCTGCTGCAGCGCGCGGATCTCGCCGCGCAGGCGCACCCGCTCGATCGCATCCAGCGCCGACAGCGGCTCGTCCAGCAGCAGCAGGTCCGGCCGGGTGGCCAGGGCCCGCGCCAGCGCGATGCGCTGCTGCTGGCCGCCGGAGAGCTGCGAGGGGTACTTGTGTTCGCTGCCGGGCAGGCCCACCAGCTGCAGCATGTCCTGCACCCGCTGGCGCAGCGCCGCGCGCTCGCTGCGGCCCGATTCCAGCCCGTAGGCTACGTTGCGGCCGACGTCCAGGTTGGGGAACAGAGCGTAGGACTGGAACACGATGCCGTAGTCGCGCTGCCCGGGCGGCAGGTCCGAGATGTCGCGCCCGGCATGCACGATGCGCCCCTCGTCCTGCCGCTCCAGCCCGGCGATGGCGCGCAGCAGCGTGGTCTTGCCGCAGCCCGAAGGGCCCAGCAGCACCACGAACTCGCCGCGCTCGATGGCCAGATCCACCTGATCGAGAGCGATGAAGCCGCCGTAGCGCTTGCCCAGTGCCGTGATGTCCAGATGCGCCATGCGGGCCTTCAGAGGAGGAATGTGCTGCCGTGACTCGGCATCACTTCTTCGGTTCCGACTTGGCCGAGTAACGCTTCTGCCACTCGGTCAGGATGGCATCGCGGTGCTTGCCCATCCAGGCAAAGTCGTTCTTCACCAGTCGGGCCTCGTAGTCGCTGGGCACATACTGCAGACGCGTGGCGATGCCCGGGATGGCCGTGACGGCAAAGTTCTTGGCGTACAGCTCGTTGGCCTCACGACTGGCAGACCAGTCGGCCAGCTTCCTGGCGGCCTCCAGCTGGGGCGTCCCCTTGACGATGGCGGTGGACTCCAGGTCCCAGCCCAGGCCCTCCTTCGGGAAGATCACGTCGATCGGCGCGCCCTTGCTGCGCACGGTGTTGGCGCGGTACTCGAAGGAGATGCCGACCGGGAACTCGCCGGAGCCGGCCATCACGCAGGGTTTGGAGCCGGAGTGGGTGTACACGGCCACGTTCTGGTGCAGCTGATCCATGTACTCCCAGCCGCCCTTCTCACCGAAGATCTGCAGCCAGGCCGTCACGTCCAGAAAACCCGTGCCCGAGGAATTCGGGTTGGGCATCACCACCTTGCCCTTGAATTCGGGCTTGAGCAGGTCCTTCCAGCTCTCGATGCGCGGCAGTCCCAGCTTCGCGGCTTCGGCCAGGTTGTAGCAGATGGCCGCCCCCCAGACGTCCATGCCGACCCAGGCCGGCGGGGCACCCGTTGCGCGGTACTTGGCGGGAATGGCCTGCAGGTTGGCCGGTGCGTAGGGCTGCAGCATGCCTTCGCGCTCGAACACCACCATGCTGGAAGCGGCCACGCCCATGATCACGTCGGCCGACGGCCTGGCCTTCTCGGCCAGCAGCTTGGCGGTGATGATGCCGGTGGAGTCGCGCGTCCACTTGATCTCGATGTCCGGATGCGACTTGTTGAACGACTCCTGGTAGGCCTTGAGCTGGTCGGTCTCCAGGGCGGTGTACACGTTGAGCGCGACCTTCTGGGCCTGGGCCGACACGGGAACCGCCACCGATGCGGCAAGGACTGCGGCAGCCAGGAGCGGGGCGGTATTGGAATTCGTCATCAAACTGACTCCGGAGGTTCTGAACATGCTGATGGACAGCGACAGCCCGTGACCTTATGCAGGGTTGATGTCCGTTTGTTGACGCCCTTTGCCCGGACCTTCTCGATGCCTGCTGACACCTCCGGTACACCTGTATCCGCTGTGCCCGATGCCTCCGAGGGCGACATCAACCTCAGCCAGCGCCGCCAGGCCTGGCAGGGCGCACACCTGGACGAGGCGACGCGGACGCTGCTCGCCGAGGACGCACGCTGGTTCTTCCACCAGTCGATGTCCACCCCCTGCCTGAACGCCCTGCAGGCTGCCGAGGGGTCCTGGCTGACCGACCTGGCGGGCCGGCGCATCCTCGATTTCCACGGCAACAGCCTGCACCAGGTCGGCTACGGCCACCCGCAGGTGATGCAGGCGATGCAGGAGGCCCTGGCGACGTTGCCCTTCAGCCCGCGGCGCTACACCCACCCGGCCGCCATCGAGCTGGCGCAGCGGCTCTGCCAGGCCGCGCCGATGCCCGAGGCCAAGCTGCTCTTCGCCCCCGGTGGCACGGCGGCCATCGGCATGGCGCTCAAGCTGGCCCGGCTGGTGACCGGGCGGCACAAGACCGTGTCGATGTGGGACGCCTTCCACGGCGCCTCGCTGGACGCCATCTCGATCGGCGGCGAAGCGGTGTTCCGCCGCGGCATCGGCCCACTGCTGCCCGGCACGGAGCACTGCCCCCCCTGCGATCCGCGCGGCTGCGTGTTCGGCTGTGCCGGCCAATGCGCCCTGCGCTGCGCGGACTACGTCGAGTACGTGCTGCGCAAGGAGGGCGACGTGGCCGCCGTGGTCGTGGAGACGGTGCGCTGCACCGACGTGCAGATCCCGCCGCAGGAGTACTACCAGCGCCTGCGCCGGGCCTGCGACCGCCACGGCGCGCTGCTGATCCTCGACGAAATCCCGATTGCCCTCGGGCGCACCGGGCAGCTGTTCGCCGTGGAGCACTACGGCATCGAGCCGGACATGGTGGTGCTCGGCAAGGGCCTGGGGGGAGGCAGCATGCCGCTGGCGGCGCTGATCGCGCGGGCGCGTTTCGATGTGGGTCCGCACATCTCACTGGGCCACTACACCCACGAAAAAAACCCGGTGGCCTGTGCCGCCGGCCTGGCCGTGCTCGACGTGATTCGGGAGGAAGGGCTGCTGGAGCGCTCCCGCCGGCTTGGCGCCCAGGCGCTGGAGCGACTGCGCCGCGGCTGCAGCGTCCTGCCCGCCGTCGGTGAGGTGCGCGGCCTCGGCCTGCTGCTGGGCATCGAGCTGGTGGACACCGTCGGACGCAGCGCCGCCGACCTGGCCGAGGAGGTGCTGTACCGTTGCCTGAGTGCGGGCCTGTCCTTCAAGATCGGTCAGGGTCATGTGCTGGTGCTGGCGCCACCGCTGAATGTGGCCGAAGCCGATCTCGACTGGGCCCTGGACCTGCTGCTCAAAGAGTTGGGTGAGGCTGCGCTGCCGTGAGGGAAGGCAGGCTGTGAAGGGTGTCCGTGTCGGCCGCTGCATGCCCCCCCCCGATTCACGGCCCTTTCACATGCCGTGGCGACCATCCCGCACGTCGCTCCAATGCCCGCTTCAGCCTGGATGTATCCCTTGCCTCTGTGTTTGAACGACCCGGTTCGCAGAGAACCTCTCCCACTTCCGACCACCCTGAGGCGCCGCACATGAGCGCGGCGGTCCCTGGCGCACTGCCGCTGCCGCAACGCCTGAACGAAGCGGCCCGGACGCTGTCGGGCGCCCCGCTGTCCTTTGCCGATCTTGCCGTGCTGCATGGCGAAGGCGGACACGGCAGTCTGCTGATCCTGCTGGCCCTGCCCTGCCTGTTGCCGGTACCCGGCGTCGGCAACGTCATGGGCGCGGCCCTGGTTCTGCTGTCCTGGGTGCACTGGCGGGGCGGCGACACCCGAGCCCTCCCCCCCGCGGTGGCACAGCTGAGGCTGTCTTCGGGCTGGGCCCGGCGCGTGCTGGTGCTGATGGCGCGTTTCTACACCTGGATGGAGCGCTGGTCCCGCACACGACTGCCCTGGATGGTGAGCCGCACCAATGCCGGCTGGCTGTGTGCCAAGGTGGCCGTGATGGGCCTCATCATCTTCCTGCCCCTTCCGCTGGGCAACGTGCTGCCGGCCCTGGCGCTGCTGCTGCTGGGTGCGGGACTGGCCTTGCGGGACGGACTCGCCGTGGGGCTGTCGCTGCTGGTGGCCGCACTGGCGCTGGTCTACACCGCCGCCATCGGTTTGACGGCCTGGTCCGCGCTGTCCAGTCTGCACCGGGGTCTGGAGGCGCTCGGGCCCTGGTGGGGATGGTCCTGAGTGTGCTGAGGGAGTCAACCCTTCATGAGCGATCGCTTCATCAACGACGACGGTGCATTCCTGATCGACCCGATGCCCAGCCAGCCCCAGCTGGCGCTGTGCCATGGATTTTTTGTGCAGCACAGCAAACGCGGGAAGGGACGGGCGCATGGCCTCAAGGCACTGCAGAACCAGATCCTGCACGAACTGCAGTACGACTTCGCCGTCTGCACGGTCGACGGCTCCAACGAAGCGCAGAAGAAGGTCTTGACCCGGGCGGGCTGGCGCTGGCTGGCCAGCTTCATCAACCGCAAGACCGGTTCGCACACCGAGGTGTGGGGCTGGCAGGTCAGCTGAAGGCCGTCACCAGCCGGCCTGGAGGGGCCGATGCCGAGTTGCCACGCACCTGTCATGAAACGGTCAAGGCAGCTGCCTAGACTGAGCGGTTGGTGTACCGACGCCCCTCTCACGAGGCTGCTTCCTGCCAGCGTCTTCCTTCGCGGCGAAGAGATCGGACCCAGTCGCCCGTTTGCCGTGAATACACTGTCCAGAGTGAGACGCTGCATCCGCCTGCCCGGCAACGAGGCCGGCCGGGATTTTGTGGTCGGTGACCTGCACGGCCATCGCGAGCTGCTGGAACGACAGCTGGAGCAGATGGGCTTCAACACCCACTTCGACCGCTTGTTTTCGGTCGGCGACCTGATCGACCGCGGCCCGCATTCGCTGGCCACACTGGCGTTGATCGAAGAGCCCTGGTTCCATGCCGTGCTCGGCAACCACGAGCTGCGGCTTCTGCACCATCTGGGCTACTACCGCAGCCGGCTCCATGCCGGCAGGGACTTCAGCAATGGCGGCGGCGCCTGGATCGTGGCCGCGCTGGACCAGCACCGCAGGCTCGTGCAGCGGCTGGCCGATCGCGTGGCCCTGCTGCCGATGGCACTGCATGTGGATGCCGCCGTGCCGTTCATCATCACGCACGGTGACCTGCTGCCCATCGGCTCGAACCAGACACAGCTGCTGCGCAGCGACACCATCTCCATCCACAAGGCCGAAGCCGTCACCGCGTCGCGGGACAACCTCTCGCGCGCGTTCAAGTCGCCACACACTCGGCGTGTCTTCGAGCAACATCCGGTGCACCTGACCGATGAACCGCTGGGATCCCTGCCCCTGACCTATGTCGGCCACTCACCGGTGCGGCAGATCACGGTTCACAACTCCTACGTGTACATTGAGCAGGGCGTGAGCCGCCTGCCACGCCCGGGCGGGACCTCGGCAGCGCTCACATTGCTGGAGCACGAACGCTTTTCCACCTGGCTGTCGGCGGCGAAGCCGCAGCCTGCGCTGCGGCGCCAACTCAGCTCACAGTGTCTGCCCCCAGCGATGCAGGCACCGACCTGCGCCGGCTGAGGTGCCCCCCCGTCGGGCCCACCGGGACGCGACCATTGACACAGGCGAACAGCGTCCAGAAGTACGCAGCACCATGCGGGATCGGGCCCGATGGCAACGGCCCTCAGATGCCCCACCGATGCCAGGACAGGTCAGGCTGAGACCACCGCACCACGATGTTCAGATTCAGAGTTCCTCCCAGCACCGCTGCCGCCGTGGCGGCCGAGCTGAACCGGGCCACCCGAGGCCGCAGCGCGCCCAGACACCTCTCGGTCTTCAGCATTTTCCTGGACACGCCAGACCACCGCCTCGCAAACGCCGGCGTGCAGTGGCGGCTGCACCATGAGGGACAGCATTGGATCCAGCATCTGGGCCCTGCCTTCGTTCTGCCTGGTCCTGCGGCGCCTGCCGAACACGAGGCCCTGGTGTCCCCATTGGCACCTCCGGACGCCCGGCGGCATGCTGGCACGCCCTTGGGGGATCGGCTGCTGCGTCTGCTGGGTCGCGCCGGGGCAGAGGTGGCCGCGCCGGTCGAAACCTTCCGCTGCGACTGCAGGCGCACCGTCCAGACCCTGCGCAGCTCCACGGCCACGATCGAGGTCTGCCTGGACGAAGGCACCTTGAGCGCCGGCCCCCTTCAGCAGCGGCTGTGTGACCTGGAGATGCGGTTGCTGGCGGGGCCGGCCGAGGCCTTGGACGCGCTGGCCGAACGCTGGGTCAGCCGCTTCGAACTGATCGTCGAACCCCGCACACTGGCCGATCGAGGCATGCAGCTGTCTCAGGGCCTGCTCCACCCTCCCCTGCGCAAGGCAAGGATGCCTGTTGTGGCCGGCCCGGACAGGGTCATCGCCGCAGCGGCGGCCGCCATGGACGAATGTGTGGCCCAGTTCGCACACAACGCCATCGGGCTGCTGGAAGGCGATCCTGCGCTGCGGGTGGAACATGTGCACCAGCTGCGTGTGGGCATCCGCCGCCTGCGCTGCGCCCTGCGTTGTTTCCGCGGCTGGGAGCACCTGCCGCCGGAGGAGGCTGCCGCCGGCCTGCGGTCCTTGTTCACCACCCTGGGCAACTGCCGCAATGCCGACGTGCTCGACAGCGGCGTTGCAGCGGACCTGCAGCGCGCCGGTGCCCCAACCCTGTCCTGGCCACCCGCGGCCGCCGCACTCCACCCGGCCGATGTGCTGCGCAGCCACAGCGCCCAGCGCAGTCTGCGGCATTGGCTGGCCTGGCGCCGGCTGATGCTGCCCAACCCCCAGCCGATGCACGACAGCCAGTCCGGGGAGGCCGCGGCCAACCCGCCCGCTGCCGCGCAGCCTGAGCCTGGCCGGCCGGTGCTGCAGGCCGCCGACCTGAGCAAGCTGGCCGAGCGCCGACTGGAGCGCTGGCATGCCCGCATCGTGGCCGAAGCGCTGGCCTTCGATACGCTGGACGAGGTTGCGCTGCATGCCCTGCGCAAACGGATCAAGCGTCAGCGGTATGCGGTGGAGTTTTTTGCGCCGCTGCTGCGGCGTCGCTGTGCGTCGCGCTACTTCGTGCCGCTGGCGGCGCTGCAGGACCGCATGGGTGAACTCAACGACCTCTTTGGGGCACGCGAGGCCTACCAGGGCCGGCTGGAGCAGCAGCCGGAAGCCTGGTTTGCCCTGGGCTGGCTGGCCGCCCGCATCGCACAGGCGCGGGTGGACGTTCAGCAAACCCTGCTGCAGCTGACCCAGGTGGATCCGCCTCGGGCGCGGCGTTGAGGACGCAAAGCGCCAAGGCGCCCCACAGCACCTGTCATCGAATCGACATGTTCGTCGGGGATGCTGATCTTCTTTCGTCTGCCACGCGACCCGTTTCACACCATCGACGCACCATGAGCGACACCACTTCCCACGATGAACTGCTGCGCCGGCTGCGCGCCGACCTGATCGACGGCTACGACGAGGAGCTGGAGCTCGAGATCGAGGACCGCAGCGCCGAGGATGTGCTGGCTGCCGAGGACAGCGCGACCGGTGACGAGCAGCGCGCTGCTCGGCTGCGCTACTTCCGCGAGCTGTTTCGCCTGCAGGCCGAACTGGTGGAGCTGCAGGACTGGGTGGCGCACACCGGCCAGAAGGTGGTAATCCTGTTCGAAGGGCGGGATGCGGCCGGCAAGGGCGGCGCCATCAAGCGCATCACCCAGCGGTTGAACCCGCGCGTCTGCCGTACGGTCGCGCTGCCGGCCCCCAACAGCCGCGAGCGCACCCAGTGGTACTTCCAGCGCTACGTGCCGCACCTGCCGGCTGCCGGTGAAATGGTGCTGTTCGACCGCAGCTGGTACAACCGCGCCGGTGTGGAGCGGGTCATGGACTTCTGCTCCGACGATGATGTGGAGGAGTTCTTCCGCTCGGTGCCGGAGTTTGAACGCATGCTGGTGCGCTCGGGCATCCGGCTGATCAAGTACTGGTTCTCCATCACCGACGAAGAGCAGCACCTGCGCTTCCTCAGCCGCATCCACGACCCGCTGAAGCAGTGGAAGCTCAGCCCGATGGACCTGGAAAGCCGCCGCCGCTGGGAGGACTACACCAAGGCCAAGGAGGCGATGCTGGAGCGCACCCACATCCCCGAAGCTCCGTGGTGGGTGGTGCAGGCGGTGGACAAGAAGCGCGCCCGCCTGAACTGCATCCATCACCTGCTCAGCCAGTTCGACTACCACGACATCGAGCATGCGCCGGTGCTGCTGCCCGAGCGGGTGCGAAACGAGGAGTACTTCCGCCAGCCGGTGCCTGCCGAAATGTACGTGCCGGAAGTCTATTGATCCCGCGCAGGGCCGGACCGGCCTTGGCCCGGAACGGCGGCGGCGTTGGTGGCGGGCAGTGGGCGGCCGTTGGGAAGATGCCGTCGGGCGGCTGACGCAGGCAGGTGACGCAGGCGGGTCACGAGTCGATACACTCGCAACCTGCTCCACCGCTGACCCCATGGCCACCGCTTCCCGCCCCACCCGTTCGAGAGCAACGAGCCGCGGCTCAACCGGGCCGGTGACGCTGGACCAGGTGGCCCAGGCGGCCGGGGTGTCGCCCAGCACGGTGTCGCGCATCCTGAACGGCACCGCCTCGGTCTCCGACGACAAGCGCCAGGCAGTGGAACAGGCCATCGCCCAGCTGGGCTTCGTGCCCAACCCGGTGGCACGCGGTCTGGCGGGCGGGCGCACGTTGAGTGTGGGTGTGGTGACGCAGGCGATCGACAGCCCTTTCTATGGCGTGGCGCTGCGCGGCGTCGAGGACACGCTCGACCAGGCCGGCTACAGCCCGTTGTTCGCCAGTGGCCACTGGAACGCGGTGGAGGAGGCACGCTGCATCGAGCTGCTGCGCGCGCGGCGGGTGGACGGCATCATCGTGCTCGACGGCCGCCTGGCCGACAGCGCGCTGCGCAACTGTGCACGCAGCCTGCCGCTGGTGGTGACCGGCCGCAAGTTGAAGGCCACCAACCTGTTTTCACTGCAGTTCGACAACTTTGAGGGCGCCCGCCTGGCCACGGAGCACCTGCTCGAACAGGGCCACCGGCGCATCGCCTTCATCGCCGGAGACGCCGCGCACCCGGATGCGCTGGAGCGCGAGCGCGGCTACCGGGCCGCACTGGAGGCCGCCGGCCTGAGCTTCGACGCCGCGCTGGTGTCGCCGGGCCTGTTCCACGAAGAGGGCGGGCTGGCCGCGACGGAGCGACTGCTCGAATCGCGCCAGCGCTTCACCGCCCTGTTCGCCGCCAACGACCAGATGGCCGTCGGCGCCCGCCTCGCGCTGCACCGCCATGGCCTGCAGGTGCCGCAGGATGTGTCGATCGTCGGCTTTGACGACCTGCTGGCTTCCCGCCACAGCCTGCCACCGCTGACCACGGTGCACCAGCCCGCCTACGAGATGGGACAGCTCGCCGCCCAGGCGATGCTGCAGATGCTCAACGGCGAACGGCCCATCGCCAGCATGCCACCGCCTCGGCTGGTGCTGCGCGAATCGACACAGGCGCCCGCCTCGCGCGCCTGAGCCGACCGCCGGGCCCCCCAGAGGTCCGTCCCTCGGGTATTCCATGACCTGCCATCCAGCCCCCGCCAGCGAGAATATGAAAGCGCTTTCAAGACCTGTCGGGTCCGAATCAATGCGCGCCCAGGAGACCCTTTCCATGCTCCAGCGAACGACTGGTCACAGCACCGCAGACAGCCCCTCTGTCATCACCCGAGCGTCCGGCCGGCGACCGACCTGGACACTGGTCTGGTCCGATGAGTTCGATGGCGACACGGTGGACCGAAGCAAGTGGGACTTCGACCTCGGCAACGGCTTTTTCGACTACCGGGTGCACCAGTGGGTGGCCGGCTGGGGCAACGAGGAGCTGCAGTACTACACCGCCGAGCCGGAGAACGTGCAGGTGCGCGACAGCTGCGTCTTCATCCGCGCCGTGAAGGCACCGCTGCACGGCTGCGGCTACACCTCCGCACGGCTGAAGACCAAGGCGCGCGACGGCAGGGTGCTCTTCTCCAAGCTGTATGGCCGCATCGAGATCCGTGCCCGCGTGCCCTGGGGCAAGGGCCTGTGGCCGGCGCTGTGGATGCTGCCGGTGGACGACCGCTACGGCGGCTGGGCGGCCAGCGGAGAAATCGACCTGATGGAGATCGTCGGCGAGCGGCCGGAGGAGGTACTCAACAGCCTGCACTTCGGCTCCAGCTTCCCGCGCCGCTCGCTCATCACCACCACCCATGCCCTGCCCGGCGGCAGCCGGGTGAGCGACTGGCATGTCTACGCGGTGGAATGGGAGCCGGGCGAGATCCGCTTCTTCGTCGACGACACCCAGACCTGCACCTATCGCCACTGGTGGAGCTGCAGCCGCATCGAAGACGGCCAGGGTGTGGAGGCCACCGGAGCGGCCGACCTGAACCCCTGGCCGGCGCCCTTCGACCAGCCGTTTTACCTGTTGATGAACGTGGCCGTGGGGGGCAACTTTCCCGGTCTGCCGAACCCGGCGACGCAGTTTCCGGCCGAACTGGTGGTGGACTATGTGCGGGTGTACGACAAGGTCGGCGGCTACGGCAAGGCGAAACGGCGCGGACCGGGTGTGAAGCCCTGGCAGCCCGGCCATGTGGCCGAGCGGCGGCTGTGAATCGCCCCAACGCTCAGCCCCGCAGGAGTCCGCCCTCATGAGCCGCCCTGTTCACCCTGATCACCCTGCCCGCCCCGGTTGGCCCGCGATCACCGACCCGCCCCACTGGAACGGTGCCGAGGGCACTGAACCGGGCCAAGCGAACGACGCGGACCCGTCCGAGCCCCTGCCCGCCGGGGGGGTCCGCCCCACCGGCGATACGCTGCCGGATTGCTCCGGTGCAGGGGTTGCGCAGGCCGCAGGCGCCCAAGCCACTGCAGCCGTCGCCGCGGCCATGCCGGCCGGCCTGCCGCCCTCCCCGCTCGCCGAAGCCTTCCGTGCCACGCTGACCCGCGGCATCCACGGCCTGTGCTTCAGCCCCTACCTCGAAGGCCAGCAGCCCGGCGACAACATCGGCGAGGCACAGATCCGCGCACGGCTGCAGATCCTGCAACCGCACGCGCGCTGGGTGCGCAGCTTCTCCTGCACCGACGGCCACGAACACACCCCCCGCATCGCCCACGAACTGGGCTTCAAGACCCTGGTCGGCGCCTGGCTGGGCACCGATGCGGCGATCAATGCGCGCGAGATCGAGGGACTGATCGCCGTGGCCCGGGCCGGCCATGCCGACCTGGTCGCCGTGGGCAACGAGGTGCTGCTGCGCGAGGACATGGGCGAGGAAGAGCTGCTGGCCTGCATCCGGCGCGTCCAGGCCGCGCTGCCGGGCGTGCCGGTGGGTTATGTCGATGCCTACTACCTGTTCGAGCTGCACCCGCGCATCACCGCCGCCTGCGACGTGGTGATGACCAACTGCTACCCCTTCTGGGAAGGCTGCCCGCGTGAACACGCGCTGCCCTACATGCAGAGCATGCTGGCACGCACCCGCGCGGCCGCGCCCGGCAAACGCATCGTCATCAGCGAAACCGGCTGGCCCGACCAGGGCAGCGCCTTCCACGGCGCGGTGCCGGGCACCGAGGCAGCGATGCACTACTTTGTCGACACCGCGGCCTGGGCCGACGCCGAGGGCATCGAGTGGTTCCACTTCGCCGCCTTCGACGAGGCCTGGAAGGTGGGCGCCGAGGGCGATGTCGGCGCCTTCTGGGGCCTGTGGAACAAGGACGGCCAGCTCAAGTTCGGCTGACGAGGCAACATGACACTGCAGCTGCCCACCGGCAACGCCATCTGCTACTCCGGCTACCGCGACGGCCAGAGCCCTGACCAGCGCCGCTACCCCAGCCTCGCGCAGATCCGCGAGGACCTGCAGCTGCTTGTGCCCCACTGGCCGCTCTTGCGCCTGTACGACTGCAGCCCGCATGCCGAGCGGGTGCTGCAGGTCATCCGCGAAGACCAGCTGCCCCTGCGTGTGCTGCTGGGCGCCTACCTGGGCGCCGAGGCCAGCAACCCGGCCTGCCCCTGGGGAGGCCTCCATGACGACACACAGCTCGCCGCCAACACCCGCGAGAACGCAGCGGAGCTGGGCCGCCTGATCGAGCTCGCCCGCGCCCACGCGGACATCGTCTTCGCGGTGGCGGTGGGCAATGAATGCACCGTCGACTGGACCGACCACCTGGTGCCGGTGCCGCGCATGGTCGAGTACGTTCGCCGGGTCCGGACGGCCGTCGCCCAGCCGGTCACCTTCTGCGAGAACTACGTGCCCTGGCTGGACAAGCTGCGAGCGCTGGTCGCGGAGGTGGACTTCATCTCGCTGCACACCTACCCGCTCTGGGAGTACCAGTCGATCGAGCGGGCGCTGGCCTACACCCAGGCCAATGTCGACAGCGTCGCGCGGCTGTACCCCGACCAACCGGTGGTCATCACCGAAGCCGGCTGGTGCACCGCCAGCAACGGCCGCGGCATGCGCGCTGCCGATGCCAACGCGCAACTGCAGACCCGCTATGTGCGCGAGCTGATGGACTGGAGCCGTGAGTCGGGCCGGCTGTGTTTCGTCTTCGAGGCCTTCGACGAGCCCTGGAAGGGTTCACCCGACCCGCTGGAGCCGGAGAAGCACTGGGGCCTGTACACCGTCGACCGGCAGCCCAAGCCGGTGGTGCAGGCACTCTTTCCGGGATTCCGGCCACCCGACCCGATCACCGCGCCGACGCCTGATCCCCTGCCCTCCCTGGAGCCCCCGGCATGACCTCAACCCCCCCCAGCGCCGCCCCTGCCACCCCGGCGGGCCACAAGGTGCCGTTTCGCCACAAGGTGGCTTTCGGGCTGGGCATGCTGGCCAACCAGATGTTCCCGGCCGCACTCGGCATCTTCATGGTGGTGCTGGTACAGGACATGGGCTTCCCGGGCTGGATGTGGGGGGTGCTGTTCTTCCTGCCGCGGGTGTTCGATTCGCTCACCGACCCGATCATGGGTTTCATCTCCGACAACACCCGCTCGAAGTGGGGCCGGCGGCGGCAGTACGTCTTCGTCGGTGCGATCGTGATGGGCATCTCCTTCGTGGCCATGTGGCAGCTCTACCGGGAAGACGGCATCGCCTACAACTTTGCCTACTTCCTGGCCTGGTCGATCGTGTTCTACAGCGGGCTGACGCTGTTCAGCATTCCCTACGTGGCCATGGGCTACGAGATGAGCGACGACTTCCACGAGCGCACCAGCATCATGGCCGTGGCGCAGTGGATCGGCCAGTGGGCCTGGGTGATCGCACCCTGGTTCTGGGTGGTGATGTACGACCCCAGCTGGTTCAAGAACGCCGACACCGCCACCCGCAGCCTGTCGGTCTGGGTGGGGGCAGCCTGCATGCTGCTGGCGATGGTGCCGGCGCTGTTCCTGCCCAGCCGTTCCACCCTGCACGACGAGCAGCTGCTGCCACTGACCTGGCGCCACCTGGGTGCGGGCATGCGGGAGATCCTGAACGGCTTCAAGGAAGCCTTCGGCTCGCGGCCCTTCCGCAAGCTCTGCTACGCCACCTTCCTGATCTTCAACGCCTTCAACACGGTGGCGGCGTTCTCCTTCTTCATCGTGGTCTACCACCTGTTCGCCGGCAACGCGGCGGCAGCGGGCATCTGGCCCACGCTGTTCGGCAGCGTCGGCGCGCTGATCACCACCTTCGCGGTCATCCCCACGGTGGCCTGGATGTCCAGGAAGGTGGGCAAACGCAGCGCCTTCATGCTCTCGCAGGGCGTCTCCATCGTCGGCTACATCCTGCTGTGGTTCCTGATGGTGCCCGGCCAGCCCTGGCTGTTCATGCTGGCGCTGCCCTTCTTCTCCTTCGGCATCGGCGGGCTGTTCACGCTGATGATGTCGATGACCGCCGACGTCTGCGACCTCGACGAGCTGGCCACCGGCAAACGGCGCGAGGGCATCTTCGGCGCCATCTACTGGTGGATGGTCAAGTTCGGCTTCGCCATCGCCGGGCTGCTCAGCGGCGCCATCATGTCCTTCGTCGGCTTCGCACCGGGTGCGGCCACCCAGGCGGCGGGCGCGGTGGACGGGCTGCGCCTGTTCTACTCCGGCGTGCCGATCTTCGGCACGCTGCTGGCGCTGTGGATCATGCGCGACTACGACCTGGACGAACAGCGCGCCAACGAAGTGCGCGCCGAGCTGGAGCGGCGCCATCGGGCGGCGGGGGCGGCGGCAGTGGCAGTCAGCGGTCCACACGTGCCCGCCGACTGGGATCCGGCCAGCCTGCTCAAGCCATGACCCGACGCGCCCACCGCACGGCCCAGCTGACCGCGCTGGACACCAATGTGCTGGCGCGCTACCACGTGCAGGCCGAGCAGTCCGATGCAGCCACCCAGCGCCAATGCGAGGCGGCCAGGGATCTGCTGAAGAGTGGCAAACCCCTGTTCGTAGCCACCACCGTGACGCTGGAACTCGAGTGGGTGCTGAGCGGTTTCTACAAGCTCGAGCCTGCCACGGTGGCAGCGGTGTTCACACACCTGCTGTCCCTGCCGCATGTGCAGATGCAGGACCGGCAGGCATTGCAGTTCGGAATTGTCGCTGCCCTCAGCCTGAGGACACCGCACGACTGCGGCTGACCCAGGTGGTCAGTCCCACCGACAGGGAAGGTCGGCGGGCAGGGAGCATCAGAGAGAAGGAGTGATCCTCATCGTGGATTCTGGCGGACGGGTGTAGCGTGAGACTCCCTGGATCAGAACGATTGAGCAGATCAGATGGCCCAGGCCACCCAACGTGGGCCGACTTTGCAGGAACAGGAACCGGTCCGACACGATGCCCAGCAGCATCAGTAGCCCAGCCAGAAAGGCCAGTAACGCACAAGCTCGGGCGAGCCAGGGCCGCATCGCACGGCCGCGCCAAGCGCAGACGACGGGATAGGCCCAAAGCAGCAGCAACAGCATCATCGCCCTCGGGTCGAGGGCGGAGTGTGCACCGAGCCATCCGACATACCACGGTGACAGCAACGACAGCAGAGCCCCCGCGGCAGCAACAAGGACCGTCGCACGAGGTGAGACCCAGGGCTCCACCAGGGTCGCCTGGCCAGTGATCGGTCCAAGCATGACGGGCGCCTGCGCCTTTCGCTCACCCAGGACGCGCCGGATCAACCGTCCTATCACATAGATCACAGCGAACAGCAGCACCAGTCGAATGAGTACGTTCATGCATCCATCCCCACCCGCCTGAACGGCGGCGTTGGCAGGTTCAGTCCGAGGGCAGGTCGTCGCGCCGTCGCCTGACCAGGTCCTTGCCGCCTTCCACAACTTTCCATGCCGCATCCCCCGAGGCACCAATGGCGTCACCGGCGACCTTGGCGATCTCGGTCACCGCCGAGCCGACCTTTTCGGAGGTCTCCCCTGCCAACCGGGCCGTCTCCGCATACGCAACCTGGGATTGCCGCATCACCGACGCTGCCGCACTGCTGAGCACATCCACGGTCAGGTGGGTCACGTCGGCCAGGCTGCGCCCGAACAGGGCTGCCTTGTCGGCGATGTACTGCTTGAGCTGCTTCAGCAGCTTGGCGTCCATCAGCTCTCCGGCTGTGCGGATGACGAAGTCCACCATCGCCTTGATCAGCTCTACACCGATCTGCAGGCCCGATGCCAAGGTCTCCAGGATGGAACGCCGCTCGTCGTCCTTCAACGCCGCCCAGCCGTAGAGGATCGCCCCCACGGCAGCACAGGTCATCGCCACTGGATTGGTGAGCGTGGCCGCCGTCGCCACGGCGCTGACTGCAGCCAGCGTATTGCCCAGCAGGTACTGCCCTGTCGCGATCACGGTGACCGAGCTGAGGTAGCCGAGCCCGAAGCCGAACTTCGCCGCCTCCAAGATGCTCCCGGTCCTGGACACCACCTCGCTGTCGGACTCCTTCATCAGCGTCACATGGGCATCAATGAAACCATTGATGTCGCCACCGATCCCGTAGAGCTTCCCCACCGCCATTGCGATCGGGCTCAAGGTCGCCCCGACACCGCCCAGCGCTGCAACGCCGCCCGTCAGGGCCGCAACGACTCCGATCACCATGAGTTCACTCCTTTCACAGTTGATTTTTCTTGACGCGGTCCACCTGACCCAGCAGGTACAGGTGCAGTGACTGTTCGACTTCCACCTGCCACTCCCGCGGGCTGACGATGTGCAGGTGCGGGATCCAGTAACGCACGATCGGCAACAGCTGATTCTCGTGGCCCACCCGGGCCCGGATGAGCAGGCTGCCGTCGGCCTGTTCCTGCTCGATGTGCTGGTTGGGAATCAGGCGCCTGCGCTTGAAGTACGGTGCCACCTCAGCAGCCACTGTCAACACCACCTCCTGGCCATCGTCCGTGAACCAGATGCCCTCTTCCTCAGCCAGCCGCCGGGCCACCGCCGGGTCTGCGTCGAAACACTGGCCCGTGATCAGCAGCCGCTCGATGCGGGCCACGGAGAAGGTCTTGAGCTTGCCTGCATGCCGGGCGACGAGATACCAGATGCCCTTCTGGTTCAGCAGCTTGTACGGCTCGACGTCCAGGTAGCGCTTGGCGTCGGCACCCTGGCCCAGGTCGAACTCCACCCGTTGGCACTCGACGATGGCCGACTCGATCTGGCGAAACAACGCATCCTTGCCGGCCAGGTCTTCATAGTGGTGTCCCTTGATCAGGTACGCACTGCGGACGCGCTCATCGAAGAGCTCTCGAAGGAACTCGTGGGTCAGTGCCGGAAACAGCCCCCGCACGCCCGCCAGGGCCGCAAAACGCGCCAGGTCCGGCATACCCAACTTGCCCAGCCTGGCAGGATCCAGCCGATAGCGGCCGCCAACCTGCTCCAGGTGCAGAAAACTGAAGCGTTGGTTCAGATCCCGCTGGATCGTGCGCAGGTTGACGCCAAAGTCCACCGCCAGTTCAGCAGGAGACAGAGCTTCGCCATCGTTGAGCCGCCCCAGGATCGCGACCAGCCGTTCGGCCAGCCTGCCGTGCTCACCGGAGCCGCTCAAGGGGTGGCCTCCCGACCCCCCACAGGGGGCATCTGCAGGGAATTCAACGACGTGCCAGCACGAAGCGCACCGTCCACCACAGCCCGATCAGGACCAGCAGCCCGACCGCGACGGCCAGTGCAGCACCCAGCACCTGCGCCAGCACCGACAGCGCCCCGAGGCGCATGAAGGTGAACCCGAACCCGAAGAGGGCGATGAGGATCCAGAACATCGTCTTCACTCCTATCACTGTGTTGAGCCAGTGAAAGCAGTGTGGCGGGGGCGCGCGACAGGTGGTGTCGCTGCGCACGCCGCTGCAAACCAGTTCCCTCTCTGCGATCTGCGTCGCCGCCGTTCCACCCCGGATCTGTTCCCACCCTCGCGCCTTATCAGTCTTCGGAAACACAATTGTGCGGGAAGACGGAACTGGCGCCGATGAAGCATATGGAGGGTTCTTTCACATGTTCTCTGACCCCGGTCACGCAGCCACCCAGGCTTCAACCGCCGTCACCCCCTGCGGATCAAAAGCCAGCCCCGGCACCTCCCGCCACTGCGCGTCGCGCAGCACCCGCAGGGCGGTCTGTGCGCCCAGGCGAATGCGCCAGGGCACCCGGCGGAAGGTGAACTCCAGTGCGCCACCGGCCGGCACTTCGGCGGCGTCGGTCAGCACCGGACAGAAGTGGATCCGTCCACCGGCCAGCCGCAGCCCCAGCTCGCCCCAGCGGGTGAGGATCTCTTCCTTCACCTGGCCGGTCATGCCCGGCTGCTGGGCGCCGCCTTCGCCGGGTGTGTGGCTGTACGGGTCGGCCGGGAAGGCGCCGTACTCGGCGGCGCTCTTGCGGTAGCCCAGGCCGTCGCGCACGCGGCGGTAGTGGGCGACCAGCGCCGGCAGCTCGGGTGCGCCGGCGTCGTGTGCGACGAACACCTGCTCCTGCACCGCCAGCAGCAGTTTGGCCACCATGTGCCAGTAAATGCAGCCCAGCCCTTCGTAGCCGAACATCGTGCCGGAGCGGCCGGTGAAGGCGGCGTGGTCCAGCACACGTTCGTAGGCCTGGGCCAGCACGGCCAGCTCCGGCCCCAGGTCGGCCCCCGCTGCCTCCAGGTCGCCTCGGTTGCTCAGGCCGGGGGCGAAGCGCACCGTGCCGTCCGATTCCCGCTGCAGCAGGTCCTCGCGGCCGTCGGCCAGCAGGCGCTGCACCACCGGCAGCGCCAGAGCCTCGGCATCCAGCCGGTTACGCAACAGGAAACCCGGCAACGCCCGGTCCGGGTACAGCATGAAGCTGCGCCGCCGCGGGCAGTACAGGGGGCTGGCGAACAGGGCATCCAGCAGCGCCACCGCTTCGGCGGGCGAGAGCAGCCCGCTGGAGAGCATCGCCACCTGACCTTCGAGCATCGGGTAGAGCGGGCTCACCTCGGCGCGGCCGGGGGTGGCCAGGTCGACCAGGTTGTAGGCGTGGTACAGACCATCGTCGCGGCGGCTGGCGCGCAGCGTGGCCTCCACCAGCGGCAGCAGGTCCTGCGCCAGGCCGGTGAGCAGGCCGGCCGGGGCCTGGGCAGGCACCCGCGCCGCCGCGCCCTGATAGGCCGCGGCGCGCCAGGGGTCGAGCAACTCGCCCGCGGCGTCGAGAAAACGGCGCCGCCCTTCGGCATCGTGGATCACCGCGTGGGGTGTGGCGCGCAGCAGCGCCTGCAGCCCGGTGAGCGCCTGCAGCGTGGCCGCCGGCAGCGCGAACGGCGCATCGGCCCCCGGCAATGCAGCGACGAAGGCCAGGAAACGCCGCAGGTGCGCCAGCGTCACCACCGACAGGCCGTTGCCCACCAGGGCGTTGTTGGCATCGTTCCACTCCGGCCGCTGGGTGTGCAGCCACAGGCCACCTCCGGGCAGCAGGTTGCCGGCCTTGGCCAGCACGATGGTGGCGAGCTTTTCGCCCAGCGTGGCCAGCACCGGCAGGCCGTCGTCGTCGCAGACCCGCAGGCCGTCGGCGCCGATCGCCTGCGCCCGCAGCTGGGCGCGGTGGTGGGCGTCGTGGTCGAAGTGAATCGTGGCCTTCGGCGCGGCGGTCTGCTCGGCATGGGGCTTGAGCCGGTACGGTACGTCGGCAAAGCTGAACAGCGCCCGGTCCCACAGCCCGGCCAGCCGGCCAGGGCGGTGCGCCTCAGTCGCCTCCAGCAGCTTCAGCAGGTAGACCACCTGGTGGTCGCCCCAGTAGCCGATGAAGCTCCACGGGTCGTCGGGCTCCACCACCTCCCAGTCGATGCCGTCGCGGCCGATGCGGTAGGGGTTGTAGCCGTCGGGGGTCATCGCACCGAGGAAGACCGCCACCATTGAATCCAGGTAGGCCGGCTCGCTGGCGGCCAGCGCCTCCCAGTTCTGGAAGATGTCGCGCCAGTTGCCCTGGTAGTCGACCACCCGCCGGCCCTGTGCATCGCGCACCCGGATCGAGAAGCGGTTCCACGGCCGGCTCGGGTCACCATGCCGGCGGCTGAAGGTCAGCGGCAGGTACTCCAGCAACAGGCGCTCACCCTGCGGGCCCAGCGCGTCGCGCACCCGGGCCATGGCCTCGTCACGGGCCAGCTGCACGGGCCAGTCGGTGCTCAGGCCAGTCAGTGCCTGCCCGAGTGCGCGGTGGCGCTGGCGGGCAAAGGCACACAGGTCATCGCGCTCCAGTCGGACACCGTCGACGAACACGCCGCCGCGCATGATGTTGAACAGCACGTTGGCCTGGTGGTGGGCCGCGGCCATGGGGTCCCCGGACGTCTGCAGCCCGTCGGCACGCGCCAGCAACTCGGCCAGGCCCGCCTCGTTGCGCGCACGCGCCTCGGCGATCTGCGCTGGCGTGCCGTCCCCGCCGGCCAGGCTCCGGGCCAGCTCGGCGGCCTGCACCTGGCTGTAGGGCGCGTCGATCACCAGGTGCCAGTCGCAACCCGCCGCGTTCACTTCGGTGTCGAACTGCACCAGGAAGGCGCCGCGCCGGCCCCGGGTCAGCGACTCGGACTGCACCCGACCGCTGCGGCAGAACTCGTGCACCTGCTGCGCAGACAACAGGGTGCGGGTCGCGGCAGGCAACCCGGCATGCCAGGCCACCAACGCATGGAAGGACTCCTTGGGCTCCGCCCGGTCCCAGATCTGCGCATAGAGCGTGAACAGTCCCAGCCTGCCGCCAGCCGCGGTTTCGTTCCACTTGTAGGCATCGGTCAGGCTGCTCAGGGTGGACGCCAGCCGGGTCCCCACATTCGGCGGCAGCAGGTTCAGCACGCCGTCGAGCACCTGCACCGCCACCGGAGCGCCCACCGACCACAGCCGTGCGCTGCGCAGCAGGCCGAGATCGGCGGCGGTGCACCACTCCTGCTGGAACACCAGCCGCCCGCTCGGATGCAGCTCGCGAAAGCGGATGCGTGTGCCCGACAGCGTCTTCCACACCGACCGCTGCGGCGCCGGCCCGCTGCCGCAGTGGGGTGCGAAGGGCTGCCAGAGCTCGGTGCCCTGCCCGAGATCGACCCGGATCCAGCTGCGCGGGCCGGTGTGCTCCCAGCGCAGGTGGATCTTGTCCACCGTCTCGTAAGGCAGGAAGGCGCCTTCCGCGTCACGGCGGCCCGCCGCCAGCGACCCGGCGGAGGACACGAAGGCCCACAGATCGCTGTCACCCGCCAGCGCCATGAAGAAGGGCGCCTGGGCGTCGCAGCCGTCGATGCGGTACCAGCTCTCGCCGTCCTCCTCGACAAAGCCGCCGCGCAGGGCCTCCAGCGCCGCGGTGCCGGCGGCCACGCCGTCCTCAACGGCTCCAGTAGATGGCGTCGACATGAACCGGGGTCAGGGCCGTGCCCAGCTCCTTGCCAGTGAACGAGAAGCGGTCGGCGATGATGAAGGGCAGCCGCACCGCGCGCAGGTCGATCTGGGGGTTCACCTGCTTGAACGCACTGAGGGGAATGCTCACCCGGCACCAGGCATCGTTGGTGCAATAGCCGTACTGCCCGGGCGAGATCTGCAGGTAGGCCTCAGCGCCAGCGCGGTTCTCGGTGTCGGTGGCGATGCCGATCTCGATCTTGCCCGGGTAGCCGTTCGTGCGGATCCAGGCGTTGAGCGTACCGCCGTCAAAACCCGACAGGTTCTGCGTGGCGCCGCCGCCGTTGTGGCGCAGCAGGCCCCAGTAGCCACCCGCCGCCGGGATCGGCGTGATGAGCAGGCTCTCGTTGCCATCGTCCGGCGCAAAGGTAGTCGCATCCGGGGGATAGCTCGCGGTCACGCCGCCCGCGCCGTTGCCGAAAGCATCCCAGCGGGCATCGGCATAACGCACCTCACCGGCCGTGGCGGCGTCCGCGTACAAAGTGAAGCGGTCGGCCGCGACGGCCTCGTTCACCGTGAGCGGCAGGAAATACACCGCGTCTTCGACCCGCACCGAGGCGGTGGCCGGCTCGCCGGTGCCGGCGCCGAGCCAGAGCGACTCGGGGTACAGATCCTTCACCACGAAGCGGGCCTTGCGGTCGACGGTGAAGAAGCCCCATTTGTCGTCGCCCTGCTTCCAGGGCTCATCGAAGGCCACGAAGTGCACCACGCCCTTGGGACCGGTGCCGGCGGCCACCCAGGCATTCAGCGCATCGACATACAGCTTCTGGTTGGCCGGATGCGAGATGAAGGCCCGCCCGCCGGTGTCCACCGCCTGCCAGCCGGTTTCGCCGATGACGATCGGCATGTCGCGGTAGCCCACAGCATCCATCTTGGCGCGCACGTCGGCGTAATTTTGCCGGGCCCGCTGCATGGCGGCGTTCATCATCGCCGCAGCTCGCTGATCGGCCGGCACCGAGGCAAAGCGCCATTCGTACAGGTCGTAGAGTGTGTCCAGGCCCGGGTAGATGTGCATGGCCACGAAGTCGATGGTGCCCAGCACGTCGGTCGGGTCCTGTTCATAGAAGGTGGGCGAATTCACCTTCGGCCCGACGAAGAAGGCCCAGTTGTCGTCGGTGGTCACCGGCTGGCTGATCGCCGCGCGCACGGTCTTGAGGTAGGGCAGCATGGCCACGGCCGCGATGCGGTGGCCGGACCAGCTGACCATGGCCTCGTTGCCCACACTCACCGCCACGACGATGTCCTCGAACTCGTTGGCCAGCGCAATGCCGCGTGCCACCTCGGCGTTGTTGCCCGCCGCATCGGAGCCGCTGATCCAGATGCCCTGCATCACCTTGAGCGGCAGGCTGTGGTCACGGATCACCTGCAGCGTCTGGCGCGACACCTTGTCGTCGGCCGCGTAGAGGCGGATCAGCTGGAAGCCGCCGGCCACCAGCAGGTCCAGGTCCTGCTTGATCATCGCCGGGGTGATGACCTCACTGGCCCGTTCGGCATCGTTGCGGGCGGTGCGGTAGGGGCCGTAGGCGATCGCCTTCGAGGTTGCCAGCTCGGCCGGCAGTGCCCGCAGGCCGCCGGCCTGGGGTTTGGAGACCTCGCTGCCGCCGCCGCAGCCCGACAGGGCGAAGGTGAGCAGCAGGGCCATCAGCGGCAGCAGCAGGCCGATCAGCCGGGGCCCCAGCCGGCCTCCGTTGGACAGACTGCGGGCCGAGGGCTGAAGGACGGGGTGTCGGTTCATCACAGAGTCCTCAGAAGGCATAGACCGCGCCGGCACCGACCCAGTTGCCGCTCCTTGCGGCACGGGAATCGACGTTCGTGAACGAGCTGTTGCCGGGCATCGACATCGGCGACAGGCCCAGCTGCCGGTAGCGCACCATCCCGGCCAGGCCGTAGGTCTTCAGGCCATTGCGGAAGTCGTACTCCAGGCCCAGGGTGTTGATCAACGCATGGTTGCTCTGGCCACGCTCGCTCGGGTTCTTCGTCTTCGCCTGACCCAGGAAAAGCACACCGGTGTGCGCCGTCCAGTTGCCCACGCGGTAACGCAGGCCCAGCGTGCCGTCCAGCGAGCGGGCCGCGTAACCCGGGCTGTCGATGTTGCAGCGCGAGGGCAGCGCCTCCTTGCAGAACCAGTCGACGTTGAAGGGGTTGTTCCACTGCGCCAGCGCGCTGGTGTCTTCGGCCGGCGGCACCGTCATGCGGGCATAGGCACCGCTCCAGCGGTTGTGGCGCAGGCCGCCGAGCAGCTCCCAGCTGGGGTCGAACTGCCAGCGCGCCATCAGCATCGCGATGCTCTGGCCGGAGCCGCCCAGCTTGGCATCGTCGCGCGGGAAAGGCGTCAGCCCGGTGAACGGGCCCTGGCCCCAGGCAGAGGGGGTGCCGTTGCGGCTGTCCTGGTAAATCAGGTCGACGATCAGGCCTTCGCGGTAGAACTGCGCGTACAACTCCAGGAAGCGCGGCTTGTTCTTCTTCCAGCCGGAGGCACCGCGGTCGTAGGTGGCCTCCAGCACCAGATCGCCGACCGACACATCCAGCGGGCGCGAGGTGTAGCGCACGGCGTGGCCGAGCAGGCCGTAACCGGCGCCGCTGGAGGCCCAGGGCGATGACAGCCCGATGTCACTGCCGAAGGGGTAGTCGGCCAGGCTCCAGCTGCGGCTGAGCATCGCGCCCACCGCCAGCCGACCGTAGTCCTCATGGCTGATGTTGACGGACTTGTCCCACCAGAAGCCAGGGATGTCCTCCTTGCCGTCGCGCCAGCGTTTGCTGAGCAGACCACCCAGCTTGAAGCCGGCCGGCAGATCAAACTTGGCGCCCAGGTAGGGCTGCACCAGGGTGACCACGTCGCTGCGGGTCTCGACGCTCGAACCCGGGATGAGCGGATCGGCCCAGATCTTCTGCTTGTCCTCACCCGGATTGACCGCGCAGTCCGGGCACTGATTGCTGCCGCGGGTGAACTCGGCCTTGGCAAAGCCGGTGAGCGAAAACGGCCCGAAGTCGATCGCCTGGGCCGAGGCCGCCAGGCCGCTGAGCACTGCGGCTGCCACCGGCCGCCAGGCGAAGGCGGCGCGCCTGCGTGCCGGCAGGTTCGGCACCCCGGCGGGGGACACAAAGGCCTGGTGTGGGATGTGCATGATGTGTCGGGTAGAACGCCGTCGTCGGCAGGATCTGAAAGCGCTTTCAAAGGATAGTGCTGAGCCCCTTTGCGGTCAACGCCTGCACACCCGTGTTTTCCCGCGCACCGCAACACCCGCCCGACAGCCGGGACCTGCCCACCCGGTGGTTGATCTGCATCAGCGGCCGGCAGTGATTCGGGTTTCCCTGGAATGCATTTCTTGAAAGCGCTTTCAGAATGCAGGCTGCCACTCTCCGAATGCTGTGTGCGCCCCTGGGCGCCTGCTGTGAGGACGCCTCCATGACCCGGTCTCCCCTTCTCCGCTGGCCGCTGCTGGTCGGCCTGTCTGTACTGGCGCAGCTGGCTGCCGCCTGGCTCGGCACCGCGGCGGCCCAGTCGCTGGCCATCGGCGCGGGCAGTGTGCAGCTGACGCCCAAGGGCAGGGACCAACCCCCGCCCAGGGCGCCCTGGCGGGCCGATGCAGCGCTGAAGCAGGCGGTGCCCACCAGCCAGTGGTACTCGACCCTGGTCTTCAACCCCAAGCCCGACCCGATCTACGCCCAACCGCTGGCCTTCCAGGCCACTGCGGCCGGCCTGGCGATGTCGCTGCCGCGCAAGCGGGTGGTGCCCACCGAGCGACAGGACGTCGAGATCCACTACCCGCACGACGCCGCGCTGACCTTCCGCCCCGAAGCCTTCGAGCCTGAACCCGCCAAGCTGGCGCGTGTGTCCGACTGGGCCATCGACATCGCTGTGGCGCGCGGGGCCGACCAGCTGCTGGCCACGGTGGCGCATGGCAGCCCCTATGCCTACTTCCGCCTCAACCGCGGCGATGTGCGCATCGACCTGGCCGAAGCCGGCGAGCGTCTGAACAGCGCCGCCGATCCGCGCACGCTGCTGCTGCGGGTGAAGGGGCAGACCTTCGCCGTCTTCGGCCCCACCGGCGTGCGCTGGGAACCCGCCTCGGCCACCCGGTGGATCGGCCGGTTGCCGGCCGGCGCAGGCCACTTCTCCGCCACCGCGTTGCCGGACGATCGACCCGAAACCCTGGCGCTGCTGGCCCGCCACGCCTACGCTTTTGTGCAGGACACCCAGGTGGAAGGCCGCTACGACGCCGCTGCCAGCGCGGTGGAGACCACCTTCACCGCCACCGTGCAGGTCATGGAAGGCCCCGACCACGGCCCGTTGCTGGGCCTGTACCCGCACCATTGGCACAACAACCCATCGGTCGCCGGCCGGCTGGGCCCGAGTTACGACACCGTGCGCGGCCCGCTGCGGCTGCTGGCCGCATCCAGCTTCAAGACCACAAGGCCCTACACGGGTTTCGTGCCGCACTGGCCCCGCCTGGCCGAAGGACCGCGGCTGGAGGAGCTGAACGACCACCTCAAACGCGACCTGCGCCGCCGCCGCGAGCTGATCCCCGCGCGCGAAAACGCCGACAACTGGCGCGTGTCCGCCTACTGGCAGGGCAAGGGCCTGACCCGCGCCACCCAGCTCGCAGCAATTGCCGAACAGCAGGGCGACCTGGCCGCACGCGACCAGCTTCTGGGCATCGCCCGCGAACGCATCGAATGGTGGCTGGGCGGCCAGGCCGCACGCAGCTACCTGCGCTGGGACCAGTCGATGGGGGCGGTGGTGGCCTACCCGGATGAGTTCTTCCACGTCGAGCAGCTCAACGACTTCCATTTCTGGTTCGGCTACTGGATCCGCGCGGCCGCCGAAATCGCCCTGCGCGACCCGGCCTGGGCCGCCCCGGAGCGCTGGGGCGGCATGGTGAATCTGCTGGTGGACAACATCGCCAGCACCGACCGCAGCCGCACGAAGTTCCCGCGGCTGCGCAACTTCGACCCCTACGAAGGCCACTCCTGGGCGGTGGGCATCGGCGGCGCGGGCGAGTACGGTGCGCTGGGCAACAACCAGGAGTCGTCCAGCGAGGCGCTCAACGCCTGGGCCGGCCTGATCCTCTGGGGCGAAGCCACCGGCAACCCCGCGGTCCGCGACCTGGGCGTCTACCTGCTCACCACCGAGATCGACGCCATCGAACACTACTGGTTCGACCTGCACCGCCTGGTCTTTGCGCCGGAGTACAAGAACGTCGAGACCAGCATGGTGTTTGGCGGCAAGTACGCGCACAACACCTGGTGGACGGACGAGCCGCGGCAGATCCACGGCATCAACCTGCTGCCGATCGCCAGCTTCTCCACCTACCTGGCCCGCGACCCGGCCTACATCCGCCGCAACCTGGCGGCGATGGAGGAAGAAACCAAAGCCTACCGCCAGCGCGGCAAGTTCCCGCCCAACCCGCCGCCGGCGGACATCTGGCAGGACATCTTCGCCAAATACCTGGCGATGGCCGACCCGGCGGCCGCGCTCGCCGGCTGGAACCCCAACGGCAGCATCGAGTCCGGCGACACCCGCACGCACACGCTGCACTGGATCCTGAGCCTGCAGGCGCTGGGTACGCCGGACCTGACGGTGCGCGCCGACACGCCGCTGTACGCCGTCTTCAAACGCCCCGACGGGCAACGCAGCTACCTGGCCTACAACGCCGGCAAATCCACCTTGAAGGTGACCTTCACCGACGGCAAGGTGCTGGAGGTGGCGCCGGGCACGCTGGGCCAGTTGCGCTGAACCCGCTGCGCCCGCCCGAACCGTCGCCGTGTGCAACAGGCCTCAGGGAAAGCCACGAGCGAGCACCCTTGCACCTGCTACCTACAAGCACTAAGCTGTCTTGAAACCGCTTTCACAACCTTCCGAAACCGTCTGTCCAGACAGGCGGAAGCCCTTCTTCACCCAGGACGTCCCCACCATGACCGCTTCTCCGCTCCGCCCGCCCCTCAGCGCACTGGCGCTGGCGGCGACCCTGATCCTCTCGGCCTGCGGCGGTGGGGACGCCTCCCCGCCCGCCGAGACCACGGCACCCACGATGGTGATCGCCAGCAGCGTGGTCAGCGGTGCGGCTGCGGGCGACGTGACCTTCACTTTCACCTTCAGCGAGGACGTCGGCCGCAGCTTCTCTGCGGACGATGTCACCGTCACCAACGGCAGCAAGGGCGCCTTCACCCGGGTGAGCGGCACGCAGTACACCCTGGTTGTCACCCCGGCAGCCAACAGCACCGGCAGCATCGCGGTGTCGGTGGCGGCCAGCAGCTATGAGGACACCGTCGGCAACCGCGGCCAGGCCGCTGCGACCAGCCAATCCTTCGACACCCTGCCCCCGGTGGTCAGCGTCACCAGCAGTGCCGCCGGCAGCACGGCCAGTGGCGATGTGACCCTGACCTTCAACTTCAGCAAGGAGGTGGGCAGCAGCTTCGACGCAGCCGATGTCACAGTGACCGGCGGCAGCAAGGGCAGCTTCACCCGTATCGACGGCAGCCGTGCAACGCTCGTGGTCACGCCGGACGCCAACTCGGCCGGCAACCTGGAGGTCAGCGTCGCTGCGGACAGCTTCGCCGACAGCGCCAGCCGCAGCAACACCGCTGCAGCTTCATTGACCCAGGCCTACAACACCCGCACCGGCCCGACACTGGTGCAGGTGGTGCGCGCCCATTCCGCCGAAACACCGGCATACAGCAGCGGCAGGGCCCAGCCGGGCAACTTCGCCACCGGTCAATACAGCGCGAATGCCGGCGAGATCAAGTGGTGGGAAGGCAACTTCCCTGAGCAGGTTCAGGTGGGTTACGGCTTCAGCGCCACCGATGCAGCGCAGTGGGGCTTCGGTCTCTACATCGCCCACGGGGCCGGCGGCTGGGACATCAGCAACACCACCCACTACAAGTTCAACCTCGGCTCGAACGGGGAGTGTGCGGGGGTGTGCAAGGTGACCGCCCGGCTGGTCTCGGCCGCCAATCCGTCCTGCGTGGCCGAAACCAAGGTCACCCTCACCTCGGCCGACATCAACACCGCCTACTCGCTGCGGCTGGCCGACTTGGTGGTGTCGGGCTGCAGCACCAACACGCCGGCGGCCTTCATCCAGCAGAAGGTGGCCGAGCTGCACTTCCAGCTGCTGCGCGCCGACATGCAGTTCACCACCAGTGGCGACCCGACGCTGTACCCCAACGGGCTGGGCATCGGCGGCAACATCTACTTCGAGACCCCCGGCGCCAGCCCGCCGCCCAGCAGCACACCGCTGCAGATCGTGCGCGCCAACGCCACCGGCTCCCCCGCCTACGACACCACCAACGGCAAGGCGCTGCCCGGCAACTACACCACCGGCAACTACAGCGCCAACGCCGGTGAGGCTTTCTGGTGGGGCGGCAACTACGCCGAGCAGATCCAGATGGGCTACGGCTTCAGCAGCAGCAACACCGCGCAGTGGGGCTTCGGCCTGTTCATCGCCCACGGTGCCGGTGGCTGGGACGTCTCGACCCGCACCCACTACAACCTGACTCTGGGCACCAACACCCAATGCGCCAACGTCTGCAAGGCGACGGTGCGGCTGGTCTCTTCGTCCAGCAACACCTGTGTGGCCGATGCCAAGGTCACATTGACCGCGGCGGACATCACCACCGCCTACCGGGTGCCGCTGGCCGATTTCACCGTCTCGGGCTGCGCCACCAACACCATGGCAGCGTTCAAGGCCGTGAAGGTGGCGGAGCTGCACTTCCAGCTGCTGCGCGCCGACATGCAGTTCACCACCAGTGCCGACCCTGCCCTCTACCCCAATGGCCTGGGCGTGGGTGGCAACCTGTTCTTTGAGTGATCGCGCTCAACCGATGAATTGGGGGGCAAGCAAGGCAATGCCGCTGATCAGCCGGACTGATGCGCTGTGAACGCCTGGTCTGTAAGATTCGGGCGCTGAAGCAGGAGCATCCCTATGGCCGACACCGTTGTTGAGCTTGCCCAACGTGGGCGCAGCCTTGAACCCAGGGACCGTGCGCGCCTGATCGACATGCTGATCGAGTCAATGGAAGACAACCCCGACCCTGCGGTCGAAGAGGCATGGCGCATTGAGATTCGACGCAGGGTCGCAGCATACGAACGAGGTGAAGCCACCTTGTTCGACGCTGAAGAAGTCATGGCCGAGGCCAGGCTGCTCGCGCGGTGAAGAAGTTACGCTTCGACGCTTCCGCTCGGGCAGAGCTGCTCCACGAAACCCGGTTCTACAGCGCGACCCGGCCTGGAACCGGCATCAAGTTCCAGCAATCCGTACAGTGGGCGCTGGATCGAATTCGTCAAAGCCCTGCAACCGGAAAGTGTGACGAGGCGGGCTGCCGTCGGATGCGCATCAAAGGTTTCCCGTTCTCTGTCGTCTACCGGGACGAGAAGGAGGAAATCGTGATCTACGCGCTGCGACCCGATGCCAAGGATCCTGGCTACTGGCTTCAGCGCCTTGAGTGAGAACGGAAAGATCGCGCATGCCGGGACCATGAAACGGAACCCCGGCACCCATTGAATCTTGACATCGGCGCACAACGCCTGCGTCAGCCGCCTGAAGAAGCTGTGGAGACCGGTGATCGGTCGAGGCGTCAGGCCGCGGGTTCACAGGTTGTCAGTCCCTTTCCTGCGCCGAGGCGCGCGGACGGGTTGGTCGTCCGAGGAGCTGGGGCTGCTGCGACGCCTGGGCTTGGGCATGGTCTCGGGTTTGGGCGCAGGCAACAGCAGCGCCTCCAGCTCCTGCAGCGCCTCGGCGGCATACACCGCCACCTTCTGCAGGCTGGGCAGCGAGGCGTGGCAGCCGGTGAAGCCGAAGTTCATCTGGCCGTTGTAGCTCTCGCAGGTGATGTTGAGCGCCTGGCCGTGGGTGACGATGGAGGCCGGGTAGATCGACAGCAACTGCGCACCGCGGAAGTACAGCGGCTGCTCCGGGCCGGGCACGTTGCTGATGGTGATGTTGAACATCGGCGGCGTGCGCCCGCCGATGCCGGTGAGCAGCGTCAGCAGGGTGGGCGCCATCAGCAGCAGGGTGTACTGCTGCATCACCGGGCGCGACAGGCTCTGCAGGTGCGCCTTGGCATGCTGTACGGAGGAGCGCACCGCCTGCAATCGGGCCAGCGGATCCTCCACATCGGTGCCCAGGGTGGCCACGATGAAGCTGATGGCGTTGCCGGTGCCTTCGTCGTCGGCGGGCCGCACGGACACCGGGATGCCCGCCGTCAGGGACTTGTCCGGCAGCTCGCCGCGTTCGGCCAGGAAGCGCCGCAGCGCCCCCCCGCACAGCGACAGCACCACGTCGTTGAGTGTGCAGCCCACCGCCTGTGCCACCGCACGCAGCCGGGCCATCTCGAACTGCTGGGTGGCGAAGCGTCGCTTCTCGCGCACCCGGCCGTTGAGGGACGAACGGGGGGCGTCGAAAGGCACGGCCAGGCCGTCGGAGGGGTCGCCGATGCGCCGCAGGATCTGCCCGAAGGCAGCGGCCAGTTGCGGCAGCGCCTTGGCCTGCAGGCTCAGCCCCTCCATCGCCGCGGCTGTGGCCGCCGCCAGGGTGGGCACCAGCTGGTTAACGCCGGCCTGGGCTGCGTTGGCCACGGAGGCCACGGCTTGCACGGCCCCATCTGCAGCCACGGACGCAGCCACGGATGCGGCCATGGATGCAGCCACCGATGCAGCGCCCTTTCTGCCCTTCGTTGAACGCCCGGAACGGCGGGGCTGTGGTTCTGCAGGCGCTTCGGCTGAGGTGCTGGTGTCCCAGAAGGGCGGCATCGTGACGCTGGCGTCCGCGTCGTCGCACATGGCGCGCTGCAGCAGCTTCATGCCGCTGATGCCGTCAATCAGCGCATGGTGCATCTTCACGAACATCGCGAAGCGACCGTCCTCCAGCCCTTCGATCAGGGTGCACTCCCAGGGTGGGCGGGTGAGGTCGATGGGGGTGCTCTGCAGCCGGCCGATCAACTCGCCCAGCTCACGCTCACCGCCCGGCCAGGGCAGCGCGGCATGGCGCAGGTGGTACTCCAGGTCGATGTCCGCATCGTTCTCCGTCACCCAGCTGGGCAGCGGGTTCTTGGTGAAGGGGACCTTGAGCCGCTGGTTCCAGGGCGGCCCGAAGCGGCGGTGCGCCCGGAAGTCCGACATCAGCCGGCTGAGGAACTCGCGCGGTGCCTGCTCCGGCAGGCGAAACAGCAGCAGCCCGCCCACATGGTTGGGCGTGGCGCGGGACTCGGTGAACAGCCAGGCGGTGTCCAGCGGGTTGAGGCGGACTTCGTTCATGGAGCCTCCGGGCGGGGATCAGTCGGCCGCTGCTTGAGTGGCCGCCGACTTCTTCGCGGCCTTGCGCGCCACCTTCTTCGCTGCCAGCGGCGAATTCAAGGGCGAATCCGGGGACGAATCCAAGGATGATTCCGGTGGCAGGCCTGCCTTCGCGGCGGTCTTTCTGGGGGCCTTCCTGGCGACCGGCTTGGCGACCGGCCTGGCGACCTCCTTGGCGGCGCGTTTGGCGGCTGGCTTCGCCGTCGCCGGGGTCGGGTCGGGAGCAGGGGCCGGCGCCGCTTCGACGGGTGCTGCCGCCTCTGCCAACTTCTCCAACTTCTCCAACTTCTCCAACTTCTCCAACTTCTCCAACTTCTCCAACTTCTCCAACTTCTCCACCTTTCGCGGCGCGGGCAGCGCGCTTCCTGGCGGGTCGGGGCGCGGCGCCGTCGGCAGCAGCAGCAGCGGCGCCCGCGGCCGCACCGGGCTTCCAGCTGCGCAGGGCCTTCTTTGCCAGCGTCACCACCTGGGCGATGTCCTCGTCGCTGTAGACGCCCTTGGCCCCGGAGATGGCCGACAGCTTCATGCCGTGTTTGAGGCCCAGGCGATAGATCTCCTTGACCTTGGGCCACTCGGTGTCGCGCCCGATGGTGAAGACCTCGAAGCGGCCCTCCAGCGCCAGCACGATGGTCTCTGCCAGGCAGGCGTAGATGACGTTGGGCGGCAGGCCGATGCTCTTGAGTCCCTTGACCTGCGTGGGCAGCTCGATCTCGCCGGATTCGATCACCAGCACGTCCGGGCGCTTGGCCACCTCGGAGGGCGGCAGGTCCAGCGGGCGGGCCACGTCGGTGATGACGCAGCCAGGCTTGACCTTCATGATGTCCAGGATCTTCTTGCCCGCACCGGAGGTGCTGGTGACGATCATGTCCATCTCGCCGAGCAGGCTGTCGTAGTCGGTGGAGCACAGCACGTCGGCCTCGGGCGTGTCCTTCAGGATGGACTTCTTGAGCTGCTCCAGCTTGTCCAGATCACGCCCGGCAATCACCACCTGCTTGAAGGCCATGGCCAGCAGCCGCGCGCTGACCGAGCCGATGGAGCCGGTGGCGCCGATCACCATGGTGCGCGCCATCACCTGCTTGGTCTTCGGGTCCAGCTTGACCAGGCCCATGCGCTTCATGGCATCGGCAGCGGCCCAGAGGGCACCGGAGGCCGAGTAGCTGTTGCCGGTGGTGATGGGGATGCGCGCACGCCGCGCCACCGTCACCCCGGCGTCGCCCACCACCTTGGTGAAGGCACCCAGGCCCATGATCTGCGCACCCAGCTTCTCGGCCATCTCGGCTGCGGCCAGCAGGCGGCGGTAGGTGAACTCCGGGCTGCGGGCCAGCATCTCCTTGGGGGTGCCGCCCACCGAGATCAGCCAGCCCTCGGCCTGCGCACCGGTGGGGGAGACGATGTTCTCCATCTTGCAGTACACCATCGGCGGCATGTGCGCCGCGAGCGTCTCCACCTGGTCCATCACGAACTTGGGCGTGCCCTTGGGGATGGGGAAGCCCTTGCGGATGAACTCCTGGCTCAGCGGATGGATGACAAAGGCAAAGCGCCGGATGTTGCGGAACTCCCCGGTGGGGTGCAGCAGGCGCGGCTGAAGCTGCAGCTCGTCGATGATCTCGCGGAAGTCGTCGTCCGAGACATCCTCCACCGGCTTGCCCAGCGCGGCCAGGATCATCGCCTCGATCACGTTGGTGCCCACCACCCGGTCGAACAGCTGGGGCGAGACATCGACGACCAGGTTGACGCGGCAGCGCTTGAAGAAGGCCAGCCGCTCGTCGTCCACCGCAGAGGTGATCACCGTCTTGCCGGCCAGGTTCTTGGCGTGGCCCACCTCCTTGAGCTCGTGGAAGGTGCCGACGATGACCTGCGCGTTGGCCACCTCGGCGGCGATGCGGGCGCGCTTGAAGGTGCTCAGGGACGCCTCCAGCATCTCGCCGGGCTTGCCTGAGAGCACCAGGTCGCTGCCCTTGGCGTAGAGCTCCAGCTGGAACAGCGAGGTCAGCATCGCCGGTGCGCCGGTCTGCGCCAGGGCATCGGCAAACTTCAGGTTGGGGGTGTAATCCGACAGGGCCACCGCCATGTCGTAGTTGCGCATGCCCGACAGGAACAGCACCAGGTTGTTGTTGAAGTAGTGGCCCAGCTGGTTCTGCACGAAGCGCACCGCGTTGACCTGCAGCAGCCGGCGCAGCGTGGCACCGGTGGTGGCGGGCACCCGCGTGACCACGTTGAGCAGGCGCTGCGTCTCCTTGTTGACGCGGGTGTCCTGACCGACCCGGTAATGGTCCCCGACCTCGCCCAGGCCGATGGCGTCGCACTCGGCCTGCTGGCGACGCATCAGCTCCCAGGCCTTGCCGATGTCATCGTCTGCACCCAGGCGGCGCACCTGAAAGGAATGACCGAGGAACCGGGTCTCGAACTCGAAGTCCTGCTTCGAGGCGCCCAGGGAGATGGTGCTGACCTTCTTCACGCGGCTGTCTCCTGCGTCTTAGGTTGTGGGGTGGGCCGTCTCATTCGGCCGTGGGGGTCTTGCGGGAGCTCGACTTGCGCGGCGCACGGGGTGTTGGGGCCGTTTGGGCCGTTTGGGCCGTCGGGGGCGCCGGGGCCTTGCGCGGCGCCCGAGCTGCCTTGGGCTGGCCCTCCGGTGCCGGTGTCGCCGCCGGGCTGGTGGCTGCCGGTGCCGCAAGGCCCCCAGCCGGCGCTGCAGCCTCTTCCTTGGGCGGCAGCAGGCGGCGGATCAGGGACTCGCACTCGGCGCGGGTCATGTAGCGCGGCACCGGGTAACCGGTGTGGGCCTCGTGCAGCGCGGCCTCGGCCAGCGCGGGGATGTCCTTCTCCCGCAAGGCCGCCAGATGGGTGGGGATGCCCAGGTCGCGGTTGAGTGCATCCACGGCGTCCAGAAAGCGCTGGGCCAGCACCTGCTCGTTGTCCTTGACCGTGCCCAGTCGGGCGCGCACGGCCAGCGCGGCCAGCCTGGGCATCACCGCCGGAGCCAGGAAGCGCAGCACCTGCGGCAGCACGATGGCGTTGGCCAGGCCGTGGGGCGTGTGGTAACGCCCGCCGAACTGGTGCGCAATGGCATGCACGTAGCCAACGTTGGCCCGGGTGAAGGCCATGCCGGCATAGGTGGACGCCAGCGACATGCGCTCGCGCACCTCCAGGTTGGAGCCTTCAAGGTAAGCACTGCGCAGGTTGTCGAAGATCAGCCCCACCGCGGCCAGCGCCAGGCCATCGGTGCCGGGGCTGGCCCAGTGGCCCAGGAAGGACTCCACCGCATGGGTGAGCGCATCCATCCCGGTGGCCGCGGTGATGGCCGGTGGCAAGCCGGCCATCAGCTCCGGATCGAGCGCCGCCATCTTCGGCACCAGGCGGGTGTCGACGATCACCAGCTTGCTGCGCCGCTGCGGATCGGCGATCACCGCCGCCACCGTCACCTCCGAACCGGTGCCGGCGGTGGTGGGCACCGCGTACACCGGCGGCGGGTGGTTCAGGCCCTTGAAGTAGCCCGCCAGGCTGCGCAGCGGCTTGAGCGGGTTGGCACTGGCCACCGCAATCACCTTGGCCGCATCCATCGCCGAGCCGCCCCCCACGGCCACCAAGGCATCGCAGGCCTCCTCCTGGAAGCGCGCCAGGCCGCGCTCGATCAAGGGGATGGGCGCATCCGGCGTGATCTCGTCAAACAGAGCCCAGGCGGTGCCGCCGGCATCCAGCGCATCGGTCAGGCTCTTGAGCAGACCCAGCTTGACGATCATCGCGTCGGTGACGATCAGCAGCTTCTGGTGGCCGAAGGCCGTCAGCGCCTGGCCCAGCCGCCGGCTCGACCCCGGCCCGACCAGCAGCGTCGGCTGGGGAATCGGCAGGTAGCGGGTGACCTTGCCGGCCCCCTTCATCAGGGCCCCCAGGCCGGCCGCACGGGCGCCCTCGGGGATCAGGTCCAGCGTCTGGTTCAGTGTGGCGAAGAGGTTCAAGGCAGGGGTCCTCCAAAAGCGCCGTACGATTCTCGCAGCCAGGGGTCGGATCCGGCCATCCGCACTTTCCTGCCCTGACGGGGATCAATCTGTGGGTGGCGTCCCACGCATCACCTGTCATCTGGGGGACAGGTGAGCGCCAAAACCCAGGTATTCACCGTGGACGAGGGGGCGGCCGCCTGTTTACCGTGCTCGGTGTTGACACGCAAAGGAGTACCCCGCGATGGCGCCTTCCAACAAGCTCATGCTCGACTACATCTATGCCCATGAAAAAGGGCTGGGCGACAAGGTCTTCCTGACCCAACCGATCGGCAACGGCCAGGTGGTGGACTACACCTGGGCCCAGGTGATGGACCAGTCGCGCCGAATGGCCGCCCACCTGAGGTCCCGCGGCTTGCCCGAGGGCGCCCGCGTCGCAATGCTGTCCAAGAACTGTGCCCACTTCGTGATGGCGGAGATCGCCATCTGGATGGCCGGCTACACCACCTTGGCGATCTTCCCCACCGAGACCGCCGAGACGGTGGGCTACGTGCTGTCGCACAGCGGTGCCAGCCTGCTGTTCGTGGGCAAGCTCGACACCTGGGCGCACCAGAAGCCCGGGGTGCCCCAGGACCTGCCCTGCATCGCCTTCCCGCTGGCGCCGGAAGGCCATGGCTTCGAGACCTGGGACGAGATCATCGCGCGCACGCCGCCGATGACAGGCAACCCCACGCGCGAACCGGAGGAGCTGGCGGTGCTGATGTACACCTCCGGCTCCACCGGCACACCCAAGGGGGTGATGCACAGCTTCGAGCGCTTCACAGCGGCCTCGGTGGGCATCAACGAGGATCTGCGCGAACGCATCGGCCTGCACACCGCCAACCGGGTGCTGTCCTACCTGCCGCTGTCGCACATCTTCGAGCGCACCTGGATCGAGGGCTCCTCCCTCATCGACGGGCGCACCCAGATGTTCTTTGCCGAGGCGCTGGACACCTTCCTGGCCGATCTGCAGCGTGCCCGCCCCACCCTGTTCATCAGCGTGCCGCGGCTGTGGCTCAAGTTCCAGCAGGGCGTGTTCGCCAAGATGCCGCCGGCCAAGCTGGAGCGGCTGCTGAAGATTCCCATCCTCGGCAAGATCGTGGCCAAGAAAGTGCGCACCGGCCTGGGCCTGGACCAGGTGCTGATGGCCGGCAGCGGCTCGGCCCCCATCCCGCCGGACCTGATCGCGTGGTACCGCCGCATTGGCCTGAACCTCTTCGAAGGCTACGGCATGACCGAGGACTGCGCCTACTCCTTCACCTCCAACGCGGCCCACAACGCGCCGGGCTACGTGGGCGTGAAGATGAAGGGCGTGGAGGCCCGACTGAGCCCGGAAGGCGAGGTGCTGATCAAGAGCCCCGGCCAGCTGGTGGGCTACTACAAGCGCCCCGACCTGGACGCCGAAAGCTTCACCCCGGACGGCTTTTTCCGCACCGGCGACCTGGGCGAGTTCTCCCCCGACGGCATGCTCAAGCTCACCGGCCGGGCCAAGGAACTGTTCAAGACCGCCAAGGGCAAGTACGTGGCCCCGGCACCGATCGAGAACCTCATCAATGCGCACCCGATGGTGGAGCTGTCCCTGGTCTCCGGCGTGGGCCAGCCGGCCGCCTACGCCATGATCCTGCTCAGCGAGACCCTGCGGCCGCGTCAGCACGAATCCAGCGTGCGCGAGCAGGTGAACGCCGAACTCTCCCGCCTGCTCGACGAGGTCAACGCCGCCGTGGCCGACTACGAGCAGCTGAAGATGTTCGTCATCGCCCGTGAGCCCTGGAGCATCGAGAACGGCTGCCTCACCCCAACGATGAAGATCAAGCGCGGTCGCATCGAAAAGATGCTCGAGCCCGAGATCGAACGCTGGTATGCCAACAAGCAGAAGGTGCTGTGGCAGTGAGGGGGTGCTCTCTCAGTGATGGATGGGTCTGCGTGGTCCAGGAACATGGGGCCACGCAGGAGGACATTCATGGTCGAGGGCAAGATCGTGGGCCGTAAGCGCCATCGGGTGGTCGACTCGGCCGGCCTGCATCTGGCCGATACGGTCACGGCCGCTGCTCGACGCTGCCACCCTTCACCGCTGCAAGGCGTCCTGCACGATGTACACCGCCACCTTCACCTTCGCCCCTGGCGAGTACGATGACGAGTTTCACCAGCGCGACCAGGCCATCGCCGAGATGGCCCGCGCGATCCCCGGCTACCTGGGTGAGCAGGCCTGGGAGAACCCGGCGTCGGGGCTGATCTCCACCGTGTACTACTGGGAGTCGCTGCAGGCGCTGCAGCAGCTGATCGACCACCCCCAGCATCAGGCCGCCAAGGCGTTGCAGGGGCGCTGGCTGAAGGGTTACCAGGTGACCATTGCGCAGGTGCTGCGGCACTACGGGGATGGCGGCATCGCCCATCCGCTCGGTGTTGCTCAGAACCCGAACCCGCCCCCGTCCACGTTCATCACCTGCCCGGTGTAGAAGGCGGCGTCGTCCGATACCAGGAAGGCCAGCGCGCCGGTCAGGTCCTCGGGCACCTCGGTGCGCGGGATGAACTGGCGCTGCCTGACGAATTCGAAGGCCTCGGGCGGCAGGTTGGCCGCGCTGCCGGGGTGGCGGGTCAGGCCCGGTGAGATGGCGTTGACGGTGATGCCCTGGCCGCCCAGCTCGGCCGCCAGCGCACGCGTCAGGCCGATGACGCCCATCTTGCTGCTGGCATAGGCGCTCATGCCCGGGGGTGGCCCCCAGACGGTACTGCTGGCGAGGTTGACGATGCGGCCCCACCCCCGTTCGGCCATGCCGACGCTGAAGGCCTGCGCCAGCAGGAAGGGTGCGTCGATGTTGACCGTCATGATCTGGCGCCACAGCGCGGGCGTGATCTCGCGCAGCGGTGCCATGGGCATGAAGGCGGCGTTGTTGACCAGCACGTCCACCTGGCCGGCCTCGGCCAGTGCGGCGGCGGCAAAGCGCTGCACGTCGGCGGTGTCGGACAGGTCGCAAGGCAGCGCGCTGGCCTGCCCACCGGCGGCGCGCACCTGAGCCAGGGTGTCGTCGCAGGGGGCGCGGTCGGTCAGCAGCAGGCGGTGGCCGGTGGCGGCCAGACGCAGCGCGAAGGCCTGGCCCAGGCCGCCAGCGGCGCCGGTGAGAACGGCGACGCGGCCGTGGGGAGCGGTGGTGTTCATGGGGAAGCGTTGAGGAAGCGGAAATGGGTTCGGCGGCGCGGTCTCGGTCGCTCAGCTGCCGTCGGAAATCAGCGTGCCGCCATCGGCCACCAGCGTCTGGCCGGTGATGAAGGCGCCGGCGCGGCTGGCCAGCAGCACCGCCAGGCCGGCGACCTCGTGCGGCTCGCCGATGCGACGCAGCGGGGTGGCCTGCAGGCGGCGAGCCATGAAGGCGTCATTGGCGAGCAGGCCGTCGGCCAGCGGGGTGCGGATCAGGCCGGGGGCGATGGCGTTGGCGCGCAGGTTGTGCGGCCCCCACTCCACCGCCAGGTTGCGCGCCAGTTGGGCCAGAGCCGCCTTGCTCAGGCCATACAGGCCGATGGAGCGGTTGCCGCGCAGTGCGGCCAGGCTGGCCATCAGCACCAGGCTGCCGCCGCCCTGCCCCGCCATGCGCGGTGCCAGGGCGTTGCACAGGCGCACGGCGCTGCGCAGGTTGATGTCCATGACGCGCTGCCAGTCGTCGTCGGTGATGTCGGCCAGCGGCCCGGCCGGTCCCTGGATGCCGGCGTTACAGACCAGGGTGTCGATGCGGCCGCGCCAGTCCCAGGCCTGATCGGACAGACGCTGCAGTGCGGCGGGGTCGGCCACATCCACCGTCAGGGCCAGCACGGCGGCGCCCTGCCCCTGCAACGCCCGGGCGGTGTCGGCGAGTGTGGTTTCCTCGCGGTCGGCCAGCACCAGCTGGGCACCGTGGGCGGCACAGGCCTCGGCGATGGCGCGACCCAGCCCCTGGGCGGCACCGGTGACCAGCACCACCTGGCCCTGAAGGTCGAACAGCTTGTGCATCGACATGGCAGGCAACTCCTCGGCCATCAACGAACGCGCAGCGACTGAGGAGCCCCCCCTCACAGTGGCGCGCGGAGTTTTTCCTGCGCGTCGCGCATCACGGCGGTGTGCTCCTCCAGCGAGCCGCCGGCCTGCTCGATCTGCCCCATGCGGCCGGAGGCGGTGACCACCAGCCTTGCGCGGTCGTAGTGGCGCCCGGCGTAGGCCAGCAGCGCGCCCTCCAGGTAGTGGCGCCGTCCGAGTTCCTCGGCCAGCACCAGCGCGCCCTCGATGGCAATGCCCGCGCCCGAGGCCAGGTGCGGCGTGGTGGCGTGCACCGTGTCGCCCAGCAGCACGATGCGGCCACGGTGCCAGGGGCCGTTGATCATGTGACCGGCCAGCGGGCGGTACAGGACCTTGGCATCGGGCATGCTGCCCGCGCGCAGGGCGTCGCGGATGTCGCCCACCTGGCCGCCAAACTCCTCCAGCAGTTCGGCCAGCTTCTCGGGCCAGAGCGCCGAGTCGATGAAGTCCATGCCCTCGCGTTTGTCGAGCACGAACAGGTAGCACTGCGTGGCGCTGATCGGGTTGACGCCGGCCTTGGTGGTGCGGCCCATGTAGATGGTGCTGTTCTCGCGCAGGCGCGGCACCACCGCGCGCCAGGAGCCCTGGCCGCTGAACTTCGGGCCCGGGAAATCGGGCAAAACGAGCTTGCGCACCGCCGAGTGCACGCCGTCGGCGCCGATCACCAGGTCGTAGCGGCCGCTGCTGCCGTCGGTGAAGGCCACGTCCACACCGCCTTCATCCTGCAGCATGGACTCGAAGGTCAGCCCCAGGCGCACCGTGGCCCCGGCGGCCTGTGTGGCGTGGCCGAGGATGTCGGCCAGCACCGGGCGCATGATGCCGCCGGCGCCGGGCAGGTCTTCCGCACCGAGGGCCGGCAGGATGGGCACCGTGACCTTGACGCTGCCGTCCGGGCCGCAGACGTCCACCGCGTTCCAGTGCCCGCCCAGGCGCAGCACTTCGTCGAGCACGCCCACTTCGCGCAGGGCACGCAGCGTGGGGCCGCTGATGGTGATGCCGGCGCCGTCGGGCGCCCAGTCGGGGTTGCGCTCGACCAGCGTCACGTCGACGCCCTGTTTGCGCAACTGGATGGCGGCGCACATGCCGCCGACGCCGCCGCCGATGATGAGGGCGTTCTGGATGAGGGCCATGGTGGTTGTCTCCGTTGTCTTGGGAAGAAGGCCGCGCTCAGTCGGTCCTGCCGCCGAGCACCTCGGCCAGCCAGTCGGCGATCTGGTTGCCGGCGTTGTTGGGGTTGTCCAGCGAGCTGTGCTCCACGCCGCCGGTGCGCTGGTCGAATATGAAAAGATCCTTCCTCGGGCAGTTCGTGAGTTGCGCGAAGGTCTCGTGGGCGTACTTCAGCGGGATCTGGCGGTCGTTCTCGCCGTGCGTGACCAGGAAGGGCACGCGGATGCGGTCCAGCACGCCGTTGAGGTGCATGTGCTCGGCCTTGGCCAGGAAGTCGTCCATGTCGGCCGCGCCGAACACCCATTGCACATGCTTCCAGTAGTGCGGCACGGGGTTCTCGCCCTCGCGCTTCAGGCGGGAGCGCTGCACCGCGCGCCAGTCGTGGTTGGCGCCCCAGACGGCGCCGCAGGCAAAACGCGGCTCAAAGGCCACCGCCCGCGGGCAGTAGTAGCCGCCCAGCGACACGCCCAGCGCGCCGATGCGCTGCGCATCCACCTCGGGGTGCTGCACCAGCCAGTCGACCACCTTGGACGCCCAGGCCTCCGTGTCATGCACCGCCGGCAGGCCGTGCAGGCGCAGCGCCTCGCCGGTGCCGGGCTGGTCGATGAAGAGCGCGCTCAGGCCGCGGCGGGCGAACATCGTGCCCATCACGCTCTTCTGCAGCATCTCCTTGGTGGAGTCCAGGCCGTTCATGACGACCACGATCGGCGCGCGCTCGCCTTCTTCACCGCGTCCCAGGCCCTCGGCCTTGACGTAGAGGCCCGCGAGCTCCTTGCCCTCGTACGGCAGGGTCACGCGCCTGCAGTTCTCGCGCGCCAGCGCGCGGGCCTGCTCGAACAACTCCAGCGAGCGCTGGTACATCGCCAGCCGTTGCTCGAAGCCGTGGGCCTGCATGCGCTCGGCAATGCCGTAGTACAGCGCGGCGCGGCCCAGCTTCTCACCGGCCGAGAGCCGATGGCCCTTGGCCAGGTCGATGCCGGCCAGCGCGATGAGCCGGTCGCCACCGCCCTTCCAGGCCTCGTAGAAAGCCAGCGTGCCGGGGTCGTCGCCGGCGCGCGCGGCCTCCAGGAGGGGCGCGCACATCGCGTCCACCTCGCCGATGTTGCCGCCGTGGGTCAGGGCAATCATCGTGGAGAGGCTCCACACGTAGTTGGTCGGGAAGTACTGGAACATGGCGTCAGTCGAAGGGGGTGGGGAGCTCGGCGGGCACGAAGACCTCACCGTTGTCGATGCGCACCGGCACCTCGATCAGGTGCTGCCCGGTGCAGGGGCCGGCAAAGCAGTGGCCCGTGCGGATGTCGAAATGCGCCGAGTGCGCGTAGCAGACGATGTGGCCGCCGTCACCCGACAGGAACTGGTCCTGCCGGTACTCCATCGGCCGGTGCTCGTGCGGGCAGTCGTTGAGCCAGGCGAACACCTGCTCGCCCTGGCGCACCACGCAGAGCCGGTCCTCGAAGCCCTCGCGCAGCAATCCTCGCGATGCACCGTCGGGCAGGTCGGCGAGGCGGCAGAGGAAGCGGTCGGGGCCGGCCCCGGCCCCCACCCCAACCCCTCCCCCACGAGGGGGGAGGGGCTCCAGGCGGGCGGTGTCCTGCTCCCCTCTCCCACCTTGGGAGAGGGGCCGGGGGTGAGGGCCTGCACCGGCAGCCACCACCGCCCTCACTCCCCCGGCGCCCATTTCGGCGCCGCGTGGAACAAAAAGATCTGCGAGTTGTCCTTGCCCGGGTCGCATTCGCGCGGCACCCAGCGGTCGTCGTGCAGGTCCATGTCGGCGTCGATCTCCATCACCGCACCGAAGGGGCTGTTGAAGTACCAGAAGTAGTTGCTGCCCAGGATGTGGCGCCCCGGCCCCCAGAAGCTCTTGTAGCCCTTGCGCACGAACTCCCAGCCGTGCTGCAGCACCTCATTGGCCGACCCCAGGTGGAAGGTGAAGTGGTTGCAGCCGACCATGTGCTCGTTCTGCCGCTCGATCATGAACAGCGTGTGGTGGTCCTGCGTGCCCGCCGGGCGCATGAAGGGGCCGAGGTGGTTGAAGCGGTCGGTCACCACAAAGCCCAGGCGGGCGTAGAAGGCCTCGGCCTTGGCCACGTCGGGCACGAAGTAGACGAGGTGGCTGAGCGTGCGCGGCTTGATGACCTCGTCGGGGTTCGCGGCACAGTCATTCGGCGCGCGGCCCGGCGGCTGGCCCGGCACGTTGAAGCCGAGGTGGCGCGCGCTGTAGGGCCGGCGCACGGTGAGCTGGAAGCCGATGGCGAAGCCGCCGTCGTCCATGGCGCGCAGCACGCCATCGGCGCCGCGCTCGGCCGGGCGGTCCTTCGCCAGCTCGGCCTGCAGCGCGTCCAGCGTGGCGGCGTCGGCGACGCCGTAGATCGTCTCGCGCAGGCAGGGGCTGTGGGCGCCCGGGGGCAGCGGCGGCAGGCCGGGATCGTCGCTGCGGCGGATGGTGATGGCCGTGCCGTCCAGCGCGGCAAAGCTGCCGCCTGCGACGGGGTCGAAGCCCACTTCGTGGAGTCCGTAGTCCAGCAGGTACTGGCGCGAGGCGGCCAGGTCGTCGACGCCGAAGACCAGGTTGTCGAGGCCGAGGATGTTCATGGGGTGTCTCCGTAGGTTCCAGGGATCCAGGGCGGCGTTCAAACGGCCGTGGCCCGGTCGATCAGGGTGGCGATGTCGCCGTCGTGCCGCAGGCCCAGGGCCTCGGCCTCGGGGGTGTGCAGCGGCGGATAGGACGCGAAGAGCTTCTGGATGAAGGCATCCGGCGCGTAGGTCACCAGCGCCCGCCGGTCCTCGCCGTGGCGTGCGCAGAGCGCGTCCACCAGCTCACTGACCGTCAAGCGCAGCACCGGCATCTGGTAGCTGCGGCGCGGGTTCAGCCGAGCTGGGTCGACGGTGGCGGCATGCAGCAGGTTGTCCACGCAGGCGCCCACCGAGATCCACCAGGCCACGCCGTTCGGCGTGACCGGCACCATGATGGGCTCGCCGGCGGCCAGGCGCCAGAACAGCTGGCTCATGAAGGCGCTCATCATCCCGGCCCCCGAGTTCTCGCCGGTCACGGGCCGGGCCACCACACCGGGCAGGCGCAGCGAGCACCCGTAGCACCAGCCCTTGCGGGTCGCATCGGCCACCAGGTACTCGCCGGCCAGCTTGTGGGCGCCGTAGGTGAGGCCGGGGTTGGGCAGCGTGGCTTCGTTCACCTCCGGCGGCAGGTGCTCGCCGTACACCGCGATGGTGCTGGCAAACACGAAGCGCGGCGCAGCGCCGGCAGCCGTTCGCACCTCGCGCAGGTCTTCCAGCAGCCCCAGCGTGGCCTGCAGGTTGATGTCGCGACCCAGCTCGTAGTTCTTCTCAGCCGCCCCGCCCGGGATGCTGGCAAGGTGGAACACCGCATCGACCGGATGCATGCAGGCGCGCCCGCGCAGGTCCGGGTCGGCGATGCTGCCCGCCAGCTGCACCACGCGCGCATCGGCATGCGGCGCGGCAAAGCGGATGTCGAGCAGGCTCAGTCGGGTGACGGGCCGACCGCCGAGGCCGTCGGCCAGCAGGCGCTGGACCAGGGCCTGGCCGACAAAACCTTCGGAGCCGGTGACAACCACGTGGCTCATTGCTCCGATCCCTTCCGGAACGGCAGCGAGGCCAGGAAGGCCAGCTTGCCCAGGCCCAGCAGCTTCAGCCCGGCACGGGCCGAATCGGCGTCCAGCCGCGCCTGCATGGGCATGGTGCCGAAGCTCTTGCCCTTGATGACCAGCTCGTCGCCGACGCGGTCGATGGCTTCGACGTGCATCAGCTCCTCGTTGGCCGGGCCGCGCAGGACCATGCCTTCCTTCCTGGCCGCGGTGATGACATTGGGGTTGGCGTTGTCCTGACGCGCACCGGCAGCCACGCTGCCGAAGTCCATGCCCAGCGCCTCGAAGACCTTGATCGCCGTGGCACGCCCGGCCCCGTAGACACCGCCGCCCGGGTGCTGCGAGGGCCCAGCCAGGAACAGGCGCTCCACGCCCGGCACGGTGTACTGGCCGAGATCCGACGTGGGCCGCGCACCTGCGCTCTGGTGGAAGTACGGCGCCACGCCGTGCAGGTCGCCGCGCATCATGCTGTTGGGGCTGCTGCGCTCCAGGTCCACCGGGCTGACGATGCTGCGGGCGATGATGTTGTCGCTGGTGAGGTTCTTGACGAATTGGCGGTAGTGGGCGAGCGAGAGGTCGCCGATCTCTTCCTTGAACTCATCCCAGTGGCGATCCTTCCAGCGTGGGTCGGTCACCTTGTAGGGCGCGAAGGTGATGCCGTGGAACATGCCGGCGCCGGCAGGCACGCGGGTCTTGTCGCCGATGCTCTCGTCGCCGCCGGCGCACAGGCGCCGCTCGGTGATCAGGCCGCGTTTGAGGTCGTCGAAGTCGGCGATCATCTCGTCGAGCCGGTCGGTGGCCATGAACTCCAGCATGGTCGCCAGGCCCACCTGCTCATCGGCGTGGTACTGGGCGTTCTCCTTCAGGTCGTAGTGGCTGACCATGATGGAGAACGGCGCGAGCTGCGCGCGCTCGGCGCGCTGAAGCACCGGCTCGGGCACGCCCTGGACGAACCTGCGCACCACGTGCGGGTGGATGGCACCGATCACCGCGTCCTTGGCGAGGATCTGCTCGCCATCGGCCATCTGTACCCCCGTGGCCCGGCCGCCCGAGGTGAGGATTTGAGCCACCTCGGCATTGCAGCGCAGCTCGCCACCGAAGCTCTCGATGCAGCGCACCAGCGACTCGGTCAGCTTGCCGCTGCCGCCGATCGGCTGGCTCACCCCGTAGGTGTGGATGATGCCGGGCATCAGCAGCACGCCCATGCCGGTGCCGAGCTCGTTGGGATGCTGCAGGTTCTCGCTGACCAGCCGCAGCAGGTGGATCTTGATCTTGTCGCTCTCGTACAGGTCGTTGACCAGGCTCAGGCAGTCGCGCGTCATGTACTCCAGCATCAGCCGGCCTTCGTCGCTGCGGTCGAGCATGGCGACGAGTTCGCCCAGCGGCGGCGGCGGGCTGTACAGGCCCGGCATGAAGACCTTCAGGATCTCGGAACTCATCTTGACGAAGTTCCGGTAGGTCTCGGCGTCCTTGGGGCTGACCTTGGCGAAGCACTCGCAGGTCCGGTCCACGTCCTTGTAGGTGTAGAGCACGCTCTGATCCGGGAAGATCGTCGCGTGCGGCACCGGCGAGTAGTGGTAGTTCAGGCCGTGCTGGGAGAGCAGCCCCAGCTCGTCCTGCCGGATCATCGGGTTGCCCTGGATCATGATGTGCACGCTGCTGTGCTCGTCATGCCAGTAGCCCGGGGTGTTGAGCTGGCGGGTGCTGACCCCGCCGCCCGGCCAGGCCTTGCGCTCCAGCACCAGCACCTTCTTGCCGGCCTTGGCCAGGTAGGCGGCGGCGACCAGGCCGTTGTGGCCTGCGCCCATCGCGACGATGTCGTAGCTGCTCATTTACTGCTCGGACTTGAATGGGACGAAGCGGTGATCGACCGCGCCGAAGATGCTCTGCCCGTCGGCGCCAAAGGCTTCAAAGCGCAGGCGGTCGCCCAGCTTCAGAAAGGGCGTCGTGGAATCGCCCGTCTCGATCTTCTCGAGCGCGCGCTTCTCGGCCAGGCAAGCCGAGCCCACCGTGCGGGCGGCCTGGTTCGACACCGTTCCGGTGCCCAGGATGGTGCCGGCGCGCAGGTTGCGGTTCAGGCCCAGGCGGGCCAGCAGCTCCCCAAGCTCCAGTCCATCTCGCGGCCGTTGGGGTGGCCGAACCACTCGCCGTTGCGCGAGACATTCATGTTCAGGTGGATGCGGCCATCGGCGTGCCAGGCCTCACCCAGCTCGTCGGGCGTCACGGCCACCGGGCCGAACACGGTGGCCGGCTTGGCGTTGATGAAGCCGAAGCCCATCTGCAGCTCGCGGAACAAATGGGCGCGCATGGAGACGTCGTTCAAGATCATCACCAGGCGGATCTTGCTGGCACAGACCTCGGGCGTGCTGGCCATGGGCGTGTCGTCGACGATGACCGCAAACTCACCCTCAAAGTCGACGTTGTCGGCCTCGATGAGCGGGTAGTCGTCGCAGGGGCCCCAGAAGTCGTCGCTCTGGCGCTGCACCAGCACCGGGATGCCCGGGGTCTTCTTCACGGAGAGCTGGTAGGCCTCTTCCATGATGTGGCCGTGGTTCAGGAAGGCCGAGGCGTCGACGAACTGGTGCGTGCGCGGCAGCGGCGACATGCACAGCGCGGGGTCGAAGGCGAACTCGCCCACCACCGGCCCGGCGTTGAGCCGGTCGGACAGCGCCTGCAGCCGTGGGGCGCGCGCCGCCCAGTCCTCGATCAGCTGCTGCATCGTCGGTGCGACGGCGGCGGCGTCCACGGCGCGGGTCAGGTCCCGGCTGACGACGAGCAGGCGGCCGTCGCGGCTGCCGTTCTTGTAGGTGGCGAGTTTCATGGGGCGGTCTCCGTTGTCTTGTGTCGTGCTCAGGCCAGCGGCCGGCCACCGTCGACGGGAATGACCGCGCCGGTGGTGAAGGTGAGGTGCGTGGCGGCGGCCACCACGGCGGCGGCCACCTCCTCGGGCAGCGCCAGGCGCTGCAGCGGCGTGCGGCTGGCCTGCTCATTGCGCCAGGCCAAGTCCAGGCTCTTGACGAAGTCGGTATCGGCCAGGCCGGGCGAGACGCTCAGCACGCGGATGGCCGGCGCCAGCGCGCGCGCCATCGACTTGGTGAGGTTGTCCACCGCCGCCTTGCTGGCGCAATAGGCGATGTTGCTGCCCATGGCGGTGACGGCGGCAATGGACGAGATGTTGACCACCAAGCCGGTCGCACCATCATCCCGGGGCGCTGCCAGCAGGGGCTTCAACGCCCGCAGCGCAGCGATAGGCCCCCGCACGTTGGTGGCCAGGATCTGGTCGATCAGCGCGTCGTCCAGCCCGTCCAGGTCTGCGTGCGGCACGAAGCGCGTGGTGCCGGCGCAGTTGACCAGGATGTCGCAGCGGCCATAGCGCTGCTGAACCTCGGCGGCCAAGGTGGCCAGCGCGGCCGAATCGGTCACAGGGCACTTCAGCGCCACGTGCGGCAGCGCGACCGGGGCCAGGCGCTCGGCCAATGCCCGCGCTGGTCCTTCGGAGCTGTTGTAGCCCACCACCACCGCACAGCCGGCTTGCGCCAGGCCGATGCAGATGGCCTCGCCCAGGCCACCGGCGCCGCCGGTGACGACGGCGACTTGTCCGTTGAGGGTGCTCATGAGGCAGCTCCGGCGTGTGAGGCCCCCACCCCAACCCCTCCCCCACGAGGGGGGAGGGGCTTCAGGCGGACGGTGTCTTGCTCCCCTCTCCCAGCTTGGGAGAGGGGCTGGGGGTGAGGGTCTGCAGCTGCAGGCAGGCGCGCCATCACGTCAGGCCTTCTTCAGCCGCCGCACGCGAATCGCCGCCTGCTCCTGATGTCCGCTCATGTGCTCATAGCCGCACAGGCGCGAGCAGACCTCACCCACCCTCACGCTGGCCTCGTCGGTCAGCACGCGCTGGTAGGTGTGGGTCTTGATGAACTTGCCCACCCACAGGCCGCCGGTGTAGCGGCCGGCCCCCTGCGTCGGCAGGGTGTGGTTGGTGCCGATGACCTTGTCGCCGTAGCTCACGTTGGTGCGGTGGCCCAGGAACAGGCCACCGTAGCTCGTCATGCGCTGCAGGAACCAGTCCGGGTCGCGGGTCATCACCTGCACGTGCTCGGAGCACAGCCGCTCGGACTCGGCGAGCATCTCCTCATCGGTGTCGCAGAGGATGATCTCGCCGTAGTCGCGCCAGGAGATGCTGGCGATCGGCGCGGTGTCCAGGCGGGCCAGCACGGTCTCGATGGCGGCGGCAGCTGCTCGGCAAGGGTCCGGCTGGTGGTGATGCAGTAGGCCGGGCTGGTCGGGCCGTGCTCGGCCTGGCCCAGCAGGTCGACCGCCACCAGCTCGGCGTCCACGGTGTCGTCGCAGATCACCATCGTCTCGGTCGGGCCGGCGAACAGGTCGATGCCCACGCGGCCGAAGAGCTGGCGCTTGGCCTCGGCCACGTAGGCGTTGCCGGGGCCGACGATCATGTCCACGCCCTTCAGCGTCTCGGTGCCGATGGCCATCGCGGCCACCGCCTGCACGCCGCCCAGGCAGTAGATCTCGTCGGCGCCGGCCAGGTGCATGGCGGCGACGATCTCGGGGCAAGGAGCGCCGTCGAACGGCGGCGCGCAGGCGACGATGCGCTTCACGCCCGCCACCTTGGCGGTCAGCACGCTCATGTGGGCCGAGGCGATCAGCGGGTACTTGCCGCCGGGGATGTAGCAGCCCACCGAGTTCATCGGGATGTTGCGGTGGCCGAGCACCACGCCCGGCAAGGTCTCGACCTCGACGTCCTTCATCGAGTCGCGCTGGATCTGCGCGAAGCGGCGGATCTGGGCCTGGGCGAAGCGGATGTCCTCGATCGTCTGCGCCGGCAGGCTGGCGATGCAGGTGTCGATCTGGGCCTGGCCGAGGCGGAAGCTTTCAGGCGACCACTTGTCGAACTTCGCGCTGTATTCGCGCACGGCGGCGTCGCCGCGGGCCTCGATGTCGGCGAGGATGCCTTCGACGGTGGCGCGCACCTGGGCGTTGAGGTCGGCCTTGGCGGCGGCCGGCTTGCCGGCCTTGATGATCTGCACGGTCACGGGGAGTGTCTCCGGTCTCAGGGAATGGACGGGATGCTAGGCAGCGCCCCCGACCCTGGGAAATCGTTTGTGCGGATGCGGCGCATCGTCGGCCGCCATACCTAGGGTCTGCACGGAGGGAGGTGCTTGAGGGGGGAACGATCCCAGTAGCAGCGTGACGCCACAGCGCTTCTCCGGCACACTGCGCCTGCCCTTTGCAAACGACACACACGACCACATGCAGGACTCACTGTGGCCCTGAACACCGAACATCTGGAGCGCACGGCGGCGACGCTGGAGCAGGCGCTGCAGGCGCTGCACCGGACCGACGCGGCGGCCGACCCTGTCGGCTACGATCTGTATCGCAACGCGGCCATCAAGACCTTCGAGCTCTCGCTGGAGACCAGCGGCAAGCTGCTGCGCCGCGCACTCAAGGCCTACGGCGGCAGCCCGCGCGCCGTCGACGCGCTGGTGTTCAACGACGTGCTGCGTCACGCCGGCAAGCACAGCCTGCTGGACGAGGCGGGCGTGACGCGCTGGCTGGCCTACCGGGCCAACCGCAACACCACGGCACACGACTACGGCGCAGGTTTTGCCAACGAAACCCTGAAGCTGTTGCCGGACTACCTGGACGACCTGCGGCGCCTGACCGTGCGCTTGCGCGAGGTGTTCGATGCCGAGCGCTGAAGTCTCCACCCGCCTGGCGGCCGGGACCGTCGAGGAACTGCATCTGGACTTGCGGCCCGAGCACCTGGCCGAGCTGCGGCAGCTGCTGCGCCGCCATGTGCCCGGCATCCAGGTCTGGGCCTACGGCAGTCGCGTCACCGGCGGCGCCCACGGTGGCAGCGACCTGGACCTGGTGCTGCGCCAGCCGGCGGACCTGTCACGCCGCAGCACTGTACTGCCCGAGCTGCGCGAAGCGCTGCAGCAAAGCCGGCTGCCGATGCTGGTGGATGTGCACGACTGGGCCGAGCTGCCCGCCAGCTTCCATCGCGAAATCGAGCGCTGCCACGTCGTCATCGAGCCTGGGCGCTGAGAACCTGTGCACGGGCTTCAAGCCCTGGCATGCAGCCGCGCCAGTGATGCGGCCGCGCGGCCGGCCAGCGCCGGGCCGCTCCCAAGCGGCCGGCGACCCGCCCGGCGGGTGGTCGCGCGTACACGCGAAACCGGGTGCCCCATGTCAAGCGAAGGGCTGCAGGAACTCGATCAGGTTGCCGGCGCAGTCGCGCACGAAGGCGGTGGGGTTGCCGTCCACCGTCAGTTCGAAGGCGATGTCCGCGCCCGCCTCGCGCAGTGCAGCCACGGCAGCGGGCACATCGGGCACCTCGAAGCACAGGTGCTTGTTGCCGTGGGTCTGCAGGTCGAGGTTGGGCACGCGGCGGTCCGGTGGCAGGGGCGCCGCTCCCTCGACCTGGAAGATCTCGATGCGGAAGTCGCCCCGCTTGACGAAGGCGATGTGGGCCGGGATCTTCTCGATGAACAGCCGCTGCTCCAGCTCGAAACCGAGCATGCGCTGGTACCAGGCCAGCGCCGCGTCGAGGTCCGGCACGCTGATGCCGAAGTGGTGGGCGCGCAGCGCCCCGATGGCGCCCGTGGAGGTGCCGGCGAGGGAGGGGCTCATGGGTTCGATCGTCCGTGGGGCTTCATGCGCCGTGGGGTGCAGAGTGGAGCATGCCGGTCTGCACCGCCACCGACGGCGCATCCGCCGCGCGGGCCGGTGCCTGTGCCTGCACCAGCGGCTGCAGCAGCCAGTGTGACAGCGCGGGCAGCAGCACCAGCGCGCCGAGCATGTTCCACAGGAACATGAAGGCCAGCAGCAGCCCCATGTCGGCCTGGAACTTGATCGGCGAGCCCACCCAGGTGGCCACCGCCACCGCCAGCGTCAGGCCGGTGAGCAGCACCACCCGGCCGGTGAAGTGCAGCGCGACGCGGTAGCACTCCGACAGCGTGGCGCCCTTGCGCAACTCGCCCAGCATGACGCTGAGGATGTAGAGCGCGTAGTCCACGCCGATGCCCACGCCGAGTGCGATCACCGGCAGCGTGGCCACCTTGACGCCCATGCCCAGCACGACCATCAGCGCCTCGGCCAGCACCGAGGTGAGCATCAGCGGCAGCACCGCCACCACCACCGCCCGCCAGGAGCGGAAGGTGATGAAGGCCAGCACGATCACCGCCGCGTAGACCAGCGCCAGCATCGTGTGCCAGGCCTCGCGCACAACGATGTTGGTGGCCGCCTCCACACCCGCGCTGCCGGCGGCGAGCAGGAACTGGGCCTTGGGGCTGTCGTTGGCAGCGGCGAAGGTGTTGACCGAATCGACCAGCCCGGCCAACGTGGCCGCCTTGTGATCTTGCAGAAAGGCACTGACGGTGAGCAGGCTGCAGGTCTCGTTGTACAGGCCGCGCGGCGCGTTGCCGGTCACCAGGTTCAGCATGGCCTGGTTGGGGATGAGGTCGAACCACTTGGGGTGGCCTTCGTTCAGCCCGGCCAGCACCAGCCGGTTCAGGCGCGCCAGCGAGTTCGTGGACTCCACACCGGGCAGTTGCTGCAGCTGCCACTCCAGCGCATCGACGCGCATCAGGGTGTCGTAGTCGGCGCAGGCACCGTCGGGCGTCTGCACCATCACCGCAAACACGTCGCTGCTGGCGCCGTAGTGGGCGTTGACGTAGGCCACGTCGCGGTTGTAGCGGCTGTCGGCGCGCAGTTCGGGTGCGCCCGGGTCCAGATCGCCGATGGCCAGGTGGCGGCTGACGGCAAAGCCGGCCACCGCCAGCACCGCGGCCACGGCCACCGTGGGCAGGGCACAGCGCCGCTCGGTGAAGCGCTCCAGCGTGGCCCACAGGCCGCTGCGCTCATGGCCGTCCAGACGCACGAAGTCCTTCTCGGCGCGCAGGCTGCGGGCGGCGGCGCGCTCGTCCACGCCGGTGTAGCTCAGCAGGATGGGCAGCACGATCAGGTTGGTGAAGATCAGTGCGGCCACGCCGATGGAGGCAGCGATCGCCAGCTCCTGGATCACGCGGATGTCGATGGCCAGCAGCACCGCAAAGCCCACCGCGTCGGCCAGCAGCGCTGTCAGCCCGGCCAGGAAGAGGCGGCGGAAGGTGTAGCGCGCAGCGATCCACTGGGGTACGCCGCGGCCGATGTCCTGCATGATGCCGTTCATCTTCTGCGCGCCGTGGCTCATGCCGATGGCAAACACCAGGAAGGGCACCAGCATGGAGTACGGGTCCAGCGCGTAGCCCAGCGTGGGCAGCAGGCCGAGCTGCCAGACCACCGCGATCAGCGAGCTGGCCACCACCAGCGCGGTGGACCGCAGGCAGCGGGTGTAGCCGTACACCATGGCCGCGGCGATGGCGATGGCCACGGCGAAGAACATCAGCACCTGGCGCAGCCCGGCGATCAGGTCGCCGACGATCTTGGCGAAGCCGGTGATGTGCAGTTGCACGCCGCGCGCCTCGAACCGGCTGCGCAGCGATTCCAGCTTGCCGGAGAAGGCCACGTAGTCCAGCGGCTGGCCGGCCGCGTCCTTGGCCAGCAGGGGCACGAAGATCACGCTGCTGGCGCCATCGATCGCCACGATCTGGCCGATCTCGCCGGAGCGCTGCACGTTGATGCGCAGCGCCTGCAGGCTGGCGGCGCTGCCGTCGTAGTCGTCGGGGATCACCGGGCCGCCTTCCAGGCCCTCCTCGGTGACGCCGGTCCAGCGCATGTTGGGGGTCCACAGCGACTTCATCGCCGCACGGTCCACGCCGGGAATCAGGAAGACCTGGTCGTTCAGCGCGCGCAGCGTCTCCAGGTACTTGGCGTCGTAGATGTCGCCGCGGCCATCGGCACTCACCGGCGCCACCGCGATGCGAACCGCGTTGCCCAGGCCCTTCAGGTCGCCCTGGCGGGCCAGCCAGTTGGCGATGTAGGGGTGGCCGGTGGGAATGGTCTTTTCCCAGCTGGCATTGAGTTGCAGCCGGGTGGCCTGCCAACCGAGCAGGAGGGTCACGACCGCGCAGATCAGCAGCACCACCAGCCGGTGGTTGAACAGCGCACGCTCGACGAGCGAGCCCGACCGGCGGTCGAAGCTCATCGTCTGTTCGCTGACGGTCAGGGGGATCGGGGGCTTCATGGGGTGGTCTTCCGGGCCGCAGCCTGGGCAGTCTTCAGGGTCGCGGCGTCGATGCGGGTGATGCCGCTCCAGCCGGCGATGAGCAGGCTGCCGTCGGACAGGCGCAGCAGCGCGGCGGGCTGCTGGGCGGTGGTGCTGGCAGCCATGCGCAGGCTGTCCGTGCCGGGGATCATCAGATGGCCGGCCTGGTTGGCCAGCCACAGTGTGCCTCCGGGTTCGGGCAGCACGCTGGTCACGCTCACCGGCGCCGGGTTGGCCAGCGCAGTCCAGCTGCGCCCGGCGTCGGCACTGCGCAGCACGTTGCCGCGCAGACCGGCCACCAGCCACCCGCTTCCTCTGTCGCCCGCGGCGTCATGCGCCACGGTGAACCAGCTGCCCTGGTAGGGCGTGGCCAGACGCTCGAAGCGCCGGCCACCGTCACCCGAATGCCAGACTCCGCCCTGCTCGCCCGCCACCAGCAGACTGTCGCCCTGGCGGTGCAGGGCGTAGAGGTGGGCACCCTTGGGGTTGTCCAGCCGGGTGGCGATCGACTGCCAGGTCCGGCCGCCGTCGCCGGTGGACAGCATCAGGCCGAAGGCGCCGATCACCAGGCCCTCGCGGGCATTGCTGAAATGCAGCGCCAACAGCGGCTTGTCGGCGCCCTCCTGCACCGCACGCCACGCGTCGGCCAGGGCCTTGGGCGTGGGAGCGGGCAGCGCCTGCAGCTCGGCCAGCGCCAGTCGGGCGGCCGCCGCCCCGTCGAGCTGACGCACCCAGCGTTCACCGCCGTCGTCGCTGCGCAGCACCACGCCCTGGTGACCGATGGCCCAGCCGCTGCGCTCATCCACGAACTGCACCGCAGTGAGCGTGACGCTCACCGGCACCTGGGGCGCCTGGCGCCAGGTCCGGCCGGCGTCGTCGGACAGCAGCACACTGCCGCGTTCGCCCACCGCGACGACCCGCTGGCCGGCCTGGGCCAGGCCCAGGAGCGCCCCTCGCCCCACCACCCGCTGGGTGAGCGCAGCGCGCGCCAAAGGCTCTGCCAGCCTGGCGGCCAGGGCACCACCGGCAGGGGTGGGTGCGGATGCCGCAGCCGCCACAGGCGCGGCCGCCTGGGCAGCGCTCGCCGCCGCCAGCAGCGCCCAGGTGAGGCCGGGCACGATCCAACGCGAAGTCGCCTGCACAGCGCAGCCCTCCTGCGCGCGCCTCAGCGCACGCCCTCCGCGGTCAGCGACTCGGCGGTGAACACCGAGTCGGCATAGCGCGGCACCACCTTGTACTGCTCTGCCGCATCGTTGAGGGCACTGTCGTAGTACCAGGCGCCTGAGATCAGGTCGTAGAAGCCGAACATCTGCGGCGAGGTGGTGGCCGGCAGGTCGGGCATCACCACCGGGTTGGCAAAGCCCATCTGCCAGAGCTGACCGTTGGCGTCCCAGTGGTCGGCCAGCACGGCGATCCAGGTGTCCTCGTCCAGGTAGTAGCGGCGCTTGGGCGAGAGGTGGCGCTTGCCCGCGGCCACGTTGGCCTCGATCACCCACACACGGTGCAGCTCCCAGCGCATCGCGTCGGAGGCCAGGTGGTGCTTGTCCAGCGCCTTGGCCTCCGGGGTGGCCAGCAGCTTGTTGCCGTTGTAGGGAATCAGCATCTCCTTCTTGCCGACGATCTTCCAGTCGAAGCGGTCCAGGCGGCCGTTGAACACGTCGGTCTGGTCGAACATGGATACACCCGCACTGGCCGGCGTGGGCGAGTCGCAGCAGGCGTTGGGCACCTTGCGCACGCGGCGCTGGCCGGTCACGTAGACCCACACCTGGGTCTTGTCGCCGTTGAGGTGCTCGCGCCCGACGATGCCCTCGCCCGCGCGCAGTGCCGGCCCGGAGGTCAGCATGCGGATGGACCAGAACTGGCCGTCGAACTTGTCCGCGCTGCCGTCCTTGAAGTAGTAGGGCATCTGGAAGTCGCCGGAGGCGATCGCGGTGGTCACGTGCTTGCCGTCACCGGTGCCCTGGATGCCCTTGATGGCCACATGCCAGGCCTCGCCGCGCCAGCGCAGCGTGTGGTTCCACATCGCCTCGGCGCCGTTCTTCGGGATCGGGAAGGGGATGCCGCCGTAGGCGCCGGCCGGCATCAGATCCTTCAACTCGGCCTTGACGGCGTTGCGCGCGGTGTTGTCGTAGACCCACTGCGGCGCGGCCGCGGTGCGGCGGGTCGGGTAGACGTCGACGCGGAAGCTGTCCGGGTATTTCTTCAGCATCGCCTTCACGCCCTCGGTGAGCCTGTCGGCGTGCTCGGCCATGTTCCTGGCAGTGACCTGGTAGAGCGGCTTGTCGGCTGCGAAGGGGTCGGCGCGTTTGCCGCCGTTCTTGAAGCCGGGGATCGGCGTGGTGTAGCCGCCTGCCCAGGCGGGGATGCTGCCGTCCTTGTTGCCGGCCTTCTCGGCGCCGAAGGGGGTCAACTCGCCTTTGAGCCTGGCCGCCTCGTCGGCGCTCACGGCGGCCGCGGCGCTGCTCATCAGGCCGATGGCGGCCAGGGCCAGCACGGTGTGCTTGATCATGTCTGTCTCCGGTGGTTCGGTCGCCGCAGGCTCAGAACGAGCGCCGCACGTTGAACGAAAGGAAGTTGCGGTCCGCGTTGGACTGCAGGAAGGTGCGGTGCCCGCCTTCGATGAAGGGTGCGGCCTCGCCGAAGTAGTGCGTGTAGGCCAGTCCGAAGCGCCAGACGTCCAGGTACGAGCCGTTCAGCCCCAGGCTCAGGTCGCCCGTGCCCTTGCCCAGGAAGGGGCCGACCACCGACGAGTTGCCGATGAAGCCGTAGCCCACCCCCACCGGCACGCTCAGGTCCACACCCGGCAGAACCTGGCGGTACTTGGGCTCGAAGATCATGCGCAGGTTGGCGGAATCGCGGTCTGCGTTCGGGTTCATGGCCGCTGCGTTCTTGTCCACCGAGAGCCGCCGGTTCCAGCCCAGCTCGCCGACGAAGTCCGCCTCCCGGGCCAGGAAACTCGGGCCGATGCTGGCAATCCAGTTCACCTGCGCATGCGCCGACTTGCCCACCGCATACAGCGGGTTGCCGTTGTTGTCGGCGCCCGAGGTATCGGCCTGCGCGTCGCTGTCGAAGGGGGTATTGCTGCGCAGCGACATTTCGCCAGCCAGATTTACATTTCCCACGGTGGTATTGAAACTCGCCCCCACCGCACGGATCCCCTCGTGAAACACCCATTGGTAGGTGCCGACCTGCATCCCTTTGGCATCCACACTCGGCGCACCGGCATAAGGATGCAGGTACAGGCCGGAGGGTCCATGGTCGTTCCACTGCACCGCATACAGGCCCAGGTCGGTTTCGCCGACATGGAATCGGGCCTGCAGGCCAAACTGGGGCTTGTCCGCCTTCATGTCCGGCTGGTTCAGGAAATACACGTTGCCGGCGGGCGAATAGCCGACGATCAGGCGCTCCCCCCCCGGACCCACCGCATCCATGCCGGAGAAGTAACTTCCCGATGCCGGCAGCCGGTCCTTCTTCCACTCCAGCATGTAGTAGCCACCCACCGTCACGTCCGGCGTGATCTGCAGCTGGCCCGACACCTGGTTGACCGGCATCATGAATTCCTTGAACTGCGCGTTCGGCACCGTGGCCGCCTTGATCACGTCGATCGGCGCCTGCGCCGCGGCGATGCCGTTGGCACCCAGCATCAGGCTCTCGCCGTACAGCAGCGTGTGCTTGCCCAGGCGCACCGCTCCGGCCATGTCGCCCAGCTTGCCCTTGGCGAAGACAAAGGCGTCCAGCAGCTCCGCATCACGCCCGTGCAGCCGCTTCGTGGTGGCGGTGAACTGGTCCGCATCGACCGAATAGGGGTTGGCGGTGCCGGCGGAACTGTTGTCGTTGCGGCCCGACTGATACACCGAGTCGTACCAACCGGCGGCCGACATGCGCGCCCCGACACCGCCGTAGGAAATATCCAGCTCGCTGAAAATATCCAGCCGGTTGGAAATCAGACCGCGCTTGAAATTGCGACTGCCGTCATCGGTGTTGGGGAAGTAGCTCGCGGCGCTGCTGTCGTAGTTGGCACCGCCGACGATCTGCTGCGAAGGGTTCCTCAACCGCGCCGCGGTGCTGTACTTGACCGTGGTGTCCCAGAGGATCTTGAAGTCCGGCACGCCGGTGTCGATCTCGAAGGCCTGGGCGGATCCCGCCAGGCCGAGTGCCGCGAGGGCGGCACGGGCCAGCAGGTGCTTCTTGTGAAGCGTTTGGTGAGGTGCGGGCATGGTGATGTCTCCTTTCCTGCCGTTCTTCCAGGGAGCCACTCCGCGCAGGCAAAAGCTCACCCGCCACCCGCTTGTTTCAGGGTGGGCACGCTGGCCTGCGAGAGGGGATGGACGCGTCCGTTGCAGCACGCCGCCGGACGAACCGGCGGGTCTGTCATGCAGGAGGTATGGGTGTGACGCGGCGCATGCAGGGCATGTTAAGGAGCGTCATCCCGCCGCAGAAATCGTTTCTGGCGATGCCGATCATCGCCGCCTCACATACTCGGGCTTACCCGTGGCCCGGGTTCCATTGCCCCTGCGGAGAACAGCATGGGCGTGGCCCAACGGCAGGCCTGAGGGACGCCGCCATGTGCCGTGTGCAGGCGGTGGTCCACTTGGCCAGCGTGCCCGAGCGCTCCATGATGATGAAGGTGCTGGACAAGCTGGTCCCCCAGGATGGACTGTTGCACGATCGGGGCCATCCGGCGGCTTGGCGGGTCGATGTGCGGGTCGAACGTAGGGGCCGATTCGACAATCATTGCAGCACCCACCTGTTGCCGGCACCGGATGGCGCGCAGCAGGCGCTGGCGGAATTGAATGGGCGAAGCCTGCTCAGCGCCGCAGTGTGCCCAGCAGATCGGTCAGCGCTTCGGCCAAGCGCTGCACCGCCTGGGGTTCGGGCAGCGGCAGTTTGAGGTAGCGCTGCCCGGCTTCATCGGTGTGCACGAGCCGTTCGGCACCGCTCTGGCCCGGCGAACCGGGGGCCGCGGGCTCCTGTCGCGCCAGGGTCTGCAGCAACTGCAGGCCCACCTGGAGCAGCGGCGCCCAGGGGTCCGTGGCAGACGCGACGCCGCTTGTGGCGGGCGGTGCCGGCTGAGCCTCGTTGGACTGCGCGGCCAGGCTCGAAGTCAACGTGCCGCTGGGCAGGCCCGATGGGCCGTGGGTCGGGTGGATCAGCACTTCAGCGGCGACCCGCGCTGCGAGGTCCGTCGCCGGGCCGCCCACGGGTGCACCATCATTCACAGCCGCATCCAACACCTCCTCCTGCGCCATCGCAGCCGGACCTTCGCCCGCCGGCAGGGTTGGGGCTGAGGTCACTTCCGTGGCCGCTTCCGCCACCCCCATGCCGGCAGTGGCCGCGTCCACGCTTTTCATGAAGCGCGAAAGGCGGGTGCCTTCCATGAACACCGTGCCGTCACCGCCGTCGAGCACGCCTTTGAACAGTGAGGTCTTGAAGGCCAACACCGAGAGCATGCCCTCCTCGATGCTGCCCTGGGCCACCAGGTTGATCACCTGCACCCCGCGGCTCTGGCCCAGACGGTGCACACGGCCGATGCGCTGCTCCAGCAGCGCCGGATTCCATGGCAGGTCCATGTTGACCACCACGGCGGCGGCGTGCTGCAGGTTCAGCCCGGTGCTGCCCGCGTCGGTGGACAGGAAAAGCCGGCAGTTCGGATCGATGTGAAAGCGCTCCACCAGCACACCGCGCTGCTCGGCGGGCACCCCGCCGTGGAAGAAGACATGGCGCCAGCGGCGTTCGGCAGGCTGCTGCGCAGCACGCTCGGCCAGGCGGCGCAGCAGTACCTCGTGGGTGCCGAGCCATTGGCTGAACACCACCGCCTTGGCACCGGGCTGCTCGAAGAGTTCGTCCAGCAGCGTCAGCAGCTCATCAGCCTTGTGACCGTGGTCGGTTTCGTGGTCGAGCAGCCAGGTGCTGTTGCAGGCCATGCGCATGTTCTGCAGGGCGCACTGCAGGCGGCGTTGATCGGTGTCGGACAGCCAGCCCGTCTTGCGCCAGCGCTGCACGATGCGGCTGACGATCAGACCGTTCTCATCGTGGTGGGCCCGCTGTTCGGCTGTGAGGGGCACGAACAGGGTCTGGTCCACCCGCGCGGGCAGCTGGGTCAACACCTCGGCCTTGCGGCGGCGCAGCAGGATCGGCGCCAGGGTGTTGCCGATGCGGTCCAAGTCACGGTAGCCGATCACGCGGCCGGCGTCGTCGACCTGCTGGTGCTCATGCAGCAGCCGCCAGGTGGGGCCGAGGCGGTGCTGATCGACCACCTGCACGATGGAGATCAGCTCCTCCAGCCGGTTCTCCAGCGGCGTGCCGGTCAGCACGACCACGCAGGGGCACAGCGCCGGGTCGGCCAGGCGCTTGAGGGCGCGCGCGGCCTGGGTATTCCAGTTCTTGACCCGTTGCGCCTCGTCGACGATCAGCAGCTCGGGCGCCCAGACCTCGGCCAGGTCGGCATCGCGCACCAGGGTTTCGTAGTTGACGATCTTGCATTGCACCGCCGCGTCGTCCTCGGCCGGACTGCCTTCGCCCGGTTCCGCGTTTGCCGCAGCCCGCCACTGCCACTGCTGCTGCCTCTGCGCACGGAGACCCTGCAGCACCTGCGCAGGCCGACCGGTGAAGCGCTGAATCTCACGCTGCCATTGGTGCTTCAGCGAGGTGGGACAGACCACCAGCACGCGCTGCACACCGAAGTGGCGCGCCATCAACTCCGCCGCGGCAATGGCCTGCACCGTCTTGCCCAGCCCCATCTCGTCGCCGATCAGCACGCGGCCGGCACGAGCGGCAAACAGCGCACCCTCGGCCTGGTAGGGGTACAGCCGGGTCTTCAGCAGGCGGGCCAGCGCCGGGTCCTCGGCACCACCCGGGTAGGCCTTGTCCAGCCGGTGGCGGCGCTGCTCGGCATCGCGCCACTGGGCCAGATGGCGCAGCGCCGCTTCCTGCCACTGGAGCGGATGGCCGGCCTGCGCCGCCGCGGTCGCCAGGCCGTCCAGCTCTCGCCCGTGCAGCAACGGCAGTTCCCAAGGCGGCGTTACATCCACACCCAACCCGCACAGCGCCTGCACCTGCTGCCGCAGTTCGGCCGGGCACCCACTGCCCGGATGAAACCGCAGTGTGCTGATTGGGCCGGGACCCCGCTGCAACCGGACCTCGCTGGCAGCCTGCGTGAAACCGCGCGCAAAGGCTGCCTTGGACCCACGCCGCGCCTGCAGCCGGTGCAGCACAAACTCGATGTGCTTGCAGGTGCCCAGGTCGTTGGTGGCGAAGTCCTGGCAGGTGCAGTGGTTGTCACCGGGCGCACTCCCACGCAGCGTCACCAGATACCGCCCGCCGCCAGCCGGATTGACCACCCGCCACAGGCCGAACACCGGACCGCCCTCGCGCAACTCCAGCCCGAAGCGCTGCTCGCGCCCAAACTGTCGCCGCAGCTCGCGCTGCCAGTCGGCCGCCGTCATCGTCTCCGGGCGGCGCTGACGCGACAGCTTGGGTTCGGCCGCCTTGGCGGACCGAGGGCTGCCGGTGGAGCCCTTGCCTGCGGCGGAACGATGATGCGAGCTGGATGCCTTGGACTTGGGCGCGGTGGTGGAGCTCATGGGGCTTTCAGAACCTGCACGGCGACGGCTCACAGGTTCGAAACAGGTGGAACGAAGACGTGAATTCTCTTCGACCGAACCTGTCACTCCAGGCAAAGCCCCTGGGACGCACACGAACCCGCGGGTCAGGGCGGACTGGCTAGCAATGCAGTGCTGGCCACCGGCTCCAGCTCCCCCCGCCGCGCCAGCGCCGTCTCCCTGACCAGCTCACTGAGCCCGTCACCCTGGGCCGGACCGTCCAGGTGCGCATAGAGCTGGCGGCGCATGCGCGGCTCCCAGAACTTGTGGATGTGGTTGGCCACGCCCTCCACCGCCTCTTGGTGGCAGGGGTAGGCCGCGAAGAACTCGCCGATTTGGTTGGCCATGCGCACAATGATTTTCGGGTCGCTCATTTCACGGCCTCTACCGGTTGATGTGCCTGAGCCAGCAGCTCCTCCTGGTGGCGGCTGAAGCGTGCGTAGCCCTGTTGCCACTCGCTCAGGTGGCCGAGCTGGCTGACCTTGCTGACCTGCACCGCGGTCACCTTGTACTCCGGGCAGTTGGTGGCCCAGTCCGACGAGTCGGTGGTGATCACGTTGGCGCCCGATTCGGGGAAGTGGAAGGTGGTGTAGACCACGCCCGGCTGCACCCGCTCGGTGACGTCGGCGCGCAGCACCGTCTCGCCGGCGCGGCTGGTGATGCCCACCCAGTCGCCGTGCTTCACGCCACGCTCCTCGGCGTCGTGGGGGTGGATCTCCAGGCGGTCCTCCTCGTGCCAGCGGCTGTTCTCGGTGCGGCGGGTCTGCGCGCCGACGTTGTACTGGCTCAGCACCCGGCCGGTGGTGAGGATGAGCGGGAAACGCCGCGTCACCTTCTCCTCGCTGGCGACGTACTGGGTCGGGAAGAAGCGGCCCTTGCCGCGCACGAAGCGCTCGATGTGCATGGTCGCGGTGCCGGCCTCCTCGGTGCCCTCGTTGCAGGGCCACTGCAGGCTGCCCAGGCGCTCGATCTTCTCGTAGCTCACGCCAGCAAAGCTGGGCGTGAGCGCGGCGATCTCTTCCATGATCTGCTCGGGGTGCTGGTAGGCCATCGGGTAGCCCAGCGCGTTGGCCAGCGCCTGGGTGACCTCCCAGTCCGCCTTGCCGGCCAGCGGCGGCATGACCTGGCGCACGCGGCTGATGCGGCGCTCGGCGTTGGTGAAGGTGCCGTCCTTCTCCAGGAAGCTGGCGCCGGGCAGGAAGACGTGGGCGTACTTGGCGGTCTCGTTCAGGAAGATGTCCTGCACCACCACGCACTCCATCGCCGACAGCGCGGCGGCCACGTGCTGGGTGTTGGGGTCGGACTGCGCCGGGTCCTCGCCCTGCACGTACAGGCCCTTGAAGCTGCCCTCCAGCGCGGCGTCGAGCATGTTGGGGATGCGCAGGCCCGGCTCGGGGTTGAGCGTCACGCCCCAGGCCGCCTCGAACTGCGAGCGCACCGTCGTGTCGCTGATGTGGCGGTAGCCCGGCAGCTCGTGCGGGAAGCTGCCCATGTCGCAGCTGCCCTGCACGTTGTTCTGGCCGCGCAGCGGGTTCACGCCCACGCCCTCGCGCCCGACCATGCCGCAGGCCATCGCCAGGTTGGCGATGCCGATCACCATCGTCGAGCCCTGCGCGTGCTCGGTGACGCCCAGGCCGTAGTAGATCGCGCTGTTGCCGCCTGACCTGCCACCCTGTGCATAGAGCCGCGCCGCGCCGCGCACGGTGGCCGCCGGCACGCCGCTGACGGCCTCCAGTGCCTCGGGCGAGTTCTCCGGCCGGGCGACGAACGCACGCCACTGTTGGTAGCTGGGGTCGTCGCAGCGCTCGGCCACATAGGCCTCGTTGACCAGCCCTTCGGTGACGACCACATGCGCCAGCGCGGTGATCACCGCGACGTTGGTGCCAGGCTTGAGCTGCAGGTGGAAGTCGGCGTGCACGTGCGGGGCATCGACCAGGTCGATGCGGCGCGGGTCGACGACGATCAGCTTCGCGCCGGGTCGTTTCCCATCTCCACGGATGCGCTTCTTCAGCCGCGAGGCAAACACCGGGTGCCCCTCGCTGGGGTTGGCGCCGATCACCATCACCACGTCGGCCTGCTCGACCGACTTGAAAGTCTGCGTGCCCGCCGAGGTGCCGAAGGTCTGGCCCAGGCCGTAGCCGGTAGGCGAGTGGCAGACGCGGGCGCAGGTGTCGACGTTGTTGCTGCCGAAGGCCGCGCGGATCAGCTTCTGCACCAGGTAGGTTTCCTCGTTGGTGCAGCGGCTCGACGTGATGCCACCGACCGAGTCGCGCCCGTGGGTGGCCTGGATGCGGCGGAACTCGCTGGCGGCATGCGAGAGCGCCTCCTCCCAGCTGACCTCGCGCCAGGGGTCGGTGATCTTCGCGCGGATCATCGGCTTCGTGATGCGGTCCTTGTGGGTGGCGTAGCCCCAGGCGAAGCGGCCCTTGATGCAGCTGTGGCCCTCGTTGGCCTTGCCGTCCTTCCAGGGCACCATGCGCACGACCTGCGTGCCCTTCATTTCAGCTTTGAACGAACAGCCCACGCCGCAGTAGGCGCAGGTGGTGATCACGCTGTGCTCGGGCTGGCCGGCCTCGATGACCGACTTTTCCACCAGCGTGGCGGTCGGGCAGGCCTGCACGCAGGCGCCGCAGGAGACGCACTCGCTGCCCATGAAGGGCTCGCTCATGCCCGGCGACACGCGGGACTCGAAACCGCGCCCGCTGATCGTCAGCGCAAAGGTGCCCTGCACCTCCTCGCAGGCGCGCACGCAGCGGTTGCAGACGATGCACTTGCTGGCGTCGTAGGTGAAGTAGGGGTTGGACTCGTCCTTGAGGCTGTCCAGGTGGTGGCGGCCGCTGCGCCCGGCGACGACCTGGTCGCCCACGCCATACCGAACATTCCTCAGGCCGACCACGCCGGCCATGTCCTGCAGCTCGCAATCGCCATTGGCGGCGCAGGTCAGGCAGTCCAGCGGGTGGTCGGAGAGGTAGAGCTCCATCACGCCGCGGCGCAGTTGCTGCAGCCTGGGGCTCTGGGTGCGCACCACGAGGCCGGCTTCGGCGGGTGTGGTGCAGGAGGCCGGTGTGCCGCGGCGGCCCTCGATCTCCACCAGGCAGAGCCGGCAGGAGCCGAAGGGCTCGAGCATGTCGGTGGCGCAGAGCCTGGGCACCTGGATGCCGGCGTCGATGGCCGCGCGCATCAGCGACGTGCCCTTGGGCACGCTGACCTCGAAGCCGTCGATGGTCAGCGTGACGACCTCGTCGCTGACCACCGCGGGCGTGCCGTGGTCGCACTCGGCGTGGCGCGCGGGCTGGGGGCGTGCGCGGTGGAAGTGAAGGGGTTGTGCGGGAGCGTTCATCACGGTCTCCTCAGGTGGCCGCGGCGGATTCGGAGGCCACCTGTGCCGGAGCCAGGCCGAAGTCCGCCGGGTAGTGGTTCAGCGCCGACAGCACCGGGTAGGGCGTCATGCCGCCCATCGCGCAGAGGCTGCCGCCGAGCATCGTGTCGCAGAGGTCGCGCAGCAGCGTCACCTGCTGCTCGTGCACCGCCGGGTTGCCGCGGTTGGCGACGAGGCGGTCGATCACCTCGACGCCGCGGGTGGAGCCGATGCGGCAGGGTGTGCACTTGCCGCAGCTCTCGAGGGCGCAGAACTCCATCGCGTAGCGCGCCAGTGCGGCCAGGTCCGCCGTGTCGTCGTGCACCACGATGCCACCGTGGCCCACCACCGCGCCGATGGCGGCATAGGCCTCGTAGTCCAGCGGCACGTCCCACTGCGACTCGGGCACATAGGCGCCCAGCGGGCCGCCCACCTGCACCGCCTTGATCGGCCGGCCGCTGCGCGTGCCGCCGCCGAAGTCGAAGAGCAGCTCGCGCAGCGTCAGGCCGAAGGCCTTCTCGACCAGCCCGCCGTGGGCGATGTTGCCGGCCAGCTGGAAGGGCAGCGTGCCGTGCGAGCGGCCGACGCCGTAGTTCCGATAAAAGTCGGCGCCCCGCGCCAGGAGGGTCGGCACCGCGGCGAAGGTCAGCACGTTGTTGATCACGGTCGGCTGGCCGAACAGGCCTTGCAGCGCCGGCAGCGGCGGCTTGGCGCGCACGATGCCACGCCGGCCCTCCAGGCTCTCCAGCATCGCGGTCTCCTCGCCGCAGACGTAGGAGCCCGCGCCCATGCGCACCTGCAGGTCGAAGCGCTTGCCGCTGCCGACCACGTCGGCGCCGATCCAGCCGGCCTGCGTGGCCCGCTCGATCGCCTCGGCCAGCACCGCCACCGCCTGCGGGTACTCGGAGCGCACGTAGATGAAACCCGCCTGCGCGCCCACCGCCAGCGCGGCGATCGCCATGCCCTCGATCAGCAGGTAGGGGTCACCCTCCATCACCATGCGGTCGGCGAAGGTGCCGGAGTCGCCCTCGTCGGCGTTGCAGACCACGTACTTGACCGGCCCGGCCGCGCCCGCCACGGTGCGCCACTTGATGCCGGCCGGGAAGGCCGCGCCACCCCGCCCGCGCAGGCCGGAGTGCGTCACCGCCTGCAGGATGGCCGCGCTGTTCTGGCCCACCGCCGCCTTCAGGCCGGCCCAGCCCTCGTGGGCGGCGTAGTCGTCCAGCGACAGGGGGTCGGTGACACCGACGCGGGCGAAGGTCAGCCGCTCCTGGCGTGCCAGGTAGGGGATCTGCTCGGTCAGGCCCTGGCGCAGCGGGTGACTGCCGCCCTGGACCGCCGCATCGGCGAGCAGCGCCGGCCAGAGTGTGGGCACGTCCTCAGGCGCCACCGGGCCGTAGGCGACCCTGCCCTGCGGCGTGGCCACCTCGACCAGCGCCTCCAGCCAGAGCAGGCCGCGCGAGCCGTTGCGGACCAGGGTCAACTCGCTGCCGCTGGCGGCGGCCTGGGCGCGCAGGGCGTCGGCCACCGCGTCGGCGCCCACCGCGAGGGCGGCGCTGTCGCGGGGCACGTACAGGGTCAGGGTCGTGCTCATGCCGTGGCTCCCGTCGGTTCTGCGGCTGATTCCGTCGCAGCCAGCAGCGCGTCCAGCCTGGCCGGCGTCAGGCGGGCGTGCAGGTGGCCGTCGAGCATCGCTGCGGGCGACTGGGCGCACAGGCCCAGGCAGTAGGTGGGCTCCACCGTGTGGCTGCGCGCGGCGTTGGTCGGCGCGGCCTCGCTGCAGCCCAGCCGCGCGCGGGCCTGGGCCAGCAGCGCCTCGCCGCCACAGGCCTGGCAGGACTCGGCCCGGCAGACCTGCAGCACGTGGCGGCCGGCCGGCTCGCTGCGGAAGTGGTGGTAGAAGGTGACGACGCCGTGCACCTCGGCGCGCGACAGGTGCAGCGCCCGCGCGATCACCGGCTGGGCGCCGGGCGGCACATAGCCCAGGCGGTCCTGGATGCCGTGCAGGATGGGCAGCAGGGCACCAACCAGGTGGCGGCGCTCGGCCAGCACCGCGTCGACCACCGCCTGCTCGGCGGGATTCAGTTGGGGGGCAGGGGCCACCGGCTGAGGGGGCAGCGGCGGCCCGGTCGGGCGCATTCATCGGACGGGTCTCCTCGGCGGTGTGCCTGCGCGTCACCCGAAGAGGAGCTGCGCAGGGACGGCGCAACGTCGGCGCCTGAAACCGCACTATCGGCCGGGAGGTGGGGGCGCGTCCAATGGAATCGGGAAAGGGTTCGATTCAATCCTTGAATGGAAGTGATCCGCGGATCACTTCATGGCGTTGGCAGCGCCCCGCTCAGCCGCGGCAGGTGCGCCCGCCAGGCGTCGGACTCGGCCAGCGCCAGCGCTGCGGCCACCACCCGCGAGGTCTGCTCGCTGGGCCGGCCCATCCAGCCCACGGCGGTGCGCACCGTGGGAGCCTCCAGCGGGTGCACCACCAGCGCGGCCGACGGGTGCAAGCTGCGCACCAGCGCCCCAGGCAACACGGAGGCCAGGCCGCCGGCCTGCACCGCGGCGACCAGCGCCAGCACCGAGTCGGTCTCCACTGCCACCTGAACCGCATCGGCCGGTACACCACCTTCGCGCAGCGCGGCATCGACGATGGCGCGGTGGTGCATCTCCGGCGCCAGCAGTACCAGGCGGCGTCCGGCCAGGTCGGCCCAGCACAGCGGCGTCGCAGGTCCGGCCGATACACCACTGCCAGCACCCTGCGCCGCGGCATCGAGCACGGCAAAGTAGTGCTCTTCGTACTGGGGCCAGGTCTGGCGGCGGCGCCCACCTTCGGCAGGGCGGTCGATGTAGCCCAGCGCCAGGTCCAGCGTCAGGTTCTCCAGCCCGGCGTCGATGGCCGGCGAGCTCAGCGAGCGCAGCAGGACCTTGACCCCCGGATGCTCGCGCTGCAGCCAGACCGCGAACTGTGCCGCCACCGGCAGGGCCGAGGGCACCGAGCCCAGGTGCAGCACGCCACTGGCCTGGCTGGAGGTGCTGGCCAGATCCTGACGCAGGCGTTCGTGTTCGTGCAGCATGCGCCGCGCGCTGGCCAGCACCCGCTCACCTTCGGGCGTCAGGCCCTCGTAGCTGCGGCCGCGCCGCACGATGGCCACGCCCATGTCGGCCTCCAGCGCCCGCAGGGCATTCGACAGCGCCGGCTGGGTGATGTGGCAGGCCTGCGCCGCGCGGCCGAAGTGGCGGTGCTGCTCCAGGGCGGTGAGGTAACGCAGGGCGTCGAGCAGGTTCATCGTCCGGAAGGCGTCCGGGCGAGTCCGCAGCGCGGGATCTCCCGGCCCGCCAGGCTGTGGCAGATCGCCCACGATAGCAGCCCCGCGGCCCCCCGGACAGCACCTGTGGCGCCCTGTCCCCGGACGGACGCTGGAAGTCAACCGTGGATTGGGGTTTATCATTTTTTGTGAATCACGTCACGCCGCGGCCCGTCTGCGGCGTCGAACGGATCGTCATCCACAGGCAGGAAGGCACCCCGATGCACACCGCACCCAACCGAAAACACACCCGTTCCCGACCGCTGGGACCTGCACTGGCGCTGGCGCTGGCGCTGCTCTTGGTGGCCTGCGGTGGCGGCGGGGGAGGAGGAGACGATGAAAATGACAATGGTGGCGGTGACAACGGCGGCGGCACACCGAGCTACGCCCTGTCCGGCACGATCGCGGTGATCGAGTCCTCGGCGGTCGACTCCGACCTGAACGACCCGGGGCAAACCAATTACCGGCGCAACGACAACCCCGCTGACCCCGACCTGCCCGATGCGGCCTGGGCGCAGTCGATTTCCACCCCCGTGCTGCTGGCGGGCACCGTGAACGAACCGGGTACCGGTGCAGCCGGCCAGAACTTTGATGCGGGGGATCGCAACGATTACTTTGTCGCCGACCTGCAGGCCGGCCAGGTGGTCGAACTGGAGTTTGCTGCCGACCCCGGTGACAGCGATGTGGACCTGTACGTGTACGACGTGGACGGCAACCAGGCAGCCGCGTCCGACGGCACGGACAGCCGCTATGAATGCGTGGCGATCACCCGCGCCGGCCGCTACTACATCAACCCCTACGCCTACAGCAATGCCTCGATCTACAGCCTGCGCATCGGCGCACCCGGCACCGGCAGCAGCTGCGGCAATGCCACAGCCGCCTTTGGCACCATGGCGCTGCTGGCAAGGGAGCATGCCTTGGGCAGCCCGAAGGCCATGGCCGCGCGGTCCCTGGCCGATCACCGCAGCCTGCGCAGCCAGGCGGGCCTGACGCTGGAGGCCGCCACCGGCCTGGGGCCGCAGATGCTGCGGCTGCCGGCTGCGGCCACGGCACGCCGCACCGGGCTGGCGCGACTGAAGGGCGACGATCGGTCGACCGCACTCGACGAGCGCGGGCAGAAGTCGGCACTGGCCGCAGACGGCGCCGCGAACCCTGCGAACGCAGCGCCGTCGCGCATCGAGGCCCTGGCCACCACACTGCGCTATGCCAAGGCGCTGCGCGCCACCGGCGCCTATGCCTATGTGGAACCGGACTGGATCCTGCGGCGCACGGCCACGATCGGCAGCTTCCCGCCCGACGACCGCTACTACGGCTACCAGCGCTGGCACTATGAGCAGATCCGGCTGCCGGAGGCGATCAACCGCATCAACGCCCTGGCCACCCAGCCCAGCCAGCGCCCGCTGGTGGCGGTGATCGATTCCGGCGTGGTGCTCACCCATCCGGACCTCGCACCGCAGCTGGACTCCAACGGACGCAGCTTCGTGGGTGGCGTCAGCATCGCCTCCGGCGACGACCAGAGCTCGACAGCCGACAACTCGGTGTTCCATGGCACCCATGTGGCCGGCACGATCGCCGCCTCGACCTTCGATGGCGCAGGAGCAGCGGGCGTGGCGCCGATGGCACAGATCCTGCCGCTCAACGTCTTCGGCAGTGGTGAAGGGGCCAGTACCTCCGACATCGCCCATGCGATCCTCTATGCCGCGCGGCTGGGCAACAGCTCCGGCGCGCTGCCGGGCCGGAGGGCCGATGTGATCAACATGAGCCTGGGCGGCGGCGGCAGCTGTTCCAGCGCCTTCCAGCAGGCCATCACCGCAGCCCGCGGCGCCGGCGTCATCGTGGTGGCAGCCACCGGCAACGAAAGTGCCGCCACCGTCGGCCAGCCGGCCAACTGCAACGGCGTGATCGCCGTCAGCGCCACGCAGCCGAACAAGGGCATCGCGCCGTACTCCAACACCGGCAGCGCGGTGCGCGTGGCCGCCCCGGGCGGCAACACCGGGCAGTCGACCACCGGCAACGGCCAGCCCGATGGCGTGTTCAGCACCATGGCCTCCTTCGACACCAGCGGCTCGCGCATCCACACCCTGGGCTTTCTGCAGGGCACGTCGATGGCCTCACCCCATGTGGCCGGCGTGATGGCGCTGATGCGCTACATCCACCCGGGACTGGCGGTCGAAGAGGTGGACAGCCTGTTCGCCGACGGCAGCCTCACCGACGACCTGGGCAGCACCGGGCGCGACACCCGCTACGGCTGGGGCCTGATCAACGCCGACAAGGCGGTGGTCGCCGCGCTGAACCGCATCGGAACGGTACCGCCAACCCCTGCAGGCGAGGTGGTGGCCGAGCCGTCATCGCTGGACTTCGGCAGCTTCCAGTCCACCGGCACGCTGACCCTGTCACTCAACGGCAGCAGCAGCGAACGGGTCACGGCCGTGACCAGCAGCGACGCCGCGCTGACGGTCAGCGCCGGCAGCTCCGTCGGCAGCAACGGCCTGGGCAGCTACAACCTGAGCGCCAACCGCACCGCATTGACCGAAGGCAGCCACTACCTGACGCTCACGGTGTTGGTCAGCGGAGGCAGCCGCAGCTCGTTCACGGTGCCGGTGGCGATCACCCAAAACGCTGCAGGGGTCAGCCGGGCGGGCGGCTTCGGGCCGGTCTATGTGCTGCTGCAGGATCCGGACGATGACAGCTACCAACTGACGGTCCAGGCCACCTATTCCGATCTGATCGGTGCCTACCACTGGAGCGCCACCGGCTACGCGCGCAGCAGGCTGCAGGTGATCGCCGGGACCGACCTGGACAACGACGGCTACATTTGCCAGCGCGGCGAAGCCTGCGGCGGTTACCCGGTGCTGGACGCGGTACTGGATGGCCAACAGCTGCAGCTCACCGGCAACCGCAGCGACCTGGACTTCCAGGTGGCCCCTCTATCGGACATCTCGGCACTTTCACTGCGCAAACCGTCCACTCGCGGCTGGGCTCGTCGTCAGGCAAGATCGGCAGCCCCATGAGGAGAATCCTGTTTTGATGCGCACCCCGGAAACCCATCGCCGACAGCGCCCCTGGACCGGGCCGTTGTTGCCGCTGCTGTGGGCCGCCTGCTCATCCGCCGCGCTCGCCCAGCCCCTGGTTCCGAAGCCGGTCGCGCCTGTCGCCTCGGCTGCGTCGTCTCGCCCTTCGCAAGCGGCGAAACCGGATCAGCCCTCAGCACTTGGGGCGGCCCAGCGCGTGCGCATCCTCACCGCCAAATCACACATCCAGTGCCCTCTGGCGGGCAACAGGATCGCGGTGCTGTCGATCGACTCCCCGCAGGAGTGGGCTGAGACGCTGCAACAGAATGAACAGGCGATGACGGGTCGGGCCATCCGCTGGTCACGCGAGCAGGTGCTGGTCTACGCCATGAACCAGCAGCCCACCCTCGGAGTCAGCGTCGAACCCGCCGGGCAGGTGCTGGCACTCAAGAGCGGGGTGCTGTTCTGGCCGGTGCATGAAAAACGCCCGGGGCCGGGCAGCATGGCGGCCACTGCATTGAGCCGCCCCTGCCTGGTGGCGGTGATCAAACGCAGCTACTTTCAGCGCATCCGCATCGTGCGGAAGTGAGGCCCCCACACACAGACCGCCAGGCCAGCGCTGCGGGGCTGGCCCAGGTTCAGGTGTTCTTCGAGATGGTGATCGTCGGGAACTTGGCCGAGTAGTCCTTGGCCTTCTCGGCGATGCGAACGGCCACCTGGCGGGCCACGGTCTTGTAGATTGCGGCGAGCTCACCGTCCGGATCCGCCACCACGGTGGGGCGGCCGGTGTCGGCCTGTTCGCGGATCGAGCGGTTCAGCGGCAGGGCCCCCAGGTAGGCCAGCCCCAGCTCCTCGGACAGACGGCGTCCGCCGTCGGCGCCAAAGATGTGTTCGGTGTGGCCGCAGTTGGGGCAGCAGTACACCGCCATGTTCTCGACCAGGCCGAGGATGGGCACGCTGACCTTGTCGAACATCTGCAGGCCCTTGCGAGCGTCCAGCAGAGCGATGTCCTGCGGTGTGGTCACGATCACCGCGCCGGTCACCGGCACCTTTTGCGCCAGCGTCAGCTGGATGTCGCCCGTGCCCGGGGGCATGTCGACGATCAGGTAATCCAGGTCCCGCCAGTTCGTCTGGCGCAGCAGCTGCTCCAGAGCCTGGGTGGCCATCGGGCCGCGCCAGATCATGGCCTGGTCGGCATCGACCAGAAAGCCGATGGACATCACCTGCAGGCCGTGCCCTTCCAGCGGTTCCATGGTCTGGCCGTCCAGGCTCTCCGGCCGGCCGTCGATGCCCAGCATCATCGGCTGGCTGGGGCCGTAGATGTCCGCATCCAGCACCCCCACCCGGGCGCCTTCGGCGGCCAGCGCCAGGGCCAGGTTGACGGCGGTGGTGCTCTTGCCCACACCGCCCTTGCCGGAGGCCACGGCGACGATGTTCTTGACACCGGGCAGCAGTTGCACACCGCGCTGCACCGCGTGGGAGATGATCCTGCTGCTGACGTTGACGCTCACGTTGCCCACCCCGGGCAGGGCCCTGACGACCTCGATCAGCTGACGGCGCAGGGCCGGGATCTGGCTCTTGGCCGGGTAACCCAGCTCGATGTCGAAGGCCACATCCGTGCCGTCGATCGACAGGTTGCGCAACTGCTTGCCGCTCACGAAGTCTCGACCGGTGTTCGGATCGACAACGGTCTGAAGGGCGGCACGGACGGCGGATTCGGTGATCGACATGGGCTAGCGTGGTGCAGGCGGTCGTGGAATGGAGCGAATCGGGCCGCAACAACAGGAAGTGCGACCCGCAGCCGTGCAGTGTATCCGCGAGGGGTATTCAGTCCGCTGGGGAGGGGACAAGCCCGGCACCCGGCGCCCAGAGGGTCAGTTGCTCCGACTGCGGCAGGGCCACACAGGGCAGCACCTCTCCCTCGGCCCGTTCCTCGGCGCTGAGACCCGGCCAGTCCACCCGATAACTCACTTGGCCGTCGCTGAGCCGGCAGCGGCAGGTGCGGCAGGTGCCGACGCGACATGAACTGGGCAACAGCACGCCGGCGGCCAGGGCGGCTTCCAGCAGGGACTGCCCGGGCAGCACCGGCAGCAGGTATCCGGCCGGCTCGACCCGCAGGAAGCTGTCAGGGAGGGCGGGCGGCTTCTCAAGGAGCGACATCCCCGAATGCTAGCCGGCCGCAACGTCCGATCCGTCCCGAACGCCAGTGATGCGCCATCGCGACACCATGGGGGGCTTTTTGGGGCGGCCAGGGCGTTCGGTTCGTGACAGATGTCCTACCGCAAGCACTCCACCCCCTCGAACAGGTGGCCCCATCCTCATATCAGTGGATGGTGAAGCAATGTTTCTTCGTACAAGATTCCTGCAAACAACGTTCACAAAAGTTGATTGATGCACGTCAATTTTGAGAAGCGCACCTCCAGGACGGAACAAAAGGCCCCCATGAAACACCACTCTTCCCGCAGCACACCACACTGGGTGCTCGCCCCCCTGTTGCTGGCCAGTCTGGCAGCGCAGGCACAGTCGCAGCCAAGCGGTCGGCATGACGGACGCTGGTTCCGTGAGATCCCCGACATCATGGACGCCACCCCCGGGCACGAATGCGCCAGCGGTACCGCCACTGCGCAGCAACGCGGGTGCGGCTGAACGTCGGCCACAGCAGATCTGCAACCGAACACGGACCGCTGCGGCCGCACCACAACGGCTGCAGCCAGGGCCAGTACCGTCCCGGCAACAAACTCAAGGTCGACCTGCGCAACACGCTGCCGGCCACCGAGCCGACCTTCGACTGCCCGGACGACGGGCTGACCGAGCATCACCGGCCGCACTGCTTCAACACGGTCAACCTGCACACCCACGGTCTGCACGTTTCGCCCAGCGGCAAGTCCGACAATGTGCTGATCAGCATCCACCCGGGCCAGCGCTTCCAGTACGAGTACGACATTCCGCGCAACCACCCGGCCGGCACCCATTGGTACCACGCCCACCGGCACGGTGCCACCGCCATCCAGGTGGCCAGCGGCGGTGCCGGCGTGCTGATCGTGCGCGGCGACCGCAAGGTCCAGGACAAACACCGCAACGGAGGTGTGGCCGACATCGACACCGTGCTCAAGGATTTCCGCGGCCGTCCCCTGCGCGAGCAGGTGATGCTGTTCCAGCAGATCGAGTACGCCTGCTTCGACGGCCCCACCTCCATCAACCCGCTGCAGGATCCGGTGACCTTCGAGTCGACCTGCGGTGCCAGCCAGGTGGGCGAGATCCGTTCCTACGACACCCAGATGCGCTTCACACGGGATCCGCGCGCAGGTCGGGCGGGATTCACTTCCACCTGGGACATTTCCGGACGGTACACCTCCATCAACGGTGTGGTGCAGCCGGTGCTGCCCAAGCGGGGCGACCAGATCGTGGCCGGAGAAATCCAGCGCTGGCGTCTGGTGCACGGCGGTGTGCGTGATTCGATCAACCTGAAGATCGTCAAGATCGACCCGACCGCCCTGGCCGCCGCCAACGTCCGCGATCCGGAAGCATTGGTTGATCGTGCGATGCAGCGCATGCGCGGTGCCCGCAGCAAGGGTGCGCAGCAGATCGAGCTGACCAACCTCTGCCGTGGCGAGGTGGTGAAGCAAGTCGAATTTGCGCTGGACGGCCACACCCGCAGCGCGATGTCCGAAAAAGCGGTGAGCTCCATGCACCCAGGACAGCGCTCCGACCTGCTGGTCGCCTTCCCGAGCGCAGGTCTGTACTGCGTGTTGGACGAAGCGGCCGACGCGGCATCCACCATCAATTTCCGTCCCGATCAACCCCGGCAAGGCCAAGGACCGCCGCCTGCTGGCCTTTGCCCGCGTGTCCGACGGCCCCGGCGTGCCGGATCTGAAGCCGGACGGCCTGGGCCACACCAAGTACTGGCATCACGTGCGCCACAGCCTGCTGCGCGCCAACCCGGACCTGCCACCCGCCGTGCGCCGTGACCTGGCCGAGCTGAGGACGCCGGAGTATGCGCCGATCAAGGACATCCCCTGCCCACGCAGTGGCTGCGGCAGCCGCCTCGACGAGTACACCATCAGCTTCAATCCAGTCACCGCGCAGCTGGGTTTTGGCATCAATGGCAAGCCCTACCTCGGTACCCGCATGGACTACCAGCCGGTGCTCGGCCGCACCGACGAGTGGACCATTGCCGGCGGCGCGGCCCACATCTTCCACGTGCATGTCAACCCGGTGCAGATCGTCGATGTGATCAAGGAGGTCCGCGGCCCCAGCCCGGGTCCGGGCCAGGCCGGCCCGCTGCTCGGCCTGGTGTCGATCTACGACCGCAACACCGGCACCTGCAAACCGGAGTTCCAGGTGCCCGATGCAGGCGCCATCGTCGGCGAGGATGTCACCCAGTACTGCGACCAGCTCGGCACCATCCGAGACACGGTGTTCCAGAAGGGTGGCTACCGGCTGGTGCTGCGCACCAAGTTCGAGGACTTCACCGGCCTGTTCGTCATGCACTGCCACATCCTCGACCATGAGGACGAGGGCATGATGATGAACGTGAACATCGTGTCGCCGACCATGGCCATGGTGAACCAGGTGTCGGACCGCCTGCAGGCCAGCCTGATCCGCGTCGAATCGACGCTGGAGAAGGCAGGCATCCTGGCACCGAAGCGCCAGAGCCCGAACCTGCCGCCGGAGCTGTGTGTGACGCCCCCCACTGCGTCCAACCCGCCCGCCCGTTCGGTCAGCGTTTCCCGGCTCCCCAGCCTGACCAGCGGGTTCTGATCCCTGACCCGGTTCCGCGGCCTCCAAGCCGCGGAATCCACCTCAACGGCCCCGCGGCGCCCCGCCCCGGGGCCGTCGCTCATGGGTGCGAAGCAGATCCGCCGTCGCGGGGACCCGCCAGTGTTGTCGGCGGCTCCTAAAATCCGCCCTCCCGCGGCCGACGGCCGAGTCCGATCGACCTGCGCCACCCGAACGACGCCACCATGCCCCGCCAGCTCTTTGTCACCACCGCCCTGCCCTACGCCAACGGCAAGTTCCACATCGGCCACATCATGGAGTACATCCAGGCCGACATCTGGGTGCGGGTGCAGCGCATGCTGGGCCACCAGGTGCATTTCGTCTGCGCCGACGACGCTCACGGCGCGCCGATCATGATCGCCGCCGAGAAGGCAGGCCTCACGCCGCAGCAGTTCGTGGCCAACATCGCCGCGGGCCGCAAGGAGTACCTGGACGGCTTCCACATCGGCTTCGACAACTGGCACTCCACCGACGGCGTCGAGAACCACGAACTGGCCCAGGACATCTACCGCGGCCTGCGCGACAACGGCCTGATCGAGGTGCGCTCGATCGAGCAGTTCTTCGACCCGGACAAGGGCATGTTCCTGCCCGACCGCTTCATCAAGGGCGAATGCCCCAAGTGCGGCGCCAAAGACCAGTACGGCGACTCCTGCGAAAACTGCGGTGCCGTCTACAGCCCCACCGAGCTGAAGAGCCCCTACTCCGCCCTGTCCGGCGCCACGCCGGTGCTGCGCAGCAGCGACCACTACTTCTTCAAGCTCAGCGACCCGCGCTGCGTGGAATTCCTGCAGAACTGGACCCACGAGACCGGCAAGCTGCAGCCGGAGGTGCTCAACAAGATCAAGGAATGGTTCACCAAAGATGAGAACGGCCAGGGTGGCCTGGGTGACTGGGACATCAGCCGCGATGCGCCCTACTTCGGCATCGAGATCCCGGATGCGCCGGGCAAGTACTTCTACGTCTGGCTGGATGCGCCGATCGGCTACCTGGCCTCGCTGAAGAACTGGTTTGACAAAGGTGGACCGAAGGCGAAGTACGGCGAAACACGCAGCTACGCGGAGTTCATCGCCGACCCGAAGGTGGAGCAGTACCACTTCATCGGCAAGGACATCACCTACTTCCACACCCTGTTCTGGCCCGCGACGCTGCATTTCAGCGGCCGCAAGACGCCGGACAACGTGTTCGTGCACGGCTTCATCACCGTCAACGGCGGCGAGAAGATGAGCAAGAGCCGCGGCACCGGCATCGACCCGCTCAAGTACCTGGGTCTGGGCATGAACCCGGAGTGGCTGCGCTACTACATCGCCGCCAAGCTCAACGCCCGGGTGGAGGACGTGGACTTCAACCCGGATGACTTTGTCCTGCGGGTCAACTCCGACCTGGTGGGCAAGTACATCAACATCGCCTCGCGGGCCGCCGGCTTCATCGCCAAGCGTTTTGAAGGCCGGCTCTCCGGCGACCTGGGCGTGGAAGGCCGCGCGCTGCTGGACACGTTGCGTGCCCACCGCGACACCGTGATCGGGCTGTACGAGGCGCGCGAATTCGGCAAGGCGCTGCGCGAGATCATGGCGCTGGCCGACCGGGTCAACGAGTACGTGGACGCCCACAAGCCCTGGGAGATCGCCAAGCAGCCCGGCCAGGACGCCGTGCTGCAGGACGTCTGCTCGGTGTGCATCGAGGCCTTCCGCCTGCTGACCATCTACCTCAAGCCGGTGCTGCCCGCACTGGCCACGCAGGTGGAAGCCTTCCTGCAGGTGGAACCGCTGGACTTCCACAGTGCCGCCCGCGCGCTGGGTGCCCACCGCATCGGCGCCTACCAGCACCTGATGCAGCGGGTGGACCCCAAGCTGCTGGAGGCCCTGTTCGAGCCGCCCGCCGCCCCGGAACCCGAGAAAGTCATACCCGGCGGCGAAGAGCTGGCGCCCGAGATCAAGATCGACGACTTCACCCAAGTCGATCTGCGCATCGCCAGGATCGTCAAGGCCGAGGCGGTGGAAGGCTCCACCAAACTGCTGCGCCTGACGCTGGATGTGGGCGAGGGGCCCGACCCGCAGGGCCGTCCTGTCTACCGCAACGTCTTCTCCGGCATCGCCAGCGCCTACCAGCCGGCCGACCTGGAAGGCAAGCTCACGGTGATGGTGGCCAACCTGGCGCCGCGCAAGATGAAGTTCGGCATCAGCGAAGGCATGGTGCTGGCCGCCAGCCATGCCGACGAAAAAGCCCAACCCGGCGTTTTTGTGCTGGAGCCCTTCCCGGGAGCGCAGCCCGGCATGCGGGTGCGCTGAGCCACAGTCCTGCCTTGGCAGGCAGCGTCATTGGCGCTGCTTCATCTCCCGGTCGCGTGCGCCGTGCACCGCAGCGGTCAGCGCGACGAAGCCACCGGTCAGGCCCGCCAGCAGGTCTTCCAGCGCCAGGATGCCGGCCAGCCGGCCGGCTTCATCCACCACCACCAGGCGGCGCAGTCCGCGCTGGCCCAGCCGGCTGACCGCATCGGCCAGCGGGGCCTGCGGGCCGATGGTTTCCAGATCGGTGGACATCAGGTCACCCACGGTGAAGACCGCCGGGTCCAGACCCTCGGCCATCACCCCCAGCACCAGGTCCCGGTCGGTGACGATGCCCACCGGCCTGCTCTCACCGGAGGTGGTATCCACCACCACCAGAGCGCCCACATGGTGCTCGCGCATCAGCTGAGCGGCCTTCAGCACCAGGGTGTCGGGTTCGGCCACCACCACCGCCGGGGTGGCCAGGTCCTGAACGGTCGATCCGATTGTTGCTGCCATGGTTCGCTCCTCTCATCTCATCGACACGCCGGTCCCGCGACCGGTCTGTGGCGATTGTGCGCAACGATCGATGCGCTCTCGATGACCCCCATCAACCCCAACACGCGGTGCAGCCGACCGCTGACAAGCCACTGACGATTCAAGGGGGATGATGAAGATGCACCTGCGGACATGTACGGGGCCGATCGACGGTTACGACGGCGCACAATAGTCAGGTGCACTGCATCGGATCCTTTTGCGCCTCCATCGTCTGGCAGCCCTCCAGACGAAGGCGTTTCCATGTGAGAGTGCATCACTGCGGACCTCCGGACGAGCCGCCACATCCCGTGCCATGTGTCCCCCGGAGTTTTCATGCTGCCCACCTCACTGCATCCTTTCCGCCCGCGGCTGCTTGACGCGCTGCAGAACTACGACCGCCGCCACCTGCCGGCCGACATCGGCGCCGGCATCACCGTCGGCATCGTTGCGCTCCCATTGGCCATGGCCTTCGCCATCGCCTCGGGCGTCAATCCCGAACAAGGCATCTTCACCGCCATCATCGCCGGCCTGCTGATTTCTGCGCTGGGCGGCTCGCATGTGCAGATCGGCGGCCCGGCCGGTGCCTTCATCGTCATCGTCTACGGCATCGTCGAACGCTACGGGCTGGCCAACCTGCTGATTGCCACCTCGCTGGCGGGGGTACTGCTGTTTCTGCTGGGCCTGTTCAAGCTGGGCGCGCTGGTGCGCTACATCCCGGTGTCCATCGTCATCGGATTCACCAACGGCATCGCAGTGCTGATCGGGCTGTCTCAGGTGAAAGACTTCCTCGGACTGCAGATCGACAAGCTGCCGGCCGACTTCTTCACCCAGATCGGCGTGCTGGCGCGGCACCTGCATACCACCAACCCTGCAGCGGTGGCGATTGCCGCCGCTTCGCTGGCCACCGTGGTGCTGTGGCCCAAGTCTTACCAGATGGACGTTGAACCGATGGGCCTGCGCGGCCGACTGCGCCGCTGGTCGGCGCACGTACCGGGCACCATCGTCGCCCTGGTGGCGGCCACGCTGGTGACGGCGCTGTTCGGGCTGGAAGTGGAAACCATCGGTTCCCGTTTCGGCGGCATCCCGCAGACGCTGCCGGCCTTCGAGCTGCCGGAGTTCAGCTGGGCGACCGCCAAGCAGCTGCTGTTCCCGACGGTGACGATCGCCTTGCTCGGTGCGATCGAGTCCCTGCTGTGTGCCCGGGTGGCCGACAACATGACCGACCTGCCGCGCCACGACCCCAACCAGGAGTTGATGGCCCAGGGTGTGGCCAATTTCGTGACCCCCTTTTTCGGCGGCATTCCCGCCACCGGGACGATTGCGCGCACCGTGACCAACGTGCGTGCCGGCGCCGCCAGCCCGGTGGCCGGTGTCGTGCACGCCCTGACCCTGCTGGTGGTGGTGCTGGCTGCCGCCCCCCTGGCGCTGCACGTGCCGCTGGCCTCACTGGCCGGCATCCTGATGTTCGTGGCCTGGAACATGGGGGAATGGCGCGAGTTCGCCCGCCTCAAGCAGTTCCTGCTGCCCTACCGCACGGTGATGCTGGGCACCTTTTTCCTGACGGTGGTGTTTGACCTGACCGTTGCCGTGGAGGCCGGATTGATGGCCGCCTGCGCCTTCTTCATCTACCGCATGAGCGCGCTGTTCTCGGTGCGCCCGGTGGAGGGTGCACCGCTGCCCGACGGGGTGCAGGTGTTCGAGCTGTTCGGGTCGCTGTTCTTCGGCGCGGTCGGCAAGATCGAGGAACTGCCTGGCCGCCTGGCCACCGACACCCGGGTGCTGGTGCTGGAGATGCACCGGGTGATCTCGATGGACACCTCCGGGCTGGATGCGCTGGAGCAGTTGCACCGGGTGCTGCACCGTCAGGGCATCGTCCTGATGCTGGCGGAGGTGAACCCTCAACCGCTGGGCCTGATCCGGCGCTCCGGTTTCGAGGCCAAGCTGGGGCCGGACTGCATCGTGCCCAAGGTATCGGATGCCTTGGGCGACAACCCCAAAGGCGGAAACGGCGCCGCGGACTGGCCGCAGATCTGACGGAACGCGGCGGCGTTTCAGTCGTCCAGCGCCAGGCCCAGGAGATCGAGCAGCAGCGACTGCGTCCTTGCCGAACCCAGCAGAGCGGGAACTTCTGTTGCCGCTGCTCCCATGAGCTTGTGGTGCAGATCGCTCAGCTCATCAACCTTCCCGGGAGGGATCTCCGCCAGCCCCGTCAGGGCCTGCAGCCCGCGCAGCAGCGCCTGGTGATGTCGGGCGTCACCCAGCCCCTCGATGCACTCGGCGGAATGGCGCAGCACCCCTTCCAGCAGCAAGCGCAACGCCGCCTGCGGCCGCACCTCCAGCACCGGAGGCGGCAGACCCCGGGCCAGCCGATCACCCCGTTCGGCCTTGCTGCGCAGGTCCAGCCAGAGTCCGTAGGGCTGCACCCAGGAGCGCAGCCACTGCAGCCACCGAGGCAACGCCCCCTCCAGCAGCTCGAACTCCAGCTCCCGCAGGGGCAGGCAGCGCAGCGCCCCGCCCGGCCAGGCCCGCACCTCTCCGAGGTCCAGGGCCACCTCCACCCGCAAACCCTGCGGCTCCACAGCGTGGAAGGCCAGGCGGTCGAAGGCGGTCTGGTACTGCACCGTCAGGTCGCCCGCCACCAGCCCACGCTGAACCAGCAAGCGCTGCAGCGCCCGGCCTGCCGGATGCTCCTCGTGCGCCGCCAGCTCCAGCACCGGCGTGCGCTCACCCGCATCTGTGCGGGCGACGTTGTGCTCCAGCCGCTGCACCAACCCCTCCCCGCGGGCCTTCAGGGTCTGCACCCACTGTCCATCCTCGCGGCGCAGACGCAAGGCCACACCCGCGCGACCCAGATCCCGGTCTTCGCTGTCAAAGTAGGCCGCCTGCATGCGGCAGATGCGAGCCCCCAGTGATTTAAGCTTCTGAACGAGGCGTTCGTGCGACGGCTCGGGCACCTGGAATTTGAGTTCGATCTCCTGCATCCGCCCATTGTCGCCGTCAGCCCGAGGCCATCCGCCCCTCTTACAATCCCCAGCTGCCTGGAACACAGGTGCCCCCACCGCGACCCCCCGGTCGCCAGCCAACGAGTCTCTGCCATGCCGCTGTTCTGGAAGCCCTACCAGTCTGAAACCACCCAGTTCATCGAAAGTCTGAAGCAACAGGATCCGACCCTGGCGCAGCGCCAGCGCGAAGGCCGCGCCCTGCTCTGGGACCGTGAGCAGGACCGCGACGCCGAATCCGAATTCCAGAGTGCACGTGTGCCGCAGCAGGCCTACGTCTATCAGACCAAGGCTTGAGGCCTGAAGCGCCGCCACTGCCGTGCCGGTGGCAGAGGATGGTCTGCCCGAAGTGGTGGACCATGTGGCGGTGGCACGCCTGTACGGTGAGCCGCTGTTTGCGCTGCCTCAGGACCTGTACATCCCGCCGGACGCGCTGGAGGTGTTCCTGGAGGCCTTCCAGGGCCCGCTGGACCTGCTGCTGTACCTGATCCGCAAGCAGAACTTCAACATCCTGGACATCCCGATGGCGGACGTCACGGGACAGTACCTGGAGTACGTCGAGCAGATCCGCCGCACCAATCTCGAACTGGCCGCCGAGTACCTGCTGATGGCGGCGATGCTCATCGAGATCAAGTCGCGCATGCTGCTGCCACCCAAACGCAGCGAGGAAGGCAAGGAGGCCGAAGACCCCCGCGCCGAACTGGTGCGCCGCCTGCTCGAGTACGAACGCATCAAGCTGGCCGCTGCAAGGCTGGACGAGCTTCCGCTGCTGGGCCGCGATTTCCTGCGCGTGCAGGTGACGATCGAGCAGTCCCTGCAACCGCGTTTTCCGGACGTCAGTCTGAGTGAGCTGCAGGAAGCCTGGGCCGACGTGCTCAAACGCGCCCGGCTCACCCAGCACCACCGCATCAGCCGGGAAGAACTTTCGGTGCGCGAGCACATGAGCCAGATCCTGCGTCGCCTGCAGGGCCAGCGCTTCCTGGAGTTCCACGACATGTTCGAACCCCAGCGTGGACCGCAGGTGCTGGTGGTGACCTTCATCGCCATGCTGGAGCTGGCCCGGGAACGGTTGCTGGAGCTGACTCAGGCCGAGGCTTACGCACCGATCTACGTGCGGCTGGCCTACCAGCCGGCCTGAAGCGGTGCAGGGGGCCTGGCCCGATCCCGGCCCCGGCCCATCGGCTCTTGCCTAAACTGACGGCTTCCGCCCTGCGGGGCGCCCATGAGAGTCCCACAATGCTCTGCTGCCAACCGGGCATCCTCGCCCCCCTGCCCCCTCACGCCCGCTACCTGAGCTTCACGCTGCGCCCGCACGCCGACATCCGCGCCGCATTGCAGCAGCTGGCCCAGGAGGTGGACGGTCGGGCGACGGTGGCCGGCCTGGGTGAACCCCTGATCAACCGGCTGGGCATGCAGGTGCCGGGGCTGCGCAGCTTTGCCCCCCCGGCTGGCGCCCAAGTGGAGCTGCCTTCCACGCCGCGCGCCCTTTGGCTGTGGCTGCGCGGCCAGGAGCCCGGTGAACTGCTGCTGCGCGCTCGACACTGGAAGGAGCGGTTGGCCGGTGCGTTCGACCTGGCCAGCGACGTCCCGGCCTTTGTGCACGCAGGCGGACGCGACCTCACCGGCTACGAGGACGGCACAGAGAACCCGCAGGGCGATGACGCTGCCGGCACCGCTGTGGTGCAGGGCCAGGGCCCGGGCCTGGAGGGCAGCAGCTTCGTTGCGGTGCAGGCCTGGCGGCATGTGCTGGAACGCTTCGATGCGATGAGCCCGAGCGAACAGGACCACGCCATCGGCCGGCGCCGCAGCGACAACGAGGAGCTCGATGACGCGCCCCCGAGCGCCCATGTGCGGCGCACCGCGCAGGAGAGTTTTGCGCCCGAGGCCATTGTTCTGCGGCGGTCCATGCCCTGGGCCGACGGCGGCGCCTGTGGCCTGCAGTTCGTCGCCTTCGGGCGCAGCTTCGATGCCTTCGAGGCCCAGCTCGCCCGCATGAGCGGCGCGGAGGATGGGCTGTGCGATGCCCTGTTCGGTTTCACCCAGCCCATCGATGGCGCCTACTACTGGTGCCCGCCGCTGAGGGCGTGCGCAGCGCTGGACCTGTCCGCGCTCGGGCTCAATACCTGAACCCGCAGGGGCTCATCTGCCGGGCCTGCCGCAGCCCATGCGTCGCCTGTGCACCACAGACGGGCAGAACGCGCACCCGTGACGGCACCGCATTGCTACCAAGTGCAAGGAACTGTCACACCACTGGAGGCCTGCCATAGGAAACCTTCCACCCAGGGCCATTCCCAAAACGGCAAAATCGTGCGCGGTCGCGTGGCATCGTTCACGGGCACAGACCGGGATTGAGGGGCAGTGAGGAAGGGCGACGCAGGCAACATCGACCGACCTTCAGACCGAGAACGCTCCATCTTGACGTTCCGGCTCTTGCGCAAGGCAACATGGCGACATCCGACAGGTGTGCGGGCACCTGAGGATCCGGCATCGATTCGGACCCAACCACAACGATGAAATCAAACTTGGCTTGCCCGACCGATGCATCGGTCGGGTGGCGTGCGGGGAATGGCAGGCTGCGAGTTGCGAAAGCGACTCGGGCGATGCTGTTGTGCGCGCATCTGAGCCCCCTGCTGCTGCTGCATGCCGGCCCGGCGCTGGCCGACGAGGACTTCGCCTACACCCTGCAGCCCGGCGACAACCCATGGAACCTGAGCGAACGCTACCTGATCGACATGAGCTACTGGCCGCTGCTGGTGGCTCACAACCGCATCGCCAACGACCGGCAATTGCCCCCGGGCACGACGCTGCGCATCCCGCAGGCCTGGTTGAAGCTGCGCAGCAGCCAGGTTCGCCTGGAAGCGGTGGCCGACGGTGTGGAATGGCACGGCGGGCAGGGTTGGCAACCCGCCCGCAGCGGCTCACAGCTGCAGCCGGGCCAGCGCCTGCGCAGCAGCCCCGAGGCCAGCGCCACGCTGCAGCTCGCAGACGGATCCCGCCTGCTGCTGCTGGGTGACAGCGAACTGCGCCTGGTGACCGCCGAACAGCACGCCGCCGGCGCATTCCACCTGCGCATCGAACTGCTGCGCGGCCGACTGGAAAACGCCGTTCATCCGATGCGCCGCAGCGGCGGGCGTTTCGAGATCCAGACGCCTTCGGCCGTCACTTCCGTGCGCGGCACCGAATTCCGCATCAGCACGGATGCACTGGGCATCACACGCACCGAAGTGCTGGATGGCGCGGTGGAGCTGGGCAACACCGCCGGCCAGATCGACCTGCATGCCGGCACCGGCAGCCTGGCCAGGACGGACCACGCCCCCCAACCGCCCCGCAGTCTGCTGCCCCCTCCCGACCTGACCCATTGGGCCACACGCTGGGAGCAGTCCAGCATCGGCTTGCGCTGGGCAGAGCAGCCGGGCGCCGTGGCCTGGCGCCTGCAGGTGCTGGCGCTGGGAGAAGACGGTCGTCCACAGGGCACCACCCGGGTCGATCAAAGCCTGCTGCAACCGGTGGCGACGCTGCCCGCCCTGCCCGATGGCCACTACCTGCTGCGCGCCCGCGGCATCGACGAGCTGGGGCTGGAAGGCCAGAACGCCGAACGCACCCTGCAGATCGACACCCAACCGGCGCCGCCATCGGGCCTGGTACCGGCCGACGGACAGCACATCGTGGGTGCGCCGCCCACGCTGCAATGGCAGCCGCCGGTCACGGCGACCGGGCCCACCACCCCACCACCCGGCCCGGGTGGACGGCACTGGCGCGTGCAGCTGGCCCGCTCCCCCAGCGGCTTCGAGTCACCCTGGCTGGACCGCAAGACCGACCAGCCTCGACTGGAGCCGGGGGACCTGCCTCCGGGTGACTGGTTCTGGCGCGTGGCCAGCGTCGATTTCCAGGACCAGGGTCCCTGGGGTGAACACCGGCACTTCCATCTGCAACTGGGAGCGCCGGTGTTGCAGGCCGCCGAGACGGGCTCCCATCTGCTGCTGCGCTGGCGACTGTCCGAACATGCCACACCCTGGGCGCGGGTCCAGATTGCTCGGGATCCGCAGTTCCACGAAGTGCTGTTGCAGGAGTTGCATCGCGGCCCGGTGGCCACGCTGCCGCTGCCCCAGGCCGGGCGCTACCACCTGCGCCTGGGGTCGGTTCCAGAGTCTGGAGGTGAGGGGGTCTGGGGACCGGCCTACGAACTGCAGATCCGCTGGCTCGGCCCGCGGCTGAACCCTCAGCCTCCCGCTGCATCCGACGCAGCACCTGCCCCCCGATGAGACGGCCTCCCTCCCGGCTGCAGGAGCTGCTGTCGCATGCGCTGCTGCGGCCCCTCCTGCTGCAGCCCGGCTGGGTGGCCGTGGCGGTGGTGGCTCTGTTGCTTTCGGTTGGCCAGCCGGTGCTGCAGCGGCTGGAGCTCGACCTGCTCGACAGCCTGGGGCGCATCGTCGCCAGCCTGGAGCGCGGCCCGGAGCACAGCAGTGAACAGGTGATCGTGGCCATCGACGAACCCAGCCTCAGCGCCCTCGGCCGATGGCCCTGGCCGCGCGATCTGCATGCCCAGCTGCTCGATCGACTGGCGGCCGCCGGCGTACGCGGGGTCGGATATGCGGTCATGTTCAGCGAAGCCAGCATCGAGCCGGGTGGTGCCTCGCACGATCTGGCTCTGGCCGAAGCCCTGCGCAGACAGGCCAGGGTGGTGCTGCCGGTGGCGCCCAGCGAACAGGGCCCCGGTCGCGGACTGGGCGCGCAACTGCCCTGGCAGGGCTTCGCCGCCGCCGCTGCAGCCATCGGCCATGTCGATGCGGAGATCGATTCCGATGGCCTGGTGCGCCGCCTGTACCTCGACGGTCAGGCCGGGGACCGCCAGTGGGAGGCCCTGCCGGCCGCCCTGTGGCGCCTCACGGACCCCCAGGTCGCCCAGGTCGCGCTGGGACCCAGTCCAGCGGCGTTGAAGCATCCGGTCAACACCGGCAGCTGGCAGCGCGACCGTGAGCGCCTGATGCCCATGCGCCAGGTGGAGATTCCCCGAGTGTCCGCACTCCAGGTGTTGCACGACCCGGCGGTGGCGGCCACGCTGGCCGGACGCATCGTCTGGGTCGGTGTGACCGCCCATGGACTGTCCAACCCCATCCTGACCCCGGCGGCACCGCGCGGCACCGCCTGGAGCAGCGTCGAGTGGCAGGCCCAGTTGATGCACGCGCTGATGCAGCGGCAATTGGTCAGCGCGGCCGGTTCGATGGGGGTGACTTTGGTCAACTTGCTGCCAACGCTGCTGCTGGCGTCGGTGATGCACCTGCACCGCGGGCGACTGCGGCGCTGGCGACTGCTGTTGCCCCTGGTGCCGCTGCCGCTGCTGGCCAGCCTGGGCTGGCTGCTGGCGGCGCGGGAGTGGGTACCCACCCTGGCATTGACCACCGGACTGCTGGTCACCTACCTGATCGGGCGCACGGCGGAGCTGCAGGAGGCACGCAGCGAGCTGGACCGGGCACAGGGACTGGCCGACGCCACCCTGAGGGCCATCACCGACGCCGTGCTGACGCTGGACGCCCGGCTGCGCCTGTGTTACCTCAACACCAGCGCGGAGAAACTCGTGGGCCACGGCGCAGAGGCCGTGCGGGGCCGGCCGGTGACGCAGTTGCTGCAGTTGAGCCAGCGCGATGCGCAGGTCCTGGAAACGGCGCTGGACGAGTGCCTGTCCCAACGCCGCGTCGTGCTGGTGCAGCAACCGCTGCGCGTGCACGACGACGAGGCCGGGCATCTGGTGCGATTGATCGCCAACCCGGTGCGCGGCGGTCCGGGTGAACCGAATGCACCCTCAAGGGGCCGCCTGCCTGGCAGCCCGGCGGTGGTGCTGGCGCTCAGCGACATCACGGCCGAGGTGCTGGCCAACGAGCAGCTGCACCACGAAACCACCCACGACAGCCTCACCGGTCTGCCCAACCGCCTGCTGCTCACCGATCGCCTGCAGCATGCCCTGACCGGCCTGACACACAGCCCGCGGGGTCTGGCGGTGCTGTTCGTGGATCTCGACCGCTTCAAGCGCATCAACGACAGCCTGGGCCACCGCAAGGCCGACGTGGTACTGCAGGAGGTGGCGCGCCGCCTGGTGGCCTGCTGCCGTGCCCATGACACGGTGGCCCGCTGGGGCGGTGACGAGTTCGTGGTGCTGCTGGAAGATGTGCTCTCCCGCGAAGCCGTGGCCGCCCAGGCCGCCCGGCTGATCGAGCAGGTGGCGGCGCCCTACTCGCTCGACGGCATGGAGGTGGAGTGCGCCTGCTGCGTCGGCATCGCCCTGGCGCCCCTGGACGGACACGACGCCGAGGGCCTGATCGCCCTGGCGGACACCGCGATGTACCGCGGCAAGGAGCAGGGCGGCCGGCGCTTCGAGTTCTACGCCTCCGAAATGCCGGCCTGGACACGCGAATGGCTGGCTCTCGAGGCCCGCCTGCGCCACGGGCTGGAAGAGAACAGCTTCGTGCTGCACTACCAGCCCCAGGTGGACCTGGTCAGCGGCCGCCCGGTGGGCCTGGAAGCCCTGCTGCGCTGGCGTCAACCGGATGGTGAGCTCTGGTCACCGGCGCGTTTCCTCAACGTCACCGAGGAGACCGGACTGATCCTGTCCATCGGCGCCTGGGTGATCCGCGAATCGGTGCAGCAGCAGGCGCGTTGGCGCGAGGCCGGTGTGCCACTGGTGCCGGTGTCGGTCAACGTGTCGGCGCGCCAGTGCCTGGACGCCCACCTGCTGCAGGTGGTGCGCGACGCGCTGGCCGCATCGGACATCCCGGCGCAGCTGCTCAAGATCGAGGTGACCGAAAGCACCGCCATGGCCGACCTGGGCCAGCTCAACTCGCTGCTGACCGAATTGCGCGCCATGGGCGTGGCGGTCTCGATGGACGACTTCGGCACCGGCTACTCCTCGCTGGCGCACCTCAAGCGCTTTCCCTTCGACCAGATCAAGATCGATCCCAGCTTCGTCAACGACATCACCCTGGACCGCAACGGCGCAGCCATCGTGCGCGCCACCATCGCGCTGGCCCACGGCCTGGGGGTGCCGGTGGTGGCAGAAGGTGTGGAGAACGAGGAGCAGCGCCGCTTCCTGGCCGATCACCACTGCGACATCGCCCAGGGCTACCTCTATGCCCACCCTCTGGCCAGTGAGGACGCCGCCCAGTTCCTGCGCGAACGCAGCGGGCTCGGTCTGCCGGCACCCGCATCCGCAGCAGCCGCCACGTTCGACCCCATGCACGCGACCTGATCGGCCCGCCGACTGCGGCCGCATCGCGGGGGCGATGCGCGGCCCATGCACCTCACATCAGCAGGTGCTCGCCGGCGTTCTCGCCACCCAGGATCACGTAGTTCACCCGCCTCAGATCGGCCAGCTGGCGTCCACCGGCATAGCTGATCGAGCTCTGCAGGTCCTCCTGCATCTCGCGCAGCGTCTCGGCCAGCCGGCCCTTGATCGGCTCCAGGATGCGTTTGCCTTCCACGTGCTTGTACTCACCCTTGTTGAAGTCGCTGGCCGAGCCGTAGTACTCCTTGTAAAGCTGCCCGTCCACCTCCACCGTCTTGCCGGGCGACTCCTCATGCCCGGCAAAGAGCGAACCGATCATCACCATCGCCGCGCCGAAGCGCACGCTCTTGGCAATGTCACCGTGGTGGCGGATGCCGCCGTCGGCGATGATGGGTTTGGTCGCGACCCGGGCGCACCACTTCAGCGCACTGAGCTGCCAGCCGCCGGTGCCAAAACCCGTCTTCAGTCGGGTGATGCAGACCTTGCCGGGGCCGATGCCCACCTTGGTGGCATCCGCACCCCAGTTCTCCAGGTCGATCACCGCTTCGGGCGTGCCCACGTTGCCGGCGATCACGAAGGTCTGCGGCAGCTTCGTCTTGATGTGCTCGATCATGCGGTGCACGCTGTCCGCATGGCCGTGAGCGATGTCGATGGTGATGTAGTCGGCCCCCACCCCTTCGGCAGCCAGCCGATCGACCACGGCCATGTCGGCGGCCTTGACGCCCGAGCTGATCGAGACATACAGCCCCTGCTCGCGCATGCTTCTGGCAAAAGCCAGGTTGTCCAGGTCGAAGCGGTGCATCACGTAGAAGTAGCCGTGGGTCGCCAGCCAGGCCGCCAGGTTCTCGTTGAGCACCGTCTTCATGTTGGCCGGCACCACCGGCAGCTTGAAGCGCCGGCCCCCAAACTCGGTAGAGGCGTCGCATTCCGAGCGGCTGTCCACCCTGCAGCGCCGCGGCAGCAGCAGCACGTTGTCGTAGTCGAAGATGTCCATAACATCAGCCTCATCCAGCCCACCGCGACGCCGCCGATTGCAGCGCCTTTCGGCAGACAAACCGGTCGAGTCTAGGCCTGGCGGGCCCGCCGGCTCATGTCACCTGGCGCATGGATGTCATGGCCATGGCCATATGACGGATCCTGGTCAGGTCGTCAGGCAGCCGGCAGTTCGTCCTCGTCCAGATCCTCGAAGACCTCGGCCTCCAACAGGTCCAGCTGGATGCTGTCCAGTCGCAGCTGCACCGGTGCACCGCCCGATCCCGCCTCGGCCTCGTGCAGCACCCAACCCGGCGCCTCACGCCGGAACAGCTCCAGTCGACGCGCCTCGATGTCCACCAGCAGGTACTCCTGCAGCGAAGGCAGTTTCCGGTAGGCGGCGAACTTGCCCCCCCGGTCGTAGGCCGCGCTGCTGTCCGACAGCACTTCCACCACCAGGCAAGGCGAATTCAGGGCGATCGTCGCGCGGCGGTCGGCTTCGTCGCAACTGACCATCACATCCGGATGGAACACCGCATCGGCGGCCTTCACTTCCAGCTTCATGTCCGAGGTGTAGGCCCGGCAGCGGCTGCCGCGCAGGTGCTCCCGGAATCGGGCAAACAGTGCACCCGCCACCAAAACATGCGACTGCCTCGCTCCCACCATCGCAAACACCTCGCCCTGGACAAACTCGTGTTTGATCGGCTGTTCTGCCTCCCAGGCGAAATAGGCGTCGCGGTCAAAACGGTCCGCAGGCAAAGGCAATCCCATGATGATCTTCTCCTCGACGACCCCGGGCCGCGACCTGGTGCGCAGGCCGGACAGGCTCGACCGGATCCGGAAGCGATGTTCTCACGAAGCCACCACCCAGGGGAGGTCGAGATCGGTCAGATCCCGGTAGCCCCGATCGTCTCCACCTCGAAACCCACCAGGTTGCGCTGCGCACGGCCGAACTCCACCCCGATCAGGTGGATCGGCTCGCCACGGCCGCGGTACTTGTCCGCGTAGCCCCTGGCGTGGATCTGCCGCAGTGCCTCTCCGGTGGCCTGCTGCTCCACCACCTTGAACTCGAACAGGTACACCTGCCGTGCATGCCGCAGCGTCAGGTCGATGCGTCCGTGGCTGGTGGCGTCCTCCACCCGGATGTCCAGCCCCAGCGCCGCGAAGTGGCTGTAGAACACGCTCGCATAGTGCCCCTCGAAGCCCGCCAGCGGGCTGCTGCGGTACCAGTCGTGCGGGATGCCCGCGTACAGCGCCCGCAGCAGCGGCTCCAGCTCCTGCGGCCGGCCTTGCCGCAGCACTTCGCTCACGCTCTCCTGGGTGCGCACCAGCGTCTCGGGCGGCACCCCGTACTCCGGCAGCAGCGCCTCGTTCAACGCCGCCTCCACCTCCCGGTTCGGGTAACCCAGCGTGTAAACCCACTTGCCCAGCAGCGGCTGCCGCACTTCGTGGATGGTCAGGTAACCCGCCTGGAACAGCAGAGCCTCCGGCGCGATGTGCTGCACGTCGAAGCTCGACAGCAGCGCCTCGCTGGTCTGCAGGGCACTCAGGCGCGGTGCAAAAAACCGTCGCTCGGCCAGCAGCCGCGTCAGGAAGGTCGGTGTGCCGGTCTCGAACCAGTACGCCCGGAACTCCCGGTTGCGAAACAGCAGCAGCACGTCGAAGGGGTTGTACACCCCCTCACCGCCCCAGTTGTAGCCGTTGTACCAGTTGCGGATCTGCTCGCGGTCCAACCCCGGCAGCTCCGCCGCAAACACGCGGTCGATGTCTGCGTCCGTGTACCCGCACAAGCTGCTGTAGCGTGCATCCAGCGTCAGGTCCGTCAGGTTGTTCAGCCCCGAGAACAGGCTCACCTTGCTGAACTTCGACACCCCCGTCAGGAACACGAACTTCAGGTGTTCGTCCATCGCCTTGAAGCTCTCGTACAGCGCCTTGAGCTGCTCGCGCATGCACTCGGCCAGTTCGGGCTGCGCAATGCGGTCCAGGATGGGTTTGTCGTATTCGTCGATCAGCACCGCCACCGGCGCTCCATGGCGTTCGTGGGCCAGCCGCACCAGTTCGACAAAGCGCCCGGTGATGCTGCGGTAGCGGGTCTGCACCCCAGGCGCTGTTCGTTTTCGTCCAGCAGTTCGTGGATGCGCTCTTCCAGCCTCTCGGCACTGTCCAGCCCGCCGCCCGAGAAGCTGATGCGCACCACCGGCCAGCGCCGGGTCCAGTCCCACCGGTGCTCGGCCGCCAGGCCCTCGAACAGCGCCCGGTTGCCCTCGAACAGCTCCTTGAAGGTGTCCACCAGCAGGCTCTTGCCGAAGCGTCTGGGCCGGCTCAGGAAGTAGTACTTGCCCGACTCGACCAGATCCACCGCCATGTCCGTCTTGTCGACGTAGTAGCACTCCCTCTCGCGCAGCTCGCGCAGGTTCTGGATGCCGATGGGCAGTGCCCGGCGCATCAACGGGGTGGTCGGTGTGTCCATACCGCCAAGTGTAAGGAGACACCGCGGCAAACGAACACGACAAACGAGCAAGCAAACAAGCCAGCCATCGAGCCGGCACACGGGCCGAACCGCCCCCGCCCGGCTCCGCTGCGCCGATACTGGACGGGCTCCGTTCCGACCCCGGCCATCGATGCAACGCCTCGCGCCCCTCCCCTCCTCGCCACCATCGCCCTGCAAAGGCCAACCCGCGGCAGCACCAGCCCTGCTGATCGGCCTGTGCACCCTCATGCTGAGCGGCTGCCTGGCCGCCGGCAACCTTGTTGTGCCAACCCACCCCGCCCCCCGCACCTCGCCCTCCTCCGCGGCGGGATCGGCCATTGCCGCTTCTGGTGACACCGCTGGTGACGCCTCTGGTGACGCTTCTGCCCAGGCCGCCGCCCGCCCTGCCTCAGGCGAACCCCTGAACGCGGCGATGTCCCACTGCAGCCGCCTGCCCGATCTCCCCACCCCACCCGCGGACGCCCTGGACGTGACCCGCTTTGGCGCCCGGCCGGACGACGAGCTGCCGGACGACGAAGGCATCACCCGCGCCCTCGCAGCGCTGAAGCCCGGTGGCTGGCTGCTGTTCCCGCCCGGGCGCTACCTGCAGGCCCGCAGCATCCGCGTCACCGTGCCGCACGCCACCCTCTGGGGGCCGGGCGCCACCCTGCACGCACTGGACACCGCCGACCAGACGCTGGGCCTGCGCGCCGACGGTGTGCGGCTCTACCACCTGCGCCTGACCGCCGCCACCGACCACCGCCGCACCGAACTGGACACCGCCCGCATCACCATCGCCCCCGGCGGGGAATGGCGGCCCACCGAGCGGCCGGTGGTCGGCAACGTCGTGCGCGGCGTGCGCATCGAACCCGACCCCGCCCGCGGCCTGCCGCATGCAGCGGCCAGCGCCGGCATCTTCGTCACCGGAGCACGCAGCTTCACCGTCGCGGACAACCATGTCGAAGGCACCCTGGCCGACGGCATCCACATCACCGGCGGCAGCCGGGAGGGCCGCATCCTGCGCAACCGCATCCGCGCCAGCGGGGACGACCTCATCGCCACCGTGTCCTACTACGGCCCGGAAGGCATGGCCCTGCTGCGCCGCGGCCAGGAGCCCCGCCCCGACCCACAGGTGTCGGACGTGCTGATCGAAGCCAACGACGGCGCCGGCAACGCCTGGGGCCGCGGCATCGGCATCATCGGCAGCCGCCGCATCACCGTGCGGGGCAACCGCATCCAGGGTGTGCAGCATGCGGCCGGCATCATCGTGGCGCAGGAGGCGGTCTACCACACCCCCGGGCCGGTGGACGTGCTGGTGGAGGACAACCGGATCTCCGACATCCAGTGGCCCCCTGCGCCCCCCGGCGCCCCACGCCGCCCGGGCCAGCCGGCGCCCACCGGCCACGCCGGCATCGAGGTGCACGCCTACGCCAACCCGCCGGCCGATGTGGCCAACCCCTACGTGGCCGAGCGCCTGGCGGTGCGCCACATCCTGCTGCGACGCAACCGCATCGAACGGGTGGGGGCAGACGGCATCCGCATCGGCGCCGGCACACCACCGCAGCTGATCGCCGACATCGACCTGCTCGACAACCGCATCAGCCAACCGCGCGGACGCCCCCTGGCAGCCCACACCCCCCAGGCCCTGCGCCACACCTGCGGCGCCGAAGAACGCCCTTCAGCCGCCTGCCAGGAACTCGCGAACCGTGCGGCCGGCGCCCGATTGGACTGCACCCGGCTGCCTTGAAGGGATCCGGGGACTCACGCCCCATGCTCAACCGCTGTGCGGCCCAAACTCACGGCGGTTGGTACCCCGCATCTGCTTCTCCCACGGATCGTAAACCCACAGCGCCAGCAAAGGTCACCGCCAGGTACGTATGAAGGCTGACTGTCCTTCGGCAAGGACCGGCTGATCTGGGCGGACAGCAACATCAGCTGAGCTGAACCGGAAAAATGCAGCAGATAGCTGGAGTACGTGAGGTTGCCTGCCAGCTCCACCCAATACTGCGAGGCCTGCGGGCAACCGCAGTATTCAGCCAACCAATGAATCAGCGTGGCTGAATACCCCAAACACAAACAAGTGCAGAAACGGTTTGGAGTTCGCCATCCGTACCCGGAAGACCAACGGCGCGGATGAAGAATAAATCTTGGAAGTAACCTGTTCCAATTTCTGTTTGCGCGACTAGCCTCTGTTTGAGCGGGACAAATCCGTTTGGAGGAAGCAGAACACGGTTAATTGGGAATATCTGGCTTGGAATCTTCAACAGATACCCCAGAGCGCCCAGCAACAGCATCCCCGGCGCCACCCAACGCCCTGAACCGACCAAGCGCATGACGCCGAAGAACAGACCGTAGACCACCACCTCCAGGGAAATGGACCAGATCGGCCCATTGAAACTCGGCCCGACCTCCCAGCCCCAGTTGCTGGCCAACCCCAACTGCAGCATGGAAACCATCGTTGTTGGGGTACACAAAGGGTTGCCTGACAACGCCTGGAAAATCTCCATTGCAGCACGACCACCGCAACGAGCGTGACCAGCAGCGGATACAACCTGGAAAACCTCAACACCAGAAACTTCCAGCCACTCACCCGGCCATCGGCGATGCCTGCCGCGTACTTCCAGAAGAAGATGTATCCGCTGATGATCCAGAACACCTGGACTCCATACACGCCGTAGTTGTATAGAGGCCAAAGCAGGCCATACAACGGTTGCTTCTCCCGTATGAAATCAACCGGCATGTCTGCGACATACCAAGGGCGCTGGTAATGCCAGATCAGTACCGCCACAGCGGAGGCAAACCGGAGTAGTTCCAGACCGGTCAGTTTCTGGTTCTTAACCTCGCGATCCTGAAGGATACCTGTGACACCCATCAATCCCCTCCCCAGACAACCACCTATCCCATTTTTTTGTGCCGGAACCTGAGGTGGTCAGCCCACGTCAAGTCGCCAAGATGGCCGGTCTTTGAACTTCTTCTGCACCGTACAGGCTTCTCAGCGCATCTGCCTGAGCACGAGCATCGAACTGCTGCCGCACCTGCGCACTGAAGGCCTGGCCGGCTTCCACCACGCTGCGGCGGTCGGCCAGCAGGGCTTCCATGCAGTCGATGAAGGCTTCAGGCGAACCGAAGAACGCCGAACGAGGGAAGCCATAGCCCTCGAAAGCCCGGATGCTGCGGGCGATCACCGGCACATCCAGCGCAGCGGCCTCCAGCACCGACATCGGGAAACCCTCCCAACGGGCCACATGGGCGTAAACGTCGCTACAGCGCAGTTCGTCCTGAACCTGATCCAGCGAAAGCCATCCCGTGACACGCACGCCAACGGACTCCAGGGCTCGAACGTACTCCGGCTCGCCGCTGCCGATCCAGACGAATTCGATGCGCTGCGCCAGCGTGGGCGAGCGCTCCAGCGCCCGGACCAGGAACATCGGGTCCTTTTGGGGCGACAGGCGGCCATTGAAGCTCACCACCGGCTTGAGTCCAGGCACCTGCGACGGCAGGCGAGGCCGATGGACGAGGTGGGACACGTTGGGAATCGTCACCACCCGGGACCCACCTCCGGAAAACGCTTCACACAACCGCGCCTCGGCCTGACTGACGGCACCGAAGGCCCTGCATGCGCAGCGCCAGCAAGGCTTCCACGGC
>JADJCH010000008.1 GCA_016703325.1 Burkholderiales bacterium | reverse complement strand
GCGCCAGACCCGTGGGGCACGGAAGGTGCATCCACTGCGGCGTCGAGCTGGCTGGTGCCGTGGCCGGAGAAGTAGATGAGCAGCTCGTCACCAGGTGTGCCGCGGCGGGCCAGGTCATCGAGTTCCGCCAGGATGCGCGCCTTCGTGGCCTGCCCATCCAACAGGCTGCGGATGTCGTCCGGTCGGAAGCCCCAGCGCCGCTGCAGCACGTCCCGCAAGGCAGCTACATCATGGGACGGGCCAGCCAGCGGAGTCACATCCGGGTCCTGATAGCGGCCGATGCCCACCAGCAGAGCATGCTTCGCCGCCTGGGCTGGCGGCAGCGCGATGAGACCGGCCAACAAGGCCAACGCGAGCCCCGGCCCTCGCCAGTTCCGCCAAACAGTTGCTGGCGGTGCGGGACGTGGGCCCCATCGTGGCGCACAGCATCCGCACCTTCTTCGAGCAGCCGCACAACCGCGAAGTGGTGGAGCAACTGCGCGCCGCCGGTGTCACCTGGGAGGAACACGACGGCGCGGTGGCGGATGCCTCTCCCAAACCCCTGGCCGGCAAGACGCTGGTGCTCACCGGCACGCTGCCGACGCTGTCGCGCGACGAGGCCAAGGCGCTCATTGAAGCCGCCGGCGGCAAGGTCAGCGGCTCCGTGTCGAAGAAGACCCACTGGGTCGTCGCGGGTGAGGAGGCCGGCAGCAAGCTCGACAAGGCGCGCGAGCTGGGGGTGGCGGTGGTCGACGAGGCGGGGCTGAGGGCGCTGCTGGCCACAGCGCCAGACTGATCTGTCCGCAGTCCGATGGATCCACCTGACCTGGGTGCGTCAGGGGAAGGAGATGTCGGATTTGTCGGTTCTGCGCCGCCCGCCGCTCAAGCCGTTTCGGTGGACTTGCTGCGCTCTGCCGAGACGATGTTGGCTGCCAGCTTGCCTTTGGGCCCATCCACCAGCTCGAAAGTCACCGTCGAGCCCTGCTTGAGGGTGCGGAAGCCTTCCATCTGGATGGCGGAGAAGTGGGCGAACACGTCCTCACCTCCCCCTTCCGGCTCGATGAAGCCGAAACCCTTCACATCGTTGAACCACTTGACGATACCTACAGCCACAGCGGACTCCACTTCATTGTTGTTGAATGTCGAGATTCTCGGAAGGTGGTCGAAGGGCTGTCAAGGAAATGCAAAAGTCGCATGGGTGAAGAGTCCCCGTCAGGGGCCTGGAATGAATCCTGCGTCGGCAATCCACAACGCCCCGCACGCCCACTCGTGTTGAACCTGCTCTATAGAATGTGTCCATGGCCAGTCAGCTTCCCGAGTTGCCCCCGCAGCCGTCCGCCCCGGACGACGGTGAGGGGTCGGTTGTTGCCGAGCGGCAGATGCAACGGGTGGCACCGCCGCCCGTCTATCAAGTTGTCCTGCTCAATGACGATTTCACCCCGATGGAGTTCGTCGTGATGGTGCTGCAACAGTACTTCCGTCACGACCTCGAGGGAGCCACCCGGATCATGTTGAAGATTCATCATGAAGGCAGGGGGGTCTGCGGCGTCTACACCCGTGACGTGGCAGCCACCAAGGTGGAACTGGTTCTGGCAGCGGCACGCAGGGCGGGTCACCCGCTGCAGTGCATTATGGAGGTCGCATGATCGCGCAAGAGTTGGAAGTCAGTCTGCACATGGCGTTCGTCGAGGCGCGCCAGCAGCGGCATGAGTTCATCACGGTCGAGCACCTGCTGCTCGCCCTGCTGGACAACCCCTCGGCCTCCGAAGTGCTCAAGGCCTGCGCAGCCAACCTCGACGACCTGCGCAAGAGCCTGACGCAGTTCATCAAGGAGAACACGCCGACGGTGGGGGGCAGTGATGAGGTGGACACCCAGCCGACGCTGGGTTTCCAGCGCGTGATCCAGCGCGCCATCATGCATGTGCAGTCCACCGGCAACGGCAAGAAGGAAGTCACCGGCGCCAATGTGCTGGTGGCCATCTTCGGCGAGAAGGATTCGCACGCCGTCTACTACCTGCACCAGCAGGGCGTGACGCGGCTGGACGTGGTGAACTACATCGCCCACGGCATCAAGAAGTCGGAGCCGCCGGAGCCGGCCAAGTCCAACGAATCCTCCTCCAACGAAGGTGAGAAGGAAGAGTCGGACGGCAAGGGCTCCCCGCTGGACCAGTACACCCAGAACCTCAACCAGCAGGCGCGTGACGGCCGCATCGATCCGCTGATCGGCCGCGAGCACGAGGTCGAGCGGGTGATCCAGGTGCTTTGCCGTCGCCGGAAGAACAACCCGCTGCTGGTGGGCGAGGCCGGTGTGGGCAAGACGGCGATTGCCGAAGGCCTGGCCTGGCGCATCACCGAGGGTGACGTGCCCGAGGTGCTGGCCGATGCCACCGTCTACGCGCTGGACATGGGCGCACTGCTGGCGGGCACCAAGTACCGCGGTGACTTCGAGCAGCGACTGAAGGGTGTGCTCAAGCAGCTCAAGGAGCATCCGCATGCGGTGCTTTTCATCGACGAGATCCACACGCTGATCGGCGCAGGCGCGGCCTCCGGCGGCACGCTGGATGCCAGCAACCTGCTCAAGCCGGCGCTGAGTTCCGGCCAGATCAAGTGCATCGGTGCGACCACCTTCACCGAGTACCGCGGCATCTTTGAGAAGGATGCGGCCCTGTCCCGCCGTTTCCAGAAGGTGGATGTGGCGGAGCCGTCGGTGGAGCAGACCATCGAGATCCTCAAGGGACTGAAGTCCCGCTTCGAGGAGCACCACAGCGTCAAGTACGAGCTGGGCGCGCTGCAGGCCGCGGCCGAGTTGTCGGCCAAGTACATCAACGACCGTCACCTGCCGGACAAGGCGATCGACGTGATCGATGAGGCCGGTGCTGCGCAGCGGGTGCTGCCCAAGAGCAAGCAGAAGAAGAAGATCACCCGCAACGAGGTGGAAGAGATCGTCGCCAAGATCGCCCGCATCCCGCCGGCCTCCGTCTCCAGCGACGACCGCAGCAAGCTCAAGAGCCTGGACCGCGATCTCAAGAGCGTGGTGTACGGCCAGGATCCGGCCATCGACGCGCTGTCCTCGGCCATCAAGATGGCCCGCTCCGGCCTGGGCAAGCCGGACAAGCCCATCGGCGCCTTCCTGTTCAGCGGCCCCACCGGCGTGGGCAAGACCGAGGTGGCCAAGCAGCTGGCCTACATCCTGGGCATCGACCTGATCCGCTTCGACATGTCCGAGTACATGGAGCGGCATGCGGTCAGCCGGCTGATCGGTGCGCCTCCGGGCTACGTCGGCTTTGACCAGGGCGGCCTGCTGACCGAGGCGGTGACCAAGAAGCCGCATTGCGTGCTGCTGCTCGACGAGATCGAGAAGGCGCACCCGGACGTCTTCAACGTCCTGCTGCAGGTGATGGACCATGGCACGCTGACCGACAACAACGGTCGCAAGTCCGACTTCCGCAACGTCATCATCGTGATGACCACCAACGCGGGCGCCGAGACGATGCAGAAGGCGACCATCGGCTTCACCACCCAGCGTGAGAGTGGCGACGAGATGGGCGACCTCAAGCGCATGTTCACGCCGGAGTTCCGCAACCGGCTGGACGCCATCGTCAGCTTCCGGGCGCTGGACGAGGAGATCATCCTGCGGGTGGTCGACAAGTTCCTGCTGCAGCTCGAAAGCCAACTGGGCGAGAAGAAGGTGGAGGTCACCTTCACCGATGCGCTGCGCAAGCACCTCGGCAAGAAGGGCTTCGATCCGCTGATGGGCGCACGCCCGATGCAGCGGCTCATTCAGGACACCATCCGCCGCGCGCTGGCCGACGAGCTGCTGTTCGGGCGGCTCACCGACGGCGGTCGCCTCACGGTCGATGTGGACGCCGAGGGTCAAGTCCGGCTGGACATCGAGCCGCGCAACAAGAGCGACAAGCCGAAGGCGGAGTCGGCCACGGTCTGAGACCAAGACAGCAAGGCAACGAGGCCCGCCGCGGCACGAGAACCCAACACAGGGGCCTTCGGGCCCCTGTCCATTTGGCCCGGCGCCGTCCTTTCGCTCTGCGCATCTCACGCCGACAGGCCCTTCCCCCTCAACCCGGTGGTTGGCAGATCCGCTGCGACCGGAGCAGATTGGGCGACCTGCTGCAGGAGGTCCCCCAATGTCGGCCACACGTTTGATTGGTTTTTGCTCTTCCCTCACCCTCACGGCCCTGTGCACCGGCCTGGTGCTGGCACCGGCGGCATCGCAGGCGGCCAGCACCTCATCGCAGGCAAGCACCTCAGTCTCGATCGGTTCGGCTGGCGACGGCGGCTACGTGGTGAATGGCCCCGTTGCCGCAGCCACCAGCGTCAACGGCCACACCCTGTTCACCGTACCCGGCACCGGCTCCGTGGACAGCCGCCTGGAGGCCCGGGCGGAGTTTGGTGCCCTGCACGCCCGCGCCACGGTGCAGACGGCCGCACCCTACTCATCTGGCATGGCCGGCTCCAGCAGCGGCGGAGACCCGGTCACCGTCGCCTATTTCGACGACCAGATCACCATCGGCGGCATGGGTGGTCCGCAAGTCTTCAAGCTGTACTACACCTTGACCGGTTCGGCCGGGCAGACCGGCAGCGCCAACATGCAGTTTGCGGCCGATCTGTCGCTGCAGGTCTCCAGCTTCAGCGCGCACGTCACTGGGGCATCGCCTGCCGCGACGGGATTCATTGACACCTACACGGTCGGTGTGAGCGGATTCGGGCCACGAGAGTTCAGTGAAACTGGGTATGTGGAGATCACTGGCAACTCCGGTTCGACCTACATTCTCTACGGCTACCTTGGTGCCTACCTGAGCCTGAGCGAGCCGGGCGACACCGCAGCCCCCTCCACCGCCGTGCTGGACATCTGGCACACCGGCTCGTACTACATCGTTCCCGATGACCCGGGCACCACCTTCACCTCGGTCAGCGGATTCAACTACCTGGCAGCGGCACCGGTGCCGGAGCCGGCACCCCTGCCCATGATGGCGCTGGCCCTGCCACTGCTGGGCGGCCTGCTGTGGCGGCGGCGCCAGAACGCCGGCCGCAGCTGACGCCCTGCGCGGGAACGGGCGGCAGGGTGGAGTTGACGGCAGCGCCCGTTGCGCCGCAGGCCGGGCTCCGCAGGCCGGGCGGCCAGGGAGGAACCACTCCCGCGGATCGGGAAGCTGTCAACGACCGTCGCAGCTGAACTCAAGCCGCTGCAACGTTCATCTCGCCGGACATCATCACGCGCAGGCCCCGCACCGTGTTCACCGACCGCAGCAGCGCCGCGGCAACCCGATGGGCTGGGATGGGCCGGAAATTGGCGGGGATGAGGGGACTGAGGACGCGGCCGATGGCCTGCCCCCAGCGTTCACCCGGGCGCTCCGGCTGGCCCAGGGAGTGGCGGTCGCCGACCAGGAGGGAGGGGCGGGCGATGGCCAGGCCTTCGAAGGACAGCGCCTTCAGCGCGTCTTCCAGCTCGCCCTTGACGCGGTTGTAGAAGATGCCGGACGTGGCGCTGGCCCCCATGGCGCTGACCAGGCCGGCGCGTCGGGCACCCGCAGCCAGGGCGGCGCGGGCGACGGCGAGGTTGGCGTCGAAGTCGATGGCGCGGAAGGCTTGCTGGCTGCCGGCGACCTGGAGGGTGGTGCCCAGCGCGAGGTAGACCTCGTCGGCGGGCGGCAGGGTGGGCAGGGCCGCGAAATCCACCACCTGGCAGCGCAGCTTGGCGTGTTGCAGCGCCAGAGGCCGGCGACCGAGGCAGAGGACCTCGCTGACCGTGGGGTCGTTCAACAGGCCCTGCAGGATCTCGCGGCCGATGAGACCGGTCGCGCCGGCGAGGAAGACCTTGCGGTGGTTCATGGAGACCGTGGGAAAGGTGTGGAGACCGTGGAGAGGATGGAGAAGGACTGCCGCGCTGCCATGGAGAGGCCTGTGAGGGCAGCCGGCGCATCGGGTTCACCGGACTGTAGTGCGCCGGGTGGGAAATCTGTCACCCGCCTGCCACATCGCCCGGCCACACTCTGACGTTTGCTCAGCGCCTGGGTGGCCTGCGCCGGTTCCGCTTGTTGCGAGGCGGTGCGAGGGTGGCCGCGGCGAACCTCCATGATCCAGTCCTATGGTGCCGACGACGATGGCCTGATCTGCGGCTTTCATTTTGCCGATGGCCGCACCGGTCACGCGCTGTCCACCGCCAGCGAGGCGCTGCCGTTGCTGCGCATCCTGGCGGACTCGAGCGGGCTAGGTTTTGTCTGGCTGCATGTCAACCTGTCCCATGTCGGAGCCCAGCGCTGGCTGAGGAACTTCACCCAGCTGCCGGAGAGCTTCTACGAGGCCACGCTGGACGGCTCGCGCTCGTCGCGCATCGAACGCGACGAGGAGGCGCTGCTGGCGGTGATGAACGATGTGGTGTTCGACTTCGACTACGACGCCGGCGATGTCTCCACCCTGTGGGTCTGTGTGCAGCCACGGCTGGTGGTGACGGCCAGGCGCCACCCGCTGCGTTCGGTGGACCGGCTGCGGGTGGCGGTCAAGTCCGGCGAGGTGCTCGAAAGCAGCGTCAGCCTGCTGGATCACCTGCTGCGTGATCAGGCCGACGAGCTGCAGCGCATCGTGCGGCGCGCCACCGACCGCATCGACGCGATCGAGGACGACCTGCTGGTCGGTCGCCACCAGACCCACATCGGTGAGCTGGCGCGCCTGCGTCGGCTGATGGTGCGGCTGCAGCGCCTGCTGGCGCCGGAGCCCAGCGCGCTGCTGCGCACGCTGTCGCGCCCGCCGCACTGGGTGACGGCCGACGATGTGCAGCACCTGCACCGCTCCCATGAGGAGTTTGCGCTGGTGCTGCGCGACATGGCCGCACTGCAGGAGCGCATCAAGTCGATGCTGGACGAGATCGGCGCCCGGGTGGCGCAGGAGAACAACCGCTCACTGTTCATGCTGACCGTGGTCACGGTGCTGGCCCTGCCGATCAACCTGGTGTCCGGCCTGTTCGGCATGAACGTCGGCGGCGTGCCGTTGCGGGAGTCGGGGCATGGCTTCTGGGTCATGCTGGGCCTGATCGTCACGTTGACGGTGGTGATCGCGACACTGGGCTGGCGCTGGATCAAGGGGCGCAATCAGCCGGACTGAAGTGCCATGGTGGCACGTGCAGGCCGCAGTGAGAGTGGAATGGATCTGGAAACGCGGTATACCGTATGATTCATTTCCTGGCCTCACGTCAGGGGGCCTTTGAGGAGCTTGCATGAATGCCATTCCCGCCTTTCCCGCCATTCCCACCGATACCGGCAACATCAGCGACACCGGCAACGCCGAGAGCTTGTCCGCCCTCGTTGAAGCCGCGGCCTCCGCGTCAACAGAGGACGGCGCCGTGACTGCTGCGGCGCCTGCTGCAGAGCTCGCATCACCCGCCAGGAAGCGGCGTGCGGCCAAGAAGGCTGCTCCCCAGACGGAGAAGAAGGACGCTCCCCAGCCGGAAGCCGCCAAGCCGGCCCCGCGAAAGGCCGCAGCGACCCGCAAGGCCGCTGCAGCGCCGGCAGACAAGGCCGCTGCGGGGCCGAAGAAGGTGGCTGCCCCGGCGGCCTCCCGTGCGCTGCCCAGCCTGGTGCGTGCCGAGGTGGACTGCGACGTGGTGCGCGACAGCTTCACCATGCCGCAGGACGAGTACGAGCAGCTGGACGCACTCAAGCGCCGCGCACTGGCCCTGCCGATGCCGATCAAGAAAAGCGAGCTGCTGCGGGCCGGCCTGAAACTGCTGGCCAGCCTGGACGATGCGGATCTGGCGCAGGCCCTGGCGGCGGTGCCGCTGGTCAAGACCGGTCGGCCCAAAGGCAAGGGCGAGAAGGCCAAGCGCAGCAAGGCCTGACCGTCTCCCCTGGCCCGGGCTCTGACCCGGGCCCTGGCAGGCGAAGAACGGGGATGCCCGTCACGGGGGTTTCACGCAAGGTTTGCAGCATTTCACAGTCTGCAACCTTCCCGTGAAAGCGCCATGTCCGCACATCCCTTCCTTCCCGGCCTGCCTGGCCTGCGTGCCGGTGTCATCGCCCTGTCCGCCTTCGCGCTGGCCTCGTTGTCGGCCTGCGGTTCCGGTGACGATGACGACGAGAAGAGCGCTGCGCCGACCTTCCCGGCGATCGAACTGAACATTGCGCACATCAACGACCACCACTCTCAGCTGGAGCCCTTCAGCGGCGTGGCGCTGACGATCGACGGGGTGTCCACCCAGGTGGAACTGGGCGGTTTTGCCCGCCTGACCAGCCTGTTCAATGCCCAGGCCGGCACCAAGAACCTGCTGAAGCTGCACGCCGGGGATGCGGTGACCGGCACGCTCTACTACACCTTCTTCAAGGGTGAAGTCGACGCGAAGATGATGAACACCATCTGCTTCGACGCCTTCGAGCTGGGCAACCACGAGTTCGACGACGGCGACCAGGCGGCGCGCGACTTCATCGACATGCTCTACACCGGCGCCTGCCAGACCCCGGTGCTGGGTGCCAACGTCGTGCCCGCCAGCGGCACGCCGCTGAACCCCACCGGTACGTCATTGATCAAGCCCTACATCACCAAGACCTACGACGGTGTGAAGGTGGGCATCATCGGCATCGACATCGCCGGCAAGACCAGCAACTCCTCGCGCCCGCTGGCCAGCACGCAGTTCCTGGACGAGGTGACCACGGCGCAAAAGACCATCGACGAGCTCAAGGCCCAGGGTGTGCGCCACATCGTGCTGATGACGCACCAGGGCTACGAAGCGGACAAGGCCATGGCCGCCCGGCTGACCGATGTGGACGTCATCATCGGCGGCGACTCCCACACCCTGCTGGGCGACTTCACCACCCTGGGCCTGACCGCCTCGGGCGCCTACCCGACGATGGTGACCAACAAGGACGGTGCCACCGTCTGCATCGGCCAGGCCTGGGAATACAGCAAGGTGTTCGGCCTGATGAACGTCAAGTTCAACCAGGCCGGTGCGGTGGACAGCTGCGGCGGCAACGCCTCGCTGGTGATCGGCGACAGTTTCAAGCGCGCCGACACCACCGGTACCTTCGTGGCGGTGGACAGCGCCACCCAGGCTGCGATCACGAGCACGTTGGCGGCCGACGCCCGTGTGAAGGTGACGACCCCGGATGCGGGCGCCGCCACCCTCCTGGCCGGCTACTCCGCGCAGGTGGCCGCCGAGAAGGCCAAGACCATCGGCAGCGCCAGCGAGGCGCTGTGTCTGGTGCGGGTGCCCGGTGAATCGACCAACCGCTCCAATGGCGTGGCCGGTTGCATCGAAGCCGGCTCGGAAGCCAACCTGCAGGCTCGCGGCAGCGATGCGGCCCAGGTGGTGGCGCAAGCCTTCCTGGCCGCCAGCAAGCGGGCCCACTTCGCGCTGCAGAACGCCGGGGGCGTGCGCGTTCCGGTGGCCGCCGGTACGCTGACGATGAACACCGCCTTCACCCTGCTGCCCTTCACCAACGTGCTGGTGGAGCTGGAGGTCACCGGTGCGCAGATGGTCGCTGCGCTGGAGGATGGGGTGTCCAACCACCTGGACAACGCCCAGTCCAGCGGCTCCCATCCTTACGCAGCCGGCCTGCGCTGGGACCTCGACATGACCCGGGCCAAGGGCAGCCGCTTCAGCAACGTGCAGGTCAAGGATCGCAGCACCGGCATCTGGTCGGCCATCGATCCGGCGCGCACCTACACGCTGGTGACCAACGACTTCGTGGCCTCCGGCCGCGACGGCTACAGCACCTTCGGGCCGATCTTCACCGCCGGCGCTTACGTCAACACCTACCTGCTCTACACCCAGACCTTTGCGGACTATGTGGTGGCGCAGGGCACCGTGGCGCGGCCGGCCCGCTCGGAGTATTCGCACCAGACGGTGGTGACCGCCGCCGGCGTGACCCTGCCTTGACGGCGGCGGGTTGGCTCCGGTGAATTTTCGAGTTTGACAGGGATATGAAGGGCTGATGACGTTGCGGGAATGCGGCAGTTTCAATGAAATTGCCCATTTCATCCGTTGGGGTATCGGGTTTCAACGGGTTGCCATATTGCGTTTCTATCCTGTGGGCTGGTGTCTGAATGGGGGCAGAGAAACTCCGTCGGGCATTCGATTCATCCCACATCAAGGATCAGAAATGCATTCCAACGCTCGCAAGCACTTTCTCGCTCTGGCTGCCCTGTCGACGCTGTCGATGGCCTCTTCCTCCGCCTTCGCCCAGTCCCCCGAGTTCAACTGGTACGGCCGCATCGATCTGGCGCTGGAGCAGAACAACGACGGCGACACCAGCCGCATGTCGGTGAACAATTTCATTTCCCGCATCGGTCTGCGTGGCGAACACAAGGTCAGCCCTGCTTTCAGCGGTATTTTCCAGGTGGAAACCGCCATTGCTCCGGATGATTCCGGCAACAGCAAGGCGTTCGCCAGTCGCAACAGTTTTGTCGGCATCAAGAGTGGTGCGGCCGGAACCCTGATTCTGGGCAACCACGACATGCCGCTGAAAACCCTGGGCGGAGGTGCCTACAACCTGTGGGCGCAGGGTGACCTGGAAGAAGTGATCATCCACGGCAAGGCCTCGCGTGTGGCCATCGGCAGTGCCAACTTCGACAACGTGCACACCCGCAAGACCAGCATGCTGCAGTACACCAGTCCGAAGCTGGCCAATGCGGTGGTGGCCAAGCTGGCGTTTGCGCCCGATGAAGGCAAGAAGGCTGCTACCGCCACGGTGCCGGCCTACGGCAAGGCCATGTGGGGTGCCTCGGTGGAGTACAACGACGGCATGTTCAATGCCGGCCTGGCCACCCAGTCGCAGGCCAACTACATCGCCCCGACCGCCACCGCGGACGGCTCGGCGATGAAGGCCCACAAGGCCGTGCTGGGCATCAAGGTGGCCGACTTCACCGGCGGCCTGCTGTTCAGCCGCCTGGACAACAGCGCTGGCCGCAAGACCAGCAACCTGATGGCCACCGGTGCCTACGCGCTGGGCGCCACCACGCTGCGCCTGAGCCTGGGCCGCTCCGGCGAGTCGGCCGACAACGCCAAGGACGCCGTCTCTGCCACTGCGCTGCAGGTGGACCATGCCTTCGACAAGAGCCTGGCGGTGTACAGCTACTTTGCCCGCCTGCAGAACGATGACAACGCCAAGGGCACCTTCGTCGCCTCCGACAACTTCCCGGCCGTGACCGCCGCCGGCAAGGATCCGCGCGCCTTCGGCGTGGGTCTGCGCTACAACTTCTGATCGAGGTTGCAGTTCAGCGCCCGGCCCGTTGCCGGGCGCTGCGCGCCAGCGCACCCAGGCCGAGCAGCATCAGTGCCCAGGTCTGCGGTTCGGGCACCGGCACACTGGGAGCCAGGTCACTGCCGATGCGCAGGTTGTCCATGTAGGCCACGCCATCCTTGTAGAGGGGGAAAGAGGGGTAGGCCCCGGAGGTGTAGAAAGACGTGGCCGCGCCGCCCGGGCTGGTGACCACCTGCTGCCAGGTTTGCCCCCGCCCCGCGACGGTCAGCAGCACGCTGGAGTTGTCGGCGGGGTTCGACTCCATGCGCAACGTCAACCAGGTGTTGTGCAGGTCGAATCCGGGGGTATAGAGCGACGACGTGTGCATCAGCCGATGCCCGAACTGCACCCGGTCATCGGGCAGGAAGGACATGCCGATCAGCGTGGCGTAGCCGTCGGACAGGCCCATGGACCAGGTCACGTCGCTGTCGGCCGTTTGCTCGATGTACAAGTTCATCGCAACGCCGAAGTTGCCCAGGGGCAGGCCGGGGGCAGGGATGGTGCGACCGACGATGATCTGGCTGTTGCTGCTGTCGTCGACGCTCATCCTCAGCGACTGCGTTCCACTGGCAGCGCGCAGGTCGCTCACCACCGCCCAGGGGCTGGGGGCTGCGCTGTACGGTTGGTTCGGCCAGGCCGACCAGCCGTTGGCGTGGGTCCACTGCGGCAGGTCATAGTAGCCCCCGCCGATCGGCCCGGTCGAGAAGCCCGGTGCCTCGAAACCGGTGGCGTACACCAGGGTCTCGGCCTGAGCCGGCAGCACTGTGGCCAAGGCCAGCACGGTGGCGGCCGATGTCCGGCGCAGAAGGTGGGGGATGGACATGGCGACTCCTGGTTGACGCGGCAGAAACACTGGAGCCGACTCTAGGAGGTCACCCTGCGGCCGAATACCCTCTCTTTCTGGGGCGTTGCAGGCGATTCGGCCGATGGATTGCCGGATTCAGCCGAAATCCCCTCCCGGCACCCGATGCGCCGTCTTCGTGCCGACCCTTCGATACCTGTGCGGGGCAGGCCGGTGCAGGTGCCGGGCCGGGGGTTCAACGCCTCTGCCAGGCCCCCAGCGCTCGCAACAGCGAGCGCTTTTTGTCCTGGTGGGCCTGCATGCGCTGCAGGATGTCGTCCAGGGTGTGCATGGCCGCGACGATGTGCGGCCCCTTGTTGAGCATCACGCATTCGGCGCGTTCACCCATGGCCGCATCGGTGATCTCCGCGCGGGAAGGCTGGCCGGTCTTGGCCAGGGTTTCCAGCACCTGGGTGGCCCAGACCACCGGCAGGTGGGCGGCCTCCGCCGCCCAGAGCAGCTCCTCCTGCACCTCGGCCAGGCGTTCGTAGCCGCATTCCACCGCCAGGTCGCCGCGGGCGATCATCAGGCCGGCGGCTTCGCCGGCCATCGCGGCCAGCACCAGCTCCGGCAGGTTCTCGAAGGCGCGGCGGGTCTCGATCTTCAGCAGCACGCCCAGGTTCGGCGCGCCCTGGGCCTGCAGCTGGTGGCGCAGGGTCCGGACGTCCTCGGCGCGCTGCACGAAGGACAGTCCCGCCAGGTCCGCGATGCGGGCCACGGTGGTCAGGTCGGCCAGGTCCTTGTCGGTGAGTGCGGGCAGGTCCAGGGCGCTGTCGGGCAGGTTGATGCCCTTGTCGGCGGCCAGCACGCTGCCGCCGGGGCGGGTGTGGGTGATGTCCACCTGCAGCCCGTCGGCCTCGGCCTGGCGGATCACGCCGGTGATGCGGCCATCGTCGAACAGCACCCGTTCACCCGGGTGAACCTGGCCGAACACCTCCGGCAGGGTGCAGGCCAGCTGGAGCTCGGCCGGGCCCTGCGCATCGGCCTCCTCGCGGCTGCGCGGGCTGGCGATGCCGCCGCGCGTCAGGCGCAGGCGGTCGCCCACCCGCAGGAACAGGCTGCCGGGACGGCAGGGGATGTCCTGCAGGCGGGTGCAGTGGGGTGATCGCTGCGGACGGCCGCTGCTGTGAGGGTGGCTGCGATGGGGCGCAGGGTGGGCGTCCGACCGGGGTCCAGGCTGTGGCTCGGCCGGCGTCCAGTGGCTCGGTCCCTGCACCTCGGTGCCGGGCAGCAGGTAGAGGGTGTGACCACTCTCCACCCGCACGCCCGCTTCTCCGCAGGCCACCACCTGCAGCGTGCGGCGGGCCTCGCGGGCGTCGGTCAGGTTCAGCTCGTCACCCACCCTCAGGCGCGCCAGCCAGTCGCCATCCACACTCAGCTGTGCATCGGCGCCCGGCACCGGCAGGCGGCTGCCCGGCGGGCGCAGGCCGAGGGTCACTGGGGCGATCACGCGGCCGAAGCTGTCGCGCCGGGGCTGGAGCTTGAGCACGGCCGGGCCGGCCGCGATCGGCCCGGTGCGCAGCTTGGGGCCGCCCAGGTCCATCAGCACCCGCACCGGGCGGCCGGCGGCCTGGGCGGCGGCCCGCACACCGGCGGCCATGGCGGTCCAGGCGGGCGCTTCGTCGTGGGCGCAGTTGATGCGCGCGATGTCCATGCCGGCGTCCACCAGGCGGCGCAGCAGGGCGGGGTCGCTGGCCGCCTCGCTGGGCAGGGTGACCATGATGCGCACGCTGCGCCCCGCGGGGGCGGCGCCGAGCAGGGCATTGCTGTGCGCCTGCAGCAGGCGCTGGCCGCCGTGCAGGCCGATGGGTTCCCCGGCGGAGTGGTCCTGCCAGGGGCGGCCGGCCAGGCGGTGCAGCAGGCCCAGCACCTTGTCCAGGTTGGCCAGCACCGCGGCCTCCGATCGGCCCAGGGAGGACAGCCCCAGCGCAGCGAGCTGCTCCTGCAGTGCGCGACGGTCGCCCCTGCGCAGCGCCAGGTAGTGGGCAAAGTTGCGCGCGCTGGCGCGGTGGGTGGGGGCCACCGCCTCGATCTGAGGGGCCAGCAGGGCCTCCTGCGCCAGCATGTCCTGGCGCAGCTCCAGCAGCAGGTCGATCAGCGCGGTGCAGTCCTGCGGCGCCCAGCCGGGGTCGGGCAGGGCCGGGACTTGGGCCTCGGCGGTGTCGGGCCGGGGCTGCTGAGGCTGGGTGTCTGTCAGGGGTGCGGCCAGGAGGTCGGGCAAGGTGCCGGCCAAGGTGTGGGGAAGATCAAAGGGCCGGTGGGGCGTTGGGAGGGTGACGGGGACCAGGGGAGGGAGCGGATGCTTCATGGCGGTACGGCTCAGAGGGACTTCACCCCAACGTAGCCCCGCCGTGTGACGCTGGCGTGGCAGTCTGCGGCCATCTGAGCAGGGGTTGACCCATCTTCAGCCGCGCCCCGGCAGCGATGCCCTCGCAGAGCTCGAAGCCGGGCGGAGCGAAGACGATGATCGTCGAGCCGTGCTGGAACCAGCCCAGCTCCTCCCCCTTGCGGAAGGCGGCGCGATCGGCAGGCACGGGCAGTTCGTTGGGCCCCTTCCAGCGCAGGTGCAGCAGCACGTCCAGCGCATGCAGGCGCAGGCTGGCCACCAGCACGGCGGCCACCGGCACCAGCGCGATGGGGTGGCCGCCGCGGTCCAGCCGCAGGCGCAGCACCGCCCGTTCGTTGCGGCAGAACAGCTTTTCGACGCGCTTCAAGGCGATCGGGTTGACATTCCAGGTGTCGCCGCTGAGGTAGGTGACCCGCTCCAGCCGGCCGTCCTGCGGAGCGTGGAAGCGGTGGTACATCGCCGAGGTGAGCCTCAGCGTGACGTACACCCCGTCGCGGAAGTCGGCCGGGTCCTGGCTCGGGCCGAAGAGTTCCTCCAGCGCGTACGGGAAGCCCTTGGCCTGGAACAGCTGGTTGCCCTGCACCCGGCCGCAGGCGCCGACGATGGCATCGCTGGGGCTGGTGAGCAGCTCGGGCCGCGCATCCACCGGGCGGGCGCCGGCCACCAGTTCGCGGGTGAAACATTCCTGCAGGCTGTTGAAGTGCTGCTGCCTGGACTCGCTCAGGTCCAGGTCGCTGAAGGCGCGCCAGATGCGGATCGACAACGCCGTCAGCCAGGGGCTGCGCAGGCCGCTGTACCAGCCCATCAGCCGGGTGGCGGTGATGCGGGGGATGCGGTTGGTGAGCAGGAAGTTGAGGTCCTCCTGCAGCAGCAGGCGGTCGCGCCAGGTGCGCCAGCCGCTGTGGTGGGGTGGCCCGGCAGGGTGGGTGGAATCGGGGGGGACGGTGTTCGGTTTCATCGGCCTGTCAATCGATCCGGCTACATCCGGGGGGTTGTTGTTGATGAGGCCCCATGGACCCCACTTTTGCTCTCACTTCCGTCTCGCTGGCCGCACTGGCCGCGAGCCTGCCGCGCCTGCACCGGCGCCTGATGCTGTCGCGGGCCAAGCACCGCTCGCTGGCCGGCCATTCGCGCCTGGCCAAACGCATCGCCGGGCTGATTCCCGGCTATGCCTACGACGAGGCGCGCTTCTTTGCCGCCGACGACGCGCCGCCCGATGTGGTGGGCGCCCGCCGCGAGGGTTTCGAGCGGCTGTGCGCCCTCTACCGCGAGCGTTTTGCCCGCAGCGCCGCGATGACCGCACGCGCCCGCGAGCACCTGCCGGACCTGCAGTTCACCGGCCGCTACCGGGTGCCCTTCCAGTTCAGCCCCTACCTGCGCGAGCACCTGCAGCTGGGCGCCTTCCTGCAGTCCAGCGAGGGTGTGCAGGTGGAGGACCTGGACGGCAACCGCTTCTACGACCTCACCGGCTCCTACGGCGTCAACCTGTTCGGCTACGACTTCTACAAGACCTGCATCGCCGAGGGTGCCGAGCGGGTGTCGGCACTCGGCCCGGTGCTGGGCGCCTACCACCCGGTGGTGCTGTCCAACGTGGAGCGACTGAAGGCGATCTCGGGGCTGGACGAGGTGAGCTTCCACATGTCCGGCACGGAGGCGGTGATGCAGGCGGTGCGCCTGGCGCGTTACCACACCGGCCGCAGCCACCTGGTGCGTTTTGCCGGCGCCTACCACGGCTGGTGGGAGGACGTGCAGCCCGGCCCCGGCAACCCGCTGCCCCCGCGCGAGACCTACACCCTGGCCGACCTGAGCGAGCGCAGCCTGAAGGTGCTGGCGCAGCGCCGCGATGTGGCCTGCGTGCTGGTCAACCCGCTGCAGGCCCTGCACCCCAACAGCGCGGCGCCGGGCGACTCCTCGCTGGTGGATGGCAGCCGCAGCGCGGGTTTCGACCGCGCCGCCTACACCGCCTGGCTGCAGCGGCTGCGCCAGGTGTGCAGCGAGCGCGGCATCGTGCTGATCTTTGACGAGGTGTTTGTGGGCTTCCGCCTCGCGCCCGGTGGTGCGCAGCAGTACTTCGGGGTGCAGGCGGACCTGGTGACCTACGGCAAGACCCTGGGCGGCGGCCTGCCGGTGGGGGTGGTCTGCGGTCGGCGCGATTTGATGCAGCGCTTCCGCCCGCAGCGGCCTGCCGACCTGTGCTTCGCGCGAGGCACCTTCAATTCGCATCCCTATGTGATGGGCGCGATGCAGGTCTTCCTGGAGCGGCTGCAGTCGCCCGAGGTGCGTGCGCTCTACGACGGCCTGGACGAGCGCTGGGATGGCCGCGCCGCGCGGCTCAACCAGCGGTTGGAGGCCGCCGGTCTGCCGGTGCGCCTGGCAAACCTCTCGACCATCTGGACGGTGCTGTACACCCAGCCCTCGCGTTACCACTGGATGCTGCAGTTCTACCTGCGCGCCCAGGGCTTGGCGCTGAGCTGGGTGGGCAGCGGCCGGCTGGTGTTCAGCCTCAACTACGAGGCGGCGGACTTCGAAGCAGTGTGCGACCGCTTCGTTGTCGCCGGCCAGGCCATGCAGCGCGACGGCTGGTGGTGGAAGGCGCCGGGGGTGACCCACAGTGACCTGAAGCGCGGGCTGCTGCGCGAGCTGCTGTCCGAGCGCTTCGGCCGCAGCGGCAGCCCGGGCGGGACGGCCGGCTGAGTGCCGAGCACCCCCAAGGGCCCGGTGATACCCGTCCCGGCCCCCCGCGGGGGCGCAAGAAAACTTGGGGTGGCCCGGCGTTTTCTTGTGAGGTAAACACCCCCACCGGGCCGCCGTGCAGCGGGCCCGGCAGCGGCATTCAGCCGCGCCGCGCATGCGGCATCGGGTCGATCAGCTCACCGCGCAGCAGGTACAGCGGCGACTTGTGGTACAGCCGGATGTCGTTGAGCGGGTCGGTGACGATCTTGAGCAGCCAGATCAGGCCATCGCTCCAACGGCCCTGCAGGCCCAGCTGCAGAACCCGGAAGGCCAGGCCCAGCAGGGCCAGTGCCAGCCAGGCGATGCCCACGTCGTGCAGCCAGCCGTCGAAGCCCTCGGCCGGCTCGATCAGCCCGAACAGCGACGGGGTGAGCCACAGCAGCATCGGCAGCGCAGCCCAGACGGCCAGCAGCACCGTCTTGCGCTGCATGTTGTAGCCGACCTTCACTTTCTCCTTGTACTCGTCGGTGACCTGGTTGACCTGGTCGAAACCGCGCGGTTCGAAGAAGAAGTGGCCGGACTGGCGCGCCACCATCGAGACGCACCAGCCGATCAGCGCGGCGCTGGCCGGGTCGAAGAACAGCACCCCATAGGCCACCACGAAGGCGCAGGCACTGATCAGGTGCAGGGTCTGGTTGATGCGGCTCTGGTGGTAGTAGCGGTGGTCGTCCCAGCGCAGTTCGTCCAGGCGCTGCGAGAGGTTGGGGGACGATGCGGTCGTGGGTTGGGACACGAGGGATCTCCAGTCAGGTTGGGGTTGAGGAAAACGTCGGCGAGCATCCCCGCGTTGCGTGAATCGACGGTGACGACGCTGTGTCAGTTCGGCGTCGCCGTGCGGTGTCGGGCCTTCCATGCCGTCCTTGCCGTCGGTGCCTGTCATCGTGCTGTTGCAGGCTGCAGGCAGCATCGGCGCATGACACCGATCCAAGCTGCCGCCGGCCCCCTGCGCATCGCCTACGTCACCGAGACCTGGCCGCCGGAGGTCAACGGCGTGGCGATGTCCGCCGCTCGACTGGTGGACGCGCTGCTGCTGCGGGGCCATTCGATCCAGTTGCTGCGCCCCAGCCAGGGGGCGGGGGATCTGCCGACCCCGCAGGACCGTCTGGAGACGGTGCTGTGCCGCGGCGCGGCGCTGCCCTTGTACCCCTCGCTGCGCCTGGGCTGGGCCGCTCCGGCGCGGCTGCAGGCACTGTGGCGTGCCTGGCGGCCGCAGGCGGTGCATGTGGCCACCGAGGGGCCGCTGGGCTGGGCCGCGCTGCTGGCGGCGCGGCGGCTGGGGCTGCCGGTGACCTCCGACTTCCGCACCAACTTCCACGCCTACAGCCGGCACTACGGCCTGGGGCCGCTGCGACCGCTGCTGCTGGCGGGTTTGCGCAGCTTCCACAACCGCTGCCGGGCCACCACGGTGCCCACCGAGGCGCTGTGCCGGGAGCTGGCCGGGCAGGGCTTCGAGCGGCTGCAAGTGATCGGCCGCGGGGTCGACACCGGGCTCTACCACCCTGCGCGCCGCAGCCATGCGCTGCGCAGCACCTGGGGCGTGGGGCCCGACGACCTGGTGCTGGCCTATGTGGGCCGCCTGGCCGCCGAGAAGAACCTGGACCTGCTGCTGCAAGTGGCCGAGGCAGTGCAGCGCGTCAAACCCGGCAGCCGCCTGCTGCTGGTGGGCGATGGCCCGCGCCGTGCCGAGCTGCAGCAGCGCTTTCCGCAGGCGCTGTTCGCCGGTCACCGCAGCGGGGTGGACCTGGCGGCGCACTATGCGTCGGCCGATCTGTTCCTGTTCCCGAGCCTGACCGAAACCTTCGGCAACGTCGTCACCGAGGCCATGGCCAGCGGGCTCCCGGTGCTGGCCTTCGACTGCGCAGCGGCGGGCCAGCTGATCGCCAGCGGCCGGGATGGCCAGCTGGTGCCGCCGGGCCAGGACAGCGAGTTCCTGCGTCAGGCGCTGCTGCTGGCGCTGCAGGGCCAGCAGCGCCGCAGCCTGGGTGAGCGGGCCAGCGCCAGGGTGGCCGAGCTGGGCTGGCCAGGCATTGCCCGGCGCTTCGAACGGATGCTCGAGGCGCTGCCGGTTGGACCTGGGCAGGCTCCGCAGGTGCAGGTCGCTGAGTCGCCTCAGCCGCGGGCGGCGGCCTTGCCCTCGCAACCCTGACTGGGCCGCCGCTGCCGCCAGCACAGCAGCGCCATGGCCAGTGCGATGCACAGGCCGAAGCCACACATCAGCGCCACGATCGGCACCTCGGCCGCCAGCAGGCCGGCATAGACCGCCAGCATGCCCAGCACGCTGGCGTTTTCGTTGAAGCCCTGCACCGCGATCGACCGGCCGGCGCTGAGCAGCTGGTGCCCGCGGTGCTGCAGCAGCGCATTCAGCGGCACCACCAGCAGGCCGCCCACCGCGCCCAGCCCCGCCAGCAGCGGCAACGCCCAGGCCAGCGAGGGGGTGAAGGCGGCTGCGGCGATCATCGCACCCAGCAGCACCCCCAACGGCAGCATGCGCCTGGCGCCGGACAGCGTCACCCAGCGCGCCGCGGCTGCCGCTCCGGCGATCACGCCCAGCGCCACCGCACCCTGCAGGTAGGCCGCCTGCTCCAGCGGCAGCAGCAGCACCTGGGCGGCCCAGCCCAGCACCGCAAACTGCAGCGTGGCGCCCACCCCCCAGAAGATCGTGGTCACCGCCAGTGAGAGTCCGCCGCCGGGGTCGCGCCAGAGGGTGCGGTTGGCGCCCAGGAACTCGCGGGTCAGCCGCAGCGGGTGGACGGCCGAGGCCGGGTAGCGCGCCCCGCTGTCCGGCAGGCCCGCGTTCAACAGCGCGGCGGCGGCATACACCGCCAGCAACAGCAGCAGCGAGCCGCTGAGGGCGCCCGCAGGCCATTGCCCCAGGCCTGCCGCCGCGTGGCCGTCCCCTGCGGTGGCGGCCTGCGTGAGGCCCGCCAGCAGCCAGGGGCTCACCAGTGCGCCACCCAGCACCGTGCCCAGCAGCGCGGCACAAACGACCGACACCTCGATCCAGCCGTTGGCGCGCACCAGCTGTTCGCCGGGCACCAATTCGGTGATCAGCCCGTACTTGGCCGGCGCGTAGGCGGCGGCACCGAAGCCGATCACCGTGAAGGCCAGCAGCGGGTCCAGCCCGCACAGCAGCGCCAGCACGCCGAGCACCTTCACCCCGTTCATCACCGCCATCAGGCGGGCCTTCGGGAAGGCGTCGGCCAGGGGGCCCACCACCGGGGCGAGCAGCACGTACGACAGCGTGAAGCCGAACTTCAGCAGCGGCGCCAGCCAGGGGGCAGAACCCTGCTGCTGCAACAGCGCGATGGTGACGATGAGGACAGCGTTGTCGGCGAGGGCCGAGGCGAACTGCGCCGCGATCAGCCGATGAAATCCAGGAGGCATGGGATGCGCCGTTGCGAAGCAGCCCGCGAGCCTGCCCGGTGGGTGCGACAGCCCGGTGACCGGTGAGTGACAGCCGGGTGACGCGGCGCGCGACGACAGGCAGGGCACGCTGGCGTCACGCCCGGGTCATCGGACGACGGCAGCATCTGCCAAGTCGCGGATCGAACCCTGCCGAGCTGCGGGGTGAGCGGCCGGTGCTGCCGGCCCTGGAGAAATGAACATGAGCCCACCTGACCGACCGACTGCCTTGGTATCACCCACGGCATTGCCCGGGGCATCGGCGCTTGCACCAGCGCCTCGGCCCCAGGCGCCCGGGGCCTCGATCGAGCTGGTGCGGCAGATGCCGGTCGGCCGGTTGCTGCTGGTGCAGGAGGAGGACCAGGCACCGGCGCCGCTGGGCCCGGCCGCAGCCGCACTGCTGCGCCGCTGCCGGGGGCCGGTGTCGTTGTGCCCGGGGTTGATGGAGTCGAAGTTGCCCCTGTGGGCCCTGTGGGACTGGCTGGGCAGCCGCCCCGGCGTGGCGGTGGTGGACGACTGGCGTCGTGCACAGGTGGTGTGGGCGCGCTCTGCGCACGCCAGCGCACAGTACTGGTCGGCGCAGCAGGGGCCGCTGCCCGGGTCGGCGCCGCAGGCTCCGCTGCCCAGCACTGCGCGCACCCTGCTGATCGAGGTGCCGCAGCTGTCCCTGGGACGGCCCCGCCGGCAGCGCCAGGAGCCGGGGGATGCCGACCTGACCGGCTGCCTGCGCCTGACCAGCCCGGACCGCTCCGACGCGGTGGAGCTGCGGGTGGGAGGGTTGAGCCGGCACTTCTGGCGCATGCGGCAGGCCTGGCAGTCGGCCGCCAACGATGCGTCGATCGAGCTGATGCTCACCTGCGGGCCGCGGCTGCTGGTGGTGCCGGCGAATGCGTCCATCGAGTTGATGCACTGAGGGCAGGTGCAGCGATGAGGCTCCTCGGACCTGCCCTGCGTCGATGCCCCTGCACCTGCTCGGGTGCCACCACCGAAGGGAGAGCCGCATGAGCCGCCCCGCCAAGGCCGCCGCGGCCACACTGAAGGCCCTGGGTTCGGCCACCGTCCAGGTGGTGAAGTCCGGTGTGCGTGCCGGTGCCGCGGTGGTGCGCCGACCGGTGCCGATCACGCTGGAAGCGGCCGGGGTGGCCGATGCCTTGGGCCTGTGGCAGCTGATGGCCGCCTGCGGGACCGCGCCCACGCAGCGGGAAGAGGGGGCGTCCCGGGTGGCCGCCTCCCTCTCTCAGGTGCTGGCCGCCGGTGCCCAGGTCTGGTTGGCACGCCGGGGCGAACAGGTGGTGGGGGTGCTCACCTTGTACCTCTTGCCGTCGCTGGGTGGCGCGGGTGCGCCGGCCGCCTGGGTGGACGACCTGACGGTCTGGCCCGGCGGGGCCGGTGCCGGCGTCGGTCGGGCCCTGATGAACCTGGCGGCCGAGCAGGCCCGCCAGGCCGGCGCGCAGCGCCTCGGCTACGCCCCCCGGCGCCAGCAGCCCGGCCGCTTCTTTGAGCGACTGCAGCAGGTGAAGCCGGCGCGTCATGCCCCGCGGGTGAGCATCAGGTAGACCCTTCAGGCGAATTTGTGTGAGGAGTCCGCAGGTTGATGCGATTGATTGTTGCCCATACAATAAATCAACACCATGCGATTCACCTTCGACCCGAACAAGGACGCAGCCCACATCGCCAAGCACGGGCTGTCCCTGGCGGATGCGCCGCTGGTGTTCGACGCGCCGCACAAGCTCACCCTGGAATCGCCACGCAGCGATGAACGTCGTTGGATGGATGTGGCGTTGGTGGAGGTGGCTGGCTTGGTGCTGGTGCTGGTCTACGTCCTGCGCGAGCTGGACGAAGTGCGAGCGATCTCGCTGCGTCGCGCGTCGAAGCAGGAAAGGAAGCTGTATGCGAACCACCAGGAAGCCCAATGATGCCAAGCCGACCGGCACCGACTGGGACCGTGTCAAGCGTGAATCCGCTGCGGATGTGCCCATCGCCTACGACCCCGCGACCGACGCCGAGCGCGAGCCCTACGACCCGAACGATTCTGCTGCCGTGGCCGCCTACTGGTCCGCTGCGACCGTCAAGCGTGCGCCCGGGCGGCCGCCTGTGGCCGTCAAGCGCCCGACATTGAACATGCGCGTGGACGCGGACGTGTTGGCCGCTTTCAAGGCCACCGGACCTGGCTGGCAGACCCGCATCCATGCCCTGCTGCGCGAGGCCGTGGAGCATGGCCGGCTGAAGAGCTGACCGCAGGAGGAGTCTGTTCAGGCTGGGGTCGGTCTTTCTATGGTGCCCGTTCAGCCAGGCTGAGGCTGCACTGGCTGCCCTGCCTGCGGCGCCACCTGCAGGCGGGCCCGGCGGGCATGGCGCCGACGCAGCCAGCGCCACATCACCCACAGCCGACGCAGCAGCAGGCAGACGGCGGCGATGACCAGTCCTGCAAAAACAATGTCGCTGAAAAAGTGGCCACCCTGCAGGATGCGCCCCAGGCCGGCCACTGCCCCGGCGGCGAGTCCGGCCAGGGCCCAGCGGCGCCGCACCCGCGGTGTTCCCGCCATGCCCAGGGCCATCACCACAAAGCCCGTGGCCGCATGGCCGCTCACGAAGGAGCAGTTGCGCTGGCAGGCCGGGCTGGATTGCCCCAGCGTGTGGAAGGGATGCGGGCCGCCGAAGGCCTGCACCGCCACCGGCCGGGGGCGGCCGACCCACTCCTTCAGCCCTGCATTGACGGCGCCCCACAGACCGACCAGCAGCACCGCCAGCAGCGCCAGGCTGCGCCGGTGCCAGCGGCTGGGCCGCCCGGGGCGCAGCCGCTGGCGGGGCCACAGCGCCGCCGCCAGGCACAGCAGCAGCGCGATGCGGCCCACCCAGGGAATGGCCACATACAGGGCCGTGACCCAGGGGCTGTCGCGCCACAGGAAGCCGGACTGCGGATGGTGCACGGCCTCGCTGACCCACAGGTCCAGCTGCGGCCACTGCACAAAGACGGCGGTGGCCAGCAGTGCACAGAGCAGCCAGACCAGCGGCCAGACCCGGCGGGGGCGCCATCCGCGTCGCAGCGGTGCCGGCGACCGACACTCAGACTCAGGCGGCGCAGGCAAGGGAGGGCATGAGGTGGCGGTCATCGATGCGGGGGTGTCGGTGGCCCTGAGGATGCATCCAGGTTGATCAGAGAAGATCAAGGGCAAGTGGTGCGGGGGTTTGCAGTGGCGTCGGGCGAGGCGGGCAGGGCCGACGAAGCCGCGTCGGTGGGTGTCGCGCAGCGGCGCAGCAACAGGAAGGCGCCGTCCTCGGCCAGGGACACCCAGGCCTGCTGGGGATCCGCCAACGAACGTGCCGGGTCAAAGCGGTCGCGCCGCACCAGGGCCCATTCACCGGGGCGCGGCGTGCGGCGCGGCACTTCCTGCTGCAGGTACAGCGCAAAGCTGGGCTGATGCAGGCCCCACTGCACCACCGTGGGGGTGGCCGGACCGCCGGGCGCGTTCTGCTGCAGTTGTCTGGTCTGCAACGCCAGCCGCTGGACGGGACCCTGCAGGTGCGCCCCCCACCAGGGCAGCAGGGCCAAGGTGCAAAACAGCGTGAAGCAGGCGGCGCCGACCGCCCAAGGCAGCGCATCGATGGCCAAGCCGCGGGACGGCGTGTCGGCGCTGGGGCCCAGGCTGCGGCAGCGCGCCAGCCGCAGGCGCGCCCACCAGCCGGCGACCTGCGCCAGGGTGACCGCGGTGGCCGGGCCGAGCAGCCCCCGCCAGTCGGGGCCGTTGCTCAGCAGCAGACGCAGCCGCACATCGCTGAGGGCGCCGGAGCGTGAACGTGCCAGCTCCTGCGTCACGGCGCTGAGTCCCAGCAGCAGCCAGGGCAGCGTGAACAGGCTGACCGCGACCAGCGCCAGCCCCCACGTGGGCCGGTCTCGTGGCCGGTCTTGCGACCGGTTTGCGGGCTGGCTCGGCGGACCCGCCGCGGTGACCAGCTCCTGCTTCCACAACCGGCCCAGCAACAGGGCCAGCGGCGGCATGCCGTAGAGCAGGTAGTGCGGCAGCTTGGTGCCCGACAGGCTGAAGAACACCAGCACGAAACCGGCCCACAGCAGCAGCCAGCGCGACAGGCTGTCGGACCAGAGCTGCGGCAGGCGCCGCAGCAGGGTGGGCAGCAGTGCAGTCCAGGGCAGCAGCAGCACCGGCAGCACCAGCAGGTAGTAGGCGATGCCGCCGCCGTGACCCTCCAACGGTGCATCGAAGCGCTGCAGGTTGTGGCGCAGCAGGAAGCCCTCGACAAAGTCCCAGCCGTGGCGTTGCAGCGCATACCCGTACCAGGGCAGCCAGGCCAGCAGAAACAGGCCCCAGGCCAGCGGATCGCCCAGCAGGCCGCGCAGCAGGCGCCAGCGCTGCGGACCGGTGCAGGCCAGCCACAGCAGCAGGGGCGCCGCGGTCACCAGCAGTGCCACAGGCCCTTTGGTCAGCACCCCCAAGCCGATGAACAGTGCGGCCCGGCGCAGGGCTCGGCGGGCAGCAGGGGGGACGGTCGAGTCGGCCGGGTTGCCCGTGGTGCGCGCCTCGACGTGGCGCCACAGGTCCAGGGCAGCCAGCGTGATCCAGAGGTTCAGCAGCGCATCTGCCGTGGCGGCACGGCCGATCAGCAGCACACCGGGCTGGGCAAACAACACGCTGGCTCCGGCCAGGGCCGCCGTCAATCCCCAGCGCGGCCAGGCGAAGGCGGCCAGCGCCAGGGTCCAGCCCCAGGTCGCCAACGCCGAGGGCAGGCGCAATGCCGCCTCGTTCAGGCCGAACAGACTGACGCTGGCAGCCTGCAGCCAGTAGATGAGGATCGGTTTGTCCCAGCGCGCCTCGCCGTTCAGGGTGGTGTGGCCCCAGTCACCGCTGGCCAGCATCTCGCGGGTGGCTTCGGCAAAGGCCCCTTCGTCCACGTCAAACAGGGGCACCTGGCCCAGGCCCAGCCCCAGCAGCAGGGCCAGCAGCAGGGCCCAGGCGAGGAAGATGCGCCGCTCCAGCACGGACTGCTCCAGGGGCACGCCGCTGCGCTGCGACAACCGCGCTGCCGGTGGAATCGGGGCGGCGGCGCCGACGTTGACCGACGGCGTGAGGGAGGGCAGGGGCGACAGGTTGGAATCAGCCATGCCCCGGGACCTCGCTGCCGGGTTGGCGGTCAACCGCTTCGCTGCCGGGCCGCAGCACGTAGGGTGCGGCGTGGCGGGCACCGTAGTACACCCGGATGAGCAGCTCGGCGAGCACCCCGGTGGTGAGGAACTGCAGCCCGCCGATGAGGGAGAAGAAGCCCAGCGACAGCAGGGGCCGGCCGCCCACCGATTCGCCCATCAGCTTGAGCAGGCCCAGGTGGCCCAGCAGCAGCAGCCCCACGCCGGTGAAGGCCAGGCCGATGACGCCGAAGAAGTGCCCTGGCCGCGCCGCGTAGCGTTGGAAGAAGGTCACCGCCAGCAGGTCCACCAGCACCCGCAGCGTGCGCGACAGGCCGTATTTGGAGCGGCCATGCCGGCGGGGGTGGTGGCGCACCGGCAGCTCGCCCATGCGCGCAGGGGAGGTGACGGTGGACAGCCAGGCGGGGATGAAGCGGTGCATCTCGCCATACAGCCGCACTTCGCGCAGCACCTCGGCGCGGAAGGCCTTCAGGCTGCAGCCCAGGTCACGGAAGGGCAGCCCGGTGACGCGGCGGATCAGCCGGTTGGCCAGCAGGGACGGCAGGCGGCGCAGCCAGAAGCCGTCGCGCCGCTGCTCGCGCCAGCCGGCCACGATGTCCAGGTCGTCGCGCAGCAGCAGCTCGACCAGGCGGGGGATGTCGCGCGGGTCGTTCTGCAGGTCGCCGTCCAGGGTGACGATGACGTCGCCGCGCGCCGCATCGATGCCCGCCTGCATCGCAGCGGTCTGGCGGAAGTTGCGCGCCAGACGCAGCACCCGCAGCGGGCAGGTCGCCTGCCGGGCCAGCCGCTCCAGCAGATGGCCGGTTCCGTCCAGGCTGCCGTCGTCCACCACGATCAGCTCCCAGGGCTGCGGGTGGTCGGCCAGTGCCGCCGCCACCGCGTGGACCATCGCCGCGGCGTTGTCGACCTCGTTGTACATCGGCACCACCACGGACAGGTGGTGGGGCGGCAGGGCATCGCAGCGCACGGGCGCCCGGGTACCGGCGGCCTGGCCGGCTTCCCGCTCGGCGGCAGGGGCCGGGCCGGATCCGGGCAGGGCGGCGAGGGCGTCGACAGGGCGCAAGGGCAGGGCGGTCATGAGAGTCCTTCGGCCTGAGGCAGGGAGGCCGGACAGGCGGTCGATGGCGGGCGGTGCCAGGGCCGTTCTCCCGGCCACAGCGCTGCGGCTGCGGCGCCGGCGAGTCCGACACCGACCCAGAACAGGTGCACACACAGAGCCGCTCCCAGCACGGTGAGGGCGGCGGGCAGCTCCACCGGGGCCGACTGCAGGGCCAGCCAGACGCCGCCCTGCTGCGGCCCGATGCCGGCAGGCAGCTGCAGGGGCAGCAGGCCGCCCCATTCCCCACCCGCAGCACCGCGCAGCGCGGCCGACAGCGGCAGCCCCAGCAGCAGGGCCAGCAGGCCCCCTTGCACTGCCAGGCGGATGGCCCAGTTCAGGGCCGCAAAGGACCAGGCGCGCCAGCCGCCGGTGGAGCGCAGGCCGGCCTGCAGGGCCCGTTGCAGGGGGTGGACAAAGGTCGGCGCCCGAGCCCAGCGCAAGGGGGCCGGGTCGCCTGAATCGGGGTGCCGTTGAGGGATCGGCCGCTGCAGTCGCCAGACAAGGAGGGCGGCCAGGCCCGCAACCGCCAGGCCGGCCAGCGGCACCCGAAGTGGGGCGGGCAGCGGGTCCGGCAGCGCGTCGGGCAGGAGGCAGGCGGTGGTCAGCAGCGCCAGTACGATCAGGTCCTGCAGGCGCAGCCACAGCAGGCTGGGTGCCGACTGGCGCAGTGGCACGCCCCAGCCCTGGTGCAGCCACCAGGCGTAGCCCAGTTCACCACTGCGAAAGGGCAGCAGGCAGACGGCGGCATTGTGCAGCAGGCCCAGCCGCAGGGCCGTGCCCCAGCGCAGACCGATGCGCGGCCCCCATTCCGCGGCGAGCCGGCTCGCTCGCAGGGCGTGGCTGAGCATCACAGCCAGTGCCGCCATGGCCCACACCGCCGCCGGCAGCTGGGCGGCAGACTCCAGCGGGGCCAGCAGCAGCCGGCCCCAGGCGGCCCAGAAGGGCAGGTCGGCCGGTGCCTGCGCTGCACTCACGCCGCGTTCCGGCGCCCAAGGTGCAGGCCCAGGGTGTCTGCCTGCCGAGACTGCTCCCTGCCCGGGGGGAGGCTGCGGCTGCCGCGGCGGATCTGTCTCCACAGGGTGGCCGCAGGCTGGCGCGGCAGGCTGGACTCACCCCGGTACAGACCGACCCAGTACACCACCCGCACGGTGGCCACGCCCACTGCCGCCAGCCCCAGGAGCAGCTGGAAGGTGGCTGCCAGCGGGTAGCCGGTTTTCAGCCCCAGCAGCGTCACACCGCCTGCGGCCAGCAGCAGGGCTGCCGCCACCCGGGCGCTGCGGAGGGCCAACCATTGAGACAGGCGGCCCTGCCCGGCGGCGAGGTACCCCAGCCAGGCGCACAGCAGGCCCAGCGCGGCACCGGCCAGGACATCGCCCGGCCAATGGGCCCCCACGACCACCCGCGACAGCGCCACGGCCATCGCCAGCAGCCACAGGCCCAGGCGCAACGGGCGCGCCCCCACCCTCCCCAGACTGCACAAGGCGGCGACGGTGAAGGCCGTGAGAGCATGTCCGGAGGGCATCGCATGCTGGAACAGGGGCTGCCCGATGACCTGCAGCGACTCCCCCAGCACGGCCGCCGGGCGGGGCCAGCCGAGCCACTGCTTGGGCAGGTGGGTGAGCAGCCCGCCGATCGGCAGGCACCAGATCAGGGCCGCCTGCACCCGCGCATGGTGCGGGCGCTCCGGGCGCAGCAGCATCAGCAGCACAAGCCAGGCGCTCAGCCCCAGCCCGAGCACGCTCAGGCTGGACCAGAGGATGGGGGCCTGGGCGCCCCAGCGGTTCAAGGCCAGCAGCAGCTGGGCTTCAAATGGGGTGCCCGCCGAGAGCAGGGGCGCAGCGTCGCTGCCGGACCCGCGCAGCCACAGCAGAAGCGCCAGACCGAGCAGCGCCAGCACGGGCATCCCGCAACTGTGCGCCGCCGACGCCAGGTCGGGCTGTCGGGCGACGACCGGCTGCGCAGTGGGAGGAAGGGGGGCGTTCATGCGACGCATGGTGGCCGACGCCGGTGAAATCCTCTTGACGGGAGGAAGGCAGTTTCACGACAGCTCGGTCGCAAGGGCGCGGTCGCCCGCCTTCAGGCGCTGGTCTGCAGGGCGATCGGCAGGTGGCTGCGCCGGGGCGGTTCGGTCGGCAGCAGGCGCTCCAGCAGATCCAGGTAGTGCTGCAGGGGCGGTGTGGACTTGCCGGGGTGGTGGGCCATGTCGTCCCAGATGCGCAGTTTGATGGCCGCACCGGCATGCGGCAGGGCCTCGAAGCGGCGCATCTCCAGCGGCGTCATCGGCCCTCCCTGCACTGCCAGGCTGTGCAGGGAGGGGGTCGACAGCGCTTCGCCATAGCGGGGGTCGAAGCCCACCAGGTAGCGTTTGGCCAGCGAGTGCAGACGCACCGGTTCGGTGAGGCCATCGTCCCAGTGCTGCGACAGCCAGCGCGCCGCCTGTCCGGCGTGGTCCAGCCCGGCCGGCGCGGGGCCACCCAGGCTGCCGAGCAGGTGTCCCAGATCGTGCAGCAGGGCCGCGCCGATCAGCTCCACCTCAGCGTGAGCCCACTCGGCCAGCTGGGCGCACTGCAGGGCATGGGGCAGGGCGGCCACGGTGCCCCCGCGGGGATCGCTGCGCCGCCGGCCCGGCCCTTCGAGCAGGGCGGCAATCTGTTCGATGCAGCGTTGCCCGGCGCTGCGGCTGCGCGGGCATGGCTGCGGGGCGTTCCAGGTGTCCAGATCCATGTCGGGGATGTTCAGCCTGTGCCGTGACGGGCGGATGAAGTGGGTGCTGAGGGCGCATCGCAGCGCCGGCCGCGCGGTGCTCATACGGGCAGGGTCTGCCGGGTGGGGGCCGGCGGCGCCGGCTGCGGGCGCGGGAGGCTGGCGCAATGGGCCGCCCAGTCGAACACCTCGAAACGTCCGTCGGGGTGTTCCACCAGCGCCGTGAGGCTTTCCACCCAGTCGCCGCAGTTGGCATACACCACCTCGCCGTCCTCGCGCAGTTCGGCATGGTGGATGTGGCCGCAGACCACACCATCCACGCCTCGGCGGCGTGCCTCGCGGATCACGGCCGCCTCGTAGTCGCCGATGAAGCTCACCGCCCTCTTGACCTTGAGCTTGAGGTAGCGCGACAGCGACCAGTACGGCAGCCCCAGCCGGGCCCGTGCGGAGTTGACGTGCCGGTTGACTTCCAGCGCCCATTCGTAGAGGTGGTCGCCCAGGTGGGCCAGCCACGGGGCGCACTGGACCACGGCATCGAAATGGTCGCCGTGCATGACCCAGAAGCGGCGCCCGTCGGCGCTGTGGTGCAGGGCTTCGCGCTGGACCTCGACCCCGCCGAAGCTGTGGCCGGCGTAGCGCCGCGCAAACTCGTCGTGGTTGCCGGGCACAAACACCACCCGCGTGCCCTTGCGGGCCTTGCGCAGCAGCTTTTGCACCACATCGTTGTGCAGCTGGGGCCAGAACCAGCGCCGCTTGAGCTGCCAGCCGTCGATGATGTCGCCCACCAGGTAGAGCTGCTCGCAGTGGACGCTGCGCAGGAACTCCAGCAGCGCCTGCGCCTGGCAGCCCGGCGTGCCCAGATGCAGGTCGGAAATGAAGACGCTGCGCCAGTGCAGGGTGGGCAGCTCCGCGTCCGTGGCAGGGGCGGGATCGTCGGGCAGCAGGGGGGCCAGAGGCAGCTCATGCAGCAGGGGGAGTCGGGCGTCCATGCCGGCATGCTGCGGGTGGGCGGTGACCGGGCGTTGAAGACTTTGTGACAGGGTTGTGACCTCTCGCGGCAGGTGCGCGGCTGCGACAGTGGCGAGGAAAGTCATCGGTGGAGCTCGCGCGGCCGTGACAGAATGCGCAGGCCGTATGGATCAGGAGAAACCCTATGTACGATGCTCGACTTGTCCAGGTGTACCGGCGCAGCACGGAGGGCCAATGGCAGGCGCTGTCCCGAGGTGCCCTGTCTGAACCGGCCCAGCGGTTGCTGATGCGCCTGACGGGATTCACCGCACTGGCCGATCTGCTGGATCCGCAGGCGCCTGCAGAGCAGCAGCTGGCCTGGGTCGACAGCTTGTTGGAGCAGGGTTTTGTGGAGCCGGTGCCGGAGCTCGAAACGCCGCCGCGCAGCAGCAGCTGGGGCGAGCTGGCCCTGACGCTGGCGCACTGATGGCGTGAGGTGCTGGCGGCCTGACATGCGGTCGGCCTGACCGGGGATGCTGCGCATCCTCTGGCGCGACGAACGCCTGATCGCCCTGCACAAACCCGCCGGCTGGCTGGTGCACCGCACCGGGCTGGATGCGGGGGAGACGCGCATCGTGCTGCAGGCACTGCGCTCGCAGCTGGGCGGGCAGCATGTGTGGCCGCTGCACCGGCTGGACAAGGGCACCTGCGGCGTGCTGCTGCTGGCGCTGGACGCGGCCATGGCGCGGCAGATGGGCTTGGCGTTTGCTGAGGGTCGCGTGCACAAGCGCTACCTGGCACGGGTGCGCGGGTGGCTGCGCGATGGCGTCGGGCCGCAGGCCGTGGTCGAGGTGGACCACCCGCTGCGACCCGACGATGCCGGCCCCGAGGCGCCGCCGCAGCCGGCGATCAGCCGGTTCGGCCGGCTCGCGCGTTGGGAGCTGCCGGGCGGGGTGGACCCCCGGTTCCCCGGCTCGCGCTGTTCACTCGTCTGGGCTGAGCCCCTCACCGGCCGCCGCCACCAGCTGCGCCGGCACCTGAAGCACCTGGCGCACCCCATCCTGGGCGATGCCACCCATGGCAAAGGGCCGGTGAACCGCTGGTGGGCGGCGCAATGGGGGCTGCAGCGGCTGTGGCTGCACGCGCAGTCCCTGGGATTCGAGCACCCCGACAGCGGCGAACCCCTCCAGGTGGACAGCGGGCTGTGTTGGGATGGCGAGCGCTTGTGGGCCGATGCGCAGGCGGCCCCCGACCTGCGGGAGTGGCTGGAGACGGACTGCTGGTTGAGCGCGCAGGCCTGCCGATTGCAGGATTGAACCCCGGAAGTCCCGTCCGGTGCGACCTGGGCCAGCTGGGGCGGTTCAGCCCGCCTTGCTCCGGGGCTGGCGGCCCATCAGGAAGAACTCGTCGTTGGGCCGCATGCTGATCAGGTTGGCCATGCGGTTGGACAGGCCGAAGAAGGCGGTGATGGCGCCGATGTCCCAGATGTCCTCGTCGCCGAAGCCCTGTGCGCGCATCGCTTCGAAGTCGGCCTCGCCCAGTTCGGCCGAGTCGCGGCAGACCTTCAGGGCAAAGTCCAGCATGGCCTTCTGCCGCGCAGAGAGGTCGGCCTTGTGGTGGTTCACCGCCACCTGGTCGGCCAGCAGCGGATTCTTCTCGTAGATGCGCAGGATGGCGCCGTGGGCCACCACGCAGTACAGGCAGCGGTTGGCGCCGGAGGTGGCCACCACGATCATCTCCTTCTCGCCCTTGCTCAGGCCGGAGGGGCGCAGCATCAGCGCGTCGTGGTAGTCGAAGAAGGCGCGGCACTCATCGGGGCGGTGCGCGAGTGCCAGGAAGACGTTGGGCACGAAGCCGGCCTTCTCCTGCACCGCCAGGATGCGCAGGCGCAGGTCCTCCGGCAGGTCGGCCAGTTCGGGAACGGGGTAGCGGCTGATCGGAGCAGAACTCATGGCGGGCATCGGTGGTGGGGGAAGGCCCGAAATTCTGCGCCGTCCGGCGGCCGATGCTCCCAGGGGTTTGTTCGCGTTGCCGCTGCGAACACCGCTGCTCAGGCCGCGCTGCGCAAGCGCATCTGGCCGGGCAGCGGCACGGAGCGCTTGAGCACGCTCTCGGCCAGCCACAGGGCCGAATTCCGGCCGCGCTCCGCGACGTAGGGCAGCGGCAGCTGCTGGTAGTCGTCGTTGAAGACCTCGAAGCTGTAGTCGCCGCGGTAGCCCATGGCATCGAGCTTGCGCACCAGCTCGGCCAGCGCCTGGCTGTGCACGCCTTCGCCGGGGAAGACACGGAAGTGCCGCGCCGTCTCCATGCGCTCCTGCGCGGTGCGGGTTTCCTGCCACATGAAGTCGGCCAACTGCACCAGGTAGATCCTGGCCGGGTCGATGTCGTCCAGGTGGTCAAGGGCGGTGTTGGTGGCGAAGACGTGGTACGAGTCGACGCCGATGCCCAGGTTGGGCATGTCGGCACGCTGCACCGCCTCCCAGGCCTGCGGCATCTCGTTGATGTGGCGGCCCCAGGACAGCGCCTCGAAGGCCACCTGGATGCCGTGTGGCAGCGCGAGCATGGCGAGTTTGCGCAGGTCCCGGGCGATGACGTCCAGGTCGCCGCTGGCGTGCTGGGAGGTGGAGCTGCAGGCCAGCAGCACCTTGGCACCGAGCGCCCGGGCCATGCCGATCATCTGCTTGGCGATGTCGGCCTTGTAGCCATGGAGATGTCCTGACAGGCCCTCGAAGTCCCGCAGCACCTGGAAACCGGTGACACGCAGGCCGGAGGCCTTGACCGCCGCCACCGCGGCGTCGATGCCCTGCGGGTGGCCGACGATGTCGCGGGCGGCCAGCATCACCTGACCGAATCCTGCCGCCTTCATGGCGGCGAGTTTGGCCTCCAGCGGGCCGGCCAGGGTGATGGTGTCCATGCCGAAGTCGGCGAAGTGGCCGGACGAGACGCTGCGCAGCAGGTTCATGGCGAATCCTTCTCCCGAAGTTCAGCGCGGATCGTGGACGAACTCGAAGGTCGGCCCGGTGTCCGACGGCCGGGTCAGCGCACCGCGGCTGCCGCTGTGCACCCCGGAGGGCGATTCGACAAAGTCCACGCCGCGAGACTTCAGCACCGCGACCGAGGCCAGCACGTCCGGCGTGCCGAAGGCCACGCGCTGCAGCAGCTCCTCCGGGTCGATGTCGATGGCGTCCGGTGCGGGCTCGATCAGCTGCCAGTGCAGCGTGCCGCAGGGGCTGGCCAGGATGCGGCCCTGTGTCAGCACCCCGAAGCTCTGCTCGGCCGGCAGCTCCGCAAAGCCGAACAGCTCGCCATAGAAGGCGCACCAGTCGGCCAGCCGATCGAAGCCGATGTATTGCACGATGCCGAAGAGGTGCAGCTGGGCGATGGTGGGCGGGTGCGGGTCCACCGTGGGGATGGGCACGAAGTCCACGTCGTAGATGGAGAACTCGCCGACACGGTCGACGAAGTAGATGCGGCTCGCGCCCACGCCGTGGATGGCGGGGATGTTCAGCTCCATCACCTCCACCCGGGTGGGCACGGCCCAGGCGCCCAGCTCCAGCACGCGGCGGTAGGCGCTGGCGGCGTCGCGCACGCGAAAGGCCACCGCGGCAAGGGTGGCCTTCTCCGGCAGCGGCGGATCCTCCGGGGCGCGGTGGGCGTTGATGATGATGTTCATGTCGCCCTGGCGGTACAGCAGCACCTCGCGCGAGCGGTGCCGCGCCACCGGTCGGAAGCCCAGGCGCTCCAGGCTCTGGCCCAGCGTCTGCGGCCGGGCGGTGGCGTATTCGATGAATTCCACGCCCAGCAGGCCGAGCGGGTTGGGCAGCTCGCCAAGAGCTTCGCGGGAGTCCTGCAAGGCGGTGGTCGGGCGGTTCATGGGCACGGCTCCTGGTGCGGGTCGAAGGCGGTCGCGGTCTCGCTCGTTCGAGCTTTGGGCCGGCACGTTGCCAGCCTGGGGAGCGGGCGTCAATGTCATCGGCTTTCCCGCAGGTTCAGCAGGTGGTGAAAGTGGCGCTCCACGCGGGCGGGGTCGGCCTCGCAGCCGGTGAACAGCTCGAAGGCACCCAGCGCCTGGCCCACCGCCATGCCGCCGCCATCGCTGATGGGGCAGCCCAAGGCGCGGGCGGCCTGCAGCAGGGCGGTCTCCAGTGGGAAATAGACCACTTCGGACACCCACAGATCGGCGCGCAGCAGGGCGGCGTCCAGCGGCAGCCCGGGCAGCTTGGCCATGCCGGTGGGGGTGGCGTGGATCAGGCCGGTGGCGCCCGGCAGGGCCTGCTCGGCGGTGACGCAAGCGTTGGCACGGTGGCCCTCGCAGCGGGCGTTGAGTTCCAGCGCCAGTGCGGCGGCGCGCTCGGCGTCGGCATCGACGATGCGCAGCTCACCCACTCCCAGGCGCAGCGCCGCATGGGCGATGGCCGCCCCGGCGCCCCCGGCACCCAGCAGCACGGCGCAGCGCAGGTCGGCATCGGGCAGGGCACGGCGAAATCCCCGCGCCCAGCCGGAGCCGTCGGTGTTGTGGCCGATCAGCCGGCCGTTGCGGTTCACCACGGTGTTGACCGCGCCCATCGCCCGCGCCTCGTCCGACAGCTCGTCCAGCAGCGCAATCACCGCCTGCTTGCAGGGGTAGGTGATGTTCAGGCCCGCGAAGCCCATCTTGCGGGCCGCGTTCAGCAGGCCCGGCAGGTCGGCGGGCGACCCCCCGAACTTCTCCAGGTCGATCAGCTGGTAGTGCAGGCGCAGGCCGTGGTGGCGGCCTTCCTCCTGGTGCATCGCCGGGGTGAGCGACTGCTGGATGCCGGCACCGATCAGGCCGAGCAGCACCTGGGGACGGGCCGGCTCGAAGGCGGCATCAGGCATGGAAGTCATGGTGGAGGGGCGACATCGCCCGCCGGGCCGCTCGGGGCGGTCCGGTGCAGGGCAGGGAACGGAGGATGGGACCGGGTCTTACTTGCGCAGCTTGGCCAGCTCGGCCTGCAGCTCCGCGACGGTGGAGGCGATTGCGGCACCATGCTTCTCGACCACCGGCTTGAGCTTCTCGCGCAGCTTGGCCTGCTCTGCGGGCGAGAACTCGCTGACCTGCATGCCGGCCTTCTGCAACTCGTGCAGGTCGTCGGCGGACTTGTCGCGGTTGACCTTGCGCTGGAAGGCGGAGGCCTCGACGGCGGCATCCTTCAGCACCTTGCGGTCGGCCTCGGACAGGCTGTCCCAGACCTTCTTGCTGAAGATGATCGATTGCGGGTTGTACTGGTGGTTGGTGACGGTGAGGTGCTTCTGCACTTCAAAGAACTTGTTGGCCAGGATCACCGACAGCGGGTTCTCCTGCCCGTCGATGGCCTTCTGCTCCAGGCCGGCGTAGACCTCCGGGAAGGCCATCGGGGTGGGGTTGGCGCCCAGGGCCTTGACCCAGTCGACGTTGATGGCGTTGGGGATCACGCGCAGCTTCAGCCCGGCCACGTCCTCCACCGTCTTGATGGCGCGCTTGCTGTTGGTGATGTTGCGGAAACCCAGTTCCACATAGGCCAGACCGATGATGCCCTTGTCGGCCAGCATCGCGTGCAGCTTCTGGCCGAAGGGGCCGTCCACCACCGCGTCGGCCTCCTTGGCGTTGGCAAACATGAAGGGGAAGTCGTACACCTCGAAGGGCTTGACCTGCGAGGCCAGGATGCCCGAGTTCAGCTGCACGAAGTCAATGGTGCCGCCCTGCAGGGCCGACACGTTGGCCGCGTCACCACCCAGCGTGCCGCCGGCGAAGACATTGACCTTCATCTTGCCGCCGGACTTGGCCGCCACCAGCTCGGCGAACTTCTGTGCACCAACTTCCAGCGGGTGGCCCTTGGGGTTCTGCAGGGCGAACTTGAAGCTGCGCTCCTGGGCAGCAGCAAAGCCGCAGGCGGCCAGGGCGACGGTGGCCAGCACGGTCTTGATGAACAGACGCTTCATGGATGTCTCCGGTTCAGAAGGGATGTACGCATCGGGAGGGGCCGGGTGGGGCGTACGGGGTCACCCGGCGAGGAAAGAGGTGTTCGGCCAGCAGGGGCCGCAACGGGGGTGGGTGTCAGTTCGCAAACCACTTGGCCGGAACGGTCACGATGGATGGGAAAAACACCAGCAGGAAGAGGATCGCGAACTGCGCCGTCATGAAGGGCAACACGCCCTTGGTGACTTCGTCCATCTTCATGCGGCCCACGCCGGCCACCACGTTGAGCACCGTGCCCACCGGCGGGGTGATCAGGCCGATGGCGTTGTTCATGATGAACAGCACGCCAAAGTAGACCGGGTCGATCCCCGCGGCCTTGATCACCGGCATCAGCACCGGGGTCATGATCAGGATGGTGGGGGTCATGTCCATCGCCGCACCCACCGCGATCACCAGCAGCATGATGGCCAGCATCAGCAGGGTCTGGTTGTCCATGAAGGGCTCCAGCAGCGCGATCATCTTGCTCGGGATGTCGGCCACCGTGATCAGCCAGGCGCTGACCATCGCAGCGGCCACCAGGAACATGATCACCGCGGTGGTCTTGGCTGCGGCCACAAACACCTCGTGCAGCTGCTTGAAGCTCAGCTCGCGGTAAACCAGCGTGGACACCAGCAGCGCATAGACCGCAGCGACCACCGCCGCCTCGGTGGGCGTGAACACGCCCATCTTCAGGCCGACGATCACGATCACCGGCAGCACCAGCGCCCAGGTGGACTCCTTCAGCGCCGCCCAACGTTCGGCCGCTGTGGCCTTTTGGGGCGGGGTGATGTTCTCCTTCTTGGCCACCCACCACCAGGCAGCGGCAATCGACAGGCCCATCAGCAGGCCCGGCACGATGCCGGCCAGGAAGAGCTTGGAGATCGACACGTTGGCGGCCACGCCGAAAATCACGAAGCCGATCGAGGGCGGGATCACCGGCGCGATGATGCCGGCCGAGGCAATCAGACCACCCGCCTTGGCCTTGTCGTGGCCGGCCTTGACCATCATCGGCAGCAGCAGGGCGGCCAGCGCCGCCGTGTCAGCCACCGCAGAGCCCGACAGCGCTGCCAGCATGCAGGCAGCCAGGATGGCCACGAAACCCAGGCCGCCGCGGCGATGGCCCACCAGCGTCAGCGCCAGCTTGACGATGCGCCGGCTCAGGCCGCCGACGTTCATGATCTCGCCGGCCAGCATGAAAAAGGGCACCGCCAGCAGCGGGAAGCTGTTGGCCCCTTCGATCACGTTCTGCGCCAGGATCTGCGCATCGAACAGGTCCAGGTGCCACATCAGGGCGACGCCGGACAGCAGCAGGGAGTAGGCGATCGGCACGCCGATGGCCATGGCCGCGAGCAGCGAGCCAAGGAAGATGAAGAGGGTCATCGAATGACTCCGGCGGCGATCAGCGGCGGAAGGTGTGTGAGTGCGGGCCCTGGCCCAGCGGCGGGGTGTCGGCCAGGTGCAGGGCCTCGACGCCGGCGATGTCCGGTGCCTCCTGGCCCATCTGCAGGTCCTCCGCGCTGGCGCTGCCGGAAACCGTGCGCCACATTTGCACCAGCAAGAGCAGGCCGCTGGAGACCGCAAAGACGACGCCGGAGGCGTAGAAGATCGCCACCGAGGCGCCGGTGACCGGTGCCTCGACGTCGTAGTTGATGCGTGCCTGCGCCAGGCTGCCGGAGAACAGCAGCCAGGTGGCATAGAGCATCAGCACCTGGGCGATGGCCACGCAGAAGCGCCGCGCCGGCAGCGGCAGGCGGGAGGTGAGCATGTCGGTGCCCAGGTGGCCGTGCTCCTTGAGCGCGACGATGGCACCCAGGAAGGTCATCCACACGAACAGCCAGCGTGACACCTCTTCCGACACCGTGATGCCGGAGTTGAAGGCGTAGCGCAGCACCACGTTGCCGAACACCAGCACCACCATCACCGCCAGCATCAAGGTGATGGCGATTTCCAGCAGACGGCAGTAGCCGTTGATCAGTTTGTTCACTTGCGCACTCCAGGGGCGGGGCAGCCCTGTTCGGCTGCGGCATGGAGCGGATTGTGTACGAACTGGTTAGTTTTTGATTTGGTACAAACCCGGATCAAGAATGTGGGTGCGTCCGGGCCATCAACCTCTGCGGTCTGCCGCCAGTCTGCGCAGGCCGCGGGCCAGCAGGGCGCCCAGCACGACGCCGATGCCGTCGGCCAGCAGATCGGCCCATTCGGCCGAGCGTTCCGGCACGAAGGACTGCAGCACCTCGATCAACGCGCCGAAGGCCAGCATCAGCAGCGCCGGCCGCATCGTGTCGCGCAGGCGCGCCAGGTGGCCCGAGTTGCAGCGGCCGCATGCCAGACAGGCGGCCAGCGTGAGCCCGGCAAACCCCACCGCATGGTTGAGCTTGTCCCACATCAGCTTGGATGGTGGAGGAGGATGAGGCGTGAGCGCCAGGTACAGGCTGAGCGCAATCAGCAGCAGGGTCAGGATCAGCCAGGCCCGGGCAGGCTGGATCGTCCGGTGGGCAAGGGTGGTCAACATCGGGTGGAACGAGGGCGGTGCAAGTGACGGGTGTGGCACGCAGGCATCGGTGGCCTGCCGGCTGACCACTGTAGCCAGCCGCTGAGTGGCCCTCGGGCCGGCGACCTGGGAGCGGGTGTGCAGGAATACCGGCCGCCCCTGGGGCGCTGACGCATGGCCGGTGCGCTGCCGATCTTGATACCTGCGGATGTACATTGAGGTTTTCTGCGAGGACCACCGATGAAGACTGCCCACGATCTGGTGCTGGCCGCCAAGGCCCGTGTTGAGGAACTGTCCCTGGCCGAGGCCGAAGCCGCGATCCGCCGGGCCGACGTGCTGATCGACGTGCGTGAAGCCGACGAATACGCTGCCGGCCACCTGCCGGGGGCGATGCACCTTTCACGCGGCATGCTGGAGTTCAAGCTCAGCGCCACCGCTGCGCTGAGTGCACGCAATCTGAAGGTGGTGCTGTACTGCAAGACCAGTGGCCGTGCAGCGCTGGCCGCCTGTGCCATGCTGGAAATGGGTTACCTGGATGTGAAGTCGATCGCAGGGGGTTACGACGCCTGGGTGGCGGCGGGTCTGCCGGCGCAGCGTCCGGAGGTGCCGTCCTTCGATTGAAGCATCATGGCGCACCGGCCGGCATCCGTCGGGTCGGCCTCCCCCTCCGAAAAGGGGTCGGGTGCTGCTTCATTCTCAAGGAGATCGCGCATTGGATACCGTTTCCACGCAGGCCGTTGGCCGCAGGCGCCTGTTGCGCTGGGGTTGGATGGCGTTGGCAGGCGGGATGGGTCTGGGTGGCTGCGCTGTTCTGGCACCCCGCGAGATTCGCATCAGCCAGGCGGAACTTCTGGCGGCCGTGGCGCGGCAATTCCCCGCGCGGCGCGAGGTGGCGCAGGTCCTGGAGCTGAGCTTCGACCGACCGCGGCTGCGCCTGTTGCCCGAGAGTGAACGCATCGCCATCGGACTGGACGTGACGGTCACCAACGCGCTGCTCAAACGGGCGCTGGAGGGCAACGTCCAGTTCAGCGCCGGACTGCGCCTGGACCGGGGAGCCCAGGCGGTGCGGCTGAAGTCGGTGCGCACCGAGTCGCTGTTCATCGATGGCCTGCCCCAGGCGTTGGCGCAGATGCTGCAACAGTGGGGCGGCTGGCTCGCCGAGCAACTGCTGGAGGGGGAGGTGGTGCACCAACTGAGACCCGCTGAAGTGGACCGGCTGCGCCGCGCCGGCCTGCAACCTGACGCGCTGCAGATCACCCCGGAGGGGGTGCTGCTGACGCTGCGACCGCTGGACGCTCCATCTTCCTGACCGGGTCGAGGCGCGCCGGTCCTTTCATCAAGGGCCCGACCGATAGCGCAGCAGCAGGCGCCATTGCGCCCGGATGCTGCCCTCGAAAGGGGCTGATGCTAGGCCGCTGGCGGCCGTCGCTCCCGCGGTGGGCACCGTTTCCAGCCCCAGGTGTTCCGTGGAGGCATGGGGCAGCAGCCGCTGCGACTCGCGCAGCATCGCTTCCACCCCCTGGGTCGGGCCGATCAGGCTGACCTGCAGGCGCACACTGGAGCTGGACGGCGCAGACGATGCCGCTGCTGTGGGGGCGTCCGAGGCAGCGACGGGTCCGTCGGCCACTTCATAGCGGGCCAGCGGTACATCAACACCGTGGGCCTGGGCCAGGGCCAGCAGACGGCTCAGGTCTTCGGTGCGCTGCCGCGCGCCGCCCTGCGGAAAACGCTGTTCGGCAGCCTCGCGCGCAGTAGGCCGGGGGCTGGAGTGCGGTGTGGCGGGCAGCCCTTTGAACCACCACACCGCTGCCGCGAGAAAAAGCAGCGCGAGACCCAGGCTGCCGCGCCAGCCGAAGTGCCGCTGCCAACCCCGGCGCAGCCGCGACCCGCTCGCCAGCCCCGGCCCGGGCAGCCTCCCACCGGGCGCCGCCCACTCGGCGGCGGCGGGTGCAAGGCTGTGTGGCGGTGACGGGATGAGGGGTCGTGGGGCAGCAGGGCGGTCTCCGTGGGCGTCGCCCTTGCCGACGCCGAACAGTGGCTCAGCCCGGGGAGACCGCAATATTGTCGCCTTGCACACGGTGTCTGGTTGAGTTGGGCGCCGGGGCCGGTGATTCAGCGGCGTGCCAGCGCGCCTGCACCACGAAGCGGTAGGCTGCGCCGCCCGCCGGTTGCGCCTGCCCGGCCACGCGTGCCGCGTGGCTGGTGAGGGTGACGTCGCTGAGCTGCGGGTCGGCTTCCAACTCCTGCAGCCACTCGACCATCGACTGCAGTGAAGGGGTCTGCCCGACCAGTTCGATCCGTCCCGGGCGGGTCCGGGGGCTCAGTTCCAGCAGCGCCACCGGGCCGCGGCCATGGCGTTGCAGCAAGGCGAACAGATCGGCCCAGTCGGGCGCGACCGTCTCATCGGGTGCGGGCGTTGCGACCGAGGCCAGCGCCAAGGGCGACGCCCCTGCGGCGATGCGATGGATCTCGGTGGGCCGAGTCTGCGCATCCAGGGAGAAGCTGGCCGCCGGGGTGGGGTGTCTGGGCCAGCCCAGCGCCAGGGCCAGCAGCAGCAGGCCCAGTCCCAACAGCGCCTGGCCGGCCCGTGGCGGAGGTGGCGGGGCCAGCAGATCCAGAACCGGCAGGGACTTCATGGTTGTTGCGAGGGCTGAGGCGGTGAATGCGAGGGGCCGCGTGCCGCTTCACGCAGTTGCCCGGCCAGTTCATCCATCGGGATCTGCGCCGTGTCCGACCAGGGGGGCGGTGTGGTCATGAGGCGACTGCCGCTGGCCTCCTGTGGCAGCGGCAGCAGGCCGGGCAGGTCCCGGCCGTCCCAGACGCAGCGGCACAGTGCCCGGCTCTCCGGCAAGAGGTAGATGACGCACGGGTGGCCGACACCGACCCGGCTGGCGGCTTCGCGCACGAAGGCCCGCAGTCGATCGTCCAGAGCCTGGGGCAGGGAGGTGTCCAGGCGCTCCCAGGCGAGGGCCACCGGCAGGCCTTCCTTCAGGCGCACCAGCGAAATGCCTTCCTCGCGCAGCAGGGCGATCACGGCGTCGTCCTCGGGGATCTGCGGTGCCAGTTCGCGCAGGTCTTCGACCAACGCCGTGTGCAGGTGGGTGAGCTGCAGGCCGACCTGCTCCAGGGTCTGGCGCCAGGCCTGCAGGTCGGTGTCAATCACGGCGGCCGCCAGCCAGCGGCCCTTGCGCTCCAATGGAATGACCTGCACCCGCAGGTCATCGCGCTGCAGCGCCTGCGCGTAGTGCACACGGGCGGCCTCCAGGGCCTGGTCGGCACCGCCATCGGCCTCCACCAGGGCGTGGTGCACGTATTCGTCGGCGACGGTCAGGCGGGCCACGGAGGGCAGGGAATCCACCTCGGTCAACTGCAGCGCCTGCAGGGCTGCGTTCAGCGCAGCCACGCCGCTGCCGGTGCCGTTGGCCACCGCCAGAGGGGGGCGGTTCCAGCCCCGCCCCAGCAGCTCGACCTGGCAGCTTCGCATGCGCAGTTCCATGCGCAACTCATTCCTGAACCGCAGTGACACGGTTGGCCTCCTCCAGGGTGGTGATGCCGGCGCAGACCAGTTCCAGGGCTGCGTCGCGCAGGGTGATCAGACCGCGGCGCTCGGCGGCAGCCCGCTGCATGGCCGGCGACGCCCGCTCGGCGATCAGGCCCCGCAGTTCCGGGTCCAGCGTCAGTGTCTGCGCAATGGCCTGGCGACCCAGGTAGCCGCTGCCGCGGCAATCGTCGCAGCCGCGGCCGCGGCGGAAGGTCCAGCCTTCCTCCAGCACCGCCTTCGGCAGCCCGCTGGCCTGCAGCATCTCGGGGGTGGGTTGATCGTCCTCGGCGCAGTGGGGGCAGACGCGGCGCAGCAGCCGCTGCGCCACCACACCGTTGAGTGCCGCGGCCAGGTCGTAGGGATCCACCCCCAGCGTGATCAGCCGGCCAATGGCGTCGAAGGCCTGGCCGGCGTGCACGCCCGCATACACCCGCTGCCCGCTGAGGGCGGCCTGTACCACCAGCCGGGCGGTTTCGGTGTCGCGCAGGTCGCCGACCATCAGGCGGTCGGAGTCGTGGCGCAGGGCCGCCCGCAGCGCATGCGCGCAGCCCAGCCCGGCGCTGTCGCCCACCGCCAGTTGCAGTGCGCCGGCCAGCGGGGCCTCCACCGGATCTTCCAGCGTGATGAGCTTGTCCTCGCCGGCAGGCTGTTCGCCCAACAGCCCGTACAGGGTGGTGGTGGTGCCGCTGCCGGCCGGGCCGGTCACCAGCAGCAGCCCGTGCGGGCGCTGCACCAGGCGGCGGATCGCCCCAGTGGCCACGGCGTCCAGGCCCAGGCCGGCCAGGTTCATGCGGCCGGAGCTGAGCAGGCCCTGGCGGTCCAGGATGCGCAGCACCGCGTCCTCACCGTGGCGCGAGGGCAGCACGGACAGGCGGGCGTCGATGCGGCGTTCACCCTGGGTCAGCTCCAGCCGCCCGTCCTGCGGCCGCCCGTTCACCGTCGGCTCCAGCTCTGCCAGCACCTTGAGGCGGCGGATCACCCGGGCGCCAAAGTCGCGGCCGTCCACGCTGTCCATCGGGAGGAGCACACCGTCCAGGCGGTAGCGGATTTGAAGTCCACCGGCGGTGCTGGCCAGGTGCACGTCGCTGGCACCGGCCGCCAGGGCGTCCTGCAGCAGTCGGCCGACGAAACGCAGCACCGGGCTGTCGTCGGCCGGCGCAGCAACCGTCTCGGTCAACACCGGCAGGGGGGGGCACCTCGATGGGGCCGGTCCGGCTGTCCTCGGCGGCGCGCTCACGTTGTGCCTGGGCCAGCCGGTCGTAGAAGGCCAGCAGGGCATCGGCCGGCGCCACGTACCAGCGCGTGCGGGGGTGCCCGCAGTCGCGCAGCCGGGCCTCCAGCCACAGCCGGGTGGTGCGGTCGAAGGGGTCGGCCAGCACCAGGCCCACCACCGGTTCTTCACCGCGCAGGGCCAGGCACAGCCGCTGCCGGCCTTCTTCGATCGGGACCAAGTCCAGATCGGCCAGCTCCGGTCGCACCCACTCCAGCTTGCCCGGCAGCATGCCGCTGGCCTGTGCCAGCCACTGGTGGAACGCTGCGTCGCGCACCGGTGCATGGGCGGCCTCAGGGAGGTGGGTTTCCGCCCTGAAGCGCTTGAGCAGCCGGTCCACCACCCGTGCGGCCTGTTCGCGGGCCGGGTCGGTTGGGTGGGCGAAGGGGGGAAGCGGGGGTGTGTGCACGGCCAGGGTCGTGAACGGTCGGGGTGGGGCTGTGGTGGTGCGCGGGCGAGGGGGCTGGCGGTGGTGTTGACGGGTTGCTCGGGGCCCGTCGGCTGCGATGCACGCATTGGGCCGCCTTCGACCGCGGTTGAAGCTCCCCGGAGCAAGGGTCGGCGTACCCCGGGCCTCGGGGCGCCACCCCTGCGGTTGCAGGGCGCTGGGTGCGTTCTCAGGTTGGGTTGGCTGCGCCTGTGAAGTATTTCACAGAACCTCCCGAGTCAAGCCCGACCGTCGGCTCTGTCGTGTGCGGCTGTGACAGGTCCGTCAGCTGACGATGTAGGCGGCAGCGCCGGTGGCGATCAGGGTGCCGGCTTCATTGGTCAGCCGCATCTGCACCGAGGCCACCCGCCCTCCCAGGCGCAGCACCTCGGCACTGGCGACGAAGTGCTGTCCGATGCCCTGGCGCAGGTAGTCCACCCGCAGGTCGATGGTGCCCAGGCGGGCAAAGCGGTGCATCACCTGCTCGGCCGCCTCGGCGGCATGTTTTTCGGCAATGGCCAACATGACCGCATTGCCTCCGGTGGCGTCCAGGGTGGCGGAGATCACCCCGCCGTGCAGACGGCCGTACAGGTAGTGGCCCACCAGCTGGGGACGCATGTCCAGCTGCATGCGGAAGTCGCGCGGATCCATCGACAGCACCCGCAGGCCCAGCTCGGCGTTGAAGGTGATGCGCCGCTCGAACAGCTCGCGCAGCTCCGCGTCCAGGAGGCTCTGTTCTTGGGCACTGCGGCGGAGCGGGGGCGCAGGAGTCATGGCGGGATGGGGGCGGAGGCGTGGTCCGCCGGGCAGGCACAGGATGCCACGCATGTTACGTCCTGCCTGTGGCTTGTCGGCCCCAGGACAGCAGGCCGGGAAGCGCCGGACGATCCCGGATCGATCCAGGTAGGGGCTGGATGGTGGACCGGGTTCGGCTATCTTTGCGCGATGCCCGATCCGACGCGAAAAGCCGACCCCGTTGTCTCCGCTGTCCCCGGCCACCCCGGCCAACCGGTCCACCGGGTCGGTCTTCGCCACGATCGGCTCGATGCCCTGCGAGGCCTGGCGCTGTTGTGGATGACCGGCTTCCACGCCGCCTTTGACCTGAACCTGCATCGGCTGATCCCGCAGCAGAATTTCTACGAGGACCCGCTGTGGACGCTGCAGCGTGTGGGCATCCTTTCGCTGTTCCTGGTCTGTGCCGGGGCCGGCCAGGTGATCGCCCAGGTGCAGCAGGTGCCCTGGGCGCGCTTCTGGCGTCGCTGGTGGCTGCTGGTGGGGGCGGCGGCACTGGTGTCGCTGTCGTCGTGGTGGATGTTCCCGCGCAGCTGGATCAGCTTTGGGGTGCTGCACGCCTTGGCGCTGATGACGTTGCTGGCCCGAGGGTTGGCGGGCCGTCCGCCCTGGGTCTGGGCGGTGTTGGCCACGGTGTGCCTGCTGGCCCCGATGCTGGGGTCCGCCCCCTTTTTCGACAGCCGCTGGACCAACTGGGTTGGGCTGGTCACCCACAAGCCGGTGACCGAGGACTACGTTCCGCTGCTGCCCTGGTTTGCGGTGCTGCTGGCGGGGATGGGAGGGCAGCGCTGGTTGGCCCTGCATCGCAGCGAATGGAGTGAGGCCGCGCTGTCGCCGCGTTGGCAGCCGCTGGTTCGGCTGGGTCGCTGGTCGCTGCCTTACTACCTGCTGCACCAGCCGGTGCTGCTGGGGCTGATCCTGGTCTGGCAGCAGATCCGCCCTGCCTGATCTGCCCTGAGGAGAGCCGTTCTGGATTGAGATCCCGTGGGGCTGAAACGAAACAGGGGCACCGACGGTGCCCCTGCGGGTGTGAATCGATCCGGCCCCAGAGCCCGTGGCCTGGGGCCGGGTCCATCGATCACTGGAACTTGTAGTCCGTGCGGGCCTTCTCGCGCAGGTCGGTCTGGAACTTGGTGAGCTTCTGCTGTTCCAGGCTCTGGCGCAGCTGCGGCTTGACTTCGTCCAGGCTGGGGAACTGCTGCTGGCGCACATCCTCCAGCTGGATCACGTGCCAGCCGAACTGGCTCTTGACCGGCGCTTCGGTGAACTTGCCTTTTTCCAGCTGGACCATGGCCTTGGAGAACTCGGGCACATAGCTGCTGGCCGCTGCCCAGCCCAGATCGCCGCCGTTCTGGCCGGACCCCGGATCCTTGGAGGACTTCTTGGCCAGTTCGTCGAACTTTGCGCCCGACTTCAGCTGGGCGATCAGGCCCTTGGCTTCGTCTTCGGACTCGACCAGGATGTGGCGGGCCTGGTACTCCTTGTCGTCGGCTTGACCCTTGTACTTGTCGTACTCGGCCTGCATTTCAGCGTCGGTGACCGGGTTCTTCTTCTGGAAGTCCAGGAAGAGCTCGCGGATCAGGATGCCCTGGCGGGCGATGTCCATCTGCGTGCGGTAGTCGGCGCCGCGCTGCAGGCCGCGCCGTTCGGCCTCCTGGGCAAAGATCTCCCGCATCACCAGCGCGTCCTTGACCTGCCGCTCCATCTCCGGAGTGCGGGGCTGGTTGCCCTGCTTGGTGGCCTGTTCGATCATCATGTCCATGCGCGCCTTCGGGACGGCCTTGCCGTTGACCAGCGCGATGTTCTGCGCCACAGCCAGGGCGGGAACCAATGCCGCCGACAGCACGACGGCGGATGCCGCGATCTGGAGCTTCTTCATGGGAGGGGAAACCTTTCAACAGAGCAGTTGGCCTGCCCTGAGGTTGGGAGGGCTGCAGGCCGTCGAGGTGGGAGGGCGGTGCGGCGCCGGTTTCCGGGCCGCTGCGCCCGGGCACTCAAGGTGCCTCGGCAACGATCGCCAGAGCATGGATGCCCTGGGGTATCAAGTCCGAAAGGGCATCATACACGAGGCGGTGTCGGGCCAACCGGGGCAGTCCGGTGAAGCGGTCGCTGACGATCCGCACCCGGAAATGGCTGCCTTCGGCCGCGCCGGCGTGGCCTGCGTGCAGGTGGCTTTCATCGATCACCTGCAGGCTCAACGGCGCCAGCCGCAGTTGCAGGGTGGCTTCGATGCGGGCCGCATCCGGGCGGCCCGCGGGCAAGGTCGAGGCCTTCATTCCTCGCTGCCCTTGAGGTGTTTGCTGAGGTAGAAGCCCTGGGCCAGCATGAAGACGAACATCAGCCCCATGCCGCCGAAGAGCTTGAAGTTGACCCAGGTGGACGTCTCGAAGTTGAAGGCCACCCAGAGGTTCAGTGCGCCCATGAAGGCGAAGAACCCCACCCAGGCCAGGTTGAGCCGCTTCCAGGCGAATTCGGGCAGCTCCACCTGTTCACCCAGCAGCAGCTTGAGCAGGTTCTTGCCGGCCAGGATCGGGCTGAGCCAGAAGGCGGCCGACATCACCCAGTACAGCACGGTGGGCTTCCACTTGATGAAGGCCTCGCTGTGGAACCAGATGGTGGCGCCACCGAGCACGGTCACCAGGCCCAGGCTGACCCACAGCATGGTGTCCACCTTCTGGCGGCGCATCTTCAGGTAGATCACCTGGGCCAGCGTGGCGAGGATGACGACCACGGTGGCCAGCAGGACTGGGGCTTCCTTCGGGCCGACCACACCCCCTGACACCATGAAGCCGAACCAGTCGGTGGCCAGCCCGGCGGCCTCCTCGGCGCGCTTTTCCGCGGCGTTGAAGGTGAGGAAGAACAGGATGATCGGCAGGAAGTCGAGCAGCAGCTTCATCAATCGCTCAGGGTGATCAGGTCGGAGGGTGGGTGGGCACCGGTGCCCGGCGGCGTGTCGTTCTCGCTTCGGACAAAGGCCGGCGATTATCGCCAGCGCACGGTGGCCGACCGGCCTGCGGGGTTCACCGCAGTGAGGTGGATCACGCAGACTGTGCACCTTGACTCAGCGCAGGCGCAAAATTGAACGACCGTGCGAAAGTGCGCCGGGCTGCGGAACTGTGTGTTGCTGCCGGTCGCCGCGGCGACAGCAGGCTAGGGAAACCTTGGCAGCGGCCCGGGCGGCAGCCTTCCTATATTTGCGCACCCACGGGTCGGCCGCTTTGGCCGGCTCTGCTTTGTACCCACCCAAGGAGAAGACCACCATGAGCAGCCTGATGGGCCAGATGATGCGCATGCCGCTGATGATTTCCTCGCTGCTGCTGCACGCGGCGCGACACGCCGGCGACACCGAGATCGTCTCCAAGCGGGTGGAGGGCGACCTGCACCGCTACACCTACCGGGACGCGGAGTTGCGCGCCCGCAAGGTGGCGCAGGCGCTGGCACGGCTGGGATGCCGGCCGGGTGACCGAGTGGCCACTTTGGCCTGGAACGGCTACCGGCACTTCGAGATCTACTACGGTGCCTCGGGATCCCAATTGGTCTGCCACACCATCAACCCGCGGCTGTTCCCGGAACAGATCGCCTGGATCGCCAACGACGCCACCGACCAGGTGCTGTGTTTTGACGCCACCTTCCTGCCGCTGGTGGAGAAGCTCGCGCCGGCGATGTCGACGGTGAAGCATTTTGTGTTGATGACCGACCGGGCGCACATGCCCGAGTCCAGCAAGATTGCCAACCTGCTCTGCTACGAGGACCTCGTGGAGGCCGAAAACGGTGACTGGGCCTGGCCGGAGTTTGACGAAAACACCGCCTCCAGCATCTGCTACACCTCCGGTACCACTGGCCACCCGAAGGGCGCCGTGTACAGCCACCGCTCCTCGGTGCTGCACGCCTATGCGGCCGCGCTGCCGGATGCGATGGGCTGCTCCTCGGCCGACGTGATCCTGCCGGTGGTGCCGATGTTCCACGTCAACGCCTGGGGCCTGCCTTACAGCGCGCCGCTGGTGGGGGCGAAGCTGGTCTTCCCCGGCCCGCACCTGGACGGCAAGTCGCTGCATGAGCTGTTCGAGTCCGAGGGGGTGACGTTCAGCGCCGGTGTGCCCACCGTCTGGCTGGGCGTGATCAACCACATGAAGGCCAAGGAGCTGAAGCTCTCCACCCTGCGACGCACGGTGATCGGCGGCTCGGCCTGCCCACCGGCGATGATGCGCACGCTGGAAGATGAGTTTGACGTGCAGGTGATCCATGCCTGGGGCATGACCGAGCTGTCGCCGCTGGGCACGCTGTCCAAGCTCAAGGCCAAGCACCAGGCGCTGCCGCTGGAAGCGAAGCACCGCCTGCTGGAGAAGCAGGGCCGCTCGATCTACGGCATCGACATGTGCATCGTCGGCAACGACGGTCGGCCGCTGCCCTGGGATGGCCGTGCCAGCGGTGATCTGCTGGTGCGCGGCTGCTGGGTGATCGACGGCTACTTCGGCCGCGACGACTCCCCGCTGCGCGAGGTGGACGGACGCCAGTGGTTCCCCACCGGGGATGTGGCCACCATCGATGCCGACGGCTTCATGCAGATCACCGACCGCAGCAAGGACGTGATCAAGTCCGGCGGCGAATGGATCAGCTCGATCGACCTCGAGAACATCGCCATGGCCCATCCCGCGGTGATGGAGGCGGCCGCGATTGCCTGCCCCCATCCCAAGTGGGACGAGCGGCCGCTGCTGGTGGTGGTGCGCCGCCCCGGCAAGGAGCTCAGCCGCGAGGAGATGCTGGCCTACTTCGAGGGCCGCATTGCCAAATGGCAAATCCCGGACGACGTGGTCTTCATCGACGAGATTCCCCATACCGCCACGGGCAAAATGCTCAAGCTGAAGCTGCGCGAGCAGTTCCGAGACCACAAGCTGCCCACTGTCTGATCGCTTGACCAGCCCGGTGGGCACCGACCCACCGGACCCCACGAGAAGAGCATCCCACCATGACACGCGTCGTCATCAGCGGCACCGGCCTGTACCAGCCATCAGAGGTCATCACCAACGCGGAACTGGTGGAGGCCTTCAACGCCTACGTGGCGCTGCACAACGAACGCAACGCTGCGGCCATTGCTGCGGGTGAGGCGACGGCGCTGGAGCCCTCCAGCGTCGAGTTCATCGAGAAGGCCTCCGGCATCAAACAGCGTTACGTGCTGGACAAGGCCGGTGTGCTGGACCCGACGCGCATGTTCCCGCGTTTTGCCGAGCGCTCTGACGACCAGCTCTCGCTGATGGCCGAGATTGCCGTCGATGCGGCGAAGAAGGCATTGGCTGCCGCAGGCAAGACCGGCGCGGACGTGGACATGGTGCTGTGCTCCGCGGCCAACATGCAGCGCGCCTACCCGGCCATGGCGGTGGAGATCCAGGCCGCGCTGGGGGCGGGCGGTTTTGGCTTCGACATGAACGTGGCCTGTTCTTCGGCCACTTTCGGCATCGAGCAGGCGGTCAACGCCGTCAAGGCAGGCACCGCCAGGTGCGTGCTGATGGTCAATCCGGAAATCACCTCCGCGCACCTCGAATGGCGAGACCGCGACTGCCACTTCATCTTCGGCGACGTGTGTACTGCGGTGGTGGTGGAAGCGGCCGATACCGCCACCAGTGAAGATTGTTGGGAAGTGCTGGGCACCAAGCTGGCCACGCAGTTCTCCAGCAACATCCGCAACAACTTCGGCTTCATGAACCGCTGCGAGGACAGCGACCCGGAAGCCCGTGACAAGACCTTCCGCCAGGAGGGCCGCAAGGTGTTCAAGGAGGTGGTGCCGATGGCCGCGGCACACATTGCCGCACACCTGCGCAGCCTGCAGTACGAGCCGACCCAGGTGCGTCGCTTCTGGTTGCACCAGGCCAACCTGGGCATGAACCAGCTGGTGATCAAGAAGCTGGTGGGGTCAGAGGCGCAGGCCGGTGATGACGTCGCACCGCTGATCCTGGACCGCTTTGCCAACACGGCGTCGGCGGGCTCCATCATCGCCTTCCACGAGCACCGGGCGGACCTGCAGCCCGGTGACCTGGGGGTGATCTGCTCGTTCGGTGCCGGCTATTCGATCGGCAGTGTCATCGTCCGCCGGCTGCAGGCATCTGCCTGAGGGGTGCGGTCAAGACGGGTGCTTGTTCATCTTCACGCCGACGATCGACCCTGCCCGCAACTTGACCACGGTCACAGCCGCGACAATCCCGGCGTGAAACCCGTCATTCCAGAGCTTCTCCTGCCCGCCGGTTCGCTCGACCGGATGCGTGCGGCCTACGACTTCGGCGCGGACGCCGTCTACGCCGGCCAGCCTCGTTATTCGCTGCGTGCGCGCAACAACGAGTTCCGGCTCGAACAACTGGCCGAAGGCATTGCCGAAGCGCACCGGCGCGGCAAGCGCTTCTTCGTCACCAGCAACCTGATCGCGCACAACGACAAACTGCGCACCTACCTGCGCGACCTGGCGCCGGTGGTGGAGCTGCGGCCGGACGCGCTGATCATGGCCGACCCCGGCCTGATCATGCTGGTGCGCGAGGAGATGGAGCGCGGCCGTTGGCCGCAGGTGCCGATCCACCTCTCGGTGCAGGCCAACACCACCAACTCGGCGGCGGTGAAGTTCTGGCAGCGCGCCGGGGTGTCGCGCATCATCCTGTCGCGCGAGCTCAGCCTGGAGGAGATTGAGCAGATCCGCCAGGCCTGCCCGGACATCGAGCTGGAGGTGTTCGTGCACGGTGCGCTGTGCATCGCCTACTCCGGGCGCTGTCTGCTGTCGGGCTACTTCAACCGCCGTGACCCCAACCAGGGCACCTGCACCAATGCCTGCCGGTGGAACTACGGCACGCATGCAGGGCACGAGGGCTGTGACAGCGGCGAGGTGGTGCCGCTGCCAATGCGGCCGGAGGAGGCCGTTGAACGCCTGGCGGCGGACTTCGACTTCTCCGCCGAACAGGAGCAGGCCGATGCCGGCTTCTCGGCCTGCGGCGGGACCCCGCGCCACCCGCTGGCCGACCGGGTCTACCTGTTGGAGGAGACCGAGCGCCGCAGCGGCCAGTTGATGCCGGTGATGGAGGACGAACACGGCACCTACATCCTCAACAGCAAGGACCTGCGCGCGGTGGAGCATGTGGCACGGCTGGTGGCCATCGGTGTGGATTCGCTCAAGATCGAGGGCCGCACCAAGAGCCGCTACTACGTGGCACGCACCGCGCAGGTCTACCGCCGTGCCATCGACGATGCGGCGGCCGGTCGACCCTTCGACCCGGCCCTGTTGCTGGAGCTGGACGGCCTGGCCAGCCGCGGCTATACCCCGGGTTTCCTGGAGCGCCGTCCGTCCCAGGCGCTGCAGAACTACGCAACGGGTCACTCGGCTGCGCAACGCAGCCAGTTCGTCGCGCAGGTCCTGCAGGTGCGCGAGGACGGCTGGGCCGAGGTGGAGACCAAGAACCGCTTCTCAGTGGGGGATGCGCTGGAGGTGATCCACCCACAGGGCAATCGACGGATCCGCCTCGAAGCGATGCAGGGTGCCGAAGGCCAGCCCCTGCAGGTGGCCCCCGGCAGCCCGCTGCGGGTGTGGGTGCCGCTGGGTTTGCCGGCCGAAGGGGCCTTGCTGGCCCGTCTGTTCTGACCTCTGTTCCGGTAACAACTGCCGACCCGGGAGTTTGACGATGTGGGTGGTGATCTTCCGCGCCCAGGTGCGGCAACTCGACGACGACTACGGCCGCACTGCGCAGCGCATGCGGGAGCTGGCGCTGACGCAGTTCGGTTGCCTCGCCTTCCACGCCGTGACTGAAGGCAGCGAGGAGGTCGCGCTGTCCTACTGGCCGGACCCGGCCAGCATCGCTGCCTGGCGAGCCCATCCGGAACATCTGGAGGCGCAGCGCCTGGGCCGGGAGCGCTGGTACCGCCGCTGGTCGGTGGAGGTGGCGCAGGTGCAGCGCTCCTACCAGGGCGAATCCCGGGTGCCATCTGGTGGCAACTCCGGTGGCAACTTCGTTGGCGATCCCGGTCGCGATCCCGGGGGCGATCCTCCGACCCAAACGGCTTGACCTCGCCGTGGCGCGGCCGGGGGTTGGGGCGCGCATCGGTTGATTTGCAGCAACTCCGTCCCCTGGCGACGCCGGGGACGGAGAATTGTCGGCTGCCTGACAGCGTTCCGTCAGCCGCGTGATTTTGAATTATGAATTCACGCGAAAACTGTTCCCCTAGGAGACCGCCTGTGACGACCTACGCCGAATTTCATCGCCGCTCCATCGAAGACCGTGACGGTTTCTGGGGCGAGCAGGCCCAGCTGATCGACTGGCACAAGCCCTTTGACCAGGTCTGCGACTACTCCAACCCGCCGTTCGCCAAGTGGTTCGCCGGCGGTGAGACCAACCTCTGCCATAACGCGGTCGACCGCCACCTCAAGGACCGGGCCGACCAGAACGCGCTGATCTTCGTCTCCACCGAGACCGACACCGAAAAGGCCTACAGCTTCCGCGAGCTGCACGCCGAGGTGCAGCGCATGGCGGCAATCTACCAGTCGCTGGGCGTCAAGAAGGGCGACCGCGTCCTGATCTACATGCCGATGATCGCCGAGGCCGCCTTCGCGATGCTGGCCTGCGTGCGCATCGGCGCGATCCACTCGGTGGTGTTCGGTGGTTTCGCCAGCCACTCGCTGGCCAGCCGCATCGACGACGCCCAGCCGACCGTCATCGTCAGTGCAGACGCGGGCATGCGCGGGGGCAAGTCGGTGCCCTACAAGCACCTGCTGGACGAGGCGATCAACCTCTCGGTCCACAAGCCCGCCAAGGTGCTGATGGTCAACCGCGGCCTGGCCGAGTTCGCCAAGGTCGACGGCCGTGACGTCGACTACGCCGAGCTGCGCGCCCAGCACATGGACACCGTGGTGCCCTGCGAGTGGGTCGACTCCACCCACCCCAGCTACATCCTCTACACCTCGGGCACCACCGGCAAGCCCAAGGGCGTGCAGCGCGACACCGCGGGCTACACCGTCGCGCTGGCCGCGTCGATGAAGCACATCTACATGGGCAACCCGGGCGAGACGTACTTCAGTACGTCGGACATCGGCTGGGTGGTGGGCCACAGCTACATCATCTACGGCCCGCTGATCAACGGCATGGCCACGATCATGTACGAAGGTCTGCCGATCCGCCCGGACGCCGGCATCTGGTGGAGCCTGGTCGAGAAGTACAAGGTCACGGTGATGTTCAGTGCGCCTACGGCAGCACGTGTGCTCAAGAAGCAGGACCCGGCCTACCTGAAGAAGCACGACCTCTCCAGCCTGAAGGCGCTGTTCCTGGCCGGCGAACCGCTGGACGAGCCCACCGCCACCTGGATCGCCGGTGAGCTGAACAAGCCCATCATCGACAACTACTGGCAGACCGAAACCGGCTGGCCGATCATGGCCATCTGCAACGGTGTCGAGCCGGCGCCCACCAAGTTCGGTTCACCCGGCAAGGCGGTCTACGGCTACGACGTCAAGCTGATCGACGAGACCACCGCCGAAGAGATCACCGAACCCGGCAAGAAGGGCGTGATCGCGGTGGAAGGCCCGCTGCCTCCGGGCTGCCTGCAGACCGTGTGGGGCGATGACGAGCGCTACGTCAAGACCTACTGGTCCAGCATCCACAACAAGGTGATGTACAGCACCTTCGACTGGGGCATCAAGGACGCCGACGGCTACTTCTTCATCCTGGGCCGCACCGACGATGTGATCAACGTGGCCGGCCATCGCCTGGGCACCCGCGAGATCGAGGAGAGCATCTCCAGCCACCCGAACGTCGCCGAGGTGGCGGTGGTGGGCATGGCCGACCAGCTCAAGGGCCAGGTCGCGGTGGCCTTTGCGGTGCTCAAGGACGTCAGCAAGGCGGCCACGCCGGAAGACGCCAAGGCGCTGGAGGCCGAGATCATGAAGGTGGTCGATGGCCAGCTCGGCGCCGTGGCGCGCCCGGCGATGGTCAAGTTCGTCAACGTGCTGCCCAAGACCCGCTCGGGCAAGGTGCTGCGCCGCGCCATCCAGGCGGTCTGCGAAGGCCGCGACGCCGGCGACCTGACGACGATGGAAGACCCGGCTGCGCTGGCGCAGATCAAGGATCTGGTCGCGCCGAGCTGAGGCGGGGCCGCTGCCCTGGCCCGACGCCGGGGTACCTCTGCTGCGCAAGGCCGCCTTCGGGCGGCCTTGTTGCGTCTGGTGGTGATTCAGTGCGGAATGGCCTTTGGCTCGTACCCGCATTGCGCCGCAATCGCACATTGTGCGCACAAGGGCTTGCGTGCCTGGCAGATGTAGCGGCCGTGCAGGATCAGCCAGTGGTGAGCATCGGCCAGGAACTCCTGCGGGATCCGGGCCATCAGCAGCTCCTCCACTGTCAGCGGCGTCTTGCCCGGGGCCAGTCCGGTGCGGTTGCCGACGCGGAAGATGTGGGTGTCCACCGCGCAGGTCGGTTCACCGAAGGCGACGTTGAGCACCACGTTGGCGGTCTTCCGGCCCACGCCCGGCAAGGCCTCCAACGCCTCGCGGCTGCGCGGCACTTGGCCGCCATGCTGTTCCAGCAGGATGCGGCAGGTGGCGATCAGGTTCTTCGACTTGGTGCGGTACAGGCCGATGGTGCGCAGGTGCCGGGCCAGGGCCTCTTCGCCCAGGGCCAGGATCTTCGCCGGTGTATTGGCCAGTGGAAACAGTCTCCGGGTGGCCTTGTTGACGCTGACATCGGTGGCCTGGGCGGACAGCAGCACGGCGGCCAGCAACTCGAACACCGAGCTGTATTCAAGCTCCGACGACGGCTGCGGGTTGGCCGCTCGCAGGGTTTCGAACATCTGGCGGATCTGGGGTGGTTGCATCGGGTCGTTCCGAGTGGCAGGGGGGGTTGTTCGGCATCCGCTGTGGCCGGATTGCCGGGTGGGGCGCCGCCGGTACCCGCAAAGAAGGGGGGCGCGCAGGTGCCGGACACCGGGCTGCGGGATGGGGGACGGCCCGCTGTCTGAGCAGAATTTCACAACATTGTCACAGGGGTGGCCTGGCCCGCACAGCTCCTTCCGGAGCCTGCGGGCCGCCGCCCCGAAGAAGAGTCTGCAGCAGTATGTCCTCCCTTCCCGATCGCATTCTGGTGGGCCGCAGCCAGCCACCCCAACGCCCTGCGAGTTCCCCCGGCCGCCTGGCCTGCGCCAGCGAGGAGCCGCCTGCTGCCTTGCCGTTGCCTCGGTCCGCGCGTGAAAGGCCGAGGTCGCCCGACATCGCCGCACTGGGGGTGGCCAGCCTGGTGGTGGGACTGCTGGCACTGGCGGGAGCCGGGGTTGCACCGGCCTTGCAGGACAACTCCGGGCTGAGGTGGCGCATCCTGGGTCTGGGGGTGATGTTCGCGGCCGTGGGCGGGGGATTGCTGCTGCGGCGCGACTGGGCCCGCAGTGCGGCGCTGGGCATGCTGGCCTACGGCATCGTGGCGCTGTTCACCCAGGGTTGGCTGCAGGAAGATGTGGCCGCTGCGTTCTTCGAGGTGCTGTTCGGCCACCCGCTGGGGCTGTCGGCGCCGCCGCCGGGCCTGGCTTCCCAGGCCGGCGCAGGCAGTGCCTGGAGCCTGGGGTTGTGTGTCGCGATGGCCTGGTACCTGATCCGCCTGGCCGGACCCCGAGTGCGCGCGGAGTTTCGGTCAGCGGCGCGCTGACCTGGGGTCCACATCGGCGGTTTCAGTGTTGTCCGTCCAGGTAGTACCACTGTCCTGACTCGCGCAGGAAGCGACTGACCTCGTGCAGCCGCTGGGCCCGACCGCCCAGCTTGCTGCGGGCGACGAACTCCACGGTGGCATGGTTCGGGTTGGCGCCGGGCCGGCAGCATCGAACTTCCAGCCCCAACCAGCGCAGACCGGGTTCCGGCGGCTCCAGCTGGATCGGCCGGGTGCTGGGATGCCAGGTGGCCAGCAGGTAGTCGCGCCGGTCGAGCACGAACGCGCTGTAGCGCGAGCGCATCAGCGCCTCGGCAGTGGGCGCCTGCAGGTGCTGCGGGCCCAGGTGCCAGCGGCTGCAGCAGGCGCCCAGCGTCTGGCTGGAGCCGCAGGGGCAGGGCGCAGTTTCGTTCGGGTTCGGGGTCGGGTTCGGGGTCGGATTTGACGGGGTCATCGCGAGGGTGGGGCGGGCGCTGGTAGGCTTCAGGCCGATTCTCTGCGACCTGACCGGCGCCAGTTCAAGCGCCCCGCGCCATGCTCTTCCTGCTGTCTCCTGCCAAGTCCCTCGACTACGACACGCCCTGCGACCTGCCCGCCACGCGGCCTCATTTCCTGGCCGAAGCGGCCGAGTTGATCGAGCAACTGCGTCCGCTCGGCCCGGTGCAGGTGGCCGCACTGATGGACCTGTCCGACAAGCTGGCGCAGTTGAACGTGGCCCGCTATGCCGCCTGGCGACGCCGTGCCACCCGGGCCAACAGCAAGGCGGCCCTGCTGGCCTTTGATGGCGACGTCTACGACGGCCTGAAGGCCCGCAGCCTGGAGCCCGACGATCTGGCCTGGGCACAGGAGCACCTGGTGATTCTCTCCGGTCTGTACGGGGCGCTGCGACCGATGGATGCCCTGCAGCCCTACCGGCTGGAGATGGGCACCCGCCTGGCCAACCCGCGCGGCAAGGACCTCTATGCCTGGTGGGGCGATCGCATCGCCGCCTACTTGAACCACCGCCAGCGCCGCAGCAGGCCGGCGGTGGTGGTGAATCTGGCGTCGCAGGAGTACTTCAAGGCGGTGGATCGCCGTGCGCTCCAGGCCCGGGTGGTGGACTGCGTGTTCGAGGACTGGCAGCGCGACGACTGGCGCATCGTCAGCTTCCACGCCAAGAAGGCGCGGGGGATGATGGCGCGCTTTGCCATCCAGTCCCGTTGCAGCGCGCCGGAGCAATTGCAGGGTTTCACTGCCGCAGGCTACGCCTGGGACGAGGCCGCTTCCGCTGCGGACCGGCTGGTGTTTCGTCGTCGGCAGGATGCGGGGGATGAGGTGGGTCAGTGACCGTCCCCGCCCCAGCCCCCTGCGCCGCATCGGTTCAAGATACGGCCGGATGCGAATCTTGCCCGGCGGATGGAGCTGCGGTACGGAAAACGGTCGTGCCGCGCTGCCAGAATTGCGTCGGAGTTTCCCGTTCCAACCCAGCATAACGCCGGCCCGACCGGCGGCCGTCCCATGAGCACCGACACCCTCACCCAGACCGCCAGCCCGGAGCTGAAGCAGTGGATCATCGAACAGGCCAAGGCCGGCCATGCGCCCGAGTCGGTGCTCAAGGCGATGAAGGACGCCGGCTGGCAGGAAGAGGTGGCCATGCTGGCGCTGGAGGAGACCTTGTCGAGCTACCTGGCCGAGCAACGTCGCGAACAGAGCCTGCCGCCACCGTCACCTGCGCCGGAGCCGGGGCTGGCGGGTTCTCCCTCCAGCGTGTGGGCCGGCGACCGTGAGGTGCAGGTGCTGCTGAGCCTGCACAACCCGCGGGTGGTGGTGTTCGGTGGTTTTCTCAGCGATCAGGAATGCGATGACCTGGTGGCCCAGGCCCGGCCTCGGCTGGCGCGCTCCGAAACAGTGGACAACCAGACCGGTGGCAGCGAGGTCAACTCAGCACGCACCAGCGATGGCATGTTCTTCAACCGCGGTGAGTCGGAGCTGTTGCGGCGCATCGAGGCGCGCATCGCTGCGCTCGTGAATTGGCCGGTGGAGAACGGCGAAGGCGTGCAGGTGCTGAACTACCAGGCCGGCGCCGAGTACAGGCCGCACTACGACTACTTCGATCCGGCCCAGCCGGGCACCTCCACCATCCTCAAGCGCGGTGGGCAGCGGGTCGGCACGCTGGTCATGTACCTCAACACCGTCGCCAAGGGCGGGGGCACGTCCTTTCCGGACGTGCAGCTGGAAGTCTCTCCCATCAAGGGCAACGCGGTGTTCTTCAGTTACGACCGCGCCCATCCCGTCAGCCGCACCCTGCACGGCGGGGCGCCGGTGGTCGAGGGTGAAAAATGGGTGGCCACCAAGTGGATGCGCCAGGGGCGCTTCGATTGAGTGACTTGCCGGGGTGCCCAGCGCGGATAATTCCGCCGCCATGTTCAGCACCGCGCTGAGTGGCAAGTGCACGCCGGTCGCAACGGGCGCCGGTGGGCGATTCAAGACTCCAGGAGACCCTCTGATGCAGCAACTGATCACCGCCGTGGCGGCCCTTGTCCTTGCCGCGGCGGCACAGGCCCAATCCACTTCGCCGGCCGCGCAGCCTGCCCCGGTGATCCGGCCGGTGGTGCCGGCTGCTCCGGCCACCCCGGTCACCCCCCCAGCGGCCGCTGCGCCGATGGCTGTGCAGCCGGCACCTGTCGCGCCGGCGCCCGCGCTGGGTCAGATGCCTGCGGCGCAGCCCGCGGCGGCCGCCGCACCGGCACAGCCGCGCGTCCGTGGCGAGCGTCAGGCTGCCCGCAAGGACAGCGAAAAGACCGCCAAGACCAGCCGGGCCGACAGAAGGCAGAAGGCAGCCAAGGCCGCCAAAGCCGCCAAAGCCGGACAGGCTGCGTCGGCCGACAAGCCCGTGAAGTCCCGCAAGGCTGCGGCGGCCAGGAAGGGGGCCGCCAAGAAGGCGGCGGCGGGCAAGGCCGCCACGGCCAAGGTGGCGCACAAGGCTGCGGCGCAGAAGGCCGAGCCCAAGTCGGTGGGCAAATCGGTGGGCAAATCGGCGGGCAAAGCGGCCGGCAAGGCGGCCGGCAAGGCGGCGCCCGGCGGCAATCGCAACGACGGCTCACTGCCCTGATCGAGGAGGGGTGCGGGGCCGGTACCTTGCGGTCTGCGCGAACCTGTCCACCGGCGCGTCGGTGGGAAACCCCCTCAGGTCTGTAGCAGGAGGTCTGAGCCCTGCTGCGGCACATGGGCCGGCCAGCCCAGCTCCTCCTCAATGCGCAGGCGCAGTGCGTCCGCAGCAGCCGGTTCGGCATGCACCACCGCCACTTGGCGGGGTGGCTGCGGCAGGGCGCGCATCCAGTCCATCAACCCATTGGCGTCCGCATGGGAGGAGTAGGACTGCAGGTGATGCACCTCGGCCTTGACCACGACATACTGGCCTTGGACCTTCACTTCCCGCGCACCGGTGACCAGCCGGCCACCGCGGCTGCCGGGCACCTGGTAGCCGGGGAAGACGATGCTGTGCTGCGGATGCGGCGCCATCGCGGCCAGGTGGCCGAGGACCCGGCCGCCGGTGGCCATGCCGCTGGACGACAGGATGATCACCGGCCGACGCGGACGGTCCAGGCGCTTCGAATCCTGCGGCGTGGTGATCAGCCGGACCCCGTCACAGAGGCTGCGCTCCTCGGCGGCCGACAGCCGCAGCAGCCGGCGGTGCTGGTGGTAGATGGCGGTGGCTTCCTGCGCCATCGGGCTGTCCAGGCAGATCGGCAGGTCCGGTGGAAGTTCGCCGGCACGCTTGAGGCGCTGCAGCACCAGCAGCAGGGCCTGTGCCCGCCCGACGGCAAAGGTGGGAATGAGCACACTGCCTTCGCGTTGCACGGTGCGGCGGATGATGTCCGCCAGGCGTGCGGTGTCGTCCTGCTGTGGATGCAGCCGATCGCCGTAAGTGGCTTCGATCAGCAGCAGGTCCGCCGCCGTGGGTGCCACCTGCGGGGGCGGCATCAGCAGGTCGTCGCTCCTGCCCAGGTCGCCTGAGAACAGCAGCCGCTTCTCCCCATCGTCCACACTCACCGCGCAGGCGCCCAGCAGGTGGCCCACCGGTGTCAGTCTCGCGGTCATCGGTCCGACCACCTTGAACGGGCGGTTGGGCGTGACCGGCCGGAATTGCGCCAGGGCCCGCTGGGCATCCCGCGTGGTGTAGAGCGGCCGGGCCGGGTGGTGGCGCGACCAGCCCCCGCGGTTGGCCCGGCGGGCGTCTTCCTCCTGCAGTCGCGCGGCATCGAGCAGGATCACCTGGGCCAGGTCCCGGGTGGCTGGACTGCACCAGATCGGCCCCCGAAAGCCCTGCCGCACCAGTGCCGGCAACCACCCGCTGTGGTCCAGGTGGGCATGGCTGAGGATGACGCCGTCGATCTCGTGGGGCGGCACCGGCAGGTCGCTCCAGTTGCGTTCGCGCAGGGTCTTCCAGCCCTGGAACAGGCCGCAGTCCAGCAGCAGCTGCTGCCCGCCCGAGCAGACCAGATGGCGTGAACCGGTCACGCAATCGGCTGCACCCAGAAACCGAACTCGCATGGTGTCCACCCTTCGAAGTCATGCCGTCCACGGGAAATCCCTCGCGCCGGCCGCGTATGCGGCTTTGCGCGCCACGGCGAGCTTGGCATGCATCGCCTGAGGTGTCGCGCGGTGGCTGCGAAACATCAAGATACCTCTCCAGGGGGCTGGTGTAACAACCAGTGACGTGTCATGCTTTTGGTCTGAATTTTGTGATTTATTTCGCACCATAGAGTCCGGTGCGGAGGATTTGTGTGATGACACCGATGACCGAGGTCAGTGACACCCTGCCGCCTGTCCTTGGGGCGCCGCCGAAGATCCGACCGGCCCGCCTCCTGGACTGGCCGCGACTGTTGCCGCTGGTCGAGAAGGTGTATCCGCAAGTGCCGAAAGCGCAACTGGCCCATTGGCTGCGCGAGGAGCGGCACAGCTTGGCGGTGGCAATCGATGCCCACGGCCTGGCCGGCTTTGTGCGGCTGCGGGTGATGCCGGGGGAGCGTCGTACCGCGGTGGACTGCCTGGGGGTGGATCCGCGAGCCCGCGACAGTGGTGTGGGGTCGGCTTTGCTGGACTACGCAGCCCAGGTGGCCTGTGCGTGTGCGGCGCCCGTGCTGGTGGGTGAAGTGCAGGCCGATGAGGGGGCTGCTTTGGCCTTTTGCCGCCGTCGCGGTTTCCTGCCCGGGGTCACTCTCACGGGTGAAGATGGCCGGCGTCGCGTGGTGCTGACGCGCCGCGTGAGCCCGCCACTCTGGCCGCTGTGGGACTTGAGGCGGGCCCATGCACCCCGGGTGCCGCCGGACCTGCTGGACCGCTGCGCCACCTGGGCGCTGTTCGGGGCCTGGTTGGGCCCCGATGCGCAAACCGGCTTCAGTTCGAGCGGGAGCCCGAACCGGGTCGTGTGAGCGCCGCTGTCGAACTGCGCTGACCCTGGCCGCGTCCCTGAGACGTACCTTGCCCACGCCCGGAGTTTTGTCCCTGCGCAGGGCGCTGACCGGCGTTGGCCGAACGGCCTTGAGCACCGTTGCTCTGACCCCCGCTACCCGACGGCGGGCCGCCGGGGCGTTGAGGTTTGGGCGCCGCACCCGCCTTGGGCGCCTGAGTCTGCGGTCCCTTGGGGCCTGCCGAGCCTGAGGCGGCCGGCCGACCGCCCGCATGGGAACCGGAGGGGCCAGCGGACTGCGGACGGGCCGGGCGGCCACCCTGCGGTGACGTGCCCGGGCGCGGCCCGCCGTCCTTGCGGCCAGAGCCACCCGGGCGGGCACCGCCGCGGTTGGCCGAGCCGTTGAGCGTGCGCCGGCCCAGCAGGATGGGCTCCGGCCGCTCGCTGGGGTCCGGCTCGAAGCCCTTGACCACCTCACGCGGAATGCTGCGTTTGATGAGCTTCTCGATGTCGGCCAGGAAGCCTTCCTCGTCCACGCAGACCAGCGACAGCGCCTCGCCCTGCGCGCCGGCCCGGCCGGTGCGACCGATGCGGTGCACGTAGTCCTCCGGCACGTTGGGCAGCTCGAAGTTGATCACGTGCGGCAGCTGGTCGATGTCGATGCCGCGCGCCGCGATGTCGGTGGCCACCAGCACCGCCAGCTCGCCGCTCTTGAACTCGGCCAGCGCCTTGGTGCGTGCACCCTGGCTCTTGTTGCCGTGGATGGCCATCGCAGTGATGCCCACCTTGTTCAGGTACTCGGTGAGCCGGTTGGCGCCGTGCTTCATGCGGGTGAACACCAGCACCTGGTGCCAGTCCTGGCTCTGGATCAGGTGCGCCAGGAGGTCCTTTTTTCGCTCGCGCCCGACCGGGATCACCTTCTGTGCGATGGTCTCGGCGGTGGTGTTGCGGCGCGCCACCTCGATGACCTGCGGCTTGTTCAGCAGCCGGTCGGCCAGGGTCTTGATCTCGTCGCTGAAGGTGGCGGAGAACAGCAGGCTCTGCTTCTTGGCCGGTACGATGGCCAGCACCTTCTTGATGTCGTGGATGAAGCCCATGTCCAACATGCGGTCGGCCTCGTCCAGGACAAAGAACTCCACCCGGCTGAGGTCCAGCGTGCCCTGCTGATGGTGGTCCAGCAGGCGCCCGGGTGTGGCCACCAGGATGTCCACGCCGCGGCGCAGCTTGTCGATCTGCGGGCCCATGCCGACGCCGCCGAACATCACCATGCTGCTGATCTGCGGCAGGTGCTTGCCGTAGGTACGCACGCTTTCCTCCACCTGCGCGGCGAGTTCGCGGGTGGGGGTGAGGATGAGGGCGCGGATGGCGGTGCGCCCCCGTGCGTCCTTCGCGGCGGGGCTGCTGCTCAGCCGCTGAAGCAGCGGCAGGGTGAAGCCGGCGGTCTTGCCGGTGCCGGTCTGTGCGCCGGCGAGCAGGTCGCCACCCGCGAGCACGGCGGGAATCGCCTGCTGCTGGATCGGCGTGGGAACTTCGTAGCCTTCCTCGCGCACGGCGCGAAGAATCGGCTGGGCCAGGCCCAGGTCGTCAAAGGTCATGGATGGGTGTTGACCGCACTCGGGCGGCCCGTCTTCGGTCACAGCCCCTCGGGGTGAGGGAGCCAGTCGGTGGGCCGAAGCGTGGAGGGGAGTGTCAGAACTGACTGCCGGGGCGGACTGGAACGGCCCCGACCAGACGCATTCTAGCCGGTCGCCGCCGGTGGAAGGAGTCGGCAGCCGCGTTTTCCTGGCGCTGATTGGGGCATGGCCGAGGAGGCGCCATTGCGGTGCGTCCGCACAAAAATCGGGCTGGGATCGTTGCCACAAGCACCAACAAGGTGCATTCAAATTGGTGCGCAAGCGATTCAGCAGGGGAACTGAGTGCACCATGGCGGGTACACAAGTTGCTTGCTGGTGCGCGCAGCCTGAAACCGGTGCGCCGCACCGCTGCGGCCGTCCCCCCAACCAACCCACCCGCATGGACAACAACACCCTCCTGCAGGGCGCCAACGCCCTGTTCATCCTGCTGGGCGCCATCATGGTGCTTGCGATGCACGCCGGTTTCGCCTTCCTGGAGCTGGGCACCGTGCGCAAGAAGAACCAGGTCAATGCCCTGGTGAAGATCCTGGTGGACTTCGCCGTGTCCACCATCGCCTACTTCTTTGTCGGTTATGCGGTGGCCTATGGCACCAGCTTCTTCACCGGTGCGGAGGTGCTGGCCGCCAAGAACGGCTACGAGCTGGTGAAGTTCTTCTTCCTGCTGACCTTTGCAGCCGCCATTCCCGCCATCATCTCCGGCGGCATCGCCGAGCGGGCCCGCTTCGGCCCGCAGCTCATTGCCACGGCGGTGCTGGTGGGTTTTGTGTATCCCTTCTTTGAAGGCATCGCCTGGAACCAGCATTTCGGTGTGCAGGCCTGGTTGAAGGCCAGTTTCGGTGCCGAGTTCCACGACTTCGCCGGCAGCGTGGTGGTGCATGCGGTCGGAGGTTGGTTGGGGCTGACCGCGGTGCTGCTGCTGGGCGCACGTGCCGGTCGCTACCGCAAGGACAGCTCCGGAAAACACGTGATGAGCGCACACCCGCCCTCCAGCATCCCCTTCCTGGCGCTGGGGGCCTGGGTGTTGGCGGTGGGCTGGTTCGGCTTCAACGTCATGAGCGCGCAGACCCTGGACAAGATCTCCGGTCTGGTGGCGGTCAACTCGCTGATGGCGATGGTGGGCGGCACGCTGGTGGCCACGTTGATGGGCCGCAATGACCCGGGCTTCGCCTACAACGGCCCGCTGGCCGGCCTGGTGGCGGTGTGTGCCGGCTCGGACCTGATGCACCCCGCCGGTGCGCTGGTGGTGGGGGCGGTGGCCGGTGCCATCTTCGTGCAGCTGTTCACCCTGACCCAGAACCGCTGGAAGATCGACGACGTGCTGGGTGTGTGGCCGCTGCACGGTCTGTGCGGCGCCTGGGGCGGCATCGCCTGCGGCATCTTCGGCCAGACCGCCCTCGGAGGGCTGGGTGGGGTGAGCCTGGTGAGCCAGCTGATCGGCACGCTGATGGCCATCGGCTGGGCACTCGTGGGTGGCTTTGGGGTGTACGGCGCCCTGAAGGCCTTTGTCGGCCTGAGGCTGAGCCAGGAGGAAGAATACGAAGGCGCCGACCTTTCCATCCACAAGATCGGCGCGACGCCGGAGCGCGAATCCAGCTGGTGAACCGGCGGCGGTCGGGCTGCGGCGCCCGGCCGACGGCAGGTCAACCGAGGTCTTCCAGCGCCCAGCGCGACCCGCCCAGCAGGAACAGCCGGCGGGAATGGAAGCTGTGCAGGGTGCTGCGGTGACCCACGCTGACCACGATGGCCTGCGGCAGCTCGCGCCGCAGCAGGCTGTACATCGCATGCTCCAGACCTTCGTCCATGGCGGAGCTGGCTTCGTCCAGGTAGATCAGGCGAGGGCGCTTGAGCAGGGCGCGCGCGAAGGCCAGGCGCTGCTGCTCACCCACCGAGAGGGTGTGTGACCAGTCGGCCTCCTCGTCCAGTCGGTCGAGCAGGTGGGCCAGCTGCACCTGCTGCAGCACCAGTCGCATCCGGGTCTCGTCCGCATCGGCGTCGGGGTAGGCCAGCGCGGCGCGCAGGCTGCCCAGCGGCAGGTAGGTGCGCTGGGGCAGGAACAGGGCCTCGTCACCCGTTGGGGCCGCAAGCCGGCCGCTCGCATACGGCCACAGGCCCGCCAGCGCACGCAGCAGCGTGGTCTTGCCGGCACCGGAGGCGCCTTGCACCAGCAGGGCATCGCCGGGCTGCAGGTGGAGCGACAGGTCCTGGATCAGCACCTGCCCGTTCGGGCGCCGCACCTCCAGGGCCTCAATCTCCAGGCGGTCCGCACAGGGCTGCACCGCCACGCCGGGCAGCGCGCGGGCCTCATCGGCCGCTTCGTTGAAGCCGCTCAGGCGCTCCAGCACCGCCCGATAGCGCGCAAAGCTGTCGTAGGAGCTGCGGAAGAAGGACAGCGCATCCTGCACCTGCCCGAAGGCCTGAGAGGTCTGCATCACATCCCCCAGCTTGATGGCGCCGGAGAAGAAGCGTTGCGCCTGCAGCAAGAAGGGAAACACCACCGCCGCCTGGCTGATGGCCAGGTTGAAGCCGTCGAACTTCATCGAGCGGAACACCAGCGACCAGGTGTTGTCGATGAGCGCGCCGAAGCGCCGGCCCAGGGCCGACTTCTCCACCCCCTCGCCGCGGTAGAAGGCAATGTTCTCCGCGTACTCACGCACCCGCACCAGCGCGTAGCGGAAGTCGGCGGTGAGCTTCTCGTTCAGGAAGTTCAGGCGGATCAACGGGCGCCCCAGCTTGAAGGCGATCACGCTGGCCACGATGACGTACAGGTACACCAGGAACACCATGGCGCGCGGGATCTCCACCCCGCTCAGGCTGAGCGGCCCGGAGAGGTTCCACAGGATCAGCGTGAAACTCACCAGCGACACCAGCGCCTCCACCGCTCCGATGGCCAGCGAACGCGATGAGCTGACGAAGCTGGTGATGTCGATCTGGATGCGCTGGTCCGGGTTGTCGATCGGCCGGGGCAGGAAGCGCTCCCGGTAGTAGGCGCTGTCGGCCAGCCACACGTCGGTGAGCCGCTCGTTCATCCAGGTGCGCCAGTGGATCTCGAAGGTCTGGCTGAGCAGGAAGTTCAGCAGCACCCGGGCGACGTGGACCGTGGCCAGCAGGGCAAACAGGCCCATGTAGAACCAGAACTGGTCCGCGTTGAGCGCCTGCACCGCATCGTAGAAACCGTTGCTCCAGTAGGACAGCAGCACATTCAGCCGCACCCCTGCGATGGCCAGCAGCAGCACGCCAGCGGCCATCAGCACCGGGCGAGCGTCGCGTCGCAGGCGGAAGTACTCCCCCGCCAGACGCCAGAACTGCCGGCCCCACACCGTGATGCGCACCAGCACCGCCCCGACCAGCAGGGTGCCCAGCAATGACAGCAGGTAGGTCTGGCCGATCCAGACCAGGCTTTCGATCCCTTGTTGTGACCAGTTCATCCCGACATCCTTTCAGGTCGCGCATGATGCCGCTGTTGCGCTGCCCGTCCACCGGGCCCGTTCCTTGACCGTCCCGTGCTGCACCCTTCAGACATGCCCTCTGCCGATTCGTCCCGTTGTGCCGCCCCTGCCCGCTCCCTGCCGCCCACCATCGAACTGCGCGATGTCACGCTGTGTCTGCCCAACGGGCGCATCCAGGCCGGACTGTCCTTTGCGCTGCGGCCTGGCCTGAACCTGTTGCAGGGCGGCGAGGGCAGCGGCAAGACCACCCTGTTGCGTGTGCTGGCTGGAGAGCTGCCGGCCTCCCGCGGCCAGATGCTGCGGCAGAGCTCGACGCTCTGGTACGAGGTGGCCGCCGATGCCGACCACGACCCGGTGATCGCGCAGGACTGGCTGGAGCAGCGCAGCCGTCGGTATCCCCTCTGGCAGTCGCAGGTCGCACAGGCCCTGGTGGAGGCCTTCGGGCTGCAGGAGCATCTGGGCAAACCCATGTACATGCTCTCGGCCGGCAGCCGTCGCAAGGTGGGCCTGGTGGGGGCTGCCGCCAGCGGGGCGGAGCTGACGCTGCTGGACACGCCCTGGGCGGCGCTGGACGGGCGCTCCGGCCGCATCCTGAACGAACTGCTGGAGGAGGCGGCGCAGCAGACAGCACGCTGCTGGGTGATCGCCGACTACGCCTGCCCGGCCGGGCTGGTGGACCTGCCCTGGGCTGGAGGGGCGGATCTCGGCGACTGACGGCCAGGGGCTGGGGCGGCCCACAGCCAGCCCAGCCCGGCGCGCGTGCCACCCGGTACCGGGCCGCGCGCCGGGCGGTATTCGCAGCCGACCCAGCCCTGCCAGCCGCAGGCGGCTGCCACTTCGTCGATGACATCGAACAGGTAGGGGTAGTGCACCTCCCCCAGGTCGGGTTCATGTCGCTGCGGCACGCCGGCGATCTGGAAGTGGGCCACACGGCCGGTGGGCAGGTCCTGGCGGATCCGGCAGGCCAGGTCACCTTCCACGATCTGTGCGTGGTACAGATCGAACTGCACCTTGAGGTTGGGCGCGCCCAGCGTCTGCACGATGCGGTGCGCCTCGTCCTGGCGGTTGAGCAGGTAGCCGGGGAAGTCGCGCGGGTTGATCGGCTCGATCAGCACCTGCCGGCCCAGCGGAGCGGCCTGCTGCGCTGCCCAGGCCAGATTGGCCTCGTAGGTGGCCTGCACCTCGGCGCGGGGCCGGTCGGCCGGGGCGATGCCGGCCAGCACATGCAGCCGGGGACAGTCCAGCAGCTGCGCGTACTCCAGCGCATGCAGGAAGCCGCCGCGGAACTCTGCCTCCCGCCCCGGCAGGCAGGCGATGCCGCGTTCCCCCGCGGCCCAATCGCCCGGCGGAGCGTTGAACAGCACCTGCTGCAGGCCTTCGCCCCGGAGCCGGGTAGCGAGTTCGGCGGCCGGGTGTTCGTAGGGGAACAGGCATTCCACACCCTGAAAGCCGTCTTCGGCGGCAGCCGCGAAACGGTCCAGGAAAGGCAGCTCGTTGTAGAGCAGGGTCAGGTTGGCGGCGAAGCGGGGCATGGGGAGATTGTCCGGAAACTCGCGGCTCCCGGCACAGCGCCACTAGCATCGATCCCGTCTGTACTGCCCGCTGAAGCGTTGTCGCAGCCACTGCCATGTGCAACCTCTACCAGATGACCCCGAAGGACGACCTGGAGCGCCACTTCCGCGCGCGGCTGCGGGGTGAGGACCACCGTGCCGTTGCGGTGGGCCCCTTCGGCTGGGGCGCTTTCCTGCGACCGGGGCCGATGGGGCTGGCGGCCGACGGGCTGGAGTGCCTGGGTGGGCAGTGGGGCATGATTGCCCCGGGCAGCCGCACGCGGCGACCGCAGTCTCGTGCCATCCTCACCAACAACGCCCGGGCCGAGACGCTGGCCGAGAAGTGGAGCTACCGCGAGGCCTGGGCGCGCGGCCGGCGCTGCCTCATCCCGGCGGCCTGGTACCAGGAGCCCAACTGGGAGACCGGCCGGAACATCTGGTGGCAGCTGCGCCGCGCCGACGGGGCTCCCTGGGCGCTGGCCGGTTTGTGGTCGGAATGGACCGACCCGCACACCGGTGGGTGCGTGCCGAGCTACACCCTGATCACCTGCAACTGCGACGGCCATCCGCTGCTGGGGCGGCTGCACAAACCGGACCCCAAGCTGCCGCCGGATGCGCAGGACAAACGCTCGGTGGTGGCGCTGGAGCCGGCCGACTGGGCCCACTGGCTGGAAGGCAGCGAGGCCCAGGCCCGCACGCTGATCCGGCCGCCGGCACTGGAGGTGATCGACGCCTCGGTGACCCGGCAGACCGACCAGTTGCTGGCGCAGCGTCTGCAAGCCTGGTGAGGCTGCGTGGAGCCGGAGGGCCCGCCGGGACCGGGCAGGTAAGATTTTCACTTTTTCCATGAACCGCTTCGCCCCGCCCCCTTCCGCAGCCCCGCGCCGGCTGCCCTGCGCTTGAGCCGCCCGTCTGCGCCGCGGCCCTGGCGCCGGCGCGACTGGCTGGGCGCTCTGGCGCTCGGGGCAGCCCCCTGGCCGGCTGTGGCCGTCCCGGCGGTGGCGCCGACTCAGCGCCTGCGCTGCTGGGGCTACCACCCCTGGTGGATGCGCCAGCACTGGCGGCGCCTGCGGCTGGACCTGCTCGACCGGGTCAGCCTGTTTGCCCTGGACATCGCCGCCGATGGCCGCCTGCCCGAGCGGCGAGGCTGGCCGCGGGACTGGGCCGAACTGCGCCGGCGCGTGCGCCAACAAGGGGGGCGCTTTGACCTGACGCTGTTCCTGTCGTCCCCGGCAGCGCTGGAGACGCTGTTCACCCGCGAGGCCCACCGGCAGCGCCTGCTGCAGGAGCTGCTGGCCCTGGCCCGGGAGGTGGACGACCTGCAGCTGGACATCGAGGTCTACGAACCGATCTCCCCAGCCGCCAAGGCCGGTGTGCGGCTGCTGTGCGAGCGGCTGCGCCAGGACCTGCCCGCCGGTGTGGGGCTGAGTGCCTTCGGCCCGGTGGGCGCGGCGGTGGACCTGTACGACGCCGAGCTGGTGCCGCTGCTGGACCACCTGGTGGTGCAGGGCTACGACTACCACCACCCCGCCAGCCGCCAGGCCGGCCCGCTGGCGCCGCTGCAGGGGCCGGACGCGCTGACCTGGCCGCAGGCCCTGGCGCACCACCTGGGGCTGGGCTGGCCGCGGCACAAGCTGCTGTTCAGCCTGCCGTTGTACGGCTACGAGTGGCCGGTGGTGGGGCCACAGCCGCGCGCGGCCACCGTCGGCAAGGCGCGCACCACCAGCTATGCGCGCGTGGATGCGGCGCTGCTGCCGGAGATCCGCCTGAACGCGCGGGAGCAGGCGGCGCGCCACGGCGCCCAGCGCGACGCGGCCAGTGGCTCGCCCTTCTACACCTACCGGGATGCCCAGGGGCAGTGGCAGCAGGGCTGGTACGAGGACGAAACCAGCCTGGCCGCCAAGCTGGACTGGCTGCAGGCGCAGGGCCTCGCCGGGGCGGCGCTGTTTCCGCTGGGCTACGACCTGGGCGCCTTCGACGGGCTGTGGGAATCCCGCTTCGGCGCGTCGGTGGGGGCGCCCCGGCCGGGCACCAAGCTCAAAGGATGAACGCTTTCGGGGTTCTCAGGGCAGGCTGACCGACAGCCGGTGTCGCCCGGGCGGCAGCTCGGCAAACACCAGCGCTGCGGTGAAGCGGTCCAGCGTGCGCAGCCGGGCCTGCGCTGCCGGGCTGGAGGGCTGGGCCCGCAGCTGGGGAGAGCGCCCTTCGTGCCGCAGCGGCAGCAGCAGCGTCAGGCCCTGCACCGGCTGTTCGCCGCCGACTTGCAACTCCAGCTCCAGGCGGTCGTCGGCAGGGCGGCTGTCCAGACGGACCCGGCTGCGTTCGCGCCACCAGTGGGCGATGCGGTCGCCGGGGGCGATCCAGGCGCGGTCGTGGCGGGGGCCGACATGGCGCACCAGCGCCTCCAGCGCCAGCGTCATCAGCGGCGTGTGGCGCGGGCGGGCCAGCCAGCGCTGCGGGTCCGCAAAGTTCTGGCTGTGCACACTCAGCAGGCCCAGGCCGCCGAGCTGAAGGTTGAACTCGTACTCCGCCACCACCGCCTGGCCCACGTCGTCGGCGCCGAGCATCAGATCCATGTAGTTCAGGTCGTCGAGCTGGCCGCGCGGCAGCACCACCAGCGGCAGGCTCGCGGGGCCGGCGGAACCCTCCGGGTGCACGACCGGGGAGGCGGCAGCGGGCCAGACCAGCATGGGCAGGCGGTCCGGGCTGCGCTGCGGGTCAGCGGCATGGTGTTCAAAACCCAGGGCGACCAGCAGGGCCTCGGTGGTTTCGTCGTAGGACTCGGTGGGCGCGCGGAAGCCCCGGCCGGCGCCGGCCGGCCAGCCGTCGCGGCTGCCCAGCACCTCGCCGATCTCCGCCAGCATGCGCTCCAGCCGGCGCAGCTGCTTGTCGCGCGGCAGGCCACGGAAGCCGAAGTGCACCTCGCCGTGGAAACTGACCTCGTGTTTTGTCGCCAGGCGGCGCAACAGTTCCGGGTGGCGCCGCGCTTCGCTGCTCAGGCAGTAGAAGGTGCCGGCGGCGTTCATGTGCTCCATCAGCTCGGCGAAGTGGATGGCGTTGGCAAAGCCGTCCTCGGTGTCCATCTCGATCAGCTGGGCCGCCCGCGCTCCGTTTGGCCAGGCTGCGATCTGTGCACGCGGCTGGCGCAGCAGCCAGGTCAGCGCCTGCTCGGCCAGGGCCTCATAGTCGGCGGGGGAGAAGCTCCACGCGGTTTCGGCATAGCCGAACTGCACCCTTCTGCCGCTCCCGCCGCGCCGGCCGCCCCCCTCGTCGTAGACGATGGCCGCCTCGGCGTCGCCGCGTCGCAGCACCGTGCGGGCCCAGTCCAGGTAGCTGGCGCCAGACTGTCCGCCGCTCAGGCGCAGCGGCCGTTCGGCCAGCTCGCCCAGCCAGATGCGCCGTCCGGCTGGCAGCTGCAAGTTGAGTGCGGTGTCGCCGTGCGGCAGCAGGAAGAGGCGTTTGGCGGCAGGCTCCAGCTCGCCGCGGATGGTGAAGCCGGTCAGCTCCTGTGCGAACTGGTGCCCGGTCCAGCGCCCCCTGGCGTCCCGGCTGCCGGCGCTCCAGGTCACCAGCAGGTGCACCCCGCGGTCACGCAACCTCAGCAGGGCCTGGCGCTCCGGCCCGTCCAGAGCCACCGCAGAAGGCAGGATGAGCACATCCTCCGCCTTGAGGGCCTCCAGGTCGGCCGAATGGCTGGACTCCCGGTGCGGCAGCCGGCGCGCCGTCAGCAGGCGACGCCAGGGCTGCAGCAGGGCCTCCTGCTGGCCACCCACGCCCGGCAGGAAGGCACGGGTGGTTGCCGATGCATAGAGCAGCACCTGACCCGCAGCCCGGGCCGGGCTCGCCAGCCCGAACAGGGACAACACCAGCAGGGTCTGAAGCAGCGCAGCGCAGGTTCGTGCGCACAGCCCGCCTGGGCCGCAGTGCTCCCCCTGGCGCGCCAAACTCATGCCTGCGCCGGCGCTCCCAGCGCCGCAAAGGGGGTCAGGCTGCGGTCGGCGCCCGGTCGGTAGGGCCGCAGGAAGGCCGGCTCGAAGGCGGCCACCGGCCGGCTGGCCGCCTTCGGGCGGCTGCGCTGGCGCTGGCGGCGCACCCGGAACAGCGTGTAGGCCACCACCGCGGCCACCAGGGTCAGCAGGTTGACGGCCACGCTCATGTAGGCGAGCAGCACGATCGGGTCGAGGTCCATCAGATCTTTCCTTCTCTGGCGAGCTTGCCCCAGTTCATTTCGAGGCGAAGCAGTTCTTCGGCGGTGGCGATCAACTTGGCGATGTCCGAGAACACCGCATAGAAGCGGTACAGCAGCACGTCCGGCAGCAACCGGGGGTCCTCCCTGGTCCAGCGCCAGGCAGTAGGCGGTGACCGCCACGTCAAACAGCGCCGCCAGCAGCCACCACAGGAACAGCCCGTCAAAGCTGCCGTAGACCAACAGCGCGTGGGTGAAGAAGCCCAGCATGAACAGGCTGACCAGCGGCACCAGCAGGCTGTCGAGCGCCATGTACCAGAGCGACAGGCACAGCACCGGGCGCTGCTTCAGGTCGGTGAGTGCGGCGCGCTGCTTGAGCACACACTGCACCGTGCCGCGGGTCCAGCGGTAGCGCTGGTTGACCAGGTCCAGCCAGCGGCTGGGCGACTCGCATTCGGCCACCGCCTGCGGCTCGTAGGTCACCGACCAGCCCAGCCCGAGCAGCTTGAGCGTCAGGTCTCGATCCTCGGCGAAGGTGTCGTGGTCGTAGCCGCCGGCCTGCAGCAGCGCCTCGCGGCGGAACATGCCCAGCGGCCCGCCGATCACGCTCACCGCACGCAGCGCGCTCTGCGCGCGGCGCTCCAGCGACAGGCCCTGGATGTACTCGATGGCCTGCAACCGGGTGACCAGGTTCTCGCGGTTGGCCACCTTGATGTTGCCGGCCACCGCGCCGATCGCGGGGTCCTCGAAGTGCCGCACGCAGGCCCGCAGCGCGTTGGCGCTCAGCTTGCTGTCGGCGTCCATGTTCAGCACCAGCGAGCCGCGCGCCTGCGCCAGCCCGAGGTTGAGCGCCGAGGACTTGCCGCCATTGGCCTTGCGGATCACCCGCACGCGGGACTGACCCTGGGCGGCTTCGAGTGCGCGGACACAGGTGTCGTCGCTGGAGCCGTCGTCGATCACCAGCACCTCGTAGGCCGGGTATTCCAGCGCCAGCAGCGAACCGATGGACTGGCGGATCACCGGCCCCTCGTTGTAGGCCGGCACCACGATGGTGACGAAGGGCCAGGCGCGCCCCCCGGGCAAGGCTGCAGCGCCGCAGCCCACAGGGTCGGTGGTCGGCGCAGCCTGGTCTCGCTGCAGTTGCTGCGCTGCATCGAAGGCGGATCCGACCAGGAAGGCGATGTAGCGCAGCATCAGCAGGGCCACGTACAGGGTCAGGAAGGCCAGTACCGGGCCGGCATGGCCGAAATCCTCGTCCATGGTGTGAGCCACATGCCAGCTCAGCACCGCACGCTCGTGCAGCACCGGCAACAGCAGCGGCAGCGGCAGCAGCACCACCAGCAGCGTGGCCAGGGCGGCCAGCACCGCCGGCCGGGCCAGCAGACCGCGCAATGCGGTGCGCAGGCCGCCGCCCAGGCGCAGGGCAGGCAGCCGGTGGCGCCGCGGCAGCCGGGCCGGGAAGTGGGAGCCTTGCCCGCTGCTGCGCAGTGCGGCCAGGTGGGGCAGGCCGGTGCGCGGGCTCAGGCCGGGCAGGGGGCGAGGGCGCTTCAGCATGGGCTCACCACAGCCGCTCCAGCGTCACGCTGGCGGAGGTGGCGCGGTAGCCGGAGCCGCTGCGGCGGTTGCGGTCGTGCGACGCTTCGGCGCGCAGGGCCCAGTCGTTGTCGAGCCAGTGTTTGCCGCCCACGGAGGCCGACCAGCCGTTGGCGCCTTCACCGCCCAGGCGCTGGGCGCGCTTGAGCTCGGCCTGGAACTCCCATTCGCGCTCCCAGCGGCCCCAGGCCAGGCTGGCGTTGGCCACGTAGTGGCCGTCGGCGGGTGACCAGTAGCGCGCCACGGTGTCCTCGGCCTTGCGGCCGTACAGCGCCACCGACACCTTGGGTGCCCAGGCGCCCTTGAAGGGTTGCCAGGCGGGGGTGAACTTCAGGCTGAGGTCCATCAGGTCATTGCCGTCCGAGACGTGGACCTGCTGCCAGCCGGCCTGCCACAGGCCCAGAGCCTGCTCATGCCGGAGCTCGGCCTGCAACTGGCCTGCACTCAGGCCATCGCGCAGCGCCTGGGGGCTGAAGGCGGCCTTGCCCCAATTCAGTCTGGCGGCCGAAAGCGTCAACGCACCGTCCAGCAACGTGGCGCTGCCTCCGCCGTGCAGCTGCGTGCGCGGCGAGGCCTGCAGGCTGCCCCACAGCTGCGGCCGCCAGGCCAGGCCGCGGTGCTCCCAGGCCAGGCCGACCTCGCGCGGGTGCAGCCGCACGCCCTCCGGGGCGTCGCTCTCACGGCGCAGCTCGGCGCCGGCCTGGAAGACCTGGGTGAGTTCCGGGTTCCACCAGCGGTGGCCCAGCGCAAGGGTCTGGCGGCTGGCGTCACCGGAGTCACTGAGGCGGCCGAGCTGGACGCTGCTGCGCGCACGCAGCTGCCGCCCGGCCATGATCAGGCTGTCCTGCGCGTCGGGATTCTTCGGGTCGGCTGCCAGCACCTGGCGCAGCAGCGGGTCGGCCTGCTCGGCGCGGCCGCTCCACAGCAGCACGTTGGCGCGACCGAGCCGTGCGGCGCCGGCCCAGCGCGTGCCGGCCAGTGCCTGGTACTGCTGCAGCGCGCGGGGGTAGTCGCCGGTCCAGGCCAGGCTGTTGGCCAGGCGGTAGCGCAGGTCCACGTCGCCGGGGCGCTGCTCGATCTCGATCAGGCCCAGCCGGGCGGCGTCGGCGTAGCGCTGCTCCTCGTAGGCGCGGGTGGCGCTGTCGGCCGCTGCGACCTGGGCTGGTGCTGCCGCTGCTGCATTGCTGCGGCTCAGCGGGGCCGCCTCTGCGGCGGCGGCAGCCGGGATGGGCGCAGTGGGAGCTGAAGCGGGGGTGGCCGGCACCGTCGCTTCGGCCGCCGGCCGGGGCGTCGCCGCGGGTGTGGCCTTGCGTGCGGGGGCAGGCGCGGCCGGCCGCCGCTGGATCTTGCGCGGCGCGCTGGCCGCTGCTGCGGGGGCTGGTGCGGTCTCGACGGCCATGCGCTGCGCTGCGGCCGGCCGCGGCGCCAGGCCCAGGCTGGAGGCCAGCAGCAGCGCGGCCGCGGCTGCCGCCCAGCCCGCGGCGATGGAGCTGCGGACACTGGAGGGCATTGCCACCACCTTGCCGTCGCTGCTGCCGGGGTGAGGCTCCTGGCGCGGCAGGGCCGAGACCGCGCCGGCCAGATCGTCCAGGCGCTCGTCGATGGCCGCTTCCGCACAGCACAGGCTGATGCGGCGCAGGCCGTCGCTGCCGCCGTTCTCGGCCGCCCAGCGGGAGAGCACCTGCACCGCATCGCGTTCGCGGCAGCCCGACAGCAGGAAGAACAACGCGTCGCCCCATTGCGTGGCGATGTCGCCCTGGCGGGTGCCGGCCAGCGCCTGAGCGCTTTCGCTGCAGGACTGCGCGGGCAGGTGCACCTCGGCGAGGGTGCAGGGCACGCCCAGCTCGCGCTGCTGCGCCAGCCGCCGGGCGGCCTCCTGGACAAAGCGGGCCGGCGCCAGCCAGCCGTGGCCGGCACCGTGGGGTTGCGCCTGCGATGGGGCGCGGGCCTCATCCAGTGCCAGGCTGGCGGGCAGCGTCACCCCATCGGCGGCAAGCTCCGACTCCTCCCGCTCGCCCAGCAGCAGCAGCGGCCAGGTGGCGGGCGCTTCCTGCGGGGCGATCACGGTGTCGATGCCGATGCCCAGCAGCAGCCGGCGCTGCAGGTGCTCGCGCAACCGCCAGCTGGACTCGCGCAGCACGATGCGCGCCTGGGGCCCCAGGGCATCGCGCAGCAGCCTCAGTTGCTCCAGCAGGTGGCCGAACTCCAGGCTGCCGTCCAGGCCGATCAAAGCGTTGGCGCCGCGGCGCTGGGCGGCCTTGCGCACGATCTCCTCGATGCTGCGTGCTTCCAGCCACTGGATCTGGTCGCTCAACGACGCCAGGGCCGGCTCGGCAGGGCCGCAGTACCACACCCTCGGCAGGTGGCGGGGGCTGCGGCGGCGTGGCGGTGGCTGGTCGTCTTGCGTCGGTGCGGCGGGGGCCGCCGGGGCGGCGCCCGTCAGCAGCAGGCAGCCTCCCAGCAGGCGCTCCTGCGGGGTCTGCCAGAAGTCCAGGCTCAACTGAAGGACCCCCGCTGCCGCCTGCACCCGGGCGAGGCCGGCGCAGTGCTGCAAGGCGGCCTGGTTGGCCTCCAGCACCGGGCGCAGCGGGCTGCTGCGCAGGAACAGCAGCAGCAGGGTGTGTTCATGCTGCTCGCACCACTGGGCGTACAGCCGCGCCTGTTCCACCAGGGCCGCATGGTCGTGGTTGGAGAACAGGTCGTCGGCCTGATCGATCACGATCAGCGAGCCAGGCTCGATGCCGTGGTGCTCCAGCTCCTGGACATAGCCTGCAGCGCCCCGGCTGAAGAGCAGCTGCGCCGGATCGCTGGCGTCTGCGGTGAAAACCTGCAGGCGACCGTCGTCGAAAGCCGTGCCCAGGCGGGCCGCTTCCGGGTGGTCGCGCAACACGCGCGAGAAGGTCTCGCCCTCGGGATGCAGCGGGCTGATCAGGGCGGCGGGGCGGTTCTCGTCCAGAGCCCCCAGCAGGGCGGTCACCCACAGCGGCCCGCGGGCGGCCGCCGTTTCCACACCGATGGCATACATCGCACTCCGCAGCAGCCGCCCCCCCAGGACCGGGAGTTCCTCCTTGACAGGGGCAGGGCGCTTGCGAGCGGGACGTCCCGTCGAATTCATGTGAATGCTCCAGAAGGCGCCGGAGCTCCGGCGTCATGGATGGTTGCCGCAGACAACGTTGCGAAACCATCTGATGGGAAATCTTCACATTTATTCTAGCCAGCCCCTCGGGATCTGTTGGAAGGGGCATGCCGAAACCGCCGATTCGGGTCACGGCCACCGAAAGCCTTCTGACTCGTGGAGAAAGTCACGCTTTTGGCTCAATGATTTTGCGTGTTTCGGCGGCAATCGCACCCGATGCACCGGCCAGTGGCTGGCGCTGAGGGTCAGAGCAGGCCGCTTCAGATACAAAAGTCGCCTATTCGCGACGGTTCAAAGCGCCGGATCGGCCGTATTCAGGCTGTCCCGTGCCGGTGACAGGTCCTGCGGGCCCAACCCTTCGGCCTGCAGTGGCGCCGGCCAGGCGTCGCCCATCAGCAGCGCGGCCCCTGCCAAACTGGCCCCAGCGGCACTCTGGATGCCGTAGCCACCCTGGCCGGCACACCAGAACAGGCCGGGCAGACCCCCGGGGCGGTCGCTGTCCCAGCCGATCACCAGCTCGCCGTCGGCGACGAAGCTGCGCAAGCCTGCCCAGGTGCTGGCCGGGCGGCGGATGTCGAAGCCGGTGGCTTCCACGATGTGGTGCAGGCCGAGCGCGATGTCCAGCTCCTCCGGCCGCACGTCGTGGGCCGGGCAGTCGTCCGCGTTGGCCGGGGATCCGAGCAGGCGGCCGGCGTCGGGTTTGAGGTACCAGCGTTCGTCCACATCTGCCACCAGGGGCCAGTGGCGCACATCCATCCCCGGTGGGGCATCGAAGGTGAAAGCGCTGCGCCGTCGCGGCTGCAAGGCCACTGGAGCGGCTCCAGCGATCCGGGCCAGTTCATCGGCCCAGGCGCCCGCTGCATTGACGAGGGTGGTGGCCCGGACGACGCAGCCATCGCCCAGTTGCAGGTGCCAGCGGCCATCGAGGCGGCCCTGTGCCCCGACCACTTTGCTCAGGCAGCGCAGCTGCCCGCCGGCCGCACGCAGCCCACGCAGGAATCCCTGGTGCAGGCTGTGCACGTCAATGTCCTGCGAGTCTTCGTCGAGCAGCCCGGCCGCCACCCGATCCGGGCGCAGGCAGGGCACACGCGCCAACACCTCGGTGGCGTCGATGCGCCGCAGCCCGGGGCAGGCGGGGGCGAGTTCGGCCTGGAGCGTGCCCAGCGCCGCGAGCTGATCAGCCGCGGCCAGGTAGATCACGCCGCGTGGCGACAGCACCGTGCTGCAGCCCAGCTCGGCCGGCGGACGCTGGTAGAACGCCCGGCTGGCGCGGGTGAGGGCGCGGGCCAGCGGCGGGCCGTAGGAGGCCATGAACATCGCGGCGGAGCGGCCGGTGCTGTGGTAACCCGGATGGGCTTCGCGCTCCAGCAGCAGCACGCGCGGGCGGGCCGGGTGGTGGGCCAGTCGCCAGGCCAGGCTGGCACCGGCGATGCCGGCGCCGACAATCGCGAAGTCGGTGTCCAGGTGCTCGGAGTGCATGCCCAATGGTAGGCCAGGGCCTGCCGGGTGCGGCGCGCCACCCCGACCCACCATTGTTGATCCCCTTGACCGCCACATCCACCTGCCCATGACGATCCTGCTGATCCGCCACGGCGAAACCGCCCTCAATGCCGCCCGGGTGATGCAGCCGCCGGACACCCCGCTGTCTGCGCGGGGCGAGGCCCAGGCCCAGTCATTGGCACAGCGCCTGGTGGGGCTGCGGCCCACGGCATTGCTCAGCAGCGATCAGCCCCGCGCGCGCAGCACCGCGGCAGCCGTGGCCGCAGCCTGTGGCCTGCCGCTGCTGGAGAGCGTGCTCTGGCGGGAACGCCACTTCGGCGCCTGGCGCGGCCGCCCCTACGACGAACTGCCGCCGGACGCGCTGCGCATGGAGGCTGCCCCGCCCGGCGGCGAATCCGGTGCGGATTTCCGCCGTCGTGTCGATGCCGCCTGGTCCGAGGCGCTGGAACAGCACCGCCATCTCATGCACGAGGCGGAGCAGCGCGCCGTGCTGGTGGTGGTCACCCACGGGCTGGTGATCTGGGACCTGCTGGCCCGTCAACTGGACCTGGGCGGCGCAGCGATGCCCGGTCACCTCGGCAACACCTCTGTGACGGTGGTGGCCGCGGCAGCACCGCACCGGGTGCGACTGCTGGCCTGCACCCGGCACCTGGAGGAAGGCGATCAGGTGGCGGATGACCCACGTGCTCTGTGCGGGGGTTGAGGGGTGGCCGGCTTTGCGCCGGGATGCCATCGCTTCAGTGGCTGCGCCCGGTGGCTGTTGCGGGGGTCGGCGCTCCCGCGGGCTCGAGTGCAGCCAGGATCAGGTCGAACACCTCCCAGGCCGCCGCCGCATCTTCGGCCGTCATGCGCTGCACCGCGCGGTCCAGGTGCACCTGTACCCAGTCGCCCGGTGCCAGGGATTCGCCGAACAACGGCAGCAGGCTCACGCGGCGCTGCTGGCCGCGGGCTTCACACAAGGCGCTGAAGTCGTCGATCGAGACGATGCACATCGGGATGGCCAGGCACATGCGGTGATTCTGAGGCGGCCGGGGCCACAGGTTCTTGATACGGGGATGGGTAGCTCTTCGGGGTAGGGCGTAGAAAGGGGGGTGGATTGACGCGGCTCAAGTGGCCACCGCAGCGCCGGGCTACCGTGATCCACGTCACGGAGAGCCTGATGATTCGAGACGACCCGATCCCTGGTGCGATCACCACCTTCTGGCCCGAACGCGCAGGGTTGCCGTGTGGACGGCCGCTCCTGGTGCTGGGTTTGGGCAACCGCCTGCTGGGCGACGATGCGGCCGGACCCATCGTCATCGAGCAGCTCGTGCAGCGCCACGGCGAGCACCCGGATGTGAGCTGGCGCGATGGCGGCACGCTGGGCCTGAGCCTGCTGCCGGAGATTGAGGACGCCGATGCCCTGGTGGTGGTGGACGCAGCCCGCTTCGGCGCCGAGCCAGGCACGGTGCAGGTCTTCGAGGGCCTGGTCATGGACGAGCAGCTCGGCGGGCGCAAGCAGAGCGCGCACGAGCTGGCGCTGGCCGACCTGATGGGCGCCGCCGCGCTGGGCGGCCGACTGCCGCCGCGGCGCGCGCTGGTGGCGGTGGAGCCGGCCGACACCGCGCTGGGCCTGGAGCCCACGCCCGCGGTGGCCGCCGCGCTGCCGGCGCTGGTGGCTGCGGTGGAGGCGCTGGTGGCCCGCTGGGCGCCCGGGCGGACGAATGCAAGCGATGCAGCCCTGCCGCTGCAAGAGGTAGCCCATGAAGCCTGAATCGATCGGAACGGGTGTGGTGCCCACGCAGACGCTGGGCGAGCACCTGCGCACACGCGGCCTGACGCGGCGCAGCCTGCTGCAGTACGCCGCCTGCACGGCCAGCCTGATGGGGCTGTCGCCCAGAGAGGCGGCGGCGATGGCGCAGGGGCTGGAGAAGGCCACGCGCCAGTCGGTGATCTGGCTGTCCTTTCAGGAGTGCACCGGCTGCACCGAGTCGCTCACGCGCTCGTTCAGCCCCAGCCTGGAGGACCTGATCTTCGACTTCATCTCGCTGGACTACCACCACACGCTGCAGGCGGTCAGCGGCGAGGCGGCCGAGGCGGCCCGCCATGCGGCCATGAAGGCCCACGCCGGCAGGTACATCGTGGTGGTGGACGGCTCGGTACCGCTGGGCGAGGGCGGCATCTACTCCGTCATCGCCGGCATGACCAACGCCGCGATGCTGGCCGAGACGGTGGAACACGCCGCCGCAGTGATCGCGGTGGGGACCTGCGCTGCGCACGGCGGCCTGCCCGAGGCGCGGCCCAACCCGACTGGCGCGGTGGCCATCTCCCAATTGGTCAAAGGCCGTACGGTGGTCAACATCCCCGGCTGCCCGCCGATGCCGCAGGCCATGGCCGGCACGCTGACGCACTTCCTCTCCTTCGGCACGCTGCCGGAGCTGGACAAGCTCGGCCGGCCCAAGGCCTTCTTCGGCGAAACCATCCACGACCGCTGCTACCGCCGCCCGTTCTACAACCGCGGCCAGTTTGCCAAGGCCTTCGACGACGAGGGCGCGCGCCGCGGCTGGTGCCTGTACGAGCTGGGCTGCAAGGGGCCGGTGACCTACAACGCCTGCGCGTCGCTGAAGTGGAACGGCGGCACCTCCTTCCCGATCCAGTCCGGCCACGGCTGCATCGGCTGCTCGGAACCGAAGTTCTGGGACCGCGGCGGCCTCTACCAGCCGCTGCCGGCGCCGACGAAGAAACGTGGCCGCGTGATCGGCATCGCCGCTGCCGGAGGTGGCGTGCTGGGGGCGGGCGCTGCCGTGGTGGCGCGCCAGCGCGCCGGCCAATCCGGATCGACCGAGCCGACGCAGGAGTGAATGATGGACTGGACGCCCCTCGAACTGCTCGACTTCGCCCGCGGACCTGCCCTGGAGGCCGCGATGATCGTGTTTGTCTTTGGCGTGTTGTGGCGCCTGGTCGGTGTGCTGCTGCTGCCGCGCATGCGTGACCTGTCGCCCGCCCGCGAGGGCGCGCCACCCGGCTGGCTGGGGGCGGCGCGCAGCATCGTGCGCCGCATGTGGCCGCGCCGCGAGTTCATGCCGGCCACGCTGTTCGTCACGATCAACAGCTATGTCTTCCACCTCGGCCTGGCCGTCGTGGTCTTCGGCCTCGGTCCGCACATCCTCTTCTTTCAGGAGGTCTTCGGGCTGACCTGGCCGGCGTTGCCGACCAACTTGGTGGCGGTCGTCGGTGCCATCACCTTCGCCTCGCTGCTGGCGGTGCTGCTGCGGCGCATGACGAACCCGGTGCAGCGGCTGCTGTCCCATGCGGGCGACTACCTGAGCTGGGCGGTGACCTTCCTGCCGGTGCTCACCGGGCTGCTGGCGGCCAACCCGATCGGCGGGCGCTACGAGACGCTGCTGGCGCTGCACCTGCTGAGCATCGCGGCGCTGCTGATCTGGTTCCCCTTCGGCAAGCTGATGCACGCCTTCCTGTTCGCCCTCTCGCGCGGTGCCACCGGCCTGCGTTTCAGCCATCGGGGAGTCAAGGCATGAACGCCCCCGGCACGTCCGCCCCACCGGTCCCCGCTGTGGCCAGGCCCGCCGCCAAGCCGAACTACGACCAGCAGGGCAACCAGCCTGACCCGGCCCGCGTCGATGCCGCGATGCGCAGCTTCGTGCGCGAGTTCGGCGTCACCGCGGCGCTGCACATGGAGAGCTGCGTGCGCTGCGGCCTCTGCGCCGAGGCCTGCCATTTCCACGCCGCCTCGGGCGAGGCCAGGCACACGCCGGTCTACAAGCTGGAGCTGTTTCGCCGCGCCTACTTCCGCGAGGCCTCGCCGTTTGCCCCGCTGGTGCGCGCCCTCGGGTTGGTGAAAGCCCCGAGCATTGCCGAGCTGCAGCAGTGGCAGGCGCTGATCTACGACTCCTGCTCGATGTGCGGGCGCTGCACGATGGTTTGCCCGATGGGCATCGACATCGCCGAGCTGGTCAAGGAGGCCCGTCACGGCATGTTCAAGGCTGGGCTGATCCCCGAGCGCCTGGCGCTGATGGACCGCACCGCCCGCCAGTGGGGCAGCCCCGCGACGCCGGCCGAGGATCTGCCGGACATCCTGGCCGAGGTGGCCGAGGAACACGGTGTGCCGATCCCCTGCGATCTGGAGCGCGCCGACCTGCTGGTCACCGCCGCGCCGGCCGAGCTGGGCGACCACACCAAGGCGCTGGCCGCGGCGGCCAAGATCCTCAACCAGGTGCGGCTGAAAACCGGCCAGAGCTGGACGATGCACCAGGGCGGCTTCGACGCCAGCAACATTGGCTTCAACAACGGCGACATGGCGCTGCAGGAGCGGCTCACGCGCGCCCTGATCGACACCGCGGTGAAGATCGGCGCACACACCGTGCTGCTGCCCGAGTGCGGCCATGCCTACGGCGCGGCGCGCTGGGAGGCCGCCAAGTGGTACGGACGGGCGCTGCCGGTGCGCGTGATCCACATGACCGAGTACCTGGACGAGCAGCTCGCCGCCGGCACGATCCAGGTGAAGCCGATCGGCGCCACCGCCACCTTCCACGACCCCTGCCAGATCGTGCGCCGGGGCGGGCTGGAGGCGGCGGCGCGGCGCGTGGTGGCGGCGCTGGGGTTCGACCTCATCGAGCTGAAGGACCACGGCCTGCTCGGCCTGTGCTGCGGGGGCGGCGGCGGCGTGGTGTCCAACCAGCGGGCTGCGCCGCTGCGCCACAAGGTCTTCGAGATCAAGCGGGCGCAGGTGGAGGCCACCGGCGCCGAGCGCTTTGTCACCAGCTGCGGCCAATGCCGCATCACGCTGGAGATGGGCGCCAGGCAGGCGCACTGGAACCGCAAGGTCGAGAGCCTGCTGGAGCTCGTTGCAGACAATCTTCTGGACTGAACGAACATGACCAAGAGAGTCGTCGTCGACCCCATCACCCGCATCGAAGGCCACCTGCGCATCGAGGCCGAGACCTCGGCCGAGGGCGCCATCACCGGCGCCTGGAGTTCGGGCACGATGGTGCGGGGCATCGAGATCATCCTGCAGGGCCGCGACCCGCGCGAGGCCTGGGCCTTCGCGCAGCGCATCTGCGGCGTGTGCACGCTGGTGCACGGCATCGCGTCGGTGCGCTCGGTGGAGGACGCGCTGAAGTGGTCCATCCCGGCCAACGCGCAGCTGATCCGCAACCTGATGATCGCGGCGCAGCACGTGCACGACCACGTGATGCACTTCTACCACCTGCATGCGCTGGACTGGGTGGACGTGGTCTCGGCGCTGAAGGCGGACCCCAAGGCCACCTCGGCGCTGGCGCAGTCGATCTCCAGCTGGCCCAAGTCCAGCCCGGGGTACTTTGCCGACACCCAGAAGCGTGTCAGGCAGTTCGTCGAGAGCGGCCAGCTGGGCATCTTCGCCAACGGCTACTGGGGCCACCCGGCCTACCGGCTGCCGCCCGAGGCCAACCTGATGGCCCTGGCGCACTACCTGGAGGCGCTGGCCTGGCAGCGCGACGTGGTCAAGCTGCACGCCATCTTCGGCGGCAAGAACCCGCACCCCAACTTCCTGGTCGGCGGCTCGCCCAGCCCCTTCAGCGCCGGCCCCGGCAGCCAGGGCAGTGCCGCCACCGCGCTGAACGTCAACACGCTGGCGGACATCCGCGCCCTCATCCGCTCGATGCAGACCTTCGTGGACCAGGTCTACGTGCCTGACACGCTGGCCATCGCCGGCTTCTACAAGGACTGGTTCGCCCGCGGCGAGGGCCTGGGCAACTTCATGACGGTGGGGGACTTTCCCAGCGCCAATGGAACCCAGGGCATGGACGATCCCGCCTCCATGTTCATCCCCTCGGGTGTGATCCTCCACCGCGACCTGACCCGCTTCGAGCCGGTGGACCTGCGCGACCCGGCTCAGGTGCAGGAGTTCGTCGCGCACTCCTGGTACGACTACGCCGGCGGCAAGAACCAGGGCCTGCACCCGCACGACGGCGAGACGACGCTGCACTACACCGGGCCGAAGCCGCCCTACGAGCAGCTCGATGTGGCGGGCAGCTACTCCTGGCTGAAGTCGCCACGCTGGCGCGGCAAGGCGGTGGAAGTTGGCCCGCTGGCACGGGTGCTGACGCTCTACGCCAAGGGCCACGAGCCCACCAAGGCGCTGGCCGACCAGGCGCTCAAGGCACTCGATCTGCCGCTGACGGCCATGTTCTCCACGCTGGGCCGCACCGCGTCGCGCACGCTGGAATCCAAGATCTTTGCCGACCAGATGATGAGCTGGCTCGACCAGCTGCAGGCCAACCTCAAGGCCGGCAACGCTTCGGTGCACAACGACGCGCTGTGGGACCCCAAGACCTGGCCCCGCGAGGCCAAGGGCGTGGGTTTCATGGAGGCGCCGCGCGGCGCGCTGTGCCACTACATCGTTATCAAGGACCAGAAGATCGCCAACTACCAGGCGGTGGTGCCCAGCACCTGGAACGCCGGCCCGCGCGACGCCACCGGCCAGCCGGGCGCCTACGAGGCCGCGCTGATGGACCGTCACCAGCTGCACGACCCCAAGCAGCCGCTGGAGATCCAGCGCACCATCCACAGCTTCGACCCCTGCATCGCCTGCGCCGTGCACGTCACCGACCCGGCAGGCGAGGAGCTTTGTGCGATCCGGGTGACCTGAGCGGACTCCGTACGCCGCGCATCGGCCGATCACGTTTTTGCTGGATTTGCGCGTTCCGCTGAATTTGTTCACGGACTGTCACTCAGGTGGGACAGGGTTGGGCCGAAATGCCTTTCAGCACCTGCGGCCCGGTGCGAACCAGGGCCGGAACAGCCCTCAAGTCCGTCTGCCCCGGAGCCCGCCATGTCCGCCTTGTCCGCGTCTTCCAGCCTCAGCCTCACCTACTCCGCCCTGCAGCTGCGCAGCAGCAGCGCCACGGTCCGCAGCAGCACCCAGCAGGATGCCGTCGTCGGCGCCCCTGCCGCATCCGGTTCTGCGGGGGCCACGGCGCAGCCGAAGGGACACCCGGTCGGCGAGCTGCGTCGCCTTCCGCTGATGACGGCACTGTTCTCCGCCATCGAGGGTCTGCGCAGCGGAGCGACCGCTTCGCCAGGTGCCGCTTCGGCCCAGGCACCTGAAGAACCCGCAGACGCGGCGATGGATTTCACCCACGCCCTGTTCCATGCGATGCGTGCTCTCGCACGCGACGGCGGATCCAGTGCAACGGCTGCGGCCGCCTCCGGCGAGGCTGCAGTGTCCACGTCCGAGGCCCAGACTCCGACCCAGACGCCAGCGCGACACCCTGAACACCAAGGCGGTCACGGTCGCTGGCACCGTGGCGAACGCGGCTGGGGCATGGGCGGACTGGCCGATCGGCTGGAGGCACTGGCCGCTCGGCTGACCCCACCGGTCACGCAGGCTGCGACGCCGTCGGTGTCTCAGCCGGCGCTGCAGGAGCCGGTCGCCCAACCGCTGTCGTCCAGCGCGTCGTTCAGTCTGCAACTGTCGATGACGCAGGCGCAGGCCAGTCTGGTACAGGGCGGCCAGGCTTCCTCGTTCAGTGCCTCGGTTTCCACCGTCAGCCTGCAGTTCAGCTGGTCCACCACCGCTGCCGTCGGCTCCGCGGGGACCCCAGCTCCGTCCCCGTCGACTGCAGAGGCGAGCCCCGCAACGGCGCCGGCAGCGACGATGACGGCCGGAGTGCTGCCGACGGATCCGATGAGCGAACTGCTGGCTGCCTTCTCCAGCCTGTACGAGCGCCTGCAGCCGCAAGCAGATGAGGCTGCCGGGCCACAGCAATTGGCCGACTTCCTTCGTCAGATGGCGCAGTCGCTGCGCGGCGGCGCGGTCGCCGATGCCATGGCGACCGACTTGAGCACGCCGGAGCAGACCGGCGTCCTGCTCAGTCAGGCCGCCTGATCGGTCAGCAGTTCGTCAAAGAAGCGGGCGCGCAGCAGCAGGCGGGGCGCGGTCGGGTCGTCCACGAACGCGCTGCGGTCGTGCAGGACGTTGGTGCAGATCAGCCCCCAGCCGGCTTCCAGCCGGCCCTGCAGCACCGGGGTGGCCGGGTCGGCCAGCAGGTCTCTCAATGCCGCGGTGGCGGCCCGCGTGGTGGGGTCGTCGCGCCAGTCGATGCTCACTGTGCGGGCGGTGTAGCGCATGTGCAGGGCACCGCCGGGGGTGACGCGCAGCACCGGGCCGGTCTGCCGGGAGCGCTCGCTGCCGTCGGCTTCAAGCCGTGGCGGGATGCTCATTGCCTCCGGATGGAACAGCGCGCGCACCAGCTCGGGGTCGTGCTGCATCAGCAAGGCGGCGGCCAGTGCGGGGTCCAGCAGGCGGTTGGCCCCACCAGAGTCCGCCGGGCGCACACAGTGCAGCAGCATGGCATGGATCTGGCGATCGGGCGGGTTGTAGTAGCCGTCGGTGTGCCAGCCCAGGGGTCGCGAGGTGTAGGGAATGTAGTCCTGGCCTGCAGCGATGCCGGGGCGCACCTGCAGGTGGCTGATGCCCTCGTCATCGGACAGCCAGTTGGCGTCCAGCCGCTCCAGCCCGAAGTGTCGCCCGATGGCACGGGGCAACCCCGGGTCGAAGGTTTCCGACAGGCCGACGTAGATGGCCATGCCGCTGCACCGCAGCCGGTCCAGCAGCGCGCAGCGTTCGCCGGCAGTGATGTGACGCGGGTCGCGCAGCTCCACCAGCAGGTCCTCGATGCGGCGCGGCGCGTGGCGCAGGCGGTGCTCCAGCCAGCGCTCCAGCCGTTCGGGTCGGGGGCCATGGCGATCCCAGGGGGGCGGGGGCGCGGTCCCCAGCGGTGCGCGGCCGCCGGGTGCTGTCTGGGTGGAGGGGAGGGCATCGAGCAAGGCGTTCATGTGCAGTCACTCCCCTGCCGGGCCAGCGCGGCGCCGTGCCGGCCGCGGGGTCAGGCCGAACAGGCCATTCAGGCCGCGCAGCAGGTGCGCAGCGGCGTCCGGCGCCTCGATCTCCATCACCTGGTCGTGCACCCACATGCGGTCGCGTTCGCCCAGCACCTGGATCAGTCGCTCGGCCAGGTAACGGGTCACCGGCACGGCCAGATGGCCGGGGTCGATGTCGAAGTCGGCGTAGTCCTGCGAGCGCAGGTTGAGCAGGTCGATGAAGTGGTCCCGGTCGGGATGGTGCTGCGGCACGGCTGCGCTGAGCAGCTCGTTGGCGGCCACCAGTCCGAGCAGGTCGGCCCGGTTGTCGGCATGGATCTCCGCGACCCGGTTGGCCAGGGTGGTGGTGAACTCGACGCGTTCGGCCTCGCCCAGGTGCTGCCATGCCAGGCGATCGGCCACCTGGATCAGGAACACCAGCCATTCTGCGAGGAAGGCGAAGTAAGCCGGGCCGGGCAGGATCTCGAAGTCCGCGCGGCGCATGTTCTGCAGCACATGCATGCCCACCCGCCAGACCACGAAGGCGGCCGCGCCGGCCACCTCGCGGGTGCTGCGGGGCCGGTCTTCGCGGAACCAGAGGTTCTTGATGCGCAGGGCCACGGTGGCCTCCCTGGCGGGTGCTGTGAGCCTAAGTCTCAGCCGCCGCGGCGGATGTAGAACTCGTAGGTGCCGGCGCCGATCTCCTGAGCAGCCAGCACCCGGTGGCCGGTGACCTGGGCCCAGCCGTCGATGTCGCCGCGCACGCCCACGCAGTCGCTGATGAGGCGGAGCACCTCGCCGGGCTGCATCGCCCCGAGCAGGCGTTTGGCCTCCACGATGGGGCCCGGGCAGACGGTACCGCGCAGGTCCAGCACGGCGTTTTCGGTGGGGCGTTCTGAGTGGCCCTTGCGGATGAAGTAGCCCTGGCTGCCGTCGGGCCGGCGCTCCGCGCCCACCACCTCGTTGCCGGTGGCACGGGCCCAGGCGGAGAGGTCACTTTCGGTACCGACGCAGTCCGACACCAGCAGCAGCACCTGCCCTTCACCCAGGTCGTTGACCAGGCGTTTGGCGCTGAGGATCGGCCCGGGGCAGCTGATGCCCTTGACGTCCAGGGTGACGTCCGGAGTGGGGAGTGTGGTCATGGCGCGTGAAGTTCGATGACGGAGCGGGGGCGGGCCGAGCGGGGTCAGTAGCCGCCCTTGCCGTAGGGCTTGGGCAGGCCGGCGATGCGGGGGCCTTGTTTGGCAGGCCCCATCGGGAACAGGTCGTACAGCGCCTTGTTGTCCAGCGTCGGGTCCAGGGCGGACAGCTCCTTGAGCATGGCGCGGAAGTTGGGCGTGTGGCCCTGCTCCCGCCAGGTCTCGCGCAGGTAGCGGATCACGGTCCAGTGGGCATCGGTCAGGGTGATGTCTTCGAGTGCGGCGATCTGCTCCGGCACGTCGTCGCCCAGCTGGGCTTCGAGCAGGTAACCCTCGTCGTCGGTGTCGAACTCGTTGCCGTTGATCAGGATGCCCATGGGAAGTTGTCCTCGTCAGTCGTCTTCGCTGCTCAGTCCGGTGATCAGCTTGTGGGGTTTGAACAGGCCGCAGCCCAGCAGGCGATGCGGCCCCAGGCCGATCACCTGCAGCGCCAGGGCGTGCCGGTGGGGCAGGTCGTGCAGCAGCAAGGCCCGCCCGTGCAGCCAGGTCTGCCCATCGGGGCCCAGGGCCTGCCGTTGGCCACCGCTCATCCACGGGCTCTCGATGCCCAGTTCGGTCAGTGCCGCGTTGGTGAAGGCCTCGAAGCCGGCCAGGGGCGCGTCCCAGCAGACGAAGTCGGCATGCAGGGTGCGGGTGGCGAGCAGCTCGCGGGGCGCAGCGCAGGCCCCCACCTGCAGACTCTGGTCGGCCACCTGCAGGGTCTGTCCGCAGAGCTCGCGGGCGTCTTCCACCCGCTGCCGCGGCAGGCGCAGCAGCAGCCTGGCGCGGCGCGGCAGCAGCAGCTGACCGGCCTCTCCCACCGGCGCGCGCAGCGGGTGCACGGCCACGGTCGGCTCGTCGGCCAGCCAGGGCAGGGTACTCAGCAGCGCGTCGGCCAGCGCGGCCCGGTGGTCCTGCGGCAGAGTCCGGCCGGTAATCTCGAAGGAAAGCTCCACCGTGTTCGCTGCGGCATCGGCAGCTTCCTGCAGCCTCTGCGCTGCGCCGTCGGTGAGCGGCGTGGGGTCTCTCATGGCTGCACCTCGGCGCTGGGCCGGGCCGGCGCTGTGGGCCGAGCCTGTGTCCGCGACCAGTCGGCCATCACCTGGGCCCATTGCGCGGCGGTGTCCGCGTCGATGTCGAAGATGGTGAAGCGCCGCCCCTCGCGGATGCGCAGGCGCAGCAGCGGCACACCGCCGGTGCCGAAGTCCACCTCTTCGATCTGGATCTCCTGGCGGCCCCAGGGCACCGTCAGTTCGGCCAGGCGGCGGGTCTCGGTCATGGCAGTCACTGCGGTGAAGGCGGTCACCGGTTCAGGCCTTCAGCTTGGCGATGCCCATGGCCTTGAGCACCATCTTCTCGAACACCGGCTCCGAAGTGCCCTTGCGCATCTTGCGCAGGAAGTACTTCTCGAAGCCGATCTTGGCCAGGTGCACCCACTTGCCTTCGCTGAACCAGTTGACGTTGCGCGGCGGGATCTGTGGCAGCGCCACGAAGGCGGCGCCGCTGTCGCCGAAATCGGCCAGGCAGACGGCGTTCCAGGTGGCGGTCTTGGCCGGCTCGCGCCCCTCCATCGCCGCCCGGATGTTGTGCGCCGTGGCGGTCACCATCGACTCGATCATGTAGCCCGTCTTGGGCGCACCCACCGGCAGCGGGGTGGCTTCCACCGGCGGGATGGCCACGCACACGCCCACCGAGTAGACGTTGCGGTACTTCGGGTTGCGCTGGAAGGCGTCGATGGTGATGAAGCCGCGCGGGTTGGTCAGCCCCTCGATGCCGGCCACCGCGTCCACTCCCTTGAAGGCCGGCAGCATCATCGAGTACTTGAAGGGCAGTTCGTGCTCCTTCTTCGGCTTGCCGTCCTCGTCGTGTTCGGTGACGAACATCCGGCCGGCTTCGACGCGGGTGGTCTTGGCATTGCAGATCCACTTGATGTGGCGGTCCCGGAAGGTGGATTCGAGCAGCCCCTTGGAGTCGCCCACGCCGCCCAGGCCCAGGTGGCCGATGTAGGGCTCCGGGGTCACGTAGGTCATGGGCACCTTGTCGCGCAGCTTGCGGCGGCGCAGGTCGGTCTCCATGATCATCGCGAACTCGTAGGCCGGCCCATAGCAGGACGCGCCCTGCACGGCGCCCACCACGATCGGCCCCGGATCCTTCACGAAGCTGTGCCAGGCGTGCTGGGCGTCCACTGCGTGGTCCACATGGCAGATGGACTGGGTGTGCCCGCCGAGGCTGGCCGGCCCGAGCCCCGGCACTTCGTCAAAGGCCAGCTTCGGGCCGGTGGCGATCACCAGGTAGTCGTAGACGATGCTGCTGCCGTCGCCGAGCTCCACCCGGTTCTCGGCGGGGTGCACCCGCTTCGCACCCGCAGAACTGAAGCCGATGTTGCGGCGTGCCAGGGCCGGTTCGATGTCGAGTTCGATGTCGCCGCGCTGGCGCCAGTCCACCGCCACCCAGGGGTTGCTGGGCACGAAGTGAAAGGTCGGCGAGTTGCTCACCACCGTGATCACGTCATCGGGACGGGCGAGTTCGCGCATCTCGTAGGCCATCGGCATGCCGCCGATGCCGGCGCCGATGATGACGATGTGGGCCATGTTGTCTCCTCTTGGGGTGCGCCTGCTGCCGCGGAACTGCGCAGGGGCCGTGCGGCTGAAGCGATGGGTATTGAGCGCGTCCGATGCGGCCTGCGTCTATAGCCGCGCGGAGGGATGGCCGCTCTACCCCTTCCGGGTAGCGCCGCATCCCCCACAGGCGCAGCCGGCGCCACCGCCCGGAGTGATGTTCCGCAGAGGGGCGCCCTCCTACGATCCGTTCCATACCGAATCCCGACCGCGGCGTGTGATTTCCACCGACGCCGGTCACCGCACCGTTTCGAGTGCACAGGAGACAGACCGATGGCCAAGCCGATGCACCCCACGCCCATGCTCGACACGCTCGAGACGGGCCCCTGGCCCAGTTTCGTGACCGGACTCAAGCGCCTGGCCGAGAACAAGGACTACGTGGTGGACGTGCTGGGCCAGCTGGAGACCAGCTACAAGACCCGCAAAGGCTACTGGAAGGGTGGCACGGTCGGCGTGATCGGCTACGGCGGTGGCGTGATTCCACGCTTCACCGAGTTGAAGGATGCCGACGGCAAGGCCCTGTTCAAGGACGCGGCGGAGTTCCACACCCTGCGGGTGATGCCCCCGCCGGGCATGCACTACACCACCGACATCCTGCGCAAGTTCTGCGATGTGTGGGAGGAGCATGGCTCCGGCCTGATTGCCTTCCACGGCCAGTCCGGCGACATCATGTTCCAGGGCGCCAAGACGGACAACGTGCAGGGCGCCTTCGACGCCATCAACGAACTGGGCTTCGACCTGGGCGGCGCCGGTCCAGCGGTGCGCACTTCCATGAGCTGTGTCGGTGCCGCCCGCTGCGAGCAGAGCTGCTACGACGAGGCGCGGGCGCACCGGGCGGTGATCAACAACTTCCTGGACGACATCCACCGCCCGTCGCTGCCGTACAAGTTCAAGTTCAAGTTCAGCGGCTGCCCGAACGACTGCATGAACTCGATCCAGCGTGCCGACATGGCCGTGATCGGCACCTGGCGCGACAACATGCGCAGCGACGAGGCGCTGGCGCGCCGCTGGTTTGCCGCCCACGGCGTGGACGAGCTGGTCAACAACGTGGTGGCGCGCTGCCCGACCAAGGCGATCCAGCTCAAGGATGCGTCCAAGGTGGCCACCGGTGCGACCCTCACCTCGGTGAAGGTGTCCGACACCCAGGCGCTGGAGATCGACAACCGCGACTGCGTGCGCTGCATGCACTGCATCAACGTCATCACCGGCGGCCTGGCCCCGGGCGAGGACAAGGGTGCGACCATCCTGGTGGGCGGCAAACGCACCCTCAAGATCGGTGACCTGATGGGCACGGTGGTGGTGCCGTTCATGAAGCTGGCCACCGACGAGGACCGCGAGGCCCTGGTCGAGCTCGGGCAGAAGATCATTGACTTCTTCGCCGAGAACGCGCTGGAGCACGAGCGCACCGGCGAGATGATCGAGCGCATCGGTCTGGTGAACTTCCTGGAGGCGCTGGAGATCGAGGTCGATCCGAACATGGTCGCCTGCCCCCGCACCAATCCCTACGTGCGCACCGACGGCTGGGACGACGAGGTCGCCCGCATCAAGGCCCTCAAGCAACAGCAGGCCGCCTGAGCGCTGCGCCGAAACGCAGGTACCCAGATCACCAGGTACCCAGGTACCCAGGACTCCAGGAGACGATCCCGATGAACACCGCGACCGCCACCCCACCGAAGGCCCCGGCCAAGGCTCCCCGCCGCGCCATCGAGTGCGGTGTGCCCGACAACCAGCAGTACCTTCACCCGCTGCTGAAGAAGAACTACGGCGACTGGCGGTACCACGACCGGCCGCGCCCCGGCGTGCTGCACCATGTGGCCCACAGCGGCGACGAGGTCTGGTCGGTGCGCGCCGGTACCCAGCGCCAGATGGACGTGGGCACGGTGCGCAAGCTCTGCGACATCGCCGACCAGTACGCCGAAGGCCATGTGCGTTTCACCATCCGCTCGAACATCGAGTTCATGGTGTCGGCTGCCGACAAGGTGGCGCCGCTGATCCAGAAGCTGGAGGCGGAGGGCTTCCCGGTGGGCGGCACCGGCAACTCGGTGTCGATGATCTCTCACACCCAGGGCTGGCTGCACTGCGACATTCCCGGCACCGATGCCTCCGGCGTGGTCAAGGCGCTGATGGACGAGCTCATCACCGAGTTCAAACAGGAGGAGATGCCCAACCGGGTCCACCTGTCCACCTCCTGCTGCGAGATCAACTGCGGTGGCCAGGCGGACATCGCCATCATCGTGCAGCACACCAAGCCGCCCAAGATCAACCACGACCTGGTGGCCAACGTCTGCGAGCGCCCCTCGGTGGTGGCGCGCTGCCCGGTGGCGGCGATCCGCCCGGCGCTGGTCAACGGCAAACCCTCGCTGGAGGTGGACGAGGCCAAGTGCATCTGCTGCGGTGCCTGCTACCCGCCCTGCCCGCCGATGCAGATCAACGACCCGGAGCACAGCAAGCTGGCGATCTGGGTGGGCGGCAAGAACAGCAACGCCCGCGGCAAGCCGACCTTCATGAAGATGGTGGTGTCCGGTCTGCCCAACAACCCGCCGCGCTGGCCGGAGGTGTCGGAGGTGGTGCGCAAGATCCTTTACACCTACAAGGAGGACGCCCGCTCCTGGGAGCGCATGGCCGACTGGATCGAGCGCATCGGCTGGCCGCGCTTCTTCGAGAAGACCGGGCTGACCTTCACCAAGTACCTGATCGACGACTGGCGCGGCGCGCGCGTCAACCTCAACGCCTCCACCCACATCAGGTTCTGAGGCCGGCCCCACCGGGACACCACGATGAAGTTCGGCATCCTTGTCAACGAAGGTCCCTACCAGCACCAGGCCAGCGACAGCGCCTACCAGTTCTGCGCCGCGGCCATTGCACAGGGGCACACCGTCTCGCGTGTGTTTTTCTACCACGACGGGGTGAACAACTCGACCCGCCTGACCGAGCCGCCGCAGGACGATCGCAACATCGTCCTGCGCTGGTCGAAGCTGGCCGAGCAGCACGGCGTGGACCTGGTGGTCTGCGTGGCCGCGGCGCTGCGCCGCGGCATCAAGGACGAGAACCTGGCCGCGGGTTTCCGCATCTCCGGGCTGGGCCAGCTGGTCGAGATCGGCATCCAGGCCGACCGCGTCGTCACCTTCGGTGACTGAGCATCGGGAGCAGAGATGAAGAAGTTCATGTTCGTCAACCGCAAGGCCCCGCACGGCACGGTCTACGCGCTGGAGTCGCTGGAGGTGGTGTTGATCACCGCGGCCTTCGACCAGGACGTGTCGCTGGTTTTCGCCGACGACGGTGTCTACCAGCTCAAGAAGCAGCAGGTCACCAAGGGCATCGAGACCAAGAACTTCTCGCCCACCTACCGGGCGCTGGACGGCTACGACATCGAGAAGCTCTATGTGGAGCGCGAGTCGATGCAGGCCCGCGGCCTGACCGAGGACGATCTGCTGGTGGATGTCACGCTGCTGGGTGCTGCCGAGATGGCGGCCCTGATGCGCGAGCAGGACGTGGTCCTGAGCTTCTGACGACCCCCGCGAGGACACACCGCCATGCTGAACATCGTCAACAAGTCCCCGCTGGAGCGCAATGCGCTGGACAGCTGCCTGCGCCTGATGACCGCCGCCGGTGCCCACGAGGACGCCCTGCTGCTGATCGAGGACGCCGTCTACGCCGTCACCCGCGGCAACGCAGCGGCGGCCCGGGTCGCCCAGGCCATGGCGACGTGCAAGGTCTACGCCCTGAGGCCCGACCTGGAGGCCCGCGGCGTGGCCGACAGGGTGCTCGATGGGGTGCAGACGGTGGACTACGCCGGCTTTGTCGAGCTGGTGGCCGCGCACCCCAACAACCAGTCCTGGCTCTGACGCCGGGTCGGCCCCTGAATCACCCTGAACCGAAGAGACAAGGAGATCGCAGTGAGCACCATCGAAGTCAACGGCAAGAGCTACGAAACCGACGAGGAGGGTTACCTCATCAATCTCGCCGAGTGGAACCCGGACGTCGGCAACTACATCGCCGGCACCGAAAACATCGAGATGACCGACAGCCACTGGGAGGTGGTCAACTTCCTGCGCGGCTACTACGACGAGTACCAGATCGCCCCGGCGGTGCGTGTGCTCACCAAGGCCATCGGCAAGCAGCTCGGCCCGGAGAAGGGCAACAGCCAGTACCTGTACGAGCTGTTCCCCTACGGCCCGGCCAAGCAGGCCTGCAAGATCGCCGGCCTGCCCAAGCCGACCGGCTGCGTCTGAGCGGCAGAGCGTCTGAGTGCCTGAACGTTCGCTGCCGTGAGCCACGCCTTCGCCGCCCTGTTCTATTTCGCCACCGCGGTGCTGGTGGCCGGGGTGGCGGCGCGCCTGTGGTGCTGGTGGCAGGTGCCCGCGCCGCTGAAGATCCCCACCACGCCGGCACCCACCACCTCCGGCGGGGTGGCGCTGCGGCTGGCGCGCGAGCTGGTGTTCTTCGAGAGCCTGTTCCGCGCCAACCTCTGGCTCTGGGCCTGCGGCTGGGTGTTCCACCTCGGGCTGGCGCTGGTGTTGATGCGTCACCTGCGTTACTTCACCGAGCCGGTGTGGGGCCTGGTGGCCTGGATGCAGCCCCTGGGCATTCTCGGTGGGCTGCTGATGGCCGCCGGCCTGGCGGGGCTCTGGCTGCGCCGCTGGGCGGTGCAGCGAATCCGCTGGATCTCGACGCCGTCGGACCACCTGATGCTGGCGCTGCTGTTGCTGATTGCGGCGTCGGGCCTGGCGATGAAGTTCGTGTTCCACACCGACGTGCTGGCGGTCAAGCGCTTCTTCATCGGGCTGATGCACCTGCAGGTGCTGCCGCTGCCGGCCGATGGCCCGCTGATCGTGCACCTGTCGCTGGTGGCGCTGCTGATGCTGATCTTTCCCTTCAGCAAACTGATGCATGCGCCGGGGCTGTTCTTCTCGCCCACCCGCAACCAGGTCGACGACCCGCGCGAGCGGCGCCACCAGGCCGCCTGGGCGGTGGGCCTGGACGTGACGAAAGGCTGAAGCGCGATGGCCGATCCGACCGTGGTCCCCACCCCGGCAGCGCCGGTGCCCAAGGCTGCCGCAGCCAAGCCTGCCGCGCCCAAACCTGCCGTGCCCAAGCCGTCGGCACCTGCGCTGCGCGAGTTCGGCGAGATTCCCGCGCTGCAGCCCGGATCGATGGCCGGCTCGAAGCCCTACGTGGCCAGCGACAAGATCCAGGAGGCCATCGGCTTTCCCGGCGCGCTGGTGGAGGACTGGCACGACCGCGCCATCGGCAAGATGGGTGAGCTGCTGGGCAAGTACCGCTCGCTGCAGGTCTTCATGGACGCCTGCGTGCACTGCGGTGCCTGCACCGACAAGTGCCACTACTTCCTGGGCAGCGGCGACCCGAAGAACATGCCGGTGGCCCGCCAGGAGTTGATGCGCAGCGTCTACCGCCGCCACTTCACGCTGGCGGGCAAGCTGTTCCCGAAGCTGGTGGGCGCGCAGGACCTGACGCGCGAACTGCTCGACGACTGGTTCAACTACTACCACCAGTGCTCCGAGTGCCGGCGCTGCAGCGTGTTCTGCCCCTACGGCATCGACACCGCCGAGATCACGATGGCCGGGCGCGAGATCCTCGACTCGGTCGGCTACGGCCAGAAGTACGGCAACGAGATCATCGGCAAGGTGCACCGCATCGGCAACAACCTGGGCCTGCCCGGCCCGGCGCTGGAGGACACGCTGCTGGGGCTGGAGGAGGACGTCAAGGAAGACACCGGCGCGGACGTGAAGTACCCGCTGGACGTGAAGGGCGCCGAGGTGCTGCTGGTCACGCCGAGTGCCGACTTCTTTGCCGAGCCGCATGTCGAGAGCCTGATCGGCTACGGCAAGGTCTTCCACGCCGCGGGCATCAGCTGGACGCTGTCGTCCAAGGCCAGCGAGGCCGGCAACTTCGGCATGTTCATCGGCAACTACGAACAGCTGCGCTCGATTGCGCTGCGCATCCGCGAGGCGGCACTGGAACTGGGCGTCAAGCGCATCGTGGTGGGGGAGTGTGGTCACGCCTGGCGGGTGGCCTACAGCTTCTGGAACACGCTGGTGGGCATTGGCGCGGGCGGCAAGGATCCCTTTGCGATCGAGCTGCAGAAGCAACTCGATCCCCGCTTCAAGCAGCCGATGCACATCTGCGAGCTGACCTGGGACCTGATCCAGCAGGGCCGGCTGAAGTTCGACAAAGAGAAGAACGACCACCGCATCATCACCTTCCACGACTCCTGCAACGTCGCGCGGGCCTCGCGCATGGGCGATGCGCCGGGCGGGCAGTTCGAGATCCCGCGCGCCATCATCCGTGCGGTCGCCAATCACTACGTCGAGATGGCGCCCGGCACCACGCACGACAAGACCTTCTGCTGCGGCGGTGGCGGTGGCCTGCTCACCGACGAGCTGATGGACCTGCGCATCAAGGGCGCGCTGCCCCGCATGGAGGCGCTGCGCCAGGTGGTGGACCAGCAGGGCGTGAACTTCATGGCCACCATCTGCGCGATCTGCAAGGCGCAGTTCAGCAAGGTGCTGCCGTTCTACGGCCACAAGATGCAACTGGTCGGCGGGGTGCACCAGCTGGTGAGCACCGCCATCCGCCTCGACTGACCAGACACCTGCCAGAAACAAGAGATTCGCCGGAGACAAGCGATGTCCGATTCCCCTTCCACCGACACGGCGCTGAACTTTCGTCGCTACAAGGACGGCGACAGCCAGCCGCACTCCTGGCGCGAGCAGATCTTCCAGGCCAGCCACACCCACAAGTGCCCGACCTACATCCAGTCCACCCCGCCCTGCCAGGGCAGCTGCCCGTCGGGCGAGGACATCCGTGGCTGGCTGGCCGTGACCCGCGGCACCGAGAAGCCGCCGGCCGGCCAACCCTGGCCCGAGTACGCCTGGCGGCGCCTGACGCAGGCCAACCCCTTCCCGTCGGTGATGGGGCGGGTCTGCCCGGCGCCCTGCGAAAAGGGCTGCAACCGCAACGAGGTGGAGGACCACGTCGGCATCAACGCGGTGGAGCACTTCCTGGGCGAGTACGCCATCGCCAACGGCCTGGGTTTTGCGGCGCCCACCGGGCGCAGCGGCAAGGCGGTGGCGGTGATCGGCGGCGGGCCGGCCGGGCTGTCCTGCGCCTACCAGCTGGCGCTCAAGGGCCACAGCGTCACGATCTTTGACGAACACCCGCAGCTGGGCGGCATGATGCGTTACGGCATCCCGGGTTTTCGCACACCACGTGACGTGCTCGACGCCGAGATCCAGCGCATCCTCGACCTGGGGGTCATGACCCGCCTGGGCCAGCGCGTCGGCAGCGACGTGACGATGGAGCAGATCCGCGCCGAATTCGACGCGGTCTTTCTCGGCCTGGGCGCCCAGGCCGGCCGGGCGCTGCCGATTCCCGACAGCGCAGGCGGCGGCGATGCACCCAACGTGGTCACGGCCACCGCCTTCCTGAAGGCCTTCAACGACGGCCGCCTGCAGCACGTGGGCAAACGTGTGGTGGTGGTGGGCGGCGGCGACACCTCGATCGACGTGGCCACGGTGGCGCGCCGGCTGGGGCACATCGAGCGCAGCAACCCGACCGACTTCGACGCGGTGTTCGGCGGCCGGGTGGCCCACGATGTGGCCGAGGTGTCGGCCAAGCAGGGCTGCGAGGTGACGCTGACCTCGGTGTTTGGTGTCGACAAGATGCAGGCCAACCGCCATGAGATCGAGCAGGCGCAGGCCGAGGGCATCGCGATCCGCGGCGGGCTGGTGCCGGTGGCACTGCTGCGCGGGGCCGATGGCCGCGCCACCGCGCTGCGGGTGGCGCGCTGCGAGGCGAAGATGGTCGGCGCGAAGCTGGAGATCAAGCTGATTGAAGGCAGCGAGGAAGACATCGAGGCCGACCTGATCGTCTCCGCGATCGGCCAGGCGGTGGACTTCACCGGGCTGGAGGTCTTCAACGCCGGGCGTGGTGCGGTGGACGCCGACCGCAACTACCAGGTCAAGGGCCAGCCGGGCGTCTATGCCGGTGGCGATGTGCTCCGGCCGCACCTGCTGACCACCGCGATCGGCCACGGTGCGATTGCGGCCGACGGCATCGACCGTTTCCTGGCCGGCGAGGATCCTGAAAAGCGGCCCAAGATCGACGTCCATGCCTTCGACCTGAAGCGCAAGATGGTCGAAAAGGGCCTGAGTTTCAGCAAAGCGCAGGGGCCGATGCATGGCACCGACCGGGCCAACGTGGCGATCCACAACTTCGAGAATCGCTCCGATCGCTACGTCATCCCGCACGACGAGCTTTTCCTCGGCCACTTCAGCTACACGCCGCGCCTGCAGCGCCACGTCACCACGCTGGACCGGCAAAGCGCGCTGGGCAACTTCGAGGAGCGGCTGGATGCACTCAACGAGCAGCAGGCGGTGGCCGAGGCCAAACGCTGCATGAGCTGCGGCATGTGCTTCGAGTGCGACAACTGCGTCGTCTATTGCCCGCAGACCGCCGTGTTCCGGGTGCCGAAGAAGGAGGCCACGCTGGGCCGCTATGTGGCCACCGACTACAACAAGTGCATCGGATGCCACATCTGCCGCGATGTCTGCCCCACCGGCTACATCCAGATGGGCCTGGGCGAGTGACGCAGCGTGGCTGACCTCCTCGAGGTGAACGGACTGCGGTTGACGCTGTGAACACGCCCAACGCTCGATCCTCCGCCGGCTGGGGCGCCGCTGCGCTGGCGGTGCTGCTGGTGCTGGCACTGTTCTGGCTGCTGCGCCCGGGGGTGCCCGTGGCCGCCCCGCTGGACCTGACCGCAGCCAAGGCCCAGGGGCCTTGTGTGGCCGCGCCCGACGAGATCCGCCGCAGCCACCCCGACCTGCTGCGCCACCAGCGCGACCTCACCGTGCGTGGGGGCGTGCGCGGCGCACAGGCCAGCCTGGAAGCCTGTGTGAACTGCCATGCCACGCCGGTGGCCGGTGCTGCGACGCCGGTGCGTTCGGTGCTGGGCGGTTCAAAGTCCTTCTGCCAGGGCTGCCACACGGTGGCGGCGGTGAAGCTGGACTGCTTCCAGTGCCATGCCGCGGTGCCTGAGGGGCCGGGGCCTCACGCGGGCGGCGCGGTCACCGCCGCCGCCGCCGCCGCGGGCCGTGAAGCAAATCGACCGGAGGTGGGGCGATGAGCAGCAGCAACCGCCGCGCCTGGATCGCCGGCAGCGCTGCCGCAGCGCTGGGCGTGGCGATCGCGCCGGGCATCCGCCTGATCGAGGTGGCGCAGGCCAAGACGTCGGATGCGCCCGATGCGCCCGGTGCCCGTCCTGCCGGGGCACCCGCCAGCCCGAAGGTGCGCTGGGGCCTGCTGATCGACACCTCGAGGTGCGACAGCGGCTGCGACGCCTGCGTCCAGGCCTGCAGCGACGAAAACGGCCTGAACTCGGCCATCGAGGATCGCCAGCGCCCGCAGTGGATCCGCAAGGTGATGTTGACCGAGGTGAAGACCGGCCGGCAGACCACGGCGCCGATGATGTGCCAGCACTGTGCCGAGCCACCCTGTGTGGACGTCTGCCCCACCGGCGCCTCGTTCAAACGCGCCGACGGCATCGTGCTGGTCGATCGCCACAGCTGCATCGGCTGCCGCTACTGCATGATGGCCTGCCCCTACAAGGCGCGCTCCTTCGTGCACGAGCCGCTCGCGAACCAGCGTCCTCAGGTGCCTCGCGGTCAGGGCTGTGTGGAGAGCTGCACGCTGTGCGTGCACCGAATCGACCGTGGCCGGCAGCCGGCCTGCGTGGAAGCCTGTGCTGCGGCCGGGCGCGGCGCCATCCTGTTCGGCGACCTCAACGATGCGAACAGCGAGATCGCCCGCCGCGTGCGCGAACTCGCCACCCGGCAGCTGCGTGCCGACCTGGGGCTGGACCCCGGCGTGCGCTACCAGGGCCTGTGAGCCCGCCCCCCAAACCCGACCCCCGATCCGTCCCATGACTCCAAGGAGCGCGGTATGACAGCCACCACGGCAACCGCTGTCCCGACCAACGCCGGCCCTGTGGCATTGCCGCCGCTGCCGTCGCCCGCTGCCGAGGTGCGCCGCTTCTGGGGGGTGGCGGCCTTCGGCGCGCTGCTGGTGGCCGTCGGACTCGGCGCGGCGCACTACATGGAAGAACATGGCCACGCGGTCACCGGCATGAGCAACCAGATCGTCTGGGGACTGCCGCATGTGTTTGCCATCTTCATGATCGTGGCTGCTTCGGGTGTGCTCAACGTGGCCTCGGTCGGGTCGGTGTTCGGCCAGACGGTCTACAAGGCACGCGCGCCGCTGTCCGGGCTGCTGTCGCTGGCGCTGCTGGGCGGCGGGCTGTTCGTGCTGATGCTGGACCTGGGCCGGCCGGACCGCATCGTGGTGGCGGCCACGCACTACAACTTCAAGTCGGTGTTCGCCTGGAACGTGTTCCTGTACTCCGGGCTGTTCGCCATCGTGGCGGTCTACCTGTGGACGCTGATGGAGCGGCGCATGAACCGCTACGCTCCCGCAGCCGGCCTGGCGGCCTTCATCTGGCGTTTTGTGCTGACCACCGGCACCGGTTCCATCTTCGCTTTCCTGGTGGCGCGCCAGGCCTATGCCTCGGCGCTGCTGGCGCCGATGTTCATCGTGCTGTCCTTCGCCTGGGGGCTGGCGGTGTTCCTGATCGTGCAGTCCGCCATGTACGCCTGGAACGGTCTGGCGCTGCCGGCACCGATCCAGCGGCGCATGACCCGGCTGCTGGGCATCTTTGTCGCCGCGGCAGCCTACATGGTGCTGGTCTACCACGGCACCCAGCTCTATGCGACCCGGCTGCACGGCTTCGAGCGCTTCCTGCTGCTCGATGGGGGTGTCTACCCGCTGATGTTCTGGCTGGGTTTTGTCGGGCTGGGCACGCTCTGGCCGCTGCTGCTGCTGCTCGCTCCCTCGCCGCTGGGGGTGCGTGGCACGGTGCTGGCGGCGGTGCTGGTGGTGCTGGGCGGATTCGCCTTCCTGTACGCCTTCATCGTGGGCGGGCAGGCCTGGCCGCTGGACATCTTCTCCGGCTACACGGCCCGCAGCAGCTTCATGGACGGGCAGGTGGATGCCTACACCCCCCGACTGCCCGAGTGGCTGCTGGCGCTGGGTGGGCTGGGGCTGGCCTTCCTGGTCACCGCAGTGGGTGTGCGCCTGCTGCGTTTCATGCCGCAGGACGACTTTGCCCGCTTCGGCGAAGGCGTCTCGCCGAATCCGTCCAGCCCCGCAACGGCCAGCTCGGCCGGGCTGATCGCTTTGTGGCGCTGTCCACCGTGGAGTCCAGCATGTTCCATCGCTCCGGCTGGTTGCTGTCGGCCGCACACAAGTCCTCCGGCAAGACCACGCTGGCCATCGGCCTGGCCGCGGCCCTGCGTGGGGCCGGGCGCAGGGTGCAGACCTTCAAGAAGGGACCGGACTACATCGATCCGATGTGGCTGGCGCAGGCCAGTGGGCGGGCCTGCTGGAACCTCGACCCGCACCTGATGGGTTGGGGTGAGATCGATGCGCTGGTGCAGCGCGAGGTTCATGGAACGGGGCATGGCACGGGGCAGGGCGCCGACGTGACGCTGGTCGAGGGCAACAAGGGCCTGTACGACGGCCTGGCGCTGGACGGCAGCAACAGCAACGCCGCATTGGCCAGGCACCTGGGCCTGCCGGTGGTGCTGGTGATCGACGCACGCGGCATGACCCGCGGTGTGGCCCCGCTGATCCTGGGTTACCAGGCCTTCGACCGCGATCTGCGCATCGCCGGCGTGATCCTGAACCGCCTGGGCGGCTCGCGCCACGAGGCCAAGCTGCGTGCGGTGATCGAACACTACACCGACGTGCCGGTGCTCGGCGCCGTGCAGCAGGATGCAGCGCTGGAGATCGTTGAGCGCCACCTCGGCCTGGTGCCCAGTCAGGAGGCCGACGGGGCGCTTCGCACGGTGCAGCGTCTGGCCGAAGCGGTGCGGCAGCAGGTGGACCTGGACCGGTTGCTGGCGGTGACGGCAGCTCCGGCCGAAGCGGTGGTGCCTGCGCGGCCCGTGCCGATGGAGCTGCGCGCCGCTGCGCCCCTGGCCCCATCGCCTGCCGCGCCGGCAGAACCGGTGCGCATCGGCGTGGCGATGGACCGCGCCTTCGGGTTCTACTACGCCGACGATCTGCTGGCGCTGCGCGAGGCGGGCGCACAGATCGTTGCCATCGACACGCTGCACGATGCGCTCCTGCCGCCGCGGTTGGACGGGCTGTTCCTCGGCGGCGGCTTTCCCGAGACCAGCGCCGCCGCGATCGCCGCCAACACCTCGCTGCGCAGTGCGCTGCAGCAGGCCATCGTCGGGCAGCGCATGCCCACCTATGCCGAGTGTGGCGGGCTGATGCTGCTGGCACGCAGCCTGCGCACGCTGGACGGCCAGGTGCACCCGATGGTGGGCGCCATCCCGGGTGACGTGGTGATGCATGCCCGCCCGGTGGGCCGCGGCTATGTGCGCCTGCGGCCCAGCGGCGCCGCACCCTGGTCGGCCTTGGCCGAACCCGTGGCGCACGGAGCCAGCGACGATGGCCTGCCGGCCGACGGCTGCGTGCACGCCCACGAGTTCCACTACTCCAGCCTGGAGAACCTGGAACCCGCCGCCCCGATCGACTACGCCTGGCAGGTCGAACGTGGCCACGGCATCGACGGCCGGCGCGACGGCCTGCTGATCCACCGCCTGTGGGCCTCGTACAGCCACCTGCGCAGTGTCGGTCACTGCGGCTGGGCGAAGGCCTTTGTCGATCATGTGCGGCAGGTCCGCGATGCGAAACCCTGCGCCGACCTGCCCGAACTGCCTGGCCTTCCCGACCTGCCCGATCTGTCCGGCCGGTCCGATTTGCCGCCGGACCGTCTCACCGCGGCGCGCGCGCGCCGCGCGAAGGAGTTGCTCTCATGTTGACCTTGACCCCCGCCGCGGCCCGTGAAATCCAGGCGGCGGCCCTGCGCAGCGGCCTGCCCGAGGACGACTGGGCGCTGCGCATTGCCGCTGACGTCGATGCCGAGGGGGCGATCCGCTTCGGCCTGGGATTCGACGAGGAACGCGAGGCGGATCTGAGCTTCACCGACCACGGCGTGGCGCTGCTGGTGGGCGCTCCCAGTCAGGAGCTGCTCAGCGGGGTGACCCTGGACTTCTCCCCGCAGGGGTTTGTGTTCCTGCCGCCGCAGGAGTCGCCTGAGGATCTTGTGGCGCCTGCGTCGAATGTCTCCCGCGGATCCGGAAGCTGCGGCGGCGGGGGTTGCCCTTCCTGTTCGGGCACGAGCGGCTGCGGCTGAGCCTGCGGGCCCCAGACCCTGAGACGCTCAGCGCGGCGGGGGCCGCACTGCGCCGGCAGCGTGGGAAGGTAAGGGGTTGTCCGGCGCACTGGTCTGCGGGGCCTGCGGAGCCTGCGGGTAATGGCCGGACACCCCGTGTTCCACCGCAAACACCGCCGCCTCCACCCGGGAGCTCAGGCCGAGTTTGGCCAGGATGTGCCGCACATGCAGCTTGACGGTGTCGTGGCTGATGTTGAGCGCCCGTGCAATCGTCTTGTTGCTCTTGCCGCCGACCAGGAACTGCAGGATTTCGCGCTCCCGTTCGGTGAGCTTGACGGTCTTGCCCTTGGGCGACTCGGCCTGGCCCAGGCGCAGCAGGCCGGACAACTTGCCGGCCATGGCCGGTGCGATCACCAGCTCGCCCTGACCGCAGCGGGCGATCGAGCGCATGACGTCCTCCGGGTCCATGTCCTTGAGCAGATAACCCCGCACGCCTGCACGCAGCGCCTCGGCGAGATCGTCCGGGGAGTCGCTCATCGTGAGGATGACCACCGGTGTCTCGATGCCCTCCGCACGCAGCTTTCCCAGCAGGGTCAGGCCGTCCATGGCCGGCATGCGCAGGTCCATCACCAGCAGGTCAGGGGTCTCCCGGTGCAGCAGGGCCAGGGCATCGGTGGGGTTGCCGGCGCTGCCAACCACCCGCATGCCCGCGCGCAGCTGCAGCAGTTCGGCCAGGCCCTGGCGGCACAGGCCATGGTCATCGATCAAGGCCACACTCAGCGGGGTGTGGGTCGCGGCGGGCAGATCGGTCAACGGCTCATCCATGGGCGGCCTTGGCAGGTGGGGCTTGCAGGTCAGCCTGCGGGTCGGGCAGGCTCAGCAGCAGGGTGGTGCCGCTGCCGCTGCGCGACAGCAGCTCGATGCGCCCGCCGATCAGTCGGGCACGTTCGCGCATCAGGTCCAGACCGAAATGGTCGCGCCGATCGACGCCACGGCTTTCCAGCCCCACACCGTCGTCTTCAACGCTGAAGCACAGGCGGCCCTCGGAACGGGACAGGGTCACCCTTGCCAGGCGGGCACGGGCGTGTTTGGCCACGTTGGACAGCGCCTCTCGCAGGATGTGGAACACCTGCAGCTCCTGCTCCGCGCCCAGCGCCGGATCGTCGGCCTGGTTCACCACCACCACCTGCAGCCCGGCGGCAGTGCCCAGTTGTTCGGCCACCTGCTGCAGCGCCTGGAGCAGGCCTTGCGGGTGCATGCGGGTGCGGAAGTCGGAGATCAGCTCGCGCATGCGGGCGTGAGCATCCACCAGCGAGCCGTCGATGTCCTTGAGGTAACGCTCGGCGGCCACCCGGTCGCCCTGGTCGATGGCCGCGCGCAGCAGGCTCAGTCGCATGCGCGCCCAGGTGAGGGACTGGGCCAACGAGTCGTGCACCTCACCGGCCAGCATCAGCCGCTCCAGCGTCACGCCATCCTGCAGGGCGCGCCGGGCCAGGCGGTGGTTCTCCAGTGCCAGGCCCAGCATGTCGCCCATCGCCGGCAGCAGGGCCTGCAGGCTGCTGGGCACCTCGCAGCTGCGGTCGAAAAACAGGTTGAGCACACCACAGGGTGCTGCGCCGTGGTGCAGCGGCAGCACAAACACCCGCTCTTCCCGGCGTTCTTCCCGGTCCGACGGTGCCGGGGCAGACTCCGCCACCGCCCGGGCACAGGCACAGGACGCAGCCGCACAGCGCGCCTGGTCCATGCGCAGGGCGTCGGAGCAGACGCCGCAGTCGCCGCCGGGGTTCTTGCGCAAATCCAGCCGGTGGGTGTCCACCTCCCCGACCGCACTCACCAGCAGCAGGGCGCCGTTGCTGGGGTCCAGCAGCCGCAGGGTGCCGGCCCGGGCGCGTGCCAGCTGCAGCACCGCGCGCAGCAGCCGCTGCAGAGGGGCCTGCCATTCACCAACGACGGCGGCCTCGCCCAGGTCTTTGCCGGCCGGGCGTGCAGGTTGGGGCTTCAGCAGGAGCGTCTGCAGGTCCACGGTCGCGGAGAGGGGCATGGCAGCAGGCAGGCGGGGGGATGTGGAGGAAGGCGAAAGGGGCCAGCGCATGGGACAAGCGCTGAGCCGGAGTGCGTTGTGTGCTTATATACGGATTGGAGTATGCGAATTGTCACGCTGCATCGCGCCGGACGCCATCGGGATTTCCATGCCTGCGGGGCGAACACCGGGCAGCGCAGCAGGGCGGGGCGGCTACCCCGAAAGGGTAGGACCCGGCTAACCCCAGCGTAGGAGCCGGGTGAGGTGGGCCTGCCCTTGGAGGGAGTAGACGCTCCGGATCCGTCAAGGGCGTAATGGCTGCCGGACCGAAAAACGACGAGCACCGAGACCATGCCCGCGCCCAGCCCTGAATCCACTTCCGGTCGCCTGCCGCTGCACGACCCCATCGCCGCACCACTGCCGGGCGCGACCACCGAGGTCAAGACCACCACCTGCTACATGTGCGCCTGCCGCTGCGGCATCCGCGTGCATCTGCGCGACGGGGAGGTCCGCTACATCGAGGGCAACCCCGATCACCCGCTCAACAAGGGCGTGATCTGCGCCAAGGGCTCCTCGGGGATCATGAAGCAGTACGCCCCGGCGCGCCTGACGATGCCGCTGCGGCGCAAGCCGGGCACGGAGCGCGGAGCCGGCCAGTTCGAGCCGATCGGCTGGGAGGAGACCTTCACGCTGTTGACCGAGCGCCTGGGCCGCCTGCGCGCCACCGACCCGAAGAAGTTCGCTCTCTTCACCGGCCGGGACCAGATGCAGGCGCTCACCGGTCTGTTCGCGCGCCAGTTCGGCACCCCCAACTACGCGGCGCACGGCGGCTTCTGCTCGGTGAACATGGCCGCCGGGATGATCTACACCATCGGCGGCTCGTTCTGGGAGTTCGGCGGGCCGGACCTGGACCGGGCCCGGCTGTTCGTGATGATCGGTACTGCGGAGGACCACCACTCCAACCCGCTGAAGAACGCCATCGGCAAGTTCAAGAACGCCGGCGGGCGGCTGATTGCCATCAACCCGGTGCGCAGCGGTTATGCCGCGGTGGCCGACGAGTGGGTGCCGATCCAACCCGGCACCGACGGCGCGCTGCTGCTGGCGCTGATCCGCGAGATCATCGAACTGGGCTTGTACGACCGCGACTTCCTGGTGCGCTGCACCAACGCCGGCCAGCTGGTGAACCAGGACGAGGCGCACGACGAGTTCGGCCTGATGATGCGCAACGCCGAGGGCGACGTCGTCAACCCGCTGCGCCCGGCCAACTTCTTCTGGTGGGACCGCCTGACCGGCCGGCCGGTGGCCGACCATGCCGAGGGCGCCGACCCGGCCCTGCTGGGCCAGTTCACGATGCCCGACGGCACCCCTGTCAAGCCGGCGTTCCAGCTGCTTGAGGAGCGGGTGCGCGACTGCACGCCGGAGTGGGCCGCCGGCATCACCGGCATCCCGGCCGAGACCATCCGCCGCCTGGCGCATGAGATGGGCGTGACCGCACGCGACCACACCATCGAGCTGCCGATCGCCTGGACCGACTGCTGGGGCCAGGAGCACCAGAGCGTCACCGGCAAGCCGGTGGCCTTCCACGCCATGCGCGGGCTGGCGGCGCACAGCAACGGCTTCCAGACCATCCGGGCGCTGGCCATCCTGATGTCGCTGCTGGGCACCATCGACCGCCCAGGAGGGTTCCGCCACCGCGCGCCTTATCCGCGCGCCGTGCCGCCCAACGCCCGCCCGCCGCGTTCGCCCGCTTCGGTCAAGCCCAACACGCCGCTGGACGCGCCGCCGCTGGGCTGGCCGGAGACACCTGCGGACCTCTTTGTCGACGACGCCGGTGAGCCGGTGCGCATCGACAAGGGCTTCAGCTGGGAGCACCCGCTGTCCGCACACGGGCTGATGCACAACGTCATCACCAATGCCTGGCGCGGTGACCCATACCCCATCGACACGCTGTTCCTCTTCATGGCCAACATGGCCTGGAACTCGAGCATGAACACCTCCGAGGTGCGCAGGATGCTCGTCGACAAGCATCAGGGTGGCGATCAGGACGGCAACTACAAAATCCCCTTCATCGTGGTCTGCGATGCCTTCCGGTCGGAGACCACCGAGTTCGCCGACCTGATCCTGCCGGACACCAGCTACCTGGAGCGGCACGACGTGATGTCGATGCTGGACCGGCCGATCTCGGAGTTCGAGGGGCCGGTGGATGCGGTGCGGGTGCCCATCCTGCCGCCGCTGGGCCAGTGCAAACCCTTCCAGGAGGTGCTGGTCGAGTTGGGCAGCCGGCTCAAGCTGCCCGCCTTCACGACGCCTGAGGGTGGGCGCAAATACAAGGACTACCCGGACTTCATCGTCCGCTACGAGACCGCGCCGGGTTCGGGCATCGGCTTCCTGACCGGCTGGCGCGGCGCCGAGGGCAACAAAGCCATGCGCGGCGAGCCCAACCCCAAGCAGTGGGAGGCCTACGCCGCGAACAACTGCGTCCACGCGGTGCACCTGCCGCCGGCGCTGCAGTACATGCGCAACTGGAACCGAGACTACATGGCCTGGGCCCAGCAGATGGGGGTGCGGCGCGACAACGACCCGATCGTCATCCACCTGTACTCGGAGTTCCTGCAGCGTTTCCGCCTGGCCGCCGAAGGCAAGGCGGGTGGCGGCCTGCGGCGCCCGCCCGAGCGGCTGCGCGAGCGCATCCGGACCTTCATGGACCCGCTGCCCTTCTGGTACGAGCCGCTGGAGTCGCAGCAGGCCGACAGGGCAGCCTACCCGCTGAACGCGCTGACGCAGCGGCCGATGGCGATGTACCACGCCTGGGATTCGCAGAACGCCTGGCTGCGCCAGATCCATGCGCACAACGAGCTGCACGTCAACACCCGCACCGCGCTGGCCGCCGGGATCAACGACGGCGCCTGGATGTGGGTGGAGTCGCGCTGGGGCAAAGTGCGCTGCATCTGCCGCCATTCGGAGGCGGTGGAGCCCGGCACCGTCTGGACCTGGAACGCCATCGGCAAGGCCCGCGGCGCCTGGGCGCTCAGCGAGGATGCCAACGAATCGCAGAAGGGCTTCCTGCTCAACCACCTGATCAGCGAGGAGCTGGCGCCGGAGGCGGACGGCAAGCGCTTCTCCAACTCCGACCCCGTCACCGGCCAGGCCGCCTGGTACGACGTGCGGGTGCGCATCCGACCCGCAGGGACGGACGAAGCGGGCGAGACCTTTCCGCAGTTCGCGCCGATGCAGGCGGTGCCGGGCATGGCGGCCGCACCGACCAAGTGGCGCGCCTGGTTCGCCGGTCGCATGGGCCTGGGGGGTGACTCTGCCCGGAAGGGAGGCCAGGCATGACCCAGCTGGCCCTGGTCATCGACCTCAACATCTGCGTGGGCTGCCACGCCTGCGTCACCAACTGCAAGCAGTGGAACACCTCCGGTGCGGCCGGCCCGCTGGTCGACGAGAACCCCTACGGCGCCGACCCTACCGGCACCTTCTTCAACCGGGTGCAGACCTTCGAGGTGGGTGAGTTCCCCAACACCCAGACCGTTCACTTCCCCAAGAGCTGCCTGCACTGCGAGGACCCGCCCTGCGTGCCGGTCTGCCCCACCGGCGCGAGCTACAAACGTGCGGCCGACGGCATCGTGCTGGTCGACTACGACAAATGCATCGGGTGCAAGTACTGCGCCTGGGCCTGTCCCTACGGCGTGCGCGAGTTGGACGAAAAGCGCCAGGTGATGACCAAGTGCACCCTGTGCGTGGACCGCCTCTACAACGAGCAACTGCCACCGGCCGAACGCAAGCCCTCCTGCGTGCTGGCCTGCCCGGCCGGCGCGCGCCTGTTCGGCGATGTGCACGACCCGGAGTCGGTGGTTTCGGTGGCCATCCGCGAGCGCGGCGGCTACCCGCTGATGCCCGAGCAGGGCACCCAGCCCGCCAACCACTACCTGCCGCGTCGGCGCACGCAGATCCCGATCCAGCCCGAACAGCTGCAGCGGGTGGACAACCCCCTGCGCCTGGATGGCCGCGAACCCTTGGCAGACGCCGGCGAACCTCTGTCCGCCGACTGGGAACACTGACTCCGGGGCCCCAACGATGCATCCCGCACTTTCCGTTCTTCTGCTCACCACCCTGATCGGCGCAGCCCAGGGACTGGTGCTGACGCTGGCTGGTGTCGAGCTGGCCGCGCGCGCCGCCGGACCTGGTGGCGCGGCGCTGCCATCAACCTTCCTGCTGGCGGGCGCTGCGGTGGCGCTGATTCTCAGCGGCGCGGGCCTGGTGGCGTCCTTCTTTCACCTGGGCCACCCGGAGCGCGCCTGGCGGGCGATTGCCGGCTGGCGCACCTCCTGGCTGTCGCGCGAGGTGATCGTGCTGCCGGCCTTCATGGGGACCACCGCGCTGTACGGCCTGGCGCGCTGGGCGGGGCATGATGCGGCGCTGCCCGTGCTGCTGCTGGCGGGCCTGCTGGCGCTGGTGTTGTTCGTCTGCACCGGCATGATCTACGCGGCGGTGAAGGCCATCCGTGAATGGGCCAGCCCGTACACGGTGCCGAACTTCCTCGTCATGGGCCTGGCCTCCGGCCTGACCCTGGCCGCTGCGCTGGCCGCCTTCACCGCCGCCGACTGGGTCGGCCCGGTCGGGCGGCTGGCCCTGGCTGCCACGCTGCTGGCCACGGGACTGCGGCTGGCGGCGCAGCGGCGCAACCAGCGGCTGGTGCCGAAGTCGACGCTGCAGACCGCCATCGGTGTGCGCCACCCGCGCATCGTGCAGAAGGCCCAGGGGGCGATGGGGGGCAGCTTCCAGACCCGGGAGTTCGCCAGCAGTCAACCCACCGAGCTGCTGCGCCGCCAGGCGATCCGGGCGGTGGTGGGTGGCTGGCTGGCGCCGACGTTGCTGCTGCCGGTGGCGCTGGGCTCACCCGGCCTGGCCTGGGTGCTGGTGGCGGCCGTGCTTGCACAGCTCTGGGGGCTGGTGTCGGAGCGCTGGCTGTTTTTTGCGCAGGCCCGGCATCCGCAGAGCCTGTATCACCCCACCCCGACATGACTTCGATGTTGCGATCCTGGCTTCGATCCTGGTGCGCGCCGTTGCTGGCTGGGGCCCTGCTGCTGTGCTTCACGCCGACCACCCTGGCCGCTGACGCAGCCGCAGCGCTGCCGGTGACAGGCGATGCCGCCGTCGCCTGGTGGGTCTGGCCGCTGGGGTTGTTTGTCGTCTGCTTCCTGCTGGGCATCGTGGCAGTGCCCGCAGGTGTCGGCGGCGGCGTGCTGTTTGTGCCCATCGTCGGCGGCTTCTTCCCCTTCCACCTGGACTTTGTCCGGGGGGCTGGCCTGCTGGTGGCCCTGGCGGGAGCGCTGTCGGCGGGTCCCGACCTGCTGCGTGCCGGTTATGCCAACCTGCGGCTGGCGCTGCCGCTGGCGCTGGTGGCCTCGGCCAGTTCGATCGTCGGGGCGCTGATCGGCCTGGCCATGCCGGCGCGGGTGGTGAACCTGGCGCTGGGCGCCACCATCCTCGGCATCACGGCGCTGATGCTCACCGCGCGCAAGTCCGAGTGGCCGGTGGTGGAGCGGCCTGACCGGCTGTCCCAGGCGTTGGCGATGCACGGCATCTTCCGCGACGCAGCCTCCGGCCGCGAGGTGGCCTGGCAGGTGCACCGCACGCCGCTGGGGCTGCTGCTGTTCCTGCTGATCGGCGTGCTGGCGGGCATGTTCGGGCTGGGCGCCGGTTGGGCCAATGTGCCGGTACTGAACCTGGTGATGGGTGCGCCGCTGAAGGTGTCGGCCGCCACCTCGGGGTTCATCCTCTCGTTGGTGGATTCGTCGGCCGCCTGGGTCTACCTCAACCGCGGCGCGGTGCTGGCCATCGTGGCGGTGCCGTCGGTGGTGGGCATGATGCTTGGCGCGCAGATCGGCGCCCGGTTGCTCAAGGTGGTGCCGGCGGCTCTGGTGCGCAAGCTGGTGATCGGACTCTTGTTGTTCGCCGGCCTGAGGGCTTTCCTCAAGGGTCTGCAGGTCTGGAATTGAGATGAACCTCCTCCCGCAGCGGCTTCGCCGCTCCCCCTCAAGGGGGCGACCCCAGCGGCCGGGCCCAGCCCGTCCGCGGCGTCCGCTGGATGCGTCTGGTTCGCGCGACGAAGGTGGCCCTTGCCGGTCCTGGAGGTGCAAGAGATGAGCCATGAGTTCGCCGCTGATGCCGCGCAGCAGGTCTATGCGCGCTGGCTGGCCATCGGCTCGCGCCTGGGGCTGGCGGTGCTGGTGGCCAGTTTTGTGGCCTATGTGACGGGGTGGATTGACCCGCTGGTGCCGCTGCAGGACCTGCCCCGTCTGTGGAGCCAGCCGGTGGCGCAGGTGCTGCAATCCACCGGGCAGCCCACCGGCTGGGGCTGGCTGGCGCTGGTGCGCAAGGGCGATGTGCTCAACCTGGTGGGCATTGCACTGCTCGCCACCTGCTCGGTGCCTTGCCTGCTGAGGGTGGCGCCGATCTACGCCCGGGCGCAGGACAGGGCCTTTGTGCTGCTCTGCCTGCTGGAGGCGGTGGTGCTGGTGGTGGCCGCCTCGGGCATCATCGGCACCGGCCACTGATGCTGACTCCAGACTGCGGCCCCGAGCCATGTTCTTCCTGCCCGCCGTCACGACCGGGAGCCGGCCTTGAATTCGATACCCACCGCGGGCCCCGCCCACCCCTTCCAGCGCCTGCTGCTGGCCACCGAACGCAGCGAACACGATGCACCGGCCGAGGTCACCGCGCTGGCCATGGCCGCGCGCTGCGGATTGCCTTTGCGGGTGGTGGTGCCGCTGCGCAGCAACCCGGAGTACGAGATCGCTGCCCCGCAGCTGGCGCTGCGGGAGGAGCAGGCGCTGGCCGCGCGGCTGGGCGAGTTCCGACAGCAGGCGGCGCAGGCCGGGGTGACCCTGGAGCTGGTGCTGCGCCGGGGGGAGGAGCTGTGGCGGGAGATCGTGGCCGAGGCCATCGCCGCCCAGGCCGACCTGCTGGTCACCCGACACCGCGGCCGGCAAGGCATGCTGGCGCGGCTGCTGGTCGGTGAGATGGTCACCAAGGTGGCCGGCCACGCCCCCTGTTCGATGCTGATGGTGCCGCCGCCCGGCGGGCTGTGGTCGCGGCATGTGCTGGCGGCGGTGGATGCGTCGGTGCACGCCGCCACGGTGGCCAGCCGGGCAGCCCAGGTGGCGGCCACCTGTGGCCTGCCGCTGACGGTGCTGAGTGTGGCCGCCGACCCGGGGGCAACGGCGCAGGCCGCTGCGCTGGCAGTGGCCCAGCGGGCTGCAGCGGCTGCTCAGGCCGCTGCCGGGTGGGGGCAGGCGCCGCAGGTGAGGGTGGCCAGTGGCCGGGCGTTCGAAGCCATCGTGCAGGCGGCCGACGAGGTGGGGGCAGACCTGATCGTGCTGGGCCGCCGGGGTGAGACCGACCTGGCCGAGCTGCCGATGGGCAGCACCGCGCAGCGGGTGGTGGGCCTGGCGCACCGTGCCGTGATGCTCGTTCGCCCATGACATGATTCCCACCGCAGCGGCAGGGCCGCGATGGCGCGGTGGCGGCATCGGCCTGGCGGACCACCCCGGACGAATGCCCCGGATTCAAGCGACGAGAGTGGTGTACTGCGCCGGAGAACGGCGCTGGAGAGAACCGACATGAGTGACGCACTGAACTACCTGGTCCAGGCCCGGCCCGATGCGGTCGGTCATTACTTTGCCTTCCTGAAGGCCTGCGGCACCCACCTGGACCCGAAGACGCGCAACCTCATCAGCGTCATCACCAAGGTGGATGCGCAGACCGAGCGCGGCTTCAAGCAGTACCTGAAGCGCGCCCTGCGCGATGGCTGCACGCCGATGGAGGTGCTGGATGCGCTGCTGATGGCCTTCCCCACGCTGGGCCTGGCCAAGATCGTCTGGGCGGTGGACATCATCCTGGCGATGGACCTGCCGGGCTTTCATCCGGAGGCGCTGCAGGGCAAGGCCCCCGCAGCGGCGGCAACAGCGGCCTCGGCGCCCGAGCCCGTCTGGCACGACCTGCTCGCCACCCGCGGTGTGGAGGTGGGCTCCACCCAGCGCATCGACTGCGACGGCCGCGCGGTCTTCGTGCACCGGGCCTCCGCCCGCAGCTGGCGGGTCTACGACAGCCTGTGCCCGCACCAGACCACCAACATCCCGCACCTGGGCCTGCAGGGCCACACCCTGACCTGCCCGAAACACGAATGGCAGTTCGACATCCGCAGCGGTGAGTGCACCGCCAAGGGGGATCGACCGCTGCGCCAGTGGCCGTGCAAGGTGGAGAAGGGCCGTCTGCTGGCGCAGTGGTGAGACGCGCCGGGACTGGCTGCAGCGGGCCAGGACGATGAATTTCCACCCTGCAATGCGATCCATCCTTGAAATTCGTGCAGATGGTGCACGAATTTCAAGGTAAATTCGGCGGATGCTGCCTCGCCCCGCGCTTCAGGATCGCATCCGATGGGCCTTGACCCGCAGCCCAGCCGTGGTGTTGCTGGGTCCGCGCCAAGTGGGCAAGACCACCCTGGCGCGTACGCTGGTGGCGCCGGACTCGGCCAACTACTTCGATCTGGAGGATCCGGCCGTCGAGGTGCTGTTGTCCCAGCCGATGACTGCCCTGCGCGATCTGCGCGGGTTGGCGGTCATCGACGAGGTGCAACGCGCGCCGGATCTGTTCAAAGTGCTGAGGGTGCTGCTCGACCGAACGCAGCCGCAGGCCGCCGGGACGCAGCAGGTGTTTCCTGCGCAGTTTCTGCTGTTGGGCAGTGCCTCGCCGCTGCTGTTGCGCCAAGCCGGCGAATCGCTGGCGGGACGGGTCGAGATCATCGAGATCGGCGGGTTTTCGTTGATCGAAACGGGGCCGGAACACCAGTCTGACTTGTGGTGGCGAGGTGGCTTTCCCCGCTCCTTCCTGGCGGCAGACGATGCCGCCAGCCGTCAATGGCGGCGCGATTTCATCCGCACACTCATTGAGCGAGACATGCCGCAGTTGGGCGTGTCGGTGCCGGCGCCGGCCATGCAACGGTTCTGGGCCATGCTGGCGCACCTGCATGCACAGGTGTGGAATGCTGCAGACATGGCCCGTGCGCTCGGTCAATCTGAACGGGGCGTGCGCCATCAACTGGATGTGCTGACGCAGATGTTCATGGTGCGTCAACTGCAGCCCTGGTTCGAGAACCTCGGCAAACGCCAGGTGAAGTCACCGAAGATCTACCTGCGAGACAGCGGCCTGCTGCATGAACTGCTGGCCATCGCCGATCCTGCGCAGCTGAGTCTGCACCCCAAGGTCGGGGCTTCCTGGGAAGGACTGGTCATCGAGCAGGTCATCCGCTGCACACAGGCCGATGAGGCCTACTTCTGGGCCACCCACGCCGGCGCGGAGCTGGACCTGTTGATCTTCAAGGACGGCAGACGGCTGGGGATCGAAATCAAGCGAATGGACGCACCCCGGCTCACCCGTTCCATGAGCACCGCGGTGGCTGACCTCGGCCTGGACCGGTTGGAGGTGATCTACCCGGGGCAGCGGCGGTATCGGCTGGCCGAACGGATTGAGGCGGTTCCCCTGGCGGACTGGTTGATCCAGACGTGACCGCCTCAACCGGCAGCTCGCCAGTCGTCCGGATGCCGTTCAATCCCTCATCGCCCGCACCAGCTCCCACTTGATGGTCGCGGCGCAGCCGGCCACGATGGCGGCGAAGGTCAGGAAGGCGCCCACCGACAGCGTGGACAGCCCGGTCACACCCTGGCCGATGGTGCAGCCCATGGCAGTGACGCCGCCGGCGCCCATCAGGATGGCGCCGATGATGTGACGGGCCAGATCATCGGCCTGTCGGAAGCCTTCCACCCGGAACGACCTGCTCATCACTGCGGCCAGTGCGGAGCCGACGATCACCCCCAATGCGGTGGCGATGCCGAAGGTGACGATGCGGCTGGTGTCGCTCCACATCATCAGCAGTTCCAGCGTGTAGGCGTAGGGGGCGATGAAACTCAGCGACTCGGCCCGGCCGGTGTTGGTGGCGATGAAGGCTTCCTGGAGGGTGTCCGGGTGTTCGGCCACGTAGCCGACGTGCCCGGAGATGTACCAGCCCACCGCCACGAACAGGCCGGTGAGCAGTCCACCGAGCAGGGGCTCGGGGCGGCGGAAGTCCCGACCCGCCAGGCAGAACAGCAGCAGCCCGCCGCCGGCGCCAGCCATCAGCAGCATCCACAACGTGCGAGCCGACATCCCTGTGCCGGCCGCCAGCAGGGTGGGCAGGTCCTGACCGCTGCCGAGGTTCCACACCCAGGGCTCCAGCCAGCGCACCCGCCAGACGCCGAACAGGCCCTTGAGGGTCATGTAGGCCGAGATCGCCACAAAGGCGAACACCACCACCGACTTCAGGCTGCCGCCGCCGATGCGGATCAACGTCTTGCTGCCGCAACCGCCGGCCAGGGTCATGCCCACGCCGAACATCGCCCCGCCCACCAGGTTGGCCAGCCAGAGCAACCGTCCGGAGGTGTAGATGGACTTGGACACGTCGATCCACCCGGCCAGCTGCAGTGCACCGGTGCCGAGGATGGCCACGCCGATGGCCATCAGCCACATGCGCATGCGGGTCCAGGAGCCCATCGCCAGGATGTCGGAGACGGCGCCCATGGTGCAGAAGTTGGTCTTCTGCCCCACGAAGCCGAAAGCCAGGCCGAGCGCTGCGCCCAGCCAGGCGATCGTGGTGGGAGAGGGGAGGGCATTGGCGTCCATCGGCAACCTCAGAACTTCAGGGCCCAGGCCACCCCGAGAGCCTGCTGGCGCATGCGGATGGTTTCACTGCCGCCGCCACCGGGGGTGCTGTTGAAGGGCGGGAAGCCGTTGTACATGGACGCGCCGCTCACCTGCTCCTCGGGTGCGCGCATGTAGGCCAGGGTGAGTTCGGAGCCGGGGCTCATCTGCCAGGTGCCGCCGAGGGTGTAGTGGCTGCGGATGACGCCCGGGGCGAGGATGTTGAAGGTGACATCCGCCGACTGCACCGGGTTGCTGCCGCGGTTGTATCCGGCACGCAGCACCAGCTCCGGCATGGCCTGCCACTGCAGCCCGATCTTGAGCACCTTGACGTCCTGCCAGCCGAAGCCGGCACCAGCGTCTGCGCCCAGGAGCTGGCTGCTGGCGCTGGGGTTGTGCACGGAAGCGACGTCGCTGTAGCGGATCTGCATCCAGTCGGCCGCCAGCTGCAGGCTGGGGGTGGCCTGGAAAGCAATGCCGACGGCGTAGTGGGAAGGGATGTCGAAGCCGCCCTGTTCGGCGAACAGGCCCTTGTACTTGTCGAACTTGCCCATGTGGGTCTGGGTGGCGTAGGCGGCCCCCAGCGTGACCGGGCCGAATCGGCCCTGGTAGCCGATGCGCAGGCCGAAGCCGGTGGAGCTGTCGTAGCCGTTGTCCGTCACCGAGCCGGGGCTGCTGCTCATGCCCTCGAAACCCTGCAGCCCGCTGACCTTGAAGCGCTGGTAAGCCAGCAGGGGGGCCACACCCAGTGCATGACCAGGCGCGACCTGGTAGGCGGCGGTGGGTGCAACGATCAGCTGCATCATGTCCACCCCCAGCCGGCTGCTGCCGCACAGGCCGTTCAGCACATTGCCGGCCGGGTTGCCGCAGCTGGTGGCGCCGGTGGGGTAGTCGGTGTTCATGCCACCGTTGCCGTAAACGGTGACGCCGGCGGACAGCTGCGGCGTCAGGCTGCGGCTGTAACCGAACTCGGGCACGAAGTGGTGTCTGGAGCCGCTGTCGCTTTCGAAATCGATCAGCCCCATCATGCTGCCGCTGCGGCTGGCGCTGCGTTCCGGGTTGAACCACTCCAGCCCGAGGTCGAGCCGGTCACCGGCAAAGGCCATCGACGCCGGGTTGTTGGCGCCGCCCATGCTGTCGTGGCTCAAGGCGACGGACACGCCGCCCATGCCCTTGGCCTTGATGCCGTAGCCGTGCGGGAAGTAGCCGTTGGTGGCTGCGGCTGAAAGCGGCAGCAGCAGGGTTGCACAGGCCAGGGCCACCCGGCGCAGGCGAGGAGCGCCGTGGGCGCCTGAATCGCCAGGATGAAAGGTGCGGTCGAGCCTCGCGTGGGAAATCTGCGACATGGTGCTTGTCTCCAACAGTGTTGTGTCCGGGGCGCCAGGGGTTGGTCTTCCCGGATCGGCCCGGTGTCTCCCGGGCTGTTGCGCAGGGCCCGGATCACCGGCCCCGCGCATCGGTTCAGGGCTGCCGTTCAGATGAACAGGCAGATGTCCGTTTCGCCCGCAAACGCCATGAAGGTGGAGGCGCCGCCGTATTCGATGTTGTCGATGAAGTCCTTCTTCTCGAAGTCGAACAGGTCCACCGTCATCTGGCAGGCGATGAACTTGACGTCCGCCTCCAGGCAGAGGTCGCGCAGTTCCTCCAGCGAGGCCACGCCCTTGGACTTGATCTTCTGCTTCATCATCATCGTGGCCATGGTCTCCATGCCCGGCAGCATCTGCACCATCACCGGCATGGGCACCGGCATCGGCATGGCCGGGTTGGCCAGCGGGCTGATCTTCACGTCCGACAGATCACGCTTGAGCAGCTGCAGTCCGTAGAAGGTGAAGAAGACCTGCACCTCGTAGCCCAGCGCCGCGGCGGTGGAGGCGAGGATGAAGGGCGGGTAGGCCATGTCCAGCGTCCCTTTGGTCGCGATGATGGCCATGCGTTTGGTTGCCACGGGCAGCTCCTGGTTCGGTGAGGCGTTGGCCGGGGCTCAGCCCTTGCGCAGGAAGAAGACGTACTCCGAACCTGCTGCTTCCGAGCCGACCAGCGGGTTCCCAGTCTGGCTGGCGAAGGCCTCCATGTCCTTGACCGAACCGGGGTCGGTGGTCGTGACCTTGAGCACCTGGCCCGCAGTCATGGCGTTGAGCGCCTTCTTGGTCTTGACGATGGGCAGCGGGCAGGACAGGCCGCGGGCGTCAAACTCCTGGTCGAATTGCATCGGGGGTCTCCTTCTTCTCCTGGGTTGAAACGGGCCGCACCGCTGCCGGTGACCATGGGCCCAGCGGCACAAGACCTCGGGCACAGTGCGGGAATCCTGGCTGCATTGGGCGCGGTGCGGGTGGCCAGCGTCTATCACCGCCGTGGGGAGTGACGCACTAGCCCATCTGGGGGATCCGGCGCCGACCCGCCGGAGGTGGGTAGCCCGATCAGGTGATCGACGTTCCACCGGCCCTGGACGCAAGCTGCGTGCGCATGAGCGATGCCGATCTCACCCGCGCCGCGCCGCGCCTGCCCGCCCGGCGGACCTTCCCGATCCAGCCTGAGCGCGCAGGCGAAGAGGCCGTTGAGGGAGGCGACTGCTCCGCTGCGGAGTCGTTTGCCCTGCGGGTGATTGGTGGGTCGATGGCACCGGAGTTCCTGGAGGGCGACATCGTCATCATCGAGCCGCAAGGGCTGGCCCGGGAGGGTTCCTACGTCCTGCTGCAGCTGCCTGGGTCGGGTTGGGTTCTGCGCCAGCTGGGCCGGCAACTGCGGCCGGAGGGCGGCGCCGACTGGGTGCTGCGGGTGCTCGACGGCTCCGAGCCCGCGTGGGTGATCCCGGGGCCGCAGGTCGTGAGAGGTGTGGTGATCCAGCGCAGCCGCCGCGGGCGGCCCCGGCAGGTGAAGTGGTACGGATAAACCGGGCTTTGCGCGGGTCTGGGTGCCGGGCGCTGCCCGTCCTGTCGCTACCATTCCGGGTGCTTCCTTCCCGGGCCCCGGCCTGACCCGCTTCAAGGACATCCACCGCATGAGGCCACACACGGCGGCAGGCCGCGCCGCCTTCCTGTTCAGCAGCGACGGCTACAGCACCCGCGGCGCCAAGCTGATGGGCCGGCAGTCGGCCGGCGCCGGTTTCCTGCGCGCCATGGCGGGCAGTGCCGGTCCCGAGGGGCTGCAGGCGCTGTTGTCGCAGTCCAGCCAGGCCCCGGCGTTGAGGGCCGCATTGCAGGAGGCGGGTTACCAGGGGCCGGTGGAGGTGCTGTCGCCGGAGCAGCTGGCCCGCATCGAAGACAGCGGCTGCCTGTTTCTGCCCATGCCGGGCCTGGCCGAGCCGGCCTGGCGCCGTGCCCGGGTGGGGGAGCGGCGCTACAGCCTCTGCGGAGTCACGCACACGATTGCCACCCATGCGGTCATGACCGGCCTGACGGAGCTGCTGACCGCGCCGGTGCGCCCCTGGGATGCGCTGGTCTGCACCTCTCATGCCGCAAGGGCGGCGGTCAACGAGGTGCTGCAGTCCCAGGCCGAGTACCTGCGCTGGCGCCTGGGTGCGAGCCGCTTCGAGCTGCCGCAGCTGCCGGTCATTCCGCTGGGGGTGCACACCGCCGACTTCGAGTTCGGCGCAGCCGAACGTGCCGCCGCCCGGACCCGTCTCGGTGTGGTCGGTGACGAGCCCGTGGTGCTCTTCGCCGGGCGGCTGTCCTTCCACGCCAAGGCCCATCCGCACCCGTTGCTGATGGCGCTGCAGCGCTGCGCGCAGCAGCGGCCGAAACAGCGCATCCACCTGGTGATGTGCGGCCAGTACGCCAATGAGGCCATCCGGGACGCCTTTGCCGAGGCCCAGCGCGTGCTGGCACCGCAGGTGATACACCACCCTGCCGACGGCGGCAACCTGCAGGCCTGGCGCGCGGCCTGGGCGGCGGCGGACATCTTCACCTCGCTGTCCGACAACGTCCAGGAGACCTTCGGCCTCACGCCGATCGAGGCCATGGCGGCCGGGCTGCCCTGTGTGGTGAGCGACTGGGACGGCTACCGCGACACCGTGCGCAACGGCGTGGACGGCTTCCGGGTGCCGACGGTGTCCCCGCCGGCAGGGTCCGGGGTGGACCTGGCCGAGCGCTACGACCTGGGTCTGGACAACTACGACTTCTACTGCGGCCAGCTCTGCGAGCTGGTGGCGGTCGATGTGGACGCGGCTGCTCAGGCCTTTGCTCGCCTGCTGGGGGACGCCGAGCTGCGACAACGCATGGGGGCCGCGGGCCGCGAGCGTGCCCGCAGGGTGTACGACTGGCAGGTCGTGATCGGCCAGTACCAGGCCTTGTGGGCCCGGCTGGACGATGAGCGTCGGCATACGCCCGACCTGCATGGCGGACTGCCGATGGCCACCGCACCCGACCGCATGGACCCCTTCGGCATGTTTGCGGGGTATGCCACCCGCATCCTGGCCGATCAGGACCTCCTGATGCTGCCGGCAGTGCCCTCCCGCCAGGACTACGACCGGGTGCGAGAGCTGGGCTGCCACCGCTACGCACGGCGGGTGATCCCGGACTACGACCAGCTCGCGCCCCTGTGGCGTTGCTGGGCCGAGTCGCCGGTGCAGCCGGTGGCCACCCTGCTGGCCGGGCTGCCTGCCGGGCAGGAGGCCTTCCTTCGGCGCGGGCTGGTCTGGCTGATCAAGGCGGGGTGGGTGAAGCTCGCCTGATTCTCGGATCGCTTTCAATTTCTACAGGGATGCCCTCGCGATGAAAATTCTCTTCGTCCACCAGAACTTCCCCGGCCAGTACAAGCACCTGGCGCCCGCCATGGCCGCGTTGGGGCACGACGTGCGCGCCCTGGGCATGACCGAAAAGGTTCAGATGCCCGGCGTGCAGTACCAGCGCTACGGCTCCAAGAGGGGCAGCACCCAGGGCGTCCACCCCTGGGTGATCGACTTCGAGGCCAAGGTCATCCGCGGGGAGGCCTGCGCGCGGGTGGCAAGCCAATGGCGTGACCAGGGTTACACGCCCGATGTGATCTGCGCCCACCCCGGCTGGGGCGAAACGCTGCTGCTGCGCGAGGCCTGGCCGCAGGCCCGGCAGCTGCACTTCGTCGAGTTCTACTACGGTGCCGAGGGCCGGGATGTCGGCTTCGACCCGGAGTTTCCCGCCGACCCCTTCGAGACCGGTTGCCGGCTGGCCATCAAGAACACCAACAACCTGCTGAACCTGGGCTTGATGGACTGGGGCATCAGCCCGACCCAATGGCAGCGCTCCACCGTGCCGGCGCTGCACCAGCAGCGCATCAGCGTGGTCCACGACGGCATCGACACCGCCGCACTGTGCCCCGATGACGCGGCCGTGCTGGAGGCCGTGGACGACCAGGGGCGCACGCTGCGCCTGACGCGCCAGGACCCGGTCATCACCTTCGTGAACCGCAACCTGGAGCCCAGCCGCGGCTACCACCGCTTCATGCGCGCGCTGCCGAAGGTGTTGAAGGATCACCCCACCGCAAGGGTGCTGATCATTGGCGGCGACGGTGTGTCCTACGGCGCAGCACCCAGCCAGGGCAGCTGGAAGCAGATCTACCTGGACGAGGTGGCCCAGCAGATCGACCGTGAGCGGTTGCACTTCCTCGGCCGTGTGCCCTATGGCACCTACGTTCAGGCCCTGCGCATCAGCAGCGCCCATGTGTACCTGACCTACCCTTTCGTGCTGTCCTGGTCGCTGATCGAAGCGATGAGCCTGGGTGCCCCGATCATCGCCTCCGACACCGCACCGGTGACGGAGGTGGTCGAACACGGCCGCAACGGCTGGCTGGTGGACTTCTTCGATGCCGAGGCGCTGGCCGGCCGCATCCTGGGCTGCCTGGCTGACCCGGCCGCTCAGGCGCCGCTGCGGGCCGCTGCACGCGCGACGGCCGTCAGCCGCTACGACCTGCAGACCGTCTGCCTGCCGGCACAGCGGGCGCTGGTGGAGTGCATCGCGAGGGGCGAAACCCCCTCTGCCATGGCGTCAATTGAAGCCTCTGCTGCGCCGACTCCACCTCTGCCAGCGTCCGCAAAGCCGGTCGGCAACGCGCCGAAGGCGTCGGGCAAGAACAAGTCGAAAAAAAACCCGGTGGTAAACCACCGGGCTTGAAAGGTACCTGGAAAGCAACTTTCTCGAAGGTACCGAGGAGACAACCAGTCACGCAAGGAGGAGTCCGAGGAGGACCACTCTGGCTTCGCGCAAGGCATCTGACCGACAGGTGGGCGGAAAGTTCCGCTGTCCGGGATCAGGGCGCTTGAGCTGCCTCCCTCTGCAGGGGCCTGCGCTGCGCGGCCGGTGGGTGCCGGCCGGGCGTGTTCAGATTCAGGCAGCGGCGCGCTTGGCCTTGGGAGCGGCGGCCTTGGCAGCGTTGGTGGCGCTCTGGCTCACGGCTTCGAAGTTGGCTTCGGCCATGGTCACGGCCTGCTTGGCAGCCTGTTGGGCGCTTTCCAGGGCGTTGTTGGCGGCGGTCATGGCGGACTTGATCAGCGCGGCGGCGTTTTCGGTGCCGGCCGGGGCGTTCTTGATCGCGGTGTCCACCAGGGCAACCACCTTCTGCTGGGCGGCACCGAACTGGGACTCGACCAGCTTGGCCACGTCGGCCTGGGTGGTGGAGGTGATTTCGTAGACTTGACGGCTGTAGGCGGTGGCCTTTTCGGCGGCCGGCTGCAGGAAAGCGGACTGCAGGGCGAACACGGCCTGGGCGTCCTTGGCGGCCATCAGCGCCTTGGCGTGCTCAACGGCGTCGGCCATGGCGGCGCGGGTGGTTTCCAGGTTCAGCTCAACCAGCTTCTCCACGCCTTGGAAGGCGGTCTGGCCAACCAGCACCAGGGCTTCGAGGTTGGCTTTGCCAGCGGCGGCGAATTGCTCGGGCGTGTTCATATATGGGGTCCTTTCGGTAGGGGTCCTGAGGGAGACAGATCTCGCTGAGTACTTTGTTGCACTGCAGCATGGATGCAAGTATAGGGGTCCTTTCGCGTCCCACAAGTGACATTGCTGCGCCGCAGCAAACTTTAGAGGGTAAACCCTAGACGGATCGGTGCCGGCCTCCCCCGACCTCCCCCGCGGGGCGGTTCACTCCAGTCCCAGCGCCCGCAGCTTGCGGTAGAGGGTGTTGCGACCGATCCCCAGTCGCCGTGCCGCCTCCGACAGGTTGCCCCCGCATTCCTCCACCACACGGCTGATGGTCAGGGCGGTGACCTGCTGCAAGGCGTTGGCGGACAGCGGTGGCAAGGCGCTGGTGGCGGCGCCGGACACAGGGGTTGCCGGCAGCAGATCGTCGGGCAGGTGGCGCAGGCCGATGGCCTGTTCCTGGGGCTCCAGGAGGTGCACCGCAGCACGCAGGGCGTTGTGGAGCTGGCGCAGATTGCCTGGCCAGTCGAATCGGTCGAAGCAGTCGCGGGTCTCGTCGTCCAGGCGCAGGTTGCGCCCCGGCGCCAATTCATCGAGCAGCCGCTGCACCAGGGCGTGCAGGTCGCTGCGTTCGCGCACCGGGGGGAGGTGGATCAGCAGGCCGTTGAGCTGGTAGTACAGGTCGCCGCGGAAGCGGCCCGCTTGAACCTCGTCGGCCAGTTGTCGCCGCGTCCCGCAGGCCACGAAGGTCCGTGCCGGGGCAGAGTCGGTCTGCGCGGTGCCGGCCTCGCGTCGGCCCAGCCAGTGCAGCAGCTGCAGCTGCTCGTTGGCGGCCAGCTCTCCCACTTCGTCGAAGTAGACCGTGGCGCCGGTCTCCAGGGGCGCCAGGCCGTCCAGCGCGTCAAGCAGCGCTCCGGGCGCCAGGCCGGGGCAGCGGATCAGGTGAAACGGACTCGCCCCGGCACCGCGGCTGCTGTGCCAGGCCCGGGCGAAGCCCTCCTTGCCGACTCCACACTCTCCCTGCAGCAGCAGGGCGATGGCCGGATCGCGCAGGCGGCGCACCCGTTCCAGGGCGTGGGCCTGGCGGGCATCGCCCTGGTCCAGCCGTGCCAGGGCGTCCCGGGGTCGGGCTGCGGGCCGGTCGTTCCTCTGTGGCGCAGGTGCTTGCTCGGCGGGAAGCGACGGGGGCGCACCAACCGGTGCCGGTGCGGGCATCGGTGTAGGCGCCGGTGTGGGTGCGAGGCCCGCGACGACGACAGGGCGGGCCGCCGGTCCAGGTTCCAGCCGGGCCCAGACCGGGCCGTAGGTGGCGCTGAGCAACTGGCGTGGCCGGTGGTCCAGGTGCTGCAACCAACGGGTCCAATCCGCGTTCTCCAGCTCCATCAGGCTGCCCAGTCGCACCCCCTGGATCTGGCTGGGGCGCAGGCCGAGCCATTCCAGTGCCGTGCCGTTGGCACCCATCACCCAGCTGTCCAGCGACAGTGCCAGCAGCCCTTCGGTGAGGGTGCCGATGCCCTCCGCGCGGCGGTGAAAGCGCAGGCGCAGGCTGCTGTGGTGGCGGGCATCAAAGAGGCGCTGTTCGATCAGGCGGGCTCCGGTGCGCACCAGACCCAGGGTGTGGGGGTGGCCACTGCGGTGGTCTCCGGAGATGTCCAGCACCCCCACGAGCTCCCCGTCCGGTGCCAGGATGGGCGCGGCCGCACAGGTCAGGAAGCCGTTGCGGTCCAGGTAGTGCTCCGCGCCGTGGATCACCGTGGCGCTGCGGTCGACCAGGGCGGTACCGATGGCGTTGGTACCGCGCACATGTTCATGCCAGTTGGCACCCGGACGCAGTGCCACCCGTTCGGCCCGGTCCACGAAGGACAGATCCCCCAGCGCATGCAGCAGCATGCCGCGTGCATCGGCCAGGATGACCATGGAGCCGCTGTCACGGGTCTGCTCGTAGAGGTACTCCATCACCGGCCCGGCGTGTGCGACCAGCTCCTGCTGTTCCTCCAGTGCCCGCGCCAGCTGGCTGGCCGAGGCGTGCGGCACCGCCGTGCCGCGCCCCTGCGGTGGCAGACCGGCACGGCTGCTGCGCAACCAGGAGCGCGACAGCCGCGGATCCAGTTGCTGCAGCGGGACGTCCAGCCGATCGCCTGCGGTGCCTGCGGTGCCGGTTCGCTGGCCTGGACCCGCCGGCAGGTCCGGATGCTCCTGCCCGGATTCGATCAGGCTGCGCCGGGCCGCGCGCAGCTGGCTGGCGCTGGGCCGTGAGGGTTGTCTTTGACCGAAGGGTGCTCCCATGTGTCCTCCTGCGGCGCCCTGTCGCGGACCGGGACACCTATGAACGTCCGTTCAAAAGGGTGTACCCGGTCCGGTGTTTGGACGCAGTTCCAACGCCAGAGGGGCTGCCTGTTCTGGTCTGGAACAGTGGGCAACGCACTGGCGCACTCTGGACATTGCTACAGCAGGAAGCGGGCCGGAATTGGCCAGAAAGAGGGCTCTTCCCGCTTGAATCGGGGAGTGGGCACGTTCGCTGCGATGGCTGTGGCGAGCCGGTCGGGCCTTGAGGGTCGGAAACAGACCGCCCCGGGACCCGGCTCCAACGTGAGACCGAAACCGCTTCTTCACCCACAGGAGACACAGCCATGCTGTACGCACTGCCGAACACCCCGGGCGCCAAGGTGGCCTACAAGCCCAAGTACGACAACTTCATCGGTGGCAAGTTCGTGCCGCCGGTCAAGGGTGAGTACTTCAACGTGATCACCCCGATCACCGGCCAGGCCTACACCCTGTGCGCCCGTTCCACCGCTGAAGACGTGGAACTGGCGCTGGACGCCGCCCACGCCGCTGCCGACAAGTGGGGCAAGACCGACGCCGCCACCCGCTCCAACATCCTGCTGAAGATTGCCGATCGCCTGGAGCAGAACCTGGAGATGCTGGCCTACGCCGAGACGGTGGACAACGGCAAGCCGATCCGCGAGACGCTGAACGCCGACATCCCGCTGGCGGTCGACCACTTCCGCTACTTCGCCGGCTGCCTGCGCTCGCAGGAAGGCGGCATCTCGGAAATCGACGAGAACACGATGGCGTACCACATCCACGAGCCCCTGGGCGTGGTGGGTCAGATCATCCCCTGGAACTTCCCGATCCTGATGGCCGCCTGGAAGCTGGCTCCCGCCCTGGGCGCCGGCAACTGCGTGGTCCTGAAGCCGGCCGAGTCGACCCCGATCAGCATCCTGGTGCTGATGGAGCTGATCGCCGACCTGCTGCCCCCGGGCGTGCTGAACATCGTCAACGGTTTTGGCCGCGAAGCCGGCATGCCGCTGGCCACGTCCAAGCGCATCGCCAAGATCGCCTTCACCGGCTCCACCGCCACCGGCAAGGTCATCGCCCAGGCCGCCGCCAACAACCTGATCCCCGCCACTCTGGAGCTGGGTGGCAAGTCGCCCAATGTCTTCTTTGCTGACATCCTCGACAAGGACGACTCGTTCCTGGACAAGGCCATCGAAGGCCTGGTGCTGTTCGCCTTCAACCAGGGTGAGGTCTGCACCTGCCCGAGCCGTGCGCTGATCCAGGAATCGATCTACGACCGCTTCATGGAGCGTGTGCTGCCGCGCGTGGCTGCCATCAAGCAGGGCAGTCCGCTGGACACCGACACCATGATCGGCGCTCAGGCCTCGCAGATCCAGATCGACAAGATCTCCTCGTACCTGGAACTGGGCAAGCAGGAAGGCGCGCAAGTGCTGATCGGCGGCGATCGCGCCCACCTCAGCGGCGACCTGGCTGGTGGCTACTACGTGCAGCCCACGCTGTTCAAGGGCCACAACAAGATGCGCATCTTCCAGGAGGAAATCTTCGGCCCGGTGCTGGCCGTGACCACCTTCAAGGACGAGGCCGACGCTCTGGCGATCGCCAACGACACCATCTACGGTCTGGGCGCCGGCGTGTGGAGCCGCAACGGCAACGTCGCCTACCGCATGGGCCGCGCGATCAAGGCCGGCCGCGTGTGGACCAACTGCTACCACGCCTACCCGGCGCACGCCGCCTTCGGCGGCTACAAGGAATCGGGCATCGGCCGCGAAACCCACAAGGTCATGCTGGACCACTACCAGCAGACCAAGAACCTGCTGGTCAGCTACAGCGAGAACAAGCTGGGCTTCTTCTGATCCGCAGCGGGCTCATTTTTCTGCACTGACGTTGATGGGGTGGCTTCGGCCACCCCTTTTTTACATCTCCATCGGAGAGAGGCTCCACCATGTCCGTCGACCGCGTGATCGCCACCCCGGCAGGCCTGGCCTTGATCGAGCAGCTGCTTTCGAAGCACGGCCCCCGCCTGATGTTCTACCAGTCCGGCGGCTGCTGCGACAACAGTGCGCCGAACTGCTACATCGAAGGTGAGCTGACCCTGAGCCCGAGCGACGTCTACCTCGGCTCCATCGGTGGCCTGCCCTTCCACATGAGCGGCTCGCAGTACGACTACTGGAAACACACCCAACTGATCATCGATGCGCTGGATGCCCCGCTGGGCAGCGACAACTTCAGCCTCGAAGGGCCGGAGGGCAAGGCCTTCCTGACCCGCTCCCGGCTCTTCAGCGACGAAGAGTTCGCGCAGATCCAGGCGCAGGGGCTGCTGCCGCGTCCCTGAAGGCCGCGGCGCCTGCGCTGACCTTCCGCGGACATCGCCGGGGGTCATCGTCCGAGGTCATCGGCCCAGGGTCATCGGCCCAGGTGTCGGTCAAAGAACGCCACGATGCGGCGGTGCACGTCCGGCATCGCACTTCGGTCGAAGCCGGGCGGGTCGTTGAGCAGGCGGCCCTCCTGACCGGTGAAGCCGGAAGGCAGCGGGGAGAGGAAGGCGCCGTGCCCTGCGGCGCCTGGCGCCTGGATCACCTCGCAGCCGCTGCAGGCCTGCAGCACCCGGTCGCTGTGGAAACGCGGTTGCAGCCAGACATCGCCGGTGGCGGTGGCCAGGGCCAGCGGCACGCGTGGGGAGGTGAAGCTGGCGCCATCGAAGCTCGCTGCATGCGGCACCGCAGCCACGACGGCCGCGACGCGGGGATCGTGGTGTTGCTGTGGCGTGGCATCGGTGAAGGTCCAGCGCAGCACCCGGCGGGCCAGCCACAGCTTGAGCCCGTCCAGCATGCTCCCGTCCAGCTGGGTGAACAGGCCCACGCAGGCCGGGAAGTCCTCGGCCAGGTGCTGCTCGCAGTGCCGGCTGAACAGCGCTGGGGACCAGCGCCCGCCGGCCAGGGTCAGCGCGGTGTGCCCACCGGCGGACATGCCGAAGACGCCCACACGCTGCAGATTCAGGCGGGGAGCAAAGCGGCCGTCGGCGCCCAGCGCATCGATGGCCCGGCTGACCTCGCCCGGGCGGCGCTCCCAGCTGTCCGGTCCCGGCCGGCTGGGGTCCATGAAGTTGTCGGCATGGTGGCGTGGCAGCACCACGGTGTAGCCGGCCTCTACCAGCGCGCGCGCCAGGTCGGCGTGCACCCAGGGCGAGCCGCCCGAGCCATGTGAAATCGCCACCAGGCGCCCATTGCCAGGGCCCGGTGGGGCGTCGCGGGCCACCTGCAGCGTCAGGCGGCCGTTGCCCAGGGACAGCGGGCTCTCGGCGGCGTCGGTGGGGTAATAGACCGTGACCGGCCCGTCCTCGCCGCGGGCCGGCAGTTCGGTCAGGCCCAGCGCGGCCTGGGCCGGTGGGCTGACCAGGTGCAGTGCAGCAGCCAGCCATGCGGCCAGCCAGGGGGTTCGCCGGGTGCCCGGCAGCGTGTTTCGCAGGTTCATCGTGGCCCTCGTCCGAAGAAGAGAAAGGGAGAGAAATGGAGAGGAAGGGCCGGCGGCGGGTTACCGTCGGCGAGTCGCCACGATGTCGGGGTCGGGCCGCTGAGGCTGGCCGGAAGTGGAGGGCTTCACCTTCCGGCTGGCCGAAGTCGGCAAAGCCGGGCCGATTTCAGGAATCGGCCAGAGGTGGGGCGGCTTCCTGGGGCGGTGTGGGCGGCTGCGCCAGCGCCTGACTGCGGAATTCGCTGGGTGTCAGACCGGTCTCGGCCTTGAAGGCCCGGTTGAACGGGCCGATCGAGCCGAAGCCCGCATCCAGCGCCAGCGTCAGGATGGGCGTGTCCTGCATGGTCGGGTCGGCCAGCCAGCGCTGCGCGTCGGCCAGCCGGTGGCGGTTGACGAAGGCATTGAAGTTGCGGAACCCCAGCCGCTGGTTGATGTGCCGGCGCAGGCGGTACTCGGGCACCTCCAGCCGCGCCGCCAGGGCGGACAGGGTGAGGTCGTCGCTGCGGTGCAGCCGGTCCTGGTGCATGGCCTGCCGGAGGGCTTCGGCCAGGCGCTCCTCGGCCGCATCGATGGCGGGTGGCGCTTCTTCGAAGGCCTTCACGGGTTCGGCGGGTTCCTGGGGCTGTGAACCGGGTCCCTGCCCAGTGTCCGCTCCGCGGGCCGGCTGCGCACCGTGTAGGCCGTGCTCACGGGCGGCGGGGTGGAGCAGGGCAGGTGAAGGCAGCCGCAGCATCAGCAGGGCCCAGCCACCCACCAGGGCGAGCAGGGCAGCGATGTCCAGCAGCGCCAGGTCGGGGGTCATCAGCCCCAGCGGGGTGGACAGGCGTGCGCCCAGTTGCAGCAGCGTGTAGCCGATGCCGGCGGCCACCAGCAGCAGCCGCAGCCGGCGGCGCGACTCCACCAGGTCGCTGCGCCAGTGCCGCAGGGCCACCCACAACGCGGCCGCGGCGCAGACCAGCGGCACCAGTCGCAGGGCCACCCGCAGCACGGGCAGCCAGGGGCCGGGGGGCAGGTGCAGCACCACCGGGCACTGCAGGGCGCCGATCAGGGCCGCAGCGCCCCACGCCAGGGCGTGGCGGCGGCGCCAGCGGAACTCGTCGTCGAACAGCGCCGCGCTGAACAGCCAGAACAGCACCGCATTGCCCACCGCCAGGCCGATCAGCGGCGTCTGCAGCAGGCAAATGGCCTGGTTTTCCACGCTGGGGTGGCTGCCAACGGCCTGCACGATCAGCCCCAGGCACAGGCCGAGGGCGGCCAGCAGGGCGGGCGGCACCGGTGGGGAGGAGGTCGCCGCGCCGGGCAGTACCCGCAGCACGCGCAGCGAGCGGTGCAGGCGCCACAGGGCCACCACCAGCACCATGCACAGGGCCACCAGGGCCCCGCGCAAGGCGGCGTCGATCAGCGGCAGGACGGGGAGGGGTTCGGCCATGCGGCCGATTGTGAGGGTGCGGGAGGGCCGGCGGGGCCCGCGACGGGGGCCGCAGGCCCCGCCCAGCGCTGCATCAGCGCCGTCTCCCGCTGCCGCACGGTGGCCAGGAAGGGCTCGGCGCCGCCCATGTGCCGGAAGGCGTCGAAGCCGTCCTGCAGGAAACGCTGCGTCTGCCCGTAGCCGGCTTTTTCGGCCGGGCGCCGCATCAGCTTCACGGTGCTGGCCAGCAGCGGGATGCGGGTCAGCCGATCCAGCGCGCTTCCGATCTGCTGCACCAGGTCGATCTGTTCCTGCCGCTCGTCCAGCCGGCCGCAGGCGCGGTAGGCGGCGGCGTAGGCCGCCTCGTCAATGCGGCGGCTGCGCCCGGCCGCACGCAGCTGCTGCACCATCTCATGGTCCAGCGACTCGGAGAGCGCGTCCATGCGCACCGCCTCCACCAGCGTGGCCAGGGCCCGCGCCGGCAGCAGGGCGACCAGTTTGGGCACCACCCGGGCCAGTTGGGCGTCCCGGTCGGTGAAGTCCTGCGGGCCATACAGCTCGGTGAGGAAGAACCGGGCCGCCGGGCCGTAGCGGGCATCGGCCAGCAGGTCGGCGTAGCTGCCGGCCAGCCGGGCGGCCTGCCAGCGCCGCAACGCGTCGTGGTCGGCGGCATCGTCGGGCCGGCTGCGGGACTCGCGCCAGCGGCGCGCCTCGGTGAGGTGCTGCAGCAGGGCCTCGCCCAGGCAGTGGCGGTCCAGGTCCGGCGTGTTCGGCTCCGACATGGCCCGCATTGTCCGGCCCGACCGCCGCGGGACTTAGAGCAACCGGCCTAATCGAAGGCCAGGGGCGGCACTAGACTGGACCATCGGGGTGGAAAACACCTTCCTTCCCGGGGCACCGGCCTCGGGTCCTGCTGCGAAAGAGGTTCCGCATGAAGTTGGAGTCCCCCGTCCTGCTGCAACCCGCCCAGATTGCGGCGGACTTTGCAGACGCTTTGGCCGCCACGCTGCCGCTGCAGGCACGCTTCGATGCCCTGCACCGTGCCGCGCGTGCGCAGATCGATGTGCCGCGCGCCCTGCGCGAAGACCGTCTGAACCGCTTGCGCACCCTGGTGAAGGCGAATGCCGAGGCCTTTGCCGCGGCCATCAGCGCCGACTTCGGCCACCGCTCGGCGCATGAAACCCGGCTGGCGGAGGTCTTTCCGTCGCTGGAGGCGCTGCGCCACGCGCGCCGCCATGTGGGTGGCTGGATGAAGCCCCGGCGGGTGTCGACCTCCCTGCTGTTCCGGCCCGGCCGGGCCCGCCTGATCCCGCAGCCGCTGGGGGCGGTGGGCATCATCGTGCCCTGGAACTACCCGCTGATGCTGGCAGTTTCGCCCCTGGCGGCGGCGCTGGCGGCCGGCAACCGGGTGATGCTGAAGATGTCGGAGTTCACCCCGCGCTTCGGCGAGCTGCTGGCGCAGCGGGTGGCCGAGCTGTTTGCGCCCGACGAGGTGACGGTGGTCAATGGGGACGCGTCGGTGGGCGCTGCCTTCGCGGCGCTGCCCTTCGACCACCTGCTTTTCACCGGTTCCACCGGGGTGGGTCGGCACATCATGCATGCAGCGGCCGACCACCTGACCCCGGTGACGCTGGAGCTGGGCGGCAAGTCGCCGGCGCTGATCGGGCCGGACTACCCGCTGGCCCGGGCGGTGGAGCGCATCCTGGCCGGCAAGCTGCTCAACGCCGGGCAGACCTGCATCGCGCCGGACTATGTGCTGCTGCCCGCGGGGGACGAGGCGGCCTTCGTCGAGCTGGCCCGCGCCACCGTGCAGCGCATGTTCCCGGACCTGGCCCGCACACCGGACTACAGCTCCATCGTCAACGATCGCCACTTCGGCCGCCTGCAGGGCCTGCTGGACGACGCCGCAGTCCGCGGCGCCCGGCTGGAGCCGCTGAGTGACCTGCCGGCCGACCCGGCGAGCCGGCGCTTTCCGCCGGTGCTGCTGCGGGGCGTGCACGACGGCATGCAGGTGATGCGCGAGGAGATCTTCGGCCCGCTGCTGCCGCTGCTGCCCTACCGCGACTTTGGCGAGGCCCTGGCCTACGTCAACGACCATCCGCGCCCGCTGGCGCTGTACCTGTTCGACAACGACTCGCGGCGCCAGCAGCAGGTGCTGCACGGCACGGTGGCCGGTGGGGTGACGGTCAACGACACGCTGCTGCACATCGCGCAGGAGAACCTGCCCTTCGGCGGGGTGGGGCCCAGCGGCATGGGCCACTACCACGGCGAGGAGGGGTTCCGCACCTTCTCCAAGATGAAGGGCGTGTTCCTGCAGTCCCCGCTCAACGGCATGGCACTGTTCAACCCGCCTTATGGTCGGCTGATGGACCGGCTGCTGGCCTTCCTGACCCGGTGACGGAGGTTTCCCATGGCGATGTTGTCCCGCCGCGGCCTGTTGAAGACCGGCGCCGCCGGTGCGCTGCTGCTCGGCGCGGCCTGGTGGCTGCGCCAGCCGATCGACCGCCTGGGCAAGCAGGCCCTGGTGGCCCAGGCACCGCTGGCGCCGTCGATGGCGCTGGTGCTGCCTGCGCTGCTGCCGGTGGTGCTGGCCGGCGCGCTGCCGCAGGAGCCCCAGGCCCGCGCCGCCGCACTGCAGCGGGCGGCGCAGTCGGTGGGGGTGGCGGTGTCCCAGCTCAGCGCATCCGCGCAGCGCGAGGTGGCCGAGCTCTTCGCCCTGCTGGCGCTGGCGCCCACCCGCATCGCGGTGGCGCGGGTGACCTCCCCATGGCCGCAGGCGAGCGAGGCCGAGGTGCAGCGCTTCCTGGACGCCTGGCGCCACAGCCCGCTGGACCTGCTGCGCAGCGGCTACCAGGCCCTGCACGACCTGATCCTCGGCGCCTGGTATGCCGATCCGTCCACATGGGCCGGAATCGGCTACCCCGGCCCACCCCAACTGAACTTGACATGATCAAGGACCCCTACGCAGAAGGCCGTCAGCGCGGCTGGCAGATCGAGGACGCCTCGCTGGCCGAGCGGGACCTGGCCGACGAGGCCGATGTCATCGTCATCGGCACCGGTGCCGGCGGGGGCATCTCGGCGGAGATCCTGGCCAAGAGCGGCCTGAAGGTCATCCTGGTGGAAGAGGGGCCGCTGCGCAGCACGCCGGACTTCCGCATGCAGGAGGCCGACGCCTACCCGCAGCTCTACCAGGAGTCCGCCGCCCGCAAGACGGCCGACAAGGCCATCAACATCCTGCAGGGCCGCTGCGTGGGCGGCTCCACCACCGTCAACTGGACCAGCAGCTTCCGCACTCCGGCGGACACGCTGGCGCATTGGGCCCGCCACCATGGCCTGGCCGACTACACCCCGCAGGCGCTGCAGCCCTGGTTCGAGATGGTGGAGCGCCGCCTGGGCATCCACCTCTGGGAGGTGGCCCCCAACGCCAACAACGAGCTGCTGCGCACCGGCGGCCGCACGTTGGGCATCGAGGTGCAGACCATGCGCCGCAACGTGCGCGGCTGCTGGAACCTGGGTTACTGCGGCACCGGCTGCCCCACCAACGCCAAGCAGTCGATGCTGCTGACCACCCTGCCGTCCGCGCTCGAGAAGGGCGCCAGGCTCTATCACGGGCTGCGGGCTGAACGCCTGCTGCTGCAGGGCGACCGGGTGCAGGGGCTGGAGGCGGTGGCCATGGATGCGCAGGGCATCCACCCGCGCTCGGTCAAGGTGCAGCTGCGCGCCCGCCATGTGATCGTGGCCGCCGGCGCGCTGGGCAGCCCGGCGCTGCTGCTGCGCAGTGGACTGCCGGATCCGCAGGGCCTGATCGGGGCGCGCACCTTCCTGCACCCCACCGTGGTCAGCGCCGCGCTGATGGACCGCGACATCGCCGGCCACGCCGGTGCGCCGCAGAGCCTGTACTCCGACCACTACCTGCACAGCCAGCCGGTGGACGGGCCGGCGGGCTTCAAGCTGGAGTCCGCGCCGCTGCACCCGGTGCTGTTCTCCACCACCCTGCAGGGTTACGGCGCCGCGCACCGCGAGCTGATGCAGCGCTTCAACCAGGCCCAGGTGCTGCTGGCGCTGCAGCGCGACGGCTTCCACCCGGACAGCCCCGGCGGCCAGGTGCGCCTGCGCGACGACGGCACGCCGCTGCTGGACTACCCGCTCAACGGCTACTTCTTCGACGGCGCCCGCCGCGCCCTGCTGGCGATGGCGGAGCTGCAGTTCGCGGCCGGCGCAGGTCGGGTGATCGCGGTGCACGAGGCCAGCGCCGGCTGGTCCAACTGGGCCGAGGCGAAGGCCGGCATCGCCAGCCTCGACCTGCGGCCGCTGGCCCTGCGCGTCGTCAGCGCCCATGTGATGGGCGGCTGTGCGATGGGCGCGGACCTGAAGACCTCGGTAGTGGACGGCCACGGGCGCTTCCACCACCTGCGCGGGTTGACGGTGGCCGATGGCTCGATCTTCCCGACCAGCATCGGCGCCAACCCGCAGGAATCGATCTACGGCATCGTGGCACGCTTGGCCTCCAAGCTGGCCGAGGAGCTGACCAGCCGGCCGGCAGCGGCCTTGGCCTGACAAAGAGAGGATCGCAGCATGGCAGGACGGGATCTGCGCATCGCCCTGGCGCTGGAGGCGACCGTGGGCGCGGCCGTGGCTTACGGATTGCACGGCACCGGTTGGGACGGGAGCGACGCGCTGCTGGCCGTGCTCGGCCTGGCGCTGGGCCTGCGGGCCCTGGTGGTGCTGGGCAGCTACGTCGTGCTGCTGCAGCGCTCCAGCCCCGTGCCACCCGGTCTGCAGGTGGGTCCGCTGGGCCTGCTGCGCATGGCCCTGCAGGAGTTCGCGGCCCTGCTGCTGCTGTTCGTCGTGGTGCAGCCCTTCGAGCGCCTGTTCATGCCGCCGGACCACCTGCGGCCCCTGCCCACAGGCCCCGGCCAGCGCCTGCCGGTGCTGCTGCTGCACGGCTACACCTGCAACCGCGGCTTCTGGCTCTGGCAGCGCCGCCGCCTGGAATCCGCCGGCTGGGTGGTGGCCACCCACAGCCTGGAGCCCGCCCTGGCCGACATCGAGAGCTACCTGCCGGCGCTGACCCGCCGCATCGACGAGGTGCTGGCCGCCACCGGTGCAACGCAGCTCATCCTGGTGGGCCACAGCATGGGCGGCCTGGTCTCACGCGCCTGGTTCCGCCAACACGGCTGCGCCAAGGTGGCACGCTTCATCAGCCTGGGCTCCCCCCACCAAGGCAGCCTGATGGCCCGCATCGCCATCGGCCGCAACGGCACCCAGATGCACCCCGGCAACCCCTGGCTGCTGGACCTGGCACGCAGCACCGCGCTGCCGGCCGACAGCCTGTCGATCTACAGCGTGCACGACAACCAGGTCATCCCGCAGCGCGAGTCCTCCGCGCTGGACGGGGCGCGCCTGCTGCCCATCGGCGGCGTGAGCCACTTGGGGATGGCGTTCTCGAACCAGGTGACGCAGTTGTTGTTGCGGGTGTTGGAGGATTGAACCTGGGGGAGGCTTGTTGAGGCCGGGTTGACCCGACCGGGGGGAGGTCGGTCCGCGGCTGCCTTCAGGCGAATGTGGTCGTGGAATCCGCGCTCCTGCCAGGCTCTGGCGCATGGTCAACGATGGCGCCTCTTCGGCGCGGATGACGTTGGTGGCCCCAGTGACAGCATGGCGACCAACCGAGGTCGCGGCTTGGCTGCCAATGCGTGCACATCCGCTGCGGCAGCACGCCACAAGGACTCACAAAACTAAGGCCTGAGCGGCAATCCGGGCAGAGTTCGGAATAGGATCCAACAGCGTCGATAGGTGAAGCGATTTGGAAACGAAGTCTGCAAGCCACTGTCGGTCGTTGGGGCTATCCATACTCACCACGGCGCTAGCTTTTCGGTTGAGCATAGAGACTGCAGGTTTCATCGTTCCGTAGTCGTCTGCCGCAACGACGGCGATGCGTTGGCTACTTGCCTCAAGCTCGTCCTGGGCAAGATCCAGTACCAGTGCCTTGTGACTAGCCTCATTACGCAGCGGCTTGGTATAGCTGCTATGACCTCTCAGGTCGAGAGTCTCGATTACGTGAAGTGCGCCATTCTTGAGCGCGAACTCTGCAAACAGCTCTTCGGCGACGCTCAAAGGGTAGCCAGAAACCACTCGGTTCTTTGACAGGTCCTGCAGCTTGGTGGAAAAAAGATGCTGGGATCGAAGCCATGACGTGAGTTGAGCGTTCAGGCCCGAACGACGAATACGATGTCTCGCTACCTTCGAGAAGGTACGAGGTGGCATCACGAAGCGTTCAAGCAGACCTTCCACCTGCGCTTCAAGGTCCGCCGGGGTCACGGCTAAGATAGTTCCACCAGTCTCGGCCAAGCGAAGTGGAGCCATCGCATCCTGCAGCCAAGCCCACCGTTGCTCTGGCGTTTGAAACCGCTGCAGAGCGGCCAACCACGCTTGATGCCACTCCTCCAAGTTCACGCGAGAGTAGCTCGGCGCCAAGGCTTTGAGGCGCGACGGCAACATACGCAGTCGCAGGTCTGGGCCTGCAGCAGTGTGAAGCACGATGCCGACGTTCAAGACCTCCCCTCGCAGCCGGTCAGGCACGATCTGCAGGAGGGTGAATGCAAGCTGCTGGCTCATGATGCAACTAGACAAGGATGCCACAGTCTGCGAGCCGCTGTCCAAAGGCAGGCGAGTCCCACCATTGGACGATCGCGTCGATACGAGAAGTGGCAAGCCAGGCTCTCGGCATCGCCTTGAGCCAATGTTCGGCCTCAGAGGCCGTAACCGTTGCGATAGAGTTCAGCGTCAGGGTGGCGGCGGCTGCGTCCCAGATGCCCAGCACCTTGAGCGCCTGAATCTGTCTCATCGTGTTGGACCCCATAGGCATTGGGACGGGATCGGAGGGCCAGCCGCGGATAAGCAGCCCGCGTGAAAAATCCATCGCGATAACTGTCCGTTGGCCAGCGAGCGTCTGATCCCGGAAAAGAAAGTTGTTGAGATGGCGGTCATCGTTCGCCACAAACAGGTCGAGCGCATAGATGCGGCTAATGTCTGCCGCGCAGCTATGGAGCAAGGGCAGTTGATCCGGAGGCTGAACATCGGACCACTGCACAATGCCTCCTTCAAACCGAGACCCAAAGTGCTCGTTGCCACCGTTGCGTAGGACGACGCACTGTGGAAGGGCGATTTGAAGACGATAGCCAAGGTGATAGCAGAACCACTCTGAAGCCGGCAAATCTGCGTCGTCAACTTGGCGCTTCGTCGCGTATTCAAAGCCGTCCCGTCCAACGCTGACAACCTTGAGATCGGCTGACTTCGGCAACCCGGCAGTGACCTCACGCGCTACATCCACTGGAAAAAGTGGGATCGTCATCTAGTGGTTCTTCAGCCTGGCCGCTTGGTTCCCTGCGAGACACTCGCGCATCGAGTGCTCTACGCTCCAAGCGCTGCTTGGCTCCGATGTTAAATGCTTTGGCTTTCGCCCGCCAGTTCGGGCAGACGCTCAACGAGAGCACAAGGTGGTCAGGAGCTTATGGGCCTCGCAGAGGCTGTAGCCAGCAGGTCGGCGAAGTCAGGTGCTCGGTGGGTCGGAGATCCCAGGGCAAACTCAGCGGACTCACGTGGCTTTCCAAGTCGATGGCTGCTCCGGGCCCAATCTTGCGCATGAGTGCGCGTGCCACATCCGGTGGCAGGCTGGGCAGGGCGCGCCGCAGCCAGGCGAGGATGCGCCGCCTTATGCCGCTCCGGGACTCCTGCACCATCGTCAGGCCGGTTGCCCAGCAACGGGCGGTGGGTTTGCCGCTGCGGTGGGCACGGGCGTTGGTTTTGTTGACTTCGTTTGTTTCGTTCATTTCGCTTGTCGACTACCATCACCCGGTACTCATCTGGAGATGCCACCATGAGTGCCCCCAGCCGACGCCCGCCTCGGCTGTCCAGCGATCACGAGATCGCGCAGGCCCGCGAAGCCAGTGTCCAGCTTGCCCGCCTGCTGCCTGCCGATGACGGCACCGCGAATGTCCCGGCCCTGCGCCTCGTCACCGACGACAAGCCGGACGAGATGATCGCCATCCCGTCCGGCGCCCTGCGCCTGCTGGTGGACATGCTGACCCAGCTGGGCCAGGGCCGCGATGTGACCTTGCTACCGCAGAACGCGGAGCTCACCACCCAGGAGGTGGCCGACTACCTCAACGTCTCTCGCCCTTACGTGGTGAAACTCATTGAGGAGCAGAAGTTGCCCGCCCGCAAGGTGGGCACACGCCGCCGTGTCGCGTTGGAGGACCTGCTGCGCTTTGACCAACAGCAGCATGCCCGCCAGAGCGCCGCGTTGGACGAACTCGCGCGCATCGACGCTGAACTGGGCCTCTGAACCGCCGCACGGCGAGAGCTGTTCGCGGCAAGGTGAGCCCGTTGGAGGCGACCCGATCCAGCTCGCTGGCTCCTCAAGGCGCAATCTTGCGCTTGAGCGTGCGCGCCACCCCCGGTGGCAGGCTGGGCAGGGAGCGCAGGAGCCAGGGGAGGATGCGGCGTTTCAGGCCGCTGAGGGATTCCGGCACCATGGCTTCGATCAGGTGGGGGCCCGGTTCGGCCAGCGCGCGTTGGAAAGCGTTGACGAAGTCGTCGGCGGTGCTGCAGCGCTGGGCTGGCACGCCCATGCCCTGGGCCAGTTGCACGAAGTTCAGCACCGGGCCGTGCAGGTCCAATTGCGAGCGGGCCTTGGGGCCGATGCGCTGGGCGCCCACGCGTTCCAGCTCGACGTTGAGCACCGAGTAGGAGGCGTTGTTGAAGATGACGGTGGTGACGTTGAGCCGCTCGCGCGCCATCGTCCACAGCGCCTGCAGGGTGTACATGCTGCTGCCGTCGCCGACCAGCGCGATCACCGGGCGGTCCGGGCAGGCGATGGCGGCGCCCACCGCGTTGGGCAGGCCCTGGCCGATGGCGCCGCCGGTGAGGGTGATCAGGTCGTGGCGGGGCGCGCCGGCGGTGAGGGCGGAGAGCATCAAGCCGGAGGTGATGGCTTCGTCGATCAGGATGGCGCCCTCCGGCAGCAGGTGCCCCAGCGCCTTGCAGACCTTGGGCGCGGTGAGCCGGCCGCGTGGCCGGCCGGGGCGGGCAGCGGGCTGCAGGGCAGGGCGGGCCGGGCCGGCCTGCAGGGCGTGCACCAAGTGGCCCAGGCTGGCGGTGGCGTCCTGGTCCGGGGCGGACAGGGTGTGCACCTGGCAGCCCGGCGGCACCAGGTCGCTGGCCTTGCCGGGGTAAGCGAAGAAGGACACCGGCGACTTGGCGTCCACCAGCACCAGGTGGCGCAGGCCGCTCAGCTGCACGCCCGCCAGCTCCGCCAGGTAGGCGATGCGCTCCACCGCGGGCAGGCCCGCGCCGCGCTCCAGCCGGGTGGGGAAGACCTCCGCCAGCAGCTTGACGCCGCAGTGCGCCGCCACCTTCGCCGCGGCCAGCAGGGCGGGCTCCCGCAGTGCGAGACCGCCCAGCAGCAGCGCGCTGGGCTCGCCGCTGCGGAGGGCCTGGGCGATGCGCTGCACGGTGGCGTCGTCCGCCGGCAGCGGCTGGGGCAGGGGTGGGGGCGGCGCGCTCTGGCCACCGTCGCCCCAGGACACGTCGGCTGGCAGGATCAGGGTGGCCACCTGGCCGGGCAGGCCACGCGCGGCGGTGAGGGCGTCCACCGCGTCCCGGCAGAGCTCGGCGGTGCTTTGCGAGGTGCGCACGAAGCCGGGGGAGACGTTGCGGGCCACGGTCTCGATGTCCGACTGCAGCTGGGCGTCGTAGGGCACGTGGGAGCGGGCATGGTCGCCGACGATGTTGAGCACCGGCACCTTGCCCTTGCGGGCGTGCGCCGGTCAAAACCGGCGAAGTGTTGTGAATGAAAGAGTCATACGTTGAAGGCTTAGCCAGCTACGGCGGCCCCGAGTCATGCGTGTACGTCCGTAAGGGCGTGGGCGAAGCGTTGACAGGGGTACGCGCAGGCCGGGTATTGAGCCGCGAAATACATGCCCCGGGACTTCGGTCCCGGGACGACCGGGGTGCCGAGGTGGTGGAGACGCACCGAAGGCCACACCGGGGCTGCCGCATTGGCGAGGCAGCTTCGGACCCCGCGCGGTCACAGACCCCGCGCATGCGCGGAAACACTTCGCACGGGAACCGGGAGATCCCGCATCCTTCTGCACCCCGCCGTGAGGCGACAGAGGCTGCAGAGCGCATCGTGAAGCCTGAGGGCGTACGACGATGAGCGATCGGAGCGGGAAGTCGGATCGGGGCGTAGTACCGAAGAAGCTGCCGAACAAGGCCGTGGGTGCAATCCCCATGGCGGCGGAGGCGGTGGAGGGAAGGCCGCGAGCCAAGGGGAATGCCATCGAAGCGCACACGCGCCGGACACCGGGCCGGGCGTATGACGTGCAAAGCGCGCTCGATGGCATACGACAGACGGCCAGAGGCGACCGGGGTGCCCGGTTCACCACGCTGATGCACCACGTCTACGCGCCCGAGCGCCTGCAGGCGGCCTACCAAGCGCTGCGGCGCGACGCGGCCCCCGGGGTGGACGGTCAGACGTGGGCCCAGTACGGGCAGGACCTGCAAGACAACTTGCTGGACCTGTCCGTGCGGCTGGCCCGAGGCGGCTACCACGCCAAGCCTGTGCGCAGGGCGTACATCGACAAAGCCGACGGGAGCAAACGCCCCCTGGGCATCCCGGCGCTGGAGGACAAGATCGTCCAACGTGCCACAGTCGAGGTACTCAACGCCATCTACGAACAGGATTTCCTCGGGTTCAGCTACGGCTTTCGACCCGGCAAGAGCGCGCACAACGCGCTCGACGCCGTGGCAGTCGGGGTCAGCACACGCAAGGTGAACTGGGTGCTCGATGCGGACATCAGCAAGTTCTTCGACACGATCGAGCACGACTGGCTGATCAAGTTCATCGAACACCGGGTAGCCGATGGGGCCATCGTGCGCTTGATCCGTAAATGGCTCAACGCCGGTGTGCTGGAAGAGGGCAGGCGAACGCAAAGCGAGCAGGGCACGGTGCAAGGAGGCAGCATCAGTCCGCTGCTGGCCAACATCTACCTGCACTACGCGTTCGACCTGTGGGGGAAACAGTGGCGGGAGCGCCACGCCCGTGGCGACGTGGTCATCGTGCGGTATGCCGATGACTGGGTGGCCGGGTTCCAGTTCAAGAGCGATGCCGAGCGCTTCGAGCGTGCGGTGGCGCAAAGGCTGGAGCAGTTCGGGCTCAAGCTGCATCCCGACAAGACACGGCTGATCGAGTTCGGGCGCTTTGCCCAGGACAACCGACGCCGTGCAGGACAAGGCAAGGCGCAGACCTTCGACTTCCTGGGCTTCACGCACTGTTGCGGCAAGACCCGGGCAGGCAAGTTCATGGTTCTGCGCGTGACCAGTGCCAAGCGGCTGCGTGCCAAGCTGCATGCGGTCAAGGATGAGCTGCGAAGGCGCATGCACCGCCCTATCGCCGAGCAGGGCCAGTACCTGCGCTCGGTGGTGGGTGGGCATGCGCGCTACTTCGGCGTGCCCTGCAACGGGGCGCGGCTGGCAACGTTCCGCTTCCAGGTGGCAAGGCTGTGGCATCGCACGCTGTGCAGGCGCAGCCAGGCCAAGCACCTGACGTGGAAACGCATGTACAAGCTCATCGCCCACTGGCTGCCTCCTGTTCGAATCCACCATCCCTACCCGAACCAACGTCTGATCGTCATCACCCAAGGCAGGAGCCGTATGCGGTAGCTCCGCACGTACGGATCTGTGAAGGGGGTGTCGGGTGACTGGCATTTCTACTCTGACTGGGAGGAGGCGGCGCCGCCGCGGGCCCCGCCCGCCCCCCCCCGGCCGCCGCCGCCCGGGGGAGGCGCCCGGGCAGGGGGCCTCCCTCGCGTTTGCCGCTGGCGCCCCCCGCCGGCGCCGCCCCCCCCCCCCCCCGGCGTGGGGCCGGAGGGGCTGGCCCTGCGCATCCAGCACACGGCTTTGCAGGTCGGTCTGCAGCCCGCCCAGGCTCTTGCGGGTGATGAGCTGCATCTGGATGGCGATGTAGGGCCCGGCACCGCGCTGCTGCAGCGGGGCGGGCTTGCAGGTGCGCAGCCGGTCCGGCCCCCACTGGCGGGCATGCAGGATGAGGCGGATCTGGTCGTCGTTGTGCAGCGAGCCGCCGCGCGCGAAGTTGGCGTCGAAGGCGTCCGCGGTGGCCTGCAGCACCTCGGGCCGCACGTCCGGCGTGCCGGTCAGCGCGTTCATGCGCTGGGTCAGGCCGGCCAGGGTGTCATCGACCAGGAAGTGTGGGCTCTCCTGCTGCATCTGCCGCAGCAGGCGGTGGTTGCCCAGCAGCGTCTCCTTCAGGAAGGCGGGGAACTGCCGGTCGCGGATGCGCGGGTTGTGCTCCGCCCCGGAGATGGCGAACTCCTTGGCCGCGATGCGCCAGTTCAACAGGTGCCAGGTCCAGGGGCGCTCCTGCTCGGCCACACGCTGGCAGAGCCAGTGGGTGTCGAAGCCGGTGACCAGCGGCTCCGGGCCGATGCGCTGGCCGCGGTGGTCCAGCCACAGGGCCGATTTGCTGGGGATGGCGGACAGGCCGTGCCCCTCGAAGTGCGGGAAGGGGTGGGGGAAACCGGCCGCGTAGTTCCACATCTCGCCCAGGTGCGTCAGCCGCGCGCCCAGTTGCTCGGCCGCGCAATGGTGCAGGCGGCCGTCCGCAAACGGGTGCGCGCCGTTGAGCATGGCGGCTGGCTGCGGCCGGTCGGCCGGCCAGTGCGCGCGGGCCTGCTCGTGCGAGCCGTTGATGCCGCCGGTGGCCAGCACCACCTGGGCGGCGCGCAGCCGCCGCTCGGCCCCGCTGGCGTCATCCACCGCCCAGGCGCCAGTGAGTTGCCCGGCCGAGGTCTCCAGCGCAGTGACCCGGTGGCGGTGCAACAGCCGCAGCCGCCCACCGCTGTCGGCCCGCTGCAGCGCGGCGATCAGGCAGCGCGTCAACTCCCGCGCCGTGCCCCAGACGATGTGGTACCGCGGCAGGCTGTTGCCTTCACCCAGGCGGCCGCGTTCCACCCAGTTCACCGCGGGCATGAACTTCAGCCCCTCGGCCACCAGCCAGTCGTACACCTCGCTGCGCGAGCGCTCCACATAGTGGCGGGCCCATTGCAGGCGGTGGGTGTTGGCCGGGTCGGCAGGGTCGATCTCACCAAAGCGCAGCCAGTCGCGCAGCGCCCGCTCCGGGCCGTCCGGGATCTTCATGCGCGCCTGCAGCGGTGTGCCCACCAGCGCCATGCCGCCGAAGGCCCAGAGTGCCAGGCCGCCGAAACGCTCCGGCGTATCCCGGTCCACCAGCGTGACGGACAGGCCGGCGCGCAGGCTGTCGAGCGCGGTGACGATGCCGGCCAGGCCCCCGCCGATGACGAGGACGTCGCTGCTGCTGGGCTGGTTCATGGGGCGGGGAACGGCTGAAGAAGGAGGGCATCGCAGCGCCTGGGGGCGCAGCCGCTGCGGCGGAATGATCCGGCGCCCGACGTTGCGCCGCCTGTCCGGCAGGTGACAGATCAGGGTGGGTCCGGAGGGCGGGCCAGCCCGTGTCGTGGACCCACTGGCTCAGCACTTGAGCATGTTTAGTGTGTTTTCTCTAAACAAGACCTCTACAGTGACTTCCATGCCGAGCGGTTCGGTGTCCTGCAGCGACAAGCCGGCGCCACCCGATCCGCCCCACACCTCACCTGACCCCTGGAGAACCTCATGGCCAAGAAGCTCAAGACCCTCGTTGTTGACAACCAGCTCGCCACCACCATCCGCGACAGCGCCCAGCAGATCTGGTTGGCCGGACTCGGCGCCTACGGCAAGGCCCAGGAGGAAGGCAACAAGGTCTTCGACGCCCTGGTGCGTGAAGGCGAAGCCATCCAGGCCAAGACCCGCAAGGTCGCCGAAGACAAGGTGGCCGAAATGGCCGCCAAGGCCACCGGCACCTGGGACAAGCTGGAGCAGGTGTTCGAGAACCGCGTCTCCAAGGCCCTCAACAGTCTGGGCGTGCCGACCAAATCGGACATCGAAGACCTGGCCGCCCGGGTGGCGGTGCTGACCACCGAGGTGGAGAAACTCAACGGCGGCACGCCGATCGTGGTCGAGAAGGCCGTCAAGGCGGTCAAGGCCGCCCCGAAGCGGGTGCGCAAGGCCGCTGAAGCGGTGGCCGAAGCGGTCACGGAAGCCGTCGAAGAGGCCGTGGTCGCACCAGTGCAAGCCGCTGTGGCCAAGAAGCCGGCCCGCCGCAGCACGAAGGCGGCCAAGCCGGCGGCCGCCGAGTAAGCCGCCGCCTGAGCGACTGAGGGGCCACCTAAAGCGCCGGAACCCTGCCTGAGTGCCGACGCCTTCCCGCAGGGTCTGACCCCTGATCCGCTGATCCGACGGCCCCGCTCTGGCGGGGCCGTTGATTTTTGCGTGCCGCCTCATCCTTCCGCTTTGCCTTGGAGCCCCGCATGAGTCGATCGTCCCCCCAGCCGACCCCGACCTCGACCCCGATCCGGGCTGCGACTCCGGGCCCGCGACCGCGCCGTGCCCTGGCCCTGGCGGGCGGCGGGCCACTGGGGGCGATCTACGAGATCGGCACCCTGGCCGCGCTGGCCGAGTCGCTGGAGGGGTTGGACCTCAACGAGATGGACATCTACGTCGGCGTGAGCGCCGGCGGGTTGATCGCAGCCGGCCTGGCCAACGGCATGACGCCCGCCGCCATCTGCCGCATGTTCATCGACAGCGAGTCCGCCGAGCATCCCTTCGACCCCGCGATGCTGCTCAAGCCGGCCCTGCCGGAGTACGCCCGGCGGCTGGCCCAGGCGCCGCGGCTGGTGTGGGAGTCGTTGCGCGACTACGCGGCCGATCCGCTGCGCAAGGGCTTCTTCGCCTCCCTCGAGCGGGTGGCCCGGGTGCTGCCGGCGGGGCTGTTCGACAACCGCGGCCTCGACGAGATGATGCGTCGCCTTTTCGACGCGCCCGGGCGCAGCAACGACTTCCGAGCGTTGCGCCACCGCCTCTACCTGATCGCCACCGACCTGGACTCGGGCGCTGCGGTGGCCTTTGGCTCGGCGGGCCACGACCAGGTGCCCATTTCCACCGCGGTGCAGGCCAGTGCGGCGCTGCCGGGGCTGTACCCGCCGGTGCCGATCGACGGGCGCTGGTACGTGGACGGGGCGCTGACCAAGACGCTGCACGCCTCGGTGGCGCTCAAGGAGGGGGCGCAGCTGGTGATCTGCATCAACCCGCTGGTGCCGTACAACGCGCCGCGGGCGGCCGAACTCGGCCACCATCACGAACGCCAGCTCGTCAATGGCGGTTTGCCGGTGGTGCTGGCGCAGACCTTCCGCACCATCATCCACTCCCGACTGCAGGTGGGCATCGCCAAGTACGAACACGAGTACAAGGACGCCGACGTGCTGCTGTTCGAACCCAGTCCGGACGACGACGACATGTTCTTCACCAACATGTTCAGCTATGCAGGGCGGCAGTGGCTGTCCGAGCATGCGTACCACCGTACGCGGGAGGAGCTGCTGCGCCGCCGCGACGAGCTGGCCCCGCGGCTGGCGCGCCACGGCATCCGCCTGCGCGAGGATCTGCTGCGCGACCCGGATCGTTCGCTGCGCCGCGCCCTGGGTGGCCTGAAGCGCCGCCGCGCCGGGGCCATGGGCCACACCGCACTGCAGCTGTCGGACACGCTGGATGAACTGGCCCGGGCGCTGAGCCGGCTGCGTGCCGCATCGACCGAACCTGCCCGGCCCTTGGCCTGAGGGACACATCGCATGGGTGACAAGAACGCCGCACGCAAACCGCCGCGCCGCACCCGCGAGCGCATCCTGGAGGCCTCGCTGCGCCTGTTCAACGAGTACGGCGAACCCAACGTCACCACCCAGCTGATCTCCGACGATCTGGGCATCAGCCCGGGCAACCTGTACTACCACTTCCGCAGCAAGGACGAGATCATCGAGTCCCTGTTCGCCGACTTCGAGCGCCGCATCGAGGACACCCTGGCCGCACCCGAGCGCCGCCTGCCGGATGTGGAGGACGTCTGGCTTTTCCTGCACCTGGTGCTCGAGTCGGTGTGGGACTACCGCTTCCTCTACCGCGACCTGACCGAGCTGATCTCGCGCAACCGGCTGCTGGAGACGCACTTCCAGCGCATCCTGCGCCACCAGATCCACACCGCCGAGCTGATCTGCGACGGGCTGGTTGCCTCCGGGCAGATGCGCGCCAGCCGCGGCGAGATCCACAGCCTGGCGGTGACCATGACCATGACGGCCACCTACTGGCTGAACTTCGAGTTCGTGCGGGAGCCGCGGCGGCCGGTGGATGCCGCCGCACTGGGGCGCGGGGCCTTCCATGTGATGTCGCTGGCCGCACCCTACCTGGTCGGGCGGTCCCGCGAGCTGTTCGAACAGCTCGCGCAGCGTTACCTGCCGGACGGAGCGACCTGAAACCCGCCGGACCGAGAGGCATCGATTCCATGACTTCCTCCCACGCCGCCGGCCCGGCCTGGGCCGCTTTTCCCCATCCGGACAAGAGCTACCACTACAGCGCTGCGGCGCTGCGCAAGCACTGGGCCCAGCTGCACCGCGGCGACTGCGAGCCGCTGCCGCAGCAGCCCGCCGTGCTGGAGGCCTGGCGGCTGCACCACGCCGGTGACTTCCAGTCCGCCTGCGAGGCCGGGCTGGCGCTGGGCATGGACGGCTGGAACGCCGCCCACAAGGCCGCAATGATCCACGCCCACTACCTGGAGACCGATCCGGCCGCCCGCCTGGAGCGGCTCCAGGCAGTGGCCCGGCGCTGTGCCGAACAGCAGAAGGCCCGCCCGACCGACGCCAACGCCTTCTACCTGGAAGCCTACGCGCTGGGCCGCTACAGCCAGGGCATCTCCGTGGTGCAGGCGCTGGCGCAGGGCCTGGGTGGGCGCATCCGTGCCGCGCTGGAGCGGGCGCTGGAGATCGACGAGCGGCATGCCGACGCCCACTGTGCGCTGGGCGCCTTCCAGGCCGAGGTGATCGACAAGGTGGGGGCACTGGTGGGCCGGCTCAGTTACGGCGCCACCCGGGACGGCGCGGCGGCGCACTGCCGGCGGGCGCTGGAGCTGGTGCCGGATTCGGCCATCTTCGCGGTCGAATGGGCCCGCGCGATGGAGCTGCTCTACGGCCCCTCCCGCCGGGCCGAGGCACAGCGCCTGCGCAGTCAGGCGGCCGCTGCCACAGCGCTGGACGCGATGGAGCGGCTGGACGTCGAACTCGCCAGGTCGCTGGTACCGGGCTGACCGAGACGTCCAGCGACGGGATGGGGCAAGGCCTCGGGTTTGTCCCGGGTGCAGGGGCGTCGAATCGCGGCAGTCTGGGCCGTCGTGTCGGTTGTGGCTGCGTGCTGCACCCACTCCATTCGACTTCCTCCACCCGTCCCCGGAGCTCCGCCATGGTTCAACCCTGCCCCGTCGTCCATTTCGAGATGCCCTATCACGACGCCGCTCGTGCCGCGCGCTTCTATGCCGAGGCCTTTGGCTGGCAGATGCAGCAGATGGGCCCGGAGATGGGCGACTACCTGCTGGCCACCACCGCCAGCGTGGACAGCGCAGCCCCGGGCGCGGTGCGTGGCTCCATCAACGGAGGGCTCTTCCCCTTCAAGCCCGACTGGCCGATGCAGCACCCCTCGGTGGTGATCGGTGTGGACGACCTGCGCGCCGCCATGGCCCGGGTGGCAGCCGCGGGCGGGGAGGTGTTGGGTGAGCCGATGGCCATCCCCGGCGTGGGCGACTACGTGTCCTTCACCGACAGCGAGGGCAACCGCCACAGCCTGCTGCAGCCCGCAATGGCCGCCGGCGACTGCCCGGCGCAGGGGTGAGCCGCCCACGGCTGTGAGGGCCTTGCACTGCTGCCGCCCCCTCCGTTCAGGCCCGTTGAGAGGGCAGGGAGGGCTCGCGCTCCACGCCCCAGGCCGTGACACGGACGAACAGGGCGGTGGCCAGGCCGTAGGCCGCCATCGCCAGGGCGATCAACGCAAACAGCGCCCAGGGTGGGGCCTCGCTGCGCACCAGCAGCAGGCCGCCCAGGGCCACCAGCAGCAGGCGCAAGCTGCCGGCCAGCACCGGGCCGGCCACCCGGCCGGCCCCCACGGAAGAGAAGTACAGGCACAAACCCAACCCGAACAGGCCATAACAGGGGCCCGCCCAGAGAAAGTAGAGTGCCGCAGCCGCCTGCACAGCCGCATCGCTCGTGAACAGGCCCGTCCACGCCTGCGGCAGCACCGCCACCAGCAGGCCCAGGCTGCCGAGCAGCAGGGCGGCCACCGCGGCAGCGGTCCAGGCGACCTGCCGGGCCCGGGCGATGCGGCCGGCGCCGATGGCCATGCCCACCATCGGCAACGATGCCACGCCGACGGCAAAGGCGATCGGCACCAGCAGGAACTCCAACCGGGCGCCGATGCCGTAGCCGGCCAGCGCCACGCTGCCGAAGCGGGCCACCAGCCAGGTCAGGATCAGGATGGTGGCCACCGTCTGCAGCGGCGAGATGCAGGCCGGCGCCCCCACCCGCAGGATCTCCTGCCACAGCCGGGCCTGCAGCGGCGTGCCACGCAGCTGCAGCCGGATGCGCGAGCGGCCCGAACGCAGGTGCAGCAGCAGGAACAGCGCTCCCGCCGTGTAGGCCAGCAGCTGCCCGCTGGCCACGCCGCGCATGCCCCAGGCCGGCAGCGGCCCCCAGCCCAGGCCGATCGCACCACCGGCCAGCACCTGCAGCAGGGCCACGGCCAGCAGCGCGGTGGAGGGCACATTCATCTCGCCCGCACCCCGCGCCACCGAGGCCAGGGTGTTGAACACCCAGATGGACACCGAACCCAGGAAGGCCACCTCCGCATACGCCAGGGCCTGCGCCAGCACCTCGCCCCGGCCGCCCAGGGCCCCCAGCATCTCCCGACCCAGGCCCAGCATCAGGCCCATGTAGAGCAGGCCGGCCACCCCCGCGATCCACAGTGCATGCACCGCCAGTGAATTCGCACGGGCGGCATCCCCCGCACCCAGGGCCCGGCTGATGGCCGAGGACACGCCGGTGCCCATCGCCCCGGCGGAAAGCATCATCTGCAGCATCACCAGCGGAAACACCAGCGCCATGCCAGCCAATGCGGAAACCCCCAGCTTGCCGACGTAGGCCGTCTCGGCCACCGCAGCCAGGGCCGCCGCCAGCATCGCCAGCAGGTTGGGGGCCGCCAGGCGCATCAGGCGCGGCAGGATCGGCCCGACCAACAACGGGGAAGGTGGGGAAGACGGTGAAGGAGGGGGAGGTGGGGCGGGCGGGGCGGGTGCAGCAGCGGCTGCCGCCGCACGGGTTCCGGATGGGACCGCGGTGGGGACTGGGGTTGAGGCTGTGGCTGAGTGGGCGCCCCCCGGGTTCTGCGTGTTCACTTTGAAACCGTCTCCGTTAGGTTGTAGGTGCAATGATTGCACATGCAGGCGAATTCAGCTGAAGCGGCTTTGCCGGCAGATCTCCAGGCCCGGCTCGGCGCCATCTGGCGGCAGGAGTCCGCCCGCATCGTGGCCACCGTGCTGCGCCGCGTGCGTGACCTCGGCCTGGCCGAAGAGATCGCCCAGGACGCCTGGTTGGCCGCCCTGGAGCACTGGCCGCGGCAGGGCCTGCCGGACAACCCTGGGGACCGGCTGCGCATTCGCCGCGGCCTGGACGACCTGGCCGGCGCCGAGCCCCTGGCTGCCCGCGGTCAGCGAGCTGACCCCGCTGGTCAACGGCTTGTGGGCGGTTCGTGGGCGGTTCGTGGGCCGGGCGCAAATCGACGGCGCGGGCCGTCTGGGCATGAAAAAAGCCCGCCTTCCTGGGGGACAGCGGGCTTTTCAGGACTTCATGCAACCTCAGTGGAACCTGAGGTGGTGCCGGTGAAAGGAATCGAACCCTCGACCTTCTCATTACGAATGAGCTGCTCTACCAACTGAGCTACACCGGCGAAGACCGCGATTATAGACAGAAGGAATCCGTTGGCCTGTCGGGAGGTGTCGAGATTGTGAGACAGGCTGCTCAGATGGAGCTGACCGCTGCAGTAGGCAGGGTCGGGCCAGGCGGGTGGTGGGGCGGAGATTGGGGTGGGCGTTCCATCAGTTCGGTGTAGACGGCTTCCAGTTGCCGGGCGTGGCGGTGGATGTCGAACAGGGCCGGGGGCACCGCGGCGCCTTCGGCATGGCGGCGCAGGGCGAGCAGGGCGCGGGGTTGGCGCAGCAGGGTCAGTGCGCGCGCTTCGTAGCTGGACAGGTCGGGGCAGAAGTGCTCGGCGGGTTGGCCGGCGTCGCGCAGCAGGGCGGGGCTGCTGCTGCCGCTGCAGGCCAGGGCCGGGATGCCGGCGGCCAGGGCCTGGGCCAGAGCGGTTTCCCCGCCGGTGTCGCCTGGGGCCAGGTGCAGGTCGGCCAGGGTCAGCGCGGCCGGCAGATCGGTCAGTTCGCGTGGCATGTGGCGCAGGCGCTGCGGCGCGATGCCTGCGCTGCGGGCCAGTTCGAGCAGGGCCTGGCGGGCAGCCTGAGGCCAGGCCGGCAGCCAGAGGGCTGCGGTGGGGATGGCCTGGAGCAGGCGCATCCAGATCTGCAGCATCCGGGGGTGCAGCCACTGGGGTTCGGCCGCGCAGGTCAGGACCGGGGCGCGCGGGGGCAGGCCCAACGCCGCGCGCTCCAGCCGGCGGGGTGGAGCGGACGCGCGCAGGAGCATCCAGCCGTGAGGCAGTGGCCAGGGATGGGGGGCGGCGCGTTCGACCCCGGTGGGGAGGGCTGGGGCGTCGAGCCGGTCGGACAGGAGGGCGTCGTAGCAGGGCGGCGCCAGCGGTCCGCAGAGGGCCTGCCAGCCGAGTTGCCAACGTGCAGGGTGGCGCAGCAGGATGCCTTCGCGCTGGCCGAGGTTGCAGCCTTCCAGGTCGACCAGCATGTCGATGGCCAGGTCGGCCAGGTGCCGGGCGGCCTGGGGCTCCGGCCAGCCGGTCAGGTCGATGTGGCGCAGGGCGGTTTCGTCGGCCCGTTCGGTGGGGTCGGGGCGCTGGCCGTGGAAGGCGCCCCAGTGGCCGGTCCAGGCGTCGATGGTCTGTGGGTCGTGCGCAGCGGCCAGGGCCTGGGCCCAGCGCAGGCGCTCGCCGCGGTCGCTTTGGCCGACCAGGTAGGCGACCCGCAGGCGGGCCGGGCGGCTGCGGGCAGTGCCGTGGAGGGGGGCCTGGAGGGGTTGCGGGTGGTCCGCGATGGCGGCAGACCAGGCGTGGCGCGCCAGGGTGTGGGCAGGCTCGCGCCAGTCAGGCTGGTGGGCGAGGTGGTGCAGGGCGTCGAGCAGGCGCCAGGCGGGGGCGCCTTCGCTGCCGGCGCCCTGGGGGTGAACTGGGGCCGTTCCGGTGCGTGCCGTGCCGGTGGGGGACGACGGTGGCGCGAGCAGGTGTGCGCCGGTTTCCTGCTCCAGCTGGGCTTGCAGTGCAGCAAGGTCGGTCGGCAGCCGACCCAGGGCCTGGGCGGCCGCAGCCAGCGCCTGGAGGGCACGGGGCCTGCCGCCGGTGCGGCGTTCCAGGCTGGCGCAGCGACGCAAGGCGGCCAGATCGGCGGGGTCCAGGGCCAGCGCCTGGCGGGCGCTGGCGGCGGCCGGCTGCAGCGCGCCGCAGTCGGCCTGGGCATCGATGAGTTGCAGCAGCGCCTGGCGGTGCAGGGGCTGTGACGGTTGGGTGGCATCGACCACATGGGCCAGGTGCAGCTGGGCCTGGTCGCTGCGCCCGGCGCGCAGCAGGGCCTGGCCGAGGCGGAACTGCAGCTCCAGTGAGGCGGGGTGGCGCGGCAGGGCCTGCTGGTACAGCGCGATGGCCTGGTCGGGCTGGCCCAGCAGCTGGGAGCTGTGGGCGCGCGCCAGCAGGGCGTTGAGGTCGTCCGGGGCCAGCGCCAGGGCGTTGTCGGCCTCGGTGGCCGCCAGGTGGGTCAGGCCCAGGGCCTGCAGGATGCGGGCATGCAGGGCGCGCAGGCCGGCGTCGCCGGGGGCCAGGGCGACGCCGTGCTGCACGGCCTGCAGGGCGTCGTCCGCAGCGCCACGGGCCAGGCAGGACAGGCTCAGGCAGCGCCAGCCTTCCAGATAGCCCGGGGTGAGCCGGGTCACATGGCTGAAGCAGGCGTGGGCCTGCGGCAGGTCACCGGCCTGCTGGGCCACCAGGCCGAGCAGGTGCCAGAGGTCGCTTCGCTGCGGTGCGGCGACCAGCAGGTTGCGGGCCGCCAGCGTGGCGCCGCGCTGATCCCCCTGCTGGAAGGCGGCGATGGCGGCCACCACCGCCTGCTGCTCGTCCAGGCAGCCGGCCAGCGGTCGCCGTGCCGGGCTGTGGGTGGACGCCCACATCGCCAGGGCTGCGGCCAGCGCTGCGCCGGGCATGTCGGCCGTGTCGGCCGGAAAGCGCCGCAGCTGGGGTGTTGAGGGCGGCTCGGAGGGCGCGTCGGCGCGGTCGATCCACCAGATGGGGCGGGCCAGTGCGTCGGCCCGCAGCGCGAGGTGGGCGTCGCCGGTGATCAGCAGGTCCAGCAACGCCAGTTCGCTGTCCTGCGGCGCGGGGCTGGCCAGCAGCAGGCCGGGGGGCGGGGCGGGGATGGCGGGTGTGGTCGGAGCTGCGGCAGGGGCCTCATCCGAACCGACCTGCGGCGTCGCGGCCAGGACCAGGCGCAGGCCGGGCAGGCGCAACGGGGCGCTGGGGCGGCCGTCCACATCCAGCGCGGGCAGCGGCAGGCCGAACCAGCCGACGCAGAGTTCACGCTCGGGCAGCCAGCCCTGCTGCAGCCAGCCTTCCAGGGCACGGCGCAGCTCGGGCAGGTCCAGCGAACGCTGCGGGCGCAGTGGGTGGGGGCGGTCGGTGGGAGCGGTCATCCTGCAGGCCAGGGTAGGGGCAATCGTCCCACCGGCAAGCGCGGAGGAGCCGGGTGGAGGCGGGGCAGTTCGCCGTCTGCGCACCCGGCGCACAACTGGCTGGGCGGCGGGTGGCTTTTTCTTCGATTCGGGCCCTCAAGGTTGCGGCAACGTGGCCGAAATGATCCGCAACAGTCCCGGTCCGTCCTGCAGTGGCGCCCTGCCCAAGGGTGTTCTTGCAGATTTGCCGGCTCTTTCGATCCGTAGTGCGTGTCGGCTGCCATTCGGCCACCAGCCTGCAACTGCGCCCTGACCCGCCTGCCCAGGAATCGCTCCATGTCCACCACGATCATCACCTCGCTGACCACCGACCAGGTGGCGGCCCTGTCGACCCGCACGCTGGCAGCGCTGAACACGGAGGACTGGAGTGTCTTCACCTCGGAGCAGGTGTCTGCTCTGAATTCGCGGCAGATCGCGGCGATCACCACCGACGGGTTGGCGGCCCTCACCACCGAGGCGCTGGCCGGCCTGGAGACCTCGGACCTGGTGGGGCTGAGCACCCGGCAGATGCGCGCGCTGACCACCGACCAGGTGGCCGCGCTGTCGTCGGACCAGCTGTCCAACCTGTCGAGCCAGCAGATCCGGGCCTTCACCACCGCCCAGGTGCAGGCGCTGGAGACCGGTGACCTGGCCGCGCTGACCACCCGGCAGGCGGCGGCGCTGACGACAGAGCAGGCCCATGCCCTGACCAGCGACCAGGTGGCCGCGCTGGAGACCGACGACCTGCGGGCCATGACCACGCAGGCCATCCGCGCCCTCACGACCGATGCCATCGCCGCGCTGACCAGCGAGCAGGCCGCCGCTCTGAGCACGGCGCAACTGGCCGCCTTCACCACCGCGCAATTGGTGGCGCTGGCCACCGACGATCTGGCCGCCATGAGCAGCGCCCAGACCGCCGCCCTCAACACCGCCTTGATGGCCGTGCTGACCACCAGCCAGGTGGCCGCACTGACCACCGAACAGTTTGCGGGCCTGAACACCCGCCAGATCCAGTCTCTCAACACCGAGCAGGTGCGTGCCCTGGTGACCGACCAGGTGGCGGCGCTGACCACCGCCCAGTCGGTGGCGCTGAATTCGACCCAGGTGCAGGCCCTGACCACCGAGCAGGTGCAGGCCTTCGAGACGGCCGACCTGCGTGCACTCAACACCCGTTCGCTGCAGGCCATGACCACGGCCGGCATCGAAGCCCTGTCGACGGAGCAGGCCGCAGCCCTGTCCACCCGACAGGTGGCGGCGCTGACGAGTGCGCAGGTGGAAGCGGTGGCCACCGACGACCTGGCGGTGCTGTCCACCGCTCAAGTCCGTGCGCTGGGCACGACCCTGCTGGACGCCCTGACGACCGCCCAGGTCGCGGCCCTGCAGACCGAGCAGATGGCCGGCCTGAGCACGGCGCAGGTGCGGGCGCTGGACACGGCGCAGGTGCAGGCACTGTCAACCTCCAACATCGAGGCGCTGGAGAGCACCCAGGTGCGGGCGCTGTCCAGCACCCAGGCGGGTGCGCTGACCACCGAGCAGGTGCAGGCCATCGAGACGGCCGACCTGCGGGCGATGACCAGCACCGCGGTGGCTGCGCTGGGTACCAGCGCGGTGGTGGCCCTGACCACCGACCAGGCCGCTGCACTGACCACCGGCCAGGTGGCGGCAATGACCACGGCCCAGGTGGCGGCGATTGCCACCGATGACCTGGAGTCCCTCACCACCGCGCAGGTCGCGGCCCTGCTGACCCAGCAGGTTCAGGCGCTGCAGACCGACCAGGTGCAGGCCCTGACCAGCGACCAGGTGGCCGGCCTGTCCACCCGCCAGGTGTCCGCGCTGACCACCGCGCAGGTGGCAGTGGTGGAGACCACCGACGTGGTGGCTCTGACCACCCGCCAGGCGGCGGCGCTGAACTCGGCGCAGGTGGCCGCACTGACCACCGACCAGGTGCAGGCGCTGGAGACCAGTGACCTGCGTGCGATCCGCAGCACCGCGATTTCTGCCCTGACCACGGCCGGTGTGGACGCACTGACCACCGAGCAGGCCTCCGCGCTGTCCACCGCCCAGGTGGCGGCACTGACCACGGCCCAGGTTCAGGCCGTGGCCACCGATGACCTGGATGCCCTGACCACGGCCCAGGTGCGTGCGCTGACCACCGGCCAGGTGGGCGCGCTGACCACCGGGCAGGTGGAGGCGCTCAACACCGACCAGGTGGCCTCGCTCAGCACCCGCCAGGTGGCGGTGCTGGACACCGCTCAGGTGCGTGCGCTGGAGACCACCGACGTGCAGGCACTGACCAGCACCCAGGCCGGCGCGCTCGACTCCGCCCAGGTGGCCGCGCTCAACAGCGCTCAGGTGTCGGCGCTGGAGACGCAGGACCTGCGTGCGATACGCAGCACCTCCATTTCTGCCCTGGTCACCGACGGTGTGGCGGCCCTGAGCACCGACCAGGCCGCTGCCCTGCGCACTTCGCAGGTGGCCGCGCTGACCACCGACCAGGTGGTTGCCCTCAACACCGACGCGACCGCCGCGCTCAGCACCGCCCAGGTGCGGGCCCTGACCACGGACCAGGTCGATGCCCTCAGCACCGCCCAGGTCGAGGCGATGCAGAGCAGCCAGATCGGCGCGCTGAGCACCCGCCAGGTGGGGGTGCTGGACACGGCGCAGGTGCAGGCCATCCAGACCGATGACGTGGCCGCGCTGACCTCCGCCCAGACGGCCGCGCTCAACAGCGCCCAGGTGGCGGCACTGTCCAGCGCCCAGGTGCAGGCCCTGGAGACGCAGGACCTGCGCGGCATCCGCACCACGGTGATCACCGCGCTGGGCACCGATGCGGTGGCCGCCCTGACCACCGAGCAGACCGTGGCCCTCAGCACCGCCCAGGTGGCGGCCCTGAGCACGGCCCAGATCGCCGCCGTCACCACCGACAACATGGCCGTGCTGACCACCGCCCAGGCCGGTGCGCTGCACAGCGAGCAGGCGGCCGCCCTGTCCTCCGCCCAGGTGGAGGTGCTGGTCACCACCGACGTGCGTGCCCTGTCCACCCGCGCCCTTGCGGCACTCGGCACGGACAGCATCCAGGGCTTGACCACCGACCAGGCCGCCGCGCTGCGCAGCACCCAGCTGGCCGCACTCACCACCACCCAGGTACAGGCTCTGGCCACCGACGACCTGGCCGTGCTGGACACCCGCCAGCTGGGCGGACTGACCACCACCCAGGTGGCCGCACTGACCACCGATCAGGTGGCGGCGCTGACCTCTGAACAGGTGGCCGGGCTGCGCACCAGCCAGCTGGCCGCCTTCGCCACCGACCAGATCCAGGCCATCGGCACCGACGACGTCGCGG
>JADJCH010000007.1 GCA_016703325.1 Burkholderiales bacterium | reverse complement strand
GATGGCGACCGAACGTGCTGAATGGGACTCGCGCTGGCACGGAGCAGGACATCAAGGTCCGCGCAGATCTCGAAGCCCTCAGGGCCGAGCAGAACGCCGCGCACCTCAAGGTCGCAGCGGAGCTGGATGAGCAACAGCGGCAGTTCGAGATCGAAAGCTCGCGAGCCCGCACTGATGTCAAGAAGCGCAGGCGAAGTTGGATGTACTGGCAAGTTATGGCCGAAGATCGCGCAGCCTTCGACCTGCGGGTGCAACAGCGAGCCGGCGCACTGTTGGAAGACGCCGGCGCCAAGTACCGTGACTTGGAAGCTCGGCTCGATGCCGCACGGACCGAGCGCGACGCACTCTACGAGAGGCTGCGCGAACGCGAGGAGGCAGAACGTGCACTGGGCAACAGACCTCTCAGCGAGGTCAAGCGGGAGTTGGACAACCTGATCGAAGGAGAGAAGTCTCTGGCCGATCGCCTGGCCAAGCGTCCGAGCGAGGACATGGTCGCGCGCCTGGAAACGCTGGAGCGTGCCCAGGAAGAGTGGGAAGCCGATCGTGCGCGCCTGTCCCAGGAGCTGATTTCCAGTCGTGCTGCGGTAGCCGGTCCTCGATTGCCGTCACCGAGATGGAGTCGCTGCGAGATCAGAAGGCTGCACTGGAGACTGGCAGGGACTTGCTTCAGGCCGCCCTGGAGGAGCTGAGGAAGGATGTGGATGATCGAATCCGGCGCTCCGATGGCGTGAGCCCCTTCCCATCGTGCAGCGAGATGGACAGGGACGAGGCGCTTCAGGTCAGCCCGCCGATGTACGACGAGATTCCCGACCTCAGTGCCTTCTGCGAGGACCTCCAGCAGCGGATCGCCATTGATCCAGCTTCCAGCAAGGTTCTGCACTACTCCCTTTCCGATATCCGCTGTTTCCTGGCCGGTATGGCCATGAGCAGGCTCCATCTGCTGCAGGGCATCAGCGGCACAGGAAAGACGAGCCTGCCGCTTGCCATGGCCCGTGCGCTTGGCGCCGGGTCGACGTTGGTCGAGGTGCAGGCAGGATGGAGAGTCCGTCAAGATTTGATCGGCCACTTCAATGCTTTCGAGCGGCGCTTCTACGAAGCGGAGTTCCTGCAGGCGCTCTACAGGGCTCAGTGTCCGCGTTATGCGAACAGCGTATACATCGTGGTCCTGGACGAGATGAACCTTTCCCATCCGGAACAGTACTTCGCAGACTTGTTGTCAGCACTCGAACAGGACCCCAGCACCAGAAGCTGGATCTGATGACCGCATCCGTAGAACCGGCTCCTGCCTTGCTTCAGAACGGTCGGACGCTTCCGCTGCCTGGCAATGTCTGGTTCGTAGGTACAGCGAATCATGATGAAACGACGAAGGACTTTGCGGACAAGACCTACGACCGTGCACATGTGATGGAACTTCCCCGTCATCGGGAGTTCTTCAAGCCCAAACGGTCGAAAGGCGCGGCCGCCCGTTTCTCTGACTGCTTTGCAGGGGCCTTCTCTGCAGCTCAGGGCCTGTACCAGAAGCAAGCCACGGATGCCTATCGGTTCGTGGACGGTTCCTTCGCCGACATCCTGGGGACGCCGATTCCGGGTCGGCTGGGGCAATCGCCTGGAACGGCAAATGCTTGACTTCGTTCCGGTCATGTTGGCAAATAATGGCACCTTGACCGAAGCGATAAACCACGTCCTATCGACCAAACTACTGCGCAAGATCCGGGATCGGCATGACACGAGGCCGGAAGACCTGGAGGCGCTGCGGATCGCTGTCGAGGACGCATGGCCCCGGCTTCGCTCCGAGGGCGAGCCTTTGAAGTCGAAGGAAATCATCCGCAGCGAACTCCGGCGACTGGGTGCCGACGAGGCCGCATGACTTATCGCTTCGTCGATCGTTTGAGCGGAAACGCTTGTGAAGTGCAGGCCGGAGGCACTCTACTCGGCCGCTTCATCTTGGAGCCCTCCGGCGATGAGGCGATGTTCCTCAATTCCGTCGCGATCTCGGAATCAGCCTACTGCGTTCCCGATCTGCGAGGGCAGTGGCAACTCCTGCAACCAGGGCAGGAGCGAATCGAAGGAACGATCTCGCGAACGCAGGTTCTGGATCGACTCGACACTTCGAGCATCCTGGACGTTGGAACCAGCGTCGAGGACGTCATCTCATCGGGAGGCACTTGGCTGGACGCGCTCGGTGTATCTCCCTTGGTTCCGGGTATGTCCGAGAGGGCGGAACTTTAGGACTTCGAGAAATTCCTTGCCGAGCATCTTGGGCATCTGATCGAGGTCTGCAAGCGGTTGCGGACCCATCTGAGGGTGGAAGTCGAGTGGACAGCGGTCTCTCGTGCAAGGCGAGTAGCGACGCAGGCATCCAGCTATCTGGCCGCCCACACCGAGGACTGGGATCGACCGACGCTGAGAGCGGTCATACCCAAACGCATCCTCTCGCTCGTACGGGAGGACCAATACGACATCTACGAGAACCGGGTGGCGGCGCGCCTGGTCGACCATGTAGATGCTTACCTTTCACGCCGTGTGACTGAAGTTTCAGGGCTGCTTCGGTTGTTTAGCGCGGTTGGGGATCACCGTTCCACCGCAGGGCAGGGTTCGCACTGGCGACAAAGGCGTGTCTACCAGCTCTGGGGCTCATCGATCGATGCCGGTGATGCTCGGCGCAAAGCTGAACGCACCCTCGAGCAACTCAAGTATTTGAAGTACTCGATTTCTGGTCTGATGGACTCGCTGCTGTATCGCGAGGTTCCGAGAAGGGCGTTCGTGGGCACGACCCTCACGATGACGAACATCCTTGCGAATGACGCGCACTATCGCCGGGTTGCGGACATCTGGCTCGCATGGGCGCGATTGGGGCTGGAGCAGTCGCCGAAGCCGGAGAAGCATTTCGAGGAGATGCAGGCGCTGTGCCGATGCTTCGGTTCGTTCGCCTTGTTGCTCGTCATCAGGGGGCTTGAGCAACTGGGCATAGAACCAGTAGACCTGTCGCAGTCTCTCGCTGGGCAAGAGATTGAGCTGACAGGGAAGGGCGCACGGGTGCGGCTGTCCTGGTCGGCCAGCGACGGCGTACTGCGTCTTGCAGTTGACGATGGCAAACCCTTACGAATCGTACCGATTCCAGCGTCTGTCGCCATGCTTCCGGATGACGGTATCGCCAGCCTGATGCGTGATGCCGATGTGGCCGGAAGTTTGGATGAGATCACATTGGTGCTCTATCCAAGCCCATCGACTGAAGTTGCTTTTCAGCGCATGGAGCCAGCCCATGCCCATCGACTGCACGCTCTTTCGCATGAGATCGCGGAACAGGGCCAAACGAAGGCTGGGTTCTTGCCGGTTTCCCCTTGGGACTTGACCAGCGTCGAACGAGTTGCGCGTCAGCTTCGATGGGCAATTTCGGCGCCGGCGTTCTTGGCCTATCCGCCGACTTTCGCCAATCCCCTGGTTGCGGAATTCGCTGCCAACGCACCATGGCTCAAGGTGTCTGGTCCGGAAGTCGTAGTTGTTCGAGCTCCAGGGTCGCATGAAGCGCTGTCAGTTGCACAGGTGCTGGAAGCAGAGAAAAGTCGGCTTGTCGCGTTGGAGGCCGAGCACGCAGATGTATCCCAGCAGCTACGCATGGCGGTGCGAGACGGGCGAGCGAGCGGCCCGCTGAACGGTCGAAAGAAGGGGCTCAATGCCGAGATTACCGATCTTCAGTCGCGCATCGGCTTCTTGACTTCGCTTGAATCCGACTTGGCGGCTGGAGTGGCAGTCGTCCAGTCTCTTCTCACTTGCCCAACTTGTGCATCGGTTGCCGACCCCAGGCGCGATTTCAAGGGAGGCCCCGGTCATCGCTTTTCCTGTGAGTGTCCCGATTGTTCTACCCAGTGGGGCGCAGAGGCCTGCCCTAATTGCACGGCATGGATTCCCACGCTGTTGCCCGCCGTGACGTCTTGGACGGTGAATGAGGCTGAGGTGGGCTGGTTGGATCGGTTCCTTGGGGCGGATTCACTCGCCGTGCCCTGCAAGTTGGAGCGGGGCGGGTTGGGTTACGTGTGCCCCTCATGCGGACACGGGCGTGCATCTGCAGGAAGCAGTTTCACCTACAGACAGGGAGCGACCGCATGAACCAGGTTCCCAGGAAGCATTACGAGCAGGTGTACGTCTGCGCGGACCTGTTCACACGTTTGAGCAGCTGTCCGGCGACGCAAAACCGGGACCTCCTGCTGGTCAGGTCCGTCGCGCTCCATCGATGCAGGAGTCATGGTGATGGCACGAGAGCGAACGGCTTGAGGGCATGGTCATGAAGGTGGAAACGGCCTGGGTTTCACCCCCGCAAGCGATCGGTGGTCTTGATCATCTCGGCACCCAGGCTCCCTGTGTCCTGATCTACAGCCAACTACTTCCCGGGATCACGAACGTCACGGATCGCGCGCGGTATTACTCTTTCTACCCATGGTTGATATGGTCATTCGACCAGCGCTATGCCAAGGATGACGAGGCGCGTTTCGTCGAGTTCTTCAGGCGCGCCGACTGCCTTTTCACACTCCTGTCAGAACGTCATGCACGCAAAACTGATCGGGACAATGAGCGGCACGGTGTGGCCATGGTTGGCAGAGTCCAACTGACGCAAGCACTGGATCGGCTGGAGGCGGGTGAGTACTTGAACCTCTCGCAGTACACGTCCCAAGAATCGCCGCTGAGATATTTCAAGAATCCGATGGGCGGTCTCTCTCAGTACTACGCGGGGACCTTGAGTGACCTCAAGCTGATGGATGCCTCCGCCAAGCCCTGGATCAAGTACACGAAGGAGTTGGGTGCGCCGCTGGCCGAGCAAGTCGACTCGAACATCCAGGCCGACCGGTTCTGGAAAGTTGTAGAGAGCGGCACCGCAACGTGTGACGACCTTGATGCTTTGAGCGAGCTCTGTGCCTGTCAGCTGTCTCACAGCGTCGGCGAGTGCAAGACACTCGTCGATCTTTATTTCGATCGCAACGACTCGTACGAACAGGAAGGCGTCCAGCGCCGGCGGTCGCTTGGGCTGATCTTGAACCTGACCCGATCACTCCCAGACGGCCATGACTTGACGGAGTCGATGTTTCGGGCATGTACGTATTCAGGTGCGCTGCCTGGAGAAACCCCGTGGACAGTGCCCGAGTCATTGCAACCCACGCTGGCCTGCTGGGGGATATATCAACGCAACGACTTACTGTCGATTGCATGCCAGGCAGTGCTCGGGCTGGCGCTCCGCGAACTGGAACCCCAGGCTGCGGCGAGCAGGATGGCGTATGGATCGGTCGAGTCTTTCGCAGAGGCTTTCTCGAACGGAGCCGCCGTGACAGCGGTCGCTCAAGACCTCGATGCCAACAAGGTGGGCGACTTTCTTGACCAGCTCGTCGTTTCCATGCCGCCGCTCGCCTCGTGGGAGAACGACGCACATGAAATTCAATTGGCACTCCGAATGATGGCCAGCTGGTCGCGTGGCGACGATACCCGGACGATCCTTCAACTAGCGGTATCTGTCTTGGCGTTGCTAGCCTGCCGCGACGTGCCTTCTCAAACGCCTTATGGCGGCGTAGCGATCTCGCCAGAGGCTCTGGCCGACTACCCGATCAACTTGGCGAGCTTCAGAGTACGGGTGGAAGCTTGGAAGCTGATGAGCTTTTCTGCATTCACCGCGGATCTGGTGACCTGGTGCTTGAATATCCATCTTCGGGTTGCGTTGCGCAAGCTCAGATACACGGGGCGCTCGACCTTCCACCTCAGGCCTTCCGAACGCGGCCTGGAGGTTGTCGGCGAAATACCGCCGCCTGCGAACACCACTCCGCGATTCCGGCAGGCCGTTCAGATCTTGCGCGATGTGGGCGCGCTGACCCGTGATTCGTCAAAGCCGAATCGGCAGACCCGGCTCTCGGACACTGGCGCGGCACTGATGGAGGCATCGAGTGCCTGATCAGGTTTCAATCCTCGATGTCATCAAGCGCGGGGGCTACGAGGCGTCGTTGATAACGACGTTCAACGCGACCCTGCCGTTCTACGAGGAGGTTCTCTTACGCAAGCTGGTGGGGGCAGGGTGCCGTCACAACGTGGTGCTGATGGACCGCTCGCAGTGCGCTGTATCGTGGTCCAGCGAGGCGACACGGCCCAGGCTGGCTGGTCACGCCTATACCCTGCTGCCGATCGGTGCACCGGGCGCATTCCACCCCAAGTTGTGCATTCTCGTCGGCCCGAAGAAGGCGTCCATCCTGATCGGCAGCCACAACCTGACCTTGTCTGGGTTCGGTTTCAACCGTGAGGTGACCAACTGGATTGAGGTGTCTGGCCCCAAGGACTCCGAGGGTGCAGCGTTGCTGGGGGACTCCTGGCGGATGGCACGTCAATGGATCGAGATGGAGCGCGGTAAGGCTGCCGATTCCCTACTCGAGGCGGCTCTGGCGGTCGCCAACTTCGTCAATCCTCTCGTCGCCAATGCCGAACCTTCGAGTCGTGCAGTTGCGTTGACCCACGCGCCCCTCGGCGTTCCGCTGATCGATCAGATTTCCGAGAGGATTTCACCCGCGGTGAGCCGTATCGGAATTGTTGGTGCCTTCTTCGACATGGAGCTCGCCTTCATCGACGAGCTTGCAAAGCGCTGGCCCAAGGCGCTACTGGTAGTCGGCGTCGATCCAGAGTCTGTGCAAATGCTTGCAGTGCCGCCCACTGGGCGAGCACGATATGTGGATATCCGGAAGTTGTGGCCAGAGCGGCAGGGTTATCTACACGCCAAGATGATTTGGTTCGATTCCGGCGGTGATGGCAGCGCATTTGTGAGCGGCAGTTCCAACCCAAGTCGGCCGGCTTGGATGGGGCCAAGCAATTCGAGCAATGTGGAAGCCGTCCTCTTGCGACTCGGTCACGACGCGCACGATGCCGTGGAGTCAATTGGCCTACTCGGTATCTTCGACCTTGTGGCACTAGACCCTGAGCTTTTCAAAGAGATCGCGGAACGAAGTGCCGAAGAAGTCGCTACGTCCGAATCTGCGCCGGTTCCACTGTGGTCAGGGGTCTCAAGCGCCGAATCTGGTGAGATACGAATCGGGACGCGAGGAAGCAAGGCGGCTATCGACCGTGCAGTCTTGTTCAATGCGGACATGAAGGCGCTCGGAGAGTTCCCGAGCCCGCAGGTAATCGAGGATGAACTGGTCGTCGTGTTCACGGACGGCATCGCGAACGTTCGATCCTGCTTGCTCTATTCGCGGGGGGCGTTGATCGCGCGCGTGATGATTCATCACCCCGACGTGGTGTCGGCGTCATCGCAATCCTCGCGACAGAATCAGATTCGAAACGCCTTGAGCGGTCTCGGCTCGAGCGAAGGGGACATTTCGAAGGTGATTGCTTCCGTGGAACGCGTCATCTTTTCGGATGAGACGCACCGGGAAATGGAATCAGTGCTGCGGGGCCATAAGGAAACGCGATCTAGCAAGGGCCAGGTTGCCGGGCCAGAGTCCCTCGCAGTCAGCGTCGCCGATCTGCCCAAGGAAAGAAAGAAGCTTCGCCTCTTGAAGTCTGGCGACCTCGCGTACCTGCTTGACGTACTGTTGCGACGTCTATCTGAGGGGCTGGAATCTTCCCCGCCAGGCATCGACTCGGCGGGACTCACCGAAGAAGAGCGAGTTGGCACCGAAGGGGGCGAGGAACCGAGACCGCCCGAGTCGGTCCTTCCGCCGACTGGACTCAGCGATTTGGACGTGGCCAGAGCCGTATCTCGCCGAGCCAGAGCCTTGGCCAAGCGGATGGTGGATCAGTTGAGGCTTGCCAGTGCTGATCACACACGCAGGGCAGCCGCCGTGCTTCAACTCTTCGCCGTGATCGCACTCGTGCGAGAGTTGCGACACCTTGACAAGACGTCTCGCTGGAAGGCGACTGGTCAGCTCCTTGTCGAAGACAGGGATCGTCGTTACCTTTTGGATGAATCCCTGAAGCATCTCCTCGGTTCGTCTTCACGCATGCTCGAAGAGATCGACATCGGCGATGCAGACACCGAAGAGGGCACCCAACTGCGGGTGCTATTGCTGTGGTTGGCTTGGGATTTGGGCGAGGAACTGACGGACCAGCTCGGACGGATTTGGGATGCCGGCGAGTTGCAGGCCAAGCTACGCGCCAACGCGATGTTCCTGAAACTCATTCCGCCGATCGCGCAAGACGCCGCGGCGCGTTCCGAACTCGAACAGAGCATTTCCCGAACGATCCGTCCGTCTCCCGAAGCAGCGCTCCGCGCAAGCAAATGGTTAGTGGGCCACTTGAAGTTCGGCGCCGCCTGGGCAAGGGGCGTCAGCGACGGTACGACTCTTCGCGTGGGGGGATATTGCCGTGTCCCTGGCATGGTTGAGGAACCCCGAGTCGTCCTTGAGGTGTCCGACAGCTTGGTCGGCTTCTGGGACTACGACAGGATCCGAAGTTTCGCGCGGGATCGGGTTGTCGCGGTCATGCCTGCTGCAGATGACTCGTGATCTGAGGGCTGGTGTAGCCTTGTGACGGTAAAATTGGCGGTGGAAAAACGTTTGCTGACAATGACTTATGCAATTCGATGCAGTGGGCATGTGTGGTCCTTGTCGAACCTGCAATGTCGTCCATTGATAGCTTCGACGATGCTCGCAGGAGCCGATAGATGTCGATAGATCTCGAAAGGTCACTTTTCGTCGAATCGCCCGGAAACCCGCGCCAATGCTGGTGCCCGACACTTTGACGGTAAAAATGACGGTAAAAAGCGACCGCGCTACTTGGAAACACTTTGAAATCAACAGCTTAGAAGGCTCGTTGATGATCGAGTGGGAGTGAGGGAACCGAACGTTCGTGGCTGAATCCGAAACGCAGGTCCTGCTGTCGGCCGACTTCTAGAATGTCGGACCGATCTCGGAAGGGGCCGTGGGCTTTCCTGGTGAGGTTGGACTAGAAGGAATCGTGCATTGATGGTCGAGCAGAACAACGCAGGACGCCGGGCGGCCCTGAAATCCCTGGCTGCATTGAGCTGCCTGGCGGGCCCCTGGGCCTGGCCGCTGGCTCAGTCCCAGTTTCGCGTCGAGATCTCCGGCGTGGCGGCCACGCAGGTGCCCATCACCATCCTCAAACTGCGCGATGAGGACAAGTCGCCCCAGTCGGTGTCTGCGATCGTGCGCGCCGACCTGGAGCGCAGCGGGCTGTTCAAGCTCGTGGATGCTGGGGCGGTGGCCTTTGACGAATCTGCGCGGCCGAATCCAGCCGACTGGCGGGGGCGCGGGGTGGATGCGCTGACCGCAGGTTCGGTGGCGCGGCTGGCCGACGGTCGTTTTGATGTTCGCTACCGCCTCTGGGACATGGTCAAGGGCAGCGAACTGGCCGCCCAGGCGGTGGCGGTGCCGCGCGAAGACCTGCGCCTGGCCGCCCACCGCATTGCCGACGAGATCTACCAGAAGCTCACCGGTGAGCGGGGCGTGTTCTCGACCCGCATCGCCTACGTGTCCAAGTCGGCCGGCCGCTACACCCTTTGGGTGGCGGACGCAGACGGTGAAGCCGCCCAGGTGGCGGTGGCCGGGCCGGAGCCCATCATCTCGCCGGCCTGGTCGCCGGACGGCCGCTCTCTGGCCTATGTGTCCTTTGAGGCGCGCAAGGCCATGGTGTACGTGCAGGAGATCGCCTCGGGCAAACGCCGGGTGGTGGCCGGTTTCCGCGGATCCAACAGTGCACCGGCCTGGTCTCCGGACGGCTCGCAACTGATCGTGACCTTGACCCGCGATGGCCTGTCGCAGTTGTATGCCATGGACCGGCAAGGCGAGAACCTGCGGCGTCTGACCACCAGCAGTGCCATCGATACCGAAGCGGCCTGGTCGGCGGATGGCAAATCCATCTTCTTCATCAGTGACCGTGGGGGTGGTCCGCAGATCTATCGCATGCCCGCAGCCGGCGGCGCACCGGAGCGGGTGACCTTTGCGGGCGACCACAACATCTCCCCGTCGCTCAGCCCCGATGGGCGCTGGATGGCCTATGTGTCGCGCCAGGCCGGTGCCTTCCGGGTGGCCCTGATGGACCTGGGCACCGGTGCGGTGACGTACCTGACCGACACGGCCGACGATGAGAGCCCGAGTTTCTCGCCCAACAGCCGCCTGATCATCTATGCGACCCGTTCCGGTGGACGTGACGTGCTCATGACGACCACGCTGGACGGCTCGATCAAGGCCCGGCTCGGCGCACCGCAGGTGGACGTGCGTGAGCCCGTCTGGGGGCCCTATGGCCGGTGAGCTGTCGGGTGCCGCGGAACCCAAGATGACCATGGAGTGGACGATGAAGTTGGGTCAAAAACCCGTGCGACGCTGGGCCCTGCGGGCGGGTGGTGCCGCGTTGCTGGTGTGGCTGTCTGCCTGTTCGACCACCCGGCTGGATGCTCCTGCCCCGGTGGAGGACCGGCGCCCCGGCAGCAGCGCTGCAGCGGCGGCTTCTGCTGCATCGGGAAGCGCCGGGCTCAAGGGAGACTCGGCTCAAGGAGTCTCCGAAACCCGTGTGGCACCGGTGGACCTGGGGGCCCAGGGGTCTGCCGGTTCCTCCGCTGCCGATGCACAGGCTCGGGCTCAGCGGGTGGTCTATTTCGATTTCGACAGCTTCAGCGTCAAGGAAGAGTACCGGGGCGTGGTGGAGGCCAATGCCCGCTACCTCAACGCAGATCGCAAGCGCCGCATGCTTGTGGAAGGGCACACCGATGATCGTGGGGGGCGTGAGTACAACCTCGCATTGGGACAGAAGCGGGCTGAGTCGGTGGTCAGGGCCATGATGCTGCTCGGGCCGAAGGAGGTTCAGCTGGAAGCGGTCAGCTACGGCGAGGAGCGGCCGGCGGTGGCTGGCAACGGCGAAGCGGCGTGGGCCAAAAACCGCCGAGCTGAGTTGAAGGACAACCCATGAAGAAGTTTTCCCTGAGTCCGCTGCGTCACGCTGTGTTGGCCGCCAGTTTCCTCGCGCCGTTCGGTGCGAGTGCAGGATTGTTCGATGACGATGAAGCCCGCAAGGCCATCCTGGACCTGCGCACCCGTTTCGAGCAGGGCCAGCAGACCCAGAAGTCGCAACAGGAGAGCATCGCGAAGCTGACCAGCCGTCTGGCGGAACAGCAAAACGAGCAGAACGAGCAGATCGCCGTGCTCAAACGCAGCCTGCTGGACCTGAACAACCAGCTGGAAACTCTGCGCGGCGAAATGGCCAAGATGCGCGGTCAGGATGAACAGGCGGTGCATTCATCCAAGGACTTGGCGCGGGATGTGGCGGAAATCCAGCGTCGGCAGAAGGACAGTCTGGCCGCCCTGGAGGATCGGGTGCGCCGACTCGAGCCGCAGAAGGTCAGCCTGGATGGCCGGGAGGTGACGGTCGATCCCGCGGAGAAGAAGGCCTACGACGATGCCATTGCCACGCTCCGGCGTGGTGAGTTTGCCAAAGCGGCCGAGGCGCTTTCGTCGTTCCAGCAACGTTACCCGTCCAGCGCCTACGCCGGTCATGTGCAGTACTGGCTCGGCAATGCCCAGTACGGTCGCGGGGATGTGAAGGCGGCTGCGCAGACCTTCCGGGCGCTTGTCTCCGGCAGTCCGGAACACCCGCGCGCTGCTGAATCGATGCTCGCCCTGGCCAACTGCCAGGTGGAACTCAAGGACAACAAGGCCGCTCGCAAGACGCTGGAAGACCTGATCAAGTCCTACCCGCAGTCCGATGCGGCCGTGGCGGGCAAGGAGCGCCTGTCGCAGATCAGGGGATGACGTTGCCGGAAGCGGGCGAGCCGGACCTGGAGCGTCGGTTCGGCGGGTTGAAGCGACTCTGGGGCGCAGGCCCCTACGAGGCCGTGCGCTCATGCCGCGTGGCGGTGGTCGGTCTGGGCGGAGTCGGGTCCTGGGCTGCCGAAGCGCTGGCCCGCTGCGGCGTGGCTGAACTGGTGCTGATTGACCTGGACCACGTGGCCGAGTCCAACATCAACCGGCAGATCCAGGCCCTCGACAGCACGCTGGGCATGGCCAAGGTGCAGGCAGTGCAGGCTCGCGTGGCGCAGATCCATCCCGGCTGCAGGGTGCATGCGGTCGAAGAGTTCGTCGAGCCCCAAAACTGGCCGCAGGTGCTGCCGTCACCGGTTGATGTCGTGATCGATGCCTGCGACCAGGCCGCTGCCAAGTTCACGCTGGCCTGTTGGGCACTGGATGGGGGCACTCCGCTGGTGACGGTGGGTGCAGCCGGTGGCAAGTGCGCCCCGGAGCGAGTGGAAGTGGCCGATCTGGCCGATGTGACGCACGATCCGATGCTGGCGCGCCTGCGTCAGCGATTGCGCAGGCAGGTCGAGCACGCATTGCCGGTCGGTCAGGTGCCAAAATCGGGACATGAACCGGGTCATGTCAAGGTGACGCCGCGCAGAGCTGCCAATACGGCCGGGCGATTGGGAGTGACCTGTGTGTTTTCCAGGGAAGAGATCCAGCGTCCGGACGCTGGATGCAGCGTCGAAGGCAGCCTGAACTGTGCCGGGTATGGATCCAGTGTGATGGTCACCGCCACCTTTGGCATGGTGGCCGCTGAACAGGCACTGGCATGGGTGCGGCGCAGGGCAGTGTGACGCGGACGTGCTGCAAAGAAGGGGCTTGCGAAGAGCTTGTCGTTCTGCCATAATCTTGGGCTGTTCCGGCGATAGTCTTTGCATTTAATTCGGTAATTCGAATTGAGTGGTGAGGGCAAGATCAGAACGACTTACTGTGGGTTGTTAGCTCAGTCGGTAGAGCAGCGGACTTTTAATCCGTTGGTCGCAGGTTCGAATCCTGCACAACCCACCAATTGTTCTTGATACAATTTCCGGATCGACAAGGTCGAAGGTTTCCGAGGGCTCTTAGCTCAGTTGGTAGAGCAGCGGACTCTTAATCCGTTGGTCGAGTGTTCGAGTCACTCAGGGCCCACCAGCCTCGATCCTGTCAGATATTTCTTGGGGCTCTTAGCTCAGTTGGTAGAGCAGCGGACTCTTAATCCGTTGGTCGAGTGTTCGAGTCACTCAGGGCCCACCAATTTTCCTGTTGCAGATCAGGACCTGGTTTTGTTACCCGGTCCTTTTTTGTTCGGGCGAAGCAGTTCTGACTTCTGGTCCGAGTCATCCGGTCTTTCGATCAGAAGGGCATCCTGCGATGTCATCGGGCGATCGAACTCGGGCACTGGACCGCAGGGCAGACCCCTGGATGCGTGGTGCACATGAGGGGCTGAATCCGGGAAGATCCGCATCAGGGCGTTTCACGGGGGTGAAGGCGTTCTGTGCCTGTCGAGTCCATCGGCGGGCGACGACAAGGAGCTTCCAAGATGAACCGCGTGTCACCCAAATCGCTGGCTGCAACTTTGACCCTGCTGGTTGGCGGGTTCTTACCTGCAGTGCAGGCGGCCGCACTCCAGGGCTACACGGACGAGAACGACTGGGCTGCGGGTCTGGATGTCCAGACAGAGCAGTTCCAGAACGATGACTGGAGTGACAGCGGCCTGTCGGTGGACACCACCGGCGGTGGGTCGCACCGCGTCTACACCGACGCCTTGGGAGTGCATGCAGCCGGGGTGTACGCCGGCTTGCTGGAGGATCGTGTCAGTACCTCCAAGGGCCGCTACACCATCGTCACGTTCAAGCAGGCGGTCAGTGCATTCGCTGCTGACTGGGACGTCAGTCTGGCGGGTACAGGTGAGAGCCTGCAGATCTGGGTGAATGCGGGTGATGAGGATCAAGCGGTCGATGTGGCCGTGAGCACGGCCGGCTTCTTTGGATTCCGTAGCAGTGGATCATTTACCGAGTTGCGCATCCGTGGCGCAGGTCTGGGGGGGGCCTTGGCGGAAGGCTATTCGATGGACAACGCACGGTTCGGGGTTGCTGTGACGGCCGTGCCTGAGCCGGCGACCGCTTTGATGTGGGCGATGGGGGCGGGGGGGCTGTTGGTTCTTCGACGCAGACGAGGCCGGTCTCAGGAGACTTGATTTTCCTCATCGAACCTATGGCATGTGGAAAAAGGGGCCCCGCGGGGCCCCTTGGTTCGTCTGCGTGAGTGGTGGTGCTGGCTGACCACCGGGCTGCAGCATCATCCGTTGTCCACCAGCAACTTGCCCTGATCCAGCATCTTGGCGATCAACTGAGCATCGGTTGCAGCAGAACCCAGCCCGAGGTCGCTGGCCAGCGAAGTCCCCGACAGGGTGATCGTGGCGTTCTCCTTGCTGGCATCGTAGCTGCCACTGGCGAACTGGCCCTGGGTGCTGATGTGCAGCACGGTGGAGGATCCTGATGTCTCGAAGGAGAGGTAGTTCTCCAGATTGGCTCCGGTTTCGCCGCTGAGCAGGTCCCGCAAGTCCAGTACATCGCCGCCGGCATTGACGGCTTGCACGGCTTCGAAGCCCTGAACCTGGTCTGAGCCCACATCGCCGAGGGACCAGGCAAAGACGTCCGTACCGGTGCCGCCCGAAAGGGTTTCGTTGCTGGCGGTGGCATGGTGTGCCGCAACGATGTTCAAGGTGGAGTTGGCCAGGGTGCCGCCGGTCTGGGTGGACTCTATCGACAACAACGCAGACATCCCGCCCAGGTTGCTGAGCTTGAGTTGGTCCAGATTCCAGGCCGATGGGTTGCTGATCACCCCGGAACCGCCCGTCAACGTCAGGCTGTGCCCGTTTCCATCGCTGAGGACGGCTCCGGCAGGGGCGCCCGACAGACTGATCGATGCATGCAATCCACCGTCGATGGCGAACTGCACACTGCCATCGCTGCTGACACTGTCTACGGTGACCGCGCCTGCCGCGGTGGTCAGGCTCTCGGAGACGTAGATCGCGCTGACCTCCGCATCGGTCAACACCCGGTCGTAGATGCGTACGTCATCCAATTGACCGTTGAGGTAGGTCGAGAGTGCGCCGGACTGTCCGGATGTCACGCCCAGTCCAGCCAGTTGGGTGACGACGGAATCTGCCAGCAGATCGCCGCTGTACTCCAGTACTCCATCCACGTAGATCTTGGCGACTTCGGCATCGAAATCGTAGCCGATGGTTACCTGATGCCAGGTGCCGTCTGCGACCACGGTGTCACTGACCGATGTGTTCGCCGAACCCCGCGCGATGCCGATCTGGCCGCTGGAGTTGAGCCAACCCCACTGGATGTCGTTGTTGCCGCTGGCGCTGTTGCCGATCACCGAGGGTGAGGAGTAGCCGTTGGAGGAACCGCGCTGGGTGGTGTTGATCCAGAAGGCCAGCGTGGCCTGGCTGGAGGCGGCGCCACCCACCAGCGCGGAGGTCACCGTGCTGTCCAGGGCCAGGAAATCGTTGGAACCATCCGAGCTGCTGAGCACCAGAGCATTGCCGTCGTGGGTACCTGCACCGATCCTGGCGTCACCGCTGAGGGTGCCGATCTGGGTGGTGGCTTGCTCGTTGGCCGTGGTGGTTGTGATGCCGGTGGTGGTGCTGTTGTCGAAGGTCCAGTAGCCGTTGGCACTCAGGGCCAGGTCGGCTGCCGGTGTGACCTGCACGGCCACCATGGCGGCCTCGGTCTTGCCGCCTGCCGTGACGGTGTAGGTAAAGGTGGTGGGCGTCTCTGCCGTATTGCTGTACCCAGACGAGGGGGCAAAGGACAGCGTTCCATCGCTGTTGAGCGTCACGGTACCGTTGGCCACCGAAACCGATTGCCCTGTCGCAATGGCCTGCCCGTTCACCGCCGTGATGAGTGCGCTGCTGTCCTCGTAGCTGTCATTGCCCAGCACCTGGATCGTGACGGCCTGGCCTTCGTTGGTGATTGCAGAGTCGAGCACGGCGTCCTGCACGGCATTGACCGTCAAGGTGGTCGAGTCCTGATCCACCACGCCGTGGGGGTCGGTGCTGCGTACCGTCAGGGTGGCACTGCCATTGAAGTCGGCGGCATTGACATACGTACTGCCCTCCAGCGCGGCGGTGATGGCCGCAGCCGTTCCGATCAGCGTGACCGAGGCACTGCCGTTGTTGCGAACCTCCACTCCGGTGACCGAGCTGCTTCCCACCGTGAAGCTGCCGTTGGTCACCGTGATCACGGTGGTCAGGGTGTCTCCAGAGTCGGCATCGCCAACCGAAATGGCCGTGGACCGTGCACTGCTGAACACAATGGGTCCGGTGACGGCGCCCAGGTTGTTTTCCCCATCTTCGTTCATGGACAGCGCCGCAGTGGACGTTGGCATGGTGTTGATGGGGGGATCGTTGACCTCAGCCACCGTGCCGGTGACGTTGGCCGTGGAAGTCAGCCCGGTGCCGTCTGCGACGGTGTAGGTGAAGGAAGCCGCGCCGCTGTAGTTGGCGGCGGGTGTGAAGACCAGCTCACCGGCCGTCGTCAGGACCACGCTGCCGTTGGTGACGGCCACGGCAGCCCCGCCAGCAGTGATGGCGCTGCCGTTGACCTGCGTGACGGTGAGGGTGTCGCCATCGGCATCGCTGTCGTTGGCCAGCACGGCCACGGTGACGGCGGTGTCCTCGTTGGTGGTGAAAGTGTCGGGCTGGGCCAGCGGGGCGTCGGGCACGGCGGTGACCGTGCCGGTGACGTTGGCCGTGGAAGTCAGCCCGGTGCCGTCTGCGACGGTGTAGGTGAAGGAAGCCGCGCCGCTGTAGTTGGCGGCGGGTGTGAAGACCAGCTCACCGGCCGTCGTCAGGACCACGCTGCCGTTGGTGACGGCCACGGCAGCCCCGCCAGCAGTGATGGCGCTGCCGTTGACCTGCGTGACGGTGAGGGTGTCGCCATCGGCATCGCTGTCGTTGGCCAGCACGGCCACGGTGACGGCGGTGTCCTCGTTGGTGGTGAAAGTGTCGGGCTGGGCCAGCGGGGCGTCCGGCACGGCGGTGACCGTGCCGGTGACGTTGGCCGTGGAAGTCAGCCCGGTGCCGTCGGCGACGGTGTAGGTGAAGGAAGCCGCGCCGCTGTAGTTGGCGGCGGGTGTGAAGACCAGCTCACCGGCCGTCGTCAGGACCACGCTGCCGTTGGTGACGGCCACGGCAGCCCCGCCAGCAGTGATGGCGCTGCCGTTGACCTGCGTGACGGTGAGGGTGTCGCCATCGGCATCGCTGTCGTTGGCCAGCACGGCCACGGTGACGGCGGTGTCCTCGTTGGTGGTGAAAGTGTCGGGCTGGGCCAGCGGGGCGTCGGGCACGGCGGTGACCGTGCCGGTGACGTTGGCCGTGGAAGTCAGCCCGGTGCCGTCTGCGACGGTGTAGGTGAAGGAAGCCGCGCCGCTGTAGTTGGCGGCGGGTGGAAGACCAGCTCACCGGCCGTCGTCAGGACCACGCTGCCGTTGGTGACGGCCACGGCAGCCCCGCCAGCAGTGATGGCGCTGCCGTTGACCTGCGTGACGGTGAGGGTGTCGCCATCGGCATCGCTGTCGTTGGCCAGCACGGCCACGGTGACGGCGGTGTCCTCGTTGGTGGTGAAAGTGTCGGGCTGGGCCAGCGGGGCGTCGGGCACGGCGGTGACCGTGCCGGTGACGTTGGCCGTGGAAGTCAGCCCGGTGCCGTCGGCGACGGTGTAGGTGAAGGAAGCCGCGCCGCTGTAGTTGGCTGACGGGGTGAAGATCAATTCACCAGCGGCGGTGAGGACCACGCTGCCGTTGGTAACGGCCACGGCGGCTCCACCGGCGGTGATGGCGCTGCCGTTGACCTGGGTGACGGTGAGGGTGTCGCCATCGATGTCCGAGTCGTTGGTCAGCACGGCCACGGTGACCGCGGTGTCCTCGTTGGTGGTGAAAGTGTCGGCAACTGCATTTGGAGCGTCGTTGATCGCCGCCACCGAACCACTGACGGTGGCTGTGGCGGTGCTCCCGCTGCCATCCGACACCGTGTAGGTGAAGGACGCCGGGCCGTTGTAGTTGGCCGCCGGGGTGAAGACCAGCTCACCGGCAGTGGTCAGGGCCACGCTGCCGTTGGTGACCGCCACGGCGGGGCCGCCGGCCGTGATGGCGCTGCTGTTGACCTGGGTGACGGTGAGGGTGTCGCCGTCCACGTCGCTGTCATTGGTCAGGACCGCAACGGTGACTGCGGTGTCTTCGTTGGTGGTGAAGGTGTCAGCCACCGCCGTCGGCGCGTCGTTGACGGCCACCACCGTACCACTGACGGTGGCTGTGGCGGTGCTGCCGTTGCCATCCGACACCGTGTAGGTGAAGGACGCCGGGCCGTTGTAGTTGGCCGCCGGGGTGAAAACCAGCTCACCGGCAGTGGTCAGGGCCACGCTGCCGTTGGTGACCGCCACGGCGGGGCCGCCGGCCGTGATGGCGCCGCCGTTGACCTGGGTGACACTGAGGGTGTCGCCGTCGATGTCCGTGTCATTGGCCAGCACCTGGACGGTGACGGCGGTGTCTTCGTTGGTGGAGAAGCTGTCCGCCGCTGCCGTGGGAGCGTCATTGACGGCCGCCACCGTGCCGCTGGCAGTGGCCGTCGCCGTGTTGCCGTAGGGGTCGGAGACGGTGTAGGTGAAGGAGGCCGGGCCGTTGTAGTTCGCCGTCGGCGTGAACAGCAGTTCACCCGCCGTTGTGAGGCTGACCGTGCCGTTGGCAACCGCGATGGCGGGCCCTCCTGCGGTGATCGGGCTGCCGTTGACCTGCGTGACGGTGAGGGTGTCACCGTCCAGATCGCTGTCGTTGACTAGCACCGGCACGGAAACGCTGCCATCCTCGTTGGCAGTGAAGCTATCTGCCGCTGCCGAGGGCCGACTGTCGTCGTTGTCAATTGAACCCGTGCCGGTGATCCCGTCCACGGTCAGGGGCAGTGTTTCGTCGTTTTCGACGACACCATCGGCCACCGTCGGGATGCTGACGGTGAAGCTCGACACCCCGCCCGGAATGGTGATCGTCCCGTTGCCGTTGTTCACCACTCCGTTGGAGAAGGTGGCCGCGCCGTAGTCGTTGGCTTCGGCCGTGCCGCCGCCGATGCTGAAGGGCAGGGTCTGCGCCGTGCTGGACAGACCGGTCAGCGTCACGGTGTAGACCAGCGTGTTCGGGGCTGTCGTTCCTTCAGGCACGCCGTCGTCCGACGCACCCGGCCCGCCCGGCTCCACCGAAGCCACGCGGGACACGAAGTTGTCCACGTCGTTCGGTCCCACCAGGCTGCCGGCGGTCGAAACCCCGTCGAAGGTGTATTCGTTGCCCCCGACCACCTCGATCATCCGGTCGACGCGGTAACCCGGGCCGAGGTTGCCTCCGCTGGCAAAACCTGCAGCCGGAGCGGCATCGCCCGCGTCCACGGCCACCAGCACCCGCTCCAGTGAGTCGATGTTGGGCAGCCGGGCCAGGCGTGCGCCTTCGTCGTTCAACTGGATCAGGCCGTTCTGCGAGGTCATCACGACGTCGCCCTTGACCAGCTCGTCGCCGACCACCAGGGCCTTGAGTGTGCCATCGGCCTTGCGCACGAATGCCTGGCCCCACACGCCGGTCACCTTGCCGCTCATCTGCCGCATCGGCACATAGTCCGGCGTGAGCAGGGCGCCCAGGGATTCGACGTTGTCCTGCGGGCTCTTGGCGCGTGCGGCGGTTTTGGTCGAGGGCCTGGCGGAGGTGCTTCGGGCAGAAGTGGCCATGGAGAACCTTTCGAATGCGGTCGGATCGGGGTCATCCCCCGGCCGGGGTTTCCGGGTCGCTGCGCTGCGGTCGATTTACCGCAGGCAAGTCGCCGATGCCTTCCGGCAAATGGCAATTCCCGCAAGGATAACCTTGCCGTCCCGATTCGATAAGGGGGCAGTGGCCCGCAATGACAAACCGTGACGATTCGGAAACGAATCCCCTGCCGGCTTGGGGGGTGAGTGCACTACTGAACTGGAAGAGATGCAGATCCGGGGCGCAATGGAACCACCCGGAAGATGTCTTGCGCCGATCAGGACTCATCTGGGGCGACCAATGGAAGTCGCGCTGGCGAGAGTGACTCAGCGCTCCCGAAGCGCGTAGGCCTTGGCTTTGAGAACGGGCTTGAGCAGGTACGACAGGACAGTTTTTTTGCCGGTGAGGATATCGACCTCCGCCGTCATGCCCGGAATGATGGGCTTCGTGTCATCGAAATGAACCTCATCGGTGCGGACCCTGACCACATAGAAGGCATTGCCGCGCTCGTCGACCTGGGTATCCGGGCTGATGTTCTCCACCTTGGCCGACAGGCCGCCGTATATCGAGAAGTCGTAGGCCGTGAACTTGACGGTGGCCGTCTGGCCTGGGTGGATGAAGGCGATGTCCTTGGGTTGGACCCGGGCCTCCAGCACCAGCGCATCGTCCAGCGGCACGATCTCGACGATGTCCTTGCCGGGTTGCACCACCCCGCCGATGGTATTGGCCAGCAGGCGCTGCACCCTGCCGCGCACCGGGGATTTGACCTGGGCCTTGCTGACCTTGTCGGCCAGGGCCACTGCCCCTTCGTTGAGGGTATTCAGCCGGCCCAGCACTTCGGACAGCTCCTTGCGGGCCTCGTTTCGGAAGGTCAATTCGATTTCGGAGATTTTGCGCTGTGCCTCGCCGATGGCGGCCTGCACCCGGGCAATCTGTGCGGTGGTCTGTTCCACGTCACCCTGGGCCCGGCTGACTTCCCGTTCCAGCCGCAGCACCTCCACCTCCGAGATGGCGCCGGAGCGCAGCAGCGGGCGGGTTTTGGTCAACTCCTGGCGGGAGATATCCAGCGTGCGCTGCGCGGCGGCGCGGCGTGCGCGGGCTTCGGTCAATTCCTGTTCCCTTTGCAGCAGTTGCTGGCGGCTGATCGATATGTTGGAGTTGAGTTCCGACACCCGCGATTGGTAGAGATTGCGCTCCTCGTCGATGATGCGCTGCTCTTCGACATCGCCCGCACGGGCCGCCGGTGGCAGGAAGGCCACTCCCTCACCCAGCGCCTTCAGGCGGGCCTGCTTGACCCGCAGGGCAAAAGCCTGGGCCGCACTTTCGCGCACGCCGGAGGTGGCGCGGGTTTCGTCGATGCGCAGCAGCATCTGGCCGGCATCCACCTCCTGGCCCTCGCGCACCAGAATTTCGGAAACCACGCCGCCATCGAGCGACTGCACCACCTGCAGCTGGCGGGAAGGGATGACCTTGCCTTCCCCGCGGGTCACTTCGTCGATCGATGCAAACGCCGACCAGAGGATCAACAGCAGCACCACGGCAACGGCCACCCGCACGATGCGCTGCGCTCGGGCGGTGCGTTCCAGGTTGAGCAGCTCGTCGGCCTCCAGCTCGTAGTTGATCGCCTCCTTGGCCGCCCGGGCGTTGGTCACGGTGGGGCCCAGCACCCGGGAGCTCAGGGGTTCGATGCGCTGACGCAGCGTCTCCAGGGTACCGAACACCCGCCGACCGGCGTTGAGCAGCCTCTCGTTCATCAGGCGGCCCTCGCGATTCGCCCGGCCTGCAGGGCTTCCAGTATGCGGTCACGCGGCCCGTCGGCGACGATGCGTCCGCCGTCGACCACGATCACCCGGTTGACCAGCGCCAGCATGGAGGTGCGGTGGGTCACCAGCACCACCGTCTTGCCGGCGGCGAACTCGGACACCTTGCGGGTGATCTGCGCCTCGGTGGAGAAGTCCATCGCGCTGGTGGGTTCGTCCAGCAGCAGGATCGGTGCGTGATGCAGCACGGCCCGGGCGATGCCCACCGCCTGGCGTTGCCCGCCTGAGAGCAGATCGCCGCGTTCACCCACCTGCAGATCGAACCCGCGCGGGTGGCGATTGACGAAGTCCAGCAGGCAGGCCGTGTCCGCCGCGGCGACGACCGCCTGGTCGTCCGCGTAGGGCAGGCCCATGGTGATGTTCTCGCGCAGCGTGCCGTAGAACAGCATGACGTCCTGTGAGACGTAAGCCAGGTTGCGGCGCACATCCGCCGGGTCCAGTTGCCGCAGGTCGATGCCATCGAGCAGCACTGCACCTTCGGTGGGCTGGTACAGCCCCAGCATGAGCTTTTGCAAGGTGGTCTTGCCCGAACCCACCCGGCCGATCAGCGCCACCCGTTCACCCGCGGCGATGCGCAGGTTGATGCCGTCGAGCACCGCATCGTCCCGGCCGGGATAGGCAAAACGCAGGTTGCGCAGTTCGATGTCGCCCTTGAGTTCGCGGCGGTGCAGGAAGTTCTGCCCCTCTTCGCGTTCCACCGGCTGGGCCATGACCTTGTCCAGCGACTGCAGTGCCGTGCGGGCGCCCTGGTACTGCATCAGCAGCGCGACGATCTGGCCGGCCGGTGCCAGTGCCCGCGAGGCCAGCGCGGTGGAGGCGATCAATGCGCCCATGGTGAGCTCGCGCTGCGAGATCAGCAACACACCGATCAGCACGATCGACAACGTCACCAGCTGCGTCAGGGTTGCGGTGCCGTAGTTGGCCTTGCCGGCCAGCTCGCGCATGCGCACCTGGGTGTGGGCCAGGAACTGGTTGTTGCGCTCCCAGCGCGCCTGCATCACCGACTCGGCGGCCTGGGTTTTGATGGTCTCGATGCCCGACAGCGCCTCCACCAGCGTGGCGTTGCGCTGGGCTCCGGCCTGGTAGGTGGTCTGGGCCAACTCATGCAGTCGGTGCTGGAGGATGAAGCCCACCACCAGGATCACGCCGAAGGCAGCCAGCACCGGCAGCACCAGCCAGGGCGAGATCCAGGCCAGCGCGGCGATGAACAGCAGCATGAACGGCAGATCCACCAGTGCCGTCACCGTGGAGGAGGCGATGAAATCGCGCACCTGCTCATAGCCGCGCAGGTTGGCCGCAAACGAACCGACCGAGGCCGGGCGGTGTTCCAGGCGCATCGCCAGCACCCGTTCGAGCAGGTGCGAGGACAGCCGCAGGTCGATGCGGGCACTGGCCTCGTCCACAAAATGGCTGCGCAGCAGCCGCAGGTAGAAATCCGCCCCGAGCACCAGCAACAGCCCCAGCGACAGCACCCACAGGGTTTCGACCGCATGGTTGGGCACCACCCGGTCGTACACGTTCATCGTGAAGATCGGGAAGGCCAGGGCAAAGACGTTGACCAGAAAGGCCGCCCAGAGCACATCCCGGTAGACACCCCGCTGGCTGGCGATGGCGCTCCAGAACCAGTGTCCCTTGCGGGTCGGGCGTGCTTCCGGGCTGCGCTCATCGAAGCGGAAGTGCGGTCGCACGAACAGCGTGATGCCGGTGTAGCGCCGCGCCAGTTCGCGCCGCGGCATCAGCACCGCGCCCTGGCCGGTTTCGGGCATCAGCACCCGGGCGTCACCGTCGCGGTTCCAGCCGAGCAACACGCAGGCGTCATTGCCATTGAGCAGCAGGATGGCCGGCAGCGTGGCGACGTCGATGCGGTTGGGTCGGGCGCGTTGCAGCCGCACGGCCATGCCGGCCCGTGCGGCGGCCCGCTCGACCAGGCTGACCGTGAGCAGCCCGTCCTGCAGCGGCAGGCCGGAGGTCAGGGCCGCACGCGAGCTGCTCACACCGTGCAGTCGGCAAACTTCCAGCAGGCAGTCCAGCAGCGGGTCCGGATTGAGCAGATCCTCCCTCAGCCGGGAAGCGGGGGGGTCCGCGGCGGCCGGGTCTTCCAGCGTCGAGTCCACCTGCTCGTTCGCGGAGGCCTGTTCTGGCGTGGGGGCAGCAGGGGGGGCTGGCCGTGTGGAGGTGACGCCGGGACGGGGGCCGGGCGCCGGGCGCGTGTTGCGCGGGGTGGAGGTGGTCATCGGTGCCGGTCGGCGTTCAGGCGATGTCTCGGCAGTGCATGCCGAATTGGCCCCGACGGGCGTCCTCGAAGTAGTGCTGCAAGGTCAGTTTCACCGTGCGGAAGGCCAGCTCCTCCCAGGGAATCTCGGATTGTCGGAACAGTCCGACTTCGATGGTTTCCGGCCCCGGGTCGAACTGGGTGTCCAACAGGGTGGCCCGGTAGAAGAAGTGCACCTGCCCGGCCGGCACCACATTGATGACGGTGAACAGCGGCAGCAGCTCGATGTGGGCGCCGGCCTCCTCCGCGGTCTCGCGCACGGCACCTTCCGAGGTGGTCTCGCCCAGCTCCATGAATCCAGCAGGCAAGGTCCACAGACCGCGGCGGGGCTCGATGTTGCGGCGGCACAGCAGCACCTGGTCCTGCCACACCGGCAAGGTGCCAACCACGTTCAGCGGATTCTCGTAATGCACCATCTCGCAGGCGCGGCAGGTGGCGCGCTCGCGGTTGTCGTCGGCCGGGATCCGGTAGTCCACCGGGCTGCCGCACTCCCGGCAGTGCTTGATGCGACGCGAAAGATGCATGCGGCCAGTTTATCGCGAGCCCCGTGGCATCATCGTCCGCCGCAGCAGCCGGCCGCCTGCCGTTCGGCGAGGGCCAGCAGGTTTTCACGAGAGGAGTGCGTTTCGGTGGAGCTCTACAACTATTTCCGCTCTTCGGCATCGTTTCGAGTGCGCATCGCCCTGGCGCTGAAGGGGCTGGCCTACGACTACCGGCCGGTGCATCTGGTGCGCAATGAGCAACTGGAGGGGGACTACGCAACCCGGTCCTCCAATCGGCTGGTGCCGCTCCTCGTTGAAGACGGGCAGTCTCTGAGTCAGTCGCTGGCCATCATCGAGTATCTGGAAGAGACCCATCCACAGCCGCCGCTGCTGCCTGCCGATTCATTCGGGCGCGCCCGGGTGAGGGCCATCGCCCAGGACATCGCCTGCGAGATCCACCCGCTCAACAACCTGCGGGTGCTGCGCTACCTGGTCAAGGAGCTGCGTGCAACCGAGGACGCCAAGAACGCCTGGTACCGGCATTGGGTGGAGACCGGCCTGGAAGCGGTGGAGCGCCGCCTGCTGGCCGACGGGCAGACGGGTCTGTTCTGCCATGCGGATCAGCCCGGTCTGGCCGACTGCCTGCTGGTGCCGCAGATCTTCAATGCGCAGCGCTTCGATTGCCGCCTCGACCACGTGCCCACCCTGATGGCCATCTTCGATCGGTGCATGGCCTTGCCGGCCTTCCAGGCGGCGCAGCCCTCTGCGTGTCCTGATGCGGAGAGCTGAGGTGACTTCGGCCACGCTGCCTGCCGGATGGTGGCTGCCCCGGTTCACGTCGCCCCGGGTGGCCGCGCTGATGACCGGTCGGCAGGGTGGTGTTGGGCTCTCGCCCTTCGACAGCTTCAATCTGAAGCCGGGCATCGGGGACGATGACAGAGCCGTCCTCGCCAACCGGCAGGCCCTGCTTGACCGCGTGGGCAGGCCCCTGGTGCGTCTGGATCAGGTCCATGGTGTGGCGGTGCATGAGGTGGGCGAGGCTTCTCTGGAGGATCCTCAAGGGATGCTGCCGCAGGCTGTGGCCGATGCCTGTGTCACCGATCGCCCTGGGCGGGTCTGCGAGATCCAGGTGGCCGACTGCCTGCCGGTTCTGATGGCTGACCGGCGGGGGCGCGCCGTGGCAGCGGCCCATGCCGGCTGGCGGGGCCTGGCCGGTGGCGTCGTGGAAGCCGCGCTGGAGCGTCTGTGCGCACTGGCCGGCACCGGGCCGGAAGACGTCGAGGCCTGGTTGGGGCCTTGCATCGGGCCGGCGGCCTTCGAGGTGGGGGCCGATGTGATAGCCGCGTTCGGCGGTGCGGGGGTGGGCCCTCTCCGGGAGGGGGCCGGCACGAACCCGCGATTCAGGCCGGTCGGCCGTGATCCAGCGGGTCAGGACAAGTGGTGGGCCGACCTGCCGGGCCTGGGGCGAGACCGGCTGCGCGCCGCGGGCCTGACCGCGGTGGGCGGCAACGACGGCACGGCGGGTTGGTGCACCCACACCAACGCGGTCCACTGCTTCTCGTATCGGCGCAGCCCGCGCACCGGGCGAATGTCAGCGCTGATCTGGCTTCAGGGCTGACGACGGCTTGCCGGGATCCGAGAGCATGAGGCCGGTCGAATCTGCCTGCACTTGAGCCTCGGCCTGCGACTCTGCCTGTGCCTGGGCGCGTTGACGCAGACGGCGACGTCCTGGGGTGCCGAGCAGGTACATCAGCAGGCTCACCGGACCGACGCCGTACATCAGAAGCGTGAAAAACGCGCCCAGCCAGGTGCCATTCGGGCTGAAGCCCTCGGCCAGGGACATCATCAGGGCCACGTACATCCAGGCAATGGCGATCAGGTACATGAGTGGGTTCCGTCGGCGCGTGTGGTGTCGGGGTGGGGGGATGGGCGCTGAAAAGTTTCGTGCAAGCCGTCCTGACGACAATCCTCGTCTGGGATACTGGCGGTGCGAAGATTTTGATTCGGCGCAATCCCGAGGTGGAGTGGAGACGATGCAAGCTACGAATTTTGCCCCCTGGGGCATTCCTGGGTTGATGGGCGCGGGCGCTGGCGCCAGCCCCTTCAACCTGCCCGGCCTGCCGGACACCGGCAAACTCGGTCAGCAGGTGAGCGCACTGGGCAGCAGCCTGGGGCCTGCTCTGCAGGCCTTTGCCGACCTGAAAATCGCGCCGACCGAGCTCGCGCGCATCCAGGCCGAGTACCTGCGCCAGGCCGCCGGGCTGTGGAACAGCAGCCTCAGCGCCGGGGCAGGTTCTGCGGAGCTCAAGGGCGACCGCCGCTTCTCGTCCGACGCCTGGGCCTCCAACCCGATGGCGGGTTTTGCCGCTGCCAATTACCTGCTCAACGCCCGCACCCTGATGGAGCTGGCCGAAGCGGTGCAGGGCGATGAAAAGACCAAGGCGCGCGTGCGCTTTGCGGTGCAGCAGTGGATCGATGCGGCAGCGCCCTCCAACTTCCTGGCCCTGAACGCGGACGCACAGAAGAAGGCCCTGGATACGAAGGGCGAGAGCCTGTCTCAGGGCATGGCGCTGCTGGTCAAGGATCTGCAGCAGGGCCATGTGTCGCAGACCGACGAATCGGTGTTCGAAGTGGGTCGCAACGTCGCTACCACCGAAGGCGCCGTGGTGTTCGAGAACGAGCTGTTCCAGCTGATCGAATACAAGCCGTTGACCGACAAGGTGTACGACAAGCCGATGCTCTTCGTGCCGCCTTGCATCAACAAGTTCTACATCATGGACCTGCAGCCGGAGAACTCGCTGATCCGGTACACGGTGGAACAGGGCCACCGACTGTTCGTGGTGAGCTGGCGCAACGTCGACGAGAGCCTCGCCGGCAAGAGCTGGGACGACTACATCGAGGATGCCGTGATCCGCGCCGTGCGGGTGGTGCAGGAGATCAGCGGCTCCCCTACGATGAACACGCTGGGTTTCTGCGTCGGCGGTACCCTGCTGGCCACCGCCCTGGCGGTGCTGGCTGCGCGCGGCGAGCAGCCGGCCGCCAGCCTGACCATGCTGACTTCCTTCCTGGACTTCAGTGCCACCGGCGTGCTGGACCTTTTCGTCGACGAGACCAGCGTGCGACTGCGTGAGATGAGCATCGGCGCCGATGCCCCTGGCGGCCCGGGCCTGCTCAAGGGCAAGGAGCTGGCCACCACGTTCAGCTTCCTGCGCCCGAACGACCTGGTGTGGAACTACGTGGTCGGTAACTACCTGAAGGGCGAGGCGCCGCCGCCTTTCGACCTGCTGTACTGGAATTCCGACGGCACCAACCTGCCCGGGCCGATGTACTGCTGGTACCTGCGCCACACCTACCTGGAAGACAAGCTCAAGGTGCCAGGCGCATTGACCGTCTGCGGCGAGAAGGTGAACCTGGGTGCAATCGAATGCCCTGCGTTCGTTTACGCCTCGCGTGAAGACCACATCGTGCCCTGGGATTCGGCCTACCTGAACACGCGCATCCTCAAGGGGCCGCTGCGCTACGTGCTGGGTGCATCCGGGCACATCGCCGGCGTCATCAACCCGCCTGCGAAGAAGAAGCGCAACTACTGGAAGAACGACGACCTGTCGGGCTCTGCACAGCAGTGGCTGGAAGGAGCCACCTCGGTGCCCGGCAGCTGGTGGACCGAGTGGACCGACTGGTTGAACCCGAACGGCGGCAAGCTCAAGGCAGCGCCGAAATCGTTCGGCAACCGCAGCCACAAGGCCATCGAGCCGGCGCCGGGTCGCTACGTGAAGCAGAAGGCCGGCTGAGCGTTGCCCTGGCAGGGCCCTGCCAGGGCCGTGACTGGGCGATACTCTTGGCCGCTTTTCCAGTTCCGTGATCGCAAGGAAACATTCATGACCGACATCGTCATCGTCGCCGCCGCTCGCACCGCGGTGGGCAAGTTCGGCGGCTCGCTCGCCGGCATCGCAGCCCCTGATCTGGGCGCCGCCGTCATCCAGGGCCTGCTCGCCCGTACCGGGCTGGCCGGGGATCAGATCGGGGAAGTCATCCTCGGCCAGGTGCTCACCGCCGGCTCGGGTCAGAACCCGGCGCGCCAGACCGTCATCAAGTCCGGCCTGCCCAACGCCGTGCCCGCGATGACCATCAACAAGGTCTGCGGCTCCGGCCTGAAGGCGGTGATGCTGGCCGCGCAGGCCATCCGCGACGGCGACAGCGAGATCGTCATCGCCGGCGGCCAGGAGAACATGAGCGCCTCCCCGCACGTGTTGATGAACAGCCGCAACGGCGCACGCATGGGCGACACCAAGCTGGTCGACACCATGATCAACGACGGCCTGTGGGACGTGTACAACAAGTACCACATGGGCATCACCGCCGAGAACGTCGCCAAGCAATACGGCATCAGCCGCGAAGACCAGGATGCCCTGGCGCTGGCCTCGCAGCAGAAGGCCGCGGCCGCCCAGGATGCGGGCAGGTTCAAGGACGAAATCGTCGGCATCAGCATCCCGCAGCGCAAGGGCGACCCGGTGGTGTTTGACACCGACGAGTTCCTGAACCGCAAGTCCAGCCTGGAAGGCCTGGCCGGTCTGAAGCCCGCCTTCGACAAGGCCGGCTCGGTCACCGCCGGCAACGCCTCAGGCATCAACGACGGCGCTGCCGCGGTGATGGTGATGAGCGCGGCCAAGGCCGCCGCCCTGGGCCTCAAGCCCCTGGCGCGCATCGCCAGCTACGCCAGCGCCGGCCTGGACCCCGCCATCATGGGCATGGGCCCGGTGCCGGCGGCCCGCCGTGCGCTGCAGCGTGCCGGCTGGTCTGCGGCCGATCTCGACCTGCTCGAGATCAACGAAGCCTTCGCGGCCCAGGCCTGTGCAGTGCACAAGGAAATGGGCTGGGACACCAGCAAGGTCAACGTCAACGGTGGCGCCATCGCCATCGGCCACCCGATCGGCGCTTCCGGCTGCCGCATCCTGGTGACGCTGCTGCATGAAATGCAGCGCCGCGACGCCAGGAAGGGCATCGCCTCGCTGTGCATCGGCGGCGGCATGGGCGTGGCCCTGACCGTGGAGCGCTGAGCGCGCCGTTGCGGCCTTCAGACAACGGTTGCCCTCGGGACTTGCCCCTGCCCGAGGGTGGACCCGATGAACCCCCAAAGCCAAGCCTGTTTATCGTATCCAGGCTGCTAGACATAGGAGAGACAGCATGACCCAGAAAGTTGCTTACGTCACCGGAGGGATGGGTGGCATTGGTACCTCCATCTGCCGCCGCCTGCACCAGGAAGGCTTCAAGGTGATCGCCGGTTGCGGCCCGACCCGCGACTTCAACAAGTGGCTCGACGAGCAGAAGGCCGACGGCTATACCTTCTACGCCTCGGTCGGCAACGTGGCGGACTGGGACTCCACCGTCGAGGCTTTCCAGAAGGCCATCGGCGAGCACGGCACGATCGACGTGCTGGTCAACAACGCCGGCATCACCAAGGACCGCATGTTCCTGAAGATGACCCGCGAGGATTGGGACGCGGTCATCAGCACCAACCTGACCTCCATGTTCAACGTGACCAAGCAGGTCGTGCCGGGCATGGTGGAAAAGGGCTTCGGGCGCATCATCCAGATCTCGTCGGTCAACGGCGAAAAGGGTCAGGCTGGCCAGACCAACTACTCGGCCGCCAAGGCCGGCATGCACGGCTTCACGATGGCCCTGGCGCAGGAAATGGCCAACAAGGGCGTGACCGTGAACACCGTCAGCCCGGGTTACATCGGCACCGACATGGTCCGTGCGATCAAGCCGGAAGTGCTGGAGAAGATCGTTGCGGGCATCCCGGTCAAGCGCCTGGGCACGCCCGAGGAAATCGGCTCGATCGTCGCCTGGCTGGCCGGTCCCGACTCCGGTTTCACCACCGGCGCCGACTTCAGCTGCAACGGCGGCTTGCACATGGGCTGAACGATCGGTGTGGGCTGTTTTCAGCCCACCTCGGCAGACAGCACAAGGGGCCCGATGGGCCCCTTGATGCTTTTTGGGGGAGCGCTTTGGAAGTGTTGGGTGCGTCCTTGGGGGCCTTGGCTCCACCTGACCGTGACGTCCGCGCGCCTGTTCAGTGAGCGCGCCGTGCGCGGGCTTCTTCCTCGATCAGGCTGTCCAGTGCATCGCAGACCTCGTGCATCGTGCCGGAGATCAGGGCACGCTGCCGATCGCTGGGATCCACCCGCAGGCGGGCACCTGCTCCCGCAGTGAGGGGACGCGAGTTCCCCGGGGCCGCTTTCGGCATCAGCGACCCAACTGCCCTCGGTGCCGACAGGCCACAGGTCGCCACCGCGTGGGCGGAACGCAGGGGATGTACCGCGGCGGCGGCCGGCAGCAGGCCGGGTGCAGCAGGCCGGGCCATGGCCTGGTGGATTCGGTGGGCCAGCAGGCGGACAAAGCGAAGATCGGGCAGGCGCGGCATCGGGTTCTCTTTCCTGGCAACAGCCATCGGCAGCGGGTTCCAGTCCATCTTCGTCATCCAATAGTCAAGCTTTATCGATTTGGCAAATTCGAAGTAACGCGTTGTTACTTCACGGGGCCTTTCGGATGGCGCTCACATCAGCATCGTGTTGCGGATCAGCCCGACGGCGATGCCCTCCAGCGAGAACTGCTCCTGCTCCGGTGCCACGTGAATGATTTCGAAGTCCGGGTTCTCCGGAATCAGCTCGATGCCGCTCTTGCCCCGACGGAAGCGTTTGACGGTGACTTCCTCACCCAGGCGGGCGACCACGATCTGCCCATTCTTGGCCTCGCTGGCACGCTGCACGGCCAGCAGGTCGCCGTCGAGGATGCCAGCGTCGCGCATGCTCATGCCACGCACCTTCAGCAGGTAGTCGGGCTTGCGGGCAAACAGGTGGGCCTCGACGGTGTAGCTCCTGTCGATGTGTTCCTGGGCCAGGATCGGGCTGCCGGCCGCCACCCGTCCAACCAGCGGCAGGGTCAGCTGCGCCAGTGACGGCAGCGGCAGCGAGAACTGCTGCCCGATGCCCTTGAGCCGGGATTCGTTCAGCGAACGCAGCGTCTCCGTCTTGAGGCGAATGCCGCGCGAGGTGCCCCCCAGCAGATCAATCACACCTTTTCGAGCCAGTGCTTGAAGGTGCTCCTCGGCTGCATTGGCAGAGCGAAAGCCCAGCTCCGCTGCAATCTCGGCGCGGGTGGGTGGGGCGCCGCTGCGCTCGATGCTGCTCTGGATCAGCTCCAGGATCTGCTGCTGGCGGGCGGTGAGCTTGGGGCTGGTGTCCACGGAACCTCACAGTGGCGCAATGCGCAAGGGTGAAAGCGACGGAGGACGCAGCCGAGGGGGCGTGGCAGGATGCATGCCATCGGCAGGGGGTCCTGTTTGGCTCCTGTAGAACGGCTGTCTGTCCATCCAGTATCTGTATTTTTGTCCAGTCTCATGGGAAACACAAGCACCACCGGCGAGATCCCAACGGACCCGCCTGAATTCGAACTCGACGAGACCTCGTCGGTGTCAGGCGGCGGTGGTCATGGTGCGACCACCGTGGTGGTGCTGGGCACAGGAGGGACGATCGCTGGAACCAGTGCCCAGCGGGGTGACAACGTCGGCTACACCGCCGGGCAGACGCCGGTGCTGGCCTTGCTGGAAGGGCTTGGCCACCGGGCTCCGGTCCCTCCCGGGCTGCGCATCGAAAGCGAGCAGGTTGCGCAGATCGACAGCAAGGACATGACGCATGCGCTGTGGCGGCGGCTGACCGAGCGCATTGCCGCCCATCTGGTGCGGCCGGAGGTGGCTGCGGTGCTGGTGACACACGGCACGGATACGCTGGAAGAGACCGCCTACCTGGTGCAGCGTGTGCTTTCACCCGCCAAGCCGGTGGTGTTCACTGCGGCGATGCGACCTGCCGACGCCTTGCAGGCCGACGGTCCGCAGAACCTGCTGGATGCGTTGGCGGTGGCGGCCCGTCCCTGCGGACTGCGGGGTGTGCTGCTGGTGCTGGCCGGCAAGGTCTGGGCGGGAGCGGAGGCGCGCAAGGTGCATCCCTACCGGCTGGACGCTTTCGACGCAGGCGATGCCGGCGCGCTGGCGGTGGTGGAGGAGGGGCGGCTGCGGCGCTTCCGGGACACTGCCGAGGTGCCGGTGGCCCTCGGGTTGCAGGTGCTGGCGCGCGACATCTGGCCGGAGGTGCAGATCGTCTCCAGCCACGGCGGGGCGGACGGTCGCATCGTTGAGCTGCTGCTGGAGAGCGGGGTTCAGGGCCTGGTGGTGGCCTGCACCGGCAACGGCACGGTGCACCAGGACCTGCTGGCGGTCCTGCTGCGGGCGCAGCAGCAGGGGGTGTCGGTGCTGCGTGCGCTGCGGGGCGGCGGCGGCTCGATCGTCTGCGGTGCAGCCGAGGTGCTGCCCAGCGCGGGAGGGCTGACCGCTGCTCAGGCCCGGGTCGAATTGTTGCTGCGGCTGCTCAGGCCCGGGTCGAATTGTTGCTGCGGCTGCTGGGTAACGGGTAACGGGTAACGGCACAACCTGTGGGGTGCAATCTGTTGAGCTGGCGGCGAAGAGACTTGGAGCGCGCTCAGAACAAGGCGACCTGACGGGGTTTAGCGGGTTCTTTCAGCCGCAGCGCGGCAGGCGGCCTAAAGAGGGTGGTGTCCAGCTCCGGCCAGCGCCGAGCCAACCCGAAGCGCTGTGCCAGCGCCGCCAGGTCGTCTTCCTGACCGAGGTCGGGTGACCAGTGCACGAAGCGGGCACCCGCAGCCTGCACCGCCTCGAACAGGGCTTCGCGCTGCGGGTCCTGATCCGCTGGCAGCAGCGGGCCCAGCCACAGGCCCACCGGCACGCCGGCACGGGCAAGGCGGCCCATCGCCTGCAGGCGCTGTGAAGGGGCTGCACAGCGGCCCTCGAAGCGGGGCCAGACGGTGGCGTCCAGGCTGCACAGGCTGATCGATACCGCCAGCAGGTTCTGTGCGGCGAGTGCCCTCAGCAGGTCGAGGTCGCGCAGCAGCGCGGGAGAGCGGCTGCGCAGCGTCACCGGGTGGCCGGTCTCCAGCAGCAGCTGCAGCACCGCCCGGGTCAGTCCCAGGTCACGTTCGGCGTCCTGGTACAACTCCGCGGCACTGCCCAGGGCCAGCGGGCGGGCGCGGTAGCCGGGCCGGCGCAGCTCTTCGCGCAGTCGCTCGGCGATGTTGACTTTGGCCAGTACCGCAGCGTTCGCCGTGGACGGGTCTGGAGCAGCATTCGCGGTGCCACCAACGGGTTGGAGGGCCACCGCAGCCGGGCAGAGCTGGCAGGCCAGGGCGCAGCCCAGGTAGGGGTTGACCGACAGGGCGCCGGGCAGGTCGCGGCCGTCGTGGGCCCGCAGCACGCTCTGGCAGCGGGTGGGCTGCACCGGCGGGGGAGCTAGAAGCTCCGCCAGGTTGCCGAGGGAAGCCTGTGGCCAGCGGCCGCGGCGCAAAGGAAGAGGCCGCGGCAGCGGCGCTGCACCGACGGCGTCGGTGCTGTTCGATGCCGACGTGGATCCACTGCCCGGTGGCTGGCCGCCCGCGCGGCGTCGGCGCAGCGCTGTCTCCGGCGGCATGTCTTCGAACAGACCGGGGGTCCAGGGTTGGCGTTCGGCCAGTCCACCCGATGGCGTCACGAGGGCAGCGGTTCCATCCATACCTGGCAGTGTGCCACGAAACTGGATGGATATACAGTTGTTGTTCGGCAAGCTGGACGATGGGACCTCAGGCCTTTTCCAGGGCCTCCAGCAGCTCACCCAATTCCAGCCAGCGCAGCTCCAGTGCCTCGATCTCGTCGTCCAGCGCCTTGAGGCGGCGGCCCTGTTCGGCCCGTTCGGCGGGAGGCACATCGGGCAGGCCCATCTGCTCCAGCACCTGGGCGTGCTCCTTCTGTGCCGCGTCCAGGCGGGTTTCGACCTGTGCCTGGGCCTTTTTGTGCGGCCGGGCCTGCTCGGCGATCTTCTGGCGCTGCACGGCCTGGGCGCGGCGCTCGTCCCGGCGGTTGAGCGGCGCTGAGTCGTCCGGCGCGGTTGCGGGGGGGCTGGCGGCGTCCCGCGCCGCGCGGGCGATCTCGCGGCTTTGTTCCAGCAGCCACTTCTGGTAGTCGTCCAGATCCCCGTCAAAGGGTTCGACCCGGCCATGGGCCACCAGCCAGAACTCGTCGCAGACCTCGCGCAGCAGCGCGCGGTCGTGGCTGACGAGCATCACGGTGCCTTCGTATTCGTTCAGGGCCAGGCTCAGCGCCTCCCGGGTGGCCAGGTCCAGGTGGTTGGTGGGTTCGTCCAGCAGCAGCAGGTTGGGGCGCTGCCACACCAGCATCGCCAGCACCAGACGGGCCTTCTCGCCGCCGGAGAGACTGCCCACGGCCTGCATCACCATGTCGCCGGTGAAGCGGAATCGGCCCAGGAAATCGCGCAGTTCCTGCTCGCGAGCCTGCGGGCTGACCTCCTTGGCCAGGCGGACCATGTGCAGCAGCGGCCCGTCGTCCGGACGCAGCAGGTCCATCTCCTGCTGGGCGAAGTAGCCAATGGCCAGGCCCTTGCCCTCCTGCACCCGCCCGGCCAGCACCGGCAGGGTGCGCGCCAGGGTCTTGATCAGCGTGGACTTGCCCTGGCCGTTGGCGCCCAGGATGCCGATGCGCTGACCCGGCAGCACGCCGCGGGTGATGCCGCGCACGATGACGGTTTCGCGTTCGAGATGGGTGACGTCGTCCCGGCTGCGGTAGCCCACCGCCATGTCGTTGAGCACCAGCATCGGGTTGGGCAGGCTTTCGGGCTCACGGAACTCAAAGGCAAAGTCCGCGCTGGTCAGCACCGGTGCGAGCTTTTCCATGCGCGCCAGCGCCTTGACCCGGCTCTGTGCCTGCTTGGCCTTGGTGGCCTTGGCCTTGAAGCGGTCGATGAAGCGCTGCAACTGCGCGATCTTGTCCTGCTGGCGTCCGTAGGCCGCGGCCTGCTGGGCCATGCGCTCGGCACGCATGCCCTCGAAGGCGGTGTAGTTGCCGCCGTAGCGGGTGACGCGGGCCTCGTCCAGGTGCAGCGTGACGCGGGTGATCGCGTCGAGGAACTCGCGGTCGTGGCTGATGACCAGCATCGTGCCCTCGTAGCGCTGCAGCCAGGCCTCCAGCCAGACCAGGGCGTCCAGGTCCAGGTGGTTGGTGGGCTCGTCCAGCAGCAGCAGGTCGCTGGGGCACATCAGTGCGCGCGCCAGTTGCAGCCGCATGCGCCAGCCGCCGGAGAAGCTGTTGACCGCCGCATCCAGCCTGGCCACCGGAAAACCCAGGCCCAGCAGCAGCGCCTGGGCGCGCGCCTTGGCGTCGAACTCGCCGGCCTCGGCCAGGGCGGTGTGCGCGTCGGCGATGGCATGGCCATCGCCAGCGGCTTCAGCCTTGGCCAGAGCGGCGCGCGCCGCCATCAGCGGGGTATCGCCTTCCAGCACGAAGTCGGTGGCGCCCTGGTCGGTTTCGGGCATGGACTGGGCGACCTCGCCGATGCGCCAGCGCGGCGGCATCTCGACATCGCCGCCGTCGGCGTGCAGGCGGCCGGTCAGCAGGGCAAACAGGGAGGACTTGCCCGCGCCGTTGCGGCCCACCAGACTGGCCTTCTCGCCGGGCTGGAGGGTGAAGCTGGTGGCGTCGAGCACGAGTTTGGTGCCGCGGCGCAGGGAGATGTTCTTGAATTGCAGCATGGGGGACGCAGGACGGCCCCGGGCCCGGGGCGAAACGCTGCGCAGTGTAGGGGCGCCGCGCGCTGTTGCTCCGCTGTTGCCCCGGTGCGGCTCCGGTCAGCGCACTGGGGCGGAAGGGGCCGATGCAGTCGGCGGCGCCGCGGGAGCGGTCGCGGCGGTTGCTGCCGTCTCGCTCTGGACGAGGGCGGCCTGGACCTGGCGCTGCCGGGCCACCGCCTCGCCCAGCTGGATCACCGCCATCGCGTAGTAGGCCGACCAGTTGTAGCGCGTCACCACCCAGAAGTTCTGCGTGCCGATCCAGTACTGCGGTGGCGCATCCGCGCCGTTGCGCAGTTCGACCAATGCCAGCGGCGGGCTCAGCGCCAGATCGGCCGCATCCAGCCCGACGCCCATCTCGGCCAGGCGCGCCGCGGTGAAGCTGGGGCGGATATCCGGCTCCATCAGCCGGGCCAGCGCCTGGGGGTCTGCCGGCGGCTGGACCGGCCGGTGAGTCGGCAGGCCCTTCTGCCAGCCGAAGGCGGCCAGGTAGTGGGCCACGCTGCCGATGGCGTCCACCTCGCTGCGGTGCAGCGCCACCCGGCCATCGCCGTCGAAGTCCACCCCGTACTGCGTCCAGGAGCTGGGCATGAACTGGCCCCAGCCGATCGCCCCGGCGTAGCTGCCGCGCAGCTCGCGCAGGTCCAGGCCCTCGCGCCGAGCCAACCGCAGCAGCGAGGTGAGCTCGTCGCGGAAAAACGCGCTGCGGTCGCTGCGGCCGCTGGGGAAGTCGAAGGCCAGGGTGGCCAGTGCGTCCAGCACCCGGAAGTTGCCGGTGATCTGGCCGTAGAAGGTCTCCACGCCGATGATGCCGACCACCAGCTCGGCCGGCACCCCCCAGCGCGCCTCAGCCGCCTGCAGGGCCGTGGCGTGGCGGTTCCAGAAGGCCTGGCCAGCGTCGATTCGCCGCGGCTCGATGAAGCGGTCGCGGTAGGCGCTCCAGTTCTTCGCCGCCGGGCTGGCCGCCGGCATGATCAGCCGGGTGACCTGCGGGATGTGGCGGGCCTGGCCGACGGTGGACTCCAGCCAGGCGGCGTCCAGCTGCGGTTCCTGCTCGCTGAGTGTGCGCATGTAGCTGCGCACGTCCTCGCGCAGGCCATATGGAGGCGTATCGGGTGGCCGCTGGGGCGAGCGCGGTGTGTGGCTGGCCGCCTTGCTGCCCTGATGGGCCTCACCGGGCGTACCCGGTTGGGCCGCAGCCGAGGGCGGCGATCAACAGGTGGTGGCAAGAGGCAGGCGCTGCGGACCGTGAAGTTTGTCATTGCATTCGAGCATACGCCCAGAGCGTGGCCTGCTGCCGTCCTCGCACCCTTCTGTTGAGTGTTGCTCGCATGCCCTGGGTGCGGGGAGCGGTGTCGCAAGCTAGCATCCTGTCATCCCCATGAGAGGCTTTCCCAGGAGACCGATAGCCATGCTGACCCTCGATGACCCGCTCGTGCTGCGCCAACAGGATTCCCGTGGGGTGGTGACCCTCACGTTGAACCGGCCGCAGGCCTTCAACTCGCTGTCGGAGGACATGCTGGCAGCGCTGCAGAAGGAGTTCGACGCCATCGCCGATGACGCGACGGTGCGGGTGGTGGTGATCGCTGCGGCAGGTCGGGCTTTCTGCGCCGGCCACGATCTGAAGGAAATGCGTGCCCAGCCCTCGCTGGAGTACTACCAGACGCTGTTCAGCCGCTGCGCCAAGATGATGCTGGCCATCCAGGCCCTGCCGGTGCCGGTGATCGCCCGGGTGCATGCGGTGGCCACCGCGGCCGGCTGCCAGCTGGTGGCGGCCTGTGATCTGGCGGTGGCATCGGACAACGCCCGCTTCGCCGTCAGCGGTGTCAACCTGGGGCTGTTCTGCGCCACGCCCAGCGTGGCGCTGTCGCGCAACATGGGCCGCAAGCAGGCCTTCGAGATGCTGGTGACCGGCGACTTCATCGGCGCCGAGGAAGCCCGCCAGCGCGGCCTGGTCAACCGCGTGGTGCCGTTGGACACGCTGGACGCGGAGGTGGAAAAACTGGTGGCCAGCATCGTCGCCAAGCCGCACACCGCCATTGCACTGGGCAAGGGCCAGTTCTACCGCCAGCTGGAAACAGGTGTGGCCGGTGCTTACCAGCTGGCCGGCCAGACCATGGCCTGCAACATGATGGAAGACTGCGCGCTGGAGGGGGTGCAGGCCTTCATCGAGAAGCGGCCGCCGGCCTGGGCGAAGCAGTGACTCACATCCCTGCGTAGTTCGGCCCGCCGCCCCCTTCGGGCGTGACCCAGACGATGTTCTGCGTCGGGTCCTTGATGTCGCAGGTCTTGCAGTGCAGGCAGTTCTGCGCGTTGATCTGCAGGCGGTCGCTGCCGTCCTCGTTCTTCATGAACTCGTACACCCCGGCCGGGCAGTAGCGGAACTCCGGTCCGGCGTACTGCGCCAGGTTCACAATCACCGGCTTGCCCGCGTCCTTCAGCGTCAGGTGCGCCGGCTGGTTCTCTTCGTGGTTGGTGTTGGAGATGAACACGCTGCCCAGCCGATCGAAGCTGATCTGGCCGTCGGGCTTGGGGTAGTCGATCTTCGGGCACTGGTCGGCCGGCTTCAGGTAGACGTGGTCCGGCTCGCTGCGGTGCAGGGTCCAGGGCGGGTTGCTGACGCCGAGCTTGGGCAGGAACCACTGCTCCACCCCGGTCATCAGTTCACCGACCAGGCGGCCCTTCTTGAACCAGAGCTTGAAGTTGCGCGTCTGCTGCAGCTCTTCGTTCAGCCAGCTGCTCTCGAAGGCCGCCGGGTAGGCGCTGAGCTCGTCCTGGGCCCGGCCTGCGGTGACGGCTTCGTAGACGGCCTCGGCGCAGAGCATGCCGCTCTTCAACGCGGCGTGGCTGCCCTTGATGCGTGCGGCGTTCATGGTGCCCAGGTCGCAGCCGATGAGGGCACCGCCGGGGAAGACCATCTTGGGCATGGCCTGCGGGCTGCCGTTGTTGATGGCGCGGGCGCCGTAGCTCAGGCGCTTGCCGCCTTCGATGTGGCGGCGGATCGCCGGGTGGGTCTTCCAGCGCTGCAGTTCTTCGAAAGGGCTGAGCCAGGGGTTGCTGTAGTCCAGCCCGATGACGAAGCCCAGCGTGACCTTGTTGCCCTCCAGGTGGTAGAGGAAGCCGCCGCCGAAGGTCTGGTCGTCCATCGGCCAGCCGGCGGTGTGCACCACGCGGCCCGGGTCGGCCTTCTCGGGCGGGATCTCCCAGAGTTCCTTGATGCCGATGGCGAAGCTCTGCGGGTCACGGCCGGCGGTGAGGTCGTACTTCGCCAGCAGCTGCTTGCCGAGGTGACCCCGTGCACCTTCGGCAAAAAGGGTGTACTTGCCCAGCAGTTCCATGCCGAGCTGGAAGTTGTCGCCGGGCTGGCCGTCCTTGCCCACGCCCAGGTTGCCGGTGGCCACGCCCTTGACGCGGCCCTTTTCGTCGTAGAGCACTTCGGCGGCGGCGAAGCCGGGGAAGATTTCCACGCCCAGCGCCTCGGCCTGCTCGGCCAGCCACTTGACCACGGCCCCGAGGCTGATGACGTAGTTGCCTTCGTTGTGGAAGTTGCGCGGCACCAGGAAGTCCGGCACCCGTTTGCAGCCGTCCTCGCTGAGCACCAGCACGTCGTCGCAGGTGACCGGCTGCAGCAGCGGGGCGCCGCGCTCCTGCCAGTCCGCAAAGAGTTCGTTCATGGCGCGCGGGTCCATCACCGCACCGGAGAGGATGTGCGCGCCCGGCTCGGAACCTTTTTCCAGCACCACGACGTTGATCTCGCCGCCCTTTTCAGCCGCGAGCTGCTTGAGGCGGATGGCCGCAGCCAGGCCCGCCGGGCCGGCACCGACGATGACCACGTCGTACTCCATCGACTCGCGCGGGCCGAACTGCTCCAGCATCTCCTGTGGGGTCATGATCTTCTCGGGGTGGGGGTGGTTCTTTTCGGGGGATCCGGCCTGAGAACAGGCTCCAGACGGTCGGCTGAGGTGGACGAAGGCCGCTGCGGCACTGTCCCGACTTGTGACGAAATTCTACCGGTGGGGAAAACCGGAGCGGGTCACCTGGGCGATACCCGGGGGCCCGGCCCGCAACCATCCGGCTCGCTCGCATCAAGGATCCGTGGTCGCAGCGCAGGACAGTCGGGCAAAGCCGGCGCTCATCCGGCGATGGCGCCCCGTTGGGCGGGCCTACGCTCGGGCTGATTCCGGTGCAAGGGTTGCAGCCGGATCTGCCCGGTTCGGCCGGCAGAGGATGCCATGCCCAAGCCCATGCCCATGTCCAATCCCCAGCGCGATCACCCGGTTGTTCTCTCTGCACCGCCGTGCCCGGGTGCCGATCCGGCCGCCACGGCTTGTCCCTGCCTGGGACCGGGCGCGGCGGCCGACTTCGACCCCTGCCTGCAGTTGGCGCTCTGGGCCAGCGGGGAAGGGGTTTGGCGCTGGGCGGCCGAGGACGGGGCGCTGCGCATCGATGGCCTGGAGTTCAATGGCCGCCCGACCACTTTGCCGCCGCTGCAGATTGATGCGCTGCTCGAATGCATGCATCCGGACGATCGCCAGGCCGCCCAGCTGGGCTGGCGCATGCACCTGAGCGGCGCCCAGCCCAACTGCGAACTGGTGTTCCGTCTGCGCCTTCAGGAGGAGGAGCGCTGGGTGCGGCTGTACGGCCGGGCACTGAGCCGCGGGGTGGATGGGCGCGCCACGAGGGTGATTGGCACTGCACGCGACATCAGCTCCAGCCGGGAGGCGGAGGAGTCGCTGCGGGTGATGGCCAGCGCGTTTGCGCAGGCCCACGACCCGCTGGTGATCACCGACGACGAATGGAAAGTGCTGGAGGCCAACGACGCCTACGCCGGCCTGGTCGGGCAGCCGGCCGAGTGGCTGGTGGGCAGCTCGCTGCTGGCGGCGTTGCCGGTGTTCGATGCCATGCTGGCCAACCTGTCCGGAGATCGGCATTGGCAGGGCGAGTGCGAAATCTGCATCGGAGTCGGGCAGTGGGTGCCGGTGGAGGTGAGCATCTCGGCGGTGCTGGGCGAGGACCTGAGTCGGCGTTTTCACATCGTTGCACTGCGTGACCTGCGTTCCGTGCGCGCTCAGGAGGCCCGCGAGCGGGCGCTGCAGAGCACCGATCGCCTCACTGGTTTGCCCAACCGCAGTTCTCTGGAGGCCCGACTGGGCGAGGTGCTGGGCCGCGGTGAAACGATGGCGCTGATGTTTCTGGACGTGGCGGGCATGAAGGAGGTCAACGACTCCTATGGCCACAAGGCGGGTGATGGGCTGATGCGCTCGCTGTGTCTGCGTCTGCAGCAGGTGTGCGACCGCGTCGGGGCCGCTCTGCTGGCGCGCTGGTCCGGTACCGAGTTTGCGGTGATGTTGGGTGCCGACAGCGCCGAAACGGAGGTGCGTGCTGCCTCTCAGGCGGTTCTGGCGGCACTGAGCGAACCCTTCCAGATCGATGCCCAGGAGGTGGTGCTGACCGTGTCCATCGGTGCGGCGCTGGCGCCCCACGACGGTCGCCAGTGCAGCGAGTTGCTGCGCAAGGTGGATGTGGCCACCCGCAGTGCCAAGGAGCGGGGCCACAACCAGCTGGCCTTCTTTGTGGCCGGGCAGGAGTTGGACGCGCAGCGGCGGGTGCGCATGTTCACCCAGCTGCGGCTGGATGCGGAGCGCAACGGCTTCAGCTTCGTGGCCCAGCCGAAGGTGGACCGCACGGGCTGCGCCGTCGGCGCGGAGCTGCTGATGCGCTGGCCCACCGAAGCCTTCGGCATGGTGTCGCCGGTGGAGTTCATCCCGATGGCCGAGAAGCTCGGCCTGATCGGCCTGATGGGGCGGCACGCGCTGCACGCCGCAGCCCGCCTGGCTGCAAGGTGCCAGGCCACAGGTCAGCGGCTGCCGGTGGCGGTCAACCTCTCGCCCAAGCAGGTGCTGCAGCGTGGCCTGGACCGCCAGGTGATGCTGGCCTGCGAACGTGCCGGCATCGAGCCCGGCCTGATCGAGCTGGAGCTCACCGAGTCCGCCCTGTCGGTGGGCCTGGAGCTGGTCGCACCGGTGCTGCACAACCTTCGCAAGCGGGGGTTCGGCCTGGCGCTCGACGACTTCGGCACTGGTTATTCGTCGCTGAGTTACCTGCGCCACCTGCCCTTCAGCAAGATCAAGATCGACCGCAGCTTCGTCATGGACCTGGGGCGGGAGGCACGCACCGACACCCTGCTGCAGCACATGGTGGGCCTGGTGCATGCACTGGGCATGACGGTGGTGGCCGAAGGGGTGGAGACGGTGCAGCAGTTCGAGCTGCTGCGCGAGCTGGGCATCGAGGAGTTCCAGGGTTACCACTTCGCAAGGCCGATGCCGCTGGAGCAGTGGGAGCATTGCGTCGAGTCCCATGGCGCGGGGCAGATCCTGTTGCCGCAGGGCAGTTGAGGGCTGCGACATCTGTGAACGTCTCGGGCGCAAAAGGCGCGGGGCAGATCCTGTTGCCGCAGGGCAGTTGAGGGGGCAGGCTCGCCACCGCCCTGAACTGCCGGGCCGAACCGAACCGTGCCGGGTCGGAATGGATCGCAACGCGGCTTGACGCAGGCGGTCCGGCCAGCCTGGGCGCTCGTGCTATCGTCGATTTCATTGATCCGCTGCCCTTCGGCAGCCGGATCCGGATGAAGCCCAACGAGGAGCGGGACCCGTCATGAGCTATGCAATCGATCTTTCCGGCCGTGTGGCCCTGGTCACCGGCGCTTCCAGCGGACTGGGGGCGCAGTTTGCGCGCACGCTGGCCCAGGCCGGGGCGGCGGTGGTGCTGGCGGGACGCCGCACCGACCGGCTCAAGGAGCTGCGCGCGGACATCGAAGGCCACGGCGGTGACGCCCACGTGGTCAACCTGGACGTGACCGACGTCAACAGCATCCAGGCGGCGGTGGCGCACGCTGAAACGGAAGTGGGCACCCTGGACATCCTGGTCAACAACTCCGGCGTCAGCACCACGCAGAAGCTGCTGGACGTGGAGCCGCAGGACTACGACTTCATCTTCGACACCAACGTCCGGGGCGCCTTCTTCGTCGCCCAGGAAGTGGGGCGGCGCATGGTCGCGCGTTCGCGTGGCGCGGCGCCGGGCACCTTCACCGGCGGGCGCATCGTCAACATCGCCTCGATGGCCGGATTGCGGGTGCTCAGCCAGATCGGCGTGTACGCAATGAGCAAGGCCTCGGTCATCCACATGACCCGCGCGATGGCGCTGGAGTGGGGCAAGTTCGGCATCAACGTCAACGCCATCTGCCCGGGCTACATCGACACCGAGATCAACCACCACCACTGGAAGACCGAGTCCGGCCAGAAGCTGGTGCAGATGCTGCCGCGCAAGCGGGTGGGACAACCCAAGGACCTGGACACCACGCTGCTGATGCTCTGCGCCAACGAGAGCCACTTCATCAACGGCGCGGTGATCCAGGCCGACGACGGCTTCGGCATCTGACGGCGGAGCCCAGGCCATGAGGGATCTGACGCCGCTGGAAGCGCGGGTGGTGGCCGTGCTGGTGGAAAAACAGGCCACCGTACCGGACACCTACCCGCTCAGCCTGAACGCGCTGGTGGCCGGCTGCAACCAGAAGACCGCACGCGAGCCGGTGATGAATGTCGACGAGTCGCAGGTGCTGACCGCGATCGACGGCCTGAAGTCGATGAGCCTGGTGTTCGAGGGCAGCGGCAGCCGGGTGGTGCGCTACGAACACAACCTGGGCCGGGTGCTGGTGGTGCCCAGCCAGGCGGTGGCGCTGCTGGCCACGCTGATGCTGCGCGGCCCGCAGACCGCCGCCGAGCTGCGCGCCCAAAGCGAGCGGCTGCACCGCTTTGCGGACATTTCGTCGGTGGAAGGTTTCCTGGACGAACTGGCCGAACGGTACCCGCCCAAGGTGCTGAAACTGGCCCGTGCGCCGGGAGCCCGCGAGGCGCGCTGGATGCATTTGCTCTGCGGGGAGCCGGATCCGGCGCTGCTGCAGGCTGCGATGGCTGCTGCTGCTGCGTCGCCGGCAGGCTCGGCGGCTGCAGCGTTCTCGGCGGATGCAGAAGAGCTGGCACTGCTGCGGGCGGAACACCGGCAACTCAGCGCCGAGGTGGCTGAGCTGCGTGCGCTGGTTCATCGCATCGCCGGCGAACTGGGGGTCTCGATCGAATCCAACCCCTCTGCGACAGGCTGACGACGATGCGCTTCACCATTCCCGACGACAAGAAGCTGGTCCACGAGATGGTCTTCCCGATCCGCTGGGGGGACATGGACGCGATGGGCCACGTCAACAACTCCGTTTACTTCCGCTACCTGGAGATGGTGCGGCTGGACTGGTTCCGCGTGCTGGACATCCTGCCCAACCCGCAGGGTGAGGGGCCGGTGATCGTCAACGCCTTCTGCAACTTCTACCGCCAGCTGGAGTACCCGGGCGACGTGCTGGCCCGGCACTACGTGCGCAACCCGGGGCGCAGCAGCTTCGACACCTACGTGACGCTGGAGCGGGTGGACCGCCCGGGCGAGATCGACGCCGCCGGCGGCGCGAAGATCGTCTGGGTGGACTTCCCGAAGCAGAAGTCCGCAGCGATGCCGGACTGGCTGCGCGAGCGGGTGTCCTCCTGAGGCCCCGCTGACGCCCAAACGGGTCGAGTGGGCTGGCGCCGGCGTGGTGCGCCCGGCGGTCTGCGGTCAGGCTGACACAATTCGTTCATGACCCTGGACCTGGCCTTCGGGCTGCTCGGCGCGTTGGCGCTGCTGCAGTTGATTCTCTTGGGACTGCTCTGGCTGCGCTCCCGCAGCGGCAGCGATGCGGCGCGGCTGCAGGAGCTGCAGGAACTGTTGGAAGCCTGGGAGGACCGCTGGCAGGACGCGCAGGACGGTCGGCTGGAGCGCCTGTCGCGCGACCTGCGCGGCGAGCTGGGTGAGAGTGCCCGCGGCACCCGGCTGGAGCTGGGCAGCCGGTTGGCGGACCTCCAGAGCACACTGCTGGCCCAGTCCGGCGACTTGGCGCGCACGCAGAACGAGCAGTGGCGCACGCTGGCGGAGTCCAACGACCGGCGCATGGGCGAGCTGCGCGCTGCGGTTGAGCAGCGCCTGGCGGCGGTGCAGGGCAGCGTGGAGGAGCGGCTGCACAGCCTGCAGGCCGACAACGAGAAGCGCCTGGAGCAGATGCGCGCCACGGTGGATGAGAAGCTGCACGCCACGCTGGAGACCCGCCTGGGCGAGAGCTTCCGCCAGGTGGCCGAGCGGCTGGAGCTGGTGCACCGCGGCCTGGGCGAGATGCAGACGCTGGCGCAGGGTGTGGGCGACCTCAAGCGCGTGCTGGGCAACGTCAAGACCCGGGGCGTGTTCGGCGAGGTGCAACTGGCCGCGCTGCTGGAGCAGGTGTTCACGCCGGAGCAGTACGCGGTCAACGTGGCCACGGTGCCGGGCAGCAGCGAGCGGGTGGAGTTCGCCATCCGCCTGCCGGGCCGCTCCACCACCGGTGGGGACAGCCCGGTCTGGCTGCCGCTGGACGCCAAGTTTCCGCGCGAGGACTACGAGCGCCTGCTCGATGCGCAGGACCGCGCCGACCGCGAAGCCGCCGAAGCCGCCGGCAAGGCGCTGGAGCAGCGCATCCGCGACGAGGCCCGCAGCATCGCCGCCAAGTACCTGGCACCGCCGCACACCACCGACTTTGCGGTGCTCTTCCTGCCCACCGAGGGCCTGTATGCGGAGCTGCTGCGCCGTCCCGGCCTGAGCGAGGCGCTGCAGCGCCAGCACCGCGTCACCCTGGCCGGGCCGACCACGCTGCTGGCCATGCTCAACAGCCTGCAGATGGGCTTTCGCACCCTGGCGCTGGAGCAGCGCAGCTCCGAGGTCTGGACGGTGCTGGGCGCGGTCAAAACCGAGTTCGGCAAGTTCGGAGACGTGCTCGAGAAGACACGCAAGAAGCTGCAGGAGGCCGGCCACAGCATCGAGCAGGCGGAGGTGCGCACCCGCGCCATGGCCAGGCAGCTGCGTGGGGTGGAGGCGCTGGAGGCACACACGGCCGAAGGCCTGCTCGGCACCACCGCGGCACTGGAGCGGGCCGGCTTGGCAGGGCCGTCGGCCGGCAACGGCGCAAGCTGAGCGGGAATCGGGCTGGCTGTGGCGGTTTTTTCGACCTTTGGCGGCCCTGCCGCGCTGGCAGAGTCCGGGTCATCCTCAAGCCCCTCCGCCGGAAGCCCCGTCCATGAATGCGAGCCCCAAGTACCGCCTGATCACCCGCAGCGACTTCGATGGCCTGGTCTGCGCCGTGCTGCTCAAAGAGCTGGACATGATCGACGACATCCTGTTTGTCCACCCCAAGGACATGCAGGACGGCAAGATCGAGGTCACGGCCCGCGACATCACCACCAACCTGCCCTACGTGGCGGGGGCGCACCTGGCCTTCGACCACCATGCGTCGGAGACGCTGCGCAACCCGGGCGAGCGCAGCAACCATGTCATCGACGCGGCGGCACCTTCGGCCGCGCGGGTGGTGTACGAACACTTCGGCGGCGCCCAGACCTTCCCGAACGTCGATCCGCAGATGATGCGCGCGGTGGACCAGGCCGACTCTGCCCAGTACAGCCGCGAGGACATCCTCGAGCCGCAGGGCTGGACGCTGCTGAACTACCTGATGGACGCGCGCACCGGCCTCGGGCGCTTCCGCAACTTCCGCATCAGCAACTACACGCTGATGATGCAGCTGATCGACTACTGCCGCGACCACGGTATCCAGGACATCCTCGGCCTGCCGGACGTGAAGGAGCGGGTGGAGATCTACCTCGAGCATGCCGACAAGGCGCGCGAGCAGATCCAGCGCTGCAGCACGCAGCACGGCAACCTGGTGGTGCTGGACCTGCGCGGCGAGGAGACCATCTGGGCCACCAACCGCTTCATGATCTACGCGCTGTTCCCGCAGGCCAACATCTCCATCCATGTGATGTGGGGCCTGAAGCAGCAGAACACCGTGCTGGCCACCGGCAAGTCCATCCTGGACCGCAGCAGCCGCACCCATGTGGGCGCGCTGATGCTGGAGCATGGCGGCGGTGGCCACGAAGCCGCCGGCACCTGCCAGGTGGCCAACGACCAGGCCGATGCGGTGCTGCGCACGCTGATCCAGCGCATCAACGCCGACGGCTGAGTCCCCCTGAGCGGTGTATCCCTCCTGCAGACCGGGGAGGGCGCCGGTGAGCGAACCGCCGCAGCAACAGCGGCAGCCTGCTTCAGGCGCAGCGCCCGCCCGGGCGACCGCGCCTTTGCTGTTGGTGCTGGTGGGGGTGCAGATCTGCCTGCACTCGGCCATGGCCGGGCTGCGTCTGGCCGCGCCGCTGATGATGCTGCGCCAGGGGCCGACCCCCTGGTGGAGTGCGGAGGCCGCTGCCGGCCTGCTGCTGGGCCTGTTCGCCGCCGCCCCGGTGTTCCTGGTGGTGCCGGCCGGGCGTTGGGTGGACCGGCGCGGTTACCACCGGCCGATGCGCGCCGCGGTGGTGATGGGGCTGCTGGCCGGCCTGTGCGCCGTGCCGACAGTGGCCATCCACCAGCAGGGCGGGCCGTTGGCGGCGCTGTGGCAGTGGCCGCTGCTGGTGCTGACCGCCACACTGGCGGGGACCTCCGGCAATGTCGGCCTGATCGCCATGCAGCGCAGTGCCGGCCGGCTGGTCGAGGGCTGCGATGGCTCGGCCCAGGGCCGCTCCGGCGAGCTCCGCCGCATCTTCAGCTGGCTGGGCCTGGCCCCTGCACTGGGCAATGTGATTGGGCCGGCACTGGCCGGGTTGCTGATCGACGGCCTGGGCTTTGCCGCCTGCTTTGCATTGATCGGCCTGCTGCCACTGGGGGCCGCCTACGGGGCGCGGCGGGTGCCGCCGGACGATCCTTCCCGGCGCGTGGCGGCCCCGGAACCGCCCCCTTCGCCATCGGCCGCCACGGCAGCGGCAACGACGCTGCCCGCCCCACAGGGGGCCGCCGCCGCCCGTCCGCGTTCCGTCATGGACCTGCTGCGCCTGCCCGGCCTGGCGTCGCTGCTGCTGCTGAACTGGTTCTTCTCCACCAGCTGGGATCTGCACGCCTTCCTGGTGCCGCTGCTGGGGCATGAACGCGGTCTGAGCGCCAGCGCCATCGGTGGCGTGCTCGGCCTGTTCGCGCTGTCGGTGGCGGGGGTGCGGCTGCTCATCCCGCTGGTGGCGCAGCACCTGCAGGAGCGCTGGGTGCTGGCCGGCACCATGGCGGTGGCCGCGGCGGTATTTGCCGTCTATCCGGCCATGCAGACGGCCTGGCAGATGAGCCTGTGTGCCCTGACCCTGGGCCTGGCGCTGGGGGCGGTGCAGCCGATGATCATGACCGCGCTGCACCACTGCGCCCCGCCAGACCGGCAGGGAGAGGCCATTGCGCTGCGCTCGGCGGTGATCAACAGCTCCAGCACGCTGCTGCCGATGGCCTTCGGCCTGATCGGCGCTGCCGTCGGGCCCACACTGCTGTTCCGTGGCATGACCGCCGTGCTGCTGCTGGTGGGGCTGCCGCTGGCCTGGCGCTGGCGGCCGCAAGCGGTGCAGGGCTGATCAGGCCTGCCGCGCCGGGTCCAGCGCTGATCAGGCCTGCCGCGCCGGGTCCAGCGCTGATCAGGTCTGCCGCGCCGGGTCCAGCGCGTCACGCAGCTCCGCCTCCACCGGGAAAGGCGCGCCGGTGATCCAGGCCGCCAGCAGTTCGCCGGCCAGCGCCGCGCTGGTCAGCCCGCGCGAGCCCAGGCCGGTGCACAGGTACAGGCCACCGTCGGTGTCGTGCTGCCGTGGCCACTGGCGCGGGCTGTCCAGCCGGGCACCGGCTGCGCGGGATCGCGCCACGGCCTGCAGATCTGGCAGCGGCCCCACCAGCGGCAGCCGGTCCGCGGTGGTCGCGCGCCAGCCGCAGCGGCCGCCGAGCGGCCCGGGATCGACACCCAGCGCGGCGAAGGGTTCTTCATCCGCGGCCAGCGCTGCAACGGCCTGTCGCCCGGCTTCGTCGAACAGGCCCAGGGCGGCGGCCCGGCGCAGGTTGGCGGCGTGGTCACTGCGGCGCACCTGGCCTTCGACATCGTCGTGCTGGCCGGTGGCACCGCACAGCTGCCGGCCGTCCGGCAGGCCCAGGGCGTAGCCCGCGCCGGACAGTGCATGCCGCGGTGTGAGTGCGGTCGACTCTGTCGGCAGGACGGTGGTCTGCCCCCGCACGGCGCCCAGCCGGGGCCGAGGCCCGTCAGCCGGCAGCAGGCGCGGCAGGTCAAGCGCGTTGGCCAGCACCAGCACCGGAGCCTGGGCAATCGGCGCACCGGTGGCGTCCAGCACCTGCCACCGGGCGGTGGGGTGACCCTGTGCAGCGTCCGCAGTTACACGCTCGATGCGCTCCACACGTCGCCCGCCCAGGAAGGCGCTGCCGGCCAGCCGGCTCGCCTCGGCCATCAGCCAGCGACTCCAATCCTGTGGGGACAGCCAGCCGCCGGAGCCGAACCACCAGCCGCCTTGTTCCAGCGGCAGGCCGACGGTGGCGCGGGCCTCCTCCAGCCCCATCCAGCGCACCAATTCCGGCGGCAGGCCCACCTCGTCGAGCCGCTGCTGCGCCCGGGTCTCATCCAGCCGACCTTCCAGCCGCAGGAAACCCTCCAGTCGGCCCGCCACCCAAGCGCTGGCGATCGCCGGGCGGGCCAGTGCGGCGGTGCGCAGCGCGGCAGCGCGGAACCAGCGGGCGTGCAGGCTGTCGGGTGCATTGAAGATCGGGTGCATCAACCCGCCAGCGTTGCCGGAGGTGGCCTGCGCCGGCGCCTCGCGTTCATCGATCACCTGGCAGCGCCAGCCCTGCCGGGCCAGCGCCCAGGCCGCAGCACAGCCCGCCAGGCCGGCGCCGACCACCAGCGCCTCTCGTTGTCCGGGCTCCGGCTCCGGCGCCAGCGGGCGCAACGCCGCCGGTCGTAGCGGGCGAAAACGGGGTTCGAACTGCGCCACCGTCCTGTCCCGTTTGGACGCAAAACCGGGTGCGGTGTCCACCCGGAATCCGGCCGCCGCCAAGCCGTCGTGCACCGCGCGGGCGACGCTCCAGGTGGCGGCGGTGCAACCGGGGGCGGCCAGGCGGCCGAGGCGCTGGAACAGCTCCGCCGTCCACATCTCGCCGTTCTTTGCGGGCGCAAAGCCGTCCAGGAAGATGGCGTCCACGTCGGCCTGAAGGCCCCGCAGCCGCTCGGTGGCATCGCCCAGGCCCAGGCGCAACTGCACCCGGCCGTCCTCGAAGTCCAGCGCATGCCAGTCCGGCGAGGCCGGCGGCCAGGCGGCACGCAGCTGCGCAGCCAGCTCCGGGCAGGCGTCGGCCGCCTCACCGCGCTGGTGCACCGCCGCCAGGTCGGCTGGCGTCAGCGGGTGTTTCTCCACCGCCAGGTAGACCAGCCGCTCGCAACGCTGCGGGTCGGCGCGCCAGGCCATCCAGGTGGCCAGGAAGTTGTGCCCCAGGCCGAAGCCCGTCTCCAGCACCACAAAACGCTGCCGCTCCGCCCAGCGCTGCGGCAGCCCGTTGCCGCCCAGGAACACCTGCCGCGCCTGCGCCAGCGCCCCGGCATCGCTGTGGTAAACATCGCCGAAGTCGGGCGCATGGGGCAGGCCCCGCTCGTCGAAGGCGAGGCGGGCAGGCTGGATCCGGCGGGGGGGCATCGGGGCATTGGTCCGTCGAGGGACGGCAGGTTGCGGCGATGCGATTGTCCTGCCGATGTTGGGGCCGCCCCCGCGAAATCAGGGGTGACACCCCGGAGCCCGATCGGCAAAGTCTCACGGCTCGGGCTCAGCCCCGGCTATTCGATGTTCAGGGAGGCTTCATCCATGCTGCGGACAACACCGCCTGGACGACGTCCACAGCATCCGATCCCGGGCCTGCGGCCGCCAAGGCCGGGTCAGTCTTCTTCCGTGAGTGTCGGCAGCACATCGGCGTACCAGGCGCAGTTCAGCCCCAGGGATTCATCCAGGGTCTGATCGCGGGTGCGCATGTCCATGCGTGTTGAATGCACCCCCAGCAATTGCCAGTGGGGCGACGGTGCGGAACCGTCTTCATGGGTGCGTCGCCGCACGACAGGTGAGCCGCTGCTGCCCCGGTGCGTGCGTGCGTCGGTCAGGAAGCAACCCTGCTGCTGAAAGCGCACGCCATAGGCTGAGGCGATCGTGGCGCTGCGCGCCACCGCCAGGTGGTGGATCGTGTCGTGAAAGCCGAGTGGAAAGCCGGCGATGGTGAGCGGGTCGCCAATGGCGATCCGTTCTTCCCGTTCTTCGAGATCGGTCTCGTCGAAAGCCTGCAAAACGGCATTTCCGGGCAGTGCCTCCTTCGGGATCTCGATCGCAGCGACATCCACAGCGCCGCCGCTGTCGGTGGCTTCGCGCCACTGCCCAAGTCCATCCTGGTAGAGCCAGAGCGAGACCACGGTGTGTTGTGTCAGGTCCTGCGTGTCGGTATGGACCCCGATTTCGATGCGGTTGGGGAAGTGGTTGGCCTGGGTGTCGGCAAACACATGACGGTTGCTGACAAGGAACAATCGATCACCACGGCGGAAGAAGAAGCCACTGGCGCTGGTCAATACTTTCGCCCCGGAGAAGGTGGTGATGCGTGTTGTCGTCAACAGCAAAGCATCGACCGGGGACGGCGTTTTGAGATGGTCTGGCGGCGTGCGGCCCAGAAGCAGTGCTCGATTGCGAGCCACGTCCCGCTCGAACGAGGCCAGGACGACATCCGAAATATCGGCATGCAGCATGGCCGTGCGCGCCGCTTCGGCATGGGCATCGAACGACGCCACCAGCTGGGTGCGCGTCGACGCTGAAAGGGTCTCGATGACGGCCGGCACCAGGGCATCGAGTGCAACTTGGCTCCCCTTGAGTTCGCAGATGCGCTCGGTGGCCTCTTGCAGGTTCTTCATGGGGAAATCCTTCGAAGAAAAGAAAAAGGCGCGGACCAGCCGCGCCTTCATCGGCGGATGTCAGGACCTGCCCAACATCCAGCCCTTCGATCCGGCTCAGCCCAGATCGCGGATCTTCGAGGCCTGCGGGCCCTTCTGGCCCTGGGTCACCTCAAATTGCACTCGCTGATTTTCAGTCAGCGTCTTGAACCCGCTGCCCTGAATTTCCTTGAAATGAGCGAAGAGGTCCTTGCCACCGCTATCAGGGGCGATGAACCCGAAGCCCTTGCCTTCGTTGAACCATTTCACGGTACCGGTTTCAGTCGTCATATCGAATTCCTTTCGAAGTTGCCGGGCGCAACAGCGCACCCAGCGAAGAGACGCCAAGAAGATCTTCAAAAGGGGATTCGACTCGACCGCCGACAGAACGTCGGAGCGGGCAGAAAGACCTAAGAGTGGACGGTCTTGCACATATCAACCGACGGATGGTAACCGAAGCGGGTGCTCCGTGCCGAACTTTCCGCAGTGCAGCATCCTGGGCACGAGAGCCGGCCAAGAAGCCGGCGTGTGGCGTTCGGACTTCCCCTGCGACGCCGCTCACCCCCGCCTGCTGCGCTGCCGCTCCCGCAGCATGAACAGGTACAGCCCCTCCACCTTCTCGCGCGCCCAGGGTGTCTTGCGCAGGAACTTGAGGCTGGAGGCGATGCTGGGTTCGTAGGCGAAGCAGCGCAGCGGGATGCGTGCATCCAGGCCCTCCCAGCCGTACTCCTGCTGCAGCGCGGTGACGATGGCCTCCAGCGTCAGGCCGTGCAGCGGATTGCGGGGTTGTGCCTGGGGTGAGGGGTCGGCGTCGGTCATGCAGCCATTTTCGCTGGCCATCAAGGGGTGATGGATGCCGCATGCGGCAGCACCGCCGTCACTTCGATCTCCACCTTCGCCCGATCCTCGATCAGCGCCGCCACCTGGACCGCGCTCATCGCGACGGCAAACTCGCGTCCCAGCACCTCGCGGTAGGCGCGGCCGATGTCGGCGGCGCGGGCCAGGTACTCGCCTTTGTCGACCAGGTACCAGGTCATGCGGCAGACGTGTTCTGGGCCCGCGCCGGCCTCGGCCAGCACCGTGCGCACGTTCAACAGCGCCTGGCGGACCTGGTCGACCAGGTCGTCGCTGTCGAACGCGCTGGCGGCGTTCCAGCCGATCTGGCCGGCGACGAAGACCAGGCGTCCGCTGGCGGCCACACCATTGGCGTAGCCCTTGGGGGCGGCCCAGCCGGCCGGTTGCAGCAGCTGTTTGCTCATTCCGATTCCTTGAGTTTGAAGCGCTGCAGCTTGCCGGTCTGGGTGCGCGGCAGGTCGCTGCGGAAGGTGACCGCGCGCGGGTACTTGTAGGGTGCGATGGTCTGTTTGACGTGCGCCTGCAGCGCATGGGCCATCGCGTCGTCGCCCACCTGGCCCGGGCACAGCACCACGAAGGCCTTGACGATCTGGCCGCGCTGCTCGTCGGGCACGCCGATCACCGCGCACTCGGCCACGGCGGGGTGGGTCATCAGCGCGTCCTCCACCTCCGGGCTGGCGATGTTGTAGCCGGCCGAGACGATCATGTCGTCGGTGCGCGCCTGGTAGAAGAAGTAGCCGTCGACGTCCATCAGGTACGCGTCGCCGGTGAGGTTCCAGCCGTCCTGGACGTAACCGGCCTGGCGCGCATCGTCCAGGTAACGGCAGCCGGTGGGGCCCTGCACCGCGAGCTTGCCCACGGTGCCGGGCGGGCATTCCTGGCCGGCCTCGTCGATCACCCTGGCGCGGTAGCCCGGCACCGCACGGCCGGTGGCGCCGGGGCGGCTGTGCGCCTCGGCGGCGGAGATGAAGATGTGCAGCAGTTCGGTGGCGCCGATGCCGTCGATGATCTCGATGCCGGTGGCCTCCTTCCACTGCGCGCGAGTGGCGGCGGGCAGCGCTTCTCCCGCCGAGACGCATTGGCGCAGCGGCGTGCGGCGCAGCTCCGTGCCACGCAGGGCCAGCGTGCGGTAGGAGGTGGGTGCGGTGACCAGCGTGGTGGCGCCAAAGGCCTGGATGGCGTCCAGCAACTGCGGCGGGCCGGCCTTCTCCAGCAGCACGGTGCTGGCGCCCACCGTCATCGGGAACAGCAGCAGGCCGCCCAGCCCGAAGGTGAAGGCCAGCGGAGGACTGCCGATGAAAACATCGTCCGGCCGGGGCCGCAGGATGTGGCGTGGGAAGCAGGCGCACACCGCCATCACGTCGCGGTGGAAGTGCATCGTCGCCTTCGGGATGCCGGTGGTGCCGGAGGTGAAGGCGAAGAGGCAGCAGTCGTCGGCCGCGGTGTCCACGTTGGCGAAGCGCCCGCTCTGGCGCGCCATCGCCGCCTCCAGCCCATCAGGCGAAACGTCCAGGCCGGCCCCGTTGAAGTGGCGCACCTGTCGCAGCACCGGCACCTCCGGCCGGGCCAGCGCCAGCTCCTCGGCCAGCTGGGCATCGCAGAGCGCATGCGTGACCTGGCCCTTCTCGATGATGGCCCGCAACTCCTTGGCGCGCAGCAGGGGCATGGTGCCCACCGCGATGCCGCCCGCCTTGATCACGCCGAACCAGCAGGCCGCCAGCATCGGGTTGTTGGGTGCGCGCAGCAGCACGCGGTTGCCGGGCACCAGGCCCATCTCGCCGACCAGCACCTCGGCGATGCGGTTGGCCCGGTCCTGCAGCTCGGCATAGGTCCAGACCAGCCCGCCAGGGGCGCGGATCACCACGCGCTCGCCGCGACCCTCGGCCACATGGCGGTCGAGCAGTTCGCTGGCGCAGTTCAGCCGCTCGGGAAACTGCAGCTCGGGCCGATCGAAGAGGAACTGCGGCTGTGCCTCGGGCGTGGGCAGGTGGTCCCGCGCAAAAGTATCGGTGTGGGCACTGCGGATCATGCGCTCACCTCCTTCAGCAACTCACGGGCGATGATCAGCTGCTGCACCTCGGTCGCCCCTTCGTAGATGCGCAGCGCGCGGATCTCGCGGTAGAGCCGCTCCACCGGCTGCTCGCTGACCACGCCCAGGCCACCCCAGAGCTGCACCGCCGCGTCGATCACCTGCTGCGCGCCCTCGGTGGCCACCATCTTGGCCATCGCCGCCTCGCGGGTGACGCTGCGGCCCTGGTCGCGCTGCCAGGCGGCGCGGTAGGTCAGCAGCGCGGCCGAGTCGATGGTGGTGGCCATCTGCGCCAGCTTGGCCTGGGTGAGCTGGAAGTCCGCCAGCACGCCGCCGAACATCCTGCGGGTGGTGGCGCGCGCCAGGCCCTCGTCCAGCGCCCGGCGGGCAAAGCCCAGCGCGGCGGCGGCCACCGAGGTGCGGAAGACGTCCAGCGTGCGCATCGCCACCTTGAACCCTTCGCCTGCCGCGCCGATGCGGGCGCTGGCAGGCACGCGGCAGCCGCTGAAGCGCAGCCGCGCCAGCGGATGCGGCGCGATCACGTCGATGCGCTCGGCGATCTCGAAGCCGGGCGTGCCGGCCGGCACGATGAAGGCGCTGATGCCGCGCGAACCCGGCGCCTCGCCGGTGCGGGCGAAGGCCACGTAGACGTCGGCGATGCCGCCGTTGCAGATCCAGGTCTTCTCGCCATCCAGCACGTAGTGGTCGCCCCCAATCGCCGAATCGCCGCGCGGTGCAGGCCAGGGCTGCGACGTCGGAGCCGGCCTCGGACTCGGAGAGAGCAAAGGCGCTGATCGCCTCGCCGGCCGCCACCTTTGGCAGCCAGGCGGCGCGCTGCTCGGGCGTGCCGGCCAGGCTGATCGCCCCGGAGCCCAGGCCTTGCATGGCGAAGGCAAAGTCGGCCAGCCCGCTGTGGCGCGCCAGCGTTTCGCGGATCAGGCAGATGCTGCGCGTGTCGATCACTTCGGCCGCGCCGCCATGCGCCGTGCCGGCCACGGCATGCCGCAGCCAACCGGCGGCGCCCAGCGACTTCACCAGCGCGCGGCACTCGGTGTCCACATCGGCGCCGTGGCCCTGCGGCACGCGGGCGCCGGCCCAGGTGTCGAGCTCGGCCGCCAGCGTGCGGTGGCGGTCCTCGAAGAAGGGCCACTCCAAGTGGCTGAGGTGGCTGAGGCGGCGCATCTCAATTCCCCTGGAACACCGGCCGCTGCTTCGCTGCAAAGGCCTCGTAGGCGCGGCGGAAGTCGTGGGTCAACATGCACAGCGCCTGCGCCTGGGCCTCGGCCTCGATGGCCTGGTCCACCGTCATGGCCCACTCCTGGTGCAGCATGGTTTTGGTGATGCCGTTGGCAAAGGTGGGCCCTTCGCAGAGCTGCGCGGCCAGCGCCTGGGCCTCGGCCCGCAGCGCTTCAGGTACGACCAGCCGGTTCAGCCAGCCCCAGCGTTCACCCTCCTCACCTCCCAGCGCGCGGCCGGTGTAGAGCAGCTCGCTGGCGCGGCCCTGGCCGATGAGGCGCGGCAGGATGGCGCAGGCGCCCATGTCGCAGCCGGCCAGGCCCACGCGGTTGAACAGGAAGGCGGTCTTCGAGCGTGTGGTGCCCAGGCGCAGGTCCGAGGCCATGGCCATGATGGCGCCGGCGCCAGCGCACACGCCGTCCACCGCCGCGACGATCGGCTGCGGGCAGGCGCGCATGGCCGCCACCAGGTCGCCTGTCATGCGGGTGAACATCAGCAGCTCCGGTGCAGCCAGCTGCACCAGCGGACCGATGATCTCGTGCACGTCACCGCCGGAGCAGAAGTTGTCGCCCGCGCCCACCAGCACCACCGCGTGGATGTCGTCGGCGTACTTCAGAGCGCGGAAGAGGTCGCGCAACTCGGCGTAGCTCTCGAAGGTCAGCGGGTTCTTGCGCTCGGGCCGGTTCAGCGTGATGGTCGCCACCGCTGCCTGCACCTCCCAGCGGAAGTGCGTGGCGGCGTAGCCTGCCACGGCACGGCGATTGCCCGCGAGCAGGCCCGGATCGATGTCGGTGGATGTCGTGTTGCTCATGGTTGCTCGTCGGGTGTTCACATGACTTCGCCGCCACAGACGCTGATGCACTGGCCGGTGACGGCCGCGGCACCTTCGCCCAGCAGCCAGCGCACCGCGTCGGCCACCTGCTCGGGCTGCACGATGCGGCGCTGGGGGTTGCCGGCGGCGAACTCGGCGCGCGCCTGCTCGGGCGTGCGCCCGGTCTGGGCCACCACGTTGGCCAGGCTCTCGCGCAGCAGGTCGGTCTCGGTGTAGCCGGGGCAGACGGCGTTGACGGTGATGCCGCTGGCCGCCAGCTCCAGCGCCAGCGAGCGCGTCAGCCCCACCACGCCGTGCTTGGCCGCGCTGTACGCGGCCACATAGGCGTAGCCACGCTGGCCGGCGGTGCTGGCGATGTTGACGATGCGGCCCTGGCCGGCGCTGCGCAGATCGGCCAACGCCGCGCGGCTGCACAGGAAGGGGCCGGTCAGGTTGACCGCCAGCATGCGCTGCCACAGCGCCGCAGAGGTGCGCTGCAGCGGCGCACTCTGTGCTTGGCCGGCGTTGTTGACCAGACCCCAGACCGGGCCCTGCGCGGCGCGTGCGCTGTCGAAGGCGGCCTGCACCTGGGCCTCGTCGGCCACGTCGGCCACACCACAGTGGTGGGTGCCGGGCAGCGTGGCTGCCAGCGCCTGCAACGCGTCCAGCCGCCTGCCCAGCAGCGTCAGCCGGTGGCCGTCGGCCGCCAGCACGCGGGCGATCGCAGCGCCGATGCCGCGCGCCGCGCCAGTGATGACGATGTGCCGGCTCGTCACTTCGCAGCTCCGGCCTGCTGTGCCGCACGCTGCGCCAGCGCTTCCATCTGCGACTTGCCCGACACCAGCTGCTTCGGCCAGGCGATCGGCGTGTAGCCGATGCGTGCCGCCTCGGCCAGCGTCCAGGCCGGGTTGGCCAGGTGCGGTCGGCCCACCGCGCAGAGGTCGGCGCGGCCGGCGGCGATGATCGAGTTGACGTGGTCGGCCTCGCTGATCGCACCCACCGCCATCGTGGCGATGCCGGCTTCCTGGCGGATGCGGTCGGCAAACGGGGTCTGGTACATGCGGCCGTAGGTGGGCTTCTGCAGCGGCGAGACCTGGCCGGAGGAGACGTCAATCAGGTCCGCCCCGGCTGCCTTGAAGGCGCGGGCGATCTCCACCGCCTCGGCCGGCGTGACGCCGCCGTCCACCCAGTCGTGCGCCGAGATGCGCACCGACAGCGGCCGCTCGCCTGGCCAGGCTGCACGCACTGCGGCAAAGACCTTCAGCGGGTAACGCAGGCGGTTTTCCAGGGAGCCGCCGTACGTGTCGTCGCGGCGGTTGGTCAGCGGCGAGATGAAGCTGGAAAGCAGGTAACCGTGCGCGCAGTGCAGCTCCAGCCAGTCGAAGCCGGCTTCAGCCGCACGCGTGGCCGCAGTGACGAAGGCCTGGGTCACGCGGTCCATGTCGGCCCGGGTCATGGCGCGCGGGACTTGGCCGCCCGGCAGATAGGGCCGCGCGCTCGCCGCCAGCAGCGGCCAGTTGCCCTCGGGCAGCGGCTGGTCTGCGCCGGCGGCCTGCCAGGGTGCGCAGGTCGAGCCCTTGGGGCCGGCGTGGCCGAGCTGCATGCCGATCTGGCGTCGCTGTTCGCATGCACCCAGCGCACGATGCGCGCCCAGGCCTCGCCCTGGGCCTCGGTCCACAGGCCCGGGCAGCCGGGGGTGATGCGCGCCTCGGGGCTCACGCAGGTCATCTCGGCCATCACCAGCGCGGCGCCGCCCAGGGCCCGCGCGCCCAGGTGCACCAGGTGGTAGTCGCCGACCACACCATCGACCGCGCTGTACTGCGCCATCGGCGAGACGACGACGCGGTTCTTCAGCGTCAGCCCCCGGACCCTGAACGGCGTGAACATCGGCGGCAGCGCCCGCTCGCCGTCCAGCCCGGTGCGGCTGGCGAACCACCGCTCAAAACCTTCCAGCCAGCCCGCGTCGCGCAGGCGCAGGTTCTCGTGACTGATGCGCTGGCTGCGGGTGAGCATGGAATACATGAACTGCTCGGGTTCGAACGGGTCGCAGTAGCGCTCGCCGCAGACTTCGAACCACTCCATCGCGTTCCAGGCGGCGTTCTGCAGGCGCAGGGTCTCGACGCTGCGCAGCGACTGGTAGGTGTCGAGCACCTGGCCGATGTGCTCGGGGCGGTCGCCCAGCAGTTTGAACTGGCGGGTCAGCTCGATCGCGTCCTCCAGCGCCAGTTTGGTGCCCGAGCCGATTGCGAAGTGCGCCGTGTGCACCGCATCACCCATCAGCACCACGTGCGCACCATGGGTGTTCTTCAGCCACCACTGGCCGCAGACCACGCGCTGGAAGTTCAGCCAGGCCGAGCCGCGCAGGTGGCGCGCGTTGGTCATCAGCGGCTCGCCCTGCAGCGTGTCGGCGAACAGGCGTTCGCAGAAGGCGATCGAGTCGGCCTGGTCCGCCTTGTCCAGGCCGTGTGCCAGCCAGACCTGCTCGGGGCACTCGACGATGAAGGTGGTGGTGGTCTCGTCGAACTTGTAGATGTGGGCCTGGAACCAGCCGTGTTCGGTGCGCTGGAAATCGAAGGTGAAGGCGTCGAACAGCTTGCGCGTGCCCAGCCAGATGTAGCGGTTGGGCCGGGTGACGATGTCGGGCTGGAAGGTGTTGGCGTACTGCGAGCGCACTCGCGAGTTGATGCCGTCGCTGGCGATGATCAGGTCGGCGTCCGGGTAGTCCAGGTCCGACTCAACGTCGGTCTCGAAGACCAGCTTCACGCCCAGGGCCTCGCAGCGCGCCTGCAGGATGTTGAGCAGCTTCTTGCGCCCGATGCCGACGAAGCCGTGGCCGCCCGAGCGGATGCGCCGGCCCTTGAACAGCAGCTCGATGTCGTCCCAGTGGTTGAAGGCCTGCTGGATCTCGTCGGCCGTCACCGGGTCCCACAGGCGCATGTTGCCCATCGTGGCGTCGGAGAACACCACGCCCCAGCCAAAGGTGTCGTAGGGCCGGTTGCGTTCGACGATGGTGATGTCGTGCGCCGGGTTGAGTTGCTTCATCAGCAGGCCGAAGTACAGGCCGGCCGGGCCACCACCGATGCAGACGATCTTCATGCGCAGGCTCCGAGAGGGCTTTGGTTCGATGTTCGGGTTTTAGTTTAGTTCTAAAGCTTTAGAACTGAAGTAAATTGAAACCCTGAGCCCAACCCTTACCCTTCCCCTTACCCTTGCCCGACGCCCCAGGATGAAGACCCCGCCCCGCACCCTCGACGGCCACACGCTGGGCCTCGAAGCCCGCGCAGCCGACGACGACCACCTTGCGGTGCGCACCTGGCTGCGCCTGCTGTCGCTGAGCACCCAGATCGAGCAGGACATCCGCACCCGGCTGCGCGAGCGCTTCGGCACCTCGCTGGCACGGTTCGACTACCTGGCCCAGCTGGAGCGCCACCCCGACGGGCTGCGCATGAGTGCGCTGTCGCGCTGCCTGATGGTCACCGGCGGCAACGTCACCGGCCTGACCACCCAGCTGGAGGCCGAAGGCCTGGTGCAGCGCCTGCCCGACCCGGAGGACGGCCGCTCCTGGCGGGTGCGGCTCACCCCCAAGGGCGGCGCCGACTTCGCGGTGATGGCCGCCGAGCACGAGGGCTGGCTGCGTGGGCTCTTCGAGGGTGTGCCGGTGGGCGATCAGCAGCAGCTCTACGACCTGCTGGGCCAGATGCGGGCGCACCTGGCACGGCCGGCACCCCCTGCCCACGGGGAGGCATGAATGAGCCGCGCTGCGCCACCGAGGCTGTACGACATTTCCCCCGTGGTCGGCGCCGACGCGCCGATCTTTCCCGGGGATGAACCGTTCCACCTGCGCTGGACCGCCCGCATCGGCCCGGGCTGCCCGGTCAACCTGAGTGCGCTGACGCTGTCGCCGCACATCGGCGCGCATGCCGACGCCCCGCTGCACTACGCCGAGGGCGCGGCGTCGATCGACCAGGTCGGCCTGGACGCCTACCTCGGCCCCTGCCGGGTCATCCATGCCATCGGCTGCGGGGCGCTGATCGGCATCGAGCAGCTGCGCCACGCCGAAGCCGGCCTGCCGCCGCGTGTGCTGCTGCGCACCTGCGAGCGCGCCGACACCGCCTGGAACCCCGCCTTCAGCGCGTTTGCGCCCGAGGCCCTGACCTGGCTGGCCGAACGCGGCGTGCGGCTGGTCGGCATCGACACCCCGTCGGTGGACCCGGCCGACAGCAAGACGCTGGAGGCCCACCAGGTGCTGCGCCGCCACGACCTGCGCGTGCTGGAGAACCTGGTGCTCGACGCCGTGCCGGCTGGCGACTACGAGCTGATCGCCCTGCCGCTGAAGCTGGCAGGCGCCTGCGCCTCGCCGGTGCGTGCGGTGCTGCGTGCCCTGTGACCGTGGAGACAAGCCGATGACCGAACCGATCACCCGCACCGCCTGCGTCGCTCGCGACGCGGCCGACCCGTTGGCGCCGCTGCGCGCGCAGTTCACGCTGCCTGAGGGCGTCAACTACCTGGACGGCAACTCGCTGGGCGTGCTGCCCGCCGCCACCGCCGCACGGGTGCAGCAGGTGGTCACCGAAGAATGGGGCAGCGGCCTGATCCGCAGCTGGAACAGCGCCGGCTGGATCACGCTGCCGCAGCGTGTGGGCGACAAGATCGGCCGGCTGGTGGGAGCGAAACCCGGTGAGCTGTTGGTGTCCGACTCCACCTCGGTCAATCTGTTCAAGGTGCTCAGCGCCGCGGCACAGATCGCCCGCGCCGACGACCCGGCGCGCCGCGTCATCGTCTCCGAGCGCAGCAACTTCCCGACCGACCTCTACATCGCCGAGTCGGTGGCCGCGCAGCACGGCCTGACGCTGGAGCTGCTGGACATCGACGCCATTCCCGAACGCCTCGGGCCGGAGGCCGGCCGGGACGTCGCGCTGCTGATGCTCACCCAGGTCAACTACCGCAGCGGGCGCATGGCCGACATGGCCGCGGTGACGGCGCTGGCCCATGCCGCCGGGGCGCTGATGCTCTGGGACCTGGCGCACTCGGCGGGAGCCGTGCCGGTGGACCTGAATGCCGCGAATGCAGATTTCGCCGTCGGCTGCGGCTACAAGTACCTCAACGGTGGGCCCGGCGCCCCCGCCTTCGTCTGGGCCCACCCGCGCCATGCCGAGCGCTTCCGGCAGCCGCTGTCGGGCTGGATGGGTCATGCCGCGCCCTTCGTCTTCGAGCCCGGCTACCGGCCGGCGCCGGGCATCGGCCGTTACCTCTGCGGCACGCCGTCGGTGATCGGCCTGAGTGCGCTGGAGTGCGGCGTGGACAGCCTGCTGGCGGCCGAGCCGCTGGGCGGCATGGCGGCCCTGCGGGCCAAGTCGGTCGAGCTCAGCGAGCTCTTCATCGCCCTCGTGCGCGAGCGCCTGGACGACTCGGGCCTGACGATCTTCAGTCCGCTGGACACCGCACAACGCGGCAGCCAGGTTTCGCTGGCTGTGCCCGCGGAGGGCTGCCTCGACGGATATGCCGTGATGCAGGCCCTGATCGAGCGCGGCGTTGTCGGTGACTACCGCGCCGGCGACGGCAGCGCCGTCGAGCCGCACCTGCTGCGCTTCGGCTTCACCCCGCTGTATACCCGCTTCGTCGACGTGTTCGACGCCGCCGACACCCTGGCCACCGTGCTCGCCAGCGGCGAGTGGCGCGAGGCCCGCTTCATGCAGAAAGGAGCCGTGACATGAGCTGTCCGTACCAAGCCGAGCAAGCCCCTGCCGGGTCGCCGCGCGGCGAGGCCATCGTCTCGCAAGAGGGCGCCCAGCTCGACTTCGCCGGCGACATGAGCTACGGCGACTACCTGCAACTCGACGCCGTGCTGAACGCGCAGAAGCCGCTTTCGCCGGACCACAACGAAATGCTCTTCATCGTCCAGCACCAGACCTCCGAGCTGTGGATGAAGCTGATGCTGCACGAGCTGCGCGCCGCCGTGGGGGCCATCGCCCGCGACGAGCTGGCGCCGGCCTTCAAGATGCTGGCGCGGGTCTCGAAGATCATGGAGCAGCTGGTGCACGCCTGGGATGTGCTGGCCACCATGACGCCGCCGGAGTACTCGGCCATCCGCCCCTACCTGGGCCACAGCAGCGGCTTCCAGAGCTGGCAGTACCGCTGCATCGAGTTCTCGCTGGGCAACAAGAACGCGGCCATGCTCAGGCCGCACGCCCACCGCCCGGACCTGCTGGCCATTGTCGAGGCCGCCTGGCGCTCGCCCGGCCTGTACGACGAGGCCTTGCGCCTGCTGGCGCGCCGCGGCCTGCCGGTGCCCGTCAGCCACCTGGAGCGCGACTGGACGCTGCCCTACAGCCCCAGCGAGGCGGTCGAACAGGCCTGGCTTGCCGTCTACCGCAACCCCCAGGCGCACTGGGAGCTCTACCAGCTTGGCGAGGAGTTGACCGACCTGGAAGACGCCTTCCGCCTCTGGCGCTTCCGCCACCTGACGACGGTGGAACGCATCATCGGCTTCAAACGCGGCACCGGCGGCACCGGCGGCATCAGCTACCTGCGGCAGATGCTGGACACCGTGCTGTTCCCGGAGATCTGGCGGCTGCGCACCGATCTGTGAGGGGGCGGCTGGAGAACGGGCGGTCAGTGCCGCCCGAACAGCCTCGCATCCCAGACCACGGGTTCAGGGCTGGCGGGCACGATCTGATTGAAGTCGGCGTGCTGCGGATTCAGCAGCACGTTCACCTCTCGGCGTGCAACGACCGAAGGCACCAGCAGCACGGCCGTTCGCCGTTCACGGATCCAGGCATCGCCGAAGGCACGGGCCACATGCAGATCCGCGCGTTCCCAACCCGCAGGCAGGTGGCTTTCACCTGCTTGCTCGACGCTCACCGCCGCCGCGATGCTGATCTCGATGGCCACGTGGGTCTTGGGCACACGCCCGATGCCCGCATGGGCCAGGCACTCGAGCATGGCCCCCGCGAAGGACCGGCTGGCATAGATCACCCCGAGTCCGGGAGAGTTCCAACGGCCACCCACCAGTGCGGCGCCGACCGGGCTGAAGACATCGAACCGCCCGTCGGCGATGCGCCAGGCCTGCCAGGCCGGAGAGCTGGCTTTCCGGGCTGACCGAAGGGGCCTGGCACCGGCCCGCGACTCAGGCGGCAAGGCCATGGAACAGGGACCAGAGCAGGTTCTCGACCCGGCGCGCTCCCAGTTCTGTCAGGGCCACCACGATCGGTCGCTCGCCACCGAGCATCGCGTGGGGGGTGGACAGGAAGGCCCGTGCGTCGTCGGCGCTGTCCCACACATGCTCGGCGGTCGCGATCACCCGAGCCAATCGTTCGACCCGTTCGCTTTCCTGCGGCTTCAGTTCCTCGCCGCGGCGGTGAAACGTGGCTGCGGGAATGACCCGCTGCATCAGGGCCGCTGCATCGGGCGAGTTGCCGTAGACGTAGCGCGCCACAGCGCCGAGCGAAGCCTTGGGCAACCCGGCCACCACCTGCTCTTCGAGCTGCTCCATCGAAACAACCCGGCGATGCAGCCCCAGAACCTGCGAGATCTTGCCCGGATCGACCACGGCTGTGTACATGCGGATGACTCCCAGCTGATTCTGGAAAGTCTATCACCTGAGGTTTGCAAAGGGACCGGCAAAGAGGCCCACCTCCGGGGAAACCACCACCCCTTCCATAGGCGGCTACTACCCGCCGATGCGGGCCGTGAAAACAATCAGGACCTCTGCAACTGTCGACGAAAGGACACGACGATGAGCAAGATCCTGATGCTGTGCGGCGATTTCGGCGAGGACTACGAGGTGATGGTGCCGTTCCAGGCCCTGCAGGCGGTGGGCCACACCGTGCACGCGGTGGCGCCCGACAAGAAGGCCGGCGACTTCGTGATGACGGCGATCCACGACTTCGAGGGCCAGCAGACCTACAGCGAGAAGCCGGGACACCGCTTCACCCTCAACGCATCCTTTGCCGACGTCGAACCGGCAAGGTACGACGCGCTGGTGGTGCCCGGCGGCCGGGCCCCGGAGTACCTGCGGATGAATGCGCGCGTGGTCGAGATCACGCGGCATTTCCTTTCCGCGAACAAGCCGGTGGCGGCGATCTGCCACGGTGCGCAGTTGCTGGCGGCCACCGGGCTGATCAAGGGCCGCAAGGTCAGTGCGTATCCCGCCTGCCAGGTGGAGGTGGAGCTGGCCGGTGCAGAGTACATGGGCATCGCGATCGATCAGGCCGTCACCGACGGTATGCTCGTCACCGCGCCCGCCTGGCCCGCACACCCGGCCTGGATCGGCCAGTTTCTGGCCGTGCTGGGCACACGCATCAGCCTGTAGGAATCTGCGGGTCGGACGGTGCGATCGACGCCATCGGGAGCAGAACCATGTGCAGGATCTTCATCAGTGCAGACCCTTCGAGCTACGAGAGTCGCACGCGCTCGGTGCGGCTGCATGGCGTGGTCACCAGCATCCGGCTGGAGAACCTGCACTGGGCGGTGCTGGAGGAGATTGCCGGGCGGGATGGCCTGTCCGTGGCGCAGCTAATGGAGCGCCTGTACGACGAGCTGGTGGCCGACCGGGGCGCGGTCGGCAACTTCTCGTCCTTCCTGCGCGTGTGCGCGCTGCGCTACGAAAGCCTGATCGCCAACGGGCGCATTCCTCGCGACGCGTCCATCCCGATCCGCTCGCTGGATCCGGACCAGGTGCTGCAAGGCCTGCCGCGTGACTTCTGCGGCGGGCCGGAGGTCACCGCCTCCGCATCTCGATCCGCTGCAGCTGCGGCTGCGCACGGCCCAGCTGCCTGGGCGTCGCCCTCCACAGGCGCACCGTCCTGGTCAGCATCCAGCGCCATCGCTGCGCGGCCCCGATCGGGCGCTTGAGCGGGTCGTCGAGGGCCGCGCCGCGCGACACCACCTGCATCAGTCCCCACGACAGCGCCGATGGCCACTCATCAGCACACCCGCCAGAGCGCAAACACATGTCAGCAGGCCAGCGGCGAGGGTAAGCGTGAGTGCGAGAGCTGTACAATCGCGGCCCATGCCGGCGTTCTGCTGACCCAAGCGGCAACCTCCAGCCGGACCACTTTGCGACTCCGTCGCCTTTTGGCTCGCCGAGCAGCAGCCAACCGAGCCACCCTGCTCACGCAGGCCCCTCGCCTGCGATTCTGATTGAACACGATTTCAAGCAAAGCCATTTCCATGGGCAAGTACGTCGTTTCGCCCACGACACACACGACCGACTGCGGCCGCTTCCGTGCCTCCTTCTCGGTCCAACGCTCTACCGGCGAAGGCAGCTATTGCCGGGTGTTCAGGTCGAACACGACGTTCGCGTCGCGCGATGCTGCCCAACTGTTCGCCGTCACCCAAGGTTGGCTGCAGACCTGCATGCCGAATCCCCCGTCGTGCTGACGACTGCTCGCCGCAGCCGTTCTCGAACAGATTCGACCTCGCGGACTTCCGGTTCGCATGCACGCATCGCGATGGATGCGCCCTCACTGAATGAAAGGCTCACCATGAGCACCAAGATCTTCGTGGGCAACCTGCCCTATTCCGTCACTGACGCCAGCCTCAGAAGCAACTTCGGCGAGTTCGGCAAAGTGTCCTCCGCCAAGGTCATGATGGACCGCGACACCAACAAGTCCAAAGGCTTCGGTTTTGTTGAGATGGCGTCGGCCGAGCTCGCCCAGGCCGCGATCGACGGCTTGAACGGCATGTCCGTCGATGGCCGCACCATCAGCGTGAGTCTGGCGCGTCCCCGTGAAGACCGCGCCACCCCGGGCGGCTACAGCTCCCAAGGCTACCGCGCCTCGAATCGCTCGGACGTAGGCTATGGAACGGATGGCTTCGGCGGCCGAGGCTGATCACGGCCTGCGCCACATCCTGAAAAGCCGTCTCTCCGAGACGGTTTTTTTTTGCTCCTCGCATGCGTACCGGATGCGAGACCAAGCCCGCTCCAGTCGGCGCAGCGCGACGCCGCCGTTCGTGCCCCTCGCGGTGACGGTGTACGGGGTGGCGGAGGCGAGCCCAGCGTGCCCGATTGCTGCCTCTTGCCGGTGTCCGGTCCTGCCGCTGCACACCAGCCACTGAGTCCAACTCAACGCAGGTTTCCACAGCCACTACGTCAGCCACCTGCCGCCCATGTCGCAGGTGGGATCCGGCGCACCGTGCAAGCCAAGGCTGTTTTGCCAGGGCTGGCCTGTCGCGGTGAATACGCGGGTTCAGCGCCACTGCGGGTTGCAGCCCGCAGCGGGTGAGGGCCACAGGTTGCCCTGCCCGAACTGGAGCTGCCAGTGCGCCCGCCAGGCGGACAGGAGGGCCTCCTGGGCGCTGCGTTGTGCGTCGATGGCCAGGCGGCGGGCCTGGAGGGTGGGGTGCAGGTCGGCTTCGCCCAGGGTGTGGGCTCGCTGCATGAGGCGGGCGCTTTCGGCGGCGGCGCGGGCTGCACGGTCCGCCAGCTGCCAGCGCTGCAGGCCTTCGCCGGCGTCTGCGATCAGCTCCTGTGCGGCCAGGTCGGCCTCGCGTTGAAGGCGGTCGAGGGCGGCGTGGCTGCCCTGTGCCTGTTGCCAGGCTTCGCGCGCGGCCTGTTCGCGGTAGTTGCCGCTGAAGGGGATGCTCAGCGTGAGGCCGATGACGCGCTCGCTGCGGTAGGCCTCGGCGGCGGTGCGCACGCCGAAGGTGGGGTCGGGTCGGCGTTCGGCCTCGACGCGGCGGGCCAGCAGGTCGGCGCGGTCGGCGGCCGCGCGTGCGGCCTGCAGCTCGGCTGCGCAGCTCAGCATGCGCAGCCGGGTGCCTGCGGCCTCTTCGGCCGGTCGCAAGGGGGGCGGCAGACCCTCGTCGGCTGGGTGGTGGGCAGCAGCCGCCACCAGCGCCTCGGCCTGGGCCGGGTAGTGCTGCTGCAGCTGGCGCAGGGCGCGGGCCTCGGCGGAGCGGGCGACGGCGAGCTGGCGTTCGACGTCGGCGAGGTCGGCCTGGGCCGCCTGGACGTCGAGCTGGGCAGCGTCGCCGGCCCGATGGCGGCGTTGCACGGCGTCCTGTGACTGGCGCGCGCTGGCGAGCTGCTGCTCCTGCAGGCTGCGCTGGCCCCGTGCGGCCAGCAGGTCCAGCCAGCGGTCGAGCAGTTCGCGGCCTGCGTCCTGCCAGGCGGCGGCCTCCCGGGCGGTGGCTTCGCGCAGGCCGGCCTCGCCGAGCTGGCGGTCCAGGTCGGCCTTGCCCGGCAGGCGCAGGCTGCGCTGCAGGCCCAGCGACCACTCGCTGCCGCGCGCGCCGCTGTCGGCGCGGCGCTGTTGCAGGCCGGCGTCGAGGGTCCATTCGTGCGGCGAGGCGTCCAGCATGCCGGCGGCGTGCTGCGCCGCCAGCCGGGCGTGGCGGGCCTGCTGGACCGCGGGCTGGCGCTCCAGCGCGTCAAGTACCAGGTCGTTGCCGGGCAGGGCCGCGGGCCGTGGAGCGGCGGGCTGAACGGCGGGCACGGCACTGGCCGGCGCAGCCGCGGCACTGGCTGGGTCGGTTGTACTGAATGCGCTGGACGCATTGGACGCACTGGCAGGTGCCATCGGCTGGGCCGTGGTGGCCAGGGGCAGGAGCAGGGCGAGGAGGGGAGCGAGGAGGGGGGCGAGGACGGAGACGCGCCAGGACGCGGGAGGCGCGGCCCGTTCGGTGGGGCGGGTCATGCGACTTCTCCTTCCGCGCTGAGCGGGCACACCCAGTAGCGCAGGCCCGCACCGGCAAAGTCGGCGCGCAGCCGTGTCAGCATCTGGGCCAGCTCGGTCGCGGTGAGCAGGATCTGCACTTGCACGGCACGGCTGCGGCCCATCACCTGTTCGGTGGTGCTCCAGCGGCCAGGGGCGGTGCCGTGGCTGAAGGTGGGCGTGCTGGTGAAGACTTCGTTGCCGGCGGTGGCCAGCAGGGTGTCGAGGAGCTTTTCCTCGATGGCGGGCGGGCAGATCAGCGTCAGGCAGCAATCAGCCATGGCGGCTCTCCTGGGTCAGGTCGGGCGTGGCCTTCGGGGCGACGCGCGTGGGCGCGCCGGGCAGGCCGGAGCGCGGCTGGGCGCGGTGGGCGAAGCGCAGGTAGAGGATGGGCAGCAGCAGCAGCGTCAGCGGCGTGGCGGTGAACAGCCCGCCGGTGACGACGATGGCCAGCGGGCGCTGCACCTCGGAGCCCGGGCCGCTGGCAAACAGCAGGGGCACCAGGCCCCAGGCGGTGATGGCCGCGGTCATCAGCACCGGGCGCAGGCGGCGCCTGGCGCCCAGCAGGACGCAGTCGAGCGTAGGCAGGCCCTCGGTGTGCAGCTGGTTGAAGTAGCTCACCAGCACCACGCCGTTGAGCACCGCGATGCCCAGCAGCGCGATGAAGCCCACCGACGCCGGCACCGACAGGTACTCCCCGCTGGCCCAGAGGGCGACGATGCCGCCTACCAGCGCGAAGGGAATGTTGCTGATCACCAGCAGGGCCTGGCGCACCGAGCCGAAGGTGCTGAACAGGATCAGGAAGATCGCGCCGATCGACAGCGGCACGACCAGCGCGAGGCGGGCCGCGGCGCGCTGCTGGTTCTCGAACTGGCCGCCCCAGGTCATGCGGTAGCCCTGCGGCAGCGGCACGGATTGGGCGACGCGGGCCTGCGCCTCCTGGACGAAGCCGACCAGGTCGCGCCCGGCGACGTTGGCGATCACCACGCTGTAGCGGCTGCCCATCTCCCGCTCTACCTTGACCGGGCCGCTGGCGCGCTGCAGCGTGGCCAGCTCCTGCAGCGGCACGCTCAGGCCGGCGGGAGTGGTGATGCGCAACGCGGCGAACTCAGCGGGCGACAGGCGCAGCGCCTCGGGCCCGCGCAGCACGATGGGAATGCGGCGCGGGCCGTCCACCACCTGGCCGGCGCGCTGGCCTTCGAGCTGCAGGCGCAGCGCGTCCTGCACGTCCTCAACGTTCAGGCCGTGCCGGCCGGCGGCCAGGCGGTCGACCTGCACGCGCAGGTACTGCACGCCGTCGTTGGCGACGGTGTAGACGTCCTGGCTGCCGGAGACGCCCTGGAGGGTCGCCACGGTCTGCTCGGCCAGCCGGTTCAGCGTGGCCAGGTCGGGGCCGAAGATCTTCACCGCCAGGTCGCCGCGTACGCCGATCACCATCTCCGAGACGCGCATCTCGATGGGCTGGGTGAAGCTGTAGGCGATGCCGGGCAGCCCGTCGAGCACCGCGCGGATCCTGGCCTGCAGGGCCTCCTTGTCGGCCACCTGCCAGTCCCGGCGCGGCTTGAGCACCAGGAAGGTGTCGGTCTGGTTCAGCCCCATCGGGTCCAGGCCGATCTCGTCGGAGCCGGCGCGCGCGACGATGCTGGTGATCTCCGGCACCTGGGTGAGCAGCGCCTGCTGGATGCGCAGGTCCAGCTCGGCGGTTTGCTCCAGTCCGATGGAGGGCAGCTTCTCGATGCCGACGATGAGGTCGCCCTCGTCCATCGTCGGCATGAAGGTCTTGCCCACCTGGGTGTAGACCGCGCCGGCGGCGACCAGCATCGCCAGCGCGATCGCCGCGACGATGCGCTGGCGTTGCAGCGCCCAGGCCAGCAGCGGCTCGTACAGCCGCAGCATCTGCCGCGGCAGCCAGGGCTCGTGGTGGCCGCTGACTTTCAACAGGTAGGACGCAACCACCGGGATCACGGTCAGCGACAGCAGCAGCGAGGCGACCAGCGCGAAGACGATGGTCAGCGCCACCGGCTGGAAGAGCTTGCCCTCCAGGCCCTGCAGCGTCAGCAGCGGCAGGAACACGACCACGATGATGAGGATGCCCGCGGCCACCGGCGCGGACACCTCGCGCACCGCGCGGAAGACCACATGCAGGCGTGGCAGGCGGCCCTCGCCTTGCTCATTGCCCAGGTTCCCCAGGTGCTGGACGACGTTCTCCACCACCACCACCGCCGCGTCCACCAGCATGCCCAGCGCAATGGCCAGGCCGCCCAGGCTCATCAGGTTGGCCGACAGCCCGGCCCAGCGCATCGCCAGGAAGGTGGCCAGCGCCGACAGCGGCAGCACCAGCGCCACCGTCACCGCCGCGCGCAGGTTGCCCAGGAAGGCTCCCAGCAGCAGCAGCACCAGCACCGTGGCCTCGCCCAGCGCCTGGGTCACGGTGCCCACCGCCTGCGAGACCAGCCCGGCGCGGTTGTAGAACACGCGGATCTCCACGCCCGGCGGCAGGCTGGGCTGGAGCGCGGCCAGCCGCGCCTGCACCCCCTCGACCACCTTCTGCGCGTTGGCGCCGGCCAGGCCCAGCACCAGGCCCTCGACGGCCTCGCCCTGGCCGTCCTTCGTGACGATGCCGTAGCGGGTCACGCTGCCTTCGCGCACCTCGGCCACATCGGCCAGGCGCACCACCCGGCCCCGATCGGCCTTGACGACGATGGCACGCAGGTCGTCCAGGCTGCGGATGGCCCCCTCGCCGCGCACCAGCAGCACCTCATCGCCCTCGCCCAGGCGGCCGGCGCCGTCGTTGCGGTTGTTGGCCTCGATGCGCGCCTTCAGCTCGGCACTGCTCAGGCCCAACGCGGCCAGCCGCAGGGCGTCGGGCACCACCTCGAAGGCGCGCACCTTGCCGCCCAGGGCGTTGACGTCGGCCACCCCGGGCACCGAACGCAGCGCCGGGCGGATCACCCAGTCCAGCAGGCTGCGCCGCTGCTCCAGCGACATCGCCGGCGCTTCGACGGTGAACATGAACATCTCGCCCAGCGGCGTGGTGATCGGCGCCATGCCGCCGCCCAGGCCGGGGGGCAGCTGGTCGCTCAGGCCGGCCAGGCGCTCGGACACCTGCTGGCGGGCCCAGTAGATGTCGGTGCCGTCCTCGAAGTCGATCGTCACGTCGACGATGCCGTACTTGGCCACCGAGCGCAGCATGCGCTGGCGCGGAATGCCCAGCATCTCCACCTCGATGGGCACCGCCACGCGTTGCTCCACCTCCTCGGGCGTCATGCCCGGGGCCTTCAGGATGATCTTGACCTGCGTGCCGGAGACGTCCGGAAAGGCGTCGATCGGCAGGCTGCGGAAGGCCATCCAGCCGGCGCCCACCAGCAGTGCGGCGGCCAGCAGCACGAACAGGCGCTGTGCGAGCGCGAATTGAACCATTCGGGCCAGCATGTCAGTCGCCCCCGCCCTTGCCCTGCCAGGCGGCCTTGAGCGCGATCACCGCGCTCACCGCCACCTCCTGACCCGCCTGCAGCGCGCGCGCTGCGCCGGGAGCGCTGCGCACGCGCACCGTGCCGCCGGGCCCGTCCTGCACCTGCACCGGCGTGGCCGTGAAGCCCTGGGCGCTGCGCACGAACACGTAGGCCTGCTCGCCCTGGCGCGTCAGCGCCGCCAGCGGCAGCGCGAAGCTGTCCGCCGCGGCCGGGCCGCTGTCCCTGCCCCTGCCAGAAAGTGGCACGTTCACCTGCAGCACATCGCCCGGGCGCAGGCCCTCGCTACCGCGCTGGACTTCGGCGCGCAGCGTCAGCGTCTGCGCGTCGGACACCGTGGGCGTCAGCGAGACAGGCCTGGCGGACAAGCTGCGACCCACGCCGCTGAGAGGGCCGGCGCTCGCCGACACCGCGTCGCGCTGCGCGGCCGGGATCTGCACCTCCAGCCACAGCCGGCGCATATCGGCCAGGCGCAGCAGGGCGTCGGCGGCCTGGGCGCGCTGACCGATGCGCGCGTCGATCTGCAGCACCGTGCCGGCCTGGCGGGCGCGCAGCAGCAGCGCATCCACCGGTGCGCCGCCCTCGGCGACACGGCGGATCACGTCGCTGTCCAGCCCCATCAGCCGCAGGGCGGACTCGGCCTGGCTCAGCCGCGCCTGGTCCTCGGCGGCGGCGGCTTCGGCCTCCAGGACGCGGCGCTGGGCGATCACGCCCTCGTCGAAGAGCCGGCGCTCGCGCTCGGCCAGCTGGCGCGACAGGCGCGCCTTGGAAGCGGCTTCGGTCAGGCGCAGCTGGGCCTCACCCAGCTCCGGGCTGAGCAGGCGCAGCAGCGGCTGGCCGGCACGCACCGCCTCGTTCTCGTTGACCAGCAGGCGCTCGACGACGCCGCCCAGCGGCGCGCTGACGATGAACTCCTGGCTGGGCGGCAGCACCACGCGGGCCGGGAAGGCCGCTGCGGGGCCAGCGCCGTCGGCCTCCAGGCGCTTGAGGGTCACGCCGAGGGCGCGGATCTGCGCGGCGGTCACCGCGAAGTCATCCCCGGCCCAGGCCAGGGCGGGGCCAAGGACGAGGCAGCTGGCGACGGCACGCAGCAGCATGCGCCGGACGGGTCGGTGCAACATGGAATCTCCGAAGGGGATGCGGGCTCTGGCCAGGCCAGCCGCCCCGCCTGCAGGCAGGCAGACAGACAGACAGACAGACAGACAGGGCCGGTGGGCAGCGTGGGCCCGGTGGGGGCGGGGCCGGGCGGTGCACGGGGGCGCCGTCGCCGGGAGCCGGGTGGCTCAGTGGTGGGGGCAGGCCGGCCCGGGTGGGGCCTGGCGGGGCGGGCACAAGCCGCGCCAAGGCCGACCCTCCCGGTCGGGGTCGGCGGCCCGGCCGCGGGCTGCGTCCGCATCGGCGTGGGTCGCGAGAAGGGTGTCGGCGCCGCGGGGCCAGGCGGCGAGCGCGCCGAGGGTGGCGAACCACGCCATCAGTGCGGTCAGCGCGAGCAGGGCCAGCGCAGCGGCCGGGGCCGCCCCCGGGGTCTCCCAGGCCGTCCACCGCGTGCCCGCGGCTTGACTGGCGTGGGGCCGGATCGATGGGGTCGGGCGCAGGGCCGCGTGATCGGACCGCTCGGCGGCCCGGTGCCGCTCATCGGGCTCGATGTGCAGGCGGTCCATGCCGATGTGCCAGCCCTTCGCCGCGGCCTGCGGTGCCGAGAGGCCCTGCAGGCTGGCCCGCAGCGGCAGCGCCACCATGTTGCCGATGAGCAGCAGCAGGAGCAGGCTGCACAGACCGCGCAGCAGCGTCCGCCGGGCTGCCGCCCAGAGCGGGCCGACCCGTGGCGCCCGGCAATGGCTCGCGCGGCCCGTGAGCCGCAGGGGAGCGGGGCGTGCAGGCAGCGGGAGGGAGGAGGAGGCGGCGTTCAACGGGACGGTGCGGGGATGGATCTGAAACTTCCGGCAGCGTACGGATGCCAGATTTACCCGGGCTTAAGACGCCTTGGCGAGCGGTTGCCCAGCGCTACAGCCCCCCGCCATGGTCTGTGGCCCTGTGCGGCAGCGGCCACCATCTGCGCGACCTGTGCCACTGCTTGTCCGTGCAGTCGGCCGGTGAACGGCCGATCGCGGTGGCGCCTGACCTTCCATGCAGTGATGACCGGGATCAGCCGGCCAGGGGCGCGTCTGCCAGCCGGGCCTTCAGATGGGCGATCAGCAGGCTGACCAGGCGGGGCAGCGTGCGGCCGGCCGTGACGGCGTACACCGGCCAGGTCGGTGTCTGCAGGCCGGGCAGGACGGGCACGAGGCGGCGGGCCTGAACCGCCTGAGCGGCCATGTGCTCGGGCAGCAGGGCCAACCCGCGGCCCTCTTCGGCCAGCCTGCGCAGAAGGGCCACGCTGTTGGCTGCCAGGACGCTGGGGCCGGGTGCGTGCTCCCAGGTCGAGTGGCCGACCTTCCACGGCATGGAGCCCTGGGCGGTGCGCAGATCCAGGCAGGGCAGCGTGGCCAGTTGCTCCGCCGAGGTCACCGCACCCAGGCGCCGCAGCAGGTCTGGCGCAGCGTAGACGCGGCTGCTCACCTGGGCGATGCGGCGCGCCACCAGGCGATCGTCCATCGGCTTGCCAATGCGGATCGCCAGGTCCACCGGATCGCGCAGCAGATCGACCGCGTGGGAGGACAGGTCCAGCTCGACCCGCAGGCCGGGGTGTGCATCGGCAAACGCGGCGATGGCGCTGCCCAGCAGCTCGACCCCCAGGTCCACCGGCATGGCAATGCGCATGCGGGCCTGCCGCTCATACCCGCAGGTGAGCGCGGCCTGGGCGCGTTCGGCGGCCTCGAGCACCTCCAGGCAGCCTTTGAGGTAGGCCTGCGCAGCGGGGGTCAGCCTGACGCTGCGGGTGGTGCGCAGGAACAGCGGGACCCCCAGCCGGGCCTCCATCGCGGCGATGCGCCGCGACAGGGTCGAGGGCGGCAAGGCCAGCCGCGCGGCCGCCTGGCGGAAGCTGCCCGTGCGGGCGACCTCCACGAACAGGGCCATGTCCGGCAGGACGCTCAGGGATCGTTCCATGGACGGAATTCTGCATTGCAATCCCGGGGCAGGCGCGGCCGCCGGCCGGGGCTACGCTCAGCCCCCGTTATCGCCGCGACCCCTGGCGGCAGGAGACCTGCATGACTCGATTCACCTTGTTCGGCGCCGGCCTGATGATGCTGGTGGTGGGCACCCTCCACCTCGTCAACCCGCAGATGATGATGAATGAACCCGGCATCGTCCTCAGCTCCGCCAACCATTTCCACGTGGTGCGCGCTGCCTACGGCGGCGCCTACCTCGGCATTGCGGCGCTGTTCCTGGCCGGGGCGCTGCAGCGCATCGATGAGCGGGCGGCGCTGGCGGCCGTGCTGCTGATCTTCGGCGGCTTTGCATCAGGGCGGATCGTGAGCCTCGCTGCCGACGGCCTGCCGGTGCCGCTGTACCTGGGGGTGCTCGGGGCCGAGCTGATCTTTGCGGTGTGCGCCCTGCTGGCGCTGCGCCGGGGTGGGTGAGCGAGAGCGAGAGCGAAAGCGTTCAAACGGAGGAGGGCGGCCCAACCGCCCCCCCACACAGCTTGCGCACCTCGATGCGGTGCTTCTGCAGCGCACAGCCCAGCTGCCTGGGTGTCACCTTCAGCAGGCGGGCCGCCTTGGCCTGCACCCGGCCGCATTGCTCCAGGGCCCCGATCAGGCGCTCGCGGTCGTTGTCGTCGTCGGCCCAGTCCTCGTCCGCATCAACGAAGCCGTCGTCCGCGGGGGGCGGCGCTGCGGGGGCCGGGCGGCGTGCGGCTGGTGGCCGCAGGTCCCGCCCGGGGTGGGTGGGACGGGGCCGGAACCACGACAGCGCCACTGTCGTAGAGTGCCCGGATTGGCCGACCGGGCCGACCCGCATCGGCCGGAACAGGGCCTTCCCGTTTCGAGGAACACCGCTGCATGACCTCTCCCCGCCAGCTCATCGTCTGCTGCGACGGCACCAGCAACCACCTCACCGGCTGGGAGAACGACACCAACGTCACCAAGCTCTGCGGTCTGCTGGACACGGACGGCCGGGGGCAGCGCCTGTTCTACGACCCCGGCGTGGGCAACCCGGGCCAGTTGCCGTCCACCACCTGGATCGACGCCCTGCGACGCCGCGGGCAGCGCCTCAGCGGTCTGGCGCTGGGACAGGGCATCTTCGAGAACATCGGGGAGGGCTACAGCTTCCTGATGCAGAACTTCCAGGCCGGTGACCAGATCTGGATCTTCGGCTTCTCCCGCGGTGCCTTCACCGCCCGCAGCATCGCCGGGCTGGTGATGCAGTTCGGCCTGCTTCGGCCGGAGTCGCAGGCCCTGCTGCCGACCCTGCTGCACACCTACTTCTCCGATCGGCGGGAAAGCAAGCGCTACAAGGCCGTCAGCGCGCAGGTCGGCCAGCTCTTTGCGGGCCAGTCCCGCCGGGTGCCGGTGTGGTTCGTGGGGGTGTGGGACACGGTGGCCTCGGTGGGCCTGCCGCTGCTGGGGCAGCAGACCATCACCGCCCGGCCCAGCATCGTCGGCAAGCGAGTCCACCATGTGCGCCAGGCCCTGGCGCTGGACGAGCACCGCAGCGCCTTCGAGCCGCGCCCCTACATCATCGAGCCGGGCCACGACTACGCGGCCGACGGCCAGAGCCTGCGGCAGTTGTGGTTTGCCGGTTCGCACTGCGATGTGGGCGGCGGCTACGGGCTGGCGCAGTCCGGTGCAGCCAACGAGGCGCTGCTGTGGATGCTGCAGGAGGCCTGCGGCTGCGGCCTGCGTCTGCAGGCCGGTCTGCACGGCAGCGACGGTGCCCTGGACGAGGCGGGCCTGCGTCAACACCTGCAGGCCCCGCAGGGCGCAGCAGCTGTGGCCTGCAAGGAACCCGCCAGTGAGGCCCCGGACCGTGGCCTGCACAGCGAAACCTACGACACCGCCTGGTGGGCCCTGGCGGGGCTGAAGCAGCGCGACCCCACCCGCAACCCGGACTGGAACCGCGCGGACACCCCCGTGCAGGCGCAGGAGCACCCCAGCGTGGCCCGGCCGGCGCGCGGCTTCGCTCAGGACACCGTGTGGAGGCGGCGACGCCCGGCGGCACCGCTGGTCGGGTCGTCCCCTGGGGTGATCTTCTTCGCGCTGCTGGCGGGGCGGCTGCTGGCCACACCGGCCGAGCTGGACCTCAGCGCATGGGGCGCCTTTCTGGCCAGTGGATCCGAGCAGGTGCGGGCGGCCTGGGCGGCCAACCTGGCGCTGTCCGCGTGGCAACTGGGTTGGCTGCCCTGGGCGCATCCGCTGCAGTGGCCCTGGCCAGCGCCGATGCAGGTCGCGCCCCCGGCCCTGCGACATCTGGGTGGCGCGCTGCTGTCCGATCTGGGGCTGATCGGCTGCTATGCCTACCTGCTGGCGCGCTCCAGCAGCTGGGCCTTTGCGCGCGTGGCCGGTCTGCGCCGTGCCGCAGCGCTGCCCCGCAGCACCGGCCTGCTCAACCTGCTGGGGCAGGCCGCCGGGGTGGCGGTGCTGGCCGACCTGGTGGAAAACCTCTCCACCTGGGCGGTGCAGCTCAGCGCTGGCGGCGCCGACCTGCCGGCCGCCGAGTGGCTGTGGGGCCTGCTGATGACGGCAGCCAGCGCCGCCAAGTGGGGCGCGTTGCTGGGCTGTGGTGTGCTGCTGACCTGGGGCCTGCTGGCCCGGCCGGAGCGGCGCGTCAGCTGATCTGCCGGGGCTCGCGCGGTGCGTTCAGCTGGCGCAGCAGCGTGAACCCGTCCGAGCCCGGGGCAAAACCTTCCAGCTCCAGCTCGGACTCCGACATCGCCGTGATCGTCTGCGTGGCTTCCAGCCCCCAGTCCTGCAGGGTGTGCGTCAGCAGCTCGCAGCGCATCGCCAGCAGACCCCGCAGTTCCTCGCGCTCCAGGTGTTCGCGACTGGGGTGGTGCCCCCCCAGCCCCATCGAGCTGAACTCCGCCAGCGCCCGGTCAGCCTCCGAGAACCCCTCGGCCTCCCGCGCCAGGATGCGCCGCAGGTCCTCTTCCGTCTTCAACTGAATGCCCAGCCGGTGGCACAGCCGCGCAATGCGCCGGCTCAGCTCGGAGAAGGCCTCGGCCTTCTCCTGCATCAGCCAGCGCATGCTGGCCAGTTCCTCGGCGCTGTAGAGGGATCGTCGTCCACAGGAGATGGTGTGATGGGGGTGTCCAGGGGAACCTCGGGCGTGAGTTCAGGGTTAACCCGATGATGCCGGATTCTTGATGGGTCCGTGTGTCGTGCCGTGTCGAGTCCTGGCGGCATGGGTTGCCTGCGAGCTCGGTAGACTGACGCCTGGTGGCACAAACTCTTCGCGGCACGCAGGTACAAGACCCTGCTGAACATCGCCGCGCTGTTTCCCATCGACAGCGAGGCCATGCGCGCAGCCTTCGAGGCACCCCGCAGCCCGATGGCGGTCAACGCGGCGATCCACTGCCAGCAGGCCTTGCCGCTGCACGATCCGCGCTGCGAATCGACCCCGCTGGCGCGGGGCGGAGAAGTCTGAGCAGCGGTTCTACGCCACGTTCAGCTACAGCCGTGGCACCGGGCAGTTCGAATCACCCCAGCGCGGCAAACATGTGCGGATTTTCGGCCATGTCAGCTGCGGCAAAAGCACCGAGCTGTCCCAGCTTTGCGCCGAGCTGCATCACCCGGACCGCTACTGGGTGGTGCGGGTGGACCTGCTGGACTTGATCGATCCGAACGACGCGCGCTACTGCGACGTGTGGTTGGCCGTGGCCGAACAGCTGGTCCAGCACCTTCAGGACGATCAGGTGCCGGTGACCCCGGTGGTGCTGGATCGCCTGCGGCGTTGGTTCAGCGAGCGGGTGCTGTCCACCGGGCAGGTCAAGGACTTTGCGGCCAGCCTGCATACCGAAGCCGAAGTCAGCACGGGTCTGCCCTTCGTCGGCAAGCTGCCGGCGCGCCTCACCTCCGCCATCCGGATCGGCAGCACCCATCGCGAATCGCTGCGCAACGTGGTGCAAAAACCTGCGGCGAGTTCGTGGCCGCGTTGAACCTGCTGGTCGCCGATGTCACCGGGCAACTGCAGCGGTTGAAGAAGGGGCACCGCCTCCTGTTTGCCGTGCGACAGCACCGACCGCTTCAAGGGTGAGGACCGGCGGTGGCTGTTTGTCGATGACGTCAACCAGCTCACCCTGATCGAAGCCATCGCGGTCTACACCGCGCCGATGTGGCTGAAGAGCAGCGGCGCTCGGTTGGATCTCTTCGAGACCATCGTGCTGCCGATGGTCAAACTTCAGGAGTTGGGCGGGAGTGGGGAAAGGCGCGAAGCCATGGACGAAGCCGCCAGACGCCTCGCCGGTGACTACCGCGCCTGGCTGCATGCGGAGCTCTATCCCTTGCGGGCGGCCGCCGCCAACGATCCGGAGTACACCGGTACCGGCGACATCACCACCACGCTGGTCGAAACAGGCGCCCTGCTCGAGTACAACAACGTCGGCTGGCGGCAACCGCATCCCGTGATCACGCTGTTGCCGGGCTCTCTGTGGGTGGCCAGAGCTGGATGAGGCGGGCCAGTGCGGTCGCGGGATCAATGTCTGTGGGCGCTGCAGGCGGTATGGCCTGCTGAGCCCGGTTCAACGCAACTTCGATGTCGACTGCCAACGATCGAGATCCTGCCGCCCTGCTGGCCGCCGCATCCGTTCTCCTCCTGGCGGGTGGGCGAGGAACTTTCCGCCGCCTGCTGGCGCAGTTGCTGGCGATGGCGGGCGGCTACGACCAGGCGTTGCGGGTGCTGACGCAGGTGGATGAAGCGCAGGCGCTGCTGGGGGATGAACCTGGGCTGCAGCGCACTGCGGCGCTGCGAGAGCAGGTGCAGGCGAGCGCAGCAGGGGGCGATGGCAAGGCGGGTTGAGAGGGGCGATCGCCCTCACCGCTCCCGCGCGTGGTTCTTCGTCTACCGCGGTAACTCCACCACCAGCGCCGGGCCCATGAGTTTGACGCAGCAGGACGTTGATCCGTTTGCAGTTGCGCTTGGCGTCGAACTCGGTGCCGTTGGGGCAGAGGTCGGGATGGGGCAGCACCTGGATGCGGGTGAACACGGAGGGGGCGGGGGAGGGGGCTGGGTCGCTGCCTCCCAGCTGGGCGGAGAGGCTGTCGATGCGCTGGCCGGCCGGGGCCTGGCGCACGCGGGCGTCCACGCGGCGGGCGGCGAACGGGGTGGTGGCCTGGTTGAGGGCTTCGGTGGTCTGGCGCAGCTCGGTGCAGAGGTTGCGCAGTGCTTCCATGCTGCCGTCGCCTTCACCCTCGGCACAGGCCCTCCAGCACGTCGGCCACATCCTGCATCGCGCGCAGGAGGGCGAACTGCGCGCGATGCAGCAGCAGGAAGCCGAACTGGCCAACCCTGCCTGCGCGAATGGCGGTGAGGGGCGGCGATCCTGGCGGGGTTTGGCGGGTTCGAGACAAAGCGACTGAGGCGGTTGGTCGCCCTGGAACGCCAGACCGACTCTGCCATTCTGGTGTTCGGGTGGTTGAAAATCCACCACGATGTGGTTGAATTTCAGCCATTTATCTGCCTCATTCAAAGCCTGCCATGCTGCGCCGTCACATCTCAACCCGCCTCGATGAAGCGCTGGCCGACACGCCGGTGGTGCTGCTCAACGGTGCCCGGCAGACCGGCAAGAGCACTCTGGTGCAGGACCAAGCGGCCCGTCGCGGCAGGCGTTATCTGACACTGGACGACGGTGCCACACTGGCGGCTGCACGTGGGGACCCCGCCGGGTTGGTGCAGGGCCTGAACGGGCCGGTGGTGATCGACGAAGTGCAGCGCGCACCCGCCCTCTTCCTGGCCATCAAGGCCGCGGTCGATCGGCAGCGCAGCCCCGGGCGCTTCCTGCTCACCGGGTCGGCCAATGTGCTGTTGCTGCCCAGGGTGGCCGATTCATTGGCCGGGCGGATGGAGATCCTCTCGCTGTGGCCGCTGTCCTGCGCGGAGCTGAGCGAGCAGCCCGACCTCAACCGGGTGGACTGGTTGATCGACGGCGGTCCACAGCAACTGGCTTCGTTGCCCGGCAACCAGAAGGGGTTCATCGACAGCCTGCTGCGCGGTGGCTTTCCGGAGGCCAGCCAGCGGGCCGCAGCGGCCCGCCGCCGTGCCTGGTTCGACGCCTACCTGCAGGCCGTGATGCAGCGCGATGTGCTGGAACTGGGCACGCATCGAACAACTGCACGAGCTGCCGAACCTGCTCCACCTGCTGGCCACCCGCAGCGGCGGGCTGCTCAACCTGGCCGAGCTGTCCCGGGCCAGCGGCCTGCAGCAGACCACCCTCAAGCGCTACTTCGTGCTGCTGGAAACCCTCTTCCTGGTTCACCGCCTGCAACCCTGGGACCGCAATGCGGGCAAGCGGCTGGTCAAGACCCCCAAGCTCTACCTGCCCGACAGCGGCCTGCTGTCCCACTTGGTGGGGCTCGACGACAGCCGCCTGGCCGCTGCACCGGGCCTGCCCGGTGGGCTGGTGGAAAGCTGGGTGCTGGGTGAACTGCTGCGTCACCTGGCCTTCAGCGACCGCGGGCTGACGCTGTGGCACTACCGCACCCAGGCCGGCCAGGAGGTGGACTTCGTCCTGGAGAACCGCCAGGGCGAGCTCACCGGCATCGAGGTCAAAGCCAGCGCCACGCTGGGCGCCCACGACTTCAAGGGCCTGCGCCACCTGCAGGAGACCGAGCCGGAGCGTTTCCGCTGTGGTTACGTCCTCTACGCCGGCCAGGAGGTGATTCCCTTCGGCAGCGGGCTGTGGGCGGTGCCGCTGGCGATGTGGTGTGCGGCCCTGCGCTGAGCATCGACGGGCAAACGGCCCGCCGCCTGCCGCCATTCAGCCCGCCGCCATTCAGCCCGCCGCCAGCACCCGCGCCAGCCCCTCCTTCATCGGCTCGGTCGGCCGGCCGATCAGCGCGCTGAGCTGCCGGCCTTCGTCGAACAGCCCGCCCTGCGCGGCGCCGACGTCCGAATCCGCCAGCAGCTCGGCCAGCGGGCCGGGCAGGCCGGCGCCCTTCAACGCACCCGCAAAGTCCGCCTGCGGCAGGTTCACGTAGGGGATGCTGCGGCCGCTGCGCCGGCTCAGTTCCGCCGCCAGCTCCGCCAGCGTGTAGCTGCCGTCGCCGGCCAGCTCCAGCACGGGTGGACGCAGCGGCGCTGGACGGTGCCGGCCGGGTCAGCACCGCCGCGGCGGCCGCGGCATAGTCCGCCCGCGCGGCGGAGGCGATGCGGCCCTCGCCGGCCGAGCCGATGAAGGCGCCGTGCTGCAGCGCCGCCGGCACGCTGGCCAGGTAGTTCTCGGTGTACCAGCCGTTGCGCAGCAGCGTGTGCGGCAGGCCGGATGCGGCGATCAACGCCTCGGTGGCAACGTGCTCGGCCGCCAGGCCCAGCGGCGAGCGGTCCGCATGCAGCAGGCTGGTGTAGGCCAGGTGCGCCACACCGGCGCGCCGGGCGGCTTCAACCACGGCGCGGTGCTGCGGCAGGCGCTGGCCCACCTCGCTGGAGGAGATCAGCAGCAGCTGCGTGGCGCCAGCGAAGGCGCTGTCCAGCGTCTCGGGGCGGTTGTAGTCCGCCTCGCGCAGCTGCAGGCCCAGCGCGGCCAGGTCGGCCGCCTTGGCCGGGCTGCGCACCGCGGCGACGAATCTGCCCGGGCGCGACGCCGCACTGCAGCAGTTGCTGGACGACGAGGCGGCCCAGTTGGCCGTTGGCGCCGGTGATGACGATCATGAAAGGTACTCCTGCAAAAGGCCCCCTGCGGGGCCGGGTGGATGGGATGGCCCCATGATCCGGTTTAAACTAACTTTCCGTAAGTACTGTCATCGAGGTAAGTACCCATGGCCGACGACGACCTGCTCGACCGAGAACCCCTGCTGCGCGGCAACCTGATGGCGGCCGAATGCCCGTCGCGCAGCGTGCTGCAGCACGTCACCAGCCGCTGGGGCTTGCTGGTGCTCATCGCCCTGCTGGCCGGCGGCACGCAGCGCTTCTCCGAACTGCGCCGGCGCATCGGCGGCGTGAGCGAAAAGATGCTCGCCCAGACCCTGCAGTGGCTGGAGGCCGACGGCTTTGTCGAACGCCACGCCCACCCGGTGCTGCCCCCGCACGTGGACTACCGCCTCACGCCCCTGGGCCACGAGGTGGGCCGCCACGTGCGCGAACTGGCCGACTGGATCGAAGGCAAACTGCCGGCGATCCTGCAGGCGCGGGCGGGGCGGGGGGAGGGGGTGGAAGAAGGGGATACCGCGTGATGATCCGGACCAACTCTGTGAAGCGATCAGAATGTGGGCATGTCGATGCAAACGTCCCAGATGGTGCTTGAGGAAGTCATGCGCGCCGCCATCGCCGCAGCACGGCGCGCGGCCGCGCAGGCCGCATCGGGCGATCGCCATGCTGCGGGGCAGGTGTTTGCCTACCACGATGTGCTGAGTGTGCTGAAGGAACAAGCCGACCTTGCCGGCGTGCAGTTCGATGACGAGGTGGTGGCCGGGTTCGATCCGGACGAGTTGATCCGCGATTCGGCTCCGTTGCGGCAGGCTGCCTGACGCTGACCATGCTTCCCTCCACCGCGCTCGACCTCCAGCGCGCCGCCGTGCGTGAAGTCGTAGACCGATTCCGTGCGGGAAATCCGCGCGTCTTCGGGTCGGTGCTTCATGGCTCCGACCAGGAAGGCAGCGATCTCGACCTGCTCGTCGACGCGCTGCCCGGCGCCACCCTGTTTGACCTCGGCGGTCTGCAGAACGAATTGCAGGAGCTGCTTGGCGTGCGGGTGGATCTGCTGACGCCGGGCGACCTGCCGCCCGCGTTTCGCAGCCAGGTGCTGGCACAGGCTCGCCCTGTATGAGTGGCCCGTTCGGCGAGAACGATCACTGGGTGAAGTCGAGCGCACAGGCTCTCTTTGTCGAGCGTGGCCTGGCTTCCATGGAGGCCGTACGACGAGGGGCGCCGACGCTGTCGTTGGGGGAATCGATGCAGGAAGTGCGGCAGCGCATTGAGCATGCGCGCAGGCGCCAGAGCTCCGCTTCGCACCCCACGCAAGGGGCTTCGACAGCCTGACCGAGCTCCCCGCTCGCTCGGGCGGCCGGCTCTGCCCCACAATCCGGTTCACGAAAAATCCACGATCACGATCGGGTCGCAGCCGGGGGAGCGTGCCGCTTTCATCCCGGGCAGGGCGCCCCGCTGGGAGCGAGCCGCCGCATGACCCGCACCGTCCGCATCTTTCTGGCCTCCAGCGCCGAGCTGGCCGACCACCGTCGAGTTCGCGCTCTTCATCGCTGAGCAGAACAAGCGCTGGGTGCCGCGCGGGGTGTTTCTGGAGCTGGTGCAGTGGGAGGACTTTCTGGACGCCATGTCCGCAACCCGGCTGCAGGACGAATACAACCGCGCGCTGCTGGGCTGCGAGTTGTTCGTGATGCTGTTTCGCAGCAAGGTCGGCGTGTACACCGCCGAGGAATTCGGCAAGGCCTTTGGGCAGTTCAAGGAGACGGGTCGGCCGTTGATCTGGACCTATTTCCACAAGACCGGGATCGACCTCGATTCGGTCAGCCTTGAAGAGCTGACAAGTCTGAAACTGTTCCAACAGAGGCTGCAGGCGCTCGGACATTTCGAGACCAAGTACGACCACTGCGATGGTCTATGCCGGCGCTTTGGCGCCCAACTCGACAAACTCGATCGCGAAGGCTTCTTCGCCAAATTGCCCGACAAAGACGCTGCGACCACCCGCCGTGACCGCGAGCTCGCCCACCTGCACGCCCTGGTCGAGCGCCTGGCCCAGCACGAGCCGCGCTACGTGCCGCTGGCCGGCGAGGAGACGCAGGAGCAGCGGCTGGAGCGGGTGCTGAAGGATGTGGTGGTGCCTTCCGACGTGCTGTTCGAGGCCTTTGGCTTCGACTTGAACGAGGGCTGCGCGCCGGGCCACGCGGCGCGCACCGAGCCGAAGACCTACCCGGACGTGCTGGAGGCTTACAGCAAGCTGCCCCAGCGCGAGACCGCGCGTCGCCTCGCGGTGTTGGGCGAGCCGGGCGCCGGCAAGAGCTTTTCGCTCGGGCGCATCACCTGCCAGCTGGCCCGCGAGGCGCTGGCCGACCCGGCGCGGCCGGTGCCGGTTCTGGTGGCACTTGGTTTGTGGACCGATGCGGCCGAACCGCTGGAAGACTTCATCGCCCGCTGCAGCCTGCCGCCGCCGCCCAAGGCGCTGGCGTCTGCGACCTCCGCCGCCGAAGTTCCGCCCGCCCTGCGGCCCGCCGACCTGCAGGCCCTGCGCGCCGAAGGCCGGCTGTTGCTGCTGCTCGATGCGGTCAATGAAATCCCGCCCGGCCAGCGCCGCGACAAGGTGGCAGCCATCGCCACCCTGGCGCAGAACGACTACCTTGCCGCCCTGTTGCTGAGCTGCCGCCAGCGTGACTTCGAGGCCGAGCTGCAGCGCCGCCTGCCCTTCGACACCCTGCGGCTGCAGCCGTTGCGGCCCTGGCAGGTGCGGGACTTCCTGCGTTCGACCTTGAAGCTGACGCATGGGGAAGTGGAAGGCGAACGGCGTGCCGAGGACAAGTTCTGGCAGATCGCCGGCGGCAAGCCGCTGCGCGAGGTGTGGCGCACCTGGGAGCAGGCGGGGGCGAACTTCGATCTGTTCTGGACGGCGGACGACATTCCGCGGAAAGAGCCGAACGTCTTCAGCAAGACCAGCGGGCAGCAGGATCACCTGTGGCGGTCTGCCCGGTCAGTGCGTGGCCTGATCACTCTGGCCCGAAAACCCCTTCCTGCTCACTGTGATGATGCAGCTGCCGGCGATCCCACCGAACCGGGCGCAGCTCTTCGCCGGCTTCGTGAAGCTGCTGCACCAGCGTGAGCGCGCTGCGCGCATGAAACGCGGGGACGCCGCCAGCGTGCCGCCGCTGGCGGCCACGGCGAAGCGGTGCTGGTGCAGGGTGGCCGAAAAGCCCTGCAGCGCGCCGACGGCACAGCCGGCGACGACGGCGCCCGCACCGCGCTGGCCCGCGCCGACTGGCCGGCAGCGCTGAGCGAAGACCTGCTGGCCTTCAGCATCGATGCCAGCGTGCTGCAGCGCGTGGGCGACGAGCTGCGCTTCACCCACCAACTCCTGCAGGAGTCGCTTGCTGCCGACGTGCTGCTCAGCGCTGCTCGCAGCCACAGCCGGCCGGCCCGCGACTTCTGGCTCACGCAAAACGGCTGGGCGCGCAGCGGCTGGGAGGTGGTGGCCGAGATCGCCGCCGAGGCCTGCGCGGGCGATACGCCAGCGCAGATCGGCTTGATCCGCTGGCTGGCAGAAACCGCGCCGAAGGTGGCGACCGACATCTGGAACCATGCTGGCCAGCCCGCGCTGCCCGCCGAACTGCTCGCCGCGACGAAGGCTCAGTGGCTCCCGCGGATGACCGACGTGGCCGCCGAACCGGAGCCCGAAGCCCGCATGGCCATCGGTTGCTGGCTCGGCGCGCTGGACCTGGATGACCGCGCCGGCACCGGCCTCACGCCCGACGGCCTGCCCGACATCGACTGGGTCGTCATCGACGACCCGAGGCCCTTCGTCTACCAGGAGGGCACGCACCTGCCTTTGCCAGCCTTCGCCATCGCCCGCTACCCGGTGACGAACCGGCAGTGGCAGGCCTTTGTGGATGACGGGGGGTACCTGGATGACCGCTGGTGGGAAGGGTTGGCTGCGAAATTGGAGCCTTGCGCGCCTTCAACCTCTCAACCCACGTCTCCGAGGGAGAGAGTCTCGTGGTACGAAGCAGTTGCTTTCTGCAGGTGGCTGGCGGACCGGTCAGAGCGTGATGTTCGACTTCCCATGGAAACGGAATGGGAACGGGCGGCAAGGGGTGTTGATGGGCAGCCATATCCGTGGGGCGATGAATGGCGTTCGAAGCCCTGCAACTGCTTGGAAGCGAAGCTGCCGGCTCCAGCCCTGGTCGGATTGTTTCCGAATGGACGAACGAACGGTGATGCTGCAGGAGGTCGAGGCATCGAGGACCTTGCTGGCAACGTTCAGGAGTGGTGCTTGAACGAGTTCCGGTTCCCGAGTCGGACTCAACTGGAAGGTGCCGCACGACGGGTGCTGCGGGGCGGATCTGGCATGACTGAAATCGAGCGATGCCGCGGCGACAGTCGCGACGGTCGACAGGCTGGGCTGCGCGGAGACTTCATCGGGTTCCGTGTCGCGGTAAGCGTTCGTCGGTCAAAAGGCTGAGGTGTGTGCGTACGGAGGCGAGATGGTGGGTGGTGTGCAACCACGTATCGAGCAATTCGTCAGCAAGAGCGCCGACCTTGTGCTTGAGGTAGTCTGTACGCATTACGCGTGACGTAATAAACTCCCATCATGATCCGGTCGTTCAAGTGCAAGGACACCCAGGCGCTGTTCGAAGGTGGCTCGCCCAGGCGGTTCAATGCCTTTGCGAGCGTCGCGCAGCGCAAGCTGGCGCAGCTGGAGGCGGCGCAGACGCTGGACTTCCTGCGTGCGCCGCCGGGTAATCGGCTGGAGGCGCTGGTTGGAGACCGCAAGGGGCAGCACAGCATCCGCATCAACGACCAGTTCCGGATCTGCTTCGTCTGGACGCCCGCCGGGCCGGAAGACGTAGAGATCGTCGACTACCACTGAAGTGAATCGAAGGGGAACCCCCACATGGAACGTCCGGTAAACAACCTGCGACCGGTGCACCCGGGTGAAGTCCTGCGCGAGGACTATCTGCTGCCGCTGGGCATGAGCGTCAACGCATTGGCCGTGGCGCTGGGGGTGCCGGCCACCCGCATGCACGAGATCGTCAAGGAGCGCCGTGCCGTGACGGCCGACACCGCTGCGCGGCTGGCGCGCTACTTTGGTGGGGATGCAGCCTCCTGGCTGGTGCTGCAGGCGAACTACGACCTGAAGACCTTGCCCACGCTGAAGGACATCGAGCAGCAGGTGCGCAGCCGGGAGGGTGTGGAGGCGTAGACGGGCGCCGCTGCCTGCTCCGGCCAGGTGGTTCAGGCTGCTGCGTTGTCGGCAGCGATCGTCTCCAAACTTGCAGCAGATCGGGTGAGCGCTGACGCGCCGCGGAGCGGGGCGGGCGGTTTCGGCGGTTCTCGGAGGTTGAGGCCGGTTCGATCGGCCAGGGCCGTGCAGGTTGCTGGCCCAGCAACGCCCTGCCGTGCGGCTACGATCGCAGCCTTCCTGTCCCGACCCCCCAATGAAGGCCCCGCCTTGAAAGCCATCTGGAACGGCGTCACCGTTGCCGAGAGCGACGACACCCTGCTCGTCGACGGCGAGCACTACTTCCCCGCTGCCAGCCTGCGCAGCGACTGCCTGCTCGGCAGCAACCGCCGCTCGATGCACTCCGGCCGGGGTGAGGCGCGTTACCACACCTTGTTCGTCGACGGCAACGTGCTCAACGACGCGGTCTGGTTCTATCCGGAGCCGGACGAGGCGGTGGCCGGGTTGAAGGGCCGGGTGGCCTTCATCCGCGGCGTGCGCATCGAGGCATGACGGGGCGGCATTCGACGGGGCATTTGTCGCGGGCGAAGGCGGCCGTGCTGGCGAAGGCGGCCGCGCTGGCGCTCGGACTGCTGGCCGGAGCCTGGCAGGGCGCGGCCCAGGCGGGCCCGGCGGCGGGCACGGCGGCGCAGCCGGACTGCCTGGGCGAACGTCAGCCGCTGACGGTGGCCAGCCGCATGCCCTACGCGCTGGTGGGGGTGGGCGCCCGGCAGGGCTACTTCCTGCTGGACTTCGGCGCCAGCGTCTCAAGCATCACGCCCGCCAACCTGCAGGGCGATGCGCCCGTAGTGACTGCGGATGCCGCGGGGGGACGCTACGACGATTTTGTCTTCTTCGGTCGCTGGGGCTCGGTGACTTTGCTGCAGCAGCCGCAGCCGGCGGTGCAGGCGCTGCGCAGCGCGGACGGACGCGCCTCGATTCGCCAGGCCGGGGTGATCGGCACCGACTTTCTCGCCCAGCATGTCTACACGCTGGACTACCGCGGCGGCCACCTCTGGCGCGCAGCGCCCGGGGCCTTCTGTGACGACGCGGCGCTGCAGGCCGGCGGCTACCGGGCGGTGTCGACGCGCGACTACTACGGCGCCGCCCCCGCCGCGCTGAGCTGCCCGCGCGCGATGGCCGCGCCCGGGGGCTGCGTGAACATCCCGACGGTGCCGATCCGCATCGGCCGGGTCGAGGCGGTGGCGCAGCTCGACACCGGCTACGACGACAGCCGCCAGCCCTACTCGGTGAACATCAACGCAGCGCTGTTCGATGCGCTGAGGGCCGCGGGCGTGCGGCTCACGCCACGGCCGGACATTGCGATCCAGCTGTCGACCTGCGTGGCCGGGGTGTCCGAGCCGGTGGAGGCCTGGCGCCTGGGTGCGGGCACGCCCGCCGGCATCCTCGACAGCGCGGGCCGGCTGGTGGCGAACCAGGGCCGGGCCATGACGCTGTTCGTCAAGCGCACACCCGCGGCTGCGGCGGTCTGCGGCGGCATCGGCACCTGGCGCCAGCCGGCGGCGCAGCTCGGGGCCTCGTTCGTGTCCGGCGGTTCGCTGGTGGTGGATCCGTTCAGCGCCCGGGTCTGGCTGCGCGCGGAGTGAGCCGGGGGAGGGCGCCCGGGCTGTGGGGCGCCGCAGGCAGGCCAGCACAGCCGCCTTGTCCGCACGGCTGAGCTGGCGGTCGCCAAAGCGGCGCAGCACCTGCTCGATCCAGCCCTGTTGCCCCGCGTCATCCTGCGCGCTCCGGAGCCCCAGCGCCATCGTGCCGTCCACCCCCTTGCCTCAGGACCTTTCGGGCTCATGCCTCGTTGTCCTCGTTGTCCTCGTTGGAATCGCCTGCCGCGCTCCTGGCTCATGCCATGTTGGACAAGGCTCCGGCGTGATCCCAGGTGTGCTCCCACAGGCGTGATCCCACCCGTCCCCGACGTTAGACTGCGGCCTATGGCCTGCTCCGCCTTCGCCTTCTTCTGCCCCAAGCCCGTTGCCCGGGCCGGCTGCGGCATGGCGGGAAACCGGGCCGAGAAAAAAGCCGAGAAATCCCAGCTCGTCTGACCGGAGCTGCGGTTCCGTTGTCGGGCGACCGACGGGACCGGCCTGGCGATACCTGAACAGCGCCCACTCCTCCCCCTGCGGTCGTCCTTCGGCGGTTGAACCAGCGGTCAACCCCCTGAAGAAACTTCACTTGAAGGACGCACCATACCAACGCTGCACGCCAGCTCCCCGTCGCTGCCCTTGGGTACAACTGAACCTCCGGCCGGCCCGGCCTGCTTCGGCGGACTTTGGATCGCACTTGTCGCGCCGTTTCGCGACGGCCGGGTGGACCACGACGCGCTGGCCGCGCTGACCCGCTCGCTGGCGGCCACGGGCATCCGCGGTTTCGTGGTCTGCGGCTCCACCGGGGAGGCCGCATCGCTGGACCCCGACGAGCAGCTGGCCTGTCTGCACACGGTGGCGGCCCACGCGGGTGGGCTGCCGCTGATCGTCTACGACATTCCCTACCGCACCGGCGCCACCCTGGCGCGCGAGACGCTGCTGGCGCTGGCGGCGCACCCCCACATCCGGGCGGTGAAGGACTGCGGCGGGGACAGCGGCAAGACGCTGGCGCTGCGGGCCGATGGCCGGCTGGAGGTGCTGGCGGGTGAGGACCTGCAGATCTTCAGCCACCTGGCGCAGGGCGCGGTGGGGGCGATCGCTGCCAGTGCGCACCTGTGCACTGCTGACTTCGTGCAGATGATGCAGGCCCTGCAGGCGGGCCGGCTGGACGAGGCGCGGCAGCGCTGGCTGGGGCTGGTGCCGTTGATCGAGTTGGTTTTTGCGGAGCCCAATCCTGCGGCGATCAAGGCCTGGCTGGCGCAGGAAGGCCGCATGGCCAACGAGCTGCGCGCGCCGATGAGTGCGGCGTCACCCGCGCTGGCGCAGCGGCTGGCGCGGTTGCGGCTGGCCGGCTGAGAGCGGTGTCCCTGGCCGGGGCGGCGGGGTGGCAGGGCCGGTCAGATCAGCTGCGCCTCGTCCGGCAGCGCACCGCGCAGGTAGATCAGCGCCCCGGCGGGTGCCTGCACCGACTCGTGCAGCGCACCACGCCGCGCCAGGTGGAAGCCGCCGCAGGGCACCTGCAGGCCGCCGATGCGCAGCTGGCCTTCGAGCACCACACATTCCTCGTCCTGCGGGTGCCGGTGCGGCGGGATCGTTGCCCCGGCGGCCATGCGCAGCAGGTAGGCCGCCGTCAGGCCGTCGCGGTGCAGCAGCTTCATCTGGATGCCGGGGGCAAAGGCGCGCCAGCCCTCGTCGCCGGGCGGCACCGTGAGGTGGGAGGCGGTGGCTTCCCGGGCCAGCGTCTGCAGCAGCCGGCGCTTGAGGCGCTGGTCGGCCACCGGGTCGGGGGCGTCGGGCGTGAGGGCGTCGTGCAGCATGTCGCACAGCTCCGCGGGCAGGGCCGAGGGGGTGGTGGGGACGATGGGGGCGGTGGGGTCGGGTTGCGGGTCCATCAGGTGACGGGCTGGAGCTGCAGGCGCAGTTTGGCCTGCGCGCGGAGGATGGAGGACTTGACGGTGCCCAAGGGCAGGCCGGTGGTCTCGGCGATGGCCGCGTGGGACGCGTCGCGGAAGTAGGCCAGCCCGAGCAGCCAGCGCTCCTGGGCGGACAGGCCGGCCAGGGCCACTGCCAGGCGCCGGCCGGCCTGCAGTTGCCAGAGGCGGTCGCTGGGGTCGGGTCGGTCGTCCGCCGTCTCGATGCCGTCAGACTGGGCCTCGAAGGACTCCAGGTGTGGGTGGCGACGTCGGCAGAGGTCCAGCGCCCTGCTGTGCACGATGCTGAGCAACCAGGCCAGCGGCGTGCCGCGGGTGGGGTCGTACTGGGCCAGGCGCCGCCAGGCGTCCAGGTAGGCGTCGGCCAGGGCATCGTCCAGGTCGGCGCCCTGCACGATGCGCCGGGCCAGCGCCCGGGCGTGGCCGATGGTCAGGTCATAGAAGGTCTCGAAGTCGTCCGCATGGCCGCGTGCCGCTCCGCCCAGCAGCGCCACCAGCCGCTGGTCGCGTTGCAGTCGCTCCAGTGATGGGCTCTCCAGTGAAGAAGGGGGACTGGGCGGGACAGGGCACATGAACGGGGCACCTGCGTGAACGGGGATGTGCAGAAACGGGTCAGGCCGACCCGATGGGCCGTGCCGGCCGGATGCTGGGTCTACGCGGCAGGGGATTGAATGGATGCATCGGGGAACCCAGGGATTGTCCGGAGGGTTTGTCTGCATCCGGGCCGGGGTGGCCCTGCGTACACCCAAGGCCCAGTCGGCCTGGACGGTGGGCCGCAGCCCAGCCTTCCCGACCCCAGTGCGCGCTTCTTCCTGTGCAACCGGAGCTTCCCATGACACCCCTGGAAACCGTCCAACACATGTACGCAGCCTTCGGCCGTGGCGATGTGCCCGCCATCCTCGCCTGTCTGGCCGAGGATGTGCAGTGGGAGTATGGCGAACGCGGCCCGTCGCCCGCGCCGGTGCCCTGGCTTCAGCCGCGCCGCGGCCGCGATGCGGTGATCGGCTTCTTCGAGGCGCTGACGGCCCTGGAGTTCTCCCGCTTCGTGCCGCACAAGCTGCTGGCCGACGGGCCGTTGGTGGTGGCGCTCATCGACCTGGAGGCCACGGTGCGCGCCACCGGGCGGACGGTGGTGGAGGACGATGAGGTGCACCTCTGGCACTTCGACGCGGCCGGCAAGGTCTGCCGTTTCCGGCACCGCGCCGACAGCTGGGCCCACGCCGTGGCGCTGGGCGCCGTCGCTGGAGGCGAGCCGCCGGCAAGCGCTCGCTGAGTCCGTTCAGGGCCTCAGGCGGGCGCAGCCTCCGCTGCCGGCTGCATCGCTCAGCTCGCCCGCATCGCTGCCTCGATCAGCGCCATGTCCGCGGCCGTCACCTCCAGCAGGCCGAATCGGAACGCGCAGCCCGCTGCATGGCCCGGGTTACGGTGCCAGTCGGATGTTGGCCTCCTTGATGATCCGAGCGTACAGCCCGGCGTCGTTGCGCACGATCTTGCCGAACTCCTCCGGCTTGCCGCCGCCCACCTGCAGGCCCAGGCCTTCGATGCGGGCGGTGACGTCGGGCAGGCGCAGGATGCGGTTGACCTCCTCGGACACCCTGGCCACCACCGGCGCCGGTGTGGCAGCGGGCAGGAACACGCCGAACCAGCCATAGGGGTCGAAGGAGTGGTAGCCCAGCTCCTGGAAGGAGGGCACGTCCGGCAGGCCGGGCATGCGGGCGCTGCCGGTGACGGCCAGCGGGCGCATGTTGGCGAGTTGGGCACGCGCCGAAGCGCTGTCCACAAACGCCGAGGTCAGCTGGCCGCCCACCAGGTTGGTGACCAACGGGGCCGCACCCTGGAAGGGCACGTACACCAGGTCCAGCCCGGCCTGCTGGTTCAGCAGGGCGGCCTGGATGTGCGAAGAGGTGCCGGTGCCGTAGTTGCCGATGTTGTGTTTGCCGGGCTCGGCCTTGACCATCGCCACGAAGTCCTTCAACGTCCTGGCCGGCGAGCTCAGCGGCACCGCCAGCATGCTGGGGCTGCGCGCGATCATGGTCACCGGGGCCAGGTCCTTGATCGGGTCGTAGGGCAGCTTCTCCATCAGCGAAGGCTGCTGGATCAGCGCGGTGATGGCGATCAACACCGTGTGGCCGTCGGGTGCCGCCTTGGCCACCAGGTTGTTGCCCAGCGTGCCACCGGCGCCGGCGCGGTTCTCGACCAGCACGTTCTGTCCCCAGGCCTCCTGCAGCTTGGCGCCCAGGGTGCGCGCCAGCGTGTCGGTGGCACCGCCTGCCGGGTAGGGCACGATCAGCTTGAGTGGCTGGCTGGGGTAGGTCGCCTGCGCGAGCGCCGGGCCGCCCAGCAGGGCGGCGCCCAGGGTGGCGGCGGCGGCGGCCAGGGCATGGCGGCGGGATGTTGTGAGGCTCATCTTTGTCTCCTTCGTGGTGATCTGGAATGGGGCTGCAGCAGTGCGGCGCCCGGCGGGTGGTCAGCGAGTGGCCTCGCGGATCAGGTTGCGGGCGATGACGATCTGCTGGATCTGCGTCGTGCCCTCGTAGAGGCGGAACAGCCGCACGTCGCGGTAGAAGCGCTCGATGCCGTGGTCGGCCACATAGCCCGAGCCGCCGAAGATCTGCACCGCGCGGTCGGCCACGCGGCCGCACATCTCGCTGGCGAAGAGCTTGCAGCAGCTCGCCTCGGTGGCGACGTTCTGACCGTCGTCACGCTTGCGCGCAGCGTCGATCACCATGGACCGGGCCGCGTAGATCTCGGCCTGGCTGTCGGCCAGCATGGCCTGCACCAGCTGGAACTCGGCGATGGGCTGGCCGAACTGGCGGCGCTGCACTGCGTAGTTCAGCGCGTCGCGCTGCATGCGCTCGGCCACGCCCACGCAGATCGCGGCGATGTGGATGCGCCCCTTCTCCAGCACCTTCATCGCGGTCTTGAAGCCCTGGCCCTCGCGTCCCCCGATGATCTGGCCGGCCGGCACGCGGCAGTTCTCGAAGATCACGTCGGCGGTGTGCGCGCCGCGCTGGCCCATCTTCCGGTCGCGCGGCCCGATGGTGATGCCCGGCGTGTTGGCCTCGACGATGAAGGCGCTGACGCCGCCGGCGCCCTTGTCGGCCGGGTTGGTGCGCGCCATCAGGGTGAAGAGGCCGGCCTGCGGGGCGTTGGTGATGAAGCGTTTGCTGCCGTTGACGATGTAGTGGTCGCCCTGGGCGTCCGTGCCTCGGATGGCGGTGGTGCGCAGGCTGGCGGCATCGCTGCCGGCTTCCGGCTCGGTCAGCGCGAAGGAGGCGATCAGCTCGCCGGTGGCCAGGCGCGGCAGGTAGGCGGCCTTCTGCGCCTCCGTGCCGTCCAGCAGGATCCCCTGCGAGCCGATGCCCACCGTGGTGCCGAAGAGCGAGCGGAAGGCCGGCGAGGTCTGGCCCATCGCCAGCATCACCAGCACCTCCTCCTCCATCGTCAGGCCCAGGCCGCCGTAGGCCTCCGGCACGGTCAGGCCGAACAGGCCGAGGTCCTTCATGCCGCGCACGATGCGCTCGGGGATCTCGTCGGTCTCGGCCACCTCGGCCTCGGCGGGCACGAGTGCCTCGCGCACGAAGCGGTTCACGGCGTCGAGCAGGACGTTCAGGGTTTCGGTGTCGCGGATCATGGGAGGTGTTTCCAGGAAGACAGGGGTCGATTCACAGCGCTGCCTCCGTGCCCAGCAGCGCCGTCGCCTGGCTGGACAACATGCCGCCGTTGCCATGCGCCAGCGCGGTGGTGGCGCCGGCGATCTGGCGTTCGCCGCACTCGCCGCGCAGCTGCCGCACCGCCTCGATGACGGCGAAGATGCCGTACATGCCCGGGTGCACGGCCGACAGCCCGCCGCCGTTGGTGTTGACCGGCAGGCGCCCGCCCGGGGCGATGGCGCCGTCGGCGACGAAGCGCCCGCCCTCGCCCTTGGGGCAGAAGCCCAGGTCCTCCAGGAAGAGGATGGTGTTGATCGTGAAGGCGTCGTAGAGCTGCACCACGTCGACCTCGGCCGGTGTCAGCCCCGCCATCCCGAAGGCCTCGGCGCCGGACTGCTTGGCCGCGGTCACCGTCAGGCCCGGCATTGAGGAGATCTGGCGGTTCCACACCGCGGTGGCGCTGCCCAGCACGTAGACGGGCGGCTTCGGGCGGTCCTTGGCGCGAGCCTTGGCCTCGTTGGCACGCATCAGCACGAAGGCGCCGGCCCCGTCGGTGACCAGGCAGCAGTCGCGTACGGTCAGCGGGTCGCTGATCATGCGTGCGGCCATCACGTCCTCGCGGCTCAGGGGGCCACGTTGGTAGGCCTCGGGGTTCAGCCGGGCCCAGGCGCGGGCAGCCACCGCCACGTCGGCCAGCTGCTCGCGCGTGGTGCCGAACTCATGCAGGTGGCGCGAGGCGGCCAGCGCATAGGCCGACACCGGCAGCGCCGGCTCATAGGGATGCTCGTAGGGCTGCGGGTCGAGGAAGCGGCGCAGGTGGACGATCTCTTTACGGCCGAAGGTGGCACTGCGCTGCGCGCTGCCGTAGCAGACCAGCACGGCGCGGCAGCGCCCGGCCTGCAGCGCCTGGATGGCCGGCAGCAGGTGGGCGATGAAGCTGCTGCCGCCGAGCATGGTGGCGTCGATGTACCGTGGGTTCAGCCCCAGGTACTCGATCACCGGCAGCGACCACATCACCGCGCTGGCGCTGGCGGTGGCGATGCCGTCGATGTCGGCCATCGTCAGCCCGGCATCGGCCACCGCGGCATGGGCGGCGTGGGCCAGCAGTTCGAGGTCGCTGTGGCCGGGGCATTCGCCGCAGCCGTAGGTGGCTGCGCCGACGATGGCGGCCTGACCCCGCAGGGCGCGCAGGTCGTTCATGCCGTTCATGCCGGGCCCTCCGTGGGGCGGGCGTCGATCACATCGAACACCACCAGCCCCTGGCTGTCCTTCGTCTCGACGCGGGCCTGCACGCGCTGGCCGATGCGCACCGCGGCGGGCGCCTGGTTGGCGATGCGGCTCATCATCCGGACGCCCTCGTCCAGGTCGACCAGGCTGACGTTGAGGTCGCCGCCCTCGGCCGGCTTGCGCCGCAGCGTGGTCACCGCGTAGACCGTGCCCAGGCCGCTGGGCGCGACCCAGTCCAGCGCCGCATCACCGCAGTGCGGGCAGCCCACGCGGGGGAAGAACACATGCCGGCCACAGCCGCCGCAGCGTTGAATCCGCCAGCGGCCGGCGTCGAGTTCGGCCTGGTAGAAGGCCTGGGGTTGCGCTTCGCTCATACCGGATCCCAGCAGAACACGTCGCCCGAGCGTTCCAGGTCGAAGAAGCTGGCCTGCAGTGCCGGCAGCGCCTGCGCCAGCACGGACTCGGGGCTCCAGCCCTCGCTGCGGTGCACCGAGCGCACGGGGCGCGGCTGGCTCATCAGGAAGATCTCGTTGTTGCGCACCGCGAAGATCTGGCCGTTCACCTGCACCGAGCGGTCGCTGGCCAGCGCCACGGCCAGAGGCGCGATCTTGGCCGGGGTCATCTGCTTGAGGCGGTCGACGCGGGCCTGCTCCTCGGGCGTCTCGGTGGGGATGGAGCCGATCATGCGGCTCCAGGCAAAGGGCGAGATGCAGTTGCTGCGCACGCCGAACTTCTGCATGTCCAGCGCGATGGATTTGGACAGCGCCGCAATGCCCAGCTTGGCCGCCGCATAGTTGGCCTGACCGAGGTTGCCGATCAGCCCGCTGGTGCTGGTCATGTGCACGTAGGCGCCCGACTGCTGCTCCTTGAAGTGCGGCGCAGCCGCGCGGCTGACGTGGAAGGTGCCGTAGAGGTGCACCTTGATGACGGCGTCGAACTCCTCGGCGCTCATCTTGTGGAAGAAGCGGTCGCGCAGGATGCCGGCGTTGTTGACCACCACGTCGAGGCGGCCGAACGTGTCCAGCGCGGTGGTGACGATGCGCGCGGCGCTGGCCGCCTCGCTGACGCTGTCGGTGTTGGCCACGGCCTGGCCGCCGGCCGCGCGGATCTCGTCGACCACGCGCTGGGCCGGTCCGGCGTCGTTGCCCTCGCCGGCCACCGAGGCGCCGATGTCGTTGACGACCACCTGCGCGCCCTCGCGCGCCATGGCCAGGGCGATGTCCCGGCCGATGCCGCCACCGGCGCCGGTGACGAGGACGACCTTGTTGTCGAGCAGATGCATGGATGTGTCTCCGCAGTGTTGAATTCAGGCCAGCGGACGCCGTGGAGCCGGCTGGGCCGGGCCACTGGCGTCGCCCCCTTGAGGGGGAGCGGCGTGAGCCGCAACGGGGGTGGGCCAGGTGAACGGCGGAGGCTGCTTGTCGAGGAAGCCCTGCACCGCGTCCTTGAAATACGCGCTGCCGAACGCCAGCGCCTGGGCATTGGCTTCGGCGTCGAGCAGCGCGGCCAGCGCGCCCGGGTCGTCCATCGCACGCTTGACCAGGCTCACCGCCAGCGGCGAGGCGGTCGAGAAGCTCGCCGCAAGGGCCAGTGCCCGGGGCAGCAGCGCGTCGGCGGCGTGCAGCTCCATCGCGATGCCCAGCGCCCTGGCCTCGGCGGCGTCCACCTCGCGGGCCGAGAGCATCAGCTCCTTGGCGCGCTGCGCGCCTACCACCCGCGGCAGGGTGTGGAAGGCGCCGCAGTCCGGCACCAGCCCCAGCTTCATGAAGGACAGGCAGAAACGCGCGGCCGGCGTGGCCAGCACGACGTCGGCCGCCAGCGCCAGGCTGAAGCCGGCGCCGTAGGCCGCGCCGTCCACTGCGGCGATGACCGGGCGGTCCAGCGTCAGCAGATCGTGGATCCAGCGCTGCGTGCCCTGCATGCGCGCGCGCCAGGTGGCGCCGTCCGTGGCCGGGTCGCGGGTGGCCGCGGCGATGCCGCGCAGGTCGCCGCCGGCGCAGAAGTGGCCGCCGCTGCCGGTGATCACCAGCGCGCGGATCGACGCGTCGGCACGCACCCGGGCGATGCCGGCGGCCAGGCCCTCGCGGATCTCGGGCGTGAAGGCATTGCGGGTGGCGGGGCGCGACAGCGTCAGCAGCAGCGTGGCGCCGTGGCGTTCGGCGCGCACCGCGTCGCCTTGGGCAGGGGTGGGGTCCGCACTCATGGGGCGTTCTCCGGGGTGACGGTGGGGGAGGAGCGGTGGGCCGCCGCACCGGCAGCGGCGGCAGCGTGGGTGTGCGCGTCCTGCAGCTCGCGCCAGAGGATCTTGCCGGTGCCGGACTTGGGCAGGCTGGCGACGAACTCGACCTGGCGCGGCGCCTTGTAGACAGCCATGTGCTCGCGGCACCAGGCGATGACGTCGGTGGGGCTGAGCGTGGCCTCGGCGCCGGGCTTGAGCACCAGCAGCGCCTTGACCGACTCGCCCTGCTGCGCATCGGGCAGCGCGATCACGCAGGCCTCGTGCACGGCGGGGTGGGCGTACATCAGGCTCTCCACCTCGGCCGGCCAGACCTTGTAGCCCGACACGTTGATCATCCGCTTGAGCCGGTCGCGCAGGAAGAAGTAGCCGTCCTCGTCCATGCAGGCCAGGTCGCCGGTGCGCAGGAAGCGTTGGCCGTCGAGGGTGATGAAGCTGGCCGCGTCGGCCTCGGGCGCACGCCAGTAGCCCAGCATGACCTGGGGCGCGTGGGTGACCAGCTCGCCCACCTCGCCGGGCGGCAGTTCCTGGAGCGTGACCGGATCGACGATGCGCGAGTCCACGCCCTGCGTGGGCACGCCCAGGCACTGGCGCTTGCAGCGCTGCGGCGGGTTGGCGTGGAGGAAGGAGGCGGTTTCGGTCAGGCCGTAGGCCTCCTGGTAGACCAGGCCGTAGCGCTCGCGCAGCATGGCGGCCACCGCGTCGGGCATGGCCGCGCCGCCGCCGGAGAGCAGGCTCAGGCTGGAGAGGTCGCGCCCGGCGGTGTCCGGGTGGGCGAACAGGTCCAGCACCATCGCCGGCGGGGCCGACCAGGCGGTGACGCGGTGGCGCTCCATCAGCGCACCGGCCGCGCGGGCATCCCAGCGCGGCAGCATCACCGTGGTGGCGCCCTGGATCAGCGGCAGGTGCTGGCCGTTCTGCAGGCCCAGCATGTGGAAGAGCGGGGCGACGGTCAGCACCACCGAATCGCATGTCACCGGCTTCCAGGCCGCCGAGGCGGTCAGCGAGGCCAGCAGCGTGGCGTGTGTGTGGCGGCAGCCCTTGGGCTGGCCGGTGGTGCCGCTGGTGTAGGGCAGCAGCGCCAGCGCGTCGGGGTCGGCGGGCAGCGGCGGAGGGGCGAGGCCTTCAGAGATGGCTGCCTCGAAGCCGGTCAGCCGCGCATCGCCCAGTGCGGCCGGCGCGGCGTGCACCCAGTCGGGCAGGGTGCGGCCTTCGTCCGAGCCGGCGTCGATCGCCTCGGCGTAGCACCAGACGGCGGCCTGGGCGACCTGCCCGCTGCCGTCGCCCAGCAAGGGGCGCAGCTGCGGCAGCAGCTCCTGCGCGGCAATCGCCACCCGCGCGCCGCCGTTGTCGGCGAGGAAGGCGATCTCCTCGCGCTTGCACATCGGGTTCACCGGCAGCGCCACGGCGCCGGCGCGCAGCACCGCCTGGCAGGCGACCACCCACTGCGGCGCGTTCTGGCCGATCACCAGCACACGGTCGCCCGGTTGCACGCCAGCGCTTTCGCACATCCAGCCGGCCAGCGCCTCGATGCGTCGCCACAGTGTGGCGTAGGTCAGCGTGGCGCCGCCGTAGACGATGGCCGCCTTGTCCGGCCGCCCGGCGACGACGCGGGCCAGGCGCTGCGGCAGCGTCTCGCGCACCGGCACGGCATCCTGCGGCACGCCCGGGGGCCAGTGCGCCTCATGCAGGTGCGGGTGCAGGCGCGGGCGTGGGCGGCGGTGGAGCGCCTCGGTCATCCCTGCTCCAGCGAGCGGGCGATGATTTCCTTCATCACCTCGTTGGCGCCGCCGTAGATGCGGCCCACGCGCACGTCGGTGTACAGGCGCGCAATCGGGTACTCGGTCATGTAGCCGTAGCCGCCGAAGAGCTGCACGCAGGCGTCGACCACGCGGCAGGCCGTGTCGGTGGTCCACCACTTGGCCATCGCCGCGGTGGGCACGTCCAGCGTGTCGGCCTGCAGCCTGGCAATGCAGTCGTCCACATAGGCCTGTGCGACGCGGGCCTGCGTTTCGCACTCGGCCAGCACGAAACGGGTGTTCTGCTGCTTCATCAGCGCCTGGCCGAAGATCTGCCGCTCGCGCACATGGGCCAGCGTCTCGTCGATGGCCCGGCGCATCAGCGCCACCGAGCCCACCGCGATGATCAGCCGTTCGCGCGGCAGCTGCTGCATCAGCTGGCGAAAGCCCTGGCCCTCGCCCTCCGGGCCACCCAGCAGGTTCTCGACCGGCACGCGCACCTCGTCGAAGAACAGCTCGGTGGTGTCGTTCATCTTCTGGCCGATCTTGTCGAGCGGCTGGCCGCGGCGGAAGCCCTTCAATCCCGCGGTCTCGACCATCAGCAGCGACACGCCCTTGGCGCCCGCGTTCACGTCGGTCTTGACCGCCACGCAGACCAGGTCGGCGTGCAGGCCATTGGTGATGAAGATCTTGCTGCCGTTGATGACGTACTCGTCACCCTCCCGCCGCGCGTGGGTGCGGATGCGCTGCAGGTCGGTGCCCGCGCCGGGCTCGGTCATCGCAATGGCGGTGACGATCTCCCCCGTGGCCATGCCCGGCAGCCAGCGCTGCTTCTGCGCCTGACTGCCGTAGGCCAGCAGGTAGTGCGCGACGATGCCGCTGTGCACGTTGTTGCTGAAGGCATAGCTCAGCGCGTACCACTGCTCCTCGCAGATCACCGCCTCGTGCAGGAAGTGCCCGCCGCCGCCGCCGTATTCTTCCGGGATGCTGGCGCAGAGGATGCCGGCCGCGCCCGCCTTGTTCCAGAGTTCGCGCTCGGCATGGTGCTGCGCACGCCAGCGCAGCTCATGGGGCACACATTCCCGCTCAAAGAAGCGCCGTGCGTTGTCGCGCAGCAGCACGAGCTCCTCGTCCTCCCAGCTGCGGCGCGGCATCATGGCCGTCCTCCGCCGCAGACCAGCACCTGGCCGGAGACGTAATTGCTCTCCGGGATGCAGAACAGGTAGACCGCCCCGGCCGCCTCATGCGGGTAGCCGCCGCGGCCCAGCGGGATCAGCGCCTCGGCGTTCTTGAGGATCTGCGGGTTCACGCCGACGCGGATCTGCCGGCCTTCGATGTCGATGCTGGCGCCGGCGCTCGCGTCGGCCTCGGTCAGGCGGGTCTTGATCAGGCCGAAGGCGACGCTGTTGACCGTCACCTTGTAGCGGCCCCATTCCTTGGCCATCGCCTTGGTCAGGCCGTTGATGCCGGCCTTGGCCGCCGCGTAGTTGGCCTGGCCGGCATTGCCGTAGACGCCCGAGGTGGACGAGATGTTGACCACCTTGCGGAAGACTTCGCGGCCCTCGTCGGCCTCGCGCCTGGCAGCTTCGCGGATGAAGCCCGACGCGGCGCGCAGGATGCGGAAGGGCGCCGTCAGGTGCACCGCCAGCATGGCCTCCCACTGCTCGTCGGTCATCTTCTGCACCACGTTGTCCCAGGTGTAGCCGGCGTTGTTGACGATGATGTCCAGGCCGCCCCAGGTGTCGATGCCCGCGGCAACGAAGCGCTCGGCAAAGCCGGCCTCGGTGACGCTGCCGGCACAGGCCACCGCCTGGCCGCCGGCGGCAACGATGTCCGCCACGGTCTGTGCCGCCGGTTCGGCGTCCAGGTCGTTGACGACGACGCGGGCGCCGTCGCTGGCGAGCTTGAGCGCGATCTCACGGCCGATGCCGCGGCCGGAGCCGGAGACGAGGGCGACCTTGCCTTCGAGTTTGAGTGTCATGGGGGTGAGTCTCTGGAGTCAGGTGGAGCAGGGCCAGGCCACCAGGGCCTCGCCGGCGAGCTTGATCACGCCGTCGGCGTTGGCCGTGGCCAGTTGCAGGCGGGCCAGCCGCTCGCCGTGGCGTTCCAGCTTCTCGCTCACCCGGCCGGTGCAGGTGATGACCTCGCCCACCTGGGTGATGGCGGCAAAGCGGATGTCGAGCGAGCGGATCGCCGACTGCGGCAGCCAGTCGGTCAGCAGCCGGCCCAGCCAGGCGGCGCTCAGCATGCCGTGGGCGAACACGTCGTCCATGCCGGCCGAGCGGGCGAAGTCGATGTCGACGTGGATCGGGTTGTGGTCACCGGAGGCGCCGCAGTACAGCGCCAGCGTGTGGCGGCTGATCGGCGGCAGCACCAGCGCGGGCAGCGTGTCGCCGATGGCCAGCGCGTCCCAATTCGGCAGGGGGTGGGTCATGCCGGGGCTCCCGTGTGGGCCGCTGAAGGGACCGGGTTGCGGTAGACCGTGACGGTGCGCAGCTCGGCCACCGGCTCGCCGCGCTGGTTCGTCACCTCGGTGCAACGCACGATGAACTCCAGCGCGCCGCCCTTCTTGTCGTAGATGTCCTCGATGCGCTGGCGGAAGGTCAGGCGGTCGCCCGCAAACGCCAGGCGGTGGAAGGAGAAGCCCTGCTCGCCGTGCAGCAGGCGGCGGTAGTCCAGCCCCAGCAGCTCGCGGATCGCGGCCGGGTTGGGGCCGTCCATCTCCAGGCAGAACAGGTAGGTCGGCGGCACCGGCAGGCCGGGGTGGCCGGCGGCGCGGGCGGCCGTGTCGTCGCGGTAGACCGGGTCGGTCTGGCCGGTGGCCTGGGCGAAGAAGCGCAGCCGGCCGCGCTCGACGTCCACCGTGAACGGCGGTAGCGCGGTGCCGATGTGGCGGCGGTCGATCATGCGGCGGCCTTCTGTGCCTGCGTCTGGGCCTGGTAGAGCGTGACCACGCAGGCGCCGCCCAGCCCCAGGTTGTGCTGCAGGGCGAGGCGCGCGCCCTCGACCTGGCGCTGCTCGGCCCGGCCGCGCAGCTGCTGCGTCAGCTCGTAGCACTGCGCCAGGCCGGTGGCGCCCAGCGGATGCCCCTTGGACAGCAGGCCGCCGCTCGGGTTGGTCACCACCTTGCCGCCGTAGGTGTTGTCGCCGTCGACGATGAAGCGCTCGGCCGTGCCCGGCGCGGTCAGGCCCAGCGCCTCGTAGGTGATCAGCTCGTTGGCGGTGAAGCAGTCGTGCAGCTCCACCACGTCCACGTCCTCCGGGCCGATGCCGGCACTTGCATAGACCTGCTGCGCGGCCGACGCGGTCATGTCGTAGCCCACCACGCGGCGCATGTCGCAGCCTCCGCCCTCGGTCTCGAAGGTCGAGGGCCGATCGGTGGTCATGGCCTGCGCGGCGATCACGACCGTGCGGTCCAGCCCGTGGCGCTGCGCGAACTCCGCCGAGCAGACGACGGCCGCGGCCGCGCCGCAGGTGGGCGGGCAGCACTGGAAGCGCGTCAAGGGGCCGAACACGGGGGAGCTGGCCATCACCTCGTCCAGCGTCAGCGTCTGGCGGAACACGGCCAGCGGGTTGCGCGCAGCGTGCTGGCGGGCCTTGACCGAGATGCGGCCGAAGGTGTCGGCGCGGATGCCGTACTGCGCCATGTAGTCCAGCCCCGCGCCGCCGAAGAACTGCGCCGCCCGCGGTGCCTCCGGCAGGTAGCCCTGGTGCGCGGTCATCACGTCGGCAAAGCGCTGCATCGGAGAAGGCCGGTCGCCCCACTGGCTCTTCAGCGCACCGGGCTGCATCTGCTCAAAGCCCAGCGCCAGCGCGCACTCCACCATGCCGCTCTCCACCGCCTGGCGGGCCAGGAAAAGCGCGCTGGAACCGGTGGAGCAGTTGTTGTTGACGTTGAAGACGGGGATGCCGCTCAGGCCCACGCCGTACAGCGCCGCCTGCCCGGCGGTGGAGTCGCCGTAGACGTAGCCGACGTAGGCCTGCTGCACCTCGCCGTAGGGCAGGCGCGCGTCGTCCAGTGCCAGTCGGGCGGCCCTGGCGCCCATCACGGTGTAGGGCTCGCTGGCGCCGGGTTTGGTGAAGGGGATCATGCCCACGCCAACGACGTGGACGGGGCGCTGGGGGCTGGAGGTGGTCGTCATAGGCAAGTCCTGGAAAGCGCGAAGTGCTGGGAACGCAGTCTGCGGGGACCGCTTGCCTGGAACAATCGCGTTCACGACCAAAGGGAGTGGCGAAAACGCTCACGGCCTGCGGCGTTGCGCTCTGGCCGGATGCCTTTTTGGTGGAGACTCTGCGTATTGGGTCTGCTCCTGTTCCGGAGGCGAGGCCCCTTCAGACGCGGAAAACTTGCACCGATGCTGACCCATCTGCACATCAAGAACTTCAAGGCTTGGAAAGACACGGGGCCGATTCGCCTCGCGCCACTCACCGTGCTCTTCGGTGCGAACAGTGCGGGCAAAAGCAGCCTGGGCCACCTGTTGCTTACGCTCCAGCAGACAGCCCGTTCGACGGATCGCCGGCGAGCCCTGCATCTGGGAGATGCGTCGTCGCTGATCGACCTGGGCACGTTCACCGACTGTCTGCACGGGCACGATCTGCAGCAAGCGCTTTTCTTCGAACTGGGCTGGGTCCTGCCCAAAGTCCTGGATGTACGTGACCCCCTGCAGGCCGAGTCCCGCTATCAGGGCGATCACATGCGCCTGAATGTGACGTTGTCCGCCAACAAGGCTCAGCAACCTGAGGTCCAGGCGCTGCGCTACGCCATGGCCTCAGGTGACAAGGAAGTGCTCGATGTGGCACTGGATCGTGATGAGAAGCGCAAGCTCCACCTGAAGTCGATCCACTATGGTTTCAAGATGGCCGATGGGCGAAAGTGGCCGTTGGAAGAGCCCGAGAAGTTTTATCGCCTGTCGGATACCAGCATGGCTCGGTACAAGAACGCTGGCTTCCTGGCGGACTTCGCGCTGGCCACCGAGGGGATGCTGGAGCGCATCTCCTACCTGGGGCCGCTGCGCAGTCACCCTCAGCGCATCTACCAATGGTCAGGCGACACACCCGCCAGCGTCGGGCAGATGGGTGAGTACGCTGTGGCAGCCATCCTGGCGGCGCAAGGTGAGGGGCGCAGACTCAACCGGCAAGTCGGGGGGCACACCAAGGGCTTTGCCGAGTTCATAGCGGCGTGGCTCAAAGACTTGGGCGTGATTCATGACTTCGCTGTGAGGCCGGTGGCGCAGGGTCGAAAGGAATACGAAGTGCTGGTGAAGACCCATGCCAAAGCGCCCGAGGTGAAGATCACGGACGTGGGCTTCGGTATTTCCCAGGTGCTGCCGGCTCTGGTACAGGCCTTCTACTGCCCACCGCATTCCACTGTCTGGATGGAACAGCCGGAGATCCACCTGCATCCGCAAGTTCAGGCTGAACTGGCAGACGTCTTCATTTCTGCGACCCAGGCCCGTGAAGGTGGCAAGCCGCGTGATGTGCAGTTGATTGTGGAGAGTCACTCCGAGCATTTCCTGAATCGACTGCAGCGCCGTGTTGCCGAAGGGGTGGTCAAGCCCGAGGACGTGGCGGTCTACTTCTGTCGGCGTACAGGTTCAGCGACCGAATTGGAGCCTCTGAGGCTGAACATGTTCGGTGAGATCGAGAACTGGCCGGAGCACTTTTTCGGTGACGAGATGGCCGACATTGCGGGACGTACCCTGGCTGCCATGCAACGCAAGAAGATCATCAAGCAGCAAGGTGGAGCGCAGTGAAGGCGGTCATCGATACCAACGTGCTTCTGGTCGCCAACGGTCTGCACGATGATGTTTCGGAAGATTGCGTGGTCGAATGCATCCAGCGGCTCCGTGCGATGCAGGGCAAGGGCATCGTCGTCATCGACGATGGGTTGCGCATCCTGCGGGAGTATCAGCGCAAGACCAGCCTGAACCCGCCCAAAGGCGTAGGGGATGTCTTCTTGAAATGGCTCCTGCGGCAAGCCGGCAGCACACGGATGGAGCAGGTCTCGCTGAACGAAACGGCAGACGACTGCTTTGCCGAGTTCCCTGATTCAGAGTTGGAGCCCCGGTTCGACGCACCCGATCGAAAATTCGCTGCCGTGGCTCATGCACACCCGGACAGTCCGGCGATCTGGCAGGCAGCGGACTGCAAATGGCTGGACTGGTGGCCGGCCCTGCGGGCCAAGGGGATCAAGGTCGAATTCCTTTGTCCCGCCGACGCCTGCACGTTCTATGGCAAGAAGTTCCCGGAGAAGCCAGTGCCCCAGTTGCCGGACTGAACGCCATGGATGGAGACTTCTTTCGGTTTCCCCACACCCCGCATCTGGCTTGGCTCGGCCGGGATACACCGCGCGACGACAAGGTGCTTTCGACCGCTGAGGTGCAGGCATTGCTGGCCGGCGATGTGGTGGTGGAGGAGAAGCTGGACGGTTCCAACCTCGGCCTTTCGCTCGCACGCGAAGGGGGCCTGCGCGCGCAGAACCGGGGCCAGTACTTGGGCGAACCTCACGCCGGGCAGTTTGCGCGGTTGCCGGCCTGGTGGGCACAGCACGGCGAGGCGTTGCGCAGTGTCCTGATGCCTGACCTTGTTGTGTTTGGCGAGTGGTGCGCCGCCCGCCATTCTCTGGACTATGCGGCATTGCCAGACTGGTTCCTGGTGTTCGATGTGTACGACCGGACCTCCAGGCGGTTCTGGAGCAGTTCACGCCGCAATGCACTGGCCCTGTCGGCAGGGTTGGCCACAGTGCCCTTGGTTGCTCGAGGGAGATGCAGCATTGCGGCGCTGAAGGAGCTGGTGACCACCTGCGTCAGCCACTATCGTCAAGGGCCGATGGAGGGGGTGGTGGTTCGTCGGGAGTCCTCGGAATGGTGCGAGACCAGGGCCAAGCTGGTTCGAGCTGACTTCACTCAGTCCATCGACACCCATTGGCGCAGGCGTGTCATCGAGTGGAACCGGGTGGACGCTCACGTTCCGCTTGCCACCCGGTAGCGGAAGGTGCCCATCGCCTGGGCGGCGAGGTCGCCGTTGGCGTCGGTGATGCGCGCCTCGCAGAAGCACACCGATTTGCCGCCGCCGGTGGCGCGGCCCTCGGCCACCAGCCGGCCGCTGGCCGGGCGCATGAAGGCGACGTGCATGTCCACCGTCACCACCTCGCGGCTGTAGTCGATGCGCGAGAGTGCGGCGTGCGCCATCGCGCAGTCCAGCAGCGTCATCACCACGCCGCCGTGGCCGCCGGCGTGGTTGTTGAGCAGCTCGGGGCGCAGCTCCATCGCCACGCGGGCGACGCCTTCGGCAGCGTGTTCGCGCACGATGCCCAGGTGCTCGATGAAGGGAACGTGGCGGTCGCGGCCGCTGAGGGGCTTGCGAGGGGTCATGACCGTCCCTTGGCTGCCGTGGCTGCTGCCGCGCTGAAATCCCGCGGCCCGGTGAGCGAGAGCCCGCCGTCCACCGGGATCACCGTGCCGGTGATGTAGCTGCCCCAGTCGCTGGCCAGCAGCATCGCCATACGGGCGATGTCGTCGACGCGGCCCAGGCGCTGCAGCGGCACGCGGCGGGCCATCGCGGCCAGCGCGTCTTCGCCCGGGGCCAGGCGGGCGAGGCCTTCGGTGTCGGCGATCGGCCCGGGCACGATGGAGTTGACGCGGATGCCCAGCGGCCCCCACTCCAGCGCCAGCACCTGGGTCAGCATGTCCACGCCCGCCTTGGCGGCGCAGACGTGCGCCTGGAAGGGTGTGGGCGTGAAGGCCTGGCTGGCGGAGATCTGGATCACGCAGGCGCCCGGCTGGCGCAGGTGCGGATGGGCCAGCCGGGCCACGTTGAAGCTGCCCAGCAGGTCGATGTCCACCACGGTCTTGAAGGCGTTGGGCGACATGTCCAGCGCGCGGGCCAGGAAGTTGCCGGCTGCACCGGAGACCAGCACGTCGATCGGGCCGAAGCGGGCCGCCGCTGCGTCCAGCGCCGCCTGCACCGCCTCGGGCTGGCGCACGTCGGCGGACTGGCCCTGCGCCTCGGCGCCGAGCTCGCGCAGCGCGGCCACCGCGCCGGCCACCTTGTCGGCCGAGCGGCTGATGATGGAGAGCTTCGCCCCCGCGCGGGCAAAGGCCTGCGCGATGCCGAAGTTGATGCCGGAGGAGCCGCCGGCCACGAAGACGTGGCGGCCTTGAAACTGGGTGGTGTCGAGGTTCATGGGGAGGCTTTTCCTGGAGCGGTCGGGGCTTGCAGGCCGGTGGATCCGGTCATGGCTGTTTTTCCGGGATGGGGAAGGGGATGGGGATGGGCTCGGGCGCCGTGGGCCGCGGCAGGTAGCGGAAGCTGCCCTGGGCGTGGGCGACGCTGCGGCCGGCCTCGTCGGTGACCTGGGCGCGGCAGAAGGCGATGCCGTCGGCCTCGTGCAGCAGCTCGCCATCGGCGGTGAGTTGGCCGCGCCCGGGCTCCAGGAACTGGGTTTCCATCGACAGCGTGACGGCGGTGAGGCGGAAGTCGCAGGCCGATACCGCGGCGCTGGCCATCACCACATCGAGCAGGGTGGTCACCGCGCCGCCGTGCACGCCGCCGATCACGTTGCCCAGCTCCGGCCGTGGCGGCAGCAGCAGGCGCGCGCGTCCGCCCTCCGAGAAGGCGCGCTGAACGCCCAGCAGCTGCATGAAGGGCACGCGGTTGAAGACGTCGCGCGGGTCGTCGGTGACGATGGGCTTCATGGCCTGACCCTTCAGGGGTTGCGTGCGCGTTCGCGCAGCCGGTTCTTGAGCACCTTGCCGGCGGCCGACAGCGGCAGCTCCTCGGTCACCGTCAGGCGGCGCGGGCACTTGTAGCCGGCCAGGCGCTCGCGGCACCAGGCGCGCAGCTGCTCATCCACCGGGGGGGCGTCGGGGCTGTCGGCGGGTGCTTCGGCCAGGGCGCTGCAGTCTGTCTTCAGCACCACGAAGGCGTGTACCACCTCGCCCCAGCGCGCATCCGGTGCGCCCACCACCGCAGCCTGCGCCACGGCCGGGTGGGCGCGCAGAGCGGCTTCCACCTCGGCGCAGTAGATGTTCTCGCCGCCGCTGATGATCATGTCCTTGAGGCGGTCGACGATGCGCAGCGTGCCGTCCGCGGCCATGCAGCCGGCGTCCCCGCTGTGGAACCAGCCGTCGCGCAGGGCGGCCGCGCTGGCCTCGGGGTTGCGCCAGTAGCCGGGGGTGACCATCGGGCCGCGGCAGAGCACCTCGCCCACCTCGCAGCGCGGCAGCTCGCGCCCGTCCGGCCCGGCGACGATGATCTCGGCGCCCAGGCCGGCGCGCCCCACCGCGTTGAGCTTGCCGCTGGCGCGGGCCTCGGCACTGCGGTGGTTGATCGGCAGGTTGATGCACACCGCGCCGGCGGTTTCGGTGAGCCCATAGGCCTGGAAGAACTCGGCCTGCGGCCAGGCGGCCAGAGCGCGGTCCAGCAGGTCCGGCGGCATCGGCGCGGCGCCGAAGGCGATGCGGTTCAGGCTCTGCACCCGCTCGGGGCGGAAGCCCGGTTCGTCCAGCAGCGCCTGCAGCATGGTGGGCACCAGGATCGTGTCGGTGATCTGCTGCGCTTCGATGGCCGCGAGCACGGCCTGCGGCCGGAACTGCGCCATCGTCAGGCAGGTGCCGCCCACCAGGCTCTGGCCGATCAGCCGGCTCAGCCCCGCCACATGGAACAACGGCGCCACCAGCAGCGACACGGATTCCGGCGCGTTGTTCAGCTCCGCGCCGCGGGCCATGCAGGCAGTCCAGAAGTTGGCGTGCGTGAGCATCACGCCCTTGGCGCGGCCGGTGGTGCCGCCGGTGTAGAGCAGCGCGGCCAGGGCGTCGCCCCCTGCACGGCGGTCTTCGCGGGGCGCGTGGCCGGCTGCCGCAGTGGCCAGGGCCTCCAGGTCCAGCGCTGCCACGCCGCTGGCCGGCAGGCGCTCGGCCAGCGCGGCGTCGGTCAGCAGCAGTGTCGGTTCGCAGTCCGCCAGCGCATCGGCCAGTTCGGCGCGGCTCCAGCGGGTGTTGAGCGGGCAGGCCACCGCACCCAGCCACCAGCAGGCCAGGATGGCGCGCACCAGCCGATCGTCGTTGGGCGCCAGCATGGCCACGCGATCGCCCGGGCCGACGCCCCGCGCAGCCAGCGCGCAGGCCTGGCGGGCCACCGCGTCGAGCAGGTCGCGAAAGGTCTGGTGCCGGACGGCGCTGCGGCCGTCGACCTCGCCGACGTGGACCAGCGCGGTCTTGTCCGGATGCCGCTGCAGCGCGCGGTGCAAGCCTTGAGTCAGGTACATGGCGCCGCAGTGTCGGCAAGAGGGTGGCGCCTTCCAATGGCCAGAAGCACCAGGCCCGGGTGGCGAAACCGTTCACCGCGGCCGCTGCCGACTTGGGCCCGCTGCCGTCTCAGGGATAGCCCGGGGCCGGGCTTTCCCGGGCCGGCACGCCCGGGCGACCGGGGTGAGTGAATCGGTCAATGCCGGCTGAATCCATCCGCCATTGCGGCTGCCGGTGACGCGCCAGAAGAATGACCGCGGCATCCAGACAGGGCGGCCGTGACCGGTCGCCCGCCCCATGAGGAGACGAGCGTGACGCAACCCCTTCCCCGCCATTCGCCGGACACCCGGCGCCGCTTCCTGAGCGCCGCCGCCACGGCCGCGCTCGGCATGGCCTGCGGTGCCTGGCCCGCGATCGCTCAGGCCCAGGCTCAGGCACAGGCCCCGGCTTCGACCTACCCGGACCGGCCGATCAAGGTCATCGTGCCCTTCACCCCTGGTGGCACCACCGACGCCATGGCACGCGCCATCGGCCAGAAGCTCACCGAGTCCTGGGGCCAGCCGGTGGTGGTGGAGAACAAGCCCGGCGCCGCGGGCTGGCTGGGCATCACCCAGGTGGCCAAGGCGCCGGCGGACGGCTACACGATCGGGCTGACCATCTCCAACATCATTTACGCGCACTCGCTGTACGCGAAGCTGCCCTTCGACATGCAGCGCGACTTCGAGCCGGTGTCGATGCTGTCGCGCTCGGCCATCGGCCTGGCGGTGGCGGCTCACTCGCCGGCCAACACGCTGGAGGAGTTCGTCGCGCTGGTGCGCAAAAACCCGGGCAAGTACAGCTACGGCTCCTTCGGCCAGGGCACCTCGGCGCACATCTTCGGCGAGGCGCTGAACCTGCACGGCAAGCTCGACCTGGCGCACGTGCCCTACAAGGGCGCCGCGCCGATCGTCAACGACCTGCTGGGCGGGCAGGTCAGCTCGGCCTTCATCGACAGCGCCACGCTGCGCCCGCTGCTGCAGGGCGGCAAGATCAAGGTGCTGGCGGTCTCCGGCACGCAGCGCGTGGGCGTCATGCCCAACGTGCCGACCTTCCTGGAGCTGGGCTGGAAGGGCTTCGAGCCGGTGGGCTTCTTCATGGTGCTGGCGCCGGCCGGCACGCCCAAGGACATCGTGCGCAAGCTGTCGGACGGCATTGCCCGCGCCGTCAGGAGCGACGACCTGAGCGCCAAGCTGCGCGAGTTCGGCCAGGACCCGGTGGGCGGCCCGCCCGAGCAGCTGGCCGCCGGCATCCGCAACGATGCGGAGACCTTTGACCGGGCCATCAAGGCCTCCAACATCAAGGTGGACCAGCCGTGACAGGGCCGGGGCCGGCGCTGACATCGGGCCCGCTCGCCGGCGTGAAGGTCATTGACCTGTCGGCCGTCGTCTCCGGGCCGATGTGCGCCGGCCTGCTGGCCGACCAGGGCGCGGATGTCATCAAGGTCGAGACGCCGCAGGGCGACCTGACCCGCGTGATCGGCCCGGCCAAGGGCGACATCACCTCGCTGTTTGCCAGCCTCAACCGTGGCAAGCGCTCCATCGTGCTGGACCTCAAGCAGGCCGAGGCCCAGGCCGTGCTGCGCGGGCTGCTGGAGCAGGCCGACGTGCTGATCGAGAACTTCCGCCCCGGCGCGCTGGCGCGGCTGGGCTTCGGCTTTGACGCGGTGGCGGCGCTCAACCCGCGGCTGGTCTACCTGTCGATCAGCGGCTACGGCCCCAGCGGCCCCTACGCCGGCCAGCGCGTGTACGACACCGTGATCCAGGCCGTGGCCGGCGTGGCCGACGCCCACCCCCACCCCGAGACCGGCGAGCCGCTGCTGCAGCGCACGCTGGTCTGCGACAAGGTGACCGCGCTGACGGCGGCCCAGGCGGTGACGGCCGCGCTGTACGAGCGTGACCGGGCCGCCGAGCGCGGCGGCAGCGGCCGCGGCCAGCTGGTGCAGCTGGCCATGCTGGACGCCACCGTGGCCTTTCTCTGGCCCGAGGCCTTCTACAACCACGGCTTCCTGGACCAGCCGCCCGCGCCGGTGCCCGAGTACGGCGCCACGCTCAGGCTCTGGCGCGCCAGCGACGGCTGGTTTTCCCTGGTCACGCCGCAGGACGACGAGTTCGCCGCCATGTGCCGCGCCTTCGACTGCACCGAGCTGATCGTCGATGTGCGCTTCGCCTCCATCCCCGCGCGCCGGGTTCACCAGCAGGTCCTGCGCGCCATGCTGGAGCCGGTGGTGGCCGCCCAGCCGGTGGCGCACTGGCTGCGCCGCCTGGCCGAGGAGGGCGCGCCGGCCGGGCGCGTCAACACCAAGGCCGGCCTGCCGGACGACCCGCAGATCCGCCACAACCGCACCCTGGTCGACACCGACCACCCCGGCCTGGGCCGGTTGCGCAGCCCGCGCATGGCGGCGCGCGGTGCCAGGCGGGGATCGGTTGAGGGAGCGGCCTGCAGGCATGGCGACCACGGTGCGACGCCCGCACCAGGGCGAGCACAGCCGCGCCATCCTGCGCGAGCTGGGCCGCAGCTAGGCGCAGATCGACGCGCTGCTGGCGAGCCGGGCCGTGCGGTGAAGCGGTGGTGGCCGTCCGAGCGCGCCGCTCAGCACAGCGGCCGGCAGGTCATCAGGGGCAGCCCAGCAGGTTGATCCCGTCGCAAGGCAGCTCCCGCCGCTCCAGTGCACTCTGGCGGCCGAGGTCCAGCAGCGCCATCACCGCCAGTGCCTCGGTGGCGGGCACCGGGTTGGGGCTGCGGCCGAGCAGGGCATCGCGGATGCCGGCGTAGTACGCCGGGTAGTTGCCCGGCTCGTTGGGCCAGGGCTGTTCCACCGTGGCCGGGCTGGGCGCCTGGGGGTCGGCCGCCGTCACCAGCCGCCCGGCGCTGGGGTCCTGGCCCCAGTCCTGCGGCCGGGCCGGGTCGGGGCGCAGGCCGGCCTTCAGGTCGTCCTCCTGCCGGTCCAGGCCGTGCTTCACCCAGCTGCCCAGCGTGCCGTGCAGGGCGAACCGGGGCCCGGGTGCGGCGGCCAGCGTGCTCGCGTGCAGGTCCACCCGCAGGCCGTCGGCCCAACGCAGGCGGGCGTGGAAGAGGTCGTCGGCCCGGGCGCCGTCGCGGGCACAAACCAGGTCGGCGGCGATCGCCACCGGCGCACCGAAGAGCTGCAGCGCCTGGTCCAGCAGGTGCGGCCCCAGGTCCATCCACAGGCCGCCGCCGGGCCCGCCCGCCTCGCGCCAGCGTGAGGGCTCCACCGGCCGGTAGCGGTCAAAGTGCAGGCTGGCGTGCACGATGCGCCCCAGCCGGCCGCTGCGCAGCAGCGCGCGGGCGGTCAGCAGGTCGCCGTCCCAGCGGCGGTTGTGGAACACGCTCAGCAGCAGATGGCGCCGGGCGGCCTCGTCGACCAGTTCCCGCGCCTGCGCGGCTTCCAGCGCAAAGGGCTTGTCCACCACCACCGCCTTGCCCGCGCGCAGCGCCGCCAGCGCCAGCGGATGGTGGCTGTCGTTGGGCGTCGGGATCACGACCAGGTCGATGTCACCCCGCTCGAACAGCGCCTGCGGTTCGGCGTGCACCTGCACCGCCTCGCCAAGCGCTGCCCGCGCCGCTTGCCCCACCTCCAGGCGTCGGCACACCACGCCCACCAGCTCCAGCCCCGGCGTCGAGCTGATCAACGGGGCGTGGAAGACCTGGCTGGCCGAACCCCAACCCACCAGGCCGACGCGCAGAGGGCGGGCGGTGGCGGGGCTGAAGGTGGGAGAAGAGGATGCGTCAGGGGCCATGATGCGAGAAAGTATGGCCTGTTCAGGCGTTGAACCGTGGAGTCACCCATGCGTACCCGCATCTTCCAGACCGGCCACTCGCAGGCCGTGTGCATCCCGCGCGAGCTGGCCTTTGCCGACGATGTGATCGAAGTCGAGATCGACCGCGTTGGCAGCACGCTGGTCCTGCGGCCCTCACAGCCGCGCACGCTGGCGGATCTGGGGGAGCTGCTGTCGATGTTCAGCCCGCATTTCATGGCGAACGGGCGTGATCCGGTGGAATGCGGCAGACCCATGCCCACAGGTTGTGGTGCCACCAGCCGGTTGCGCGTATGTTCAATGTCGGGGATCGGTGATCGGTGGCAGGATGGGGCGTCCTGAAGTCCGGACAGTCGCCGGCGTGGTTGTGACAGGCTGACGGGCTTTCGGCGAAATCTGTCAGGCGTCGAGACCACCAATGCCGAATCAAGACAACCGAGTTCATGGCTCCTGCTACTGCGGCAAAGTCGCAGTAGCGATACAGGCCTTGCCGCAGCGAACAATCAACTGCCACTGCGGGCAGTGTCGGCGGCTGAGCGGCGCCGCGTTCACCACTTGGCTGACAGTGGAGCGCACGGCGGCGAGCATCGAAGGCATCGAACTGCTCTCCAGTTTTCGGCCCACGGAGAACGTTCAACGCTGGTTCTGCAGCACTTGCGGGTCACACGTCTACTCGGAAGACGGCCGATTGCCAAGGTACTACGGCTTTCCTGCTGGCATCTTCGACGAAGCGCAGATCCCCGAACCCAGCGCTCAATACTTCGTCAGCGACAAAGCCGCTTGGTACCAGCTGTCTGCTGGTACCGCATGCTTTGGAGGCCCGAGTGGCATGGACCGCATCGACGCCTCGCCTGCAAATACCGCTCATCGGGTCCAACCCCGTCAAGACGGTCTATGAGTTCCCCGGCTGACCAATCCACTCTTCGGTCAATTTTCGGTCAATCACCCCGCCCGATGCTCCAACCGATACTCCCCCGGCGCCACGCCGGTCCACTGCTTGAACGCGCGGTGGAAGGTGCTGGCCTCGGAGAAGCCGACGCGTTCGGCGATGTCGGGCAGGGGCCAGTGGGTGTGCAGCAGGTGGTCGATGGCAGCGTCGCGGCGGGTTTCGTCCTTGAGTTGCTGGAAGCCGCGGCCCTCTTCGCGCAGGCGGCGGCGCAGGGTCTGGGGGGTGACGGCCAGACTGGTGCTGACGTCCTCGAGGGACGGCATCTCGCCGCCCAGGCTCTTGCGCAGCAGGCGGCGGATGCGGTCGGTAAGGTTGCTGCTGTCGCGGTACTTGACGATCAGATTGGCGGGGGCGCCGGCCAGGAACTCGCGCAGGCTCTGCGGGGACTGCACCACCGGCAGGTCCAGCCAGTGCGCCTCGAAGGTGAGGCCCACGCAGGGCTGGGCGCCACGCACCGGCACCTGGTAGACACGTGAGCTGTCGCCGGTGCCGTGGCCGCTGGTGTAGTCCACCCCCTGCAGCGGGATGCGCCGAGCCACGAGCCAGGAGGCGGCGCCGAAGCTCAGCAGCATGAAGGCCTTGATGGCGTAGTCCAGCCGGCCGTCGGGTGCGCGCCGCGGCACGAAGCGCAGCTGCGCCTGGCCACCCTGCACGGACAGGCGGGGCACGAAGTCGTCGATCAGCAGGTGGTACTGCGCCAAGCCCTCGCGCAGCGCCTCGCCCAGCGTGGCGCAGTGCACCAGCCGGCCCATGCAGCGGCCGAAGCTGCCGGGCTTGAGCGGGCGGTCGAGCAGGCCCCAGAGCTCGTCGCGCAGGCCGCGGCGCAGCGTGCGGATCAGCGCGGCGTACTGGCCCTGAGAGATGCGCGCGAGCGGCGAGTCGAGCAGGGCCGGGGCGATGCCGGCCTGCAGCAGCAGGGGCTCCACCGGCAGGCCGCGGTGCTGAGCGCCCTGCAGGATGCCGTGAACCTGCTGGATGGCGATGGTGTGCTGGGGCTGGGGCATGGCGACGGGGTCGGAAACGCGGCGGACGATACCGCCTGCCAGGTCAGCCGACCACCCCGGCGGTGCGCAGGGCGGCGATGGCGTCGGCGCCGAGCCCCGCTTCGGCCAGCAGCTCGTCGCTGTGTTCGCCGGGCCGGGGGGCCGGGCGGGGCCGGCCAGGTTCGAAGCCGCTCATCTTGATCGGGCAGCCCAGGCCCGGTGAGGCGCCGTCTACACCTTCCAGCAGCATGCCGCGGGCGCGGAACTGCGGGTGCGCCAGCGTTTCGTCCAGCCGCAGCACGGGGCTGACGCAGGCGTCGCTGCCCTCGAAGCGCGCCACCCAGTGCGCCAGCGGCTGGGCGGCGAACACTGCGGCCAGGTCGGCACGCAGTGCGGCCTGACCCGCGGAGCCGCCGCTGCGGTGGCGCGCCAGCCAGTCCGGGCGGTCGACGACCTGGCACAGCGCCGCCCAGAACTTGGGCTCCAGCGCCCCCACCGCCAGCTGGCGGCCGTCGGCGGTGTCGTACAGGCCGTAGCAGGCCAGGCCGCCGGTGAGGGTGCCTTCGCCCGGGCGCTGCACGCGGCCGTGCTGCTGCAGCGCGGCCATGGGCAGCACGGCGTGGGCGAGCACGCCGTCGGCCATGGCGATGTCCACATGGCGGCCCTGGCCGGTGCGTGCCGCATCGAACAGCGCGGCCAGCACGCCGGTGACCGCGCCCATCGCGCCGCCGAGCAGGTCGGCCATCGGCAGGTTGGACAGCGCTGCGCCGGCGGCGTTGCCGACCTGGTCGGTCACGCCGGACAGCGCGGCGTAGTTCAGGTCGTGGCCGGGCGCGTCGCGCAGCGGGCCGGTCTGGCCCCAGCCGCTCAGGCTGCAGAGCACCAGCTTCGGGTTGGCGGTGTGCAGCACGGCCCAGCCCAGGCCGAGTCGGTCCATCACGCCGGGGCGAAAGCCCTCCAGCAGCACGTCCGCACCCTGCACAAGCCGCAGCAGCAGCTCAGGCCCGGCGCTCTGCTTGAGGTCCAGCCGCAGGCCGCGCTTGTTGCGGTTGACCAGGGCGCGCACGCTGGCGTGGGCGTAGTCTCCGGCGCCCAGGTCCTCGATCTTGATGACGTCCGCACCCAGGTCGCCCAGCATCTGACCGGCCACCGGGCCGGGCAGCAGGCGGGTGAGGTCCAGCACCCGCACGCCCGCCAGCGGGGCGCCCTGCGGTGCGGTTCGTGTGGGGCCAGCGGATGGATCGGCAGGGGTCGAGGCCGGTGTGGGTGATGCGGTCATGGGCCGCGAATCTAGGGTCGGCCACCGGGTCCGGCAATGGCAGGGCCGATCGGGCGCGTTGGCGGATTCGCCCGACTGTTGCCGCCTGATGACGGGGGCGGCCGACCCTGGGGAAACCGCGGTGTTGAAGCCTGCGCAGCGGCCGCATGCTGCCCCGCAACCCGGACTTCACTGCATCGAGACCCCATGCCGAATCCTTCAACCTCCGCCACGACCGACCCCGCCCGCCCGACCGCCGAGCTGGCCGCCTTCGCCGCCGCGCTGCAATGGTCCGACGTGCCCGCTGCGGTGCAGCGCCGCTGCGAGGACCTCTTCCTCGACTGGTTCGGCTCGGTGCTGGCCGGGCGCCCGGCACGGGCGGTGCAGGCGCTGGAACGCGTGATGTTCGCCATGGGGCCTGCGCAGGGGCCCAGCGAGGTCCTCACCAGCCGCCGCAGCAGCAGCCCGATGGTGGCCGCCGCGATCAACGCCGCCGCTTCGCACGTGGCCGAGCAGGACGACGTGCACAACGGCTCGGTGTTCCACCCGGCGGCGGTGGTCTTCCCGGCCGCGCTGGCGGCGGCGCAGGCGCTGGGGCGCAGCGGTGCGGAGCTGCTCACCGCCTGCGTGGCGGGCTATGAGGCGGGCATCCGCATCGGCGAGTTCCTGGGGCGCTCGCACTACCGCATCTTCCACACCACCGGCACGGCGGGCACGCTGGCCGCCGCCGCGGCGGTGGGCCGGCTGCTGCGGCTGGATGCGGTGGAGATGACCCACGCGCTGGGCTCGGCCGGCAGCACCACCGCGGGGCTGTGGGAGTTCCTGCGTGACGCGGCCGACTCCAAGCAGCTGCACACCGCCCACGCCGCCAGCAACGGCCTGCTGGCGGCCTGGCTGGCGGCCGAGGGCTTCACCGGCGCGCAGCGCATCCTGGAGGGCCCGCAGGGGCTGGCGGCGGGCATGTCCAGCGATGCCGATGCCCGCCGACTCACCGACGGCCTGGGCAGCCGCTGGACGCTGGCGGAAACCTCGTTCAAGTTCCACGCCTCCTGCCGCCACACCCACCCAGCGGCCGATGCGCTGCAGCGGCTGATGCGCGAGCAGGGCATCAGCGCCGGCGAGATCGAGTCCGTCACCGCCCGGGTGCACCAGGGCGCGATCGACGTGCTGGGCCCGGTGGTGGCGCCGCATACGGTGCACCAGTCCAAGTTCTCGATGGGCACGGTGCTGGGCCTGATCGCGCTGCACGGGCGCGCCGGGCTGAGCGAGTTCGACCGCCACTTTGCCGACGCCGACCTGGCCGCCTTCCGCCAGCGGGTCCACATGGAGTTGGACGCGGAGGTGGACGGCGCCTACCCGGCGCGCTGGATCGGCAAGGTCGAGGTCACCACCCGCGACGGCCGCGGCCTCAGCGCCCGGGTGGACGAGCCCAAGGGCGACCCGGGCAACACCCTCAGCCGCCCCGAGCTGGAGGCCAAGGCCCGCGCACTGGCGGCCTATGGCGAGGGCGCGAGCGCGGCGGAGATGGACGAGGTGATCGAGCGCATCTGGGCGCTGGCCGATGCGCCTCGGGTGGAGCGTTGGCTGGTACGGCTGCCGGCATGAGCCGTGCTGACCGGGCTCGAGCGGCGGGGGGAGGTCAGACCCCGCCATCCTGCCCGATCCAGCGCCCCGGCCAGTCCCCGGACGCCACCCGCTGGCGGATCAGCTCGGTGGCCAGTTCCATCACGGCGCGGCAGGCCAGCGTCATCGGGCGGGTGACGCTGGTGGCCAGCATCACCTGGCGCAGCATGCCGGCGTCGTCGATCTGTACCGCCTGCAGCCGCCCGGCGGCCACCTCCTCGGCCACCGACACCGCCGGCAGGATGGTGCTGCCGATGCCGCATTCCACGGCCTTCTTGACGCTGGACAGCGAGTCGATCTCGGCCACCAGCTGCGGCTGCACGCCTGCGGCGGCACAGGCCGCGTCGATGATGCGGCGCAGGCCGTGCTCCTGCCCCGGCAGCACCAGCGGCCAGTCGACCACACGCGCCAGCGGCAGGGTGGCCGGCAGCGGCGTGCCGCCCGGCGGGTGGATCAGCGCCAGCCGCTCTTCCAGCAGCGGGCGCTTGTGCAGCGTGGCGTCCGGCTGACTGCCGAACAGGATGGCCCAGTCCAGACGGCCGGCCTGCAGCCACTCGCGCAGGAAGCCGCTGTAGGCCTCGATCACCTTCAGCCGCACCTGCGGCAGCCGCTCGCGGCAGGCCCGCACGATCGGCACCGTGGCCGCCAGCGCTGTGGTGGTGGGCAGGCCGATCACCACCTCCCCGCTGGGCACGGCTCGGGTGGGGCGCACGGCCTGGCGGGCGCGCTCCACATCGGCCAGCACCACCCGTGCGTGATCGAGAAAACTGCGCCCCGCCTCGGTCAGCGCCATGCCGCGGCTGGAGCGCTCGAACAGCGCCGCGCCCACGTCCGCCTCCAGCGCTGCGATCTGCTGGCCCAGTGCCGGCTGCGCCACATGCAACCGTGTCGAGGCCTTCAGCAGGCTGCCGGCCTCGCAGACGCCGATGAAGTAGCGCAGCTGTCGCAGTTCCATGGTTCGGCTATGTGGTTTGACTATATGGAATAGGTATACAAAGTAGCTTGAACAAGTATTTCACAGCTAGCACTGGACTTTCCACAATCCCGCCAGGAGAACCCCATGTCCATCGACCGCGTCCCCCTCGACATCGCCCACCTGCGCAGCTGGATCGGCCGCTCGACCACGGTGGATGACCTCGTCACCACCGTGCCAATTCAGGCGCTGACCGCCACGCTGGACCGCGACGACGCGCCCATCGGCCCGACCGAGGCGCTGCCGCCCTGCTGGCACTGGCTTTACTTCCTGCCGCTGCACCGGCAGTCCGAGATCGGACCGGACGGCCACCCGAAGCGCGGCGGCTTCCTGCCCCCCGTGCCGCTGCCGCGGCGCATGTGGGCCGGCAGCCAGCTGGAGTTCCTGGCGCCGATCCATGCCGGCCAGCCGATCACGCGCAGCTCGACCATTGCCGACGTGCGGCTGAAGGAGGGCCGCAGCGGGCCGCTGGTGTTCGTCAAGGTGCGCCACGACGTCAGCGCCGACGGCACCCCGGCGATCGTGGAGTTCCACGACATCGTCTACCGCGACCTGGCCGCGCCGGGCGAGGCCCCGCCGCCCGGCGTGCCTGCGCCGGCCGATGCGCCATGGACGCGCCGCATCGTGCCCGACGACGTGCTGCTGTTCCGCTACTCGGCGCTGACCTTCAACGGCCACCGCATCCACTACGACCGCCGCTACGTGACCGAGGTCGAGGGCTACCCCGGCCTGATCGTGCACGGCCCGCTGATCGCCACCCTGCTGCTGGACCTGCTGCGCCGCGAGCGGCCGGATGCGCGTGTCACCCACTTCGCCTTCAAGGCGATGCAGCCGGTCTTCGACATCGCGCCCTTCGAGGTCTGCGGCCGGCAGGATGACGCGCACGGCGTGTCGCTGTGGGCCCGCACGCCCGACGGCCAGCTGGCCATGCAGGCCACGGCGACGCTGGCCTGAGTGGCTGAGCTTGCCTTGTCAAAACACAAGACCTGACCCCATCCAAACATCCAAAAAGTCACCTGGACAACCCGATGCAGCACGAACCCGATCCCTTTCAGGAGATCCGCGACGCGGTGCGCGCCCTCTGCGCCCAGTATCCGGACGAGTACTTCCGCCGGATCGACGAGCAGCGCGGCTACCCGGAGGCTTTTGTCGATGCGCTGACCCAGGCGGGCTGGATGGCCGCGCTGATCCCGCAGGCCTACGGCGGCTCGGGCCTGTCGATGGCCGAGGCCTCGGTGATCATGGAGGAGATCAACCGCTCAGGCGGCAACTCCGGCGCCTGCCATGGGCAGATGTACGTGATGAACGCCATCGTGCGCAGCGGCTCCGAGGCACAGAAGCAGCGCTACCTGCCGAAGATCGCCGCGGGCGAGCTGCGCATCCAGGCCATGGGCGTGACCGAGCCGACCACCGGCAGCGACACCACCCGGCTCAAGACCCAGGCGGTCCGGCGCGACGGGCGCTGGGTGATCAACGGCCAGAAGGTCTGGATCTCCCGCGTGCAGCACAGCGACATGATGATCCTGCTGGCACGCACCACACCGCTGGCCGAGGTGCAGAAGAAGTCCGAGGGGCTGAGCTGCTTCCTGATCGACCTGAAGCAGGCGGTGGGCAACGGCCTGACGGTGCGGCCGATTCTCAACATGGTCAACCACGAGACCAACGAGCTGTTTTTCGACAACCTGGAGATCCCGGAGGAGAACCTGCTCGGCCCCGAGGGCCGGGGCTTCAAGACGCTGCTGGACGGCCTGAATGCCGAGCGCACGCTGATCGCGGCCGAATGCATCGGTGATGGCTACTGGTTCATCGACCGGGCGGTGAAGTACGCCAACGAGCGCGTGGTCTTCAACCGCAAGATCGGCCAGAACCAGGGCGTGCAGTTCCCGATCGCCGAAGCGTATGTCGAGCTGGAGGCCGCCAATCTGATGCGCTGGGAGGCCTGCCGCAAGATCGACGCCCACCAGAACGCCGGTGCCCAGGCCAACATGGCCAAGCACCTGGCCGCCAAGGCCAGCTGGGAGGCGGCCAACGTCTGCCTGCAGACGCACGGCGGCTTCGGCTTCGCCTGCGAATACGACATCGAGCGCAAGTTCCGCGAGACGCGGCTCTACCAGGTGGCGCCGATCTCGACCAACATGATCTTCAGCTACGTGGCCGAGCACGTGCTGGGCTTGCCCAAATCGTATTGAGGAGCGGCCATGAAGTGCTTTGCCTTGATCAACGCCACAAGGGCCGAGCGCCGGGCCGCTCCCAAGCCGGCCCGCATCCCCTTGGGGGATCGACCGACGTACCCGTCGGACGAGGGGCTCCAATGACTCGCCCACTGGATGGGATCACCGTCGTCACGCTGGAACACGCGATCGCCGCGCCGTTCTGCACCCGCCAGCTGGCCGACCTGGGGGCGCGGGTCATCAAGATCGAGCGCCCGGGCAGCGGCGACTTCGCCCGGGCCTACGACGAGCGGGTCAAGGGCCTGGCGTCACACTTCGTCTGGACCAACCGTTCCAAGGAGAGTCTGACGCTGGACGTCAAGCAAGCGCAGGCGCAGGACGTGCTCGCCCAGCTGCTGGAGCGCGCCGACGTGCTGGTGCAGAACCTGGCGCCGGGGGCTGCGGCGCGGCTGGGCCTGTCCTTCGAGGCGCTGCATGCGAAGCACCCGCGGCTGATCGTCTGCGACATCTCGGGCTATGGCGACGACCCGGCCAACCCTGGCCCTCACCGCGACAAGAAGGCCTACGACCTGCTGATCCAGAGCGAGTCCGGCTTCCTGTCCATCACCGGCACGCCCGATGACCCGGCCAAGGCCGGCTGCTCGATCGCCGACATCGCCGCGGGCATGTACGCTTACTCCAACATCCTGGCCGCGCTGATCCAGCGCGGCAAGACCGGCCTGGGCAGCCACATTGACGTGTCGATGCTGGAGAGCATGGTCGAGTGGATGAACTATCCGCTGTACTACGCCTTCGACGGCGCTGCGCCGCCGCCGCGCGCCGGTGCGGCGCACGCGACGATCTTCCCTTACGGGCCCTTTGCGGCCGGGGATGGCAAGAGCGTCATGCTCGGCCTGCAGAACGAGCGCGAGTGGCTGGCGTTTTGCCGCGCGGTGCTGCAGCGCCCGGAGCTGGCGACCGACGAGCGCTTTGCCTCCAACTCCCGCCGCGTGGCGCACCGCAGCGAGCTGCGCACGGTGATCGCCGAGGTGTTCGGCGCGCTGAGCGCCGAGCAGGTGATCGCCCGGCTGGACGAAGCCCAGATCGCCAACGCGCACATGAACGACATGCACGACGTCTGGGCGCACCCGCAGTTGCAGGCCCGCGGACGCTGGACGGAAGTCGGCAGCCCCGCCGGCGCGGTGCCTGCACTGCTGCCGCCCGGGCGGGTGGACGCCTGGGTCCCGCGCATGGACCCGGTGCCGGCGCTGGGTGAACACAGCGACGCCATCCTGGCCGAGCTGGGCTGGAGCGCCGCGGCGGTTCAGCGGCTGCGTGCCGATGGGGCGGTATGAGCCGGCGGCCAGCCTCCCTGGAAGGCCACGATCCCATGGCACCTGCCGATCCCCTGGCTGCGCTGGCCGAGGCGCGCAGCTTTCTCTTTGTGCCCGGCCACCGCCCGCAGCGCTTTGCCAAGGCCCTGGCCAGCGGCGCGGATGCGGTCGTGCTCGACCTGGAGGACGCCGTGCCGCCCAACGACAAGGCCCACGCCCGTGCCGCCATCGCCCAGGCCCTGCCGGCGTTGGCCAACGCGGGCGTGCCAGTGGTGGTGCGCATCCACAGCCTGGCCAGCGAGGCCGGCGCGCTGGACCTCGCCTGCTTGGCCGAGCAGTCCACCGTGGCCTTGGGCGGCATCATGCTGGCCAAGGCCGAGTCCGCTGCGCAGATCGCGTCTGTCCACCGGCGCCTGCCCGCGACGCCCCTGCTGCCGCTGATCGAAAGTGCGGCCGGCTACCAGGCGCTGGCGGAAATCGCCGCAGCGCCCGGGGTGTGCCGCCTGGTGGTGGGTCACCTCGACTTCATGGCCGACACCGGCATCCGCTGCGGCGAGGATGAGCGCGAGCTCGATTCGCTGCGGTTTGCAGTGGCCATCCAGACACGGCTGAACCGCCTGGCCCCGGCGATCGACGGCGTGACGGTGGCGCTCGACGACGAGGCGCGCCTGCAGCGCGACACCCGTCGCGCGCTGCATTTCGGCTTCGCTGCCAAGCTGTGCATCCACCCCCGCCAGGTGGCCGGCATCCACGCCGCGTTGGCTCCTACCGAAGGGGAAATGGCCTGGGCGCGACGCGTGATCCAGGCCGATCAGGCGGCCCAGGGCGCGGCCGTGCAACTCGATGGCCGCATGGTCGACCTGCCGGTGGTGCTGCAGGCGCGCGCGACGCTGCGGCGGGCGGGACGTTGCGGGGCGGCCTCGGTCACGGCATCGGTCATGGCCGGGACGGGCTTCGCCGCTGCGCCACGCGGGTGACGAACCGGCCGAAGGCGTCGAGCAGCGGCCCCCCCTCGAAGCCCGGCCCCTCCAGCATGGCCAGCGCCTGCACGGTGGCCTCCAGCGTCGAGACCTGGTCGGGCCGCCGGGCGGCGCGGATCGCGCGGTAGCGGGTGGGCTCGGGTGCCTCCAGCGACAGGCGGGGCAGGGCGGCCAGCAGCGGGTGTTCCAGCAGCAGGCGCAGGCTCTTGCGCCAGGTCGCGTCGATCACCACCAGGCGCAGCGGCGTTCCGGCTTGCAACGCCGCTGCAGCGGGTGCGGGCGCCGCGGGCCCGTCCGGGTAGAGCAGCCGCGTCTGCCGACCGGGGCGCCACAGCAGGGCCTGCAGCGCCGCGGGCGTGAAGCGCTCGCCCACCACCACCTCGCAATGCGCCAGCGACAGCCGCAGCAGCGCCACGCTGTTCTTGGCCTGGCGCTGCTCCTGCGGGTGCTGCAGCACCAGCACCTGCGTGCGGTGCGCCGTGTGCGTGGCAAGCGCACACAGGCAGGTGGCCTGCGGGCGCAGGCAGTGCGGGCAGGTGGCGCGGCGAGGAGGATGGGACGAGGGCAGGTTCACGCGGGGATGGTCGCACGCCCGTGGCCACTCACCGGAACGCGCCACTCCGCCCCGCACCAGCGGCTCAATCCGGCTTGATCTTCGCCCGTGCGATCACCGCCTTCCAGCGCCGCTGTTCGACGGCGATGAACTTGCGGAACTCCTCCGGTGTGCCGCCGATGGCGATGGCGGCGTCGGCGCTGAGCTTCTCGATCGAGGCCGGCTGCCGCACCGCCGACGGAGGCTGCATCCAGCCGGCCGGCCAGCAGGTCCGTCAGCTGCGGGCCGGTGCCGCGGTTGGGCACGTGCAGGATGAAGGTCTCGATGGCCATCTTCAGGTATTCCATGGCCAGGTGCCCGGCGCTGCCGTTGCCGGCGGAGCCGTAGTTCAGTTTGCCGGGGTTCTTCTTCGCGTAGGCGATGAACTCCTTCAGGTTGTTCACCGGCAGGTCCGGCCGCACCAGGTACAGGCTGGGCACCTTGGCGAGCAAGGAGATGGGCCTGAAGTCCCGGTTCGCGTCGTAGGGCAGTTTGTCGCAGATGCAGGGGTTGACCGCCAGCGTGCCGATGTGGCCCAGGATCAGCGTGTGCTGGTCATCGGCCCGCGCCACCTCCTGCATCGCCACGTTGCCGGCGCCGCCCGGCTTGTTGTCGACGTAGACCGACTGGCCCCGGCGGCACCGGCCAGCAGGCCGGAGGTGAGGGCGAGCCAGCCGCGGCGGTGGTGGGGTTGGGTCAGGTTGGGGAGGGACATGGTTCGGGCGTCCGGGTGGGAGGGGTCGGTGAGAAGGGGCCCGCCGGGCGGGTCTGCGTGGGGGTGTCAGAGGTACAGCGCCTGCGCCTGCCGCTGCAGCAGGGCGTCCAGCACGGGGGTGTCGAGCGCCTGGGCGGCCGGCGCCAGCATGGAGGCGTAGCGCGGCCGTTGGTCGGCGGCAAAGCTGGTGTGCGGCCAGTCGGAGCCCCACACGCAGCGGGGGCCGAACAGCTCGACCGCGTGCTGGAGCTGGGGCTGCAGTGCGTCATAGGGTTCGGTGGCGGCCAGCCGGTACCAGCCGGAGAGCTTGATCCAGGCGCCGCCCTCGGCCAGCGCGCGGGCAGTGGCCCAGGCCGGGTCGGTGGGCGGCAGCGTGGCGTCCAGCCCGGCCAGGTGGTCGAGCACGAAGCACAGGCCGGTGGCCGCCTGCCAGCGCAGCAGCCGGGGCAGGTCGCCTGGGCGGACGTACCACTGCACCTGCCAGCCCCGCTCACGCAGGCGGGGCGCCAGCTGCCGCAGGTCGGCCTCCACATCGCCCCGGTGCCCCGCGGGCGAGACGAGGTTGAAGCGCACCCCGCGCACGCCCAGCGCGTGCATGTGGTTCAGCTCCGCGTCGCTCACCGTCGGCTCCACCACCGCGATGCCGCGGTGCCGCCCGCCGGCCGCCTGCAGCGCGCGCAGCATCACCGTGTTGTCGCTGCCGTAGACGCTGGGCTGCACCAGCACCAGGTGGCCGATGCCGTGGGCCAGCGCCAGCGCCTCGATCTCCTCCAGCGGGTGGTGGTCGGGCCGGTAGTGCCCCGGCCGCACGGGGGCTGCAGCGTCGAACACATGCACATGGCAGTCCCAGCCGGTGGCCACACTCGCCGCCTCAACCACTCCCGCCGGGTCGGCCGACGCGACCGATGCAACCGATGCGACCGATCCCGTCGGGTCCGCCCGCACGGTGAGGTTCGGCTCACTCACGGGTGATCCGCCGTTCGCGCACCACCTGGGCCCAGAGAGCCTGCTGTGCGGTCAGGAAGCGGGCGGCCTGCGCCTCCCCGCCGCCGAACACCTCGCCGCCCAGCGCCCGCACCCGGCCCAGCACCTCCGCATCCGCCATCGCCTTGCGGATGGCCGCGGCCAGCTTCGCGCGCACGGGCGCCGGCACGCCGGCCGGGGCGAGCACCGGGTTCCACTCCAGCACCTCGTAGCCCTTGAGGCCGGCTTCTTCCATTGACGGCACCTCCGGCAGCACCCGCGAGCGCAGTTTGGATGTCACTGCCAGCGCGCGCAGCCGGCCGGACTGGATGTGCCCCAGCGAAGATGCCACGTTGGCAAAGAACAGCGGCACCTGCCCACCCATCACGTCGTTGAGCGCCGGGCCACCGCCGCGGTAGGGGATGTGCGTCATGTCCACCTTGGCCATGCCTTCGAACAGCGCGCCGGCCAGGTGCTGGGCCGAGCCGTTGCCCGACGATGCATAGGCCAGCGCGCCCGGCCTGGCCCGCGCCAGGCGCAGCACATCGGCCAGCGCGCGGGCCTCGAAGCTCGCGGTGCAGACCAGCACGTTGGGGAACAGCGCCAGCACCCCCAGCGGCGCAAAGGCCGTGGCGCTGTCGTAGGGCAGCTTGTCGAACAGGGCCGGGTTGACGGCAAAGGACGATGCGTCCAGCAGCAGCGTGGCGCCGTCCGGTGCCGCGCGCGCCACCTGCCCGGCGGCCACCGTGCCGCTGGCGCCGGGCTTGTTGTCCACGATCACCGGCTGGCCCAGCGCCTCGGCCAGGCGCGGCGCGATCAGCCGCGCCATCGCATCCGCGCCGCCGCCGGCGGGGTAGCTCACCACCAGCGAAATGGTCTTGCCGCCGGCGATGTCGCCCGCGGCCCAGGCCCGGCCGAAGGGCGCCGCCAGCAGGGACGACGCGCCGGCCGCCAGCAGGCCGCGGCGGGAGGTGAAGGGGAAGGGATGGCTCATCGGTGAAGGCTCCTCAGGTGATCGAGACCGTGTAATGAAAGGCGTTGGCATCGCCCAGCGTGCTGCGCCACTCCACGCAGCGGCCCGCCAGGTCATAGGCCTGCCGCTGCACCCTCGCACAGGGGTGCCCGGCCGGCAGCTCCAGCGCCCGCGCCTGCGCCGCGCCCAGGTTGCCGAAGCCGATGCTGTCCACCGCGCGGTGCACAAACACCCCGCAGCGCTGCGCAAAGGCGGGGTAGAGCAGGTCGCCCCACTCGGCCGGGTCCCCCTCGGCCAGCGGCTCGAACAGCGGCAGCGGCAGCCAGATCTCCTCATGCAGCACCGGCTGCTCCCCCACCGAGCGCAGCCGCAGCAGCCGCAACCCCATCTCCCCCGGCCCGCAGCCCAGCGCCCGCGCCCCCTCGGCCGGCAGCGCCAGGCGCTCGCGCGCCAGGATGCGCGAGCGCGGCGCCGCATTGCCCACCGCGCCAAAACGGAAGAACCGCAACATCGGCGCCCCGCTCAGCCCCTGCCGCACAAAGGTGCCCCGCCCATGCACCCGCTCAATCAACCCCTGCTCCGCGAGCAGGTCCAGCGCCCGCCGCATGGTGCCCAACGCCACCCCATGCTCCGCCGCCAACATCTGCTCCGCCGGAATCGCACTGCCCGGTGGCCACTCCCCCGCCACGATGCGCTCCCGCATGGCAGCCGCCAACGCGGCATAGCGGCTCTGACCGGGTTCGGTGTCGATGGGGCGAAGGGATGGCATCTCTAGTCCTCTATAGGACTAGATGATTGCGGGTTGAGAGGTGGTTGTCAAGGTGGTGGAACGCGATGGTGGAGAGGCGGCCAACGCCGCCGACCGTCTGGGGGCGTCAACGAAGTGACGGTGCAAGCTGCACCAGCACCACGTGATTGGCCCGCTCCGCAGGCCGGAAAGGGACCAGAAGCAAGAACGGCCTGGACGCCTGCGCGTCCAAGCCGTTGTTTTGCTTGGATTTTTGGCTCCCCGACCTGGGCTCGAACCAGGGACCTACGGATTGACAGTCCTACGCGCAGACGGCCGGGGCGCAGGGCGGATCGCCCCTAAGCGCTTGAAAACAAAGGCGAGAGGCAGCGCGCCTGCCCGAGCACATAGGCTGCGAGAGCGGGCCGGATGGTGGCCATGTGGCGCCGAGAGGACCGGAATCAGACCGGCGCAACATTCACCGACTCCGACTCCGACTCCGACTCCGACTCCGACTCCGACTCCGACTCCGACTCCGACTCCGCGCCTGCACCTGAGGTCAGTCAGCCAGCACGAACCGTGCATCGGTGCGGCCACGCAGTTCCAAAGTGTCTACCCACTGGACGCCGAAGTGCTGGCAGCCCTCCGCTCCTGTGAGTCACAGGTCGTCGAGCGACACCTTCACCTGATGCTCACCGGCGGCCAGGCGGACATCGGCGAGGGCGTTCGATTCGAGATCGGCCATTCGCTCCAGCACGGCCTCTCAGGCTGCAGTCGGCACGCAATAGAAGATCGGCGCGTTGTGGTGAAGGATGGCCACAGGCAACCCGCCCCCCGTCGCGACCGTCGCCATCGGGTCGTGCATGAACTCGAGGAGGTCGGCCGTGGTGCTGGCCAGGAGGGTGTGGTTCACGTGGCGGCAGGTCCAGTGGCTTCGTTCCAGCCGGCCCTGGCCAGCGCCACGAGCGTGGCCCAGTCATCAGGCGGTCTTGCGCGTCCGAGCATCTTCTGGGACACGGCGTAAGGGTCGGAGGCACTGCCGGACGACCGCAGGGTGGTCTCGTCATTGACCCAGGCGTAGACGATGACCTTGGACTTGGAGTCGAAGCGGAAGAACAGCCTGAAGCGCCGCCCGATCTTGGCGCGCCGCCAATGCCGGAAGTCAGCCCCCATGGTGTTGCCCTGGCGGTACTCCTCCCGGTTCGGGTCGGTCGGCACGACCTCAAGCATCAGGTGAGACAGCGCCCGAAAGAGCTTCACGTTGGCGTTGCCTGCCGCCGCGCTCGGGTCCTGGCGCTGAGCCCGGGCCGCTGCGGCTTCCAGCTTGCGCAGTTGCTCGATCAGGCCATCATGGAACAGCAGCGTCCAGCCGTGGCGCTGCATCACAGAGCCACGTCGCCGTCGATGTCAGCATCGAGATCGACGCCACCATGCAACTGCGCCAGCATCGACTCGGCCAGATCGGCCGGCAGGGTGCTGAGGTGGCGCCCTTGCTGGATGTCCTGCGCCAGCAGGGCCAGAAAGCTGCCGATGGCCGGGTCTTCGTGAACATCGGACTCCACCCGACTGACGACCACCTGGGAGCCGAGCAGGTCGAAGGCCACCTTGCTGCCGGTGTCCAGCCCCAACGCCTGCCGGACGGCCTTGGGCAAGGTGACCTGTCCCTTCGAGGTCAGGGTCGCGACTTCATGGATGTGGGGCATGTGTACTCCCGAAGGATGGCTAGATTGTAAGGACGATTCCTTACGTTGCGCAAGCGACCGGAAGGCAGGTGCCGATGAACGCCTCAGCCACGCAGCGCCTCCCGGCCGATGGCCGCAGCCATCCACGGCGGCAGGCTGGCACGTTGGCCCGCCAGGGCCTGCCACTCCTCGGCCGGCAGGCTGCTGTGTGTGACCGCTGGTCAGGAGCCGCCTCTATTCGCTGGTGAGTTGGCGGATTTGATCCTGAGCTGATGCGGCGGTGAGTTGGAGGGGGTTGCGCCAGCAGCGCCGCATGGTTGGCCAGCGCAGGCAGCAGGCGGCTGGCCTGGGACACGAGGATGGAGAGCAAGGCAGGGACCCTCAGGGTGGGGTGTGCCGTGACTGACGGGCCGGATGGGCCATCGAACCAGATCACGGGGGTCGGCGACCATGAGGATGAAATGCGCTTGAAGCTAGTCATGAACCTCACCCCTACCCGAATGAGGCGCTCGGGCATAGGCGAGACGGTCGCGGTGTCACCGAGCAGGTCGTGGAGCAGTTCGCGCAGGTTGAAACGAGCGTTGAAGCGGTAGGCGAAGGCGCCGAGGCAATGCCGGGCGTACTTGCCGAATTTGAAACCCTTGTAGCCGCCGTTGATCAGGGTCTTCAGATTGGCCAGCACCGTATTCACCCAGTTGAATTGGGGCAGCTCACGCGGTTTGCGCGAGCCCACGACGATGTACGAGCGGGCACAGTCGGCATCGATCACTCCTGCAAAGCAGGCCAGCCCATCGCTGCGCACGTCGGTGCCGGGCAGCAGGTTCTTGCGGGCCCACTCCACTGGGCGATGGCTTGTCTGCTGAAGGTGGCCATGGGCGAGAGCTTGACGCGCAGTGGATGGCCCTCCTCGTTGGTCTGCACCGCCGCGACGATGGGCACCTTGTTGGGCGAACCGCGGCCAGCTGTACAGGGACGTTCGCCGCCCAGATAGGCGTCATCGACTTGCACGGTGCCGTGCAGAGGCATATCGCTGTCGAAGCGCGCCATCGCAGCCATCAGCTTCTGATGGATCAGCCAGGCGGTGCGATAGGTGGTGCCCAAGTGACGCATCAACGCCAGCGACGACAGCCCGGTCTTGTCCTGGCTGACCAGAAAGATCGCCAGGAACCAGGTGCGCAGCGGCAGCTTGGTGCTGTCCATCAGCGCCGACTCACACTGCTCCTCGCTGCCATAGCGCGCGAAGAACTGCGGCAACGACATCCAGCGCTGGAACTGAATGCGATTCATCGCCATGGCCGACTCTCCAGTGATTGTGAGAGTCAGCTTGCGGCCAAGGTGGCTCATGGCGTGAGCCTGGCTGAGGGTGGTGACGAATCAGGAGAATGATTCCCCGAGTGACTGATCTGCAATGGTTTTCCCTGCGGCTTGATCGGGCGGGTATCCCGGTTGCCCAGCACGGCCGCCAGGAAGTTCATGCCAGCTGCGGCAGGTAGCTGGGCCGAGGCGCAACCAGGCCGGCTTTGATCTGTGCGGTGAGTTCGTCGGCCAGCACTTCGTCGAGGCCCGCTTCGAGTGCGTCGATTGCGCGCTGCACGATCGCTGCGGGGCTGGACTTTGGGACATCGAAACCGCGGGTGAGGTCGGTGTCGACGTAGGCCATGTGCAGCGCCAGGACCTGCGTCTTCTGTGCGGCCAATTCGATGCGCAGCGCATTGGTGAGTGACCACGCGGCGGATTTGCTGGCCGAATAGGCTGCCAGCCCACCGCCGCTGACCCAGGAGGCGACCGACAGGACGTTCAGGAGCGCGCCTCCACCCTGGCTGGCGAGGATCGGCGCGAAGGCCTTGCTGATGCGCAGCATGCCGAAGAAATTGGTCTCGAAGATGCGGCGCGCCACCGCTTCGCTGTCGGCGTCGAGGATGCCGCCGGGCTGGGCGATGCCGGCGTTGTTGATCACCAGCGTCACATCCGTAGCCAGCGCTGCGGCGGCGGCCACGTCGTCCGGGTTGTTGACGTCCAGCCGCAGAGCGTGAACTCCAGGCAGGGTGAGGGTGGCGGGGTCGCGTGCGGCGGCGTAGACCTTGCTGGCACCGCGGGCGAGCAGCTCCTGGACAAAGGCGAGGCCGATGCCCCGGTTGGCGCCGGTGACCAGGACCACGGCGTTGTCGATCTTCATGGCGTTCTCCAAGTGGGTTGGGGAAGTTGGGGCGGGAAGGGGACCGAAAGGGGCAGGGCAGGAAGGCCGGGTAGGGCGGCAGCCCCTCACTTCGGCAGCATCTGCACGACGACCTTGCCCCTGGCGCGCCCCTGGGCGAGGTAGGCCAGGGCCTGCGGGGCCTGCTCGAAAGGGAAGACCTTGTCGATCACCGGCCGGATGCGCTGGGTTTCGAGGAGCTGGCCGATCTGGGCGAGCTGCGCGCCGTCGGGGCGGGCAAAGAGGAAGGAGTAGGTGACGTTCTGCTTCTTCGCCATTCGCTGGATCTTGCGGCTCATCAGCGCAAACACGGCGGTCAGGACAAAGTTGGCGCGGCGTGCGCGGGCGAAGGCGACGTCCAGCGGCCCGACCAGCGAGACGACCTGGCCGCCGGGCTTCAGGATGCCAATGGCCTTTTCGATCGAGTCGCCGCGCACGGTGCCCAGCGCTGCGTCGTAGCCGCGCAGCACGGTCTCGAACTCTTGCTTCCTGTAGTCGACCACCTCGTCGGCGCCCAGGCTGCGCACCAGCTCCACATTGCCGGTGCTGGTGGTGGTGCCCACCGTGGCGCCCAGCCACTTGGCCAGCTGGATCGCGAAGGTGCCGATGCCGCCGGAGCCGGCCGGGATGAACACCTTCTGCCCGGCGCGCAGGCCGGCACGCTCTTTCAGCGCCTGCCAGGAGGTCAGCCCGACCATCGGGATCGACGCCGCCTGCACGAAGTCGAGGTGGGTCGGCTTCAGCGCCGCAGCGCTCTCGGGCACCACCGCGAACTCGGCGATCGAGCCGGTGCCCTGGTCGAAGATGTTGGCGAAGATCGCGTCGCCCGGCTTGAAGCGCGTCACACGGCGGCCGACCTCCACCACGATGCCGGCCAGATCACTGCCCAGCGTGGCCGGCAGCTCGAACTTGACGACGGCCTTGAAGATGCCGGTCGGGATCATGTTGTCGATCGGGTTGACGCTCGCGGCGTGCACCTGCACCAGCAGCTCATCGGGCTTCAACTGTGGGCGCGCGACCTCGGCCAACCCGATCTGGGGAGACTTGCCATAGCGTTGGAAGGTGAGTGCTTTCATGGGGTGACCGTGCTTCGGGGGAGGGGGGGAAGGAGGAGGGGCTGCCCGCCGAGACGCGGCGAGTTCGGATGGTTCAATGATTGCGGTCATCATCTTAAAAGTCAATACTTTGATGATGAATGTCATCAATGTATAGTCTGACCCCAACCCAGCAAGTCAACTCACGGCGGACGGAGATGAAAGTCACCAAGGCGCAGGCGCAAGCCAATCGAACCCTCGTCGTCGAGACGGCCTCGCAGTTGTTCCGCGAGCGCGGCTTCGACGGGGTGGGCGTGGCCGACCTGATGGCGGCGGCAGGCTTCACCCACGGCGGCTTCTACAAACAGTTCGGCTCCAAGGCCGACCTGATGGCCGAAGCGACGGCCTGCGGCATCGCGCAGACCCGGGCGATGTCCGACGGTGTGGATGCGGCGACGTTCGTGCGCCACTACCTGTCGCGTGAGCACCGGGATGGTCGTGCCACCGGCTGCACGATGGCTGCGCTGGGAGGGGATGCTGCGCGGCAGACGGAGTCGGTCCGCAGGGCGTTTGAGGATGGCGCCGAACAGCTGCTGGCGGTCCTGAGCCAGCCACTCGGTGGCCCGGATGCCGCCGATGCTGCGCAGACGCGCGCCAGGCTCCTGGATGCGCTGTCGCACGCGGTGGGCGCACTCGTGATGTCCCGCGCCTGCCCGGATGACTCACCGCTGGCGGATGAAATCCTTGCGGTGAGCCGCGATGCCATCCTCCAGTCCCTGGGGCTGGCAGGTCAGACGGGCACTGTTGCGCCGCCGCCTGCCGCACTCTGACCGAGGTGCGTGGCGGGGGGGCAGGGGAGCTGCCGGCGGCTGCGCCAGCGGCCCGCGGGCATTGCGGGAAGTCACCGAGGAGTCATGTCTCCTGCCTGACAGGGAACGCGCAGTGGGCTCCCTACACTGCGCACTCGGTTCAAGCCGCTGGGCCCGCGAGGGTTGCGCTGCGGTGATGGCCGGGCAGGCAGCACAGGCCGGTGGCCACGCCGGTGGATGGCCTGTCCGAACGCCAGAACGTCCAGATTGCCCAGAACGTCCAGAACGCCAATAGAGGACCCAGCATGACAGCTCACTACGAAGTGCGCGGCGACGTTGCCGTCATCGCACTCGACAACCCGCCGGTCAACGGTCTGGGCTACGCCACCCGGGTGGCGCTGGCCGCCGGTGTCAATCGGGCCGAAGACGACCCGGCCGTCCGCGCCATCGTGGTCACCGGGGCCGGCAAGGCCTTTTCGGGTGGGGCGGACATCAAGGAGTTCGGTTCGCCCAAGGCCACCTCCGAGCCCAACCTGCTGAGCCTGATCGCCCAGCTGGAGGCCTGCAGCAAGCCCACGGTGGCCGCCGTGCACAGCGTGTGCATGGGCGGCGGCCTGGAGCTGGCGCTGGGCTGCCACTACCGGGTTGCAGCGCCGGGTGCCAATGTGGCGCTGCCGGAAGTCAAGATCGGCCTGGTGCCCGGTGCCGGCGGCACGCAGCGCCTGCCGCGCGCCATCGGCGTGGAGCCGGCGCTGAACATGATCGTCAGCGGCGAGCCGGTCAAGAGCGAGATGCTGGCGATGATCCCCGGCCAGAAGCTGTTCCAGAAGATCGTCGAGGGCGACCTGCTGGAGGGCGCGGTGGCCTTCGCCCGCGAGGTGGCCGATCTGCGCCCGCTGCCGCGCGTGCGGGACCTGCCGGCGCGTCATCCGGAGGCGGACGGCTACTTCCAGTTCGCCCGCAACACCGCCCGCGCGGTGGCGAAGAACTTCCCGGCGCCCGCCAAGTGTGTGGACTGCGTCGAACAGGCGGTGAAGTCGAAGTTCGAGGCCGGCATGACCTTCGAGCTCAGCACCTTCATGTCGCTGATGTTCACGCCGGAAAGCCGCGCGCTGCGCCACGCCTTTTTCGCCGAGCGCGCCACCAGCAAGATCGCCGACGTGCCGGAGGACACCCCCAAGCGCAACATCGCCCAGGTGGCTGTGATCGGCGCAGGGACGATGGGCGGCGGCATCAGCATGAACTTCCTGAACGCCGGCATTCCGGTGGTCATCCTGGAGATGAAGCAGGAGGCGCTGGACCGCGGCGTCGCCACCCTCCGCAAGAACTACGAGGCGCAGGTCAAGAAGGGCAAACTCAAGCCGGAGAAGTACGAGGAGCGCATGGCGCTGCTGAGCACGACGCTGAGCTACGCCGAGATCGGTGGCGCCGACCTGGTGATCGAGGCGGTGTTCGAGGACCTGGGCGTCAAGAAGGCGGTGTTCGAGCAGCTGGATGCGGTGATGAAGCCCGGTGCGATCCTGGCCTCCAACACCTCCACGCTGGACCTGAACAAGATCGCCGCCTTCACGAAGCGCCCGGCCGACGTGATCGGCATGCACTTCTTCAGTCCGGCCAACGTGATGAAGCTGCTGGAGGTGGTGCGCGGTGCGGCCACCGCCAAGGACGTGTTGGCCACGGTGATGGCGCTGGGCAAGAAGATCAAGAAGACCTGCGTGGTATCGGGCGTTTGCGACGGCTTCATCGGCAACCGCATGATCGAGCAGTACAGCCGCCAGGCCGGTTTCCTGCTGGAAGAGGGCTGCACCCCGGCGCAGATCGACCGCGCGGCCGAGAAGTTCGGCTTCGCGATGGGACCCTTCCGCATGGGCGACCTGGCCGGCAACGACATCGGCTGGTACATCCGCAAGCGTCGCTACATCGAGAATCCGGAGCTGCGTTACAGCAAGACGGCCGACCTGCTCTGCGAGCTGGGTCGCTACGGCCAGAAGACCGGCGCGGGCTGGTACGACTACCTGCCGGGCAAGCGCGACGCGATCCCCTCCAAGCTGGTCGAGGAGATGATTGCCCAGCACCGCCAGGAGCTGGGCATTGCGCCGCGCAGGATCAGCGACGAGGAAATCGTGCAGCGACTGATCTATTCGCTGGTCAACGAGGGTGCCAAGCTGCTGGAGGAGGGCATCGCCTCCAAGGCCAGCGACATCGACATGGTCTACCTGACCGGCTACGGCTTCCCGCTGCACCGCGGCGGCCCGATGTGCTACGCCGACACCCAAGGCCTGTTCAACGTGGTGCAGACGATGCGCCGCTTTGCGAAGAACCCGCTCGACGACGCTGCGTTCTGGCAGCCCGCGCCCTTGCTGGCCAAGCTGGCCGCCGAAGGCCGCACGTTCAGCTGACCCAGAGACACGACCCGAGTTAGGAGAACACACATGACCAACGCAGTGATCGTGTCCACCGCCCGCACCCCGCTGGCCAAGAGCTGGAAGGGCGCCTTCAACATGACCCACGGTGCCACGCTGGGCGGCCACGCCGTGAAGGCGGCGGTGGAGCGCGCCGGCATCGACGCCGGTGCCGTCGAGGACGTCATCATGGGCTGCGCCAACCCCGAGGGGGCGACGGGTGCCAACATCGCGCGCCAGATCGCGCTGCGCGCGGGCCTGCCGGTGAGCGTGAGCGGCCTGACCGTCAACCGCTTCTGCTCCAGCGGCCTGCAGACCATCGCCCTGGCTTCGCAGCGCATCATCGCCGGGGAGGGCGAGGTGTATGTGGCCGGCGGTGTGGAGAGCATCTCCTGCGTGCAGCAGGAGATGAACCTGCACATGCTGGCCGACAGCTGGCTGGCGCAGAACAAGCCGGAGATCTACTGGAACATGCTGCAGACCGCCGAGCAGGTGGCCAAGCGCTACGGCATCCCCAAGGAGCGCATGGACCGCTACGGCGCCGAGAGCCAGCAGAAGGCCTGTGCGGCCAACGCCGCGGGCAAGTTCGCCGACGAGATCGCCCCCATCACGGTGACGGCCGGCGTGGCCGACATGAAGAGCGGCATGCGCACGAAGCAGGTGACCGTCAGCGTGGACGAGGGCCTGCGCGAGGGCACCACCTTCGAGGCGGTGCAGGGCATCCGCAGCGCCATGCCCGGCGGTGTGGTCAGCGCCGGCAATGCCAGCCAGTTCAGCGATGGCGCGGGCGCCTGCGTGGTGGTGAACGAGTCCTATGCGGAGCGCCATGGCCTGAAGCCGATGGGCCGCTTCCTCGGTTTTGCGGTGGCCGGCTGCGAGCCCGACGAGATGGGCATCGGCCCGGTCTTCGCGGTGCCGAAGGTGCTGTCCCGCCTGGGCATGAAGGTCGAGGACATCGACCTGTGGGAACTCAACGAGGCCTTCGCGGTGCAGGTGCTGTACTGCGCGGACACGCTGGGCATCCCGATGGACCGCCTGAACGTCAACGGCGGCGCCATCGCCCTGGGCCACCCCTACGGTGTCTCCGGCCAGCGCCTGACCGGCCATGCGCTGATCGAGGGCAAGCGCCGCGGCGCCAAGTACGTGGGCGTGACGATGTGCATCGGCGGCGGCATGGGCGCAGCCGGCATCTTCGAAGTGCTCTGAGTTCCAGCTCCCGCCGTCATTCCCGCCCCCGCCCCCCCCCCCCCCCCCCCCCCCCCCCCAAAGGCGGGAATCCACCCATCGCCCCAGCCTCGCTCCCCATGCGCGCCACCCTCGAGTTCCTGCTGTACGACTGGCTGCACGCCGAGGCGCTCACCGCGCGGCCCCGGTTTGCGGACCACAGCCGCGAGACCTGGGGCCAGGTGCTCGACACCTGCGAGCGCATCGCCCGCGAGAAGTACGCGCCCTTCAACCGGCTGGTGGACACCGACGAGCCGCGCTTTGATGGCGAGAAGGTGATCCTGCCGCAGGCCACCCACGAGGCCTGGAAGGCGCTGGCCGACTCCGGCCTGCTGGCCGCCGCGCAGGACTACGAGCTGGGCGGCATGCAGCTGCCCTACACCGTGGAGTCGGCGGCGCACGCCTTCCTGAGCAAGGCCTCGGTGAGCATCGTCGCCGGCATGCTCACCAGCGGCAACGCCAACCTGCTGATGGCGCACGGCAGCGAGGCGCAGCAACGCGTCTTCGCCACCCGGGAGTTCAGCGGCGAGTGGGCCGGCACGATGTGCCTGTCCGAGCCGCAGGCGGGCTCCAGCCTGTCGGACATCCTGACCCGGGCGGAGCCGGACGGCGAGGACTTCGACGGCGACCCGCTGGGCCCGCGTTACCGCCTGCGCGGCAACAAGATGTGGATCTCCGCCGGCGAGCACGAACTCACCGGCAACATCGTCCACCTGGTGCTGGCCAAGATCCCCGGTGCGGACGGCAAGCTGGTGCCAGGCACGCGCGGCATCTCGCTCTTCATCGTGCCCAAGCGGCTGGTGGACGCCGATGGCCGCCTCACCGGCGAGCGCAACGACGTCGCGCTGGCCGGCCTGAACCACAAGTGCGGCTGGCGCGGCACGCCCAACACGCTGCTGAACTTTGGCGAGGGCAGGTTCACGCCCGGTGGTCGTGCGGGGGCGATCGGCTACCGCGTCGGTGCGCCCGGCCAGGGTCTGGCCGGCATGTTCCACATGATGAACGAGGCCCGCATCGCGATCGGCCTGGCCGCGACGATGCTGGGCATGGCGGGCTACGAGGCCTCGCTGGCCTACGCCAAGGAGCGTCCGCAGGGGCGCCCGATGGGCCCGGCCGGAAAGGACCCGGCCAGCCCGCAGGTGCCGATCATTCAGCACGCGGATGTGAAGCGCATGCTGCTGGCGCAGAAGAGCACCAGCGAGGGCGCGCTGGCGCTGCTGCTGTACTGCGCCAGGCTGGTGGACGAGCAGCACACCGGCGACGCAGCCACCGCGGCAGAAGCCAGGCTGCTGCTGGAGGTGCTGACCCCGGTGGCCAAGAGCTGGCCCAGCGAGTTCTGCCTGGAGGCCAACAGCCTGGCCATCCAGATTCACGGTGGCTACGGCTACACCCGCGACTACCCGGTGGAACAGTACTGGCGCGACAACCGCCTGAACATGATCCACGAGGGCAGCCACGGCATCCAGGCGCTGGACCTGCTGGGCCGCAAGGTGGTGATGAACGGCGGGGCAGGGCTGAAGGCGGTGGCCGCACGCATGCAGCGCACGATCGACGCGGCGCTGCCGGTGCCGGCCGGGCCGCTGCCGGAGCTGCACGGGTACGCCAGCGCGCTGGCGTCGGCGCTGTCCAGGGTCGGCGCGGCCACGCAGGCCGCCTGGGCCACCAGCGTGCCGGAGGAGGCGCTGGCCAACGCGGTGCCCTACCTGCAGGCCTTCGGCCACACCGTGCTGGCCTGGACCTGGTTGGACGTGGCCCTGGCCGCCCAGCGCCTGCTGGCAGAGCAGCGTGGCCCCGAGGCCGAAGCCCTGGCGCGCGGCAAGCTGGCCGCCTGCCGCTACTTCTTTCACTACGAGCTGCCGCGCATCGACGCCTGGCTGGCGGTGGTCGCCTCGCGCGACGACACCTGCCGCACGATGCGGGACGACTGGTTCTGACTCTCCGTCTGCAGGGGCGGATCACAAGGAGACACATGCGATGAGCACCCCCGTAAAGCAACTCTTTGACCTCACCGGCCAGGTCGCACTGGTCACCGGCGGCTCCCGCGGCCTGGGCCTGCAGATCGCCGAATCCCTCGGCGAGGCCGGCGCCAAGGTGATCATCAGCGCGCGCAAGGCCGCCGAGCTGGAGGAGGGCGTGGCCCACCTGCAGGCCCGCGGCATCGACGCCCGCTGGATCGCCGCCGACGCCTCCATGCCCGAGGAACTGCAGCGCCTGGCCAGCGAGACGCTGGAGCGCCTGGGCCCGGTGGACATCCTGGTGAACAATGCCGGCGCCACCTGGGGCGCCCCGGCCGAGGAGCACCCGCTGGAGGCCTGGGACAAGGTGATGAACCTGAACGTGCGTTCGATGTTCCTGCTCAGCCAGGCCATCGGCCGCGACTGCATGATCCCGCGCCGCAGGGGCCGCATCATCAACGTCGCCTCCATCGCCGGCCTGGCCGGCAACTCGGTGGAGATGAAGACGGTGGCCTACAACACCAGCAAGGCCGCCGCGATCAACTTCACCCGTGCGCTGGCGGCGGAGTGGGGTGTCTACGGCATCAACGTCAATGCGATCGCCCCGGGCTTCTTCCCGAGCAAGATGACGCGCGGGGTGTTCGAGAAGCTGGGCGAGGACAAGCTGGCCGCCCACGCCCCGCTGCGCCGACTGGGCGATGACGACGACCTCAAGGGCATCGCGCTGCTGTTCGCCAGCGCCGCAGGCAAGCACATCACCGGCCAGATCATGGCGGTGGACGGTGGCGTCAGCGCCATCCACGGCGGCGCGTGAGAGGGCGGATCTTCCTGCTGCGCGAACTCATGGCGGCCCTGCGGTCCTCGCCGTACGGGTGTACGGCTGCGGTCCTCGCACCACCCTGAGTCCGCTCGCTGCGGAATCTCCAACCCTCTCACGGACCCTTGGTTGCCATGGACTTCCCCGTTCACATTCCCTTCGTCCAGCACCTGGGCTTCGAGCTGCTGCGCTTCGAGGGTGGCGAGGCGGAGATTGCGCTCGACCTGCGGGCCGAGCAGTGCAACTCCTTTCTGGTCGCTCACGGCGGCGTCACGATGACGCTGCTGGACGTGGTGATGGCGCACGCCGCGCGCAGCGTCAACCGCGAGCTGGACGGCGGTGGCCCGGGGGTGGTGACCATCGAGATGAAGACCACCTTCATGCGCCCTGGCGAGGGCCGGCTGGTCGGCATCGGCCGGCTGCTGCACCGCACCGCAACGATGGCCTTCGTCGAAGGCAGCGTCTACACCGGCGAAGGCGAGAACCGCGCCCTGTGCGCCCACGCCACCGGTACTTTCAAATTCGTACGCAAACTGCCCACCCAGGGCCGCGAGCTGAAACCCCTGCAACGCAAGTTGGACGGCGCCGGTTCAGACTGAGCCCGCCGAATGTTCATCAGGAGACGACATGACACAGACCTCCACGCATACCGTGAACCGCCAGATCCTGCTCGCCTCCCGCCCCGTCGGCGAGGCGACGGCTGAGAACTTCCGCCTCGTCGAGACGCCGATCGCCCCGCTGGGGGACGGCGAGGTGCTGGTGCGCAACCACTTCCTCAGCCTGGACCCCTACATGCGTGGGCGCATGAATGAGTCCAGGAGCTACGCGCAGCCGCAGCCGTTGGACGAGGTGATGATCGGCGGCACCGCCGGCGAGGTGGTGGCCTCGCGCAACGCGCACTTTGCGGTGGGCGACGCGGTGGTCGGCATGGGCGGCTGGCAGGAGTACCAGCGTGTGCCTGCCGGTGCGCGCGGCGTATTGCAGAAGGTGGACACCCGCCACGTGCCGCTGTCGGCCTACCTGGGTGCCGTGGGCATGCCGGGTGTGACGGCCTGGTACGGCCTGACCCAGATCATCGCACCCAAGGCGAGCGAGACGGTGGTGGTCAGCGCTGCCAGCGGTGCGGTGGGCGGTGCGGTCGGCCAGCTGGCCAAGGTGCGCGGCTGCCGTGCGGTGGGCCTGGCCGGTGGACCGGACAAGTGCGCCTACGTGGTCAACGAACTCGGCTTTGATGCCTGCATCGACTACAAGCAGCACCCGGACCTGAAGTCGCTGTCCAAGGCGCTCAAGGAGGCCTGCCCGGACGGTATCGACGGCTACTTCGAAAACGTCGGTGGCCTGATCCTGGACGCGGTGATGCTGCGCATGAACGCCTTCAGCCGCATCGCGATGTGCGGAATGATCGCCGGCTACAACGGCGCGCCCACGCCCATGACCAACCCGGCGCTGATCCTGGTGAACCGCATGAAGGTGGAGGGCTTCATCGTCAGCGAGCACATGAACGTCTGGCCCGAGGCGCTGAAGGAGCTCGGCACGCTGGTGGCCACCGGCAAGCTGAAGTACCGCGAGACGGTGGCCCCCGGCCTGGAGAACGCGCCGGAGGCCTTCCTCGGGCTTCTCAAGGGCCGCAACTTCGGCAAGCAACTCGTCAAGCTGATCTGATCCTCAGGGGAACGCGATGAAGGAACTCAAGGGCCGCGTGGCCGTGCTGACCGGTGCGGCGTCCGGCTTCGGGCTGGAGGTGGCGCGCCTGGCCGCCGCCGCCGGCATGAAGCTGGTGATGGCCGATGTGCAGGCCGAGGCGCTGGCGCGCGCGGCCGACGAGATCCGCGGCCTGGGCGCCGAGGTGCTGGCGCAGCGCTGCGACGTCTCCAAGGCCGAGGAGGTGGAGGCGCTGGGTGCGGCCACGCAGGCGGCCTTCGGGGCGCCGAACTTCGTCTTCAACAACGCCGGCGTGGCATCGGGCGGGCTGGTGTGGGAGCACAGCGTTGCGGACTGGAACTGGGTGCTGGGCGTCAACCTCTGGGGCGTCATCCACGGCGTGCGCGTCTTCACCCCGATGATGCTGGCCGCGGCCCAGGCCGACCTGACCTACGAGGGCCACATCGTCAACACCGCGTCGATGGCCGGCATGGCCTCGGCGCCGAACATGGGTGTCTACAACGTCAGCAAACATGGCGTGGTGACACTGAGCGAAACGCTGTACCAGGACCTGGCGCTGGTCACCGACCAGATCAGCGCCAGCGTGCTCTGCCCCTACTTCATCCCCACCGGCATCCACCTCAGCGAGCGCAACCGGCCCAGCGAGCTGGCGGCGGGGGCGGAAACCAAGAGCCAGATGATCTCGCGCGTGATGAGCGAAAAGGCCATCACCTCCGCCAAGGTCACCGCTGCGGAGATCGCCGCCAAGGTGCTGGCGGCTGTGCAGGCGCGGCAGTTCTACGTCTTCAGCCACCCGCATGCACTTGCGCCGGTGCAAAGCCGCCTGGACGACATCCTGCAGCAGCGCAACCCCAGCGACCCTTTCCTGGCCCGGCCTGAGGTGGGCGTCAAGTTGCGCGCGGCCCTGCGGGAGTGAGGCCCGGCCGGTCAGGCCTTTCAGCGCAGCAAAGCACCGCGGCCCCTGAAGAGGGGCCGCGGTGCTTGGGGGGGGAAGGTGGGGTCAGAGCACTTCCGAGGCGTAGTCCGCCAGGCGTGAGCGTTCGCCCCGTGCCAGCGTCACATGGCCGGAGTGGGGCCAGCCCTTGAAGCGGTCCACCGCAAAGGTCAGGCCCGAAGAGCCCTCGGTCAGGTAGGGCGTGTCGATCTGCGCCAGGTTGCCCAGGCAGACGATCTTGGTGCCCGGGCCGGCCCGGGTGATCAGCGTCTTCATCTGCTTGGGCGTGAGGTTCTGCGCTTCGTCGATCAGCACGAACTTGTTCAGGAAGGTGCGCCCGCGCATGAAGTTCAGGCTCTTGATCTTGATCTTGCTGCGCACCAGGTCCTGGGTGGCGGCCCGGCCCCATTCGCCGGCGCCGGCGCCGTCGCCGCGTGCCAGCACCTCCATGTTGTCGTCCAGCGCGCCCATCCAGGGGCCCATCTTCTCTTCTTCGTTGCCGGGCAGGAAACCGATGTCCTCACCCACCGGCACCGTCACCCGGGTGACGATGATCTCGCTGTAGCGGCGTTCATCGAGCACCTGCGACAGGGCCGCCGCCAGCGTCATCAGCGTCTTGCCGGTGCCCGCCGTGCCGGTAAGGGTGATGAAGTCGCACTCCGGATCCATCAGCAGGTTCAGCGCGAAGTTCTGCTCCCGGTTGCGGGCGGTGATGCCCCAGACCGAGTTCTTGGCGTGGGTGTAGTCCTTGAGCGTGCGCAGCACCGCGGTCTTGCCGGTGATCTCGGTGACCTTGGCGTACAGCGCGGCGCTGCCCGGCGCCTCGAAGTAGACAAACTGGTTGATCATCAGCGAGGGCACCAGCGGCCCGCTGATGCGGTAGAAGGTGTGGCCGGCCTGCTGCCAGCTCTCCATCGTCTTGCCGTGGCGCTCCCAGAAGTCGGACGGCAGCGGCAACACGCCGGTGTAGAGCAGGTCGCCGTCCTCCAGTGCCTTGTCGTTGAAGTAGTCCTCCGCCGGCAGGCCCAGGGCACGGGCCTTGATGCGCATGTTGATGTCCTTGGACACCAGCACCACCTCGCGCTCCGGGTGTGCGCTGCGCAGGGCCTGGACGACGCCGAGGATCTGGTTGTCCGCCTTGCCCTGCGGCAGGCCGGCGGGCAGCGGTGCCTCCAGCAGGGAGGTCTGGAAATGCAGCTTGCCGCCGGCTTCGCGGTGGCCGGTGCGGGCCAGCGGGATGCCGCTGCTGCTGTCCATCTTGCGCGGGTCGTCCGGGCTGGCGGCCAGGGCATCGAGTTCGCGGCTGACCTGGCGCACGTTGCGCGCCACCTCGCTCATGCCCTTCTTGTGGCCGTCGAGCTCCTCCAGCGTGATCATTGGCAGGTAGATGTCGTGTTCCTCGAAGCGGAAGATCGACATCGGGTCGTGCATCAGCACGTTGGTGTCCAGCACGAAGAGCTTGGCCGGCCCATCGGAGGGGGCCTTGCGGCTGCGCCGGGTCTGCGCCGCGCGCGCAGGCGCAGCAGACACCGCCGTGGGTGAGGCGGCTGCGATCGGTGCGGCTGCGACCGGGGTCAGCACGGCGGGTGCAGCGGCGGGGGATGCGGTGGGAGATGCGGGCGCAGAGACCGCCTTGGCGACGCTGGCCGGCGCTCTCGGTTTCTTCAACGGCGGGGTGGCTGGTACCTGCCGTGTCGCCTCCACCGCCGGCGCTGCCTCCACGGGCTCCACGGCGGGCTCGGTCGACGGCTCCGGCGGCCGACCCTTCAAGGGACGCTTGGCAGGTTTGGGAGCTGCCTGGGCCTCGAATTCGGCGGCAGCGAGGATGGCACCACGTTTGGCAGGGGGTTTCGGCAGGGGCATGGTGAGTGGGTCAGCAGGCGGCCGCCGAAGCGGACCTGGAGAAACGGGCGTGGCGAAGGGAACAAAAAAGCCGTACGCCCTGGCAGGGGCGGTACGGCTTGGTTGTGGCGTAGGGCAGATCGGACGTCAGGGCGCTGGGCCATCCGGGTTGCTTGGGCATGCGATCGATTATGCACAAGCCGACCGAGCGTATCGGTCCCCCCTGTCCGCGCGCCCTGCAACCCGTGGGAGGCGCCGCGCGCGGAAGTCGCATTCAAAGGCCCAACATCGTCAGGCGGTGGGCTTGAGCTCCTGCACGGCCTTGAGTACTTCTTCGACATGGCCGGCCACCTTGATGCCCCGCCATTCCGTGCGCAGCACGCCCTTGGCGTCGATCAGGAAGGTGCTGCGCTCGATGCCCTTGACCTTCTTGCCGTACATGATCTTGTTCTTGACCACGCCGAACATGTGGCAGAGCTTTTCCTCGGTGTCGGCGATCAGTTCGAAGGGCAGTTCCAGGTTCTGCTTGAACTTGTCGTGCGAGGCCATGTTGTCGCGCGACACGCCGAACACCACGGCACCTGCCTGGGTGAATTCCTTGTGCTGGTCGCGAAACTGCATGGCTTCGGTGGTACAACCGGGCGTGTTGTCCTTTGGATAAAAATAGAGGACGATGATCTTGCCGGCGAAAGCCTGGGGGGTGAATTTCACACCACCCGTGGCATTGGCCTCAAGATCCGGCAGGGGTTTGTTCAGAGCAGGCGTCATGCAGCGGCTTGTTATCTGGGCGCCCCGGCGGACGCTAGCCTTGGATTATAAGGCGCGCCGGGGATCGTCGGCATCTCAGGCGCTGGCGGCCAGCAGTGCGACGATCACCTTGCGCCCTTCACCCACCAGAACGTTGTAGGTGCGGCAGGCGGCGGGGTTGTCCATGCACTCTGCCCCGATGCCCTGCTCCAGCAGCACACGCGTCAGTTTCGGGTGCACAAAACGCTGGCGCGCGCCGGTGCCCAGGATCACCAGCTCGGGCTGCAGGGCCGCCAGTTGCTCGAAATGCCCAGCGGCCAACGCGTCAAAGCCACCTTCGGCCCAGGTCTGAACCTCTCCCTGCCACGGGATCAGCACCCCCCCGCGCCAGATCTGGCCGTTGACCACCACGCCGCGTGCGTCGTAGCCGTTGATGCCGTTGACACCGTCGAGTCGGTCGGGTTGGAGTTTCAAGGCTTCAATCGGAATGGGAAAGCCGGGGCCGCAGCCACGACGACACCCCGCGGCGCGGGGACGGGAACCAGGGGTTCGTGTGTTGTAATTCTAGCTTTTTGACCACTTCCCCCCGCCCCCGCCCCCGGCCCCGACCGAACGCTGCGCGACGCACGGCGCACCGCAGCCCATCGAATCTTTCGACTGCCCCAGGAGTCCCTGTGCTCAAGACCGTTTCCAAGTCCAGCAAGCTCGCCAACGTGTGCTACGACGTGCGTGGCCCGGTGGTGGAGAAGGCGCGCCAGATGGAGGAGGAGGGGCACAAGATCATCAAGCTGAACATCGGCAACCTGGCGGTGTTCGGCCTGGAGCCGCCCGACGAGATCGTGCAGGACATGATCCGCAACCTCGCCAACGCGGCCGGCTACACCGACAGCAAGGGCCTGTTCGCCCCGCGCAAGGCGGTGGTGCACTACTGCCAGGAGAAGCACATCAAGGGCGTCACGGTCGATGACGTCTACCTCGGCAACGGCGCCTCCGAGCTGATCGCGATGAGCATGAACGCGCTGCTCGACGATGGCGACGAGGTGCTCATCCCCTCGCCCGACTACCCGCTCTACACGGCCGTGGTGGCGCTGTCGGGCGGCAAGCCGGTGCACTATGTCTGCGACGAGCAGAGCGAGTGGATGCCCGATATCGCCGACATCCGCGCCAAGATCACGCCGCGTACGAAGGCGATCGTGATCATCAACCCGAACAACCCGACCGGTGCGCTCTACCCGGACAGCCTGCTGCAGGAGATCGTCGAAATCGCCCGCCAGCACCAGCTGATCGTCTTCGCCGACGAGATCTACGACAAGACGCTCTACGACGGCAACACCCACACCAGCATCGCCGCGCTGGCCGATGACGTGCTGTTCCTGACCTACAACGGGCTGAGCAAGAACTACCGCTCCTGCGGCTACCGCGCCGGCTGGATGGTGGTGTCGGGCGACAAGCGCCACGCCAAGGACTACATCGAGGGGCTGAACATGCTGGCCACGATGCGACTGTGCGCCAACACGCCGGGCCAGCTGGCCATCCAGACCGCGCTGGGCGGTTACCAGAGCATCAAGGACCTGGTCGCGCCGGGCGGGCGCCTGTGCCGCCAGCGCGACCTGGCGCACAAGCTGCTCACCGAGATCCCGGGCGTGACCTGCGTGAAGCCCAAGGCCGCGCTGTACATGTTCCCGAAGCTCGACCCGAAGATGTATCCCATCGCCGACGACCAGCAGTTCGCCTACGAGCTGCTCGACGCCGAACGGGTGCTGATCGTGCAGGGCACCGGTTTCAACTGGGCACAGCCGGACCACTTCCGCCTGGTGTTCCTGCCCAACTCGGATGATCTGACCGACGCGATCGGCCGCATCGCCCGCTTCCTCGACCAGTACCGCAAGCGTCACGGCACCTGAGCCGCTGGTTGCGCTTCCCGCCCATTTCCTGAACCCGGCACCCACTAGGCGCCCCGTGAGACCCCCCATGAAACCCATCCAAGTCGGCCTGCTGGGCATCGGTACCGTCGGCAGCGGCACCTTCGCCGTCCTGAAGCGCAACCAGGAAGAAATCCGCCGTCGCGCGGGCCGCGGCATCGAGATCACCATGGTGGCCGACCTGAACGTCGAGCGCGCCCGCGAGATCGTCGGCGAGGGCGCGCAGGTGGTGGCCGACGCGCGTGCCGTCATCGCCAACCCGGACATCGACATCGTCATCGAGCTGATCGGCGGCTACGGCATCGCCAAGGCCCTGGTGCTGGAAGCCATTGCCGCGGGCAAGCACGTCGTCACCGCCAACAAGGCGCTGCTGGCGGTGCATGGCACGGAGATCTTCGCCGCCGCCCGCGAGAAGGGCGTGATGGTGGCCTTCGAGGCCGCGGTGGCCGGTGGCATTCCCATCATCAAGGCGCTGCGCGAAGGCCTGACCGCCAACCAGGTGCAGTGGCTGGCCGGCATCATCAACGGCACGACCAACTTCATCCTGTCCGAGATGCGCGACAAGGGCCTCGACTTCGACGTCGTGCTGAAGGAAGCGCAGCGCCTGGGCTACGCCGAGGCCGACCCCACCTTCGACATCGAGGGCGTGGACGCGGCCCACAAGGCCACGCTGATGAGCGCGCTGGCCTTCGGCATCCCGGTGCAGTTCGACAAAGCGCACGTCGAAGGCATCACCAAGTTGTCGGCAGTGGACATCCGCTACGCCGAGCAGCTGGGCTACCGCATCAAGCTGCTGGGCATCGCCAAGCGCCGCACCGACGTGGGCGGCATTGAGCTGCGCGTGCACCCGACGCTGGTGCCGAGCAAGCGCCTGATCGCCAACGTCGAGGGCGCGATGAACGCCGTGATGGTGCAGGGCGACGCCGTGGGCACCACGCTGTACTACGGCAAGGGGGCGGGCAGCGAGCCCACCGCCTCGGCCGTGATCGCCGACCTGGTGGACATCACCCGCCTGCACACCGCCGACCCGGACCACCGCGTGCCGCACCTGGCCTTCCAGCCCGACGAGCTGCACGCCACGCCGATCCTGCCGATCGACGCGGTGCGCACCGCCTTCTACCTGCGCCTGCGCGTGGCCGACCAGAAGGGCGTGCTGGCCGCGATCACCCGCATCCTGGCCGAGGCCGACATCTCGATCGACGCCCTGCTGCAGCGTGAGTCCGCCGAGGGCGAGAACCAGACCGACGTCATCATCCTGACCCACGAAACGGTGGAAGGCGAGATGCGCGCCGCCCTGGCGAAGATGCAGTCGCTGCCGACGGTGCTGGCACCGATCGTCTCGCTGCGCAAGGAAGAGCTGGCCTGAGGCCCGATTCCTGAGTCCCGAGTTCCGAGTCCCGGATAGACCATGAAGTACATCAGCACCCGCGGCGACGCCACCCGCCGCGGCTTCTCCGAGATCCTGCTCGAAGGCCTGGCGCCGGATGGCGGGCTGTACCTGCCCGAGGCCTACCCGCGCATCGACGCGCCCACGCTGGCGCACTGGCGCGAGGTGCACGCGACGCGGGGCTACGCGGCGCTGGCCTTCGAGATCCTGTCGCTGTACATCGACGACATCCCGGCCGAGGACCTGCGCGCGCTCTGTGCCAAGACCTATACCGCCGAGGTCTATGGCACCGATGCGATCGTGCCGCTCAAGCCGTTGGAGCCGGGCCTGTGCCTGGAGTCGCTGTCCAACGGGCCGACGCTGGCCTTCAAGGACATGGCGATGCAGCTGCTGGGCAACCTGTTCGAGTACGAACTGGGCCGGCGCGGCGAGCAGCTCAACATCCTGGGCGCCACCTCCGGCGACACGGGCAGCGCGGCCGAGTACGCGATGCGCGGCAAGCAGGGCGTGCGGGTGTTCATGCTCAGCCCCTACGGCCGCATGAGCCCCTTCCAGCAGGCGCAGATGTTCTCGCTGCAGGACGAGAACATCCACAACCTCTCGGTCGAAGGTGTGTTCGACGACTGCCAGGACATCGTCAAGGCGGTGTCCAACGACCTGGCCTTCAAGCGCCGGTACCGCATCGGCACGGTCAACTCGATCAACTGGGCGCGGCTGCTGGCCCAGGTGGTGTATTACTTCGCCGGCTACTTCCTGGCCACGAAGTCGAACGACGAGCAGGTGTCCTTCACCGTGCCGTCGGGCAACTTCGGCAACGTCTGTGCCGGCCATGTCGCGCGCATGATGGGCCTGCCGATCAAGCACCTGGTGGTGGCGACCAACGAGAACAACGTGCTGGAAGAGTTCTTCCGCACCGGCAGCTACCGGGTGCGCGGCAGCGCCGAGACCTTCGAGACGTCCAGCCCGTCGATGGACATCAGCAAGGCGAGCAACTTCGAGCGCTTTGTCTACGACCTGCTGGGTCGCGACGGGGCGCGCACCCAGGCGCTGTTCGGTGCCGCGCTGCCGAAGGAAGGCGTTTTCACGCTGACGGCCGAGGAGTTCGCCCGCGTGGAGAGCTACGGCTTCCAGTCCGGGCGTTCCACCCACGCCGACCGTCTGGCGACGATCAAGGCCACCTACGAAGGCCAGGGCGTGCTGATCGACACCCACACCGCCGACGGCGTGAAGGTGGCGCGCGAGCTGCGCGAGCCCGGCGTGCCGATGATCGTGCTGGAGACGGCGCTGCCGGCCAAGTTCGAGGCCACCATCGCCGAGGCACTGGGCCCGGACGTGCATGCGCCGCGTCCCGCCGCGCTGGCGGACCTGGAGTCGCTCCCCAAGCGCTTCCAGAAGATGCCGGCCGACACGGCAGTGATCCAGCAGTACCTGCGCGACCACGTCCCGCTGTGAGTGGCAAGCCATGACGATCGCATCCCCTGTTTCGACACCGGCTGGACAGTCTGCAGCGGCGGCCCGGCCCGGGCTGACGCCGATGGACGACGCATTGGCGCAGATGCTGGCCCGGATCGAGTCGCTGGAGGGGTGTGAAACGCTCTCCACCTTCGATGCGCTGGGTCGGGTGCTGGCCGAGGAGGTGCGTTCGTTGTTGGACGTGCCGCCGGCGGACAACACCTCGATGGACGGCTACGCGATGCGTGTGGCCGACGTGCCCGCCGAAGGCACGCTGCTGCCGGTGTCCCAGCGCGTGCCGGCGGGCGTGGTGGGCGAGCCGCTGCAGCCTGGCACGGCCGCGCGCATCTTCACCGGCGCTCAGCTGCCGCCGGGCGCCGATGCCGTGGTGATGCAGGAGCAGTGCTCGGCGGTTTCCGGCGAAGGGCTGGGTGCGGTGCAAGTCAACACCGTACCGACGGTGGGCCAGTGGATCCGCCGCCGCGGCGAGGACGTGCAGCACGGCAGCGTGGTGCTGGCCGCCGGCACGCGGCTCACGCCCGCGGCGCTGGGCCTGGCGGCTTCGGTGGGAGCGGCCTCGCTGACAGTGGCGCGCCGTCCGCGTGTGGCGCTGTTCTCTACCGGCGACGAGCTGGTGATGCCGGGCGAGCCGCTCAGGCCCGGCGCGATTTACAACTCCAACCGCTACACCCTGCGTGCGCTGCTGCAGAGCTTCGGTTGCGTGGTGGCCGATCTGGGCATCGTGCCCGACCAGCGCGAGGCCACCCGTGCTGCGCTGCGCGAGGCCGCGGCCGGGCACGACCTGATCCTCACCTCGGGCGGCGTCTCGGTGGGCGAGGAAGATCACATCAAGCCCGCCGTGGAGGCCGAGGGTCGCCTGACGCTGTGGCAGATGGCGATGAAGCCCGGCAAGCCACTGGCCTTCGGCGAGGTGCGCCGACCGGCGGCAGAGGGGGGGGCCGCCTGGTTCATGGGCCTGCCCGGCAACCCGGTGTCGAGTTATGTGACCTGCCTGCTGCTGGTGCGGCCGGTGCTGCTGCGCCTGCAGGGGGTGACGGACCTGGCGCCGAAGGCCTACACGCTGCGGGCCGACTTCGACTGGCTCCGCGCCGACAAGCGCCGCGAGTTCCTGCGGGTGCGGCTCAATGACCGTGGCGGCCTGGACCTGTTTGCCAACCAGAGCTCCGGCGTGCTGACATCGGCCCACTGGGGTGACGGCCTGGTCGACAACCCAGGTGGCCAGACCATCCGCGCTGGCGACCTGGTGCGTTACCTGCCGGTGCGCGAGATGCTCTGACGGGAGCTGGGCCCCGGCCCCGGCCCGGCCCCTTCTACTGCCTCGTTTCGCCCCAGCCAATCCAACCGATGATGAAGATCCAACTGCGCTACTTCGCCTCGCTGCGCGAGGCCCTCGGCCCGGGTGAGGCCCTGGAACTGCCGGGCCCGACCACGGTGGGCGCCGTGCGCGACGCGCTGATCGCCCGGGGTGAGCCCTATGCCACCGTGCTGGCGCGCCAGCGTGCGGTGCGCAGTGCGCTCAACCAGACCATGGCGGCCGACACTGCCGAGGTGGGCGAGGGCGCCGAGCTGGCCTTTTTCCCGCCCGTGACCGGCGGTTGACTCCCGGGAAAGGTGCTGCCATGACAAAACCGCGGGTGACGATCCAGACCGAGGACTTCGACCTTTCCACCGAGGCGGCGGCGCTGCGCGGGCAAGACCCGGCCGTTGGTGCGGTGGCTGCCTTTGTCGGCACGGTGCGTGACCGCAACCGGGGCGAGTCGGACGCCGGGCAGGTGGCGGCGATGGAGCTGGAACACTACCCCGGCATGACCGAACGCAGCATCGAGGCGATGATCGACGAAGCGCTGGGCCGTTTCGACATCCGCGCTGCGCGGGTCATCCACCGCGTCGGTGTGCTTCAGCCGCTGGACCAGATCGTGCTGGTGGTGGTCACTTCCGCACACCGGGGCCAGGCCTTCCAGGCCTGTGAGTTCCTGATGGACTACCTGAAGACCCAGGCCCCCTTCTGGAAGAAGGAAACCACGCCCGAAGGCGCCCACTGGGTGGACGCCCGGGTGAGCGACGATGAGGCGCTGCGGCGCTGGGGGATTGAGGCAGCGGGCAACGCCTGCTGAACGATCAGAAGCGCAGGCCCAGCTTCACACCGTAGCTGCTGGCATCCCCGGTCTTGTCGGTCTCCAGCGCGATGTTGAGCAGGCCCAAGTTCAGGTTGACGCCGCCGAACAGCTTGTCCTGACGGAAGCTTTCCTTGTAGGAGGTGCTGCCGGTGTACTCCGACTTGACCTGCACCTTGCCGATGCCCACATACGGGGTGAACATCAGGAAACCCTTGGAGATCGACAGGTCCACACTGGTGGTGTTGAGCTTGAAGTCGTCCACGCCGGTCAGGTTGCTGATGGCCGCGCGAACCGCCACCGCGGGCATCAGGGTGTTGCCGCCGATGAAGGCCCAGCGCAGTTCACCACCCGCCACCTTGGCGTTGGTGCCGGCCACCGAGCCCAGGGCCAGGCCGACGTCGATGTCGAAGGGCAGGCCCTTGTGGGCCCGCACGGTGGCCACCGGCAGCAGCTTGGGAATGGACGAGCCGCCCGCCGCGGTGGACAGGTAGCCGCGGTGCTCCAGGGAGGTGGCACTGAGCCCGATGCCGATGTCAAAGCCGAGGATGCCCAGCCCTTCGGCCGGCACCATCGGCTTGTACGACACCACGGCACCGAGGTCCTCGCTCAGGGCGCGGAACTGAGGGGCGGTCAAGGACGAGATGCTGTCGATGTCGGCGGCCACGGCATTGCCGGCCAGCAGCAGCGAGGAGGAGGCAGCAGCAGCGAGAAGTGAACGATTGATTGTCGTCATGAAGACTCCCAGGGGAGGTTGTCGATGGCGCGAAAGGCTAGCACCCTCACACCCCGTGCTTTGCGTCCGGGCGTCCGCAGTTGTGACCTGAGGTGACACAAACCCGGCACGAGCGTGCGCAGTGCACCGATCCATCCCGGCAATCAGGGGTTTGTTGTTGCGCTGCAACAAAATGGGCCGATCCTCGGCGTGAAATAGCCTCACCGGCTGCATCGGGCAGCCGTGGCAGGGTGGCCTGAAGGCATGGACCCAATCTGTAAGGGACTGTGGGTCTGCTGGTTGTTGCAAGCCTTCGCGAATCGCAGGCCACACGGGACCATCTGTTCAGGCCCGTCATGCTGCCGGCCCGTCGATGAACCGCTTGAGCAGCAGGCGGGGAGCTGAGGACATGGCGGGGGGGGCTTTGGCGAACGGTGGCCGGATTGTCGCCTGGCGGACGACCGAATCCGCAGTGCCCGCCTAGACTGTTCGCGCCCATGAACCTCGCCAGATCCTCCCGTTCCGGGGCCAGCCCCAGCCTGCGCAATTGCATCGAGCAGTCCATCTGGGGCCGTGGCCTCACCTCCAGCGAACTGGCCCTGGTGCTGGACACGGCCAGTGAGCAGGTGGTGCCGGCCGCAGGTTGGGTGGTGCAACTGGGCGACCCGGCCGAACACTGGCTGGGGGTGGTCAGCGGCCTGTTGAAGATGACGGTCGGTGACCCGGGTGGACGCCTGTCCACGCTCACCGGCGCTGCCCAGGGGGCCTGGTTCGGTGAAGGGTCGCTGCTGCGCCATGAGGGTTTCCGGTACTCCGTCCAGGCCCTGCGTGCCACCCGGGTGGCCAGGGTGCCGCGCAGCACCTTCGAGGCGCTGCGCCATCGCAGCCTGCCCTTCAACCACTATCTCCAGCACCTGATGAACGCCCGGCTGGGGTTGTTCATCGGCCTGCTGCAGACCGATCGCCTGCTGCCTGCCGATGCCCGGGTGGCACGTTGCCTGGCCAGCCTGTACAACACCGAGCTGTACCCGGACCCGGGGCCCTGCCTGAACCTGTCGCAGGCGGAGGTGGCGCTGCTGGCCGGCATGTCGCGCCAGCGCACCAACGCCGCGCTGCAGCGCCTGGCACTGGCGGGGCTGATCGAGCTGGGGACACGGCGCATCATGGTGATCGATCTGGCGGGCCTGCGCGCCTGGGGCTGAGAGCCGGCTGGGCCGTGAAGGTGTTCAGCCGGGGGGCGCTGATATCATCCGCGCCGCCCTTTGGGCCCCGTCGCAGCCTGCCGGCGGCCCAGATCGCCCGCACTTGACGGGCACCCTCTGCGGCCTCATTACCTGCGCCGTCGCCATCGGCGCCCACGCATTCCCCGCCGTGCCCTCCTGGGCGGTCCGACCCTCGCATGCGCCTCCAGTCGATCAAGCTTTCCGGCTTCAAGTCCTTTGCCGAGCCCACCCATTTCCAGCTGCCCGGCCAGCTGGTGGGGGTGGTCGGGCCGAACGGCTGCGGCAAGTCCAACATCATGGACGCGGTGCGCTGGGTGCTGGGCGAGAGCAAGGCCAGCGAGCTGCGCGGCGAGTCGATGCAGGACGTGATCTTCAACGGCTCGGGCAACCGCAAACCCGCCAGCCGTTCCAGCGTGGAGCTGGTGTTCGACAACACCGCCGCGCGCGCGGGCGGGCAGTGGAACCAGTTCAGCGAAATCGCCGTCAAGCGGGTGCTCACCCGCGACGGCACCTCCAGCTACTTCATCAACAACCAGCCGGTGCGTCGCCGCGACGTGCAGGACGTGTTTCTCGGCACCGGCCTGGGCCCGCGGGCCTACGCCATCATCGGCCAGGGCACCATCAGCCGCATCATCGAGAGCCGGCCGGAAGAACTGCGGCTGTTCCTGGAAGAAGCCGCGGGCGTTTCCAAGTACAAGGAGCGCCGCCGCGAGACCGAGCACCGGCTGCGCGACACGCGCGAGAACCTGACCCGGGTGGAAGACATCCTGCGCGAGCTCAACGCCAACCTGGAGCGCCTGGAAGCCCAGGCCGAGGTGGCGGCGCGTTACCACACGCTGCAGGATGCCGGCACGCTCAAGCTGCACCAGCTCTGGTTCCTGAAGCACCGCGACGCTGCGAGCGAGGAAGACCGTGTGCGCCGCGCGGTGGCCGAGGCCACCAACGCGCTGGAAGGCCGTCTGGCCGAGCTGCGCCATGTCGAGGCCGAGCTGGAGGAGGTGCGCCAGGCCCACTACGCCGCCAACGACGAGCTGCACGCCGCGCAGGGCGCACTGGCCGAGGCGGCGATGGAAGTGAGCCGGCTGGAAGAGCGCATCCGCCACGTCATCGACGGGCGCCGCCGCCTGGAGCAGCGCCTGGCCGAGGTGAAGGCGCAGAGTCAGCAGTGGGCGTTGCGCCGCGATGAAGCCGGTGCCGAGCTGGAATCGCTGGCCGGGCAGATCGCCCAGGCCGAGGAGCAGGGGGAGATCCTCTCGGCCCAGGCCGAGGAGCAGGCCGAGGCGCTGCCGCAGGCCGAGGACGCGGTGCGCGCCGCCAGCCAGCGCGCCAATGAGCAGCGCGGCAAGGCGGCCGAGGTGCAGCAGCAGATCCAGCTGCTGGCCGCCTCGTCGCGCAACCTGGACGAGCGCCGGCGCGAGCTGGAGCAGCGCCGCGAGCGCCTGGCCGGCGAGCGCCGCAGCAGCGTCGCGCCCGACGAGGCGCGCCTGGCCGACCTGCGCGAGGAATTGGCGATGGCCGAGGAGCTGCAGGGCGAGAGCCAGGTGCAGCTCGACGACCTGAGCACCGAGGTGCCCACGCTGGACGAGGCGCGGCGCCAGCAGCAGCGCCTGGTCAACGAGGAGTCGGCCCGCCAGGCGGAGGTCGCCGCCCGACTGGAGGCGCTGCGCGCCCTGCAGGAGAAGGTGCAGACCGAGGGCAAGCTCAAGCCCTGGCTGGCCCGGCACGGACTCGAAGGGCTGACGGGGCTGTGGACGCGCATCCACATCGAGCCGGGCTGGGAAACCGCGCTGGAGGCCGTGCTGCGCGAGCGCCTGAACGCGCTGGAGGTGGGCCGGCTGGAGACGGTCAAGGCCTTTGCGCTGGATGCGCCGCCCGCCAAGCTGGCCTTCTACACGCCGCCGCCCGCCGGGCTGGTCAATGCCCACCAGACGCTGCCGCGCCTGAGCGACCTGCTGCGCCTGCAGGACGCTGGCCTGAAGGCGCTGCTCAACGACTGGCTGGAGGGCGTCTACACGGCCGCGTCGATGGACGAGGCCCTGGCCAGCCGCAGCCGGCTGACGCATGGCGAGATCATCGTCACCCAGGCCGGCCATGCGGTCAGCCAGTTCGCGGTGAGCTTCCACGCGCCCGATTCCGAGCAGGCCGGCATGCTGGCGCGCGCCCAGGAGATCGAGAACCTGGAGCGCAGCAGCCGGGCCCAGGCGCTGATGGCCGACGAGGCCCGCACGGCGCTGGTGCGGGCCGAGGCGGCCTACAGCGAGGCCTCCCAGCACCTGGTGCGTGCGCGTCGCGAGGCCAGCGATGCGCAGGCCCAGGCGCACCGGCTGCAGGTCGAGGTGCTGCGGCTGACCCAGCAGTCCGAACAGGCCCGGCTGCGCCGCGGCCAGCTGGACGCGGAGCTGGCGGAGATCGACCAGCAGCTCGAAGACATCGAGGAGCGCCGCATGACCGGCGAGGCCCGCTTCGAGGAGCTCGACCTGGCGCTGGGCACCGAGCAGGAGCGCCATGCCGAGCTGGAGGAGCTGGTCATCGCGGCCGAGCGGCGACTGGGCGGTGCGCGCGAGCAGCTGCGCAGCCTGGAGCGCGAGGCACAGGAGGCGCAGTTCCAGGCCCGTGCGCTGGCCGCGCGCCGGGGGGAGCTGCAGCGCTCCATCGAAACCGCCGACCAGCAGATCCGTGCCAACGAGGGGTCGATCGAAACCCTCGCTGATGAGCTCGCCCGGCTGGACGATGCCGCCGCGCAGGACGGCCTGCAGGAGGCACTGGCGCTGCGCATCGAGCGCGAGAGTGTGCTCTCGGCCACCCGCACCCGCTACGACGAGCTGTCGCAGCAGCTGCGTCGGGCCGACGAGCTGCGCATGGGCCATGAGCGCAGCCTGCAGCCGCTGCGTGACGAGATCACCCGCCTGCAGCTGGAAGAGCAGGCCGCCCAGCTCGGCGGCGCTCAGTACCTGGAGCAGCTGACCGCCGCGGGTGTCGACTTGGCGGCGCTGGAGGCCGGTGTGGTCAGCGGCGAAGTCAAGCTCTACGGTCTGCAGACCGAGATCGACCGCATCAACCGCGAGATCGCCGCACTTGGTGCAGTCAACCTGGCTGCGCTGGAGGAATTGAGCAGCGCACGCGAGCGCAAGCAGTTCCTGGATGCGCAGAACGACGACCTGACGCGGGCGATGACCACGCTGGAGGATGCGATCCGCAAGATCGACATCGAGACACGTGACCTGCTCAAGTCCACCTTCGACCAGGTCAATTCAGGCTTTGGCGAGATGTTCCCCAGCCTGTTCGGCGGCGGCAATGCCAGGCTGGTGATGACCGGCGACGAGATCCTGGACGCGGGTGTGCAGGTGATGGCTCAGCCGCCGGGAAAGAAGAACAGCACCATCCACCTGCTGTCGGGCGGCGAGAAGGCGCTCACCGCGATTGCGCTGGTGTTTGCGATCTTCCTGCTCAACCCGGCGCCGTTCTGCCTGCTCGACGAGGTGGATGCACCGCTGGACGACGCCAACACCGAGCGTTACGCCAAGCTGGTCAAGAAGATGTCCAGCGGCACCCAGTTCCTGTTCATCTCGCACAACAAGATCGCCATGGAGATGGCCGAGCAGCTGGTGGGCGTGACGATGCAGGAGCAGGGTGTGTCGCGCATCGTGGCGGTGGACATGGAGTCCGCGCTGTCGATGGCCGAAAGCGGTTGAGCTGGGGCCCCTCCAGCGGCAAACCCTCGGTGCTTCAACCGCCGATGTAGCTCATCTCCACCCGCCGCCGTCCGGTGTGGCCGGGGGCGTTGGCATCGGGCGGCAACTGGCTGCGCAGCTCGGAGTAGCGGTCGCTGCGCCGGCGCCAGATGTGGGCCACCGCGGCCGCGATCTGGTCGTCATTGCAAAGCTGTCCCTGGGCATCCGGCTCGCGCAGCAGGCTGCGCAGATCCTCGCCCTGACCGGCAAAGAGGCAGAGGAACAGCCGTCCCTCGGTGGACAGCCGGGCGCGGTTGCAGTCGCGGCAGAACGCCTGGGTGACGCTGGAGATGAAGCCGACTTCGCCTCTGCCGTCCTCATAGGCCCAGCGTTCGGCGGTTTCGCCGGGTTGGCTGGCTTCCAGAGCGCGCAGCGGGTGTCGGGCGTTGATCAGCGCCAGGACCTGGGCCGAGGGCAGTACCTCGTCCATGCGCCAGCCGTTGGTGGCGCCGACGTCCATGTACTCGATGAACCGCAACACAACTCCCGAACCGAAGTGGTTTCGGAAGTACTCGGCCATCGGCAGGATCTCCTGGTCGTTGGTTCCCCGTTTGACGACCATGTTCACCTTGATCGGGCCCAGGCCTGCCAGACGAGCCGCTTCGATGCCCTCCAGCACGTCGGCCACCGGAAAGTCCACGTCGTTCATGCGGCGGAACACCGCATCGTCCATCGCGTCGAGGCTTACGGTGACGCGCTGCAGGCCCGCATCTCGCATTGAGCGGGCCTTTTTGGCCAGCAACGAACCGTTGGTGGTCAGGGTCAAATCCAGGGGTTTTCCCCCGTGGCCCGGAAGCGACGCGAGCATCTCGATCAACTGCTCGATGTTCTTGCGCAGCAGAGGCTCGCCCCCGGTCAGGCGGATCTTCTGCACCCCCAGGTCCACGAAGATCCGGGCCAGGCGGGTGATTTCTTCGAAGCTGAGCAGTTGCTGCTGCGGCAGGAAGGGGTAGTTCCGATCGAACACTTCCTTGGGCATGCAGTAGCTGCAGCGGAAATTGCAGCGATCGGTGACCGAAATGCGCAAGTCCCGCAGGGGACGGTGAAGCTGGTCGCGCGGACTGCCTTCGCCCGCCGTTGGTTCAGTCGATGGGGGCGGCACGGCCGGACGCTGGGACGGGGATTGCCACAGCCCGATCGGGATGATGTTCCGTTCACTCATGACTGCATTTTGCCGGCAGGACCCCGGCCCAATGGCGGAAACCCCTACATGAGACCGGCAAGGAGCCCGCCCTTCAAGCCGCTGGGTTCAGTGCAAGCCCGGAAGCAAGTCGGATGCGTCAGCGATTGACGGAGGTGCCTTCAGGCGGCAATGCACTCCCCTGCAGGCTGGGCATGCGCCAGGTTGTGTTGCCGGCGAGTTCCGGGGCCCGACGGGCGCCGTTGAAGCGCTGGGTCCAGTAGGCCTCGCGCATGTCGTCCACACGGATGTGGCTGCCGGTGCGCGGCGCATGGATGAACTTGCCTTCACCCACGTAAATGCCGACGTGAGAGAACGCGCTTCTCATGGTGTTGAAGAACACCAGATCTCCGGGCTTGAGATCGTCCTTGGCGATGGTGAGCAGGTCGCCGAGCATGGCCTGGTCACGAGAGCGCCTCGGCAGAAGTCGACCGACGCTATTTTCGAACACGTGGCGGGTGAAACCACTGCAGTCGAATCCGGTTTCCGCCGATTCGCCGCCCCGGCGATAGGGAACACCCAGGAAGTTCATGGCCGAGATGACCAGATCCGATGTGGTTTCCCGTACCTGATCAATGACCTGAGGGCCCACACCGAGGGCCTGAGCCGCGTCACCCATCCAGACCCTGGCCGTCTGGCCCGCGGATTGAAGGGTTGAGCCTGTGGTCAAAGGTTGCCCCGCTGCTTCAGGGGCAGGGGCGGCCAGCGCTGCGCTGGACCCGAAGCACAGCGCGAAGGACCAGACAAGCAAAAAACGCAACTTCAAAGGCTCCAGCAGTGACATTTGTAACGACCGGCAAGCAACAGACCCCGAGAGTAGGGGGGTAAGTTGGGGGTGTCAATCGCTTTTCTCATTGAGAGCCGCACAAAAGAGAAGAGCCACCGCGAAGGTGGCTCTGCCGGCAAAACGTGAATTCCAGCCGATGACGGTCGATGACTGTTCCCGGATGCCAGCGCCGCTGTGGCGGCCAACAGGCATTGATATCGGTCGCTGCCGGGTCAGACTGAAAAGTCTTCGAGCTTGCGGCCACCTTCCAGGGCAGCCGTCAGCCATTTTGGCTTCAGGCCGCGTCCGGACCAGGTGTCCCCGGTGGAGGGATCTCGGTACTTCGGCGCCACCTTGCGGGTGGTGCCTTCTGCCTGCCGGAGCCGAAGCAGATTTCGGCGGCCGTCCGGGCTTGTTGGCGGCCAGATCGGCCACGGTGATGCCGTGGTCGGCCATCAGGGTCTTGATTTGATTGATCACACCAGAGCGTTCGGCCTTCAGCGTCTCGGCGATCTGTTTTTCGAGATCGGCTTTCTGCTTGTCCAGCGCTGCCTTTTGTGCGATCAGTTCTTGATACGTTGCCATACGACGGAATCCCGATGGGTTGAGCCGATGCAGATTCTATGGACCTGAAGCCCATTCTGTCCACACGAAATTATGCGTCCAGTGTCGGCACCCGTCGGGTTTTCAGTAGTTTGTGGCAACCGGGCCGTAGGCCCGATCGATGGCAGACTTGGAATGACTCCGTCGCGCCTGACCGATGTTCAGGCTGCTGGCGGCACATAGCCGGCCGGCTGATCAGCGCCTTCACCAAAGAAATAGCGCTCCATCTGGCGGGCAAGGTATTGCCTGGCGCGTGCATCGGCCAGATTCAGGCGGTTTTCATTGACCAGCATGGTCTGGTGGCGCAGCCACTGCTGCCAGGCTTCCTTGCTGACCTGTTCGAAGATGCGCTTGCCCAGCTCACCTGGATAGGGTGGGAAATCGAGGCCTTCGGCCTCCTTCTTCAACAGGATGCATTGAACGTTGCGTGCCATATCGGTTCCTGCAGGTAAATGGTCGAGGGGGGTCTTGCGATAGGGGGTGGAGTGACCGGTGAACAGGTCGCCGTGGTTGCACAGGGCAGGTCGGGTCAGGAGAGCTTCTTGACCAGCACGACCGAACGCCGGTCCCAGTTGTATTTTCGCTTGCGTGCTTCGGGCAGCCAGTCGGGCTCTACCGGCTGGAAGCCGCGTTTGATGAACCAGTGCATCGTGCGGGTGGTGAGTACAAAAATACTGGTCAGGCCTTGGCTGCGCGCCCGCTGTTCGATGCGCTTGAGAATGCGTTCCCCATCGCCCTGCCCCTGCACCAGGGGAGATATGGTCAAGGCGGCCATTTCGGCGGTGCCGGCTTCCGGGTAGGGGTAAAGCGCGGCACAGCCGAAGATCACGCCGTCGTGTTCGATCACGGTGTAGTTGGTGATGTCGCGTTCGATCTCGGTGCGGTCCCGTTTGACCAGGGTGCCGTCGCGCTCGAAGGGTTCGATCATCTGCAGGATGCCGCCCACATCGTCGGAGGTGGCTTCGCGCAGGCTCTCGAGTTTCTCGTCCACCACCATGGTGCCGATGCCGTCGTGCGTGAAAACCTCCATCAGCAGCGCACCGTCCACCGCAAAAGGCAGGATGTGCGAGCGTTCCACGCCGCCTTCGCAAGCCTTCACGCAGTGCTGCAGGTAGAAGGCGGTATCGGTGGGCTGGGTCGGATTCGGCAGGGCCGACAGCAGGCGTTTGGCGTCTGCCAGAGCGAGCTCGGTATCGATGCCGCTGTCGGGATCCTCCTGATGTTCCCGGATGCCGGGCACCTCGGTCATGAACAGCAGCTTGTCGGCCTGCAGGGCAATGGCAGTGCTGGTGGCCACGTCCTCCATCGTGAGATTGAAGGCCTCGCCGGTGGGAGAGAAACCGAAGGGTGACAAGAGCACCAGTGCACCGATGTCGATGGCTTTGTGAATCGCTGCGCCGTCGACCTTGCGCACCACACCGCTGTGCATGAAATCCACCCCATCGACGATGCCTACGGGACGTGCGGTGAGGAAGTTGCCCGACACCACCCGCACGGTGGCATTGGCCATCGGGGTGTTGGGCAGTCCCTGGGAAAATGCCGCTTCAATCTCGAAACGCAGTTGCCCCGCGGCTTCCTGGGCACAGTCCAGCGCCACCGGGTCGGTGATGCGTTTGCCGTGGCTGTACCGCGAAGCCTGTCCCTTGGCTCGCAACTGCTCGGTCACCTGGGGGCGAAAACCGTGCACCAGCACCAGTTTGATACCCATGGCGTGCAGGATCGACAGATCCTGGGCAAAAGCGCTGAGCTTGCCGGCGGCGATCAATTCCCCGGCCATTCCCACCACGAAGGTCTTGCCTCGGTAGGCATGGATGTAAGGCGCCACCGCACGGAACCATGGGACAAAGGTGTGGGGGAAAACGAGGCTCATGGGGGTCAGGGTTGACAGGGGCCAACCGGTCCGGCACGCGACAGCCCGAAGACTGCCTGCCAGCGACCCGGTGGTGTGAGGGCATTGTGCCGCATGGACCCAGCCTGCATGGCAAGGAGGACGGTTGGGGCCCCTGCGCCAGGCCGATCGGCCCGATTGACGGGTTGCATCGCCCTCGGCAGGATCGCAGAGCCGTCCATTTGAATGATCCGATTTGAGGAGAATGCGATGAATGCCTTCCAGACCCATGGTGCCTTCAGCTGGAATGAGTTGATGACCAGCGATCCGGCCGCATCGGCCCATTTCTACAAGCAGCTGCTGGGTTGGACACTGGAGTCCAGCGACATGCCTGGGATCGGCATCTACCGGGTGGTCAAGGTGGAGGGGGAAAAGGTGGCCGGCATCATGGGCATGCCGTCGCAGTCCGGGCCGATGCCACCCGCCTGGGGGGCCTACATCACCGTGGACAACACCGATGAAACGGCGGGTGAATGTGCGGCGCTGGGGGGCAAGGTGCTGGTGCCCCCGACGGACATTCCCGGGGTCGGTCGCTTTGCCGTGCTGCAGGATCCCCAGGGCGCCGTGTTCAACGTGATCGACTACTTCGACGAGTGAGGCCAAGGGGAGGGGAGCGCGGGACGCACCTTTCGCGCAGGCCCACAGTGGTGCAGCGGATAATCCGCGCCCCGTGAACCGCCTTCCCCGAGAAACTCCGCCGCCCGACGCGCGCCCCGGCCCTGCAAGCCCGGGCCGGCCTGAAGCCCGAGCCCGTGCGCGGGCCGACGCGCCATCGCGCAGCCGGCGCCCGCGCGGCGGATCACATCGGGTTGCCAACCCGGTGCCGGCGATCGAGTTTCCCGAGGCGCTGCCGGTCTCGGCGCGGCGTGAGGAGATTGCGCAGGCGCTGCTGGCGCATCAGGTGATCGTGGTCTGCGGGGAAACCGGCTCCGGCAAGACCACCCAGCTGCCCAAGATCGCACTGACGCTGGGGCGTGGCCTGGGTGCAGGGGGCAGCGGCCTGATCGGCCACACCCAACCGCGCCGCATTGCCGCCAGCTCGGTGGCCAAACGCATCGCTGACGAGCTGAAATCGCCGCTGGGCGAGGTGGTCGGCTACAAGGTGCGCTTCCAGGACCGGCTTCAGCCTGGCGCCTCGGTCAAGCTGATGACCGACGGCATCCTGTTGGCCGAGACGCAGACCGACCCGCTGCTGCGCGCCTACGACACCCTGATCATCGATGAGGCGCATGAGCGCAGCCTCAACATCGACTTCCTGCTCGGCTACCTCAAGGAGGTGCTGGCACGCCGGCCGGACCTGAAGGTCATCGTGACCTCGGCGACCATCGACGCCGAGCGCTTCGCGAACCACTTCGCCTCGGCCAGGGGGCCGGCGCCGGTGATCCAGGTGAGCGGGCGGACCTTTCCGGTCGAGCAGCGCTGGCGGCCCTTCGAGGAAAGCAAGGAGCACGACCTCAACGACGCCATCGCCGATGCGGTCGACGAACTCTGGACCGGCGCGGGCGGTGGCGACATCCTGGTCTTCCTGCCCGGTGAACGCGAGATCCGCGAGGCGGCGGACCACCTGCGCAAGCACCTGAGCCACCAGCCGTTGCACCGCAATGCCGAGATCCTGCCGCTGTTCGCGCGGCTGTCTCAGGCCGAGCAGGACCGCGTGTTCCAGACCGGTGGAGGGCGGCGCATCGTGCTGGCCACCAACGTGGCAGAGACCTCGCTGACGGTGCCGGGCATTCGCTGCGTCATCGACGCCGGCCTGGCGCGCGTCAAGCGCTACAGCTGGCGCAATAAGGTGGAGCAGCTGCAGGTCGAGCCGATCAGCCAGGCGGCGGCCAACCAGCGTGCCGGCCGCTGTGGCCGGGTGGCCAACGGCATCTGCATCCGGCTGTACGACGAGAAGGACTTCGCCGGCCGGCCGCGCTTCACCGACCCGGAGATCCTGCGCTCGTCGCTCGCCGGGGTGATTCTGCGCATGAAGTCGCTGGACCTGGGGCTGGTGGAGGACTTCCCCTTCCTGGAGGCGCCGCCGCGCAAGGCCATCGCCGACGGTTATGCGCTGCTGGGCGAGCTCGGTGCGGTGGACGATGCCAACGATCTGACGCCCATCGGCCTGGAGCTGGCGAAGCTGCCGCTGGACCCCCGCGTCGGCCGCATGATTCTGGAGGCGCGCGAGCGCCAGAGCCTGACGGAGGTGCTGATCATCGCCTCCGCCCTGTCCGGCCAGGACGTGCGCGACCGGCCGCTGGAGGCGCAGCAGGCCGCCGACGAGAAGCACAAACGCTTCGACGACGAGCGCTCCGAGTTCATGGGCTACCTCAAGCTGTGGCAGTGGATCGAGGAGGGGCGCGGCAACCACGGCCACGCGAATGCGGCCCAAGCCGGGCTGAAGGTGGACACCCACAAGCTCAGCAACCGCCAGCAGGAGCAGCGGCTGCGCGACCACTTCGTCAGCCCGCGCCGGGTGCGGGAGTGGCGCGACATCCACAGCCAGCTGCACACGGTGGTGGCCGAGCACGGCTGGCGGCTCAACACCAGTGCGGCCACCTACGAGCAGGTGCACCTGGCCATGATGGCCGGCCTGCTGGGCAACATTGGCTGCAAGAGCGACGACGAGGACTGGTACCTCGGTGCACGCGGCATCAAGTTCTGGCGCCACCCGGGCGCGCACCTGTCGAAAAAGCCGGGGCGCTGGATCCTGGCGGCCGAGCTGGTGGACACCACCCGGCTGTTCGGTCGCGGCATCGCCGCCATCGAGCCGCAGTGGATCCCGCCGATCGCCGGGCACCTGCTGAAGAAGCAGCTGCTGGAGCCGCACTGGGAGAAAAAGGCGGCCGAGGTGGTGGCACTGGAGCGCGCCACGCTGTACGGCATCGTGGTCTACAACCAGAAGCGGGTGAACTTCGGGCTGGTGGACCCGGTGGCCGCGCGGGAGATCTTCATCCGCGAGGCGCTGGTCAATGGCGAATGGGAGACCCGCCACCCCTTCCTGGCGCACAACCAGAAGCTGATCCGCCAGGTCGAGGAGCTGGAGCACAAGTCCCGCCGCCAGGACGTGCTGGTGGATGACGAGCTGATCCATGCCTTCTACGACCAGCAGCTGCCGGCCGATGTGGTCAGCGGCGCCAGCTTCGACCGCTGGTACCGCGAGGAGGTGAAGCGCCAGCCGAAGCTGCTGCAGCTCACCCGCGAGGAGCTGATGCGCCATGAGGCGGCGGGCATCACCACCTCCGCCTTCCCGCGCACCCTGCGGCTGGGCGGCATCGACTGTGCGGCGCAGTACCTGCACCAACCGGGTGACGCCAAGGACGGCGTCACCGTCACCGTGCCGATCTACGTGCTCAACCAGGTGAGCGAGGAGCGCAGCGAGTGGCTGGTGCCTGGCATGCTGGAGGCCAAGGTCACCGCGCTGGTCAAAAGCCTGCACCAGAAGCCGCGCGCCCGGCTGCTGCCGCTGCCGGAGTTCGTGGCCGGCTTCTGCGCCTCGGCGCCCTTTGGCGATGGCGCGCTGCTGGAGCGGCTGTTGGCCGCCGTGCGCGAACGCACGCAACTGCCGGTGCAGCGCAACGACTTCAAGCTGGAGCTGCTGGCGCCGCACCTGTTCATGAACTTCCGCGTGGTGGACGAACACGGCCGCCAGCTCGGGACGGGGCGAAACCTCGCCGCACTCAAAGCCGAGTTGGGCGGGCAGGCGCGCTCGGCCTTCCAGGCGCTGGCGGCACTCAAGGTGGCGGCCGCTGCCCCCTCACCCCCGCCCTCTCCCACGGTGGGGAGAGGGAGCAAGACCGCATCTCCCCCTCCCCCCGCCGCGGGGGAGGGTCGGGGAGAGGGGGGCGCCGCCGCCGCAGCAGCCTCCCAGACCTACACCACCTGGGCCTTTGGCGAGCTGCCCGAGCTGATGGAGATCCGCAAGGCCGGGCAGGCGCTGATCGGTTTTCCAGCGCTGATCGATCGGCTCACACATGTGGAGATCGAGGTCTTCGATGAGCCGGAGACCGCGGCGCTCAAACACCGCGCCGGCCTGCGCCGGCTGGTGGCGCTGCAGATCCGCGAGCCGCTGAAGTACCTGGAAAAGAACATCCCGGACCTGCAGAAGCTGGCGGTGGCCTACATGGCGCTGGGCACGGCCGAAGAGCTGCGCGCGCAGATCATCGACCTGGCGCTGGAGCGGGCCTTCCTGGGCGAGCCGCTGCCGCAGGACGCTGCGAGCTTCGAGTCGCGCATTGCCGAAGGTCGCACCCGCCTGAACCTGATCGCGCAGGAGGTGGCGCGCTGCGCCGGCACCGTGCTGCTGGAGTTCGCCGCGGCCCAGCGCAAGCTCAAGGACGCGCGGCCGGCCAAGGAGGTGGCCGACGACGTTGCCGCCCAGCTGCAGCGCCTGGTGCCCAAGCGGTTTGTGACCGACACCCCCTGGGTCCAGCTGCAGCACCTGCCGCGTTACCTCAAGGCCACCGTGCTGCGGCTGGAGAAATGGCGCGCCGACCCGACCCGCGACGCCCAGCGCCTGGCCGAACTGCGTCCGCTGGAGCAGCGCTGGCTGCGCCGGCTCGGCGAGCTCAAGGGCAGCAGCGATGCCCGGCTGGTGGAATACCGCTGGCTGCTGGAAGAGCTGCGGGTGAGCTTCTTTGCCCAGGAGCTGCGCACCCCGCAGCCGGTGAGCGTGAAGCGGCTGGACAAGGTCTGGGAGCAGTTGTCGCGCTGAGTTGCAGGCGGACCCAAGCCTGCACTCGATGGCACGCGCAGGTTTGTGGCCACTGAGCGACGCTGCTGCCCGCCGAGTGCCGAAGGTACGGTCGGCTGCGCCAGGTCGTGACAAATGTCACGCACTCGGCCTACGATGAACCGCTGCCGATCGGGCAGGGTTCATGAGGAGCGCGCAATGCATCTGGTCTGGATGGCAATCGTTGGGTTCGTGGTGGGTGTTCTGGCACGTTGGGTGCTGCCGGGCGCGCAGTCGATGGGCATCATCATGACGGCGCTGCTGGGCATTGCGGGCTCGTTCCTGGCGGGCTGGGTGGGCGCCCAAGTCGGTTGGTACGCGCCGGGCGCGCCAGTGGGATTCATCGCATCGCTGCTCGGTGCGGTGGTGCTGCTCTTCGTCGTCGGCAAGCTCAAGGGGGCCGCCTGAGTTGGACGAGCCTGCCGCCTTGAGCGGGCGTCAGAACCCCAGCGATGCCAGCAGGTCGTCCACGTCGTCCTGTTGCAGCGCTTTGTCGGGCACCTGCGGGCCGGCGAGTTCTGCACTGACTTCGGGCTGAACTTCCTGCGGTGCGCTGTGCACCAGCAGATCAACCAGTTGCTGTTCCGTGCGGCTGATGATGTCGATCACCTTGCCGATGACCTGGCCGGACAGGTCCTGGAAGTCCTGCGCCATCATGATGTCGGTCAACGCACTGCGCTGCGTCTCGGCAAACGAACTCACACGTTGGGTGAAGCTGGTGCACTCCTGCAGCAGAGGGTGGGCGGGGTGCGCTCCCTGGAGTTCAGCCTGCAGGCTGCTGGTCAGTGCGTCGGCTCGGGACTCCACCTCGTCACAGGCCGGTGAGGCGGCATCCACCAGGTTCAACACCTTGTTGGCCGCCGCTTCGGTCATGCCGCCCACATAGGCCAGGCGGTCGCGGGCATCCGGAATCTCATTGGCAATCCTGCGGATCGCATGGTCGTAGCCGAGGGACTGCAAGGCATCGTGCAGTTGCCGGACGATGCCGCCAAGTTGTTGGTAGGTGTCGTTGTTGGCGGGGGAGGCGGTCAATGACATGTCCGTATTCCGAGGCTCTGAGGGGCGCGCTGCAGGTGGTTCAGCCTGATTTCGGAGGCCGATTCATGAACTTGAGCCGCCGCCCGGTGCCCTGTCACAACCCCGGTCGGCGCCCGGTCTGCACCTTCAGGAACACCTCCGGATCCGGCGCAAACTGGGCGTACAGGGGCAACAGAGCACCGCCCAGCGCCCTCGCATCCGCACCGATGGTGCCGGGCCGCACCGCCGGGCGGGTGACACCCTCCCAGCAGTGTTCGTCCAACGCTTCCTCCAGGTGGGCGATCAGCCGGGAGAGCAGGTCGCGGCTGAGCACACCGTCGATCACCACGTCGCCCACGTCCAGCAGGCAGGCGCCGTTGACCACCGCGAAGGCCAGCGCGTTGGCGGCGGTGCGCAGCCAGACCCGGGTGTGGGTGGCCCAGGGCGGCTCCAGCGAGCGATCGTCCACGGCCGCATCGGGGTCCAGCCCGGCGGCTTCGTACAGCCGTTGCAGGCCGATGAGCGACGCGGCGCTGAGCACCTGCGGCGGCAGGGACTTGCCGTCGGCGTTGTGCAGCGGCATGGAGCCCACCGCCCCCGCATTGCCGCCGGCACCGGGCACCAGGTGGCTGTCCAGCACCAGCCCGCCGCCGACGAAGGTGTCGACGAAGCAGTACAGGAAACTCTCCATGCTGCGTCCGCGCCCGGCCACCAGCTCAGCCACCGTGGCCGCAGCGGTGTCCTTGACCAGGTGCACCGGCAGGTCCACCACGGCGGCCACCCGCTCGCGCAGGTCCACCTCGTTCCAGCGCTGCGACAGCTCGGCCGCCACCCCGAGAAGGTTCTGCCAGCCGCCCATCGACAGCGGTGCGGCCACGCCAACGCCGCAGAGACGTTCGGCGCGCGAACCCAGGCTGGCGATGCAGCGCTGCGTCATGCCGCGCAGCTGATCGAAGAGGCTGTCCGGGTCCGGGAAGTCGTAGCGCACGCTGCTGCGCTGGCGCACCTGGCCGGTGAAGTCGATCAGCAGCAGGTCCATGCTGCGACGGCCGACTTTCACGCCCAGGGCGTAGGCGCCGTCCGGGTTCAGCGCGATCGGCACCGAAGGCTGGCCGATGCGCCCCCGCAGCGGTTCGCGTTTGACCACCAGTCCGTCCTCAAGCAGGGCGTTGACGATCATCGACACTGTCTGGTTGCTCAGGTGCGTCAGCCGTGCCAGCTCGGCCTTGGGCAGCTCGCCGTGCAGGCGAATGGCCTGCAGCAGCACCCGCTCGTTGTACTGCCGCATGCCGACATGGTTGGAGCCGCGCGGTCGCAGCTGGCCGCGCCCGGCCTCACCGGGCCGGGAGGAGGCGGGTTCGGTCGCAGAAGGGGCGCTCTCGTAGGTCACGTTGCGGGGCCGGCCGATGCTCTGGGTGGGACAGGCCGGTGGTGTTCACCGGGGTTCATGCAGCCAGGGCTTCGGCGATCACACCCTTGCGCAGCAGGAAGTTGCCATAGGGCTGCGGATCGCCGGTGTGCACGATGGCAAAAGCCTGCCGGACGCGATCATAGAAGGCGAAGCGTTCCATGGCCTCGCAGCGTTCGGGCGTCACCTGTCCGTCGGCCTGCAGGGCAGCGATCACGTCGCGCTGCAGCCGGCTGCGGTAGCCCACCGGCGTGTCGCAGACCTGCATGTAGGCCACCGGCTGCGCAACCGAGGCGTCCAGCGGCAGCAGGCTCAGGACGGCCGCGACGGTGCGGCGCACATCCGCGCCGGGCAGGGCGATGACCGGCAGCGGTGCCATGGCGGCACGCCGCGCCAGGCTGGCCGCGGTGAAGTTGGCGTCGGCGATGACGATCTCGTCGCCATGGCCCATCTCGGCCAGCACCTTCAGCAGATCCGGCGTGAGGAGGGGGTCAATGCCCTTGAGCATGTCAGTTCTCTGTGGCGGCGAAGCCGCTTCGGGGGTGGTTCATTTCAAGCCAGACAGTCGGCCGGGATGTCCTCGGGCTTCATGGCCCCGGTCATCACCGCCACGGTGTCGCTCATGCTGATCCTCTTCGGGTTCAGCACCGCGGCACGCCGGCCCAGGCGGGCCACGTGGATGCGGTCGGCAATCTCGAAGACATGCGGCATGTTGTGCGAGATCAGGATCACCGGCAGCCCCTTGTCGCGCACCCGGCGGATCAGTTCCAGCACCATGTTGCCCTCCTTGACACCGAGCGCGGCGGTGGGCTCGTCCAGGATCACCACGTGGCGGGCGAATGCAGCGGCGCGGGCCACCGCCACGCACTGGCGTTGTCCGCCTGACAGGGTCTCCACCGCCTGGGTCATCGAACGGATGCCCACCTTCAGGTCGGCCATGCGCTCCACCGCGATTTCCAGCATCTTCTTCTTGTCCAGCATGCGCAGCAGGTTGCCCAGCACCCCTTCGCGCCGCAGCTCGCGGCCGAGGAAGAGGTTCTCGGCGATGGTCATCGCCGGGGCCACCGCCAGGTCCTGGTAGCAGCACTCGATGCCCTCCCGGCGGGCCTCCATCGGGTTGCGAAAGTGCACCGGCCGGCCGTCGAGCAGGATCTCGCCCTCGTCCGGAATCGTGGCACCCGACAGTGCCTTGATCAGGCTGGACTTGCCTGCACCGTTGTCGCCGATCACCGCCAGGATTTCGCCGGCACGCAGCTCGAAGTCGGCCCCGTCCAATGCGGTGACCTGGCCATAACGTTTCACCAGGCCCCGGGCCTGCATCACGATCTGAGGAGCGGCCATGATCAGCGACCTCCCTTGCGAGACAGTTGGTCCACGGTGACGGCGACGATGACCAGGATGCCGGTGATCAGCACCTGGTACACCGACGACACCCCCATCAGGGTCAGCCCGTTGCGCAGCACGCCCACCACGATCGCGCCGGCCAGCGTGCCCAGCACCACGCCGCGCCCGCCGAACAGGCTGGTGCCGCCCAGCACCACAGCGGTGATCGCATCGAGGTTCTCGGTCTGCCCGCCGTTCGGGTCGCCTACCCCGGTGCGCGCCACGCTCAACAGCGAGGCAATGCCGTAGAACAGGCCAGCCAGCACATAGACGCCCAGCAGCACCCGGTCGGTGGGGATGCCGATCAGCCGCGTCGCCTCGGGGTTGTTGCCCACCGCATAGACGTGTCGGCCAGAGGCGGTATCGCGCAGCCAGAACCAGGTGGCCAGGTACAGCGCCACCATCAGCACCACGCCGTAGGCCACCGGGTTGCCGGCCAGCTCGAAGGTGTTGCCCAGCCAGGTCATGCCTTCCGGTACCTCGGTCACGGTCTGCGCCGACGAGTACAGCTGCGTGATCGCGAAGGCGACGTTCATCGTGCCCAGCGTGACGATGAAGGGCGGCAGCTTGATGCGGGTGACCAGCAGCCCGTTGAGCAGGCCGAACAGCGTGGTTGCACCGATGCCCAGCAGGATGGCCAGCGGTGTGGGCAGGCCGAAGTCCTGAGCCACCTTGGTCATCACGATGCTGCCCAGCGCCATCAGCATGCCGCAGGACAGGTCGATGCCCGCCGTCAGCACGATCAGCGTCTGGCCGATCGCGATCACGCCCACCACCATCACCTGCTGCAGGATCAGCGAGAAGTTGGCGGCGGTGAAGAAGTTTTCGGTGGTCAGGCCGAACACCGTGCAGGCCACCGCCAGCGCGATAAAGGGGCCCAGCTGTGACAGCGGCGGCAGACGGTCTTTGACGGTGCTCATCGGTGAGTCCTCGGTACGGAGCCTGGGCGATCAGGGCTGCGCCGGCATCACTTCTTGCCCCAGCACAGGTCGGTGCCGGTCTGCACGTCCTTGCTGTCCACGCCGGCCACCGCGTTTTTGGCGATCAGCGTCACGCCGGTGTCCACATAGCCGCTGGCCTTCTTGCCGCCCTTGGCGTACTCGACACCGGCGGCCACACCCATCGCGGCCATCTTCAGCGGGTACTGCTGCGAGGTTGCGGCGATCACGCCCTTGCCCACATCGGCCACACCGGCGCAGCCGCCGTCCACCGATACGATGATCACGCCCTTGTCCTTGCCGGCCTTCTTGAGCGCGTTGTAGGCACCTGCGGCGGCCGGCTCATTGATGGTGTAGACGACGTTGATGTCCGGGTTCTTCTGGAGGCAGTTCTCCATCGCGGTCTGGCCCTTGGCCTGGTTGCCGTCGGTGTCACCGGCGCAGACCGTCTCCGGGGTGGCCGACAGCTCATTGCTCTTGGCGTCGTGGGCCTTCAGGCCGAATCCGGTCATGAAGCCGTTGTGCCGCTGCGCACCCACCGGGTGGCCGGGGAACAGGTCAAGCATCGCGATCTTGGCCGGCTTGCTGCCCAGCGCAGCCTTGGCGTACTGGCCGATCAGGATGCCGGCCTTGTAGTTGTCGGTGGCGAACAGGGCGTCCGCACCTTCGAAGGGGCTGTCCAGCGCGATCACCTGCACGCCCTTGGCCTGGGCCTTCTTCACCGCCGGCAGGATGGCGTCGCCGCTGGAGGTGATCAGGAGGGTCTTGGCACCCGCGGTGACCATGTTCTCGATCGCGGTGATCTGCGCGGCGGTGTCACCGTCCTTCTTGCCCGAGGCGGTCATCAGCTTGGCGCCGAGCTTCTTGGCTTCGGCCTGGGCGCCTTCCTTCATCTTCACGAAGAAGGGGTTGGTTTCGGTCTTGGTGATCAGGCCGATCACCGGCTCGGCGGCATGAGCATGCATGCCCACACACAGGGCAGCGGTGGCAAGGCAGACGGCGGTCAGACGCTTCATACGAGTCTCCTGGGCCGCAGGGCGGCCATGGGTGGGGGTGAGATGCTCTTGTTGAGGGAGGTGGCAGGAGCCACGGCGTGGCCGTGTTGTCCCTTGCCTGGGTTGGCATCCTAACGTGACGGCTTATTAAATCAAGATGAGTGATTTAGTGATTTCCCTAGGATGCTCCAACCTCTCCTGTGAGACGATCCCTCCTCCTTCTCCCGCAGGCGCCTGGTCTGGCTGCCTCGGACTGAGATAAATCAATTTCACGCATGAAGTCGCCCGCTGGGCGAATCGGTACCGGAGTTCTCATGGCTGCTCAACTTCCCATCGTGGTCTGCGGTGAATCGCTGCTGGACGTGTTCGACAACGGGGCCACGCCGGCCGGGCTGGCGCTGGATGCGGTGGTGGGGGGCTCACCTCTGAATGTGGCCATGGGCCTGGTGCGCATGGGTCAGCCGGCGGTGTTCTTCGGCGGTGTGTCCCGGGATTTTCTGGGTGAACGCATCCTGCGCAGCATCCGCCAGGAAGGCATCGCGGAGGACGCCCTGGTGCTCTGCGATGCCCCCACCACGCTGAGTCTGGTGGGGGTGGATGCGCAGGGCGTGCCCAGCTACCGCTTCTACGGCCATGCTGCGGCCGACCGACAGCTGCTGCCAGAGCACCTGGAGCGCCTGCCGGCGCAGGTGGCCGCGATCCACCTGGGCTCCTACGCCTGCGTGGTGCCGCCGGTGGATGCGACGCTGCGCCAACTGGTGGAGCAGCGCCGTGCCGACAGCGTCATCGCCTACGACCCCAACGTGCGCCTGAACGTCGAGCCCGACCTGGGCGTCTGGCGCCAGCAGGTGGACTGGATGGCACACCGCTGCGACCTCCTCAAGCTCAGCGACGAGGATTTCGAGCGCCTCTACCCCGGCGTCGACCCGCAGGCCAAGGCCGAGGAGTGGCTGTCGCTGGGTGTGTGCCTGGTGATGCTCACCCGCGGTGGGTCCGGCGCCACCGCCTGGAAGGGCGGCCGGCGCTTCGACGTTCCGGCGCCCCAGGTCCAGGTGCAGGACACCGTCGGAGCCGGCGACACCTTCCAGGCCGCCTGTCTGGTGGCGCTGGCCGAACTCGGCTGCCTGACCCCGAAGGCCCTGGCCGACATCGGCCCCGAGCAGGTCCGGCAGGTGCTGCAGTTCGGCGTCACCGCAGCAGCCATCACCTGCACCCGCCGTGGCCCGGACCTGCCGCGCCGGGCCGAACTGCCGGTGCTGGGTTGAGGGCAGCGTTGAGTTGAGGGCGACGCCTGACCGAACCGCTACAATGCGCAGCTTCGTCGGGGTGTAGCGCAGCCTGGTAGCGCAACTGCTTTGGGAGCAGTGGGTCGCACGTTCGAATCGTGTCACCCCGACCACCACCTTTCCCCATCCCATCCCAGGTGGGGCCTCTGCCCGTAGCTCAACTGGATAGAGCAGCTGCCTTCTAAGCAGCAGGTCGGGGGTTCGAGTCCCTCCGGGCAGGCCAATAAAATCAATTACTTAGCGAATGCCTGCTAGGGACGACCGGTAAGCAGAAGCGCCGAAAACTGAGTTTCTGGCAATTTCCTGGCAACTCGGCGGACGTTTGCCAGCCGCTTGTAGGATTGGCCGATCCAATGCGTTGATCTTTGTGACCCTGCCGGTAGCTGTGTGGCTAGGCTACCTACATCTTGAGAGCATCCCAGGCCCATGACCGCGCCCGGCGTTCGCGAAGAAACGATGGTGCTGGCGTTGCGCTACAAGGTGAACGGCAGCGCCGTCATGACCGACCCAGCATTGGTGCGAGCTGTAGCGAGCCCGCTTGAGAGCATGGTCCGGGATTCGTCGGCGACAGTGGTGAGCGGCGCGAGCCGCATCCCGTTTGTGAGATCGAGTCGAATTCGACGTCTCCCATGGCGCTGCCGTTCATCAACGATGGTGGAGCAAGCCATGGCAGTTCGCAAGCGTGAAGACGAGGTGTTTCCCAACGCCGCGGCAATCGACATCGGAGCGTCGAATCATTGGGTAGCGGTACCGCTGCACCTGGCCCAGGCTGCCGGCGATGAGCCGGTATGCGAAGCCGGCGCGATGACCGACGATTTGAATGCGTTGGCGCGGTGGCTGGTCAAGTTGGGCGTGGACACGGTGGCGCTGGAATCCACTGGCGTGTACTGGATCCCGGTGTTCGAAGTGCTGGAGCAGCACGGACTGAAGGTCTGGCTGGTCGATGCTCGGCAGATGAAGTACGTGCCCGGTCGCAAGAGCGACGTGCTGGACTGTCAGTGGCTGCAGAAGCTCATGAGCCTTGGGCTGCTGCGTGCGGCCTGGCGCCCGAGCGCCGAGGTGTGCGTGCTGCGCGCCGTGGCGCGCCAGCGCGAGACGCTGATCACCGAACAGGCCAGCTGGGTGCAGCGCATGCAGAAGGCCCTGGTGCAGATGAACATCCAGCTGACCGAGGTGATCACGGACGTGATGGGCCAGACCGGGCAGGCCATCATCCGCGACATCGTGGCTGGCGAGCGCGACCCGAAGACCCTCGCACGCCACCGCCGCGTCAAGGCCAGCGAGGCCGACATCGTCAAGGCGTTGACGGGCAACTGGCGCGAGGAGCACCTGTTTGTGCTCAAGCAGGCGCTGGGCGTGTACGACGACCTTGGCCACCACCTCGCCGAATGCGATGCCAAGCTCCAAGCACTGCTCGATCAGCGCGCTGCCACGAAGATCGATCTTGGCCCCACGCCGCGCGCGGGCAGCAAGGCCCGCGCCGAGCATGACATCCGCCAGCGCCTGGCAGACTGGGCCGGCGTGGACCTCACACGCATCAATGGGCTGGGTGTGACGATCGTGATGAAGCTGCTGAGCGAGATTGGTCCGGACCTCAGCCGCTTCGCCACCGTGAAACACTTCTGCTCCTGGCTGGGCTTGTGCCCGGGCACAAAAATCAGCGGCGGCAAGGTACTGTCTTCGGGAACCAAGCGCTCAGCGAGCCGGGCGCGGCAAGCGCTGAAGATGGCAGCCCAGAGCCTTTGCCGCAGCGAGTCTGCGCTGGGTGCGTTCTATCGCCGGCTGTGCGGGCGAATGGACAAGCCCAAGGCCAACACCGCCACAGCCCACAAGCTGGCGCGGATGGTGTACTTCATGCTCACCCGCGGTGAGGCCTTCGTCGATCAGGGCCAGCAGCGCTACGAAGAGCAGCAGCGCCAGCGCAGCGTTGCCGCGCTCAAGCGCCGTGCGGCCGCCCTCGGCTTCCAGATCAACCCCGTCGAAACGGCAGCATGAGCAGCCGAATCCCGTTCTGTTTCTTGTGAGTTGGGGTCACTTCAACGCCTGTCCTCCCATTGCGCCTGCAGCAGTTCGCCTATGGCTTTCGAAGGCGCCTGGCATTCGGCGCGCATTCCGGGCTCCAGTGCTGGCGGTTCTGTGCGGGACGGAGCAGGATGCGTGCAAGCTGGTCGACAAACAGCAGTTGCCTCACTTTCGGACCTTGTCAAACAACTTCCCCGCCGCTTCTCCCACTTCCTTGGCCGTGGCCCTGGCATCGTCGACCGCTTGCTGGCTGACCTGGCCGAGGAGGGACTGGTCCCGCCGCTCAGCGGCGGCAGAGGTGGAGGACACACTGCTGGCGACCTGTCCCTTCAGTTCCTTCGCGCGGTCGTCGAATTCCACACGGCCTCCCTTCTCCCGAGGCGCCTGCGCACCCGCCACGGCCGGGGTCACCCAAGACCTGCCGACCACCTCCGCGTCGTTCGACACCCTGGCCCGTTCGACCCCACCCCCAGCCTCTGACGCCGGGCCGCTCCGTCCCGCCCCTGCTCGCCACTCCTCGAACGAACTCGGCAAGGCCGCCCCTTCCAGCCCTTGCCGATTCGGCGGCAGCCCACGGCGCGCCAGCTCCGCATCCATCAACGCCTGAGCGGAGGCACTGCTGCCGCCGTAGGCCTCGGCATAGCGCAGGAACATCGCCAGGTTGTGCGGGTCCTGCGCGATGTCGATCGAGATCGACTCCCCGCGCTCGTGGGCGCTGGACAGCCGCTCGGCCCGCTGCCGGCGCTCGGTGTAGCTGGACTCCGCCTTCTCGGCCTGCGCGGTGGTGGTGGCCAGCCGGGAGGCCAGCTCCCGGCCCTCGCGGCTGTCAGAGCCGATCAACTCCACCAGGCTGCGGTCGCGCGACACCCGTTCCCCGAACTGCCGGAACTCCGACAGTTGCTCACTGCTCATCGCCCCCAGCACCTTCTGCTCCTCGCTGCTGAGTGCGGCCTGGTAGCGCTTGCCCGCATCCGCCTGAAGCTTGCCGCCGCTGCCCAGAATCGACAGCCCCAACGCCGCCCGGGCACCAAAGGCAATCTGCGCCACCTGCGATTGAGACACCCCCGTGCGCTCCGACACCGAGCGGCTGATCTGATCCAGCCGATTCAGCGTGCTGCCGAGCTGCTCGAAGCGGCTGGAACTCGACGCCGTGCTCTGGCTGTTCGACTTCAACTGATTCACCCCGCGCGAGAAGGCTTCCGTCAAAGCCGCTGACCGCTCCCGGTTCAGTGACGTGGCCTCGGCCTGCGCCGCATCGGCCTGCCGGCTCGCCTCGCTGACCTCCTGCTCGGACACCCGCATCGACACCACCCGCGACGCAAAGCCCTGTTTGCGCAGCAGGCTCACCGCACTGCGCCCGGTCAGCGCGTTCGCCGAGAACGTGTTGCCGCTGCGATCGTCCTGCCAATGGCTCATGAAGGCCGAACTTCGGTTGGGGGCCAGCTGGGCCTGGTCCATCGTCACATTGCCCAACCCCAGGTTGCCGGCTGCCGCGCCGCCAGTGGCCGCCGACAGCGTGCCCTGCAGGGCGCCCAGGCCCCCCACCAAGGTGCTGCCCATGCCCTCCAGCCGCTTCACCAACGCCCAGGCCAGCAGCGGCACCGCCAACGCCAGGTGGCCCACCACGGCTTCACCAGAGATCGCCCGGGCGTAGATGCTCGATGCCGTGCGCAGCGACAGGGAGCGCACACCCGAGCCCAGATCGGCCGCGGCCGCCAGATCCTGCGCCGCATAGATCGATGCCATGTAGTTCAACACCGCAAACAGCGGCGGCCACAGCTGGATCCACACCATCACCAGCGCGTAGCCCTTGAGCAGCAGCAGCGAGTCCCGACCGCTGGACAGCAGCAGCATCAGCACCAGCAGAGGAAACAGCGCAAAGCTCAGCGCCTCCACCACATTGCGCAGCACCGGCAGCGCCTGCTCGGCCAGCTTGCCCTGATTGATCCAGGTTGCGTTCTGCTGCGCGGTGGCCTGCGCCCGACCCACTGCCAGGGCCATCGCGGCCGGATCGTTGATCTTCTGGCCCACCAACTGACCGGTGTCCTCGATGGCATTGAGCAGCGCGTTCTGGCGGATCAGGTCGGCCGCCGTCTGCGCTGCATCGGCAATGCCGTTCTTCAGGTAGGCCTGCTGCACCTGCCCGGCGATCACCGCAGCGGCTGCGTTGGCCGGCAGCGTGGGGTGCAGCGTCAACGCCAGGCCCGCCTGCAGCCGGCCCACCTGCACCGGCAGCCGGGTGTTGAGATTCGCATAGGCATCGGTGCAGGTCACCACAGAGGCTGCGCCGCTGCTCAACGTCGTGAAACGTGCCGGGTTGGGGGTGGACATCAGCGCCCAGACATCGCCTGCCGCACTGAAACCTGCCCGGTCGAGGGTGCCGTCCAGCAGGTCGTAGCTGGTGCAGTTGTGAATGAACTGGATCAGGTCGGTGCGGAAGTTCGGATCCTGGAACACCATCGTGCCGGCCTCGCGGATCAGCCGGTTCCCGAACATCAGCCCATGGCGTTCGTAGCTCAGCTCCGCAGGCAGGGCCCCTGTGCCCGGAATCACCTGAAACGCCGTCTCGAACAAGCCGGTGAGGGTGTGGCCGATGGTGCTGGTCAGGCTGCCCAGCGCCGCCACCCCGAAGGGCACGTTGTCCACCACCTTGACGGCGCTGCCGCCGGTGCGGTCCACGATGCCCAGCGTCACGCGCGGCAGCACCAGCACCCCGTAGACCAGCACCACCGTGGCCAGCCACTTCCAGCCTTGCAGCTTCTCCGGTGCAAAGGCATAGGCCAGCAGCGCGGCCGCGAAGCCGCAGAAGGCCACCGCCCCCAGCGCTGCGGCGTAGTCCCCGGAGGCGTGGATCGCCGCTGCCGCGTTGAATACACCGAACAGGCTGTCGGCGTTCTGATAGGCATAGATCTCCCACATGGCCACCCACCTTGCAGGATCTCAGCGCGCCATCAGCGCGGCGCGGTGCCCGAGCAGGTCCATCACATGCTGCGGCATGCTCGATCGCAGCTGGCGCTCCAGCTGCTCCAGGTGGCTGGCCACCGCGCGGTAGGAGCCCACCTTCTGGTACAGCAGGTTCTTCTCCTGCGACAGCTGCAGCAGCATGGCCTGGCTGCGCTGGCGGATCTGCTGGGCGCGCTCACGCTGGCCCTGCTGCAGCAGGAAATCCTTGTCCAGCGCCGCCATCCCCAGGCGCAGGTTGCGCTCCAGGAACACATAGGCGTAGTCCGCAGCAATCAGGTCGCGGTATTGGGCAATCAGGCTGTCCGCCAGGCCCGATCCGGGGATCGACGAGCCCACCGACAGCATCTTGTAGACCGGCTCGGTGGTCTGGTTCACGAAGCCGAGTTCGGCGGAATTGTTCGGGATGGCCGTGCGCGTGGCGATCTTGTCCGCGATCGAGCGCATCAGCGTCTCCACCTTCACCGTGAAGGGGGTGTGGCTGTAGGTGGTGTCCAGCGTGACGACATCGCAGTCGCTGTAGTTGTTGCAGCGCAGCAGGTGCTGCGACACCCCGGAGCCGGAGCTGTCGCCCTGGCCGTAGAGCAACTGGCTGATCGAGGTCAGCGTGGGCGCGATCGGCTCCGGATCCCGGGCGGCCTCCTCCGGATGGAAGATCACCGTGCCCACCAGGCTCATGATCAACTCGCGCTCCGCATCGTCGAGCTGATTGCTGGCGTACTGCAGCGCCTTCCAGGTCAGGTTGCCGACAAAGGGCGCGCGGTTGCGCAGGTTCGGGTCCGAGGAGCGCCGTGCCGAGGCCAGGATGCTCGGGCGGTCGGAGGCGCAGCGCCGCCGCGCACCATCCCGGTCGCTCTCCAGCCCCATCTCGATGGCCAGGTCCGCGCAGGTCTCCTGCGAGCTGAACCCGGTGGCGTCCGCTGCCGAGCTGACGATGGCCTTGGCCGTCTCGCAGGAGCTGATGCGTGCGTTGTTGATCCAGGTCTCCAGCCCCTTGGCCCACTTCGTCAGGCCGCCCAGCATGGGCGACACCGACTCCAGCGCCAGCTGAAACGCAATGCCCGGCAAGGCCGCGGTGATGTTGCGCAGCATGTTCTTGAACTCGTCGGCCGACAGGTGAGAAAACGAGCCTGCAAACACGTCGATGCCGCCACAACCGCCCTTCGCACTGGGAAACTGCACGGCGGCCAACTGGTAGACCTTGTTGGGCGTGCGCATGAAGAAGCTGCCGCCGGTGTAGGTGTTGAAGGCCTGCCCCCGAAAAGCCCCTGGCGCCGTCACATTGCCCACCGCCCCGAGCTGGCGGAACATCGTGTCCACCTCGCTGTTGAGGTCCCCTGCAAAGGCCAGCGGATGCGGCAGGGCCAGCGCCAGCGCGATCACCGCGCAGCCACTTCGACGACTCAACACAGTCAGGCGGGTCATGGCTTGATTCCCCAGGTCGGGCCCGGCAGGGCCGCGGTGGTGGTCAGGTCGCTGCGAAGTGGCGCAACGCTTGCCGAGGTGCCCGGCGGTCCTTCGGCCAGGCTGCCCAGGCGCTCCAGCAGCTGCGCCTGCGACAGCACCCCAAAGCCGATCGGCGTGATGCGCCCGGCCCCCGGCTGCGCCAGGTAGAGTGCTGGCACCTGGCTGACCTGCAGCGCCCGGGCGATGCCGTTGTCTGCGCGCGGCTGCGGGTACTGCGGCAATGCGCCGCCGTCCACACTGACAGCCTCCACCCTCAACCCATGCTGCCCGGCAAACGCCGCCAGCACCGGCGCCATCGCATGGCAGTAGGGGCAGTCGCTGCGAAAGAAGAACAGCAGCACATGGTCGCGCGCCAGCGCCGCCACCGCCCGGCTGCGCGAGCGTGCCTGCTGCTGGTCGTAGACCTCCAGCGCCAGCGCGTTCACCGGCCGGCCCTGCAGACTGGGGTCCAGCTCCGGCTGCATCCAGGCCACCCGCCGGGCCACATCCGCAAAGGCCGACGCCCGCGCCACCACCTGCGACTCCAGCGTCATGTAGCGCCGCACATTGACCTCGCTGGGTTGAACGATGGCGATCTGCCGCAGCTCCTCCAACGCCTTCTGCAGGCGCTCGAACTCCAGCAACTCCGGTGCCCGGGTTGGGCGGGTGACAGACGCTCGATCCGGCACAGCAGAAGCCGCGGCAGCAGAGGCTGGCCGGGCCACAGGGCGCGGTGCCGGCGCTTCCAGCTCTCCCGGCTCTTCCGGCCGTTCGTAGAAATGCCAGCCGCGCCAGGCATCGGTCCAGTAGCCGCTGCCCTGCGCCTGGCAGGGCAGGGCGCAGCTCGCCAATGCAATGACCAGCAGGGATTCCAGGGCGGGCACACCCGACATGGCGTCTCACTCCTGCGACCGGGGCGGCTGCCCGTCGCGGCAGAAATTGATGCCGAAGGCCAGCGACCGCGGCCCCGCGAGGTCGGCTCCCGGCAGGCGCACCCCTTCTTGCCGGAAGGTGATCTGCAGGCGCCGGCAGCCCGGCTGCGAGAGGCGGCGCAGCGTGACCACATCGACCAGGACCGGTGCCGAGGTCTGGAAGTGCTGGGCGAGGCTGCGCGCAGAGTCGCCCACCAGCACACCCTGGGCGCGCCCATCGGCCGCATCAAGGGCCCGCAGCATCAGCGGCCGCGCATCTTCCACAGGCTGCCGGCTGCCAGCGGCGGCAGCCGGACCTGCGGCCAACAGGAGACCCAACCCCAGCAGGCGGGACACCGGCTTCATGGGCAACTCCCCTGTCCGTAGTAGCAGCTCGGTGCCCGGCCGCCCACCCGGTTCTGCAGGGTGGCGGCGTCCGGCAGCGTGGGCACCAGGGAGGCGTAGAACTCCGACAGGTCCATGGCGGCAAAGTCCAGCGCCTGCAGTTGCGCCACGGTGAAACCCGAGCAGTCGGGTGAGCGTTCATCGCCCCAGCCCTTGCCGAGCTGTTGGCGGCCCTGCTCGTTGATGATGCGGGCCAGCCTGGAGTTGAAGCAGCACTTGGAGGTGGTCCGTTCGGTGCAGGACACACAGCTGCCCAGCACCCTCAGGCAGGTGGAGCACCAGTCGCCCACGCTGTGGCACAGCCCGGCGCCTTCCTTCATGGCCAGACGGGCTTCGTCTTCGTTGCAGGAGGTCAGCGACAGCGCGGCGTAGAACACCGCTGCCACCGCCAGCGTCCAGGGGTCGAAGGCAACCACCACGCTTTCGCCGGAGTACAGCGCCACCGAGCCGGCCGGCAGCGCCGCCCCATTGACCGCCACCGTGATGCCATAGCTGCTGAAACTGCCCACAAACCCCTGGCCCATCAGCAACGCCTGCAGGCCCTGCTGCACAAAGCGCTGGTTGCCGGGGTTCATCAGCAGGTCGTAGACCAGCCGGGATCCCATGCCCAGCACCGCCAGGTTGTGCATCGAGCCGCCGCGGGTGTCTGCGCTGCAGCAGTTCGTGAAAAGGCGATCGCGGCAGCGGTTGCCTTCGCCGCGGAACACCTCCATGCGGTCGGTGTCCAGGTAGACCCCGGCCTGCCGGCCGGCCTCCAGCATCGTGATGCTGCGAGCGAAGTCCGCATCGGCCGGGGCTGCGGTGTCGAAGCAGTTGCCGTTCAGGCAGAAGGTCTGCGTCGGGCAGCCGCTGGTGCTGGTCACCGTCTCCGCGGGCCAGGGGCAGGAGAAGCGCTCTTCGACGATCCGGCAGGCGCCGGTGGCCGGATCACTGTGCAGGCAGCTGGAGCCCTGCGGCGTGCAGCCGGCTGCCTCCAGTTCGGCACAGGGGTCGGCCGGCACCCACCCGGCGCAGGTCAGGCTGCGGCTGTACTCCCAGCAGTCCCGGGTGACGGGCGCGTCGTCGATCAGCTGGGTGGCCGGGCCGTGGGTGCAGACCTCCGCCGACGTCGCCGAGGCTGTGCAGCGTCCGCCTGCTGCCAGGTTGGGGCACTGATCGTCCCAGCGGTCGGTCTCCGTCACCGTGGAGCGGGCCGGCTCGTAGGACAGCTGCAGCGTGGGGATGGGGCCGAACAGCGGGTTGACCGCCCAGCCCACCACGCTGCGGCTGCTGGCCGGGGTCCAGTACAGGCTTGCCAGGCTGCCCGAGGTGTCCGAGCCGGTGTAGGGCGTCCAGCCGGAGGAAGGGGCAAAACAGCGCTGTGGGTCCAGGCCGGTGCTGCTGCAACCGTTGTCTCCCGCGCAGGTCATGGCCTGGATGAGGTCACCGCCCTGGGTGCCCGCCGGGCAGGCGGAGTAGGTGGGCAGGAAGGGTTCGACGCTGGTGCAGGACAGCACCGATGCAGTTCCGCCGATGCAGGTCTCGCGCCGCTCCGGGGCGATCTGCGCGGTCAGGGTGCAGACCGGGCCGCTGCAGGCGGAGTCGGACACCCAGACCCCTTCACGGATCGGCTGCCCGTCGATCGCTGAGAGGCTGCTGCCGAGCACGGCCACTAGTGCAGTGAAGGGCGTCGGCCGCGTCAGGTCCACATCAAAGAAGGCCAGCGGGCTGCCGCCCTGCGTCACCCGAAAGCGCTGTGCCGTCAGCGGCCGGTCCGGCAGGCACTGCGCATCCAGCCCGGCTGAGCCGGAGCCGGCGTGGGCAAACCAGTCGCCCGGGGTGCAACTGCTGCTGCGGGTGACGGCAACGCTGAGTTGACGGCTGCAGCGCAGGCTGCCGGGTTCAGAGGAGCGCAGGCAGCTGCGTGGCTCGACGCGTGCGGGCAGGGCGGTGGCGCTGGTGCTGCAGCCGCTGTAGTAGGCCGACAGATCGCCCAGCTGGGACGAAGGAGACCGGTTGATCGCCCGCGCAGCCGCAACGGACGGGTCATCCACCGCCAGGCCCGGGCGGGCGGTGTTGGCCGAGGCCTGGGCCCCCAGCAAGGCCTGGCACACCGGGTCCTGGGGCGTGCTGGCGCAGGCTGCCAGAAGGCTGTTGCCCTGCGCTGCCAGGTTGGGCTGGCGGTAGAAGCTGCGCTCGCCCGGGCTGCTGGTGACGCCCGGCACCGCGGCTGAAGCGCCCGGGGTGGTGATGCCACCGCGGATGACCGGGTTGGCGGCACGCCCCGCCGCCAGGCCTTCGTCATGTGGGCCGGCCAGGCTGGTGGTCTGGGTGATCAGCAGGCTGCTGACTGCGATGAATGCGACAAGGCGGCGCAGCGCGGTGCTGCGGGTCGTCGATGGCGGGAGGCTGGCGGTGGACGGGGTGGTGGGCACGCCTCATCGTGGGGCGTCGGCGGGGCGGTGTCTCGGGGAAAGGGGTGGGAGGTGAGGGGGGTATCGAGGTCGGGGTGAGGCCCGGCGGGATGGGGTGGTACGGTGTGACGAGGTGGTGGTCGAGCCTGAATCGAAACGTTGCGCCGACTTTGTTTGTCAGGTCTGCAGCTGTTGCGGTCAGTGGCCGACAGCGCTCGAACTCACGGTTTCGGCCACTTTGCTGACGCTCGGGCGTGAATTCGCGGTCGTCGTCGCTGGCCGCTGCAGACGGCACAGCTTACATCGCCGGCACTGTGATGGGCGACGAAGAATCGTGCTAGCCGACTGCAGCACTTTCAAGTTCTCCTGCAGCTGTGCGGTGAACTGCTCGTCGCTGATTTCTTCTTCAGCATGAGCTGGATCATCGCGAACAGGCGATGAAACAGATAGTCGACCTGATCCGTGTCGATCACCGGCACCTGACTCACCTCCGAGTGGCGGATCAGATGGCTGTTGCCGACCGAGGTCAGCTCCTGGGCCTCTGCCTCGAGCCTCGCCCGCAGCGCCGGCTCAGCGACCACCGCATCGAGGATGATCTTCACGGACCGCTTCTTGTCGTTCGGATCGGCCATCGACTTCAGGCGCTCCCAGCCATCCCACAGGCGCTCCAGCGCCTCTCGGCGCATCAGCGGGCTCCGATCGGAGAACTTGGTGCGGCACTCCTCAAGCATGTTGTCAAGCATCCGGTCGCCGCTGTCGAAGGCGGTGCGTCGGAGCTCCTCGCCGAGCACGGGCGGCAGCACGCGCATGATGCGCCCAGTCGAGACCATCTCGTAGGCCACACCGTTGCGCGCAAACATGCGGTTGACGGTCGCTCGGAAGTCATCCTGGCCGGCCGTTTGATCGAAACTCAGATGGTGGTGGTTGAAGTACTCGTGGTACTTCCCTGGAAGGGGCTTCGCCACGGCGGCGTGGACGAATTCGATGAAGTCCAGAATCAGTAGGGTGTCCGGTGCGAAGGGCTCCTGCTGCGATAAGAACCCGCCCTCGCCAGTCTCGCGTGTTGTTTCGAGCGGCCATGCCAGACCGGGCATTTCGGCGGCGATGGCCGCACCGAGCGAGGCAGTGTCGCAGCCGCAGATGGCCTGCCCGTCAGGGCAGCGCTCGGGAAAGCGCAGTCCGAGGGCGCCGCTATTCAGCAGGCCCTGCACGACGGCCACGAGTCCCTTCCAGACTGCCGGCGAGATGCTTTGTTCAGTGCGCGCGCGCGGGCCGTTCTCTCGATCGCTGAAGTAGTCAGACATTCGCCATCCCAGGCAAGGATGATCGAGACGCCAGCCAGCAAGCGAGTGAGCAGCGGGACATTTATGCAGCCTCCCGAATTGCGGTGATCAGCGGCGACTCGTCAGAGTCGAACATCAGGTGTACCTGGGTCTTGGCCCGCGTAACACCAACGTAGAACAGGCGCTTTGCTTCCTCCAGCTGTTCTTCTGTCTTGTCGTAACCGCTCGGGAACACGCCAGCCTCGAGCCCCATCATGATGACGGCCTGAAACTCCAGGCCCTTGGAGCTGTGCAGCGTCATGAGGTTGATCTGGTCCGGACTCCGCCCCTGGTTGCCGAAGATCTCTACCGTGAACGCTGCCAGTGCACCGCCGGGCAACGTCGCCGCGCTGAGATCCTCAAGGTTGTCGACCTCGTCGGCCAGTCCGGGCTCTGCGTGCAGCAGCGCATCCAACACCGCATCGCGCAGCGACTTCAGCCACTTTCGCAACAGCATGGCGTTGGCTCGCAGCTTATAGAGCGCAGAGACGAGGCGCTTGCGCTCGGCGAGCCGGTCAGGCTCGCTGCGAAGCGAAGGCCGCAACCGGCGCCACTCCTTCAAGAGCTGTGAGAGCTGCACGTCGCCCTGCTCCCATCCGCCAGCGCACCAACGCGCGGCCATCGTCAGCCACTCTGTCAGTCGTGTGCGCTTGATCGGTGATCCGTTGTCCAAGCGGAAGTACCGCATCCCAAGTCGATCTGCCGCCTGCGCAATCGGCGAGCCCTCGTTCAGAGAGCGGTACAGCAGCGCAATGTCTCCCGGCGTCCAGCCCGTGTTTGCCTTGAGCAGCGCGGGCACCAACTGGCCCAGTGCGTATTCGGCCTGGCCTTGCAGGTTGCGTTTGAGCCGATGGATGCGGATCTCACCCTGGCGGCCATCGTGGGAACGGAAATCCGAGGGTTGGGACAGCAGGCTTTTCGAGGCTGCGATGATGCTGTCGGCACACCGGTAGTTCAGCTTGAGCGTGACGGCTTCCATGCCGCGCATGCGAGCCAGCGCCCTCAGCAGCGCCGGCTTGGCACCGGTGAATCCATAGATCGACTGGTCGGGATCGCCGACAGCGATGATGCGCACGCCAGCGCGAATCAGGGCCAGCACGATGCGATGCAGCGGCAAGCCGAGGTCCTGGTACTCGTCGATGACGACGACGGGATACTTCGCCCGGATGGCGCGGCACACCCACTCGTGCTTTTCGACCAGGGCCAGGCCCGCGAGAACCAAACCGTCGAAGTCGATCAGGCCGTTGTCCAGCAGCAGGGCCTCGTAGGCCTCGATGACCGTTGTCTCTCGACCGGACCAGCCGTGCCACTCATCGCTGTCGCGGTCCGGAACGGTGCGGCGCAGCTTGTCGGAGGCCGTGCGGAACCAACTGGGCGCGTTGCCCCCCAGCTTCGAACGATAGGCATCGGCGAACAGCTTGCGGGCCTGGGCCGGGGAGGCCACCACCAGCGGCTCCGGCACATCGAGGCCGGCCATGCTGGCATAGGGCAAGACCAGTTCCGTCAGGCAGAAGGAATGGACGGTAGAGAGTACGAGACGGTCACCGTCGTCGATGCCGAGCCGATTTAGCCGGGACCGCAACTCACCCACGCACGTGTTGCTGTAGGTGATGCACGCGATCCGCCGGGGACGGTGGACATCCTGGGCAAGCAGCCGGGCGATCTTGACCGTGATGGTCTTGGTCTTCCCGCTGCCTGGCCCGGCTAGGATGGCGCAGTTGCCGGTGGCTTCGTAGGCGGCCCACTGGTCGTAGTTGCCACGCAGGTCCTCCGCAGCCGCAACGTAGGCCGGAGCAGGGCCGCTCATTTCAGCTTGCCTCGCAGGTATCGCAGCGCCTTCTTAATATAGGGGGGGCACGTGTCCACGCCGTCCACCAGTAGCGTGGCCGCCAGTCGCTGAGCGAGGCGCCCCTTACCAATCGAGTCGATGTCCTTGAGGAACGGCTTCCCATCGAGGGAGGTAGGGTCTGCGGCCAGCGCGGCGAAGCGCTTGTGCATTGCCTTGTTCGGCGTCAGCGCCGTGATGGCCCTCGAGAATTGGTCCGCCGAGCCGGCCTTGAAGAGGTCGACCTCGAAGGTGAAGTCGTTGAGAAAGACGCCGTACTTGGGGGCTAGCGCGAGTACCTCTTCGAAGCTCTTTTCTTTCCAGAGCGCCTTCGGCAGCACCACGTTCATGATTTGGTTGACGACGCGGCTCTCGCCATAGCTGTCGGTCACGCCGCTCGCTGCAGGGTCGTCGTCCTCCTGGCTGACCTCTTCTCTCTTCGGGTCGTAGTCGGTCAGCACGACGAAAGGCAGATCCAGCCCTTTCGGTCCAAGCAGCTTCACGTAGGGGGCGAAGTTGGTGCCGGCAATTGAGCAGACGGAGATGCCCATCGCGTCGAAGTCGATGCTTTTGTCATGCAGTCTACTCAGCGTCGGCAGCAGGAAGCGCTCCGCGTCGCCCTCGACCAGGATGACGCCCTTCGAGAAGAAGAGCTCGCCACGCGTAACGTCGATGTAGCGCTCGAGGTCTTCGCGGTCCGCATCGGCGAGCTTGATGCCTTCGAGCGAACGTGCGATCGTGTGCCCCTCGCCGACCACGCGGCGAAGCACCACGACGTTGGACAGCGGCGCCACGCTAGCTACGTTGGGCGAGTGAGTGGTCAGCAGGATGCTCCGAGGCTCAGGGTCGCCTTCAGCCTCGTCGCGCGTCTTCAGGTAATTGCGGTAGATCAGCCGCTGTAGTTGCGGGTGCAGATGGGCCTCGGGCTCCTCGATCGCAAGGAACGTGTGCTGGCGCTCTCCCTCCTCCGCCAAGTACTGGAGTTCAAGGTGTTTCAGCGCGAGGTACAGCACGTTGGCCGACCCTAGGCTCGCTTCAGCGATGCCGCGCTTGCCGCCGTCGATCATCATCTGCAGTGCGCGCAGCATCCGTTCGGGATCGGTCGGCGCAAAGCCGAGGGCCGTTTCGATGGCGTGTTGGGAGCCGACCATCGCGGTGAGCTGCTCGTTGACCTGGGTGACGACCTCGGCCAGTTCCGGAAGTGCGGCAATCCTTGACGTGGTCGCGCAGACCTCCTCAGCGATCTTGCTTAGAGCCTCCTCGTCCACGGTCTTTGTGGCTCGGTCGAGCAGCGGCCGCAGTGGAGAGCGGGCCCATCGCGCGAGGTCGGACTCTGCGTCGCGCAGAGCGGGGAAAAGATCCATCGGCATCCAGCGCCGCAACTCGTAGCTGACGGTGTTGTCGGGACGTCCGCCGCCGAAGACTATGAATTCATAGTCCGCCTCTCGCTGCGCGGTGCACGGTCGAGCCCGGCAACCGGCTGGTATCTGTACGTGATTCGCGCCACCATCGGATCCGGCTGCACGAGGTGGTCTGCGAGCACTGCCAATAGTTCTTCGCGGTCCTCGAAGTCGCTGAACTCGATCGATACCTCGATAACGTCCTCGGCCTTCAGCGGGCGGTCCAGGCCGTCCCAGAAGTCGTCGAGGCGCAGCCGTCGCGCCGAGTCCGGCAGTGCGGGATCGAGAATCAGTCGCAAGGCGAACAACAGGTTGGTCTTGCCGACCTTGTTTTCGCCGAGCACGACGGCATGCCGCCCGAGTCGAACGTCGAGGGAACTGAAGTTCCTGAAGTTTTTGATGACGATCCGGCTTAGTCGCACGGTGATCTCCCGTTCCCCGTTCTTCCCGCTACTCCGCGTAAGGCTTCAGCAGATTTCAGCAAAGTGTAGCCGGCGACCAACGGGCGAGCGAAAGCACGCCAGCTCCGGCGTGCAGCGGCCTTCACATGTGCGGGGCGAACGGCTGCTATAGGCAGGAGTTGTCACCCCAACCGGGGGCGTCACGGACTGCAACCAGTCTGTCGGCGACGCTGAAGGTCCGGGTCGAAGGAGCCGGGCCACTGCCGGTGCCGTGGAAGTGAGCTGGGAGCGCTCACGCGTGAGGGGGCGAAATGCAGCCTCCCAGTCCGCTGTTCCAATCGACAAACCTGGCGGGCACAGGCGAGACGATGTGGTCGCTGACAAGTACCAGGTTCCCGGCAACGGCGTGGTCGCTGGTACTGCGGCATGAGCGGCCAAAGTGGGCCGGATGGCAGCCATGCAATGCTGAAGGGACCGGACAAAGTCCGGGCACCATTCACCGGCTTGCGGCGCGGCTCCTGCGGTCGGTCATCTAAAAGGAACCGCGCTTCGGTTCCGCTGAGCAGGTCGCAGGTGTCGATCCACTGGAGCGACGAACCTCTGCGGACACGGGGGACGCTGCCCATGGCAGTCAGGCTCTTGCGCGGCAACGATCCGTGATGCCCCGAGACGGTGGGCTGCGACGGATCGGCTTCAACTCTCGAGTCGAATAGACTTCAAATTCAGCTCAATTGTTGAGTCGATAATGACGAACATTCGACTCATCTCCACCTCAGCGCATGAAAGCCCGCGCATCCACATACGTCTGGCAGCACCCTGACTGGCCCGATCTTCGGTACGACCGCGTTCGTGTCGGCGAGGTCCTGGCCAAGGTGCGGCGTGCGCAGGGCCTGGTCGAAGGCAAGCTGGCGGCCCTGGGCTTCGAACAACGCCTGGAACTGGCTGCGGAGGCCTGGAGCCAGGATGCGCTGGCCACCTCGGCCATCGAGGGCGAACGACTGGACCTGGCAGCCGTGCGCAGTTCGGTCGCACGGCGGCTGGGCGTGGGCAGGCAGGATGGGCCGAGCGCGCCGCGCAACGTGGAAGGCCTGCTGGACATCATGGACGACGCGGTCCAGCGCTGCAACGACCCGCTCACGCACCAGCGCCTGCACGCCTGGCACGCAGCGCTCTTTCCCACCGGCTACTCGGGCATGACGAAGATTCGCGTCGGTGGCTACCGCGAGCATGCCGAGCCGATGCAGATCGTCAGTGGTCGTCTGGGACGGGAGGAGGTGCACTACCAGGCCCCACCATCGGGCCGCGTGCCTGAGGAGATGGATCGTCTTCTACGGTGGTTCAACGCCGCCAGCGAACCGGACACCTGGGTGCGGGCTGCGCTCGCACACCTCTGGTTCGAGACCATCCACCCCTTCGAGGACGGCAACGGTCGCCTCGGGCGCGTGCTGGTCGACCTGCTGCTGGCCCGCGACAGCGGCGAGGCCAGTCGCCAGTTCCGCACATCCCAGCGCCTGCTCGATCGTCGCCGCGACTACTACGCCAACCTGGAACGCGCCCAGCATGGCGACCCTGACGTGACGGACTGGGTGTGCTGGTTCGTCGAGCAAATGCAGGCTGCCTGCGAAGAGGCGTCGACGGTGGTGGACCACACCCTCGTGAAGGCCCGCTTCTGGCTGGACCACGGCCGTACGGCCCTGAGCGAGCGCCAGCGCAAGGTGATGAACCTGCTGCTGGATGCCGGACCGGGTGGTTTCGACGGCGGCATGAGCACGAAGAAGTACGAGGGCGTCACGGGTGCATCGCGGGCGACGGCGTCGCGCGAACTCATCGACCTCGAGGCATTGGGCTTGCTCCAGCAGGTGGGTGGTGGCCGCTCAACGCGCTACTACATCAATCTGCCGGGGTGGGTGCCAGAGTCCACCTAGGGAACCCCTGCACAGATCCATCTGAGATGGGCCTGCAACAGCGACGCTCGGACGGATCGCCGGATGGCTTTGTGGTGGTCAGACAAGTCATGGCCGTCCATACCGTCCCTTATCGCACTTCAGCCCAACTCCCCAGTACTGGCCGGCAAACAAGTCTCGCCCCACATGCTCGCCCAGGGGCCGGTAAGCCTCGAACTGGGTCTCGCGGAAGAGCTGTTGTGCGGTGCTCTCGTGCGGGAACTCGGGGTGCTCACGCAGATAGTTGCGCAGGAACTCCGACCGGTGCCGGTCACCGACAGCTTCACGTAGAGCAGCAGGCCGGTCACTGCCTCACCGGGGTAGTGGATCTGCGCCAGCCAGGCCACCTTCTGGTCCGGGTCCGTCGTTGGGGCGGTGGATGACATCGTTCAGGCTTCTCCCGAACTGAATCCTCCGCGAAAATCCCCCGCAAACCGAAGGGAAGAGCATGGGAGAGCCGCTGCGGCCCGACGTCTTCATCAGCTACCACCGCGCCACCCACCTGGCGCAGGCGGACCTGCTGCATCGGGCCTTGCTCGCCCGGGGCTGACCGTCTTCAAGGACGACGCCGCGCTGCGCGCCAGCGACCACTGGCTGGATGCGCTGGGTGAGGCGCTGCAGGGCTGCCGGCGCTTTGTTGTGCTGCTCGGACCGCGCGGGCTGGGGCGCTGGGTGGGCGCGGAAACCTCCACCGTGCTGAACCGCCACTTCGGCGCGCAGGAGGCGCAGGAGCGCCCGCAGATCGTGCCGGTGCTGCTGCCCGGCGCGCCGGACCTGGCGACGCTGCCCTTCCTCGGCCTGCTGCAGGGGGTGAGGTGGGAGGAGGAGGCGCCGCCCGACGCGCTGATCGAGGCGCTGACCCGCCCGCTGGCCGCCGTGGCTGGCTTGGGCGCCCTCGTCGACGACGGCCCGCCGGCCGAGGCGCTGCTGCCGCCCGACGTCTGCCCCTGGGTGGGGCTGGCATCGTTCCAGAAGGAGCAGGCCCGGCGCTTCTTCGGCCGCGAGCGCGAGGTGCTGGCCGCGCTGAACCTGCTCGGCCGCACGCCGGACATCCCGTCCATCGCGCTGCTTGAGGGCAAGGGCGCGCCCGCCCCGGCGCTTGCCGGCAGCAGCGCGCCGTACCGCCGCTGGCTGCACATCGTCGGCGGCAGCGGCTCGGGCAAGTCCTCGCTGATGCGCGCCGGGCTGCTGCCGCTGGCCGAGCAGGGAGCCCTTTCGGCCCGCACCGGGCTGGACGACTGGGCCGTCACCGCGCCGATGCTGCCCGGCAACGACCCGCTGGTGTCGCTGGCCGAGGTGCTGGCGCCTGCATTGAAGGAGAAGTCGCTCGACCTGCTGGAAAAGCTGCGCAACGGCCCGCCCGAAACCCTGCGCCTGTGGTTGCGCGACGCCCTCGGCCAGCGCCCCATCGGCGTGCTGCTGGTGATCGACCAGTTCGAGGAGCTGTTCACCCTCAGCAGCGCCAGCGCCCGCGCCCGGCTGGACCTGCTGCTCACCGAGGCCCTCACCGCCCCGGCCAGCCCGCTGCACCTGGTCAGCACCTGCCGCAGCGACTACCAGCACCGCATCGCCGAGGACCTGCCGCGCCTGGCCGGCCTGCTCAACACGCTGACCAGCCCCTTCACCCTCACGCCGATGGGTCGGGCGGGGCTGGGCCAGGCCATCATGGCCCCCGCCCGCCTGGGCCGGCTGACGGTGCAGCCCGAGCTGCTGCAGGCCCTGCTCGACGACGCGGAAGACGACCCCGCCGCCGCGCTGCCGCTGCTGCAGCACGCGATGGAAACCCTCTGGCTGCGCCGCCCGCGGGGTACGCCCGCTGCGCCCGGCGTGCTGACATTGGCGGAGTACGACGCCCTCGGCCGCCTGGGCGGCCTCCTGGCCAGCGAGGCCGACCGCCTGCTGGCGGGCCTGGGCGATGCCCGCAGCCCGATGCAGCGCGGCGCGCTGGAGCTGCTCTCGGCGCTGGCGCACTTTCACCCGGAAGGCCGGCACACCCGCCAGTCCCTCACCTGGCTGCAGGCCTGCCGGCAGGCGGGGCAGGGCTTCCAGGACACCGACCTGGCCCGCGGCCAGCAGCTGCTGGGCGCCCTCTCGGGCCAGCGCCGTGAGGCGGCCGACACCGCCGCCCGGCTGCGCCTGATCACCGTCAGCGGCAGCGCCACCGACGCCCAGGGCGCCGACACCCGCCGCGTGGACTTGATCCACGAAGCCCTGCTGCGCAGCCGCCCACCCGGCCCGTCCGGCGGCACGCCACAACCCTACTGGCCCCGGCTGGTCGAGTACCTGGCGGCACACAAGGACCGCGACCTTCTGCGGCAGAACCTGCGGCAGGAAGCGCAGGCCTGGCCGACCACGGGCGCCGCCGACCGGCTGCTGAACGGCCCCGATCGCAGGCAGCTGCGCCGGTATGACGCGGTGCGGTTCATGGCCAGCGAGGCGGAGCTGGCCTACCTGAAAAGCGCGCGGCGCCCGGCCCTGGCTCGTGTGGCAGGGCTGTGGACGGTCGCACTCTTGTTTGCTGGGCTTCTTGTGCAGTACCCGATCGGCAATGCGACGAAGGAATGGCTGGCGACCGACGAAGCCCAGGACATCGTGATGACACTCCGGTGGGGTTGGCGCTCCCCACCGATTCCGCACACGGTGGACATCCCGCTGGGGGCATTCGACTACGGCTGCAAACCCGGCCGGGACGACAAGAAAGGGATCAATTGCACACCCAACGA